>NZ_JAOCNE010000014.1:0-1402938 GCF_056172735.1 Streptomyces sp. R818
TCGGCACCGCCGTCTAGGACCCGCGCCCGGTCCAGCCCGTCGCGGCCACCACCTCGCGCGCGATGTCGGTGACCGACCTGCCATCCGTCGCCCCCCGCACCGTCGCCGGACGGGACCCCCGCTCCAGGAGCCGCGCTTCCGCCTCGTCCGCGATCTCGTTCATGCGGGGCGGCGCAAGCACTATGGTGTCCGAATGGTTCCCGAGCTGATCCGTATCGTCTCCCGTTCCTCGCCGATGGCCCTCGCCCAGGTCGAGCGGGTCCGCGCCGAACTCGCCGCGCTGCACCCGGGCGTGCGCACGGAGGTCGTCCCCGTCACCACGAGCGGCGACAAGTGGATGGGCGATCTCGCCGCGCTCGGCGGCAAGGGCGCCTTCACCAAGGAGGTCGACCAGGCGCTGCTCGACCACCGCGCCGACCTCGCCGTGCACTGCCTCAAGGACATCCCGGCGGACCGGCCGCTGCCGGAGGGGTGCACGTTCGGCGCGTACCTGAAGCGCGACGACGTGCGCGACGCGCTGATCGACCCGCGGGGCCGCACCCTGGACGAGCTGCCCGAGGGCACCCGCATCGGCACGTCCTCGGTCCGCCGCGTCGCCCAACTGGCCGCCAGCCATCCGCACTTGACCTGCGTCCCGATGCGCGGCAACGCCAACCGCAGGCTGGAGAAGCTCGCCGCGGGCGACGCGGACGCGCTGCTCCTCGCCGTGTCGGGGCTCGAACGGATCGGCCGCCCTGACCTCATGACCGACATCCTGTCGCCGGAGACCATGTGTCCGCCGATCGGCGCCGGCATCCTCGCCCTGCAGTGCCGCGCCGACGACGAGGCGACCCTGGAGGCGGTGAGCGGGCTCGGCCACCGGGAGACCTGGCGGGAGGCGACCGCCGAGCGCATGTTCCTGCACGTCCTGCAGGGGCACTGCAACTCGCCGGTCGCCGGCTACGCGCGCGCGGAGCGCAGCGGCGACCTGTCCCTGCGCGCCTGCGTGTTCACACCGGACGGGAAGCGCGTGCTCAACGCCCAGGAGTGGGCCGGGCCGCTGGACCCCGCGACGCTGGGCATGTCCGTGGCGGTGGCGCTGCTGCGGCAGGGCGCGCGCGAGCTGATCGACTCCATCGCGCACTGATGTACCGGGCCCTTCATCGGCCCTCATCGGCCCTCATCGGGCTTCATTCGGGCCCCTGACTCGACGCGTAGGGGGCCCGCGCCGGGCAGTCGCACCGCGGCGATCGCGCCCGCGCAGGTCAGGACCGCGAGGACGGTGAGCGTCGGGCCCATCGACGCGGTCAGGTCCCGGCCGGACACGAGCAGCGTCGTGGCGACGGCCGTCCCGAGCGTCGGGCCGACGTTCATCGCCGTCTGCTGCAGCCCGCCCGCCACCCCGGCCTCGTCGGGCGCGGCCCGGCGGACGAGGACCTCCGTCGCGGTGACCATGACGGTGCCGAAACCCGTGCCCATGGCGACCGCGCAGGCCCCCACCGGCAGCGCCGTGGCCGTCGCGTCGAGGCGCCCGAAGACGAAGACGCCGACCGTCATCAGGGCCATCCCCGCCCCGGTCGTCGCCCGCGCCCCGAGACGCCGCAGCAGCACCGCGCTCAGCGGCGCCGCGAGCACCATGCACAGCGCGGCGGGCAGCATGAACAGGGCCGTGTCGAACGCGCCGAGCCCCAGCACGTCCTGGAGGAAGTACGAGGCCACGAACAAAGCCCCCATCAGCGCGGCCGACGCGGCGAGCAGGATGCCGAGCGCCGCCACGACCACGGGTGACGCGACGGCCGACGGCGGCAGCAGCGGGTCCGGGGCGCGGCGCTCGTGCCGGACGAGGCAGACGGTCGCGGCGATCGCCCCGGCCGTCGTCAGGACCGTGACCGCCGAGCGGCCCGCGTCGGGCAAGGTGACCAGCGCCGTGACGAGACACGCGAGCGCCACCCCGAGCAGCGCCGCCCCGGCCGGGTCCAGACCCACCGGCCGCGACGCCGCCGACGCCCCTGACACCGGCGGCGTCTCCGGCACCGAGGGCATCCCGGGTTCCCGTGCGCGCAGGACGAGGACCGCGATCACCACCGCGGGCAGCACCCCCAGGAAGAACACCGACCGCCAGCCGAACTGCGCCGTCAGGACGCCGCCGATCAGCGGGCCCGCGGCGGCCGAGACGCCGATCGCGCTCGTGCGCAGGGCGATGGGCATGCCCAGCTCGTCCGGCGGGTACGCCGCCCGCAACATGCCGAGGGTCGCGGGCTGGAGCAGCGCGCCGCACACACCCTGCACGACACGGAGCGCGACGACCGATCCGATGCCGGGCGCGCACCCGATCGCCGCCGACGTGGCGGCGAAGCCGAGCATGCCGAGGGCGAAGAGCCGCCGGTGCCCGTACCGGTCGCCGAGCCGCCCCGCGAGGACCAGGAGCGACGCGACCGCGATCAGATAGCCCGTACTCGTCCACTGGGCCTCGGCGAGCGACGCTCCCAGGTCGCGTTGGAGTTCGGGACGGGCGACCGTCAGGACCGTACCGTCGAGGGCGACGAGCACCGCCCCGACGACGCTGCCGGCGAGCGTGACACGGCGGTACGACAGCACGCTCACGGCGCCACCGCCCCGAGATGGGCGTCGAGCACCGAGGTGAGGAGGGGCTCGATCGAGTCGCCGCCCACCGCGAGCTGCAGGCTTCCCCAGCGCCAGAGCTGGGCGAGGCCGTGCAGGTTCGCCCACAACGCGCCCGCCACGACCGCCGGTTCGGCGTCCGGGCGGACCTGCGCCACCAGAGTGGCCCACATGCGGAAGAGCGGCAGGCTCGTGTCGCGCAGCCCAAGACCGCCGCTCTCCAGGATGTCGTGGCGGAACATCAGCTCGTACATGCCCTGGTGGTGGCGGGCGAAGTCCAGGTAGACGCGGGCGAGGTCGGCGAGCCGGGCGCGCGGGTCGTCCGCGTCGCCGGCGCGCACGGTCTCCGTCGCCCGCGCGCCCAGCTCCTCGAAACCGCGTCGCGCGATCGCCGACAGCAGCTCCAGGTGGGTGGGGAAGTGGCGGCGGGGCGCGCCGTGCGAGACGCCCGCCCTGCGGGCGATCTCGCGCAGGGACAGCGCCGCCGCGCCCTCGGCGTCGACGAGCGCCACGCCGGTGTCGATGAGGCGGTCCCGCAGGCTGCCGCCGCTGCTCTCCTGTTGCATAGACACTGTCTACCGGAGTTTAGTAGACGCTGTCTACCGAAGAGGGAGGCTCCATGATCGACACCACCGACACCCGGATCCCGGACGGTGCGGAGCGGCGGCTGCGCCTGGACGTGGGGGAGGGGGGCGTCGGCGTGCTCACGCTCTGCCGTCCCGCCAAGCTGAACGCGTGGAGCTGGGAGTCGACCCGGCAGCTCGGCGTCATGGCCGACCGGATCCGGTTCGACGACCGGATCCGCGTCGTGCTGCTGCGCGCCGAGGGCCGCGCCTTCTGCGCGGGCATCGACGTGGGCGCGCCCGGCGGCGCCATCGACGGCGCGAGCGGCTCCGCGCGCAGCCGCGCCTACTACGAGGGTGTCCGCTGGGCGCACGAGCGGTTCGCCGCGTTCGCCCGGCTGCCGCAGCCCGTCGTCGCGGCCGTGCAGGGGTACTGCCTGGGCTTCGGGTTCGAGCTGGCGCTCCTGGCCGACGTACGGATCGCGGCCGACGACGCCGTGTTCGCGCTGCCCGAGGCGGGGTTGGGGGTCGCCGTCGACGCGGGCGGGGACCTGCGGATCGCGCGGGAGGCGGGGGCGGGCTGGGCGAAGTTCCTGGCGCTGACCGGGCGCCGGATCGACGCGGAGACCGCGTACCGGCTGCACCTGCTGCAACAGGTGGTACCTGTCGCGGATCTGGAGGACGCCGCCTCCGCGGTGGCCGCCGAGATCGCCGCGAACGCGCCGCTCGCCGTGCAGTCCGTCAAACGGGACATCGACGCGTACGCCGACCAGGGCCTCGACGCTGCCCTGGACCGGGTGGCCGCCAGCGCCGCGCTCACGCTCACGTCCGACGACGCGGCGGAAGGCTTCGCCGCGAAGGCGGACCGCAGGCCACCGGAGTTCAGGGGCGCGTGAGTCCGCCCCGCACGGGGTTCCCGCGTGGGTCAGGATGGGCACAGCACATCGCGTCGTATCCGCGGGGCCCGCGCCCCGCCCGCTGGAGAGGTGACCATGACCACCGCACCCTTCGACCCGCGCTCCCTGCTCGCCGAGAGCCGTCTCGGCGTCCTCGCCACGATCAAGTCCGACGGCCGCCCGCAACTGTCGCCCGTCACCCCGTTCTACGACCGCGCGACCGAGACTTTGTACGTGTCCATGACCGAGGGCCGCGCCAAGACGGCCAATCTGCGCCGCGATCCGCGCGCCGCGCTGGAGGTCACCGCCCCCGACGCCGGGGCCTGGGCCACCGCCGAGGGCGCGGTGAAGCTCACCGGGCCCGGCACCGACCCGCACGGGCCCGAGGTCGAGGCGCTGGTCGCCTACTACCGCAAGGCCGCGGGCGAGCACCCGGACTGGGACGAGTACCGGGCGGTGATGGTCTCCGACCGCCGGGTGCTGATGGAGATGGCGGTGGACCGCGTGTACGGGCAGCGGATCCGCTGAACCCCGCGCCTCACCCGGCCTCGAACGGGCCGCGCCCCAATTGCTCGCGCACCGGCGTCACGGGCGGGTTCACGAGGGTGCGCCGCTGCCAGTTGGCGCCGTCCACCACCAGCGTGTGCCCGCTGATGAAGCGCGCGTAGGGGGAGGCGAGGAAGGTCGCGGCCCAGCCCAGCTCGCGCGGCGCGCCCGTCCGGAGCGCGGGCTGCCGGGCGCCGAGGTCCCCGGCGTGGCCGGAACCGGCGTCGAGACCGGCCCGGATGTCGGGTGTCATGTCCCCGTGCGGCATGAGACCCGGCACCAGGCCGTTGACCTGGATGCCGTACGGGCCCCACTCCACGGCCAGTGTCTCCACGAGGCTCTTGACGCCCGCCTTCGCCGCCGCGCTGTGCGCGAAGCCGGGCCCGCCCGTCCACGCGTAGGAGGCGCCGACGGCGAGCACCGAGCCCGGGGTGCCCGCGGCGAGGTGGCGGCGGCCGAACTCGCGCGTCATCAGGAACGTCCCCGTGAGCGTGGTGTCGACGACGGCGCGCCAGCCGTTCGGCGACAGGTCCTCGGCCGGGACGGGGAAGTTGGCGGCGGCGTTGTTCACCAGCACGTCCGGGACGCGGCCGTGAGCCGCCACAGCCGCGTCAAAGACCTCGGCGACGCGGTCCGCGTCCCGGATGTCGCAGACCGCCGAAGTGACCGGGCCCGCGCCCTCGATGCCCGCCAACTCCGTTCGCGCGGGCGCCAGATGATCCGTTTCCCGGCTCGCGATCAGGACGGCGGCGCCGAGCCGGGCGAACTCCGTGGCGATCGCCCGGCCGAGCCCCGTGCCGCCACCGGTCACCAGGACGAGCCGGCCGTCGTAGGTCCCGGGCGGCAGCGCGGCGGCGCCGAGCGGGGGAGGAGCGGGCAGACCGCGCGGTACGCCGGGAGTCGTCATGCGGGCATGAATAGCGCCCAGGGGCGCAACTAGCCATGCCGGCGGACGACTTGTGCTGCCCGGCGCTCGGCTCGGCGCCCAGGCCGCTCAAGGCACCGTGTCCGCACGCGAACCGCTCGGAGACCTCACGCCCCGCGTGCCTCGCGGGCCCGCGCCACCGCGCGTTCGCCCTCCGGGGAGAAGACGCCGCCGCGGCGGCGCTCCGCCACGCGCTCCAGGTCGGTGTGGAGGAGTTCGGCGTTGAGGGTGGCCCCGGCCCGGTAGCCGGCGCTCGCCGCGTTGACCACCTGTTCGGCGGCGCCCGCCGCGTTGCCGACCGCGTAGACGCCGGGGACGCTGGTCTGCCCCGCCGGGTCCACGTCGACGAACGGTCCCGCCGGGGTCTCCTTGGTGCGGGCGCCGAGTGCGCGGAGCAGGGCGTCGCGCGGGACCATGCGCGGTGCCACGACGAACACCGAGCGCGCGAACTCCCGCCCGTCGGCGAGCCGGACCCCGCTCAGCGCGCCGTCGGTCACCACGAGCCCGTCGAGCTTGCCGGTGACCACACTGACGCCCGCCGCCGCGAGGAGCTGCCAGTCGGCGTCGGGCAGCTCGTCCTCGTCGGCGCCGTCCAGGAACAGGGTCACGTCGTCCGAGAGGCGGCTGAACATGAGGGCCTGGTGGATGCCGGACGCCTGCGCGTACAGGACGCCGATCGCCTCGTCCCGCACCTCCCAGCCGTGGCAGTACGGGCAGTGGATCACGTCGGCGCCCCACCGCTCGGCGACGCCGGGAAGGTCCGGCAGCTCGTCGGCGAGGCCGGTGGCGATCACGAGCCGGCGGGCGTGCACCCGGCCGCCGTCCTCCAGGTCGGCGTCGAACTCACCGGACCCGTCCGGCTCGGCGGCCACCACCCGGTCCCGGACGAGCTCCACCCCGTACGCGGAGACCTCGCGCCGCACCTCGGCCAGGAACTCGGCGGGCGCCATGCCGTCGCGCGAGGGGTAGCCGTGCATGTGGGCGGCGGGCGCGTTGCGCGGCTCGCCCGCGTCGACGACGAGGACCGAGCGGCGCGAACGGCCCAGGATCAGCGCGGCCGCGAGGCCCGCCGTCCCTCCGCCGACGACCACGACGTCGTACGCGTCCCGTGCGTGCTGCCGATTGCCCATGATGACCACCTCGTGCTGATTGTGAGCGTTGCGTCCTCGTGCCCCGACGGTGCACCCGCACGTCCGGTATTGACAAACAGACTTGCCGAAACTGCAATGGAAGAATGAAGCGGAACCTTCCTCAGCCCACGGACGAGGCGTCCGAACCCGGTATGGACGCGGTGCTCAGCGGCGTCGGACCGCGCCTGCGCGCCCTGCGCAAGGAGCGCGGCGCCACGCTCTCCGGGCTCTCCGAGACCACCGGCATCTCGGTCAGCACGCTCTCCCGCCTGGAGGCGGGGCTGCGCAAGCCCAGCCTGGAGCTGCTCCTGCCGATCGCCCGCGCCCACCAGGTGCCGCTGGACGAGCTGGTCGGGGCCCCGCCCGTCGGGGACCCGCGGGTGCGGGCGAAGCCGATCGTGCGGCACGGGCGGACGATGATCCCGCTCACCCGTCAGCCCGGGGGGCTCCAGGCGTACAAGGTCATCGAGCCGCCGCGGACGGACGAGCCCGATCCGCGGACGCACGAGGGGTACGAGTGGATCTACATGCTCTCGGGCAAGCTGCGGCTCGTGCTCGGCGAGCACGACGTGATCCTCGGTCCCGGGGAGGCGGCCGAGTTCGACACGCGGGTGCCGCACTGGTTCGGGGCGACGCCGGACGGGCCCGCGGAATTCCTGAGCCTGTTCGGGCCGCAGGGGGAGCGGATGCATGTGCGGGCGCGGCCCTCGCGGGGCGGGGCGGGTGACTGATCGCCGGGGCGTGCGGGGGTGGCGCGGATGCGTCTGCCCTGGGCTGTCGGGGCGCGGCTGCGGCGCCGTCGGGGCTGGGCGCGCCGTTCCCCGCGCCCCTGAGGGGCGCACTTCGTGCCCCCTCCCTCCGCGATCGGCATTCCCAAGCGGCAAGCGACCGCTTAGTATGCGGCTGAACGTGAACCTGGTAGCCAGTCCGTGGAGGCCCCGCATGCAGGCATGGCAAGTGCACGAGAACGGTGAGCCGAGCGAGGTGATGCGGCTCGAGGAGATCGAGCGCCCCGTGCCCGGCGACGGGCAGGTCCTGCTCAAGGTGCGTGCCGCCAACATCAACTTCCCGGACGCGCTGCTCTGCAAGGGCCAGTACCAGGTCAGGCCCCCGCTGCCGTTCACGCCCGGCGTGGAGATCTGCGGCGAGACCGAGGACGGGCGCCGCGTCATCGCCACCCCGGCGCTGCCGCACGGCGGCCTCGCCGAGTACGTCGTCGCCGACGCGCGCGCCCTGCTGCCCGCGCCCGACGCGCTCGACGACGCCGAGACCGCCGCGCTGCACATCGGCTACCAGACCGGCTGGTTCGGCCTGCACCAGCGCGCGCACCTCCAGGAGGGCGAGACGCTGCTCGTGCACGCCGCCGCGGGCGGGGTCGGCAGCGCCGCCGTCCAGCTCGGCAAGGCCGCGGGCGCCAAGGTCATCGGCGTCGTCGGAGGCCCCGACAAGGCGAAGGTCGCGCGCGAGCTGGGCTGCGACGTCATCGTGGACCGGCGGAGCGAGGACGTGATCGCCGCCGTGAAGGAGGCCACCGGCGGGCGCGGCGCCGACGTGATCTACGACCCCGTGGGCGGCGAGGCGTACACGCAGTCGGCCAAGACGGTCGCCTTCGAGGGCCGGATCGTCGTCGTCGGCTTCGCCAGCGGCACCATCCCGAGCCCCGCGCTCAACCACGCCCTGGTCAAGAACTACTCGATCATGGGCCTGCACTGGGGCCTGTACGCCACCAAGAACCCGAAGCTGATCCCGCACTGCCACGGGCAGCTCACCGAGCTGGCCGCGCGCGGCGCCATCAAGCCGCTGGTCAGCGAGCGCGTCGACCTGACGGAGGCGGCGTCCGCCGTCCAGCGCGTCGCCGACGGCGTCACGACCGGCCGCGTCGTCGTCGTCCCGGGCCTCCACGCGCGTACGGAAGGAGCCGCCGCATGAGCACCGACGCCGCGCGCCTGCGCACCCTCACCCAGGAGTTCCTGGCCGCCCACCCGCCCGCCACGACGCCCCGCGCGGACTTCCTCAGCGCCCGCTTCGACGCCGGGCTCGCCTGGGTGCACTACCCGGAGGGGCTCGGCGGGCTCGGCGTGCCGCGCGCGCTCCAGGCCGTCGTCGACGCGGAGCTGGAGGCGGCGGGCGCCCCCGACAACGCGCCCCGGCGCAACGGCATCGGCCTCGGCATGGCCGCCCCGACCATCCTCCACTACGGCACCGACGACCAGAAACGGCGCTTCCTCAAGCCGCTCTGGGTCGGCGACGAGATCTGGTGCCAGCTGTTCAGCGAGCCCGGGGCCGGTTCGGACCTGGCCGCGCTCGGCACCCGGGCCGTCCGCGACGGCGACGACTGGATCGTCAACGGGCAGAAGGTGTGGACGTCCGGCGCGCACAACGCCCGGTTCGCCATCCTCATCGCCCGCACCGACCCGGACGTGCCCAAGCACCGGGGCATCACGTACTTCGTCTGCGACATGACCGACCCGGGTGTCGAGGTCCGGCCGCTGCGCCAGATCACCGGCGAGGCCGAGTTCAACGAGGTGTTCCTCACCGACGTCCGGATCCCCGACGCCCACCGGCTCGGCGCGGTCGGCGACGGCTGGAAGGTCGCCCAGACCACCCTCAACAACGAGCGCGTCGCCATCGGCGGCATGCGCATCCCCCGCGAGGGCGGGCTCATCGGCATCGTCGCCAGGACGTGGCGCGAGCGCCCCGAGCTGCGCACGCCCGACCTGCACCAGCGCCTGGTGAAGCTGTGGGTCGACGCCGAGGTGGCGAGGCTCACCGGTGAGCGGTTGCGCCAGCAGCTCGTCGCGGGCCATCCCGGGCCCGAGGGTGCCGGGATGAAGCTCGGCTTCGCCCGCCTCAACCAGGAGATCAGCGGCCTGGAGGTCGAACTCCTGGGCGAGGAGGGCCTGTTGTACGACGACTGGACGCTGCGGCGCCCCGAGATCGTCGACTTCGCGGGCCGCGAGGCCGGATACCGCTACCTCCGCGCCAAGGGCAACAGCATCGAGGGCGGGACGAGCGAGGTCCTGCTGAACATCGTCGCCGAGCGCGTCCTGGGCCTGCCGCCCGAGCCGCGCACCGACAAGGACGTCGCCTGGAAGGACCTCGCCCGATGAGTACCCGGAGCACCCAGCCCGATCTGCTGTACTCCGAGGAGGAGGAGGCGCTGCGCTCGGCCGTCCGCGACCTCCTCGCCGACCACAGCGACGCCGCCACCGTCCTCGCCCGCGTCGAGACGGACGAGCCGCACGACCGCGCCCTGTGGAAGAACCTCGCCGAGTCCATGGGCCTCGCCGGCCTCCTCGTCCCCGAGGAGAACGGCGGCCAGGGCGCCACGCACCGCGAGGCCGCCGTCGTCCTGGAGGAGCTGGGCCGGGCCGTCACGCCCGTCCCGTACCTGACCAGCGCCGTCATCGCGACGGAGGCGCTGCTCGGCTGCGACACGGACGAAGCGCGGACGCTGCTCGCCTCCCTCGCGTCCGGCCGCACGGTGGGCGCCCTCGCGGTGCCCCTGTCGGCGGCGCCGGGCGCGGAGTTCAGTGACGTACGGGTGTCGGACGGGGCGCTCGCCGGACGCGTCACGGCGGTGGCGGACGCCACGGCCGCCGATGTGTTCCTGGTCCCGACGCCGGACGGGCTGTACGCGGTGGACGCCACGGCCGCCGGCGTCACGGTCGAGCCCCAGATCTCCTTCGACCGCACGCGTCCGCTCGCGGCGGTGACGTTCGAGGCCGTGCCGGGCCGCCTCCTCACCACGGACGCCGCCCCCGCCGTCCACCGGGCCCTGCGCGCCGGTGCCGGTCTGCTCGTCTCGGAACAACTCGGCCTCGCCGACTGGCTGCTGACGGAGACGGTGCGCTACACGCGGGACCGCAACCAGTTCAACCGGCCCGTCGGCTCCTTCCAGGCGCTCAAGCACCGGCTCGCGCAGCTCTGGCTGGAGGTCGTCAACACCCGCGCCGCCGCCCGCAACGCGGCCGACGCGCTGGCCACCGGCGCCGACGACGCCGATCTCGCGGTCGCCGTCGCCCAGGCGTACGCGGCGCCGGTCGCGGTCCGCGCCGCCGAGGAGGCGCTCCAGCTGCACGGCGGCATCGGCATGACCTGGGAGCACCCGATCCACCTGTACCTGAAGCGCGCCAAGGCGGATTCGATCGCCCTGGGCACGTCGGGCCACCACCGGGAGAACCTGGCCGAGCTGGTCGACCTCCGGCCCCGCGGAGCCTGAGGCGGCCGGGCACCGGCAGGGACAGCGGCCGCCGCTCCGGCGCCGGCCGCTGTCCGCTGTGCCCGCACCCTGGACAGCGGGTCGGGCCGCGTGATCCATTGGCCCGCATGACGTCCCTGATCAGACATGTGACCATCGACTGCGCCGACCCCTACGCCCTGGGCCGGTTCTGGGCCGAGGCGCTGGGCGGCAGCCTCGCCGACGACGACCACCCGGGCGACCCGGAGGCGCTGGTGGCGAGCCCCGCCGCCCACCTGCTGTTCATCCGGGTCGACGACCCCCGGACGGTCAAGAACCGCGTGCACCTGGACCTCCAGCCCCAGGACGTCACCCGCGACGAGGAGGTCGAGCGCCTGCTCGCCACTCGGCGCCACCCTGCACGAGGACCACCGCCGCCCGATGGCCGGGGCTGCGGCCACCTCCGCGACCCGGAGGGCAATGAATTCTGCGTCGAACGCAGCGCCGCCGAACGCACCGACTGAACCCGGCCCGGGCGCTCCGCAGCCCCACGCGCCGCATGTCCCGCCGATGAACCAAGGGCGGCAGTCCGGCCAACTCCCGCCTCAGCCCTGCCCCTTGGCGACACCCGCCCCCCATACTCGCCGTGTCCGCTCTTCCCCAGCCGATCGACATGGGAGGCACACATGGCCCCGACCACCCGTCGCAGAGCCCTCGGTACGTTCGTCGCCGCGCTTGCCGCAGGTGCTGCCACGCCGCAGCTTGCTCATGCCGGGGAGGGGAAGCGGGGGCCGCGGCCGTTGCTGCGGGCCCACGCGCACAACGACTACGACCACCCGCGGCCCCTCTTCGACGCGCTCGACCACCGGTTCAACAGCGTCGAGGCCGACATCTACCTCGTCGACGGCGATCTGCTGGTCGCGCACGACCCCGTCGACCTCGACCCGGGCCGCACGCTCGAATCGCTGTACCTCGCCCCGCTGGCCGCCCGTGTCAGGGCCCAGCACGGCTCGGTGTACCGCGGCTGGCGGATACCGTTCCAGCTGCTGATCGACATCAAGACCGAGGGCGCCGCCACCTACCTCGAACTCGATCGACAACTGCGGCGCCATCGCGGTCTCTTCACGACGTACGCCCACGGCCGCGTCCGCACCGGGCCCGTCACCGCCGTCGTCTCCGGGGACCGCGCCGCCCGCGCCCCGATGGAGGCCCAGCGCGCCCGCAGCGCCTTCTACGACGGCCGCCTCACCGACCTGGGCACGTCGGCCCCGGCGTCCCTCATTCCGCTCATCAGCGACAACTGGTCCACGAACTTCACCTGGCAGGGCGTCGGCCCGGTCCCCGCCGCCGAGCGCACCAAGCTGCGCTCCATCGTCGCCGCGGCCCACAAGCGCGGACAGCGCGTACGGTTCTGGGCCACGCCCGATCTGCCGGGCCCCGCGCGCGACGCCGTCTGGACCGAGCTGCTCGCCGCGCGCGTCGACCACCTGAACACCGACGACCTCGCGGGACTGGAGCGTTTCCTCGACGCCCATAACGGGTGAGCCAGATACAACACCCGATCGGGGGACAGGTCAGACACCGCCGAACGGCCTCCGCTGCGCCACACTTGCGGCCGCAAGCCACGGTGCCGGCGTGGCGGAGGAGGTTCGACGGTGTCTCTGTCCATTTCCATCGTGCTGCTGCTCCTGATCGTCGCGGT
Source organism: Streptomyces sp. R818 (assembly GCF_056172735.1). Classification (NCBI taxonomy): domain Bacteria; kingdom Bacillati; phylum Actinomycetota; class Actinomycetes; order Kitasatosporales; family Streptomycetaceae; genus Streptomyces; species Streptomyces sp. R818. The sequence goes on from NZ_JAOCNE010000014.1 coordinate 12,544, forward strand.
GATCTTCCTGCGCAACGGAGCCATGAAGTTCTCGCACGCCCTCGTGTGCGTCCTGCTCGGGTTCCTGCTCGCGGGCACGAACGTCGCGCCGACCATCAACGACGGCCTCAACGCCACCGCCGGACTGGTCAGCAGCCTCCAGCCATGACGCGCGGCACGGGCACGTGATCGTTTCGGGTTCGTGAACAACCACCGTGCGAGCATGGACACTTCAAGCGGCTGAACCTAGCTTCGGGCCATGCCGCAGCGAAGAAGCCTCGCCCGCGCCGCCCTGGCCGCGCCTGTGTTCCTTGCGACCCTCGTGGCCCTCGGCGCCGTCCAGTCGCCCGACGCCCGGGCCGACGAGATCCCCAAGGCGCCGGGCCACCGGCTCGTCACGCAGTACGAGGGCGCCCCCGCCACCCCGCAGCCGGTGCCGGGCAGAGCCCCCGCCCAGCACCCCTTCCTCGCCGCCAACGGGCGCAGCGGCATGCACGCCGACGCCGGAGGCAGCGGCACCTACCCCTGGGCCGGGCCCGCCGGGCGGGACCCCGCCGTCACCAGCGAGCAGATGGCCGCGCTCGGCGGCGAATGCGCCAACGTCACCTTCGACAAGGCGGGCCGCATCGTCACCGTCTGCGGCACCTTCACCGGCTTCCTCGTCAAACTCCTCGACCCGCACACCCTGGCCACCCTCGCCGAGTACAAGCTGCCGCAGCGCCCCTCCACCGTCGAGGCCCTCACCCGCCTCGACTTCTCCCGGATCTTCAAGGACACCTCGGGCGGCGCCTACTCCTACCTCGACGAACAGGACCGCCTCGTCCTCGCCGACTCCCGCCAGCACATCGTGCGCCTCGCCCACGAGCAAGCCGCGGACGGCACCTGGCGCTTCGTCGTCACCGACGACTGGGACCTGACGGCCCACGTCCCCCACGACTGCGTGAGCTGGACGAACCTGTACCCCAGCGGCACATGCGACCCCGTCACCTCCGTGGTGCCGGACTGGTCGGGCCGGATCTGGTGGGTGACCCGCCAGGGCCGCGTCGGCACGGTCGACCCCGCCACCCAGGACATCAAGTCGGTCCGGCTCGACGGCGAGGAGATCCAGAACTCGTTCTCCGTCGCCGAGGACGGCGTCTCCATCGTCACCGACCACGCCCTCTACAGCTTCGGCACCACCGCCGACGGCACCCCGCGCACCGTCTGGCGCCAGACCTACGACCGCGGCACCGGCACCAAACCCGGCTCGGTCAACCAGGGTTCGGGCACCACCCCCGACCTGTTCGGCACCGAGGACGACTACGTCGCCATCACCGACAACGCCGACGACCGCATGAACGTCCTCGTCTACCGGCGCGGCGCCGACGTCCCCGCCGACCGGCGCCTCGTCTGCAAGGTCCCGGTCTTCGGCTCGGGCGCCTCCACCACCGACAACAGCCTCATCTCGTACGGCGACAGCCTGATCGTCGAGAACAACTACGGCTACGAGAACATCACCTCGCTCACCTTCGGCCGCAGCGTCGTCGGAGGCGTCACCCGGATCGACGTACGCCCCGACGGCAGCGGCTGCGACACGGTCTGGGAGAGCGGCGTGCGCTCCCCGTCCACCGTGCCGAAGCTCTCGACCGCCAACGGGCTGCTGTACTTCTACACCAAGGAGCCCAACGCCCTCGGCATCGACGCCTGGTACCTCACCGCCGTCGACTTCCGCACCGGCGCGACCCGCTGGAAGCGCCTCGCCGGGACCGGTGTCGCCTACGACAACAACTGGGCGCCCGTCACCCTCGGCCCCGACGGCACGGCCTACGTCGGCGTCTTCAACGGCCTCCTGGCCGTACGGGACCAGGGCTAGCCGCGAGCCCACACCCCGATGCCGTTGGCGACCGCGCGCTCGGGGGCGTCCGTCGGGTGGTTGAGGATCGCCACGGACGCCGCCCCCGGCTCCCGGGCCACCAGCGTCGACGAACCGCCGCCGTCGAGCGAGAACGCGTCGTCCGCGCCGAGCGCACGCATCGCCTCGGCGACCTCCGCGATCGACAGGCCCGTGCGGTACGCGGGCGCCCCGTCCAGGGCGAGGAGGTAGAGCGTGCGGCCGTGGTCGCCGATGCCCGCCGCCGTACGGACCGCCGACGTGGTCGCGTCCAGACCGGGCAGCGGGGCACCGCCGCGCAGCACCGGATAGCCGCCGACCGCGAACCGGTACGGGACCCGTGACCGCGCGGCGACCAGGCGGTGGCGCACCTGGACGGGGTCGCCCGCCGACAGCTTGCGCAGCCACTGCGCGCCCGCCTCCCGGCCCACCAGGACGGTCGTGCCCTCCGCGATCGGCCCGGCGCCCGGCGTGTCCGCCGCCGCGACGACCCGGCCCCGCTCCACCGTCACCTCGTACGTGTCCGTGGAGCACGGCGCCGCCCGCTGGGTGTCCGTGCCGCACGTCGCCCGCACCCGCGAGACGCTGCCCCACTCCGGGGTGAACGCGCCGACCGAGCCGACGGGGAGCGCGTACTGGTTGAGCCCGCCGAGCGGCAGCCGGTCCGCGCCCGAGCGCACCGAGCCGTCCAGGGCCATGCTGTCGAGCCGCGCCCGCCGGTCGGTCCCGACGCCGAGCACGTCGCGGGTGGAGGTGCCGGGCGGCAGGGCCGGGCCGAACCGCTGCCCGTCCGGGACGGCCGCCTTCAGGGTGCGGCCGCTCGCGATCGCCGGGCCGACCGCGGCGCCCGTCGCCTCGACGCCGGGGTGCTGGGCCTCGCTGATGTTGAAGAAGTCCCCGTTGACGCCGCCGACGGCGCCGGTCGCGTCCGCCATCGCGGAGACGGTGGCGCGCGCCCCGACCGCGCCCGGGTGCAGCAGGTCGACGCGGACCCGCGGGTTGCGCAGATCGACGGTGAGGACGTGGGCGTGGGCCGTGCCCCTGGCGGCGGGCACGTCGAACTCGGCGTACGACACGCCCGGCGCGACCCGCCCGGCGGCAGCGGTGGCCGCGCCCGCCGGTGCCGCCCCCGTCAGACCGGCACCGGTCAGCGCGCCGACGAGCGCGAGGCTCGCCAAGGCCTTTCCGAAAGACGTGCGTCTCTTGTCAACTCTCGTCTGCATCAGGGGAGTTCAGCAGACGACAGGGGTCCCGTCGATGGCTACGCGCCGACAAGGCGGGAACGGATCAGGAAACGTACTCCTTCCGGCGCCTCCAGGGAGAACCCGCTGCCGCGCCCCTCGACGACGTCCACGATGAGGCGGGTGTGGCTCCACACCTCGTACTGGCTCTTGGAGATCCAGAACGGCACGGTCTCCGCCACCCCGTCGACGGCCAGCTCCCCGAGGAGCACGTCGGCGGCGCCGGTGCGGAACTCGCCCGCCGGGTAGCACATGGGCGCGCTGCCGTCGCAGCAGCCGCCGGACTGGTGGAACATCAGCGGCCCATGGTCCTCGCGCAGCCGCCGCAGCAGCTCCGCGGCGGCCGGGGACAGCTCCACACGGGGTGCGTCGTCACGGGCGTCGTCGCTCATAGGACAGAAGTGAAGGCGACAGGACGTTGCGACCACGTTGCACGCGCGGGCGGCTCGCCCGCATAGGCTCCGCACATGGAACAGAGGGAGATCGTTCTGCGGGCCATCGGTGTACTGACCGAGACGCAGGAGATGGTGCGCAGAATCAATGACGGGGCCGAGCTCGACAACGACCTCACCCAGCTCGGGCGGCTCGTGTCGGAGGTGTTCCCGACCATCGAGATCCCGGCCGGGGCCGACCCGGAGGAGGCCGCCGAGCTGGCCATCGCCGCGCTCATGCCGGCCAGCGTGTCGCTCGTCGAGGCGTTCGCGTTCCTCTTCACGCAGCTCGCGAAAGTGCACGACGAGGGAAGGACCGACGTCAACTCCACCGAGCTGCTGCGGGAGATCGCGCTGCGGATGTCCGACCCGGGCGGCCTGGAGGCGGAAGAGGAGGAGTGAGCCCCCGCACGGGCCCCGCGGCTACTTGTGCGGGTCGCGGAAGCGGCCGAACGCCTTCGTGAGCGCGCTCAGCGGCGAACCGTCCGCCCTGGTCTGGCCGGCCCCGGCCGGACCGGGCGGCGGAGCGGCCGCGCCGACCTCGGCGAGCGCCGCCTGAGCCGCCTCGGCCGCCTCCCGGTACAGGTCACGCGACTTCGTCATCGCGTCGAGCGCCTCCGCGTACCGGCCGACCATCGACTGGGCGTGGGCCAGCTCCTCCTCGGGCGTCAGCAGGTGCCAGCCGTGCCGCAGGCGGGTCAGGGCCCGCTCGGCGTCCGGGGTCAGCGGCTGCGGCAGCGCCGCGTACTCGTTGATCCGCTGGAGCAGCTCGACCGGCTCGGAGCCGTCCAGGAAGACATTGCGGACGGCGAAGCGCTCGGCGTCGTACCCCGGCTCCTGCGGGGCCGTCGGCAGGAGCACGGCGCCGCCGCGCGGCATCCTGAGCTTCAGCTCCCGCTTCATCGCGAAATCGGCGATCTGCGCCTGCTCGGGGGTGGCCCGGTGCTCTATCACCCGGTGGCGCAGGCTCGGCGGCAGGAAATCGATCACCGGCCGCTGCCCCCGCGCGTCCGGCGTCATCGCCTCGTGCACCACGACGTGCACGTACCAGCTCTCGCGGGTGCAGTCGCGCAGCCGGTGGCGCAGCTCGTCGTCGTCCTTGGGGAGATGGTTGACCGCGCGCAGGCGCACGCCCGGGATCATCGCGTGGTCCCACGGGATGATGTCGCTGTCCGGCCAGAACATCGTGGCCGGCGAGGGCCAGTTCGGCTCCCACGCCCGCTCGGCCTCGGCCGCCAGGACCCAGATCACGCCGTCGCCGTCCTTGCGGCGCCCCTCGGGCTCGTACGTCGTCAGCTGCGCGCGCACCGTGACGTCGTCGGCGACCCGCCAGCGCGCCTCGAACAGGCGCCGGGCGGTGGGCCCCGGGTCGGCGGACTCGTCGCGCGGGTGCAGGACGGTGGAGCGGGCCGCCTCGACGGGGTCGAGGTCCTGGAAGTCGTCGAGCACCCCGGCCGCCCTGAGGGCGATCAGGTTGCGCCGCACGTCCTGCTCGGGCTCGGGCCGAGGTGGCGTCCGTGACCGAGCCACGCGGTGTCGGGGACGGTGATCGGGGAGCTGCTGTTTTTGGCCATGGGGTTTTCTGTGAGTGGTCGGGGCAGGACCAGTATGGTCCGTGCCGCGCCCGTCGGAAGAGGGCAGGGTGGGCGGGTGTCGGGATTGTCGCGCGTGTACGCGGAATCCGCCGCCCCGCAACGCCGTGGCGTTCGCCACTGATCCCGTAGGGTCGACGGATGGCCCGCTACTTCGATGTGCACCCCGAGAACCCGCAGACGCGCACCATCGGCGCGATCGCCGACTCCGTCCGCGACAGCGCGCTGATCGCCTACCCCACGGACTCCTGCTACGCGCTCGGCTGCCGCCTCGGCAACCGCGAGGGCGTCGAGCGGATCCGCGCGATCCGGCATCTCGACGACAAACACCACTTCACCCTCATGTGCCAGGACTTCGCGCAGCTCGGCAGGTTCGTGCACATCGACAACGACGTGTTCCGCGCCATCAAGGCGGCGACGCCCGGCAGCTACACGTTCATCCTGCCCGCGACGCGCGAGGTGCCGCGCCAGTTGCAGCACCCGAAGAAGAAGACGGTCGGCGTCCGCATCCCCGACCACGTCGTGACCCAGGCGCTCCTCGCCGAGCTGGGCGAGCCGCTGCTCTCCAGCACCCTGCTGCTGCCCGGCGAGGACGAGCCGCTGACGCAGGGCTGGGAGATCAAGGAGCGGCTCGACCACGTCGTGGACGCCGTCCTCGACTCCGGCGACTGCGGCACCGAGCCGACGACCGTCGTCGACTTCTCCGACGGTGAGGCGACCGTCGTACGGCGCGGCGCGGGGGACCCCGACCGTTTCGAGTGAGTTCAGCGCAGAGTGCCGAGGAAGCGGATGTGCGGGCGCTCGCCCGGCCCCGGCCTGGTGATGTGCGCGCGGACGCCGTAGACGCCGGCGATCAGCTCCTCGGTGAGGACGGCGCCGGGCTCGCCCGCCGCGACGACCCGGCCTCCGCGCAGGACCACGACCTGGTCGCAGTAGGCGGCGGCCAGGTTGAGGTCGTGCAGGGCGACGACGCTGGTCAGCTCAAGACCTGAGATCAGGTCGAGCAGCTCCAACTGGTGCTGGATGTCCAGGTGGTTCGTCGGCTCGTCGAGCAGCAGCTCGCGGGGCTCCTGCGCGAGGGCGCGCGCGATCTGCGCCCGCTGCCGCTCGCCGCCCGACAGGGTGTGCCACAGGCGGTCCGCGTGGCCGGCGAGGCCGGTGCGCTCCAGCGCGTCGCGGACCGTCGCCTCGTCCGCCGCCGACGCGGGCGACCAGGCCCTGCGGTGCGGGGTGCGGCCGAGCCGGACGACGTCCGCGACCGTCAACTCGACCTGGGTGTCCGCCTGTTGGTGGACGAGCGCGATGCGCCGGGCGGCCGTCCTGCGCGGGACGGCACCGAGCGCGTCGCCGTCGAGCGTGACGACACCGGACGCCGGGGCGAGCACCCCGGCGAGCAGGCGCAGGAGCGTCGACTTGCCCGAGCCGTTCGGGCCGAGGACGCCGGTGACGGCGCCGGGCCGCGGCGTCAGGCTCACCCCGTCGAGCACGAGCGTGCCGCCCGCCGACCAGGAGACGCGGTCCGCCGCGAGGCCCGCGCTCACCGGGCGCCCCGGGCGCTGCGACCGCCCCGGCCGGCCCGGCCGCCCCGGCCGCTTCCGCGGAAGAGGACGAGCACGAACGCGGGCACGCCGATCAGCGACGTCACCACCCCCACCGGAACCTCCTGCGGTTCGAGGACCGTACGGGCCAGGGTGTCGACCCAGACCAGGAACACCGCCCCGGCGACCGCCGTGACCGGGAGCAGCCGGGTGTGCCCGGGGCCGACCAGGGCGCGCGCCGCGTGCGGGAGGACGAGCCCGACGAAGCCGATCGCCCCGGCCGCGCTGACCAGGGCCGCCGTGAGCAGCGCCGTCACGCAGAGCAGGACGATCCGGGTCCGCGCGACGTGGACGCCGAGCGCGGCGGCGGCCTCCTGCCCGAAGGCGAACGCGTCCAGGGTCCGCCCGTACCCGAGACACACCGCGAGCGCCACGATCAGCACGGCGAGGCACAGCCACACTTCGGTCCAGCCGACGCCGCCGAGCGAGCCGAGCAGCCAGAACAGGACGCCGCGGGTGGTCTCCGCGTCGGCGGCGGTCAGGATCACGAACGAGGTCAGCGCCGAGAAGAGCTGCATCGCGGCGACCCCGCACAGCACCACCCGGTCCGTCGAGCCGCCCAGCAGGTGGCTGAGCACGAGGACGAGCGCGAACGAGCAGAGCGCGCCGAGGAAGGCGCCGCCGGAGACGGAGAGCGCGCCGCCGCCGAGGCCCAGGACCACGACGAGGACCGCGCCGGTCGAGGCGCCCGAGGAGACGCCGAGCACGAACGGGTCGGCGAGGGGGTTGCGCAGCAGCGCCTGCAGCACCGTGCCGCAGACGGCGAGGCCCGCGCCGCAGACCGCCGCGAGCAGGGTGCGCGGAAGGCGCAGGTTCCACACGATGCCGTCGCGGATCGGGGAGAGGTCCGAGGTGCCCCAGCCGATCCTGGCGCCGACCGTCGACCACACGTCGGCGACGCGGATGTGCGCGGGCCCGATCGTGATGGCGACGGCGACCGATACGCAGAGCGCCGCGAGGGCCGCGGCCCAGTAGAGGGCGGGGCGGACCACCGTGGTCGTCACTTGTCGAGGCCGAACTCGCGCAGCGCGGCGGCCACCTTCTCCACGCCCTCGACGGTGCGGATGGTGGGGTTGAGGGCCTGCCCGCTGAGCAGCACGTACCGCTTCTCGCGCACGGCCGTCATGTTCTTGGTGACCGGGTCGGACTCCAGGAACCTGATCTTCTGCGCGGCGGACTCGGCGGACTGGGAGCGGCGGGTGAGGTCGCCGATGACGAGGACGTCCGGGTCGCGGTCCGCGACCGTCTCCCAGTTGATCTGCGGCCACTCCTCGTGGGTGTCGTCGAAGACGTTGCGCACGCCGAGTTCCTTGGTGACGATGCCGGGCGCGCCGCAACAGCCCGCCATGTAGGGCGAGTCGGAGTTGGCGAACCAGTACAGGACGCTCACGCCGTCGGCGTCGATCCCGGTCGTCGCCTTGTCGACCCGGGACGTGAGCTGAGCGACGAGCTTCTCGCCGCGCTCCTCGACGTCGAAGATCCGCGCCAGGTCACGTATCTCGCCGTAGACCGTGTCCATCGTCAGCGCGCTGGTGCGGACGCCGTCGCCGTCCCCGCTGTTGTCCTTGCCCGCGCAGTCGCTGGGGGAGAGGTAGGTGGGCACGCCGAGCTTCTCGAACTTGTCGCGCGGTGCCACGCCGCCCTTGCCGATCGTGTACTGGAAGGAGGCGGCGGCGAAGTCCGGTTCGGTGTCGAGGACCTTCTCGAAGGAGGGGTAGCGGTCGGCGAGGCGCGGCACCTTCGCGTTCGCCTTCTCCAGGCCCTTGAGGACAGGGTCGGTCCATGTCGCGGTGCCGACCATCCGGTCCGCGAGCCCGAGCGAGAGCAGGATCTCCGCCGAGCCCTGGTCGAGGGCGACGGCCCGGCGCGGGGTGTGCGCGACGCGGACCGTCGCGCCGCAGTTGTCGAGGGTGACGGCGGCGCCTGCACCCTGGGCGGCGTCGGCGGAGCCGTCGCCACCGCCGCACGCGGTCAGGAGAAGGGCGCCCGCCCACAGCGGTGCGAAGTGGCGGAGTCGACGTGCGAAGGGCACGGGGGTTCCTCTGCGTCCAGGGCCCATACGCGGAGCCGGCCTACGGTTCACCCCCGGCCGGGTCTCGGTCCGGAGGCCGCCAGCAGGTCTTCGGACTCGGGATCGTCCAGGCGGAGCGCCTTCCCGAACCGTCGACCGGCTCAGTGGCAGTGGCCCCGCCCGTCCCCCTCACCGCTGCGCGTCAGCTCCGGACTCTCACCGGATTCCCTGACCCGTACGCGCTCCCTACAGAACGCACAAAGGTACGACTGGCTCACGGAACGTATCACGGGCCCACCCACGCCCCCGAAATCCGTTCGCCGCCCGCGCCCCGCCCGCCTAGCCTGCCTCGCGTGATGACAGCGGACGACGTACGAGGCGTCCTCGCCCTGCTGCGGGAGGCCGGGGCGGACGTGTGGATCGGCGGCGGCTGGGGCATCGACGCCCTCGTCGGCGAAGAGACCAGGGACCACCGCGACCTCGATCTCATGCACCGGCACGAGCAGGAGCCCGCCGTGCTCGCCGCCCTCACCGGCGCAGGGTTCGCCGAGACCCTCGACTGGCGCCCCGCGCGCTTCGTCCTCGCCCACCCCGACGGCCGCGAACTCGACCTGCACCCCTTGCGCTTCGCCGCCGACGGGTCGGCCGAGCAGTCCTCGCTCGACCCGGAGCGGCCGTTCCGTTACCCGGCGGAGGTCTTCGTCACCGGCACGATCGCGGGGGAGCCGGTCCCGTGCCTCTCGGCCGAGCAGCAGGTGCGCTTCCACCAGGGCTACGAGCCCGCCGACCGCGACCGGCACGACATGGCGCAGCTGCGCCGGGTCTTCGGCATCGCCACGCACTTCTGACCGGGCGGCGCCTCAGTAGGAGACGGGGTCGCGGACGATCGGGCATGTCATGCAGTGGCCGCCGCCCCGGCCGCGGCCGAGTTCCGCGCCGACGATCGTGACGACCTCGACGCCCGCCTTGCGCAGCAGCGTGTTGGTCTGGGTGTTGCGGTCGTAGGTGACGACGACCCCGGGCTCCAGGGCGACCGCGTTGTTGCCGCTGTCCCACTGCTGGCGCTCGGAGGCGTACACGTCGCCGCCGGTCTCGATGACCCGTAGCCCCGGCAGGCCGAGCCCCCGCGCGACGACGTCGACGAACGGGGTCGTCCCCTCGTCGGTGATGTCGAGCCCCGGCGCCTTGTCGCTGGGGCGCAGCGAGAACGTGTGCACCGAGTCCATGATCCGCGGGTAGAGCGTGACGATGTCCCGGTCGGCGAAGGTGAAGACGGTGTCCAGATGCATCGCCGCGCGCAGCTTCGGCATCCCGGCGACGATGACGTGCTCGGCCGCGCCCTTCTCGAACAGGGCGGTCGCGACCTGCGTGATCGCCTGCCGCGAGGTGCGCTCGCTCATGCCCATCAGGACGACGCCGTTGCCGACCGGCATGATGTCGCCGCCCTCGAACGTGGCCTGACCCCAGCCCTGTTCGGGGTCGCCCCACCAGACGGTCGAGCCCGCGAACTCCGGGTGGAAGCGGTAGACCGCCTTCATCAGGAGGGTCTCGTCGTGGCGTGCGGGCCAGAACAGCGGGTTCAGCGTCAGGCCGCCGTAGAGCCAGCAGGTGGTGTCGCGCGTGTAGAGCGTGTTGGGCAGCGGCGGCATCAGGTACTCGCGCACTCCGCTGGACTCGCGCGCCATCGACACGTACGCGGAGCGGTACTCGTCCGGCAGATCGGTGGTGGCGAGCCCGCCGATGAGGAACTCGGCGAGCTTCTCCGGCCGCAGCGTCTCCAGGAAGGCGCGGGTGTCGTCGATGAGCCCGACCCCCACCTGATTGGCGACGATCTTGCGGTCGAGCAGCCAGTCCTTCGCCTCGGGCAGCGCCATCGTCTGCGCGAGCACCTCGTGCAGCTCGACGACCTCGATGCCGCGCTGCCGCATCTTGTTGACGAAGTCGGCGTGGTCGCGCTGCGCGTTCTCCACCCACATCACGTCGTCGAAGAGGAGGTCGTCGGAGTTGGTCGGGGTCAGCCTGCGGTGGGCGAGCCCCGGCGCGCAGACGAGGACCTTGCGGAGCCGGCCCACCTCGGAGTGGACGCCGTAGGCGGCGGACGCGGGTGTCTCGTGGTCGGTCACGGTGTGCCTCCGGGCTTCGGGAAGGGGGTCACGGGTCTCACAGGCTGATCCAGCCCGCCGCCAGGGCGACGACGCCGAGCACGGCACCGGCGACGGAGACGGCGATGACGACCAGCTCGCCCGGCGAGAACAGGCGCCGGCCCTGCTCCCTGCGGGCCATGACGAACAGGATCGTGGCCGGGGCGTAGAAGACGAAGGAGACCAGAAGGAACTTCAGCCCGGCGGCGTACAGCAGGAACGCCGTGTAGAGCGTGGCGACCGCCGCGATCACCAGTTCGCGCGACGAGGTGCGTCCGCCCTCGGTGAGCGGGTCCTCCCGCGCCCCGATCCGGACGGCGAAGGCGGCCGCGAAGAGGTACGGGATCAGGGACAGCGCGCTGGTCAGGTTGAGCGCGAAGTTGAACGCGTCGTCCGAGAACGCGGTGACGATCAGCACCAGCTGGGTGAGGACCGTCGTCATGAGCAGCGCGGGCACCGGCACGTCGGCCGGGGTCGAGCGGCGCAGGAAACGCGGCATGTCGTCGTCCTTGGCCGCCACGAAGAGCACCTCGGCGGCCATCAGCGTCCAGGCGAGATAGGCGCCGAGGACGGAGACGATCAGGCCGACGCTGATGAAGACCTTGCCCCAGGTGCCGACGGCGTCCTCGAGCACGCCCGCCATCGACGGCTGGCGCAGCTCCGCGATCTCACCCATCGGCAGGATCCCGTACGACACGATGACGACGGAGGCGAAGACGGCGAAGACGCTGAGGAAGCCGAGGACGGTGGCCCGGCCGACGTCCGAGCGCTTCTTCGCGTGCCGGGAGTACACGCTCGCGCCCTCGACGCCGAGGAAGACGAAGACGGTGGCCAGCATCGTGCCCCTGACCTGCCCGAAGAGGGAACCCGCGTAGTCCGCGCCGCCCCAGTTGTCCGCGAAGACCGACGGGTCGAAGTAGACCAGGGCGAGGACGATGAAGACGAGGATCGGCACGATCTTCGCCACGGTCACGATCCTGTTGATCGCCGCGGCCTCCTTCACACCGCGCCTGATCATCAGGTAGAACGCCCAGAGCCCGGCCGACGAGAGCAGGATCGCGAGCGCCGTGTCGCCCTCGCCGAGCGCGGGCCAGATCGCGCCCACCGTCGACATGATCAGCACCCAGTACGTCACATTGCCGACGCAGGCGCTGGCCCAGTAGCCGAACGCCGAGAAGAAGCCCAGGTACTCGCCGAAACCGGCCTTGGCGTACGCGTACACGCCCGCGTCCAGATCGGGCCTGCGCACGGCGAGGGACTGGAAGACGAAGGCGAGCATCAGCATGCCGGTCCCCGCGATGGCCCAGGCGATCAGCGCGCCCGCGACACCCGTCTCCTCGGCGAAGCGGCTGGGCAGCGAGAAGACCCCGGCACCGACCATCGAGCCGATGACCATGGTGGTCAGGGTGAAGAGAGGCAGCTTGGCGGCGGCCGCGTTCCGCTCGGCGGTCTGCTCCGCGGTCTGCTCCATGGGGCCCCCTGGGTCGGCTGCGGGTCGGGCACCAGTCTCGTACCGCTATGCCAGGTAGCGCACTTTTTGTCGCGTCAAAGGTGGCGGATATGTCCTCCTGTGCACAGCATGGAGGGGTTGCGGCATCCGTAGGCGTTGCGTCAGAAGGGCACTCAGGCATGCACTCCTCGTTGAACCCGGCGATCCTGCGAGACCTCCGCGCGCCGCGGCCCTACCCCGCCGTCTCGCTGGCGATGCCGACCCACCGGACGCAGCCGGCCAACGCGCAGGACCCCGTACGCCTCGACAACCTCGTCCGCGAGGCCGTGCGCCAGCTCGACGCCGACCCCGCCGTGACCAGGGAGCGCCGCGACGCCGTGGTCGCCGAGGTGGAGGCGGCGGTGGCCGAGCTCGACCTCGCCCACGTCAGGGACGGACTGGTGATCTTCGCCGCGCCCGGTGAGCACCAGGCGTGGGCCGTCGACCGGACCGTGCCCGAACGCGTCGTGCTCGCGGACACCTTCCTCACCCGCAACCTCGTCGCCGCCGACGCCGCGCAGCGCCCGTACTGGGTCCTGGCCGTCGCCGCCGACCGGGTCACCCTCTGGGACGGCCGGGGCGAGCGCGTCACGGAGCACACCGCGCACGGCTTCCCGCAGAGCCGCAGCCTGGAGCGCCCGGACTCCGAACGCAAGGAGCGCGTCGGGGACCTGCCCAGCACCTTCCACAGCGAGGAGACCCGGCAGTTCTTCCGCGACGCCGACACCGCCCTGGCCGCCGTCCTGCGCGCCGCACCGCGCGCGCTGTACCTCACCGGCGACCCGGCCGCGCTCGCCCTGTTCACCGACGCGGGGAGCACCGCCCGCGACGCCGTGCAGGTCCCTGTCGGCGGCCTCGCCCAGGCCACCCCGGAGACGGTCGCGCGAGCCATCGGCCCGGCCCGCACCGAGGAGGCCGAACGGAGGAACGCCGACGCGCTCGCCGCGCTCGACCGGGCGCGCGGCGGCAACACCTACGCCGCCGGTGTGGACGAGGTCTGGGAGAAGGCCTCGGACGGCCGGATCCACCGGCTCGTCGTGGAGGAGAACTGGCGCACCACCGTACGGGCCGGGGACGGGCACCTCCAGCCCGCGGCGGACGGCGACGTGGACGCCGTCCACGACATCGTCGACGAGATCGTGGAGTCCGCCCTGGAAACCGGCGCGCAGGTCGACTTCGTCCCGGACGGGACGCTGGCGGACGCGGGGCACGTGGCCGCCGTGCTCCGCTTCTGACCTTGTCGTCCGTGCCCCGTAGTCGTCACAGGAAAGGAACCCCTCCCATGCGTGCAGCCTCCCTCCTCGCCGCCTGCGCGGTCGCCGGTGCGCTCGCGCTCACCGCGTGCGGCGGTGACGACGGCAACGACAGCGGCGCGAGCGCCAGCCCCAGACCGTCGGCCCCCGAGTCGTCGCGGTTCTCCGGTGAACCGCCGTCCTCGATGGCCTCCAGCGCCGAGTCGAAGAAGGCCGAGGCGAAGAAGTCCGCGTCCGCCGCGGCCGAGTCGGCGTCCGAGAAGGCCCACGACTTCGAGGCGTCCGTCGCCGCCGACGTGGAGCGCAACCGGCAGGAGTACACGAAGCAGCTCGACGCCGTCGACGGCCGTGGCAACGCCGTCGACGACGTGTCGCTGACCGGCAAGCCGCTCGCCGAGACCGACAACGTGCGCGCCCTCGTCGTCACCATCACCAACAAGACCGACAAGACGGCGTCCTTCGCGGTCCAGGTCGATTTCAGCGATGCCGACGGCAAGGTCGTCGAGTCCAAGGTCGTCGGGGCGAAGGACCTGAAGGCGGGGGAGCGGGCCCAGCCGCTCGCCATCAGCTCCAAGCCGCCGGAGCCGCACCTCACCGCGAAGATCGCGAAGGCGCAGCGGTACTGAGGGAGGACGGCCCGCGGCCGCTCGCTATCTTGTGATCCATGCAGTCCTACACCATCGGCCAGGCAGCGCGGCTGCTCGGAGTCAGCCCGGACACCGCGCGGCGCTGGGCCGACGCGGGCCGGATCACCACGCACCGGGACGAGGCTGGGCGCCGGCTCGTCGAGGGCAAGGACCTGGCCGCGTTCTCCGTGGAACTGGCCAAGGGCGCGGGCGGCGACGAGGACGCCTCCTACACCTCGGTGCGCAACGCGTTCCCCGGCATCGTCACCGCCGTCAAACTCGGCGATGTGGCCGCGCAGGTCGAGATCCAGGCCGGACCGCACCGCCTCGTCTCCCTGCTGACCCGGGAGGCCGTGGAGGAACTGGGCCTGGAGGTCGGCATGGAGGCGACGGCCCGCGTGAAGTCGACGAACGTACATATCGACCGGGCCTGAGCCACTGCCCTCCGTCGGGCCCCGCCGGCCAGGTCCGCCGAGCCCGGGAGTCCCAGGGCGCACATGCGTAGGTCCAAGCCTCAAGTGACCGGCTCATGCGATGCGACAGGAGACCTACGGTTCGCAGATGCGGCAGTATGGTCCACGCAACCCGCTGGAGATGAGGGAGTGGACCAGTGACAACCCGTTCCGTGCGCAGGACCCGCCGGACCCGCCGCATGCTGTCCGCCGCGGGGCTCGGCACCGCCGCGCTGCTGACCCTGAGCGCCTGCGGCTCCGGCTCCGGCTCCGGCTCGGGCGGCGCCTCCTCCTCCGCGTCGGCGGACCAGAAGGTGTCCGGCACGGTCACCGTCTTCGCGGCCGCCTCGCTCAAGGAGAGCTTCACCACGCTCGGCGAGCGGTTCGAGAAGGCCCACCCCGGCACCAAGGTCACCTTCAACTTCGGCGGCAGCGACAGCCTCGCCGCCGGGATCACCGGCGGCGCCCCCGCCGACGTGTTCGCCGCCGCGAGCCCCAAGACGATGAAGACCGTCACCGACGCGGGCGACGCCTCCGGCGACCCGGTCACCTTCGTCCGCAACCAGCTGGAGATAGCCACCCTCCCGGGCAACCCGGACAAGGTGGCCTCCCTCAAGGACCTCACCACCAAGTCCGACCTCAAGGTCGTACTGTGCGACAAGACCGTGCCGTGCGGCGCCGCCGCCCAGAAGGCCCTCGACGCCAGCAAGCTCAAGCTGACCCCGGTCTCCTACGAGCAGGACGTCAAGAGCGCCCTGACCAAGGTCGAGCTGAAGGAGGCCGACGCGGCCGTCGTCTACAAGACCGATGTGCAGGCCGCGGGTGACAAGGTGGAGGGCGTGGACTTCCCCGAATCGGCCGACGCCATCAACGACTACCCGATCGCCCTGCTCAAGGACGCGCCCAACGGGGCCGCCGCGAAGGCGTTCATCGACCTCGTGCGCTCCGACGACGGCCAGAAGGTGCTGACCACCGCGGGCTTCCGCAAGCCGTGACCCAGCTCGACAAGCGCGCCGCGGCCGACACCCTCCAGGGCGGGCCGCGGCGGCGCCGCACCCGCGGCCGCGCGGCCCCGCTGCCGCTGCTCCTGCCCGCGCTCGTGGGCCTCGCGTTCCTCGTGGTGCCGCTGCTCGCCCTGCTGGTCCGCGCCCCGTGGCAGGACCTGCCGTCCCAGCTGACCAGCACCGAGGTCTGGCAGGCGCTGCAACTGTCCCTGCTCTGCGCCACGTTGGCGACGCTGGTCAGCCTCGTGCTCGGCGTGCCGCTCGCCTGGCTGCTCGCCCGCACGGAGTTCCGCGGGCGTGGTCTCGTACGGGCCCTGGTGACGCTGCCGCTCGTGCTGCCGCCGGTCGTCGGCGGTGTCGCCCTGCTGACCGCGCTCGGCCGCAACGGCATCGTCGGCCAGTACCTGGACCAGTGGTTCGGCCTGACCCTGCCCTTCACGACGACCGGTGTGGTCATCGCGGAGGCGTTCGTCGCCATGCCGTTCCTCGTCATCAGCGTCGAGGGCACGCTGCGCGCCGCCGACCCGCGCTACGAGGAGGCCGCCATGACGCTCGGCGCCTCCCGCTTCACCGCGTTCCGCCGCGTGACGCTGCCGCTCATCGCCCCCGGCATCGCCGCCGGATCGGTCCTCGCCTGGGCCCGCGCCCTCGGTGAGTTCGGCGCGACCATCACCTTCGCCGGCAACTTCCCCGGCCGCACCCAGACCATGCCGCTCGCCGTCTACCTCGCCATGCAGAGCGACCCGGCGGCGGCGATCGCCCTCAGCCTGGTCCTGCTCGCCGTGTCCATCACGGTGCTGGCGGGCCTGCGCGACCGATGGATGACCGCCTCATGACCACCTCCCTCACCGCACCGAGCAGGGACGACGGCGCCGGGCTCGACGCGCGGCTCGTCGTCGATCGCGGCGCCTTCCGCCTCGACGTCGCCCTCGCCGCCGCCCCCGGCGACGTCGTCGCCCTGCTCGGGCCGAACGGGGCCGGGAAGACCACCGCCCTGCGCGCCCTCGCCGGGCTCGTACCGCTGGACGACGGGCATCTGCGCCTCGACGGGGCCGAACTGGACGGCACACCGCCCGAGTCGCGCCCCGTCGGCGTCGTCTTCCAGGACTACCTCCTCTTCCCGCACCTGAGCGCCCTGGACAACGTCGCGTTCGGGCCGCGCTGCCAGGGCCGGACCAAGGCGGAGGCCCGCGCCGAGGCCGCCGCGTGGCTCGACCGGATGGGCCTCGCCCAGCACGCCGGGGCCAAGCCGCGCCGCCTCTCCGGCGGCCAGGCGCAGCGCGTCGCGCTCGCCCGCGCCCTGGCCACCCGCCCGCGCCTGCTCCTGCTCGACGAACCGCTCGCCGCGCTCGACGCCCGTACACGACTCGACGTACGGGCCCAACTCCGGCGCCACCTGGCGGAGTTCGAGGCCGTCGCCGTCCTGGTCACGCACGACCCGCTGGACGCCATGGTCCTCGCCGACCGGCTCGTGGTCGTGGAGAACGGGCACCTCGTGCAGGAGGGGGCGCCCGGCGACATCGCCCGCCGCCCGCGCACCGACTACATCGCCCAGCTCGTCGGCCTCAACCTCTACCGGGGCCGCGCCGAGGGCCACACCGTCCGCGTCCAGGCCGGCGCCGGCGACGGCCCCGCGATCACCACCACCGAGGAGTTGGCCGGACCGGTCTTCGTCGCCTTCCCGCCGAGCGCGGTGACCCTGCACGGCGAACGCCCCACCGGCTCCAGCGCCCGCAATCTGTGGCGCTGCGAGGTCACCGGCATGGAGACGCACGGCGACCAGATCCGCGCGGCCCTGACCGGCGAACTCCCGCTCGCCGCCGACCTCACGACCGTCGCCGCCGCCGAGCTGGATCTGCACCCCGGCGCCACGGTCTGGGCCACGGTCAAGGCGGCCCAGACCCACGCCTACCCCGCCTGAACCGGCCGGAGGAGACCCGGCGCGACTACGGTGAGCCGCAACAGGCCCCGTAACGGGCGAAACCACCTATGCGTGAGGCAGGCCGCCATGACCCTGTCCGTCCGCAACCAACTGCCCGGCACCGTCCCCGACGTCGTCACCGGCGGCGCCATGGCCTGCGTACGGATCTCCGTCGACGGCGGCGAGCTGACGGCCGCCGTCACCAAGGAGGCGGTCACCGACCTCGGACTCGGCGCGGGGTCCGCCGTCGTCGCGCTCATGAAGGCGACGGAGGTGTCGCTGGCCACGGTCTGACGGGCCGCCGCACGCCCCGCGGGGCCATCGGAGAGGATGGCAGCGAGCAGCAGGAAGATCGTCCGGACCCCGCGGGTCCGTGCCCCGAAAGGAACGACGAGAACATGCGCGTCCCCGTCCCCGCCCCCGGCGAAGTCCCCGTCCTCGTACGCAGGGAAGGGCGCGCCGCCCACCTCGTCCTCAACCGGCCGCGCGCCCTGAACGCGATCAACCACGAGATGGTGGGCCTCGTCGACCGCGCGCTGGCGGAGTGGGAGCACGACGCCACCGTGGAGACCGTCGTCATCAGCGGCGCGGGGGAGCGCGGCCTGTGCGCGGGCGGCGACATCCGCGCCGTGCACGACGACGCCCGCGACGGCGACGGCACCGCCTCCACCGCGTTCTGGCGCGACGAGTACCACCTCAACGCCCGCATCGCCCGCTACCCCAAGCCCTACGTCGCCCTGATGGACGGCATCGTGATGGGCGGCGGCGTCGGCATCTCCGCGCACGGCGACATCCGGATCGTCACCGAACGCTCCAAGGTCGCCATGCCGGAGACCGGTATCGGCTTCGTCCCCGACGTCGGCGGCACCCACCTCCTCGCGCACGCGCCCGGCGAACTCGGCACCCGCCTCGCCCTCACCGGGGAGCACATCGGCGCCGGTGACGCCCTGCTGTGCGGACTCGCCGACCACTACGTCCCCTCGGACGCCCTGCCCGCGCTCGTCGCCGACCTGGCGGAGCGGCCCGCGCGGGACGCCGTCGCACGCCACGCGCGGCCCGCGCCCGAAGGAGTGCTCGCGGCTCAACGCCCGTGGGTCGACGCCTGTTTCGCCGCCGACACCGTCGAGGAGATCGTCGACCGGCTCCTCGGCCACGGCGATCCCGCCGCCAAGGAGACGGCCGAGACGCTGCTCGCCAAGTCGCCGACCTCCGTGAAGGTCACGTTCGCCGCCGTGCGCCGGGCCCGCGCCCTCGCCTCCCTGGAAGAGGTGCTCGACCAGGAGTACCGCGTGTCCTGCGTCGCTTTGCACAACCCCGACTTCGTCGAGGGGGTCCGCGCCCAGGTCATCGACAAGGACCGCAGGCCCCGCTGGTCCCCGCGCACCCTCGCCGAGGTCACCGGCGCCGATGTGGAGCGGCACTTCGCGCCGCTGGGCGAGCGTGAACTGGGGCTCGGCGGCGCCCTTGGGTGATCCGGAGTCCGTGCGCCGGCGCCCTCCGAGCAAGATCACATCGCCGAGGGCTTCTTGGCCATGCACGCGACAGGCGGTACCTTCAGTGCGTATCGACGACAGCACGACGGAAGCCGGTGTGATCCCGGCACGGTCGCGCCACTGTGTGCGAAACGGCCCCCCTTCCCTCACGAGTTCCACGAGTTCTCAGGGTTCTACGAGTTCTAGGGTTCTACGAGTCCTACGACTTCTACGAGTTCTACGAGTTCTACGAGGGTGGGGCGGGCCCGTTCGTGAGTCAGACCCGTGGTTGTCGTCCTGTGCACCACCGAGTGGGGACGCGAACACATCCCCGAGGAGGCTCCTGCCATGGCACAGCACGTCGCCCAGCCGACTGCCACCACCCCTGTCACCGCCCCGGTCAAACTGCCGTTGAAGGCGATCGCCCCCTGGGCTGTCTTCTTCGGCGTCCTGATGCTGGTCCTGCTGTACTTCGTCGGCGCGGAACAGGGCGCCACGTCCGTGTTCAGCGGCGCCGGAGTCCATGAGTGGGTGCACGACGCCCGCCACCTGCTCGGCTTCCCCTGCCACTGACCAGAGGGACACCGCAGCGCTCATGAACTCGAGCACCGTACGCAATCTGCTCGTCCGGGGCATGCTCGCCGGTCTCGCCGCCGGCGTGCTCGCGCTGATCGTCGCCTACTTCCTCGGCGAGCCCGGCGTCGACAGCGCCATCGGCTTCGAGGAGTCCTCCCACGCCGGTCACGGCCACGGCGGTGAAGAGGCCGAACTGGTCTCCCGCTCCCTGCAGTCCACGGCAGGACTCGCCACCGGCGTCCTCGTCTACGGGGTCGCCTTCGGCGGTATCGCGGCGCTCGCCTACTGCTTCGCGCTCGGCCGGGTGGGCCGTCTCGGCCCGCGCCCGACGGCGCTGCTGCTCTCCGGCTGCGCCCTGCTCGCCGTCTACGTCGTCCCGTTCCTGAAGTACCCGGCGAACCCGCCCGCCGTCGGCAACCCCGACACCATCGGCAAGCGGACCACCCTGTACTTCCTGATGATCGTGCTGAGCGTGCTCCTCGCGGTCGGCGCGACGGTCCTGGGCAAGCGCCTCGCTTCCAGGACCGGCACCTGGTACGCCACCGTCCTGGCGGTGCTCGCCTACGTCGTCGTCACGGGCGTCGCGTTCGCGCTGCTGCCCGTCGTCAACGACGTGCCGGACCACTTCCCGGCCGCACTGCTCTGGCGCTTCCGGCTCTCCGCCCTGGCCATGCAGGTCGTGCTCTGGGGCGGGTTCGGCCTGCTCTTCGGCGAACTGGCCGACCGCCTGCTCCGCCCCAGGCCCGCCGCACCACCGACCCCGACCGGGGCGGTACAAGCCGGCCGATGACCGCCCCTCGAACGCGTCGCCGACCACAGCGGGAGTGCGGTCGGCGACGCAGGCCGCTCCGCGCTCCGAACGGCATCGGCCCCCTGGGTCACTGGGCCGCCGTATGACGGGGCCGTAGTGCGACCGGCCAGCCCTGCGACCGGCCCGCCCCGCGACCGCCAGGCTCAAGTCGCCGCCAGTGGGCGGCCGATACCCGCGTTCCAGCGGCCCAGGCGCCCCGTGAGCTCCGTGACGGTCAAGGGCGGTACGTCCAGTCGCCAGAAGGCCGTCGCGGGGGCCCCGAGCGCGTGGACGACCGCGGCCCGTACGGCATCGGGCTCGACGACGGCGACGAGGCGACCCGCGCCCGGCTCCGGCCCGTCCAGCCAGCGCCCGACCCGCGCGCACACCTGCGCCACCGACTCGCCCCCCGCCGGGCGCGGGCACGTCCGGGTCGGTGAGCCAGCGGCCCAGGGCCTCGGGCTCGGCCGCGCCCACCTCGTCCAGCGTCCTGCCGCGCCAGCTCCCCGCGCCAACTCCGGCCAGCGATGCGCTGGTTGATGTGGCCGTGAGGCCCAGCGCCTTCGCCGTCTCCGCGCAGCGGGCACTCGGCGACACCACGACGCGGGCGCCCGCGGGCAGCGCGCCCGCAGCCGCGCGGGCCTGCGCGACACCCGCCGGGTCGAGCGGGCCGTCGTCGTCGAAGGCGGCGCGGCGCTGCGCCACGCTGAGCGCGGGCGTCACGAAGAGAACGCGGCTGGTCTGCTGCACAGGGCGAGCCTAGCCGCCGCACAGCTGGGAGCGCTCTCTCGGGCCTCCCAACTGCCGCCCCAAATGCGGCACTTGTGGACTCGCGCGCTCGCCCGAGCGGAACATCCGCTCGCAACAAGCCGTTCACCCACCCTTGACACTGTCACGTCAGAGCGAGAACACTCCCCGGCGAGAGAGCGCTCTCTCAGCGTTCTCTCAGCTCTCCCAACTCTCTCAGCACTCCCAGCACGCCCCCACACGTCGTACCGACATGGCAGGAGGTCTCCCATGCCACGGAGATCGAAACTCGTCTCAGGGCTGCTCATATCCGGCGCACTCGTGCTGACCACGATGGGTGTCGGCGGCGTCGCCCTCACCGCGGGCGCCGCCGAGTCCCCCGCGCAGCAGCGGACGTCGCAGCACCAGGGCCACACGATGGCCGCGTCCACCAAGGCCGCCGCCGAGGACGCGGACGCCGACGGCTACATTCCGGCGAACCCGCCGGTCACCGGCGTGGAACCGTCCACGAAGGTGCCGCCGCACGCCTACTTCCACGAGTTCCAGGCGCACTGTTACGTCACCCACACCAAGCCCGACGACCCGATCGTCTACCCGGGCCAGCCGGGCAAGTCCCACGACCACACGTTCATGGGCAACACCACGACCGACGCGAACAGCACCACCGCCTCGCTCGACAAGGGTTCCACCCGGTGCCTCGCCCCCGGCGACAGGTCCGGCTACTGGATGCCGACCATGCTCAACGGCGACAAGCCGGTCCTCCCGGTCGGCGAGCAGACCATCTACTACAAGGCCGGGGTCACCGACTACACCAGCGTGCGGCCCTTCCCGAAGGGCCTGCGGTTCGTGGTCGGCAACCCGATGCAGACCGCCCAGGAGTTCCGCAACCACCGCGGCTTCGTGGAGGGCTGGGAGTGCGGCAACAGCTACTTCAACGTCGATTTCCCGGCGAGCTGCCCGACCTCTCAGGACACCCAGGTCAATATCCGTATGCAGGCGCCCAGTTGCTGGGACGGCAAGTACCTGGACACCCCGGACCACAAGAGCCACATGTCCTACCCGGTGGTGAAGCCGGGCACGAACGACAACATGTGCCCGGCCTCCCACCCCGTCGCGCTGCCGATGATCGAGTTCAAGATGGCGTTCCCGATCAACGGTGACATGTCGAAGGTCCGGCTCTCCAGCGGCCGCGGCTACTCGTTCCACTACGACTTCTTCAACGCCTGGGACGACCGGACGCTGAAGGCGATGGTGGACCACTGCGTCGTCGGCGGCCTGCAGTGCGACACCCGCGGCTACGACCAGAACCACCCGGAGAAGGGCGCGGTCCTGAACGACCGCTACGAACTGCCCTGATCCGCGTACCGCCGCACCCGGGGCGGCGGCCCTCCTGACCGGCCGCCGCCCCGTCCCCCCTCACCCCTCGCCCCCTCCTACCCCCGACCCCGCCGGAGGCACCCGCATGCGCCCCACCCGCACCGCCCACCGCAGAACGCACCGCCTCGCGACCCCCCTCACCGCCGGCGTGCTCGCGGCCGGTTTTCTCGCCCTGCCCTCGCAGGCCGCGCACGCCGCCGCCGACGTCGTCAAGGTGACCGGCTCGCAGGGCAACTGGCAGCTCCAGGTCAACGGTTCGCCGTACCAGATCAAGGGCCTGACCTGGGGACCCTCCGTCGCCGACGCCGACCGGTACCTGCCCGACCTGAAGTCCATGGGCGTCAACACCATCCGCACCTGGGGCACCGACGCCTCCAGCAAGCCCCTCCTCGACTCCGCCGCCGCGCACGGCGTCAAGGTCATCGCGGGGTTCTGGCTCCAGCCCGGCGGCGGCCCCGGCAGCGGCGGCTGCGTGAACTACCTGACGGACACCGCGTACAAGAACCAGATGCTCGCGGAGTTCCCCAAGTGGGCGCAGACCTACAAGGACAACCCGGGCGTCCTGATGTGGAACGTCGGCAACGAGTCCGTCCTCGGTCTGCAGAACTGCTACAGCGGCGACGAGCTGGAGAGGCAGCGCAACGCCTACACCACCTTCGTCAACGACATCACGAAGAAGATCCACGCGGTCGACCCGAACCACCCGGTCACCTCGACCGACGCCTGGGTCGGCGCCTGGCCCTACTACAAGCGCAACGCCCCCGACCTCGACCTGTACGCCGTGAACTCCTACAACGCCGTGTGCGACGTCAAGGCGGCCTGGCAGCAGGGGGGTTACACCAAGCCCTACATCGTCACCGAGACCGGACCCGCGGGGGAGTGGGAGGTGACCGACGACGCCAACGGCGTGCCGCAGGAACCCACCGACCAGGCCAAGGCCGAGGGCTACACCAAGGCGTGGGGCTGCATCACCGGCCACAAGGGCGTCGCGCTCGGCGCCACCATGTTCCACTACGGCACCGAGTACGACTTCGGCGGCATCTGGTTCAACCTGCTGCCCGCGGGCGAGAAGCGGCTCTCCTACTACGCCGTGAAGCGCGCCTACGGAGGCGACACCTCCCGCGACAACACCCCGCCGGTGATCTCGCGCATGGACATCGAGGGCGGCGCGACCAGCGTCCCCGCCGGGCGCGACCTCACCATCGCCACCACGGTGACCGACCCGAACGGCGACCCGCTCTCCTACCAGGTCCTCAGCAACAGCAACTACATCGACCAGAGCAAGCAGCTCACCCCGCTGCAGGTCACGAACCTCGGCTCCGGCCAGCTCAAGGTGACCGCCCCCGACAAGCCCGGTGTCTGGAAGATCTACGTCAAGGCCACCGACGGCCACGGCAACGTCGGCGTCGAGACCCGCTCCGTGCGCGTCGTCCCGCCGCCCGTCAGCGGCACCAACATTGCCCTGAACCGGCCCACCACCGCCTCCTCCCAGCAGACCAGCGACTACGGCGACTGCCCGTGCACCGCGTCGCAGGCCGTCGACGGCAAGAACGACACCCGCTGGGCCAGTGACTGGAGCGACCCGCAGTGGCTCCAGGTCGACCTCGGCTCGCGCCGCTCGTTCCGGCACGTGCAGCTCAACTGGGAGACCTCGTACGCGAAGGCGTACACGATCCAGACCTCGGACGACGGCCAGAACTGGACCACCGTCCGCCAGGTCACGGACGGCAACGGCGGCGTCGACGACTTCGACGTGAACGGCACCGGCCGCTACGTCCGTGTCAACGGCACCGCCCGCGGCACCGGATACGGCTACTCGCTCTACGAGTTCGGCGTCTACAGCTGACCGGAATCGGATGGAACGGCACGGTGAGAGAGCGCTCCACGACATGAGCGCTCCGGGGGCGGAACGAAGGGTGGGGACCATGGCCGACGAGGAGCCGGACCGGCTGACCGAAAAGCTGAGTCCGCGGCAGAAGGTACGGCTGCTCACGGGCGGGACCACCTGGCGCACCCGTGCCGAACCCGCCGTGGGTCTGGCCGAGGTCGTCACCTCGGACGGGCCCGCGGGGGTGCGGGGCGAGGCGTGGGACGAGCGCCTCACCTCGGTCCTGCTGCCCTCCGCGTCCGCCCTCGCGGCGAGCTGGGACGAGCAACTCGTCGAGCGGGTCGGCGGGTTGCTCGCCCAGGAGGCGCGCGGAAAGGGCGTGCACGTCGTTCTCGCCCCCAACCTCAACCTCCACCGCTCGCCCCTGGCGGGCCGCCACTTCGAGTGCTTCTCGGAGGACCCCTGGCTCGTGGGCCGGATCGGCGCCGCGCTGATCCGCGGCCTCCAGGCCGAAGGTGTCGCGGCGACGGCGAAGCACCTCGTCGCCAACGACTCGGAGACCGGCCGGCTGACGGTGGACGTCCGCGTCGACGAACGCACCCTGCGCGAGGTCTGCCTCGCCCCGTTCGAGGCCGCCGTCGACGCCGGGGTCTGGGCGGTGATGGCCGGGTACAACCGCGTCAACGGCATAACCATGACGGCCAGTTCGCTCCTCGACCGCCCGCTCAAGGGCGAGTGGGGCTTCGACGGCGTCGTGATGTCCGACTGGGGCGCCCTGCGCACGGCGGTCGACACGGCCAACGCGGCTCTCGACCTCGCGATGCCGGGTCCCGGCGGCCCCTGGGACGAGACACTCGCCGACGCCCTGGCCGCGGGCCACGTCCCGCAGGCCGTCATCGACGACAAGGTGCGCCGGCTGATCCTGCTCGCGCAACGGGTCGGCGCGCTGGACGGAGCGCCCGCTCCCCGACGCCGTACGGCCACGGACGCCCGCCGACTGCTCCGCCGCGCCGCCGCGTCCGGCACGGTCCTGCTGAGCAACAACGGCGTACTTCCGCTGGCCGAGCGGGACTTGAAGACGCTCGCCGTCATCGGAACGCACGCCGTGGCGCCCCGCGTCCAGGGCGGCGGCAGCGCGGGCGTCTTCCCCGAGCGGGTCGTCACCCCGCTGGACGGGATACGGGAGCGGCTGGGCGAGCGGACCCGCGTCGTCCACGTACCAGGACCGGATCTCGGCGCCCCGCCCGCACCGCTCGGTCCCCGCGACTGCGCCGACCCGCGCACCGGCGCCCCCGGCGTGCTCCTGCGCATGCTCGACGCGGACGGCGGCGAGCTGTACGCGGAGCACCGCGGCTCGGGCCGGCTGCTCGAACCCGACGTGCCCGACGGCGCGCACACGGTGGAGATCAGCGCCCTCCTGACACCGGGGACCGGCGGCAGGTGGGAGTTCGGGCTCGGCGGATTCGGCCGGATGTCCCTGACCGTGGACGGACGGTCACTGATCGACGGCACGTACCCGCGCCGCACCGACGACCCGGCCGTCGTCCACGTCACCCCGCCGGGGCCCACGGCCCGCCACACCCTCGCAGAAGGCGTGCCCGTCCTCGTCGTGGCGCGGCGCGAACTCGCCCCCGACACCGGCCGCGCCACCGTCCTGACCGCGGCCCCGCCCGCCCCGTCCGACGCGGACGCGCTCGCCGAGGCCGTCGCCGCGGCCCGGACCGCCGACGCCGCGATCGTCGTCGTCGGCACCACGGACGGCAGCGAGTCCGAAGGACACGACCGCACCACCCTCGCCCTGCCCGGCCGCCAGGACGACCTCGTACGCGCCGTCGCCGCCGCCAACCCGCGCACGGTCGTGGTGGTCAACTCCGGCGGCCCGGTCGAACTCCCCTGGCGCGACGAGGCGGGTGCCGTCCTGCTCACCTGGCTGCCGGGGCAGGAGGCGGGCGGCGCGCTCGCCGGCATCCTGTGCGGCGACACCGAGCCCGGCGGCAGACTCCCGACCACCTGGCCCGCGCGCCTCACCGACGCCCCGGTCACGACGGTCCGGCCCGTCGAGGGGAGGCTCCGTTACGACGAGGGCATCCACGTCGGGCACCGCGGCTGGCTGCGCACCGGGCGCGCCCCCGCCTACTGGTTCGGGCACGGGCTCGGCTACACGACGTGGGCGTACGAGCGTGTCGTCGCACCCCGAGTCGTGGACGGCGACGCCGGGTTCACCGTGACGGCGCTGGTGCGGAACACCGGTGCGCGGCACGGGCGCGAGGTCGTGCAGGTCTATCTGTCGCGGCCGGAGCCGGCGGTCGAGCGGCCCGTGCGCTGGCTCGCCGGGTACGCGGCCGTGCACGCCGGGCCCGGGGAGTCGGTGCGGGTCGACATCGCCGTGGCGGCGCGCTCGCTGCGGTACTGGGACGTCGGCCGGCAGGAGTGGGCGGGGGAGCCGGGGCCGTTCACCGTGCACGTGGGCCGCTCGGCGGGCGACCTGCCGCTCACCGCCAGGGTGCGGGTCGGAGGGCACCCGCGAGAGAGCGCTCTATGCGCGGTGCGTCGGCCCGATTAAGCTGCGCGCATGCAACGACAGTCCCTGACGCTCGAGGACGTCGCGCGGGAGGCGGGGGTCTCACGGGCCACCGTGTCCCGGGTGATCAACGAGGTCCCCAGCGTGGACCCCGCCATCCGGGAGACGGTGCGCGAGGCGATCAGGCGCACCGGCTACACCCCCAACAGGGCGGCGCGTTCCCTGGTCACCCGGCGGGCGGAGACCATCGCGCTCGTGGTGTCCGGGGCGGGCGAGGAGGACGAGGGCGCGCAGAACGCGTTCACGGCGCGGGTCTTCGCCGACCCCTTCTTCGGCCGCATCGTCAGCGGCGTCGTGGCCTTCCTGCGCACGCGGTCCATGCACCCGGTGCTGATGTTCGCCGAGTCGGCGACGGCCCGCGACGAGGTGATGGCCTACCTGCGCCAGGGCCGGGCCGACGGCGCGCTCGTCGTCTCCACGCACGCGGAGGACCCGCTGCCGCCCCTGCTGGCCCGCGAGCGGCTGCCCGCCGTGTGCTTCGCGCGGCCCGCCCTGCCCGCGCCCGTCAGTTACGTCGATCTGGCGCACGGGGAGGGCGGCAGGATGGCGGCGCGGCATCTGCTCGAACGCGGCCGGCGCCGCCTCGCGACGGTGTCGGGCCCGCTCGACCTCCCCGCCGGGCAGCAGCGGCTCGCCGGGTTCCGGGAGGCGGTGGAGCGGGCCGGGATGCCGTACGTGCCGATCGCCGAGGGCGGGTTCACGCTGGACAGCGGCGCGGCGGCGATGGCGCGGCTGCTCGACGACCATCCGCACCTGGACGGGGTGTTCGCCGCCAACGACCTGATGGCGCAGGGCGTCTGCCAGGTCCTGCGGGAGCGGGGGCGCCGCATCCCGCAGGACGTCGCGGTCGTCGGGTTCGACGACTCCAGCATCGCCATCACCTGCACGCCGCCGCTGACGACGGTGCGCCAGCCGGTGGAGGAGATGGCGATGGCCATGGCCCGCATCCTCCAGGAGCACATCGAGGGCGAACGCACGGAGCCGACGTCGCTGATCTTCGAGCCCGAGCTGGTGGTCCGCGCGTCGACCTGAGCTTCCCCCAGCGCGGGCTCAGCGGCGGTCGAGCACCGCGACCAGGGTGAGCAGCGCCAGGAGCACTCCGGCGAACCAGGTCATCGCGGCCGTGGCGCTGAGTGCCAGGGTGGCCACGCCGATGGCGACCGCCGGGACGCTCAGGCCCAGGTAGGCGACGAGGAACAGGCTCGCGAGGGCCTCGCTGCGCCGGGCGGGCGCGGCCATCGCCACGACTCTGCCGACCGCCGCCTTGAACAGCAGGCCCGCGCCGACACCCGCCACGACGCCGCCGGTCAGGAACGCGGCGAGGTGCGTGGTGTGCATCCCGACGACCAGCGTCAGGAACCCGGCGCCCTCGGCGAGCACGCCCGCCGTCATCTTGGTACGGGGTGCCAGGCGTTGGGTCAGGGTCTGGGCGAGGGCGGCGCCGCCGAACACGGCGAAGACGATGCCGCCCGCGAGGGCCCGTGACGGGTGGCCGAGCGTGTGCCCGACGAACCCGGCGGCGATGGACGTGAACAGGCCGAACACCGCGAAGGAGGCGAATCCGGCGGCGGCCGCGGCAAGGTATCCGGCGCGGTCCCCGTGGTCGGCGCTCACCCGCTGCGGCCGGTACTTGGGCCGCACCGGCTGTACGGAGACCGTCTCGGGGGCCAGCGCCAGGGCGGCCATGACCAGGACGAGCAGGACGACGAAGACGGCGTACGGCACGCGCAGCGGCGCCCCCGCGTACTGGGCGAGGAACCCGGCGACCAGCGGGCCGAGGCCGAGGCCGCCGATGTTGGCGGCGGTGGAGACCGTCTCGAACCGCTGCGCGGAGGCGCCGGGCCGGTGCGCGGAGTGCAGTTCGTGCAGGTGCGCGGTGGCCGTGGCGGTCAGCATGCCGACGCCGAGGCCGGTGACGAACCGGGCGACGAGCAGCATGGGCAGCGCCGCCGTCGACAGGAAGAGCAGGGCCGCGACCAGTTCCAGGGAGAGCGCGGCCAGCAGGATCTTGCGGCGCCCCACCCAGTCCGAGACGTGCCCGGCCAGGACGAGGCTGACCATCACGCCCACCGAGTAGACGGCGAAGACGACGGTGACCATGAACGTGGAGAAACCGTCGCGGACCTCGTACAGCGGGTACAGCGGCGTCGGCACGGTGGAGAACGCCATGGCGACGAGGAACGCAGTGGCGACCGCCCAGAAACCGACCCCGTGACGGGGGGAACCGACGGGCGTGGCCGCGACGCGGGTGCGCGGGACGGTCGGCATGAGAGTCATGGCACTGCTCCGATCGAAAGACGGTCCGTGATCCGGACGTGTCTCAATGTGCGCCCGCACCCACCATCGCGTCCAACGAATCTTCGAGCTGGCAGTGATCTCGATGTGCGATAGTTCGAGGCGTGGAGCTACGTCATCTCGAGTACTTCGTCGCCGTCGCCGAGGAGCAGAACTTCACGCGCGCCGCGGCCCGGCTGCACATCGTCCAGTCCGCCGTCTCGGCCGCGGTGAAGGCGCTGGAGCGCGAACTCGACGCCCGCCTCCTGGACCGCAACTCCAAGCGGGTGCTGCTCACCGACGCGGGCCGGGCCCTGCTGCCCAGGGCCCGCATCGCCCTGGACGCCGCACGGGACGCGGCGGACGCCGTCGCCGAGGTGCGGGGCGGGCTGCGCGGCACCCTGCGCCTGGGCACGCTGACCTCGATCCGGCTGATCGACCTGCCCGCCCTGCTCGGCGAGTTCCACCGCCGCCACCCGGGCGTGCAGGTGCTGATCAGCGTCGCGCCGACCGGTTCGCGGGGGCACCTGGAGGCGCTCGTCGAAGGCCGTCTCGACCTGGCCTTCGTCTCCTCGCCGGGCCCGCGCCCGCCGGGCGTCGAACTGCTGCCGCTGACCGGGTCGACGCTGCACCTGGTCGTGCCGCCGGACCACCCGCTCGCCGGGCGCGAGGAGGCGGAGATCGGTGAGCTGGCGGGGCTGCGGTTCATCGACTGCCCCGTCGGCTACGGGAACCGGGCCGTCGCCGACCGGGCGTTCGCGGCGGCCGGGGTGCCGCGCCACGTCACCATCGAGATCACGGACATCGCCACCAGCGCGGACTATGTGCGCGCGGGCCTCGGTATCGCGCTGCTCCCGCGCTTCCTCGCCGACACCGCGCACGGCCTGTCGGTGATCCCGGTGACGGGCGCCGATCTGTACTGGCCGCTGTCGCTCGCGGCCCCGGCCGACCGGACGCGGAGCGCCGCGGCCCGCGCGCTGACCGCGCTGCTGCGGGAGTTCGTGCCGTCGGAGTGACCCCGGACCGTCGGACTGTCGGACCCGCCTCAGGCCGCGTCGCGCGCCACCTTCCGCGCCCACAGCACGAGCGGCACCTGCAGCGGGACCCGGGCGGCGGCCGTGCGCCGCAGCGGCGCCGGGCGGTCGCGCCAGTCCCAGGCCATCTTCACGTTGGCGGGCGCGACGGCGACGAAGAAGGCGGCCGCGGCGTTCGCCGTCCGCTCCCGGGTGCGCGGCAGCGCGATCCCGGCCGCGAGCGCCAGCTCGACCGCGCCGCTGGCGTAGGTCCAGGCGCGGGGCGAGCCCGGCAGCGTACGCGGCACGATCGAGTCGAAGGGCTTCGGCAGCAGGAAGTGGGTGACCCCGGCACCGGCCAGGAGACCGGCGAGGAGCTGGGGGGAACGGACGCGGCGCAAAGGGGCCTCCGGGAGGAGCGGGCGGGCTGCGGACGGGTGCTGCCCGCAGTCCGCATGATCCCACTGACCGGTAAGTAAGAGTGCAGCCCCGTGCCGTGCGTCCCTCCGCTCAGACCCTGCGGTACCGCGCCAGCGCGAACGAGAACAGCCCGAACAGCAGCAGCCCGAACGCGACCAGCGCCAGGAGCCACGGGCCCGCCGGGGTTCCGGCGAAGGAGCGCAGGGTGCCGTCGACGCCCTTGGCCTCGTCCGGGTCGTACTGCGCGGCGGCGATCAGGACGAAGACGCCCGCGCCCGCGTAGATCAGGCCGCGCGCCACACCGCCGCTGACCCCGAGCACGTCGATGCCCCGGCGCACCTGGCGCGACATCTGCGCCTTCTTCAGGTGCTTGTGGTACTTGCGCAGCGCCGCCCGCACCCCGACGCCGATCCCGATGCCTATGATCACGAGCCCGGCGATGCCGACCAGCCAGCGCCCGGCCGGGAGGTCGAGCGCGCGGGCCGTGAAGTCGTGCGACTTGGCGTCACTGCCCTTGTTCTTGCGGGCGGACGCCGCGAACGACAGCACGGAATAGGCCATGAACCCGTAGAAGACGAACCGCGCGGCGGACAGCGCGCGCTTGCCGGGCTTGTCGCCCTTCGGGCCCGCCGAGCCGAACAGCGCCTCGCTGAGCCGCCACAGCGCCATGCCCACCAGGCCGATCCCGACGGCCCAGACGAGCACCTTGCCGAACGGCTGCTGGGCCAGTTCGCGGATGGCGCCGCTGCTGTCGGCCTCCTGGTTCTCGCCGCCGAACGCCACACGCAGCGCCAGTACGCCGATCAGTACGTACAGCACTCCGCGCGCGACCAGGCCGACGCGCGCCCCGGTGTCGACGACCGAACTGTTCGCCGCCTGACGGGCCTTGGCCTTGCCCGTGCCCTTGGTGGTTCTCACATGCCCTCCTCATGCCGCCGTCGCCGCGGTGCGACGCAGGGACGACAACTTCCCCGGTCCGCGCCGCACATGCGGTGACGGCCGACACGCGGGGGAGGGCGGGGCCGAAGGGGCCACGGAGGCCGGTGGAAACATCTCGGCCGGACTTTGAACTCACTGAGTACAAAGTATGGACGAGCTGAGCAGAAGTCCCCTAGCGTGACGGCGCAACCGTCGTAGGAGCCCCGGCTTCCGCACCCCCGCGGGGCCGTTCAGCACGACCGGAGTGCGATCCGGCGGCCTCCGGTCCCGTCCTGGAGGACCGATGCATCCACGGCTGTTCCGCCGCGCCCGAAGACACCTCACCACGCTGCTCGTCGGCGGCTTCCTGGCCGGAGGCGTCTGGGCGGCGCCCCCGTCCGGCGCCGCCGCCGACGACATCCCGCCGCAGGAACCCGGTGTCACGCTGCGCGTGTTCGACACCCAGGTCCCGCTCAGCAAGCTGTGCACGCTGAAGCCCGGCCAGACGCCCAACCACGACAAGCTGATGAAGACCGTGGACTGGTCCACGACCGAGGACTTCGGCGGGTTCGCCGACAACTTCACGGCGCAGGCGTCCGGTTACCTCGTCGTCCCGAGCGACGGGACGTACGGCTTCCGGCTCACCAGCGACGACGGTTCGCGGCTCACCATCGACGACCGCGAGGTCATCGACCACGACGGACTGCACGGCGCCGAACCCAAGGACGGGGCCGTCCAGCTCACCGCGGGCTCGCACCCGTTCCGGATCGACTACTTCGAGGCGGGCGGCGGCCAGCAGCTCACCCTCGCCTGGAAGCCGCCGGGCGCCGCCGACTTCACCGTCGTACCGAACGAATCGCTCACCACCGACGCGGGCGTCGTCCGCGTCACCGCCCCGGGCCGCAAGGAGTGCGAGGCGGGCGCGGACAGCCCCGGCGACGGGCTCCCGCTGACCGGCGTGCGCCCCGACCTCGACCTCACCGACCTGCGCCCCGACGGGTTCGAGCCGCAGGTCACCGGCATGGACTGGCTGCCCGACGGCCGCCTCGCCCTCAGCACCTGGGGCGGCACGGACAACGTGGCGGGGGAGGTGTACCTCCTCGACCACGTCACCGGGAACACCGACCGCACCAAGGTCGGTGTCACGAAGATCGCCAGCGGGCTGCGTGAGCCCATGGGCCTCAAGTACGTCGACGGTTCCCTGTACGTCTCGCAGAAGCACGAGCTGACGCAGCTCGTCGACACGGACAAGGACTGGGTCACCGACGAGTACCGGACCGTCGCGACCTTCCCGTGGGGCAAGAACTTCCACGAGTTCGCCTTCGGCCTGCTCTACCGCGACGGCTACTTCTACGTGAACCTCTCCGTCGCCATCAACTACGGCGGTGCCACCACCACCCCGCAGCCCGTGGAAGGGCGCGGCACCACGTACAGGATCAGCAGGAAGACGGGGAAGCTGCACGCGATCGCGGGCGGTCTGCGGACCCCGAACGGGATCGGCTGGGGGCCCGAGGGCTCGATCTTCACCGCCGACAACCAGGGCGGCTGGCTGCCCGCCTCCAAGCTCGTCCAGATCAAGCAGGACCGCTTCTTCAACCACTACACGGAGCCGTCGGGCCGCTTCGACGACCAGCCCGTCACGCAGCCGGTGCTCTGGCTGCCGCAGAACGAGATAGCCAACTCGCCCAGCACGCCGCTGTACCTGACCAAGGGGCGGTTCGCCGGGCAGATGCTCTTCGGTG
This sequence comes from Streptomyces sp. R818, assembly GCF_056172735.1. Lineage (NCBI taxonomy): Bacteria > Bacillati > Actinomycetota > Actinomycetes > Kitasatosporales > Streptomycetaceae > Streptomyces > Streptomyces sp. R818. The sequence goes on from NZ_JAOCNE010000014.1 coordinate 45,890, forward strand.
ACGTCACCTACGGCGGGCTCCAGCGCGGCTACCTGGAGAAGGTGAAGGGGCAGTACCAGGGCGCCGTCTTCCGCTACACGCAAGGGCTCGAAGCCGGGGTCAACCGCATCACCATGGGCCCCGACGGCGCGATCTACGCGGGCGGGCTCGGCGCCGACGGCAACTGGGGCCAGGAGGGCAAGCTCCGCTTCGGCCTGCAGAAGCTGACCCCGAACGGCGGCAACACCTTCGACATCAAGGAGATGCGCGCCGTCCCCGGCGGCTTCGACCTGGAGTACACCCAGCCCGTCTCGCAGGAGACGGCCGACAAGCTCGCCGAGCGCTACACCGCCGAGCAGTGGCGCTACACCCCGACCAGCGACTACGGCGGCCCGAAGATCGCCGAGGAGCAGCTGACCGTGCGCTCGGCGACCCTCGCCGACAAGGGCCGCACGGTGAAACTGCGGCTCGACGGCCTCAAGCCGGGCCGCGTCGTGCACGTCCGCTCGCCGCGCCCCTTCGCCTCCACGTCCGGCGAGACCCTGTGGTCCACGGAGGCCTGGTACACGCTCAACGAGATGCCGGGCAAGCAGCCGCCGCCCGCCGTCCAGTACGAGGCCGAGGAGGCACGCCTCACCGGTACGGCCGGGATCAACCGCGACCACACCGGCTTCTCCGGCAGCGGCTTCGTCGACCGCTACAACACCGAAGGTAAGACCGCCACGACCTTCGACGTGACGGTCCCCAAGGCCGGCGAGTACGACGTCAACCTGCGCTACTCCAACGGCCCCAACCCCTACCAGGGCACCAAGTCCCTCTCCCTGTACGCCAACGGGCAGAAGCTGCGCCAGAGTTCGCTGCCCTCGACCGGCACCTGGGACATCTGGTCGACGAAGACCGAACGCGTCACCTTGCGTGCGGGCAAGAACACCATCGCCTATCGCTTCGACACCGGCGACGCGGGCCACGTCAATCTCGACCTGATCACCGTGCGCCCGCACGGCGCCCCGGTCGCCCTCTTCGACGGCACCGGTGCCTCGCAGGCCCAGTGGCAGCACCCGGACGGCCGGAACGCCGAATGGCCGCTCGCCGCCGAGCGGTCGATGGAGGTGTGCTGCGGCGACCTGCGCACCAAGGACGCCTACCAGGACTTCCGCCTGCACGCCGAGTTCCGCGTCCCGCTCCTGCCGGACGACGTCACCGGACAGGACCGCGGCAACAGCGGCATCTACCTCCAGGACCGCTACGAACTCCAGATCCTGGACTCGTACGGCGACACCACCCTCGACACCAACGAGGCGGGAGCGATCTATCTGAAGAAGGCGCCGGACCTCAACGCGGCGACGGCGCCCGAGACTTGGCAGACCTACGACATCACGTTCCGCGCGGCCCGCTTCGACGACCAGGGGAACAAGACCGCCGACGCCCGGGTGACCGTGGTGTGGAACGGCAAGAAGGTCCACGACGACATCACCCTCGACGGGGCGACCGCCGGTGCGGGCGCGCCGGAAGGCCCGGCGGCCGGGGCGATCCGGCTCCAGGACCACGGCAACAAGGTGCGCTTCCGCGACATCCGGGTGACGCCACTCGGGTGACGCACCGATCCATGGTGTACGTGAGCGCGTCGCGTTCCGGGTCCGCCCGGGGCGCGGCGCGTCTTCCTGTCGCGTGACTTAGGTCACCGACACCGCTCTGGACGGTGAAGTACATGTACCCGCCTGTCATCATGCGATGACATCACTCGATGACAGGAACGGGAAGACCTTGCCCCCCTCCATACCGGTGCCCACGCCGCCCCCGTCCTCGACCACCGTCGAGCTGCGCCATCCGCGTGCCCTTGTGCCCGTCCTCGTCTCGCTCGGCATGCTCGTCGCCGTCGTCAGCAGCCTCGGCGCGCCCCTGATCCCCACCATCGCCGCCGAGGACCACGTCGCCCTCTCCAGCGCGCAGTGGGCGCTGACCGTGACGATGCTGGTCGGCGCCGTCGCCACCCCCGTCATGGGGCGCCTCGGCGACGGGCCGCACCGCAAGCGCGTCATCCTCACCGGCCTCGCCGCCGTCATGGCCGGCAGCCTCCTCGCGGCGCTCCCGCTCGGCTTCCCCTGCCTGCTCGTCGGGCGCGCGCTGCAAGGCGTCGGCATGGGGCTCGTCCCGCTCGCCATCGCCACCGCGCGCGACGCGCTGCCTCCGCACCAGGCGCGCTCGGCGGTGGCGACGCTCTCCCTCACCACCGCCGCGGGCATCGGCCTGGGCTATCCGATCATCGGGCTCTTCGCCGAGTACCTCGGCATGTACGCGGGGTTCTGGTTCGCGCTGGCCACGGCCGTCGCCGCGTTCGCCGCCACCTGGATCGTCGTGCCCGCGCCCCCGCACCGCCCCACCACCCCGATGGACTTCCCCGGCGCGCTGCTCCTCGCGGGCGGCATGGCGGCGCTCCTCCTCGCCCTGGCCGAGGGCGAGCGCTGGGGCTGGACATCGCCGGGGCTGCTCGCGCTCGCCGCCGCGGCCGTCCTCCTCCTGGCCGGATGGGTGGCGCACTCGCTGCGCGCGACGCACCCGCTGGTCCGGGTGAGCCTCGTCAAGGACCGGGGCGTCCTCGTCGCCAACCTGACCACCATGGTCGGCGGCGTCGGCACCTACCTGCTCATCGCGCTGGTGACCCGGTACGTGCAGACGCCGGAGTCCGCCGGGTACGGCTTCGGCGCGTCCATCGTCGTCACCGGGCTCCTGCTCGTCCCGTTCTCCGCCGCCAGCCTGGTCACGGGCCGGCTGGTCCGCGCGATGGGCGCCGCCGCCACCCCCGCCCGGATGCTGCCGCTCGGCTGCCTGCTCTCCTTCGCCGGGCTCGTCTGCTTCCTGCTCGCCCGCTCCAGCCTGTGGGGCATCGGCGTGATGATGGCCCTGGCCGGGCTCGGCGTCGGCGTGACGTTCGCCGTCACCCCGGGCCTGATCGTCGGCGGGGTGCCCGCGGCGGAGACGGGCAGCGCCATGAGCTTCAACCAGGTCGTGAAGTACATCGGCTACTCGACGGGCAGCGCGCTCAGCGCGGTCGTCCTCCAGGCGCACACCGCGCCGGGCGCGGCGCTCCCCGCCAACGCCGGGTACCGCAGCGCGGGCCTCGTCGGCTGCGCCGCGTTCCTGGTCACCGGGGTCATCGCCGTCGTCCTGACGCGCTTCGGGGTGCCCGCGCGGCCGTCCGTCGTCGCGGCGGGGCAGAGCGCGGGAACGGCGCCGGAGCCGAGCGCGGTGCGCGGTCCGAAGACGAGCCGTCCGTGACCGGCTCCCCGGCCCGCAGGAGTGCGCCCAGCCGTGACGCCCTGCTGCGCGCCGCGACGGACCTGTTCTCCGAGCGCGGCTACGACCGCACCACCATCCGCGAGATCGGCGAACGCGCCGGGGTCGACGCCGCCCTCATCGCCCGCCACTTCGGCTCCAAGGCGCTGCTCTACGTGGAGGTGCTGAGGGCCGAGCACGGCGACGCCGCCCCGCTCGACCTGCTCACCGAGGACCGCCTGCGCGAGATCGCCGGACGGGCCGAGCGGCGCGGGCCCGTGCCGCTGTTGCGGGTCGCGGTCCAGCCGCTCGGCGAGGAGGGCGCACAGGAGGCGACGCGCGCGGCCCTGCACGCCCGGCTCGTGGAGCCCCTGCGCGAGCGCTTCGCGCGCGAGGGCCGCGACCGGCCGGGCCTGCGCGCCGACGTCATGGTCGCGGCGGTCGCCGGGGTCCTGCTCGCCCGCCACTCCGGGGCCTTCGACGACCTGGCGCGGGCCACGGTGGACGAGGTCGTCGACACCTTGCTGGAGATGTACGGCAGCGGTTTCTGAGGCCTTCGGCCCGAGGGTCAGCAGACGCTGTCGGTCGGCTTGGGGTTGCCCAGACCGAACAGCGGACGCAGCCGCAGGCCCGCCCACGTACCGAGGATCGCGACGGCGCCCCAGATCCAGCCGTGCAGGGAGCCGGAGGCGATGCCCGCGAGGTAGGCGCCGATGTTGCAGCCGCCGGCGAGCCGGGCCCCGACGCCCATCAGGATGCCGCCCAGCACCGCGGCGAGCGCCGTACGGGCCGGGATGCCCCGGTGCAGCTTCCACACGCCGCCCGCGGCGGCGGCCACGGCGGCGCCGACCATGATGCCGATGTCGGTCAGGCTGTTCTTGTCGGCGAGGACGGGCCCCGACAGCTGCGCGGCGCTGCCCGGCTGCTGCCAGTACGTCCACGCCTCGGGGGAGCCGCCGAGGGCGCCCACGATCTTGGAGCCCCACAGCGAGAACGCGCTCGTGATGCCCCACGGACCGCCCGAGACGAGCAGCACACCGGCGCCGAGCACGGCGAGGACGACGGCGCCGACGGCCAGCGGCCAGGAGCCGCGCACCGTACGGGCCAGCGCGCCGCGCGCGGACGGCGGCGTGCCGATCGGCGGCGGGTTGCGGCGGGCCTGCACGGCGCGCGCCACGCACCAGATGGCGGCGAGCGCCACGATGGTCACCGCCCAGGAGCCGAACCAGCCGACGTGGTCGGAGAGCAGGAACGGGTCGAGCGCGGGCAGGTCGTTCCAGAGGCCGAACTGCCAGGCGGCGAGCGTCGAACCGGTGATGAACCCGAAGAGGGTCAGCACGATCGTGGACTGCCCCGAGCCGACCGCGAACAGGGTGCCGGAGGCGCAGGCGCCGCCGAGCTGCATGCCGATGGCGAAGAGGAACGCCCCGACGAGGAGGCCCACGCCGATCGGGCCCGCGCTCGCCGTCGGCACCGAGCCGAACAGGCCGCTGCCGGTGCCGATGACCAGCGCGAAGAGGGTCGCGGTGGTACCGAGGAGGAGGGTGTGGGCGCGGAGCCCGGTCCCGTTGCCGACGGCGACGAGCTGGCGCCAGGCCGACGTGAAGCCGAACCGGGAGTGGAACAGGGCGAAGCCGAGCCCGATGCCGAGGAGCAGCAGGGTGCCGGGCTTGGCGCCGTGCTCGGCGAAGACGTACGCGGCGAGGGCCGCACCGATGACGCCCGCGCCGATCAGCGGTGCGCGGCGGACCTCGGGCGCCGGTGCGGCGGCGGGGGCGGGGGCCGAAGTGGGGGAGGGCGGCAGCAGGGTGGCACGGGGCGGCGCCCCTGCGGGGGGAGCGGTGGTCAAGAGGGGTCTCCGAGGCGGGGAGGGAGAGGGTCGGACGGGCGGTGCCGGCGCCGGGAAGAGCCCCGGGCGGCGTGCGTCAGCGGCGACAGAGCGCGTCGTCGACGCTCCACGCGGTGGCCGCGAAGAGCGCGAGAGCCAGCTGGCGAGCGGGTCCGGACATGTGGACCACCATAGGGAGCGGGGCGGGCGGAACCCCAATGCGTCTCACATAGCGGGCATATACATGGACACTGTGGCCGCCGCCTGTGGGGCGATGTGTCCCGATTCGAACCCGCGCCCGATCTCGTGCTAAAACCGCAGGTGTGTGACGTCGCGAACGGGGTATCCGGCGCGCGACGGGGGACGTCAGGCCAAGCTCGATTTCACAAGGAGCGGGACTCAATGATCACCGTGACGGCTCAGGAACAGGCCCGGTCCGACCGGGTTACGGAGGACCTGGTCGAGCGCGCATACACGGATCCGTCGTCCATCGCGCCCAAGGACGCGCGAGAGATCGGCAAGCGGTTCTTCGACCGCCTGGGTCAGCTCGAGGAAGGCACGCACGAGTACAGCTACGTGCGCAACTGCCTCATCGAGATGAACCTCTCCCTGGTGCAGTACGCCGCGTCCAGGTTCAAGCACCGCGGTCAGCAGGAGATGGAGGACATCGTCCAGGTCGGCACCATCGGCCTGATCAAGGCGATCGACCGGTTCGAGCTGACCCGCGAGGTGGAGTTCACCTCGTTCGCCGTGCCCTACATCACCGGTGAGATCAAGCGGTTCTTCCGCGACACGTCGTGGGCCGTGCACGTGCCGCGCCGCCTCCAGGAGGCCCGGCTCGAACTCTCCCGCGCCACCGAGGAGCTGCGCTCCCGGCTCGGCCGCTCGCCGTCGACGGCCGAACTCGCCGAGCTGATGCAGCTGGAGCCCGCCGAGGTGGCGCAGGCCCAGATGGCGTCCAACGGCTACAACGCCGTCTCCCTCGACGCGGCGGTCAACGGCCAGGACGACGAGTCGGACACGATGCTGGCCGACTTCATCGGCGTCGACGAGCACTCCTTCGAGCTCGTCGAGAACTTCCACTCGCTCGCCCCGCTCGTCGCGGACCTCGACGAGCGGGACCGCAAGCTGCTGCACCTGCGCTTCGTCGAGGAGCGCACCCAGCAGCAGATCGCCGACGAGCTGGGCTGCTCGCAGATGCACGTCTCCCGGCTCATCACCCGCGTGGTCAACAAGCTCCGCGCCGGGCTGCTGGCCACCGACTAGCCCGACCCGCTTCTTTTCAGAAGGCGCTGCCGCGCGAGGCCCGCGGCGGCGCCTTCGTCCTGTTTCAGCGCACTTGTTGTGGGTTACCTGTCATGTCCGGTTCCCGGCGCGACGCGCGGGAGCCGCCCGGACCAGGGGCACGGAAGACCACGGAGAGGACGACAAGGCGCGCGATGGGTCGGTTGAAGAATGCCTGGGCTTGGCTCACACGTGCGGCGCGCTCGTCCGGGCACGAACGGCAGACGGTTCTCATAGTCGTGAAGAGTGTGGTCGCCGCCACCCTCGCCTGGTGGGTCGCGTACGACCTCGTGAACGCGACCTCACCGGCGTTCGCGCCGTTCTCCGCGGTGCTGACCATGTCCGTCACCATCCACCGCTCGGTCTGGCAGACGCTGCGCTACGTGGCCGCCGTCGTCGTCGGCGTGGCGGTGCAGGCGGCGATCGGCTTCAGCGCGGGACCCGACCTGTTCGCCTTCGTCATCGTCGCCGTCATCGCGCTGATGCTGAGCCAGGCGCGCACGCTGGGGGAGCAGGGGCCGCAGGTCGCCACGGCCGCGTTCTTCGCCTTCTCGGTCTATTCGCAGTCCACCTCGAACAGCGACCGGGTGCAGCAGCTCAGCCAGATCGTCCTGCTCGTCCTCATCGGCTGCGGCATCGGCCTCATCGTGAACCTCACCATCGCGCCGCCACTGCGCTACCGCAGCGCCGAACAGGGCCTGCACGTCCTCGCCGCCGAGATGGAGACCCTGCTCGACGACATGGCGGACGGGCTGAGCAGCGGCGACGTGAGCGAGGACCGCGCCGAGCAGTGGCGGGCGGCCGGCGAACGCGCCCAGACGGCCGTCGGCCAGGCCCGCGCCGGCCTGAGCACGGCGGAGAACAGCCTGCCGTTCAACCCCAGGCGCCTGCTCCCCGCCCACCGCCCCCACCTGTCCTTCACCCGCTACCGCCAGGTCCTGGCCGCCATGGAGCGGGCGGTCTACCAGCTCGCGTCACTGACCCGCAGCCTCGGGCGCTGGCAGGAGGCCGAGCAGACGTACACCTTCACACCGGTCCTTGAGGCCTACGGCGAGTTCACCGCGCGCCTGCGCGACCTCGCGCACGTCATCGCGGAGCTCGACAGCGACAACCTCACCGAGCAGGCCGAGGAGATGAAAGAGGTCGCGGATCGGGCGCAGAAAGCGCTCCAGGACGTCCTCGACATGGCTTCGGAGCACCGGCTGCCGCTGGCCGACGCGACCCGCCCGTACGGCGTCCTCGTCGTCGAGGCCACCCGGTTGATGGAGGAGTTCCAGCACACCTGCGACGTCCTGCGGGACACCGCCGACGTGTGAAGCCTGTTCCTGCGCCGGGCCGGGGTCAGTGCGCGGAGGTGAGCTCGTACTGGCACTCGCGCTCCTGGTCCCCGGAGACCGAGCCCGCGTCCCGCACGGTGTACGCCTCCGCGAGCGACGTCCGCACCGTCGTCACGTCGTGCGGGGCGCCCTGCGCGGTCAGGCAGACGGACCCGTCGAGACCGTCCGCGCGCGCCGTCGCCGCCCTGGCCGAACCGGTGGGGGTCACGTCCAGCTCGGCGGTCCAGACCGTGGCCTTGGTGTGCTCCCCGCCCGGTGCCTCCTGGCCGGGGGAGCGGTCGGTGAACTCCGTGGCGAGATGGGAGAGGACGCGGCGGGCGTCGTCGTCCGAGCAGTCGCTGAGGGTCACGGTGACCGGATGGTCGTTGGCGGTCGGGGCGGTCGCGTTCATGCGGGTCTCCTGGATCGGCGGTCTGTCCTCAGCGTGACCCACCGGGGCGCCCCGCGCACCCAGTGACATCCGCCGGCGCGCTTCAAGGTCCCGGGCAGGGGTACGCGGGACGCCGTTCGCAAAGGCTCGTATGGCGAGGCGCCGCACAGTGTGAGCCCCTGGGAGGGGGCCGCACCCACGCCGTGGTCCGCTGAGCTCCACCCGCAGGCAACTCATCGCTGGGAGGCGCAGCATGCGCGCTCTGACTTGGCAAGGAAAGCGCGACGTGAGGGTCGAGGAGGTCCCCGACCCCCGCATCGAGAAGCCCGACGACATCGTCGTCCAGGTGACGTCCACCGGGATCTGCGGTTCCGACCTGCACCTGTACGAGGTGCTCGGGCCGTACCTGGACCCGGGCGACATCCTCGGGCACGAGGCGATGGGCGTCGTCGCCGAGGTCGGCCCCGAGGTCACCGAGCTGGCCGTCGGCGACCGGGTCGTCATCCCGTTCAACGTCTCCTGCAACGACTGCTGGATGTGCGACCAGGGCCTGCAGTCCCAGTGCGAGACCACCCAGGTGAAATCGATGGGCAGCGGCGCCGCCCTGTTCGGCTACACCAAGCTGTACGGGCAGGTGCCCGGCGGCCAGGCCGAGTTCCTGCGCGTCCCCTTCGGCAACAAGCTGCCCATCAAGGTCCCGCACGGTCCCTCCGACGACCGGTACGTCTACCTCTCCGACGTGCTGCCCACCGCCTGGCAGGCCGTCGCGTACGCCGACATCCCGCCGGGCGGCAGCGTCACCGTCCTCGGCCAGGGCCCCATCGGCGACATGGCGGCCCGCATCGCGCGGCTGCGCGGCGCGGAGCAGGTCATCGGCGTCGACCTGGTCGACACCCGCCTCGAACGGGCGCGCCGCAACGGCTTCACCACCCTCGACGTGCGCGAGCACGAGAAGGACCTCGGCGACGCCGTGCGCGACCTGACCGGCGGCCGGGGCACGGACGCCGTCATCGACGCCGTCGGCATCGAGGCGCACGGCGCCCCCGTCGCGCAGGCGGCGCAGTGGATCAACGGGCTGCTGCCCGACAAGCTGGCCCGGCCCATGATGGAGAAGGTCGGCATCGACCGCATGGGCGCCCTGCTCGCGGGCATCGACGCGGTGCGCCGCGGCGGCACGCTCTCCATCAGCGGCGTCTACGGCGGCGCGGCGAGCCCCATGCCGCTGCTCACCATGTTCGACAAGCAGATCCAGATCCGGATGGGCCAGGCCAACGTCTGGCGCTGGGTCGAGGACATCCTGCCGCACCTCACCGACGAGGACCCGCTCGGCGTCGACGGTTTCGCCACGCACCACCTGCCGCTCGCCCAGGGCCCGGAGGCGTACGCGACCTTCCAGGCCAAGGAGGACGGCATGGTCAAGACGCTCCTGACGCCCTGACCGCACGCCCGGCGCCACCGCGCCCCGGGTGTACGCGCAGCTGAAAGGGGCACTCCGTCCCGGTAGCGAACACCTGCCCCTCAAGCCGCCCCGGTCACTCACGGTGCGTAGTTCCCCGACTGGTCACCGGGAGCGGACCGGCGGAGGCTTGAGGGGCAGGTGTTTCGGTCCGAGAACCGGAATGAAGCAGGGTGAGGTGCTGATGACCACACATGCCCGGCCGAGGCAGCCCCGTGAACCACTGGGGGCGCCGCGCCTGCTGGCCCCGCGCGGTGTGTACGCCCCGCAGTACGACACCGACCTGCTCCTGCGGGCCCTGCACGAGGAGCGGGTGGACGCGCGGACGGACGTCCTCGACCTCGGCACCGGCACAGGAGCGCTCGCGGTGTCCGCCGCCCGGCTCGGCGCGCGCGTGACGGCGGTCGACCGGTCCTGGCGGGCGGTGTGGACCGCGCGCCTCAACGCCCGCCTGAACCGCGCGCCGGTCACGGTCCGCCACGGCGACCTGGCCACGGCGTTCCCGCCCGCCTCCTTCGACCTCATCCTCAGCAACCCGCCCTACGTGCCGTCGCCCTCGGCGGCCCTGCCCTCACGCGGCCCCGCCCGCGCCTGGGACGGCGGGCTCGACGGCCGCTCCGTCGTCGACCGCGTCTGCGACGCCGCGCCGCGTGCGCTGCGCCCCGGCGGCACCCTCCTGATGGTCCACTCCCAGCTGTGCGACGCCGACGCCAGCCTCATGCGCCTCGCGGGGCACGGCATGAGCGCGGCCGTCATCGACAAGACGCACGTGCCGTTCGGCCCCGTCACCCTCGAACGCCGCTCCTGGCTGTGCGCCCAGGGGCTGCTCGACGACGCGGCGACGCACGAGGAACTGGTGGTGATCCGTGCCGAACTCCTCTGACCGCCCGCGCCGGATCACCGTCGACCGCGCCGAGGGCCCCCTCCTCGTCGAGGGCCCCGTCGAGGTGGTCGACGCCGACGGCACCACCCACGTCTCCCGGCGGTTCCAGGCCGCGATCTGCACCTGCCGCCGCAGCAAGACCTACCCCTGGTGCGACACCAGCCACCGCAGACGCCGCCGCGCCGACGACAGCGCCGAGGGCGCTGACTCCGCGGCGGACCACGACACCACGACGGAGAGGAGCGAGCAGTGACCACGACGACCACGCTGCCGGAGTCCCGGCGCGCACAGCCCGAACTCCCCGCCCCCATAGGCGCGTTGTCCGGCGCGGTCGTCGCCGCGCTCCGCGCGGGAGAGCCCCCGGCCGACGCCCTCGCCGCCGCACAGGAGAGCGCCGCGGCCGCGGACCCGTACGGCCTCGACCTCCAGCTCGCGCTCTACGTGCTCTACGAACTGCACTACCAGGGCTTCGACGGCGTCGACGCGGACCTGGAGTGGGAGCCGGGCCTGCTCGGCCTGCGCCGCGCCCTGGAGCGCCGCTTCCTCGGCGCGCTGCGCATCGACGCCGCGCCCGAGGCCGACGCCGAGCGGACGCTCGCCGCGCTGCAGATCGAGCCCGCCGGGTTCGACGACAGCAGCGTCAGCCACCACCTGCGGCGCGACGGCGAGCTGGGGCAGTTCCGCGAGTACGCCGCCCTGCGCTCGCTCTACCACCTCAAGGAGGCCGACCCGCACGCCTGGGTCATACCCCGGCTGCACGGCCGGGCGAAGGCGGCCATGGTGGCGATCGAGTACGACGAGTTCGGCGCGGGCCGCGCGGACGAGATCCACGCGGGTCTCTTCGCCGCTCTGATGGCCGACCTCGGCCTGGACACGGCGTACGGGCACTACCTCGACGCGGCCCCGGCGCAGGCGCTCGCCACGGTCAACCTGATGTCCCTCCTCGGTCTGCACCGCAGCTTGCGCGGCGCCCTGGTCGGCCACTTCGCCACCGTCGAGATCACCTCCTCGCCCGGCTCGCGCCGCCTCGCGGAGGCGCTGCGCCGCATGGGCGCGGGCCCGGCCGCCCAGCGGTTCTACGACGAGCACGTCGAGGCGGACGCCGTGCACGAGCAGATCGTGCGGCGCGAGGTGGTCGGCGGGCTGCTCGCCGCCGAGCCGGAACTCGACGAGGACGTGGCCTTCGGCGTCACCGCCACCGGCTTCCTGGAGGACCGGCTCGGCGCCCACCTGCTGGGGCAGTGGCGCCAGGGCGAGAGCGCGCTGCGCATCCCGCTGCCGTCACCCGAGACCCATTGGGGCAAAACGGGGGAAAATCGGGAGGAATGACCGGAGCCACAGCGAGCACTCCATAAAGAGACCCGCACACAGCATCCAGAGAAAGGCGCATCATCATGGCTGACACCCAGCTGAACGGCCGTCGTGTCCTCGTACTCGTCACCAACTACGGCGTCGAGCAGGACGAGCTGGTCGTCCCGGTGAAGAAGCTGAAGGAGCAGGGCGCGGACGTCACCATCGCCGCCCAGTCCTCGGACGCCGTGCAGACCCTCGTCGGGGACAAGGACCCGGGCCAGAACGTGGACCCGGACACCACCATCGAGGCGGTCGACGCCGACGGGTACGACCTGCTCCTGCTCCCCGGCGGCACGCTCAACGCCGACACCCTGCGGCTCGACGAGAAGGCGGTCGCCACGGCCAAGGCGTTCGCCGCCTCCGGGCGCCCGATCGCCGCGATCTGCCACGGCCCCTGGCTCGTGGTGGAGGCGGGCATCCTCGACGGCAAGACGCTCACGTCCTACCCGTCGCTCCAGACGGACATCAAGAACGCGGGCGCCAAGGCCTGGGTGGACGAGTCCGTCGTGCGGTGCACCGCGTCCGGCTACACGCTGGTCACCTCGCGCACGCCGAAGGACCTCGACGACTTCGTGGGCGCGATCGGCGAGACCCTCACGGCGGCCTGAGCACACCTCTCTCGGAGCTGCCTCTCTCGCCACGACCCCTCTCGCAACGACCCCTCTCGCAACAACTGTCTCGCAACGACCCGGAAGGAGCCCCATGAGCGCACGCGCGGCCGTCTTCGACGTGGACGGCACCCTCGCCGACACCACTCCTCTGCACACCGTGTGCTGGTGGGAGGCGCTGCGGCAGGCCGGGCACCAGGTGTCGATGGTCGCGGTGCAGGGCGCCATCGGCCTCGGCTCCTCCGACCTCCTCGACCACCTGCTCGGCGAGGAGCGCGACCGCGACGAGGACGCCTCGCTCAGTGCCGCGCACAAGACGCTCTACGCCACCTGGTTCGAGCGCCTCGCCCCCGTCCGGGGCGCCGCCGACCTGATGCGGCGGCTGCACGCCGACGGCTGGTCGGTGGTGCTCGCCACCTCGGCCGAGGGCTCCGAGCTGGAGGCGCTGCGCGCGGCCATCGACGCCGACGACGCGATCGACGCGACCGCCAGCTCCGACGACGTCGAGGAGGGCAAACCCGCCCCCGAACCGGTGCGGCACGCCCTCGACCTGGTCGGCGCGAAGGCGCAGGACAGCGTCTTCGTCGGTGACTCCGTGTGGGACATGCGGGCGGCACGGCGCGCGGGCGTCGTCCCCCTCGGCGTCCTCAGCGGCGGGATCAGCCGCGCGGAGCTGGAGGAGGCAGGCGCGGAGGCCGTCTACGCGGACACCGCGGAACTCCTGCGCGAGCTGGACGGCAGCGCCTTCGGCCGAGGCTGACAGCGGCCGGACGGACAGAGCGAGCGCGAGCGGCAGTCCCGGGCCCGGCAGCACGCCGGACCCGGGACTTTCGCGTGTGCGCGGATGTCGTGCCCTGTTTGCCCGGAGTTCAGTGGGACACCCGGCCTCAGCAAGGCAGCACGAACGAGGCAGGAGGGACGCCATGGTGGACCGCTTCGCTGTGGAGCAGTCGGTACGGGAGGCTGCCGAGGGTGACCCGGCCCGCCTGCCCCGGCGCCTCTGCGAGGCCATAAGGGAGAGCGTCTCGATGGAGGCGGGCACGCTGTCGCTGTTCACGGACACCCCGCACCGCCAGCTGCTCTGTGCGACCAGCGACGCGGCGCTGCGCCTGGAGAAGCTCCAGTTCGGCGTGGGTGAGGGCCCGTGCGTCACGGCCGCGCGGACCGGCGACAAGGTCGTGGTCGGCGATCTGCACGCGGAGGTGACGGGCTGGCCCGTGTTCGGCTCCTGCGCCCAGGAACAGCTCCGTGACGTCGGCGCCATCTACGCGTTCCCGCTGCGCCTCGACGCCCGCCGCACCCTGGGCGCGGTCGACGTCCTGTGCCGCGACCCGGTCGAGCCGGACCCGGACGTCGTGCAGGCCGGGGTCATCGCCGCCCGCGCGGCGAGCCAGGCGCTCGTCCACTCCTACCAGGAGACCGTGGACAGGGGCGGCCTGCCGATGTGGGAGCCCGAGGACATCATGGACTCGTACTGGGGCCCGACCCACGCCGCCGTCGGCGTCCTCGTCGTCCAGCTGGACATCACGGCCGAGGAGGCGCTGACCCGGATGCGTGCCCGCGCCTTCGGCACCGGCCGCTCCCTGCCGGACCTCGCCGAGGACATCCTCGCGAACCCCGACTGTGCGCTGTCGTAGAGCCCAATCGGGTCGTTTGTCCTGTTTCCGGGCTGGGCTGCCGGGTACCCCGATCCCTGTGAAAGGAGACGGAACGCCACGTTCCGTCGCATACCTCAGCAGTCGTTCTGGAGATGTCTCATGTCGGACCAGCGCAAGAGCTCGTTCGCGACCGTCAACCCCTTCACCGGGGAGACCCTCGCGGAGTTTCCCGCCATCGAGGGGGCCCAGGTCGATGCCGCGCTGGAGACCGCGGGGCGCGCCTTCGACGCCTGGCGCGAGCGGCCGATCAAGGACCGTGCCGCCGTCGTCGGACGCGCGGCCGAGCTGATGCGAGAGCGCAAAGAAGACCTGGCGCGGACCATCACCACGGAGATGGGCAAGCTCATCGGGGAAGCACGCGGCGAGGTGGACCTCGCCGCGTCCATCCTCGACTACTACGCCCAGCACGGCCCCGATTTCGCGGCTCCCGAGCCCCTCGACGTGCAGGACGGCGAGGCGTACCTGGTCAACGAGCCGCTCGGCGCCCTCCTCGGCGTCATGCCGTGGAACTTCCCGCTCTACCAGGTCGTCCGCTTCGCGGGCCCCAACCTGGTGCTCGGCAACACCGTCCTCGTCAAGCACGCGGGCATCTGCGCCCAGTCCGCGCTCGCCCTGGAGACGCTGTTCCGCGACGCCGGAGCCCCCGAGGGCGTCTACACGAACCTCTTCGTCAGCCACGAGGAGATCGAGCGCATCATCGACAGCCCCGTGGTGCGCGGCGCCTCCCTCACCGGCAGCGAGCGGGCCGGCGCCCAGGTCGCCGAGCGCGCCGGGCGCAACATGAAGCCCAGCCTCCTGGAGCTCGGCGGCAGCGACGTCTTCATCGTCCTCGACGGCGAGAACCTGGAGCGCACCATCGGTGCCGCGGTGGCGGGCCGGATGGCGAACACCGGTCAGAGCTGCGTCGCCTCCAAGCGGTTCATCGTCCTCGACGAGGTCTACGACGACTTCGTCGAAGGGCTGCGCCGCAAGTTCGAGGAGCTGCGCCCCGGCGACCCGGCCGACGAGTCGACCACCCTCGGCCCGCTCTCCTCGGAGAAGGCCGCCGCCGACCTGGCCGACCAGATCCGCGAGACCGTCGAACAGGGCGCGGAGCTGGTCACCGGCGGCCACCGCATCGACAGGCCCGGGGCCTTCGTCGAGCCGACGATCCTCACCGGCGTCAAGCCGGGGATGCGCGCCTACAGCGAGGAACTGTTCGGCCCGGCCGCCGTGGTCTACCGCGTCGCCGACGAGGACGAGGCCGTGGCGCTCGCCAATGACAGCCAGTACGGCCTCGGCGGCTCCGTGTTCTGCGCCGACGTGGAGCGCGGGCGCAAGGTGGCCGAGCGGGTGGAGACCGGCATGATCTGGGTCAACCACCCGACCTCCACCCAGCCCGACCTGCCGTTCGGCGGCATCAAGCGCTCGGGCTACGGCCGTGAGCTGTCCAAGCTCGGCATGCAGGAGTTCGTCAACCGCAAGCTGGTCCGCGTCCTGCCGCCGGACGCGAAGCTGAGCGGCATCGCGGGCTGAGCCCGGCCTCGTCTACACCACCACTTACTTGCACGGACACACGCGTCAGGAGAACGACAGTGACCTCAGTTCCCACCCTCACGCTCAACAACGGCGTCCAGATCCCGCAGCTCGGCTTCGGCACCTTCCAGATCCCGCCGGAGGACACCCGGGAGACGACGCTGGCCGCGCTGGAGGCCGGCTACCGGCACATCGACACGGCGGAGATGTACGGCAACGAGAAGGGCGTCGGCGAGGCCGTCCGCGACTCGGGGATCGACCGCTCCGAGATCTTCGTGACCAGCAAGCTGAACAACGGCGCCCACGCCCGCGACGACGCCCTCAAGGCGTTCGACACCACCATGGACGAGCTGGGCCTGGACCACCTGGACCTCTTCCTCATCCACTGGCCGCTGCCCGGCAAGGGCGACTTCGTCGAGACGTGGAAGGCGCTGGAGGAGATCTACCGCGACGGCCGCGCCAAGGCCATCGGCGTCTCGAACTTCCAGCCCCACCACCTGCGCCGCCTCCTCGAAGGCAGTGACGTGGTGCCGGCGGTCAACCAGATCGAGGTCCACCCCTACCTCACCAATGACACGGCCAGGGCGTTCGGCGCCGAGCACGGCATCGCCACCGAGGCCTGGTCGCCCATCGCGCAGGGCAAGGTCCTCGACGACCCCGCCATCAACCGCATCGCGCAGGCGGCGGGCAAGACGCCCGCCCAGGTGACGCTGCGCTGGCACCTCCAGCGCGGGGACATCGTGTTCCCGAAGTCCTCGACCCACAAGCGGATCGCGGAGAACTTCGACCTCTTCGACTTCGAGCTGAGCGAGGGCGACATGGGCGAGATCTCCGCCCTGAACCGCGACGAGCGCACGGGCCCCGACCCGGACACGTTCAACGGCTGACAGCACCCCTTCCTCGAGAGGCCCGGTCCGCGGACCGGGCCTTTTCATGCCCGTTTTCAGTGACCCCACCCATAGGAGCCAGATCACATACGAAAGAGGGCCGTAGTGCCGTAGATGTCCGATTCGTGGTCCTTGGGCGCCCAGGGATGCCCGCAGGCGGTCGAACCGGACCTTTCTCCGTAATGGGGTAGTACGTCACATTCTTGCATCAATCTCCAGGCGTCCCTAAACCTGGTGAACGTTCCGGTCGCCGAGACCGCGCCGGGCCCCTCACCGCATCACGCATTGGAGAGCACCCCCGCATGTCGATCGCCCTGACGCAGACCAGCACCGACCGCGCCACCGCCGACCGCACCGACAGCGCCGTGCGCCTGCGCAAGATCTCCTTCACCGGGATAGCCGCCGCCGGTGCCGTCGCCGCCGCCCTCACGCTGGTCCCCTCGACCGCGAGCGCCTCCGCCCCGGCGGCCGTCGCGGCGAGCGCCAAGACGTCGCAGGCCCCGGCCCAGGCCGCCGCGAAGCCCGCCACCAAGGCCGCCGCCAAGCCCGCGGCCGCCAAGACCTACGCCAACAACCTCGACGGCTGGATCCGCGAGTCCCTCGACATCATGAAGGCCAAGGGCATCCCCGGCACCTACGAGGGCCTGCACCGCAACATCATGCGCGAGTCCTCCGGCAACCCGAACGCCGTGAACGACTGGGACATCAACGCCATCAACGGCATCCCCTCGAAGGGTCTGCTCCAGGTCATCCAGCCCACCTTCGACCGCTTCCACGTCGCGGGCACCAAGGACAGCCTGACCGACCCGGTCGCCAACATCACCGCGGCCGCCAACTACGCCGCCCACCGCTACGGCTCCATCGACAACGTGAACTCGGCCTACTGAGCAGCAAACCGACGAAACCGGGTACACGGCCCGACGACGAAGGGGAGCGCATGCCGCAGCACGACAGCACGAGGACGAGGCGGAAGAAGGCCCTGCGCTACACCGCATGGGGTGCCCTGGGCCTGGTCCTGGCCGGAGCGGGCGGCACCGCGTACGCCTGGCAGCATCTCGACGGCAACATCAAGGGCACGGACGTGGACGCCGTCCTCGGCGACGACCGGCCCGGCGCGCAGCACAACGGCGCGATGAACATCCTCCTGCTCGGGTCCGACTCCCGGGCGGGAACCCACGGCGAGTACGGCCGCGGCGTCGCCGGGGCCCGCGCCGACACGGCGATGGTGCTGCACGTGGACAAGACCCACAAGAAGGCGTCGGTCGTCAGCATCCCGCGCGACACGATGGTCGAGCGGCCGCGCTGCGCGACCGAGGACGGCGGCAGCGCACCCGCCGCCCACGAGGCCATGTTCAACTCGTCCTACGAGGTCGGCGGCCCGGCCTGCACCGTCGAGACGGTCGAGAAGATGTCCGGGCTGCGCATGGACCACTACCTCGAGGTCGACTTCAAGGGCTTCCAGAAGCTCATCGACGAACTCGGCGGCGTGGACATCACCACCCATCAGGCCATCCACGACGCGGGCAGCGGCCTCGACCTGAGCGCCGGCCGGCACACCCTTGAAGGCAAGCAGGCGCTCCAGCTCGTCCGCACCCGGCACGGCGTCGCCGACGGCAGTGACCTGGGCCGCATCCAGCTCCAGCAGGCGTTCGTCAAGGCGCTGATCCACCGCGCGAACACCGTCGACCCGCTGAGCCACCCGGCCAAGGCCTACGACCTCGCCGACACCGCCACGAAGACCATCAGCGCCGACTCCGGCCTCGCCTCCACGGACAAACTCCTCGGTCTGGGCAAGGACTTGAAGGGCATCAGCCCCGAGCACACAAACATGGTCACGCTGCCGGTCACCTTCGACGCGCAGGACTCGGGCCGGGTGCTGCCGCTCGACAAGGCGTCGCGCAAGGTCTGGGACGCGCTCCGCCACGACCGGCCCATACCCGAGTCGGCGACGCGGGGCTCGGTCGCCGACCGGACCGACTCGCCGGTGTCGGCGGACTCCTGAGTCCGGGTCCGTTTGCTAGAACGGACCCGCATTCGGTGGCTTTGCACCATTTCACTCACTTCCACATAGGGGACGGTACGGATGCGCAGTGTCGGGGTCGAAGAGGAGCTGCTGCTCGTCGACGGCGAGAGCGGTGAGGCACGCGCCCTGTCGCACGCGGTCCTGGCGCGGGCCGCACGCGGCGGGCAGGGCGACAGTGAGGCGTTCGAGGCCGAACTCCACCGCCAGCAACTGGAGTTCGCCACCAGCCCGCAGGAAAAGATGGCCGACCTCGCCCAGGAGATCGTCCGCTGGCGCGAGCAGGCCGCCCGGCACGCGGAGACCCTCGGCGCCACCATCGCCGCGCTCGCCACGTCACCGCTGCCGGTCAGCCCGACCGTGGGCAGCGGGGAGCGCTACCAGTGGCTGGAGGACCAGTTCGGCCTCACCACCCAGGAGCAGCTCACCTGCGGCTGCCACGTCCACGTCCACGTGGAGTCCGACGAGGAGGGCGTGGCGGTGCTCAACCGCATCAGGCCCTGGCTGTCCGTCCTGGTCGCCCTGAGCGGCAACTCCCCGTTCTGGCAGGGCAAGGACTCCCGCTACAGCAGCTACCGCAGCCGCGTGTGGGGCCGCTGGCCCTCCGCCGGACCCGTCGAGATCTTCGAGGACGCCGCCGCGTACCACCGGCAGGTCGACGCCATGGTCGCCACCGGGGCCCTGCTCGACGACGGCATGATCTACTTCGACGCCCGGCTCTCCGCCAACCACCCGACCGTCGAGGTGCGGGTCGCCGACGTCTGCCTGGAGCCGTCGATGACGGTGCTGCACGCCATGCTCGTACGCGGCCTCGTCGAGACGGCGGCCCGCGAGTGGCGGGAGGGGAAGCCTCCGCCCGCGCACCCGGTGACCCTGCTCCGCCTCGCCAACTGGCGCGCGAGCCGCTCCGGCCTCGACGACCAGCTCGTCAGCCCCGTCGACATGCGCCCCGTACCGGCGGTCGCCGCGGTGGAGTCGCTGTTCGAGCACGTGCGGCCCGCGCTGGAGGAGGCCGGCGACCACGACGAGGCGCGCTCCCGCCTCGACCGGGTCCTGCGCGACGGCAACGGCACCCGTGTCCAGCGCGAGGTGTTCGCCCGTACGGGGAGCCTGCGGGACGTGGTCGACGAGTGCGTACGGCGCACCGCTCGACCGGCGTGAGAAGCGGGGCCGCAAGGCCCCTGCCCGGTCGCGGCGCCCTGCCGCCCGCCGCCGCTCTCGGTTGCCCGGTTCGCCGACCGGAGCGACGATGATCCCACGGCCGAAGCCCTGACCTGCATGAAAAGACGATCAGTGGGCAAGCGGGTCGCCTGAGGGCGATTGCCCTCCTGCTCGGACGATGATGCGTCTCCCCACCAGGAGGCGCTTCGCCGTTCGAGGAGAGTCGACGGCGCGGGCCGGGTGAGACCGGACGCGCCCCCCGTCCGGCGGGTGGCCGGAGGAAGGACTACCGTCCGTGAGCGCAGAGACGACGCAGGCGGCGAGCGAGAGCGAGTCGGAGTGGGATCCGGAGGCGGTACGCCGCCACCGCGGCCTCTTCCGGGTGATCGAGCGACGGCGCAACCCCAAGCTCCGGCAGAGCGACATCACCGTCACCGAGGAGCCGACGGTACGGCGCGCGGTGAAGGCCGCGATGCTCGGCAACGCCATGGAGTGGTTCGACTTCGGCATCTACTCCTACATGGCCGTCACCCTCGGCAAGGTCTTCTTCCCGACCGGCAACCCGACGGCGCAGACCCTCGCCTCCTTCGGCGCCTTCGCCGCGGCCTTCCTGCTGCGGCCCATCGGCGGGTTCGTGTTCGGCCCCCTCGGCGACCGCATCGGCCGCAAGAAGGTGCTGTCCCTCACCATGATCATGATGGCGCTCGGCACGTTCGGCATCGGCCTGGTGCCCAGTTACGCCGCCATCGGGATCTGGGCCCCGGCCCTGCTGCTGCTCTTCCGCGTCATCCAGGGCTTCTCGACCGGCGGTGAGTACGGCGGCGCCGCCACCTTCATCGCCGAGTACGCGCCCGACAAGAAGCGCGGCTTCTTCGGCAGCTACCTGGAGTTCGGCACGCTCGCCGGATACGTGGGCGCCGCCGGCCTCGTCACCATCCTGACGACGTTCCTGGACGACGCGGCCATGACCTCCTGGGGCTGGCGCGTGCCGTTCCTCGTCGCCGGACCGCTCGGCCTGATCGGCCTGTACATGCGGCTCAAGCTGGAGGACACCCCGGCCTACCAGGAGCTGGAGCGCGAGCAGGAGATGGGCGCCGACCGCCCGAAGTTTCGCTTCGGCCCGTTCTTCCGCGACCACTGGCGCGCGCTGATGCTCTGCATGATCCTCGTCGCCGCCTACGACATCGCCGACTACGGTCTCCTGTCGTACATGCCGACCTACCTGACCGACGAGCTGAACTACGGCTCCACCGCGGGGCTCGTCGCCCTGGTCATCGTGATGGTCGTGCTGATGTGCCTGGTGCACCCGCTCGGCACCCTCTCCGACAAGGTCGGCCGCAAGCCGATCCTGCTCGCGGGCATGGCCGGTTTCGTCGTCCTGACCGTCCCGGCGTTCCTGCTGCTTCGCAGCGGCGGCCACGTCGCGATCTACGCGGGACTGCTGCTGCTCGGGCTGTGCCTGCTGACGTTCCTGGCGACGATGTCGGCGGTCCTGCCCGCGCTGTTCCCGACGGAGGTGCGCTACTCGGCGCTCGCGATCTCCTTCAACGTGGCCGGGTCCCTCTTCGGCGGTACCACGCCGCTGGTCATGGAGGGTCTGACCAGCGCCACCGGCAACAACCTGATGCCGGCCTTCTACATCATGTTCGCGGCCGTGGTCGGCGCGGTGGCCGTCCTGTTCATCAAGGAGACCGCCCGCCAGCCCCTGGAGGGCTCCCCGCCCTCGGTCGGCACCAAGGAGGAGGCGGCCGCCCTGGTCGCCGCCCAGTACACGCGCGGCCCGCTCTCCCAGCTCCCGTCCGACACCCCCGGGGTCGCGCAGTCCGGGTCCACGGAGGACGACGCGGAGAGCCGCGGACCGCGGGAGGTCACTCCGGTCTGACCGAGCCCTGCTCCACCCGCCCTGCCCCGGCGCCGCACCGGCGCCGGGGCGGGGCGGTCGCCTTTCGGCCGGGTGCTGAGGCTGTGCGCTTTTTGAGGCAGTCGGTCGATATTTTGCGTGCAGCCATCTTGAACCCTTCACGCCAGCCCCGCAAAGTTGTCATGCTCCCGCCCCCACCGAAGGTGAGACCCCCATGACCTTTTCGCGGCGCACCCTCCTCAGATCCGCCCTCGCGACCGGCGCCGTCGCCGCCGTCGGACTCCCCTTCGCCGGCCGCGCCGCGGCCGCGTCCCCGCCGGGGGACGTCGTCGGGAAGATCACCGTCGGCTACCAGGGCTGGTTCGCCTGCCAGGGCGACGGGGCGCCGATCAACGGGTGGTGGCACTGGAGCGGCAACTGGGGCCAGCCGCCCTCACCGGGCAACAACGCCATCCGCAGCTGGCCCGACATGCGCGACTACACCTCCGGGTACCGCACCGCCTACGCGAACCTCGGCAACGGCTCGCCCGCCACGCTCTTCTCCTCGTACGACCAGCAGACGGTCGACACCCACTTCCGGTGGATGCGGGAGAACGCCATCGACACGGCCGCGCTCCAGCGCTTCAACCCCAACAGCTCCGAGGGGGCGACGCGCGACGCCATGGCCGGCAAGGTCCGTGCCGCAGCCGAGGGTTCGGGCCGCAAGTTCTACGTCATGTACGACGCCACCGGCTGGACGGACATGCGCACCGAGATGCCGGCCGACTGGACCGCGAAGATGCGCGCCCACACCGCGTCGCCCGCCTACGCGCGGCAGAACGGCAAGCCCGTCGTCGGCATCTGGGGCTTCGGCTTCAACGAGCCGAACAAGGCGTGGCCCGCCGCCGACTGCCTGGAGGTCGTCAACTGGTTCAGGGCGCAGGGCTGTTACGTGATGGGCGGCGTCCCCACCCACTGGCGCACCGGCCGGGAGGACTCGCGCCCCGGCTACCTCGACGTCTACCACGCCTTCGACATGCTCTCGCCGTGGATGGTCGGCAGGATCGGCACCGTCGCCGACACGGACCGCTTCCTCACCGACGTCAACACCCCGGACCAGGCCGACTGCAATGCGCACGGCATCGACTATCAGCCCTGCGTCCTGCCCGGCGACGTCCAGTCGCGCCAGAGGGCCCACGGCGACTTCATGTGGCGGCAGTTCTACAACATGGTCCGCCTCGGCGCGCAGGGCATCTACATCTCGATGTTCGACGAGTACAACGAGGGCAACCAGATCGCGAAGACCGCCGAGAGCGCGGCCTTCGTCCCCGCGGACTCCGGCTTCCTCGGCCTCGACGAGGACGGCACCGCCTGCTCCGCCGACTACTACCTGCGGCTCACCGGCGACGGCGGCCGGATGCTGAAGGGGCAGATCCCGCTCACCGCCGTCCGCCCGACGCCCCCGATGCCCGGCGGGACCACACCGCCGCGCGGCGACCTCGCCCTGCGCAGACCCGCGACCGCCTCGGGCCACACCCAGGTCTACGCGCCGGGCAACGCGGTGGACGGGGACGCGCGGACGTACTGGGAGAGCCCGAACAACGCCTTCCCGCAATGGATCCAGGTCGACCTCGGCGCCGCGACCACGGTCCGCCGCCTCGTCCTGTCCCTGCCGCCCGACCCGGCCTGGGCCAGGCGCACCCAGACCCTGGAGGTGCTCGGCAGCACCGACGGCAGCGACTTCACGACGCTGCTCGCGCCCGCGGCCCGCACCTTCGACCCGGCGACGGGCAACACCGTGACGCTGACGGTCGCGGCCGCCGCCGTCCGCCACGTACGCGTGCGGTTCACCGCCAACACGGGCTGGCCCGCGGGCCAGCTGTCCGCCCTGCAGGTCCACGCCGACGCGTGACGGTTCAGCGGTAGGAGGCGGGGTCGAGGACGGCGCGGACCGTCTTGCCGCCGCCGTGCGGCTCGACGGTGACGGAGTGCGCCAGGTTGTTCACCATCATCCAGCCGAAACCGCCGGGGACGGCGGGGTCGTGCGGACGCAGCAACGGCACCTCGGGGCTGCCGTCCTCCACCTCGATCACCAGCGCGCCGTCGTGCGCGCGGGCGGCGAAGCGGACGAGGCCACCGCCGTGCCGCAGCGCGTTCGAGGCGAGCTCGCTGGCGATCAGGAGCGCGTCCTCGCGCATGCGGCGGGCCTGCGGCGCGGGCAGGCCTGCGCAGAGCGGGGACACGGCCTCACCGGTGTCGGTCCGCGCCTGCGCGCACGTGAAGCGCTCCGTGTCGGATGCGTCCGGAGCACCCACGGGATTCCTCCAAGCTTCAGGAACGGGGGAGCTGGGTCGTCGTGTCCAGGTAGAACGCGTCGATGCTCTGGACCGCCTGCTCGAAGTCGTCGAGGTTGACCGGCTTCGTGACGTAGGCGTTGGCGTACTGGCGGTACGCGCCCGTCACATCGTCCGGAGCCGCCGACGTCGTGAGGACCACGACCGGGATCGTGCGCAGGTCGTCGTCGCCCTTGAGTACGGCGAGCAGCTCCCGCCCGTTCATCCGCGGCATGTTGAGGTCGAGGACGATGAGGTCGGGGCGGGTGGACTGCGGGGAGCGCAGATACTCCAGAGCGGCGATGCCGTCCTCGACCTGGTGCAGATTACGGGCGCCGCGCGCGGTCAGGGCGTCCTGGACCAGCATCGCGTCGGCGAGGTCGTCCTCGACGAGGAGGACGTCGTAGGGACGGGCTGGCGTGGTCATCTCATGAGCTCCGGGGCGGGGTGGAAGGGGCTGCGGTCTGGGACGGATGCGTGATCAGGTCGGGCCAGCGGTTCCTGGCCCCCTGCCGGGTGATGTTGAGCACCCCGCCGAGCTGCGGGTACCCGGCGCCTGCCGCGACCGCGTCCTGTGCCGCCCGGTACTCGAGGCGGTCGAGGGCGCCGCGCAGCTGCAGGATCATGTACAGCCGGGACAGCGCCTGCGACTGCGCCGTGACGGTGCCGTCGGCGGGCCGGGGGTCGAGGGCGTGGGTGGTGAGCCGGCGGACGAGGTCGTCGAGCGCGCCGCTGGTCAGCTCGGCGATCTCCTCCTCGGTCACGCGTAGCGAGAAATGCTTGCCAGGCATCCGCCCACCTTAGGGAAACTGCCGTCGGTACGACAACATGACTTGTCGGATTGCGGTTACAGTATGCACGCCGCGCGCAAAAAGGCGGCCCTGACTGATTCCCGAGGAGCGCCCCGGAATGGCGACCGACGTCCAGAGCCGACGTTCCGACACCGCTCGGGCGACCACGCCCCCCGCGGCGCCCCCTGTGCCGCGCCGCGCGTCGTGGACGACGCACCGCTGGCTGCTTGTGAGCACCACCCTGGCCCTCGTCGTGCTCGCCGTCCTCGGCGGGCTCGGCCTGTGGGCCCTGAACCGGACCTCCGCCCTCACCGACGAACTGGTCGACAAGCGCAGCCCCGCCCTGTCCTGGTCGGTGCGCCTGGAAGCGGCCCTGGTCAACCAGGAGACCGGCGTACGCGGCTACGGCCTCACCGGCGAGCGCTCGTTCCTGGCCCCCTACGAGGAGGGCCTGGACGACCAGCGCGCCGCGGTGAAGGAGCTGCGCACGCTGGTCGCGGACGACCGCCAGGGCCGCGTCGACCTCGACGACGTGCTCGCCAGGGCGGGCGCGTGGCAGCGCTCCTTCGCCGAGCCCATCGCCGAGGCCCCTGCGGGCGAGCCGGTGGAGTCCGCCACGCGGCGCACCAACGAGGGCAAGTCCTCGTTCGACGCGCTGCGCAAGGCGATGGTCGTGCAACAGGAGCACCAGCGCGCCGCCCGTGAGGCGGCCCTGGACGACCTGAACGGCGCGACCCGGCTGCGCGACTCCATCCTCGTCAGCATCGCCGCCGTCATCCTGCTGCTCACCGTCCTGATCTTCGAGGGTCTGCGGCGGGGCGTCACCAACCCCCTCGCCCAGCTCGGCGCCGACGCCCGCGCGGTCGCCGGCGGCAACTTCGAGCACCCCGTCGTCGCCACCGGCCCCGCGGACCTGCGCCGTCTCGGCGCGGACATGGACGCCATGCGCCGCCGCCTCCTGGACGAACTGGCGTTCACCGAGGAGGCCCGCCACCGCCTCGACGAACAGGCGGCGGAGCTGCGCCGCTCCAACTCCGAACTGGAGCAGTTCGCCTACGTCGCCTCGCACGACCTGCAGGAACCCCTGCGCAAGGTCTCCAGCTTCAGCCAGCTCCTGCAGCGCCGCTACGCCGGACAGCTCGACGAGCGGGCCGACCAGTACATCGCGTTCGCGGTGGACGGCGCGAACCGCATGCAGAAGCTCATCAACGACCTCCTGGAGTTCTCGCGCGTCGGCCGCGTCCACAACGACCACCGCGAGGTCGACCTGGAGGAGGTCGTCGGCCAGACGCTCGACGCGCTCAGCGTCTCCATCGAGGAGTCCGGCGCCCGGATCGTCCACGACCCGCTGCCCACCGTGACCGGCGACGCCACCCAGCTCGGCATCCTGTGGCAGAACCTCATCGCCAACGCCGTGAAGTTCCGCCACGCGGACCGCACGCCCGAGATCAGGATCGAGGCCGAGCGCGACGGCGCCCTGTGGCACTTCGCCGTCAGCGACAACGGCATCGGGATCGCCCCGGAGTTCGCGGAGAAGGTGTTCGTCATCTTCCAGCGCCTGCACACCAAGGACGCCTATCCAGGAAGCGGCATCGGCCTCGCCATGTGCAAGAAGATCACGGAGTTCCACGGCGGCACCATCGGCATCGACCCGGACCACACGCCGGGCACCCGGATCGTCTTCACGCTCGCCGCGACCGACCCCGCCCCGCAGGACGACGCCGTCGAGGGCGCGGCCGCGCGATGAACGCCTTCGTACCCGAGCAGCACGTACGGATCATCCTCGTCGAGGACGACGACGGTGACGCCCTCCTCGTCGAGGAGCTGCTGATCGACACCGGACTGCGGTACTCCCTGGTCCGGTGCACCACGCTCGCCGCCGTCCGCACGGAACCGGCCGTGCACTCCGCCGACTGCATCCTTCTCGACCTGCACCTGCCCGACGCCAGCGGCATCGGCGCGGTCGCCTCCGTGCAGGAGATCGCGCCCGACGCGGCGATCATCGTCCTGACCGGGCTCGCCGAGTCCAAGGCGGGCGGCGAGGCCGTCGCCGCCGGCGCGCAGGACTACCTCGTCAAGGGCCAGGTCGCCCCGGACCTGCTGCACCGCGCCGTGCGCTACGCCGTCCACCGCAAGCAGGCCGAGCGCACCAGCGCCGACATCCGCGCCGGACAGCTGCGCGCCGAGGAGAACGCCCGCCTGGAGCGGGGCCTGCTGCCGCAGCCGATGATCTCCGCCTCCAGCATCCGCGCCACGAGCCGCTATTTGCCGGGCCGCGAGCGGGCCTTACTGGGCGGTGACTTCCTCGACGTCGTCCAGACCCCGGACGGACAGCTGCACGCCATCGTCGGCGACGTCAGCGGGCACGGCCCCGACGCCGCCGCCCTCGGCGTGTGCCTGCGCATAGCCTGGCGCTCCCTCACGCTCGGCGGGCACCGCGCCGAGGAGTTGCTGCTCCTCCTGGAGCGGATGCTGGTCGCCGAGCGCACGCAGAGCGACCTGTTCGCGACCGTCACCCTGGCCTGCCTCGACCCGGCCGAGGCCCGCGCGACCCTGTACCTCGCAGGCCACCACGCCCCGCTGCTGACCACGAACGGCACGACGCGCGAGGTGCCCGCCCGGCACGGCATCGCCCTGGGCATCGCTCCCGGTTATGCCAACTGGCACGCCAGTGAGCTCCTCATGCCCGAGCGCGGCGCGCTGATGATCTACACCGACGGCCTGGTCGAGGGCCACGAGGGGCAGGAGCCGCAGCGCCTGGGCGTCGAGGGACTCATCCGCCTGATGGACCGCATCCCGGCGGACGACACCGACACACACCTGGACGAGCTGATCACCCAGGTCCGCGAGCTCAACGCCAACCGGCACACCGACGACCTCGCCATCCTCCGCCTGGAGTGGGACGGCGTCGGCCCGGGAACGGCGCTGCTCGGGGCGCGGCGGCTCGAACACCGCCGCTGAGGCCACACCCCGCCGTTTCGCCCCGTCACCCCCATTGCCGAACCGCGACACGCCTCGCTATGTTAATCGAAAATCACATCGGCACGGCGGTGGAACACACCGCCCCGGTCGCACAACAAGCAGGTCTGCACAGGTAGTTGCACCATCTGTCCCTTCCGGGAAGAAGGTAAGTCAATGGAGAACCTCAGCAGGCGAAAGGCTCTGTCGCTGGGCGTCGCGCTCGGCCTCGTGGGCGCGGTCAACCCCCTCCAGGCATGGGCGACGACGGGCTCGGCGGCCAAGGCGGCCGCGGGGACCGGGCCGGAGTGGATCTGGGACGACGCGGCGGACCCCCTCATGGCGTCGATGCTGGAGAACGGGCACGTACCGGCGATCAACTCCGCGTGGGCGTCCTGGGTGAACAACAACGACCCGCTGCCCGGCGGTCTGCCCGCCGACTTCACCGCGTACCTGCGCCAGGTCAACCAGCTGCCCACCTGGGCCGACCAGGCCAAACTGGCCCGCGCCGCCGACTTCAACCGGCGCCGGGACACGTATCTGTTCATGCTGTACGGCCTCGGCAGCGGCATCATGTCCACCGTCATCCCGCGCGAGGCCAAGAGCGTCTACTGGTCGGCGGGCGGCGCCGACATGCAGGACCGCGCCGCGAAGACCTTCACGTTCGGCTACGACCTGTCCCAGCTCGGCGCGTTCAAGCCGACGGGCCAGTTCGTCGTGACCGCGAACAAGACGCGCGTCGTGCACGCCGCCGTACGCCATCTGCTGCCGCAGTCGCCGCACTGGCGGGCCGTCGCCGACGAGACCGTGCCGATCAGCGCCGCCGACATCCTCGTCACGTTCCACAGCCTCGGCACCTACGTGCACCGCAAACTGCTCGACTGGAAGATCCCCTACCCGGCCGCCGACCAGGAGGCGTTCCTGCACTCCTGGCAGGTCGCCGTCCATCTGCTCGGCGTGCCCGACGCGCACATCCCCAAGACGTGGGCGGAGGCCGAGAAGCAGTCGGCGCAGGTGCTCACCCCGATCCTCACCCCCTCCACCGAGGGCATCGCCCTGGCCGAGGAGCTGCTCGGGCTCACCGCGCAGATCGACCTCGGTGTCACGCGCGGCTTCCTCAACGAGTTCGTGCGCTACGTCCTCAGCGACCAGGTCGGCGACTGGCTCGGCCTGAAACGCGACTACGCGGCAGCGGCCCTGGTCCGTACCGTCTGGCCCGCGTTCATCCTGTTCCGCGAGGGCCTGTCGCCCGTCATGCCCGGCGCCTTCTACATGTTCGACCAGTTCATCCGCGCCCTGGCCATGCTCTTCCTGAACAAGGGCGGCTCCGGATCCACCACCCCGATCACGATTCCGACCGGCAACAGGGCGGGCTGACTCAGAGCCCCAGGGCGCTGACGGCCAGCGCGGTCACCGCCGCGCGGTGGGCGGGGGTGTCCCGCCAGCGCAGCCGGCGCCCCGCCTCGACCACGACACCGAAACCGGCGTGCACCAGGACCCGGGCCTGGCGCGGCGCCAGCTCCGGGCGTGCCCGCCACAACTGCCGCTCCCAGACGGCGATGTGCCGGCGCTGCGCGAGGACGAGGGGCCGCCGCAGATCGTCGGGCAGCCCGGCGACCTCGGCCTCCGCGACGCTGTTCAGCTCCGTGTACTCGAAGCAGTAGGCCACCTGCGTCGCGGCGAGCGCGGCGACGGCCTCGCGCGGCCCCGTCACGTCCCGCAGGCTCTCCGCCACTCCCTGGGCGAGGAGTTCGGCCGCCTGGAGGCAGGCGGCGGCCAGGATGTCGATCTTCCCGGGGTAGTGGCGGTAGAGCGCGGACGGTGCGAGCCCCACGGCGCGGGCGATCTGCCCGTTGGTCACATTGGCGAAGCCGTCGCGGGCGAACAGCGGGACCGACGCCGCGAGGATCTCCGCGCGCCGGGTGCCGGGTACAGGGCGGGCGGGCAGCTCGACGGGGCGGGTGCCCGGCACGGCCGCCGCCGGATCGGTCGCGGCGACCCGCAGCGCGGCCCCGACGAGGAGTTCCTCCGCGCGGCGCGGGCCGATGGACGTGTGGTGCATCGTGATGGACCCGATGGCGCCGAGCGCGGCCATGGCCCGCAACCGCTCGTCGGGCAACGGGAGTTCGCGCTGCACCGCCTCGTCGACCCGCGCGACGAGGCGCCCGAACTGCACACCGAGCCGCCGCCGGTCCTCCCGTTCGAGGTAGCGGGCCTCCCACCGGTATACGCCGCCCGACGCGCGGTGGGCGACGGTGACCCGGGCGGCGGCGGTGAGCACGTCCGCGAGCGGCGCCCCGGGCGCCACCTCGTCGAGCGCGGCGACCAGACCGTCCACCATGACGTGGGCGCACTCGGCGAACAGCGCGTACTTGTTGGGGAAGTGCCGGTACAGCGCCGCCGCCGTGATCCCGACCTCGGCGGCGACCCTCTCCATGGACGCCTTGTGGTAGCCGCGCTCGCTGAAGACCGGCCCGGCCGCGTCGACGATGAGCTGCTTGCGGTTGCGGGGCCGGCCGGACGCCGCCGCACCGGCGGTCGCGGCGGACCGCGCGGACGGGGAACCGGGAGCCATGCGCGTCAGTCAACCACACGCGCCTGCCCTGCTCAGGGCCTCGTGGGGAAGGTGAGGACGGGCTTGACCACACGGGCGTCCCGCATGGCGGCCACGGCCGCGCCGATCTCCTCGAACGGAAACGTGGTGACCAGCCGGTCGACCGGGAACAGGCCCCGCCTGTGCAGGCCGATCAGCTCGGGCAGGAAGCGGCCGGGGTCGGAGTCGCCCTCGATCACTCCGTGCACGCGCACCCCCTTGGCCAGCAACCCCATGACGTCGAAGGTCACTTCACCGCCCAGGCCGACGAGGGCCAGGTCCCCGCGCGGGCGCAGCGCGCCCACCGCCCGCCGCGCCATCTCCGGCCGGCCCGTGGTCTCGACGACGTAGTGGGCGCCGCCGCCGGTGAGGTCACGCAGCGCGGCGGTGAGACCCTCCCCGGGCGGGAGCGCCGCCTCGGCGCCGAGTGCGGAGGCCAGGGCGCGCCGGGCGGCGACCGGGTCGACGGCCACCACCGGAGCGCAGCCCACGGCCACCGCGGCCATCAGCGCGCTGAGCCCGACCGGCCCCGCGCCGAGGACGACCAGCGACGCCCCCGGCTCGGGCCGCAGCCGGTTGAGCACGGTGCCCGCGCCCGTCTGAGCCCCGCAGCCCAACGGCGCGACGACCTCGGCGGGCAGATCGGCGTCCACCCTGACGACGCCGCGCTCCTGGACGACGGCATACGTGGCGAAGCTCGACTGTCCGAAGAACGCGCCGTGCAGCGGGGCCCCGTCGAGGGACAGGGGAGTGGTGCCGTCGGGCCGGGCCCCGGAGAGGTTGAGGGCCTGCGCGGAGCGGCAGTAGGCCGGATGCCCCGCCGCGCACTGCTCGCAGGCGCCGCAGCTGGCGAAGGTGAGACACACCCGGTCGCCCGGGACGAGACCGGTCACCTCCGCGCCCACCGCCTCGACGACCCCCGCCCCCTCGTGCCCGAGGACCATCGGGGTGCGCCGCCGGGGCCAGGTGTCGCGCATCGCGAGATCGGTGTGGCAGATGCCGACCGCGGCCATCCGCACCAGCACCTCGCGGGGCCGGGGGTCCTCGATGCCGGCGTCGCGGACGACGAACGGTGCTCCCGGCGCCTCGACGACCGCCGCGTGCATCCGCCTCACGCGCCCTCGCCGGGTCCCGCGTCCTCGCCGAGTCCCGCGTCCTCGGGTGCGCGCTCCAGGAAGAAGTAGTAGAACGGGCCCTCCGCCGGGGTCCCCTTGGCGTTCATGACGCCCATCAGCGTGGCGCCGTCCACCCGCTTGAAGTGGTCGAACACCGGCTGGCCGTCGTAGACCATCGTGGCCGTCACCTCACCGCGGAACTCGACGCTCCACAGACTGGCCTCGCCTTTGCCGAGCTCGATGTTGGAGTACAGCGCGCCCGTGGCGTCCCGGCACATCAACGGCTTGACATCGTGCACGGAGACGAACGTCTTGCCGTACCAGCCGGCCTTCTCCAGCATCCCGTTGAGCGGATGCCCCGTCGCGAACTCGCCGCCCTTCCACGCGCCGAGGATCTCCTCGGGCCGGACGGTGTCGAGCACCGCCCAGACGGCGTCGAGTTCGGCGGGGTCGACCGGGCCGTCCTTCTCCCGGAGCGCGTGGAACCGGGCGCGGCCTTCGGACACGTCCATACGAGGTCCTCTCGTCATCGGTGAGTCGGTGAGTCGGTGAGTCGGTGAGTCGGCGATGGGTGAGTCGGTGAGGGGTGAACGGTCAGCCGCGGTGTCCCACGGTGCCGAGGCCGAGCAGCACATGGCGCCGCGCGACCTCCTCCGCGCTGAGCGGGCCGTCCTCGCGGAACCAGTTGGCGACGCCCTGGCACATGACGAGCACCGCCCGCACCGCGTCGGCCGGGATCGGCGTGGTGAACACGCCCCGCGCGCGGCCCGCCTCGACGGTGTCGAGCAGCATGTGCTCCAGGTAGTCGCGCAGGGCGACGTAGCGCGCCCGGTTCTCGGGCTCCAGGCTGCGGATCTCCGTGTCGAGAAAGGCGAGCCGGCGGCGGTGCGCCATGGACAGCACGATCGACTCGACCATGCCGCGGAACCGCGCGAGCGGATCGTCCCCGGCCTCCTCGGCCGCCGCGCGGCAGCGGTCGAGCACGTCCTTGATGGACGTCTCCAGGAGGGTGGCGAGCAGCGCCTGCTTGTTCTCGAAGTGGTAGTACAGCGCGGGCACGGTGACGCCGACCCGCGCCGCTATGGCCCGTACCGAGGTGCCGTGGTAGCCGTGCTCGTTGAACGCCTCCATGGCGTGGACCAGGATCGGATGCAGGTCGAGCGGTCCGTAGGCGCGCCATTGCCGCACCTCGACCTCGTCGGTCCGTGTACCCACGAACCCTCCTTCACCGCTGCTTAGCGTGCGTTCAGTTCCGCTGTCACTTTCTCAGGCCCGTCCCGCAAAATCCATACCTGCACGAGGAGTTGACCGCCCGGCGCTCTCCTCCTACGTTCTTAGCGAACGCTCAGTATCCGCCGAAGGGCCCCTGCTGATGCATCTGTCCACACCCCTGGCGTACGCCGACGACCCGCGCGCCGCCGCGGACCGGGCCGCCGCTCTGGAGTCCGCCGGCCTCGACGCCGTATGGGTGGCCGAGGCGTACGAATTCGACTCCCCGACCGTGCTCGGCTACCTCGCCGCGAGGACCGAGCGCCTGCGGATCGGCTCGGCCGTCCTCAACGTCTACTCGCGCACCCCCGCCCTGATCGCCCAGACCGCTGCCGGGCTCGACGCCGTCAGCGGCGGCCGCGCGCTCCTCGGCATCGGCGCCTCCGGGCCGCAGGTCGTCGAGGGCTGGCACGGCCGCCGCTACGACCGCCCGCTCGGCCGCGCCCGCGAGGTGATCGAGCTGTCCCGGCGGATCTGGCGGCGCGAGGTCGTCGAGCACCACGGCATCACCGACATGCCCCTGCCGCCGGAGAAGGGCGGCACGCTCGGCAAGCCGCTCAAGCTCCTCAACCACCCCGTCCGCGACACCATCCCCGTCTACCTCGCGGCGCTCGGCCCGGCCAACGTCCGCCTCGCCGCCGAGACCGCCGACGGCTGGCTGCCCTTCCTCTACGTCCCCGAGCGCGCCGCCGACGTGTGGGGCGCGTCGCTCGCCGAGGGCGCCGCCAAGCGCGACCCCGCGCTCGGCCCGCTCTCCGTCGTGGCGGGCGGCCCGCTCGCCATCGGCGACGACGCCGAGGCCGTCCGCGACCTGATGCGCCCCACCGTCGCCCTGTACGTCGGCGGCATGGGCGCGCCCGGCCGCAACTTCTACCACGACCTGATCTGCTCCTACGGGTACGAGTCCGCCGCGGCCGCCATCCAGGAGCACTACCTCGCGGGCCGAAAGAAGGACGCCGAGGCCGCCGTGCCGGCCGAGCTGTGCGAACGGCTCTGCCTCGCCGGGCCCGAGGGCTATGTCCGCGACCGCGTCGAGGTCTTCAGGGCCGCGGGCGTGACGATGCTCAACGTCACCCCGGTCGGCCCCGATCCCGCGCGGCTGATCGAGCGCGTCCGGAGTTGGCTGTGACCCCTCAAGGAGACCCATGACGTCAGCACCCCGCACCACCGGCGACCTGCCCGGCGACCCGGCCGGGCGGACCCTGCCGCAGCTGCTGGCCCGCAACGCGGCCTCGTACCCCGAACTCCCGGCCCTGTCCTGGCAGTCGGCGGACGGGGACGGCGAATGGGCGACTCTCACCTGGGCGGAGGCGGACGAGCACACCCGCCGTCTTGCCGCCGGATACCGGGCCCTCGGGGTCGGCGGCGGCGACCACGTGCTCCTGATGATGGCGAACCGGCCCGAACACTGGCTCTCCGACCTCGCCCTCGTCCGCCTCGGCGCCGTCCCGGTCAGCGTCTACGGCACCGCCGCGCCCGAGCAGATCACGCACATCGCCCGCAACTGCCGTGCCCGCCTCGCCGTCGTGGAGGGCGCGGCCCAGGTCGCTGTGTGGGAACCGCTGCTCACCGACGCCGGCACACCGCTGGAGGACCTCGTCGTGGTCGAGGCGGGAGCGGAGGGCGGCCACCACCCGTACGCGGCGCTGCTGAGCGCACAGGCGCCGGACGAGTTCGCCAAGGAGCTGGACACCGCGCGCCCCGGGGACCCGCTGACCGTCGTCTACACCTCCGGCACGACCGGCGAGCCCAAGGGCGTCGTGCTCACCCATCGCGAGGTGCTCGCCAACGCCCTGGCGCTCGACGCCGTGGTGGAGCTGCCGCCGCACGTCGAGCACATTTGTTACCTGCCGTTCGCGCACATCGCCGAGCGGATGCTGGGCCTCTACCTGCCCTGCCACCGCGCCTCGCACGTGTACCTCTGCGCCGATCCCACGCGCGTGGGCGAGGTGGTGCGCAAGGTGCGCCCCGCGCAGTTCTTCGGCGTACCGAGGATCTGGGAGAAGCTCTGCGCCGCCGTACGCGGTGTCCTTTCGCTGATGCCCGCCGAGCAACAGGGCGTCATCGAGGCGGCGTTCGAGGTGGCCCGCGAGCACGTCGCGCACCGCGAGCGGGGTGAGACGCCGCCCGCCGCACTGGAGGAGCGCTACCTCCGAGCGCGGAGGGACGTGCTGCTGCCGCTCCTGGTCGCGGGCGGCCTGGACCGGGTGACGTGGGCGGCGAGCGCGTCGGCGCCGATGCCGGTCGACGTGGTCAGGTTCTGGGCGGGGTTCGGCATCGTCGTCATGGACGCCTGGGGGCTGACCGAGACGACCGGCGTGGCCACCAGCAACAGCCCGAAGACGGGCTTCCGGATCGGCTCGGTGGGGCGGCCGGTGGAATCCGTGGAGATCCGCGTCGCCGAGGACGGCGAGATCCTGGTCCGGGGCACGTCCGTCTTCACCGGCTATCTGCAGCCCGACGGTTCGGTGCGCTCCGCGCTCGACGCCGACGGCTGGCTGCCGACGGGCGACATCGGCCGCGTCGACGAGGACGGCTACCTCTGGCTCACCGACCGCAAGAAGGAGATGATCATCACCTCCACCGGCAAGAACGTCTCACCCGCCCTGGTGGAGAACGCGCTGAAGGAGCACCCCCTGATCGGCCAGGCGATGGTGCACGGCGACCACCGCTCCTACCTGGTCGCCCTGTTGGTGCTCGACGCGGAGGCGGCCCCCGCCTGGGCCGCCGCGCACGGCGTGCGGACCGACGACGGACCGGCCGGACTCGTCCGGCACCCGGAGATCCGGGCCGAGGTCGACCGCGCGGTCGCCGCCGCCAACACCCGCCTCAACCGCACCGAACAGGTCAAACGCTACGAGCTGCTCGCCGAGGAGTGGGGCCCGGCGACCGGCGAACTGACACCGTCCCTGAAGATGCGGCGGCGCGTCATCCGGGACAAGTACGCCGAGGAACTGTCGGGCCTGTACGAGGGCTGAATCGCCCGGCGCGGAGACCGGCGCCGCCCCGCCCGCTCGTCGGGGGAGGGCGGCGCCGGCTTTCGCGGGCCCGTCAGAGGCCGTAGGTCTTGCCGATGACGTCCCGCTGGATCTCGCTCGTCCCGCCGTAGACCGTCGAGACGACCGCCGCCCGCAGATGGCGCTCCATGTCGAACTCGGTGGTGTAGCCGTAGCCGCCCATCATCTGCATGCCCTCCAGGGCGGCCCGCTTGGCGAGCTCGGTGGCCTTCAGCTTGGCCATCGACGCCTCGCGCGGGAACAGCGTGTCCGGCCGCGCGTCGCAGTCGAGGGCCACCTCGCGCACGAGCAGCCGGGTGCACTCGATCTCCGTGGCGAGGTCGGCGATGCGGTGCCGCAGCGCCTGGAAGGAACCGACCGGCCGCCCGAACTGCTCGCGTCCGCGCACATAGGTGACGGCGTCGTCGAAGGCGCGGCGCGCCAGGCCCAGCATGTTCGCGGCCAGGAAGAGCCGTTCGTGGTTGAGCCCTGCCATCAACTGCCGCCAGCCGTCGTCCACTGCGCCGACGACCGCGTCGGCGGGCAGCCGTACGCCGTCGAGGAAGACGTCGTTGACCTCCCGGCCGCGCATCGTCCCGATGCCCCGCACCTGCACGCCCGGGGTGTCGGCCGGCAGGTGGAACATGGTCAGACCGCCGTGCTTGTCCTCGCCGGTGCGGGCCACGAGCAGGATGTTCCTCGCCAGGTGCGCGTTGGAGATCCAGGTCTTCTGGCCGTCGATCAGCCAGGTGCCGTCGGCCTGCCGCCGGGCGCGGCAGCGCAGCGCCCCGACGTCCGACCCGGCCTCCGGCTCCGACATGGCGATGGCCAGGACATCGCCCCGCGCGGCGCCCGGCAGCACCTCCTGCCGCTGCCGCGCGGTGCCGAACCGCTCGTACGCCTTCGCGGTGATGACCGTGGTGATGAAGCCGCCGCAGGGGACCATGCCGTACGAGGTCTCCTCCAGGAACAGGCAGGCGTCGGCGAGGCCGCCGCCGGAGCCGTCGTACTCCTCGGGGAGGCACACGCCGAGCCAGCCCAGGTCGGCGAGTTTCCGGTACACCTCCGGGTGGTGGGCCTCGTGGCCGCCCGCCGACAGGGCGTCGCGCTGCTCGCGGGTGCCGCACTCGCGCTTGGCGAAATCACGGACGGCCGCGACGAACGCGGCCTGTTCCTGGTTGAGTCGACTGCCCATCAGGACCTCCGGGTCGGTGGGAGCGCGGTGGGGAACAGCGGGCACCGCCTCGCTTGCCGCGTTACAAAGATATGCTAGATGTAACAACGGATCTGGGGGAGTGGTTCGCCGGTATCGTGAGGGGCACCATGAGAACTGACACGAACGACGCATGGCTCGCCCGCGCCCTGGACCGCCCGGAGCCCGAGGACCACACGGCGCGGCGCATCCTCGACGCGGCCCTCGAGCAGTTCACGCTGCTCGGCCTGCGCCGCTCCTCCGTGGACGACGTCGCCAAGCGGGCGAAGGTCTCCCGGGTCACCGTCTACCGGCGCTTCCAGAACAAGGACACGCTGGTCGAAGAGGTCCTGCTGCGCGAACTCGGCCGGTTCTTCCAGCGCCTCGACGCCGCGGTCGCCGAACTGCCGGACATGCGGGCGCGGGTCGTCGAGGGCTTCGTGGCCGCCCTGCGCCACACCCGTGCCCACCCCCTCTTCGGCGGCCTCCTGCGCGTCGAGCCCGAACTGGTGCTGCCCTTCTTCACCGTGCAGGGCGGCCCGTCCCTCTCCGTCACCGTCGAGTACCTGACGGACCGTCTGCGCCGCGCGCAGCAGGCGGAGGGCCGCCCGGAGGACGATCTGCGCCCCGTCGCCGAGCTGATGGTGCGGGTCGCCGTGTCCTTCCTGCTCAACCCGGTCAGCTGCATCGAGCTGGAGGACGAGGACCAGGCGCGCGCCTTCGCCCGCCGCTACCTGGCCCCGCTCCTCGACGCCTGACGCCTGACGCCTGACGCCTGACGCCTGACGCCCCGGACCTCAGCGGCGCCGGTGCAGCGCCCGCGCGAGCCGTATCGCGCGCTCCCGTGTGGCCGCCGGCACGTCGAAGGAGGTCAGCGCGATCGGCGGGGCGAACCGCTGCACCGTCGTGGACTGCACGGAGGTGAAGGCGCGCAGCCCCTCCGCCCCGTGGATCCGCCCGAACCCGGAGTCGCCGGATCCGCCGAACGGCAGGGCGGGCACCGCCGCGAACCCGAGCACCGAGTTGACCGAGACCGCGCCCGCGCGCAGTCGCGCCGCGACGGCCGCACCGGCGCGCCCGCCGCGGGAGAACACGGCGGCCCCGAGCGCGTACCGGGACGCGTTGGCGCGTTCGACCGCCTCGTCCACGTCGCGCACCGCGTTGATCGCGACGACCGGTCCGAAGGTCTCCTCCGTCATCACCGCCGCGCTCTCGGGGACGTCGGCCAGGACCACGGGCGTCGCGTACGGGGCGTGCACGGACTCGGGCCCGCCGAGGAGCGCCCGCGCGCCCGCGTCGAGCGCGCCGGAGACGTGCCGTTCGACGACCGCCAGTTGCGCGGGCAGCGTCATCGGTCCGTAGGCGGCGTCCGCCTCGGCGCCCGGGTGGACCGCGCGGGCCCGCTCGGCGACCTTCTCGCACAGCGCCGCGTGGACGTCCCGCACGGCGTAGACGCGCTCCACGCCCGCGCAGGTCTGTCCCGCGTTGCTCAACGCGCCCCACACGATCGCGTCGGCGGCCGCGTCCAGGTCGGCGTCCCCGGTGACGATCACCGCGTCCTTGCCGCCGCACTCGGCGAGGAACGGGGTCAGCGTCTCGGCGCACACCGCCATCACCTTGCGGGCCGTCCCGGGCGACCCGGTGAACGCCAGTTTGTCGACACCGGACCTGGCCAGCGCGTCGCCGGTGCCGGCCGCGCCGGTGACGGTGGTGAGCAGCCCCGCGTGCGCGGGCACGGCGGCGTCGAAGAGATCCGCGAGCAGGACGCCGGTGCCCGGCGTCAGCTCGGACGGCTTGAAGACGACGGCGTTCCCGGCGGCCAGGGCGTACCCGATGGACCCCATCGGCGTGTACAGCGGGTAGTTCCAGGGCCCGATGACCCCGACCACGCCGACCGGCCGGTGCACGAGCGAGGCCCGCTGGTGGACGGTGAAGAGCCCGGTGCCCACGCTCCGCCTGCGCAGGACGCGTCCGGCGTTGCGGGCGGCCCAGCTCAGGTGCTCAAGGGTGAGGACGACCTCGAGCGCGGCGTCCCCGGCGGGTTTCCCGGTCTCCTCGGCGATGGCCCGGGCCACGTCGTCCAGGCGATGCGCCAGCGCCTTCTTCCACCGCAGCAGGTGGTCGCGGCGGCGCGCGGCGGGCAGCGCCGCCCAGCCGCTCTGCGCGACCCGGGCGCGGGACACGGCACGGGACACCTCCTCGGGCCCGTGCGCGGGGTGCTCGGCGAGCGGCTTCCCGGTCGAGGGGGAGTAGGTGAGGAAGGTCCCGGCCGCGGTCTCTGCGGTGTCGGTCATCGGGTCTCCTGGGGGTCGGGGTGAGGCGGAGCGGCGGGCCGGGAGTGCGCCCAGTGCGGACCGAGATCGTCCAGCGTCCAGCCGAAGGGGTACGTACGGGCTCTGGGCCGGCGCGGGAAGCGCTCGGGCCGGCCGGGCAGCAGGCGGATGACCGCGGCCCTGGCCCGCAGCCCGCGCTTCGTGGCTTCTCGCAGCCACCGCGGTTCGGGCCGGAAGCCGAGCGCCGCCAGCAGCGGTTCGTCCAGGACGGCGAGCGCGATCCGGGACGCGATCCCGCGCACCGGGGCCGGGTACCAGGAGGCCATGATCCGCAACGTGGCGGCGGCGACCCTGCGGTTGGCCGGGTCGTAGGCGAACTCCGCCCGCTCGTACTCGTCGTGGAGCTTCTCGAACGCGGCGTAGGTGCCGGGTACGCCGGAGATCCCCATCATCTCGCCCATCCGCCGCCCGACGAGCGCCAGGCTCTCGGTCTCCTGCGGGGCGAGCCGCCGCCACCCGTACGCATCGATCCACCGCTTGGGCCCGACGACGGTGGTGGCCAGGACGTAGAGGAAGTCCTCGTTGGCTATCCGGTACCGCCCGTGGATGCGGTTCAGTCGCTCGGCCGCGGCCCGCCCGCGCTCCGACTCCGTCCCGTCGCGCACCATCTCGTACATGATCAGAACCGTGTCGTCGTAGCGCTTCTGTCCGGCCCGCTCGAACTCCTGCGTGCGGTCGAGGAGTCGGGAGATCCGCGGGACGCCGTAGTCCCGCAGGAACGCGATCGACGTGCCGTGGAGGTAGTCGCGGGGGAACTCGTACTGCGTGATCCACCGGTAGATCTGCTCGAAGTCCCGCTGCGGATCCATGCGTCGGATGCGGCGGAGGCGGCTGTGACGGCCCATGCGCGGTCCCTTCGGGGGGAGGCGCGACCCAAGTGAGTCGATGTTACTGAAGCTATTGACTTGTTTCATCGGGCGTCAAGAGGCCCGCCCGGAGCGAGCGCTCGGGCGGATTATGCAGCAGACGGGGCAAAGATGCCTGAGTATCGCAAAGCGCAGTCACTCGTCATATGCCATCGGTAACGTGTGCGCTGCTTGCCGTCGAGTAGATGGGGTGGTGGGGATCCGCGCCAGTGGGATCCATATCGATGGTGTCCTTGCCGAAGCAGGAAAGTGCTCGTGGTCTAGGACCTGATACGCGGAACCCGGAGCCGTACCCGGTGGTGACAGCGGACGCGGAGGGCACCGTGCTGTCCTGCAACGAGCAGGCCCGTGCGCTGCTGACGCGGCTCGGTCCCGGTGTCGCGCTGGACGACGTCGCGCCCGCCTGGCTGGCCGAGGCCCATCGCGACCGGGTCAGCGGAGAGGAGGAGCGTGAGGGTGAGGAGGGGACGGCCTGGGCGAGTGGCCGGATCGGCGGTCGCCGTGTGACGGCGCTGGCCGGGCCGGGCACGGACGGCGCGGTGACCTGGTGGCTGGTCGGCGACGGCGCTCCGGCGCGCGCCGCACGGGAGTTGACGCGCGAACGGGCGAGAGAGGGTCTGCTGCAGGAACTCTCCTCCGAGCTGCTCGCCTCGCTCGACGTCGAGGACTGCACGGCGATGATCGTGCGACGGGCGGCCCGGCACCTGGCCGACGCGGCGGTCGTCGTCGGGCCCGGCGGCAGAGACGGCTTCCCGGTGACGCGGTGCTCCGCCGGCGCAGCGGTGGAGTGCTCCGCCGGCGGAGCGGTGGAGCAGGAGCGGATTCCCCTCGACCCCGCGCAACTGCCGGGTCTGGCCGAGGCGTTGCAGGGGATGCCCGCGGTCGCCTCACCCTGGATCGACCCGCATCAAGTACCGTCCTGGGCCCTGCCCGAGGGCTTCGTGGGCGACGCGGGCGAGCTGGGTTCGGTCATCGTGCTGCCGTTGCCGGGACACGGTGCGCCGGCCGGATGCCTCGTCCTGCTGCGCCACCGCGCGGAGGCCGCGTTCACCTCCGCCGAGGAGTCCTTCGCCCAGCTCTTCGCCGCACGCGCGGGTGCCGCCCTGTCCGTGGCCCGCAGCCACGCCCGCCAGGCGCACACCACCGAGGTGCTGACACGCGACCTGCTGCCGCCCGCACTCGGCCGGGTGCACGGCATCACCTTCTCCGGCCACTACCGCGCCTCGGTGGCGGGCGAACGCGTCGGCGGCGACTTCTACGACGTCCACCCCGGCCGCACACCGGAGGACGAGACCGTCGCGGTGCTCGGCGACGTGTGCGGCAAGGGGCTCGAAGCCGCGGTCACGGGCGGGCGGATCCGCAGCGCGCTCGAGGCGCTGGTCCCGTTCGCCGCCGACCACACCCGCCTGCTCACCCTCCTCAACAGCGCGCTCCTGGCCTCCCACCGGACCCCCTTCGTGACCCTGGTCCTGGTCACCGCCGTGTGCCGGGGCGCGCAGGTGCGCCTGCGGGTCTCCAGCGCGGGCCATCCCGCCCCGTTCGTCGTGCGCGCCACCGGAGAGGTGGTGGAGGTTCCGGCCCGAGGCACGCTGCTCGGCGCGGTCCCCGACCTCGACTGCGCGACCGCCGAAGTCGTCCTGCGGCCGGGCGAGACCTGCCTGCTGTACTCCGACGGGATCACCGAGGCGCGCGGCGGGCCGCTGGGCGACGTGATGTTCGGTGAGGAGAGACTGCGCGCCGTGCTGGCCCAGTGCGCCGGAATGCCCGCCGAGGCGGTCGCCGAACGCGTGCAGATGATCGCCGCCCAATGGGTGGGGGAGGGTCCGCACGACGACATGGCCGTCCTGGCGATCGGCGCGCCTCGCCAACCGTGAACGAAGCGGCCGTGAACGAACCGGCCGTGAACGAAGCGGCCGTGTGCCGTGTACGAACCGACCATGAACCAGCACGGAGAAGGTGGAACGCGTGAGTGTTCTCAAGGACCCCCGCTCCCTCGACGAGCCGCGGGAGCGGCTGTGGCAGGCGCTCGGCGAAGGTGATGAGCGGCGGGCTGTCGCCGTCGTGCGTGGCGCGCTCGGCACGGTCGGCGCGGTCGAGCCCGGGCGGAGGAGCGGCGGGCATCCGTCGGCAGCCGAACGGAAGCGTGCCGCCGGTGAGCGGGTCCTGCTCGACATGATCGCGCCGAGCCAGGAGCGGGTCGGGCGGGCCTGGGCCGCCGCCGACTTCACCGTGGCGCAGGAACACGCCGCGACGGTGATCAGTGAGCGGTGCGTCGCCGTGGTCGCCGACACCACCGCTCCCGCCCTCACCGGCCCGTACGTGGGCCGGGTCCTGGTGTCGTGCGTCGAAGGGGAGTGGCACGGCCTGCCCGCCCGTCTGGTCAGCGAGGTGCTGCGGCTGCGGGGCTGGCGGGTCGACCACCTCGGGGCGCACGTCCCCACCGAGCACCTCGTCGCCCACGCGCGCCGCACCGGGGCGCAGGCGGTGCTGCTGTCCTCGTCCATCCCGACGCTCCTGCCCGGCGCCCACAACGCGATCAGCTCATGCCAGGGGGCCGGGTTCCCGGTGGTCGCCGGAGGAGCCGCGTTCGGTCCGCGGGGCCGCTACGCCCGGCTCATGCGGGCCGACTGGGCGGCGGACGCGCCCGGCGCCGCCGAGTTGCTCGCCCGGCATCTGACGCCGCCCGGCACGGAGGCGGCCCGTCCGCCCGCGCTGGACCTGCCGCACCTGGGCGACCAGGAGTACACCATGGTCCGGCGGACCAAGCCGCGGTTGGTCGAACAGGCCCTCGCGGACGTCGAGGCGGGGTTCCCCGAGATGCGCCGGTACACCGCCTCCCAGCGCGAACGCACCGTCGAGGACATCGACTTCGTCGTCAGCTACCTCGCCACCGCCCTCTACGTCGACGACCCGGGCCTGTTCACGCGGTTCATCACATGGACCGCGGACATTCTGGCGGCCCGCGACGTCCCGCCCCGGTGCCTGCTCCCGGCCCTGGACTCGCTGCTGAGGCAGCTCACGGACTTCCCCCGCGTGGTCGGCATCCTCACCGCGGCCCGGGGCCTCCTCGCGGCCCCGCCGCCCGCCTGATCGCACCGAGTCCTGGTCCAGACCTTGACAGGTCCAGACCAATTCGCTTGAGTCTGTCCTGGCCCCACTCAGCTCCACTCACCCCCCTCTCAAGGAGTGGTCTCGTGTCCGGACAACGGTTCCTCGCCCTGCTCTCCGCGCTCGTGACGGCGATCGGCCTCGCGGTACTCGTCCCGCTGGCCTCCACCGCCTCCGCCGCCACCTGCGCCACCGCCTGGAGTGCGTCCTCGGTCTACACCGGTGGCATGACCGCGTCGTACAACAGCCACAACTGGCAGGCCAAGTGGTGGACGCAAGGGGAGACCCCGGGCGCCGCCGACGTGTGGACCGACCAGGGCGCCTGCGGCGGCGGCACGACCCCGCCGGGCAACGGCTCCTTCGTCGTGAGCGAGGCGCAGTTCAACCAGATGTTCCCGGGCCGGAACTCGTTCTACACCTACAGCGGCCTGACCGCGGCGCTCAGCGCCTACCCCGGCTTCGCCAAGACCGGCAGCGACACGGTGCAGAAGCAGGAGGCCGCCGCCTTCCTCGCCAACGTCGGCCACGAGACCGGCGGCCTCGTGTACGTCGTCGAGCAGAACACCGCCAACTACCCGCACTACTGCGACACGAGCAAGTCCTACGGCTGCCCGGCGGGCCAGGCCGCCTACTACGGCCGCGGCCCCATCCAGCTGAGCTGGAACTACAACTACAAGGCCGCGGGCGACGCGCTCGGCATCAACCTGCTGAACAACCCGAACCTCGTGCAGACCGACTCGGCGGTCGCCTGGAAGACCGGCCTCTGGTACTGGAACACCCAGACCGGCCCCGGCACGATGACGCCGCACAACGCGATGGTCAACGGCTCCGGGTTCGGTGAGACCATCCGCAGCATCAACGGCAGCATCGAGTGCAACGGCGGCAACCCCGGCCAGGTCCAGAGCCGGATCAGCTCCTACCAGAAGTTCGCCGCGATCCTCGGCGTACCGACGGGCGGAAACCTGAGCTGCTGAACGAGCGGTGCGGGCACCGCCCCGGGGGAGAAATTGGCCCGGGGCGGTGCCCGCCCGGATGCTTTACTCGGACCCATGACCGATCGAATACAACAGAGCGCCGAAGCCGGGCAGTTGGCGGGCCGGACCGTCATGATCACGGGGGCGTCCAGCGGCATCGGTGAGGCCGCCGCGCGGCTGTTCGTCGCCGAGGGCGCGGCCGTCGTCCTGATGGCCCGCCGTGCGGACCGCCTCGCCCAACTCGTCGCGGAGATCGAGAAGTCCGGCGGACGGGCCGCGGCGAGCGCGGGTGACGTGGCGCGGCCCGAGGACGTCGAGCGAGCCGTCACCACGGCGGTGCAGCGCTTCGGCGGAC
Organism: Streptomyces sp. R818; assembly: GCF_056172735.1. Classification (NCBI taxonomy): domain Bacteria; kingdom Bacillati; phylum Actinomycetota; class Actinomycetes; order Kitasatosporales; family Streptomycetaceae; genus Streptomyces; species Streptomyces sp. R818. The sequence goes on from NZ_JAOCNE010000014.1 coordinate 90,225, forward strand.
TCGACGCGGCGTTCAACAACGCCGGTTACCCCGGCAGCGTCATCGGCCCGCTGCACGAGCAGCCGCAGGACGACTTCGACCGCATCATGGACGTCAACGTGCGGGGCACCTGGAACTGCCTGCGCCACCAGATCCCCGTCATGCTGACCGCCGGCCGGGGCGCGATCGTCAACACGGCCAGCTCGGCCGGGCTCATCGCCACCGGTGCGCCGGCCCCCTACGTGGCGGCCAAGCACGCCGTCCTGGGCCTGACGAAGGCGGCCGCCGCCGAGTACGGGGCCCAGGGCATCCGCGTCAACTCCCTGGTCGTGGGCACGACCCGGACGGAGATGATCAGCTCCGTCGTCGAGGGCAAACCGGAGCTGGAGGAGGCGTTCGTCGCCCGGCAGATCCAGAAGCGCATGGCCGAGCCGCGCGAGGTCGCGGAGGCCGCACTCTGGCTCCTCAGCGACCGCGCCTCCTTCGCCACCGGCAGCCACGTCGCGGTGGACGGCGGAATCCTGGCGATCTGAGGCGCGACCGCTGAGCCGGTCCCCGCTGTGCCGGGTCCCCGACGAGACGTGTCCTGTACCCGTTCGGACGCCCCGTCCTCTGCTGCGGGGTCTGTCCGAAAGGGGTCACCGAGAGCGGTGGAAAGGGCCGTGGATCCGACCGGCCGGGCGTTGCCTCACCTCGGGGACGCGCAGTCGTAGAGGGTGAAGCTGCCGTCGGTGCGGACCCCGTAGGCGGTGGGCCGGACACGGGAGCAGTGGGACTTCACCCAGGTGGTGGCGGGCGTGGTGGCGCGCCGGGAGGTGAGCATCGCGTAACGCAGTTGGTGGGTGGAGACGAGTTCGCCGAGCTGCTGCGCGGTCGGGAAAGGGGTGAGGCCGGTGAAGCCGCCCATGACGAGGACGGGTTCGGACTGGGCGCGCAGCAGGGGCGCGGCGGTGTAGGCGGCCTGGGTGGCCAGCAGGTACTTCTCGCCGTGACGGTGCGCGGTGAGGTAGTCGAGCAGGGCGGTGTCGCGGGGGCTGGGCCGGTCGAGCCCTTTCCTGCGCGGAGCGCGATGGGGGTGCTGGGCGTACGACTTGCCGACCGGACCGGCCATCGGCGAGGTGGCGGCGCCCGCGTAGAGCGGGTCGAGGCTGGAGACGGCCCAGCCCGCCGGTACGACCAGGAGGGCCGCGACCCCGGCGGCGAGGGCGGCTTGGATCCTCCGTGGGGAGGTGCGCGGTCCGCGGCTGCACAGGCCCACCACGCCGCACACCGCGAGCATCACGGCGACCGGCAGCAGCCAGGGGAGGAACCGGGTCGGCCAGTCAAGGACCAGCGCCCACGCCGCCGTCAGCGCGATCACCGCCGGCAGCACCAGGTGGCGCCGGCCCACCGCGGTGTGCTGCGCCTGCTGCTCCGTGTCGTACCTCGCCTCGTACTCCGACCGGAAGAGCGCGAGCCCGCCACCGGTCAGCGCGGCGATCGCCGGGGCGATGACGGCCGTGTAGTAGGCGTGGTTGCCGTTGGAGACGCTGAACACCACGATGTGCACGCCCAGCCAGCCACCCCACAGCAGGAACCCCGCGCGCGACAGGTCGGTCCGCGGTTGTCCGGCGCGCCGCATGACGCCCAGGACCGCGGCGGTCACTGCGAGCGGCAGCAACCAGGCGACCTGCGGTCCGATCGTATGATTGATGATCATGTCCCAGCCGGTGTTGCCGCTGGTGCGGCTCGCGGCGGTGCCCGGGACGGCGCCGAACGCGGTGGGATCGCTGCCGAACCGGCTCAGGCCGTTGTAGCCGAAGACCAGGGCGAACGGATCGTTGCCGGACGTTCCGTCGAAGTACGGGTGGTCGGCCGCCGGGGTCACCCAGGCGATCAGCATCCAGGAGCAGGAGACCGCGGCCGCGACCGCACCGGCCAGCAGGACGCGCACCGCCCGCTTCGACGCCGTGCCGGGCGCGACGACTTGGTACACGACGGCGAAGACCGGCAGCACCACCCACGCCTGCAGCATCTTCGCCTGGAAGGCGAGACCCACCCAGACCCCGCAGGTGATCAGTGGCAGCAGCCGCTCGGTGCGCACCGCCTTCTGGAGCGCACCGGCGGCCGCCACCAGGAGCAGAGTGAGCGCGGTGTCCGGAATGGTGGCGCGGTTGAGAGCCACGGTGACCGGAGTGAGGGTGAGCGCCAGCGCGGCGATCAGGGCGGCGAACGGACCGGCCCAGGCCCGCACGATCCGGTGCAGCAGCCATACGGTGAGCACGCCCTCGACGACCTGCGGAAGCGCCGCCGCCCAGGTGTGCGGGCCGAATATCCAGACGGAGACGGCGTCGGGCCAGAAGGCGCCGGGCAGCTTGTCGAGGCTGATCGAACCGGAGGAGTCGAGCCCACCGAAGAAGAACGCTCGCGGGCTGCCCGCCATCGAGCGTATCGCCGCGCCGTAGAAGGGGTGGAGCGCGGCATGCCCCATGCCCCAGGAGTACAGCGCCGTGGCGACGGCCAGTACCGCGGCGAGCGCCGGGCGCTCCCAGCGCGGGGCGTCCACCGGGCGTCCGGGGCGGTGGGCCGCCGCCCGACGGCCGCGCCGGGCTCCGGTGGGCTGGACGGCGGGTATGGCGGTCATGGCAGTGGTCCTCGGTCAGCGGGTCGGGTCGGTTGAGGTGGTGGCATCACAGGTGCCGTCGGGTCACACGCGCGGTCGGGGCACCGCGGCGGCGGCGTCGGACGAACGCGCCGGAGTCACAGGCGGCGCGCCGCCCGGAACCCGCGGGCGTAGAAGTCGGTGCCGTCGAGCAGTGAGTGGCCCGACAGGTCACCCAGGGTCGGACCGTTGGCGGCGGAGCGACTGGAGTAGAAGCGGTGCCGGCCCTGGTCGTCCAGGCCCATGTAGATGCCGCAGTGGTCGATGAAGTCGGGGCGGTCCTTGATGATGGCGAAGAAGACCAGGTCACCTGGTTGCAGGACACCGAGGTCGGTGGCCTGTTCCCGTCCTGTGTGGGGAATCACCAGACGGCCGGGGCCATGGGCGGCGATGGCGAAGGCGCGGCGCGGCAGGCCGGCGCCCCGGGTGTTGGTGTTGTGCAGGGGGATGCCCATGCGGTAGCCCCACACCAGACGCTGGAAGCCGGAGCAGTCGACGCAGCCGTAGCGTGCCTTCTCCGGCTGCACACGTGTGCCGTCCGGGAAGGTCCACGCCGTTCCCAGATAGTCGTAGAAGTCGGATTTCTCGTCGTGGTAGGCGAAGTCCAGCGGGTTGTCGACCTCGGCATTGCGCGGGCCGAAGTGCGCGGTGCCGGCCATACGCAGGCCGTCGGCGTTGCGCTTGGCGGGCGCTCCGGCGCTGCTGTACTGGAACGCCACGGCGAAGACGTCCGGGCTGCTGTCGCCGAGTGCCTTGCGGAACCAGCTCTTGAACCAGGCGGACTTCTCCGTGCCCCGCTGCCACGCGTGCGGCAGCACCCGGACCCAGGCGTCGGTGGTCACCGTGGCCTCGGTGGTGCGCGGCTCGCTGAAGGTGCGGCTGGGGCCGGTGAGTACGGCGGTACGGGCGCCGTCGGTGAACGTGGCGAGCGTGCCGCCGTCGCCGGCGCGGACCACGGTGCGGCCGGGGGCGGACAGCCGCTCGAAGGTGCGGGTCCCGGCGGACCCGGCGCTCGGGCCGGAGTTCGCGCCTGCCGAACCGTCGCTGTCGGGCCCGAGGCGTTCCCAGGCATATCCGCCCGCCGCTCCGGCGGCCGCCACGCCCGCGATCGTCCGGATGACGGTACGGCGAGTGGGGCCGGTTCGCCTGCCGTCTGGTGCGGAATGCATGGCCGATCCTCCTGGACTGTGGGGTGAGAGGGGTGAACAGGTCAGCCGGTGGGCAGGGCGCCGGTCAACAGACCGGCGACGAGCACCACGTAGGTGGCCAGGGTCACCGCCGTGGTCGAAATGACGGTGGCCGCCAGCGGCTGGCGGGCCATCTGGTAGGAGACCAGGCCCGGGACGATGAAGCCAAGGGTCTGTGACGTGTACAGCAGCGGGAACTCATGGTTGAGGGCGAGCATCACGGTGGTCTGCATCAGCACCGCGCACAGCACGACCGCGGCGAACAGCCGTTTGCCGTAGAGGATCACGGTGCGCTGCACCAGCTTCATCAGGAAGTACGTTCCTACCGCCACGACGACCATCAGCCCCGCCATCCGCACATCGGTGACGAGTGTGAGGGCGATCCAGCCCGGGGTGATCATGCCCCCCGGGCTGAGGTTGGTGGTCAGGTAGCAGACGAGCGAGAAGACCAGCCCGAGGGCGATCCCCAGTGCGGCGGTCTGTGCGGTGAGATTGGCGGGGATCACGGGTTCCTCGTGAACTGGGAAGGATCGTAGGACTGATGAGCGTTGTCCGCGGTGTTTCGGTCGTCCGGCCGGTCCCGGCGGGCGGCGGCCCGGCGGGCGAGGTCGCGCTGCTCCGGGATGCGGAGGGTGAATGTCGGTGTCTCCAGCGGCGCCACCCAGCTGTACGGCTCCGGCTCGGGCGGCCGGGCCACCGAGGGCCGCTGCCGGGGCAGGGCGATCTGCATGGTCTCCTGGTCCAGACCGTCGCCGTCGGGAACGACGTCGATCAGGTCCTCGGATTCGTCCACGGGCAGTTCGGCGAGGCGCTCCAGGAACAGCTCGCCCTGGCCGTGGATGTTGCCGATCGCCACCAGTGAGGAGTCCGGGCCGAGTTCCGCGAGGATCGCCGCGGTCACCTCCCCGGGGTCCCGGCGGTCGCCACCGAGATCCACCACTCGCCCGGTGAAGGCGGCCGGGATCGCGTCGCGGGCGCTCTTGGTCGGGTGACCGATCAGGAACACCGTCCGGGCGCCGAGGTCAGGGACGATCGCGCCCATCTGGCCGTTGCGCTCCACCCGGTCCGGGCGGCAGTTGATGAGGACGCCGATCGGCTGCCTGATCGCGCCCAGGTCCTCCAGCTGCTTGACGTTCATGAGCGTCGACTCGGGGTCGTTGGCCGCGAAGACGTTGGCGAACCGCAGCCGCTTGCCCTCGGGGGTGAGATAGCGCTCCACGGACAGTACGCCCGGATCGGGCGGCGCGTCCCACATGCCCTGCATCGCCGTCTGCCGGTCCACGCCGAGCAGTTCGGCGATGGCGAGCGCGATCGCCACGTTCTCCTTGAACGTGTACCAACTGAAGCCGCGCAGTTCGGCGTCGGTCACCGACTCCGGATCGACCGCGATCAGCCGGCAGTTCCGCTTGTCGGCCTCCTCCTGGAGGATGTGCAGCCGGTCCTTCTCCGCCGTCACACACACCCCGCCCACCGGCATCGAGCGGGAGAGTGAGCGGGCGACGTCGTCCAGCGTCGGCCCCATCTCCTCGAGGTGGTCCTCGCGGACGTTGCACAGCACGCCGATCGTGGAGCGGATCAGTTTCTCCTGGTTGATCTCCTGCAAGGCGGGCATCACCGCCATGCACTCGATCACCAGCGCGTCCGGCCGATAGGTCGCCGCCCGCCGTACGATGCCGATCTGCTCGACGACGTTGGCGATGCCGAACTTGCGGTACACCGGCTCCTCGGTGGCGTCCGGATGGATGAACCGCGCCGCGGTGCCGGTGGTCTTGGCCACCGTGACCAGGCCGCCGCCGCGCAGCGCGCCCGCGCACAGCCGAGTGATCGAACTCTTGCCGCGGATGCCGTTGACCAGCACCCGCGTGGGTATCTGCTCCAGCGAGGCGAAGTGCCGCCGCTGCTCCAGGATCCCGGCCGTCCACAGAGCGGCGGAACAGAGCAGGACGATGACATAGAGGAAGAGCACGCCGATTTCCGTTCTTCTACCGCTGGAAGGTGTTCTCGCGCAGGGGCAGGGCGGGCCCCGCGGCCCGGCCGGCTCTGGCCGCCCGGTCCTGTTCCGCCAGGACCTGGCGCACCAGCTCCAGGTTGCGGGTGACCGAGCCGATCTCGTCGTGGTTGACCGGGTGAAGCACCGTGCGGCGGTCTCCGCCGGCGAGCCGCTCGGCGAGCACGGCGACCGCGCGCAGCGGCCGGACCACCACGACGTGCAGCCAGCCCAGTCCTGCCGCGCTCACGGCGAGGCCGAGTATGCCCGCGAGCATGGTGCGCTGCTCGGCCTCCACTGCGGGGATCTGCAGTGCCGCCGCGGGCTCCGCGGTCACCACGTGCCAGCCGAGGGCGGCCGTCGGGCCCTTCTGCGCCAGCGGCGCGGCGGCGTCGACCGATGGCCCTGAGGACGTGCTGTGCACCGCCGAGGTGGCGGTGCCCGTGGTCCCCGGGGCGCCCTTGGTGGCGCGCGCGAGACGGGTCAGGTCGGACTCGGGCAGGGACTGGAAGGCGCGGTAACCCACGCTCGCCGCGAGGACCCTGTCGTCGCGGTCCGTCACCCAGACGCTGCCCAGCTTGGGCCTGGGCAGCAGGGAGTTGAGCGCCTCCACATCGATCTCGCCGAACAGCACCACCCCGGCCGCCGGAGCCTGGCCCTTGCCGGCCCGGACCTGCGCGTAGGCGGCGATCGCCGGAATCCGGCCGGAGGCGTTGACCGTGGTGATCCCGCCGCCGCCGGGCACATGGACGAGGGTGCGCAGCGGCGTGCCGCCCACCCTCAGCGTGATGCCCCCCGAGCGGTCCAGGAGATACAGCGAGCGGTACTGCTTGTGGCCGGCGAGGGAGGTGCGCAGGATCTCGGCCTGGGCGTCCCGGCTGCGTCCCGGCAGACTCGCGGCGGCCTCCTTCAGGTCGGTGTACGACCGGTCGAGGGACTGCCGGACGCGGTTCGCCGCTATCTCGGTGCGCGCCTGCTGGGCGGCGAGGACCGGAGCCGGAACCGCGGTCGCGGTGTCCGCCCGGTTCAGCATGAAGATCATGGGCACGGACCAGCAGGCCACCACCACGACGCCGGCCGCGGCCAGCGCCCGGTAACCCGGTCCGCGCCGGGCCGGGACCTCCTGCGGGCCGCTCTCGCCGAGCAGTTGCCCGCGCAGCGACTCCAGCGCCCGCCCGATCCGAGCCAGTTCTCCGAAACCGTGCACCGGCACCGGCCGGGACAGCTCCGCTTGAGCGGCCGGCCCGGCACCGGTCGCGCCCCGGGCCAGCCGGCCGGCGGACAGGTACACCCGCAGCAGGGGCCGTTGAAAGGAGAAGTGCAACGCCAGACCGAGCACCAGCGCGACCAGGGCCAGCGCCCCGGCCGCCCGGAGCGCGAAGTCCGAATAGTCGGCGGCGGTCGTCGTGGCGGGCGCCGCGCGGGACGTGAGCACCACAAGACCGAGGCCGTCGGTCTCGCCCGGGCCGGTCGCCGATGCGACCTGGGCCCAGCCGGCCACGGTGCGCCGGTCGCCGGTGGCGGCGCCCAGCAGGCTTCCCGAGGCGTCGGTGCCGCGCCCCGACCTGTGCGCCGCGCGCGCCGCCTCCGCGGACAGAGCGCTGCGTGCGGAGGCCGGAGAAGCCGCGCCGCGGCCCGCGGCCGGAGAGGCCGTGCCACGGACCGCGGTGGCGAGCGACGTGCCGCTCGCGTCAAGCACCTCGGCGGTGCGCCCGTCGCCGTACGCCGTGAGGGCGGGGAGCGGCTCGCAGACCACGAGCAGCCACTGCCGGTCGGGCCCGTCCGGGTCCTGGTCGGGTTCGTCCTGCCGTGCGGGCAGGGTGATCTCGGCGAAGTACAGCAGTTGCCGTGTGCCGGCCGATGTCACAAGGCGCGGTGGGATCTTCCCGTGCCCGGACGCCGTCTTGACGATGTCCACCCCGGCCAGCGGTACGGTCTTGCCGCCGGTCGCCAGCAGTCTCCCGGTGCGTGCGTCGAGCAGCGCACGGCCGAAGGGGCCCTCGGTGGCAGAGGTCAGGGCCTTGAGCGCGGTCGCGGACGTCGAGGTGCTCGTGGCCGGGTACGCCTCGGCCTTGCGGCGCACCGCACCCGCCTCGGCATCGATCGCGGTGCGCAGGGACAGCGCGGTGTCCGCGGCGATCCGCTGCTCCCCGTTCAGAACGGCCTGCGGGACACCCGCGGTATGAATCCCTTCCAGGCCGATCACGGTCAGGGCTGCGACCATCAGCAGGAGTACGACGACTGAGGCGACCGGCGGGCGTATCCCGCCGAGCATCGGCATGTCGGCGCGGCGGCGGGTGCGGTGCCGGCGCGGCGCCCGGGGTGCGGAGGACAGAGCAGCGGTCCTTCCTTGAACAGGCGCCGAGCGCTCAGTTGTTCGACAAAGCCATCACCTTAGCGCCCCACGATCACGTGATCATCACATTTGCGCCCCGAGTGGCGTACGTGACACAAACCGCTGCGCGGCGACGGCTCGCCGGAACCGCCGCCGCACGTGCCGAAAGGCCGGACCCGCGTGCGGTCCGGCCCTTCGGACAACCGATCACCGGACGAAGGAGATCTCCGGATACGCGGCGTTGGGCTTGTCGAGCAGAGTGCTGTGCTTCTTGCGCAACTGCTGGTCGAAGAAGGCGGCGAGGTAGTCACGCTGGACCTTCGCCGCCCGGTTCGGGGCGATCGTGCCGTACTGCTTCTGGACCTGCGCCTTGGAGAGCCCGAGCAGGGGCGCCCACTGCGGCACCAGGTACTCGTTGTCGCTGAACGACAGGTGTGCCGCGCCGGCGAGCTTGATGTCGACCCGGTAGCCCTTCAGGTGCGACCACATGGTGCGCCACGTGCTGTCGTTGTTGCGGTTGTGGTTGGCGGAGCTGAACAGCATGTAGGGGCGGTCCAGGTCCTTGCTCTGCGCGGTCCCGAAGTACTGGCCGTCCAGGTTGGCACCGGCGTCGATCCGCTTGTCGAGCTGCATGGCGTTGGTGACCGCGGCGCCGCCCAGCGACCAGCCGAACATTCCGATACGGGAGGTGTCCACCGACTTCGACAGTCCCGAGGGAAGCTTCGCGCGACCGGCGTCCGGGTTGCCCCCGCCGCTGATCGTGGACAGGGCGTTGATGACGAACTTGATGTCCGCCGCGCGCACCTTGAGCGTGTCGGCGGAGCGGGCGCCCGACGGCATCCTGTTCAGCTCAAGACGCTGACCGGGGAACTGCACCTCGTTGGCGTCGTGGGTGTGGTCGACGGTGACGACGAGGTAGCCGCGGCTGGCGAGATCCTGGGCGAGCGTGGTGCCCATCGCGCGGTCCGAGTGCAGCCCGGTCGAGTACAGCAGGACGGGCAGCTTGCCGAGGCTGGTCTTCACCGGGGCGAGGACGTGACCCGCGGTCGTCGGCACGGTCACCTGCCGCGTCGACAGCCCGCGCGTGCCGAGGAAGTGGGCGGCGGCCAGCGACGACTGCCACGGCGCCTTGTAGTGCCCGGACGTGGCGGTGGCCGGATACCAGAGCGTGACCATCAGCTCGCGCGCCTTGTTGCCCGGTATGTACGGATCCGTACGGGATTTGTCGACGAGGTGCAAGCCGACCATGCCCACGCTGTGCTGTCCGCTCGGCGCGGGAATGGTGAGCCGCTGCGGGGACGCGGCCGCGCGGGCGGCCCCGAACGCCTCAGGCTGTACGGGCTTGTGGTGCTGCGGCGCCTCGTCGTTCTCGGGCGCCCAGGGCGTGGCCGGGTCGGGCTGGTCGGCCGGGGGACCGGTGGGCGCGGGCTTGTCGGACGTCTTCCCGGCGGCCATCACCGGCGTCGTCCCCATGGCCAGCGCGATGGCCAGCGCACCCGCCGGACCAACCGCTCTGGCGATCACTCTGTGACGGTGGCGCGGGCGGCGGTGCTTCATGAAACCCCCTTGTAGGTCAGCGATTACGGAACACGCAATCGGCTGCCGTTCACCGTACCGCCGCGACGGCGGACGGATTCGACCGCCATGGCGATGCCCCCGTCACGTGCCGGGCACCTCATCCGGCACCGCCTCGCCCGCAAGGGCATCGATCAGTCCCGGCATGCACCGCCGCCACGAGGCCAACGCGGAGAATCCGCCACCGTACATCGGGTAGCCCTCGCGTCGGGTCGCCTGAAGCGCAGATGCCCTTGCGCACCCGACTTGAGGCTCTAGAAGAACCCGAGCTTCTGCGGGCTGTACGACACCAGCAAGTTCTTGGTCTGCTGTTGGTGCAGCAGTAGCACCCATGCTGAACAGGGAAAACGGTAGTTGGAGCAGCCTTCGGGCGGCGACTGGTCCGGAAGTGGCCCGGATCTTGGCCTGGAGGCGCCGGTCGAGGGCCTGGTTGCGGCTGCAGTGCGAGCGATCCAACTCGGGAACTACCCCCGCGGGCGCGGGGGGTGCCCCTACCTCGATCCGGGCTTGATGGGCTCGTTGCCGGACGTGCGCGTCCCGAATGCCTCGGTTGAGGACTGGCAGGCGGTCCTCGACCTGGTCGCGGAGAAGAGTTGGAAGCGCCAGTACTTTGAAGGAGAGACGGTGCTTCCGGTGCCTCGGGCGGAGGTTGTGCTGTCCCGCCCGGCGGATGCAGAATGCCCGGACCTGCGGGTCTGGCCGACAGTCGATGTGTCGGCGATTTTCCGGTTCCGTCCCAATGATGGAATCGACTTCGACGTCGACCTGCGGGAGTTGCAGGGTCAGGGCCGACTTGATGCGTTCTGCGGCTTCTTCCGGGAGATCGGGCGGCAGCTGGGCAAGCCCGTGCTGATGGACCCGGAAGGCGACGAGGGCCATCCGGTGCTCGGCTTCGATGTCGAGGCCGATCGAGTCGTTCTCCTCACAGACCCGCAGGTCGGGTAAATGCGGCCGACGGCTGCGGTTCGTAGAAGGCGCCGTCGCGGAGCATCACGAACAACACGTCGGCCCGGCGTCTGGGGAGGCAGAGCAGGGCCTGGGTGTGGTGCTTGCCCTGAGCCGTCTTTTTGTCGTAGTAGGCCCGCGATGCCGGGTCGCTCAGGGCGGCGAACGCGGAGAGGAAGAAGGCCCGTTCGAGCTGCTTGTTTCCTCGCCGGGAAGGCTGTTCGCCGCGGAGCGATGAGCCCGAGCTGCGGGTCGCCGGGGCTAGGCCGGCGTATGCGGCGACGTGGCCGGCGGTCGGGAAGGTGCTGCCGTCGCCGACCTCGATCAGGATGCGGGCTCCGGTCCTGACGCCGATGCCCGGCACCGACGTCAGGACCTTCGAAAGAGGGTGGTCCTCCAGGAGTTCCTCGATCCGATTTGCCAACAGTTTGCGCTGGTCAAGGACGGCCTTGTATGAGGCGGCCAGGCTCGGGACGATCAGTGTCGCCGCCTCGGTTCCCGGAACGGTGACGGTCTGCTCGTCCAACGCGGCGCAGATCTCCCCGGCCGGCCGCTCGCCCATCCTCGGGCCTTTGGCTGCAGCAGGGTGACCAGCCGCCGCCGCCCGGTCTTGCGGATCTGGGCCGGTGCCCCTAACCGTCCCAGCAACGTGAGGACAGCCGGGTGCTGCAACCGCGGCCCCAGGACCCGTTCCAGCGACGGATGGATCTGTGTCAGCAGACCGTGCAGCCGGTTGGCGACCCTGGTGGCCTCGCCGGCCAGGTCGTCGTCGAAGCCAGCGATCATCTCCCGCTCAGCGATCGTCTCGTCCTCGCCATCAATCGCTCGCAGCGTGTGGGGCATCGCGCGGGCCGCGTCCGCGATGATGAACGCGTCCTTCGCGTCGGTCTTGGCCTCGCCCGGGTAGAGGTCGGCGATCCGCCGCATCGTTGATCCGGGCAGGTAGGCGACCGGACAACTCATGTCCCTGGCGACCGCCAGCGGCAGGGCGCCGATCGAGGCCGGCTGATCGAATACGACCAGCACTGTTCCATGCTTGTTGGAGTTTTGCGAACAGTTCGCGGAGCTTGGGTTCGGTATTGGGTAGCCGTTTGTCGAACGCTTTCTTCCCGGCCGGGTGACGGCGGTGGCGTGGTATTCGCCCTGACGACGGCGCTCCGTTCGAGCTGTTCTTTGACCGCCTGGAACGTGAGCAGTGGGTTTCCTCTGTTGGCACGGTGTAGCTCTTCAGTACGGTGACCGAGCCGTCGGCACCAGTCTTCGATTCCAGGAATTGAGTCATGCTCTCCTCTCCGGTGACATTCCGCCGCTGAGACGGACGGTCGATGCTCGTCGCGCACGGCACCACGACGCCCGGGGTCAGGTCGACGCTCCGATAGAATGCGGGGACGAAGGACATGACGGAGCAAATCTTCCCGGCGAAGGCGGACATGATGCCTGACATCGCGCCCTTGCGGGGACGACAGGGCGAGTTGGCGGAACTGGAAGAGCTGGTGAGCCGTGCCCGAGGCGGCCGCGCCGGTGCACTGGTCGTCTCCGGTGAGGCTGGTGTCGGCAAAACCGCGCTCCTGGACCACCTCACGGCACGGGCCGCGGCACACGTCCGCATCGAGCGCGTCGTCGCATCCCAATCCGAGATGGAACTTGCCTACGCGGGCCTCCAGCAGCTCTGCAGACACATGATGGGTTCGGCCGCCCGGTTGCCGGTCCCGCAGCAGGAAGCGATCGAGGTGGCGTTCGGCCTGCGCAGCGCGGCCGCGCCGAGCCCGTTCCTCGTGGGGCTGGCCCTGCTGGGGCTGCTGACCGAGGCCGCCGAGGAGCAGGCACTGCTGTGCGTCGTCGACGACGCACAGTGGCTCGACCAGGCGTCCGCGCGTGCCCTCGCCTTCGCGGCCCGGCGTCTGGACGCGGAAGGCATCGCCCTGGTGGTCGCCATGCGGCAGGCCGACCCGGTGTTCGCGGGACTGCCCCACATGCTTGTCGAAGGGCTCGGTCACGAGGATGCGTGTGAACTGCTGCGCCTGGCCGTACCCGGTGGTCTCGACCTGCGGGTACGCGACCAGTTGATCGCGGAGGCCCGCGGCAATCCCCTCGCCCTGCGCGAACTGCCCCGGGCCCTTAGCCCGGCCCAGATCGCCGGCGGTTTCACCCTGACGGGTTCCCTGCCGCTGGAACGCCGCATCGAGCAGAGCCTGGTCGTCCAGCTCGCCCCGCTGCCCGCTCCGGCGCGCCTCCTGCTGCTGCTGGCGGCCGCCGAACCCACCGGCGACTTGGGGCTGCTGTGGCGTGCCAGCACGGTGCTGGGACTGGGGCCGGAAGCCTTCGACGCGGCCAAGGACGCCGAGGCGTTCGTCGTCGGCACCCGTGTCGGCTTCCGCCATCCGCTGGTGCGGTCGGCCGTGTACCGGGCGGCGTCACCGGGGGACCGGCGCCGCGTCCACGCGGCTCTCGCGGACGTGACCAGCCGCGAGCACGACCCGGACCGCAGGGCCTGGCACCGGGCCAGCGCGACACTGCAACCGGACGAGGAGGTCGCCGCAGATCTGGAGAAGTCCGCCGTGCGTGCGCGAACCCGCGGCGGAGCGGCGGCCGCCGGAGCGTTTCTGGAGCGGGCGGCGGAGCTCACGCCCTCGCCGTTCCGCCGCGGGCAGCGACTCATCGCGGCCGCCGAGGCCAAGCACGACGCGGGCGCGTCGGACGCGGCCCTGCGCCTGCTCGGGTCCGCCCGGGTCCTGCCCCTCACAGCGCTGCAGGAGGCGCTCGTGGTGCGGCTGCGCGCGCGGGCCGGCTACGCGCTACGGCGTGACCGCGGCGGGGCGCAGCACCTGCTCGACGCGGCACGGGGGCTCGAAGGGCTCGACCCGGTCCTCGCCCGTGACACCTACATCGAAGCGCTCGCGGCGGCGACCTACGGTGGCAGGCTCGGCGACGCCCAGCAGGTGACCGCCGTCGCGCACGCGATCCTCGGCGCCACGTCCGCCGCCGACGAGACCGACCGGGCGCGGGACCTGATCCTGCGCGGGCAGGCACTGCTCGCCACCGAAGGGCAGACGGCGGCGCTCCCCACCCTGCGACGGGCGCAGCGTGCCTTCCTCGAGCAGGCACCGGACTCGCTCGAACTGCACTGGATGTGGTTCGCCTCCCGCGCCGCCCAGGACCTGTGGGACCCCGCCGGTCTGCGTGCGCTCGCCGACCGGCAGGTCGAACTCGCCCGTGCCGAAGGCGTCGTCACCGTACTGCCGATCGCGCTGAGCCTGCTGATGCTCGTGCAGATGACCGACGGCGACCTGAACGGGGCGGAAGCCTCCTGCGACGAGATCGACGCCATCAAGGAGGTCACCGGCAATCCGCTGCCGCCGTACGGACGGCTCCTTCTCGCCGCGTACCGGGGGCAGGCCGACCAGGCGGAGCGCTTGGCCGAGCGGGTCCGGGCCGACGGGCTCGCCCGCGGCGAAGGACACGCGCTGAGCGCGGCCAACTTCTCCGAGGCGGTCCTCTACAACGGCCTGGGCCGATTCTCCGAGGCGGTGGCCAGCGGCCGGCGTGAACTGCCGTACACTCGCGAACTCAACCTCGCTATGCGCACACTGCTCGAACTGGTGGAAGCGGCCGCGCACACCGGTGAGCGCGCGCTCGCCGAGCAGGCACTGGAACAGTTGGCCGACGTCACACGGCCGGTGGGCACCAGCTACGCGCTGGCCGTCCTGGCCATGGCCGAGGCGCAACTGCGGGCGGGGGACGACGCCGAGCGGCTCTTCCTCGACGCGATCCAGCGCTTCGAGCACGAGCGGATCCCGATCTGGGTGGGTCGTTGCCGCCTGCTGTACGGCGAGGCACTCAACCGCCAGGGGCGGTCCGCCGCGGCGCGCGAACAGCTCCGCGCCGCGCACCGGGTGCTGTCGGCCCGTGGATTGAACGGATTCGCCCAACGCGCCGCGGACGAACTGCGTGCGAGCGGCGAGACTCTGCGCGTCCAGACACGGGGGTCGGCGGCGCGGCTCACCGAACAAGAACTGAACGTGGCGCGCCTGGCCCGCGAGGGGCTGACGAACCGGGAGATCGGCGCCCGCCTGTTCATCAGCGCGCACACCGTGGAGTACCACTTGCGCAAGGTTTTCGTGAAGCTCGGCATCAAGCGGCGCACCGAGCTGAAGACCGCCCTCGCGGGCCTCACCGCGACCCCGTCGAGCGCTTGAACTCCCAGGCGCCGTATTCCACTCCCGCTTCCGTACGCGGGCGTCGGCCGGCGCCCCGAGCAGCCGACCGACGCCCGCCCGCTCACTGCCGGGCGGCCGGCGCTGCTACTTGCTGAGCCACAGATCGGGGCCGAACACTTCGTAGTGGATGGCCTTGGGGCTCAGCCCATGAGCGAGCAGGTCGGCGCGGACGGCCTTCATGAAGGACAGCGGCCCGCACAGGAACGCGGTGGTGCCGGGGATCGGGGACAGGCCCGTGAGGTCGGCCCAGCCCTCGTTGACGTGGTCCGCCGAGGCGTCCGGGTGGTTCGCGGTGTCCTCGTACCACAGGTGCAGCGAGGCGTGGGGCAGCCGCTCGACGAGCGCGGTGAGTTCAAGCCGGTGCGCGTGGAGAGCGGGGGAGCGATCGGCGTGGACGACGGTCACCGGACGGTCGGGCGCCGCGGTGGCCAGGTGCTCCAGCATGGCGAGCATCGGTGTGACACCGATGCCCGCGGAGGCCAGCAGGAGCGGACCGTCGCCCTCGGACAGCAGGAGGTCACCGAAGGGCAGGGACACCCGCAGGACGTCACCGGGGTAGGCGTGGGTGTGCAGCCACGTGGAGACCTCCCCGTCCGGCACCTGCCCGTCCAGCCCGTCCAGGGAGCGCTCGCGCTTCACAGTGAAGCGCCAGGTCCCGCCGCCGGGAGCGCTGGAAAGGCTGTATTGCCGTATCTGGTGTGCTCCGTCCGGCAGTTCGGCCCGCACGCTGACGTACTGGCCGGGGACGAAGGGACGGGTGAGTGAGCCGTCGGCGGGACGCAGGACGAAGGAGGCCGTGTCCGGGGTCTCCTCGTGGCGTTCGACGATCTCCATGCTCTGCCACACGGAGCCGTCCTCGACGTCGGCCTGGGCGTACAGACGCGCCTCCATGGCGATGAGGGCGTTCGCCATGAGCCAGTACACCTCGTCCCAGGCGGCCGCCACCGCCGGGGTCACGGCGTCGCCCAAAACCTCCGCGACGGCCGCGAGGAGGTGGCGGCCGACGAGGGTGTACTGGTCGGACGTGATGCCCAGTGACGCGTGCTTGTTCGCGATGCGGCCGAGTATGGCGTCGGGGCGCTCGTCCGGGTGCTTCACGAGAGCGGTCGCGAAGGCGGCGACGGCACCGGCCAGCGCCTCGCGCTGGACGCCGCTGGCCTGGTTCGCGCGGTTGAACAGGTCGCGCAGGAGCTCAGGACGCTCCTCGAACATGCGGCGGTAGAACAGGTCGGTGATCGTGCCGAGAGAGGCTCCGACGGCGGGGAGCGTGTCGCGGACGATCAGGGCCGACTGACTGGAGAGCATGCCTACTCCAAACTGGGATCTGAGATGCGTATTATCTGACGTGCCACGGTCCTTCTGGGCGGCCCGTCTTCTCAGTGAGACAGGACAGCGGCCGGACTTGTGACGTCACAACAGGAACCGGCCGCTGACGGACGACGGGTAAGCCGGAGACCGGGCGCCGGAGCTAGGGGATCCGAGGGCTGCGGACGACTCCCTGGGCTTGGAGGAACGCGCGGACGGAGGCGTCGAACCGGGCGGGCTGTTCGAGGTGTGCGAGATGCCCGGCCTCCTCCAGGATCATCAACTCGGCCTTGAACAGGCCCTCGCGCAGCAGCGCGGCCCATCGTGGCCCGCAGATGAAGTCGTGACGGCCCGCCAGGACCAGGGCCGGTGCGGTGAGGAGGGGCAGTTCGTCGCGGAGGTCGAAGGGAGATTCCTCCCCGAGGGACGGTTCCGCGTACATGCGCAGCGTCCGACGAGCGGGCGCAAACTCGGCTTCTCTGCCCCAGTAGTCGTGGAGATAGGCCGGCATCAGTCTGCGCAGGACGGCGGTGGCGCCGTCGTCGTCCAGCAGACCGAGACGCGTGGTGAGAGTGGCGGCGTAGTCCGCGACCTCCGGATGGTCCTCGACGTGGTCCTTCACGAACCGTTCCATGGCGGTGACTGCCGCCGACCAGAACTCCTCGTCCGCGACCGGTGAGGTGTCGTAGAGAACGAGGGCAGTGATCTGTGCGGGATGGTCGAGGGCGTACCGTTGGGCCACGAAACCACCGTGGGAGTGACCCAGCAGGGCGAACCGTGGCACGTTCAGGTGCTGGACCACGGCGTGCAGGAAGTGCGCGTACGTGGCCACGGTGTAGTCGCGAGGATCCGGGAGCCGACCGGAGTCACCCGTGCCGACCGGTTCGACGTAGACCATGGTCAGGAAGTCCTCGAGACCGGGCATGCGCAGGTACTCCCAGCCGATGCCCGGTCCGCCCGAATGGGCGAGGCACACGGGGCCCGAGCCTGCGACGTGGTAGCGCAGTGCGACGCGTGCTGGACCGTGTGGAACGGTGATCGTGTGCGTGCCGGGAGACAGAGGGGCGGAAGGATCTTCGGGTGTGCGCGGGAGAGTTTCCGGCCGATGCGTGTGCTTCACGTCGTCCCATGATCCGCGAGGGGCGGAATCATCGCAAGGAGAAACACACCGAGTGATCACACTGTTATGCACTGCGTCTTGGCCGAGTGGCGCCTCCCCGGCCAGGCGCCACCTCGGTGGCCCCCCGCAAGGCGGTGGCCGCGGCGTCGTGGGCATGAGGCGGCACACCTATAGCTGGAGCCCACCGTGGATGCGAAGGACGAGGCCCGGGGTCAGGGCGTGCCCGGGAGCTGCCCGGCGCAGGGGCTGCAGCAGGCCGAAGCCCCCAACGTCGGTTATGTCCTGCCCTGCCGGGCGGAAGGCGCGGCCGCTCCTCGGACTGTTCCTGGCCAGGCGAGCGCGCGCAGCGGTCGCGCGAGTACCTGGCTGGAGGAGACGTCCACGCCCGGTCAACTTTTCCACTGACGCAGCATGACATCCACACTGTCCCCACGATCCAGGCACGGTTGGCCCGCGGGCCGCGATGCGCGTTCCACTGCTGAGGGGGAGAGGTTCGGAAGCGCGCACGGGTCGTTCACGATTACCAGTATGAAGCGGTGGAAGCGCCCTTCCGTCCAGCCGGTGAGCCACTCGCACCACACTGTATGGAGGACGAAGGAGACGGCTACGGCGGTGTCTTCGGAGCGTGTGAATGTGAGGTAGAATCTTCACAGTGTTCACGACGTTGGGTTGGACACCCCACACATGGCGCCGGGAACACTCCCCTGCCACTTCAAGCCTGGCGGGGGTACTGTGCCCCGGACGCCCACCGATCCCCCGCGCGTCGGCGTCCGGGGCCAGTCTCGTTGGCCGGCGGGAACTGCTGGGATCATCCGGCGCGGTAGAGGCCTCGGCCGCTGCGCCGGACACGCGAGGTGCCGACGAGCCGGTCGAGCGTGCTGCGGACGGCGTTGATGCTGCCGCTGTCGGTGGCCCGCCCCAAGGCCACCGCCACGTCCCGGGCACGCACGTCGGCGTCGCCGACCTCCGCGAAGTACTCCAGGATCTGTTCGGTCAGCCTGCCGTACGTGCGCTCCGCCGTGCCGGCTCTCGGCCGGGTCGCGGCCCGCGCGGGACCTGTGACGCGGCGCCGGGCAGCGCCGCCGGTGGTCTCGGGAGCGGTCGCGGGCCCGGCCTCCGCCGGGCCCGCCGCAGGGGACGCCATGATGACTTCCAGAGCGCCCAGTGCCCGTTGAACGGTGTCGAGATGGGCGACGACGGCGGCCAGTTCCCTCTCCAACGCCCGCCTCTGCAGCTCCAGACGGCCGAGATCGACCTGGAGGCTCTCAGCCGTCACTTCGATGTCGCGTGTCGAGCGAGATGCCGGAACCATGTTTTCCTTCAAGGAGTGCTGGAACGTCGTCATCGAATGGGCCCCAAGGTCACCGTGATGAAGATCTGGTGGCGATGTGATGGAAGTCCACCTGACAATTGTTGCCACTGACACATGGAAAGCGCAACGGGTGAGCGCACAGTGGGCACCGAGCCGCCGACCGGTGGCGCCTTCCGGCTACCTCACACGTGGCGGACCACGCCGTGTCCGTCGGCGGGCGGGTGGGGGCGATTCCACCCGCGCAGCTTGTCGGGGTTCAGCACGGCCCACACGTGTGTGACGCGCTGGTCGGTGATGTCGAAACTGATCACGGCGGCGACCTGGTCGTGGTGGCGCACGACGATCGCGGTGCGACCGCTGGCCGCCTGGAGGTGGAGGACGGTGCGGGGGCGCGGAGCGAGGAGCGTGAGGAGGGTTCGGGCGACGTGCTGGTCGCCGTGCACCGGCCTGGTCAGAGCACGGATCTTGCCTCCGCCGTCGAAGAACGCGATGGCGTGCCGAGACAGCAGGGACACCAGATGCCTCGCGTCGTTGAGCACGCAGGCCTGCCGGACGGCGCGGACGATCCCTTCATGCTGGTCTGACGGGGTGGGACGCACGCCGTCGGCACGCAGGCTGCGACGAGCGCTCTCGGCCAGCTCGGCGCACTCGTACGGGGTCCGCCCGACGATGTCGGCGACTGTCCGAGGGGGCATGGCGAAGACGTCGTTGAGTACGAAGACCGCCCGTTCGGACGGGGAGAGGGCGTCCAGGGCGTTGAGCAGAACGTCGCTGACCTCCTTCGACAGTGCCCGGTCGGGCTCGATGTCGATGCCGTCGTCGCCCGCTTCGCCGGATCCCGACAAACGGCCTGCGGGTGCGGACAGGCGCGCCAGACAGATGGCGCCCGTGTTCTTGGTCAGCCAGACACGCGGATCGCTGATGCCCGACCGCTCGGCGTCGGTCAGGCCGTACCACCGCCGATAGGTCTCGGTGACGGCCTCCTCCGCCGTCATCCCGGCGCCCAGCATCCAGCGAGCGACGTCGATCAGATGCTGTCGCTCGTCCAGCAGCTCCGCGAGTGGTGTCGTGTCACCGGTTCCACCCATGAGGTGTCCTTCCTCTACCGGCACCACAACGCCACCACAGCGGTCGGCTGGCCGTGCCCTCGGCAGAGCAGACCGCACAAGCGCGGATCATGTGACAACAGGAGGCCACGACAGAGGCGGAACGGAGTTCGAGGCGGAGAGTGCGGCGGAGACGAAAGGACGATACAACCGTGTGACACCATGAGGTGTCGCCGACCGCACGCGACCTCGTACCACCGACAAAGGGGTTCACCATGCCCGCGATCCTGATCCACGGCGTTCCCGACACCCACCATGTGTGGGACGGCGTGCGCCGTCATCTGACCAGATCCGACGTGGAAGCCTGGGACCTGCCCGGCTTCGGCGCCGAGCGCCCCGCCGGCTTCGGTTCCACCAAGGAGGAGTACGTCGACTGGCTCGTGCGGCGACTGGAGCGGGTCGGTGAGCCGGTGGACCTGGTCGGGCACGACTGGGGCTGCATCCTCACCCTCCGCGTCGCCTCCCTGCGCCCCGACCTCGTCCGCACCTGGGCCGGAGGCAACGGGCCGGTCAACGCCGGGTATGTCTGGCATCCGCTGGCCAAGATCTGGCAGGACCAGGTCCAGGGCGACCGGTACATGGCCGAACTGCGTGCCGAGCCCTTCGCCGAGGAGGTGGCGGCCGGCTTCGACGTACCCCTCCACCTGGCCAGGGAGATGGCGAGCCGCGTGGACGAGCCGATGAAGGACGCGGTGCTCAGGCTGTACAGGTCGGCGCTCACCATGGGAGCGGAGTGGGAGCCGGAGCTGTCCGCGGTGTCCGCGCCGTGCGTCGTCTTCTGGGGAGCCCGGGACCCCGCCTGCCAGATCGAGTTCGGGCGCCGGCTGGGTGACTCCCTGCACTCCAGTGAGGTGGTCGAGATGGACTGCAACCACTGGCCGGTGCTCCAGCGCCCGGCGGAGGTCGCGGAGATCCTGGAGAAGCACTGGAGCGCGCACGCCGCCGCGTGAGGGCCCAGCGGGGACGCCGGGACCGGGCCCGGTGCTGTCACACGGGGCGCTGCCGGCCGGTCTTGAAGGGTGAAACCAAGAGAAACTGAGGACACCGTGCGTGAGATCCTGATCGTGGGCGGCGGTTACGCGGGCTTCTACACCGCGTGGGGCCTGGAGAAGAAGTTGCGGCGGGACGAGGCCCGGGTCACCGTCGTCGACCCGCGCCCCTACATGACGTACCAGCCGTTCCTGCCCGAAGTGCTCGCCGGATCGGTGGAGGCCCGTCATGCCGCGGTCTCGCTCCGGCGGCACCTGCACCGCACCCGCGTGATCGCGGGTTCGGTCACCGAGATCCGCGACAGCGCGCACACGGTGACGGTCCGGCCGCAGTCCGGGCCGGAGTTCGACCTCCACTACGACATACTGGTGATGACCGCGGGGGCCGTCACACGCACCTTCCCGATCCCGGGACTGAGTGACCAGGCGTTCGGGCTCAAGCACGTCGAGGAGGCCGTGGCGATCCGCGACCGGCTGCTCACCTCCTTCGACCGCGCGGCGACCCTGCCCCATGGGCCCGAGCGCCGTCGGCTGCTCACCGCCACCGTCGTCGGTGGCGGCTTCTCCGGGGTCGAGGGTTTCGGTGAACTGCTGAGCCTGGCCTCCGCGTTGCTCAAGCACTATCCCGAGATCGGGGCGGAGGAACTCGACTTCCACCTGGTCGAGGCACGGGGGCGCATCCTGCCCGAGGTCACCGACGGGCCGGGGGAGTGGGTGGTGCGCTCGCTGGAGAAGCGGGGTGCGCGGGTGCACCTGAACACCCAGCTCGTGTCCGCGAAGGATGGTCGCGTGGTGCTGTCGGACGGAACGGAGTACGACTCGGAGCTGCTCGTGTGGACGGCGGGCAACGCCGCCAACCCGATCGTGCACAACCACACCGACCTCCCCGTCGACGCCCGAGGTCTGCTGATGGTGCGCGCGGATCTCCGCGTCGGGACGGAGAGCGAGGTCGTGGCGAACGTGTGGGCGGCCGGTGACGACGCCTCCGTGCCCGATCTCGCCGCCGGCCGGCCGGACGCCCTGACGGTGCCCAACGCCCAGCACGCCGTCCGTCAGGGCAAGTTGCTGGCGAAGAACATCCTGGCGTCACTGCGCGGTCGGCCCGCCAAGGACTACGTGCACCACAGTCTCGGCGTGGTGGCCACTCTCGGGCTGGGACGTGGCATCTTCCAGTACCGGCGGCTGGTCATCAAGGGATTCCCGGCGTGGCTGATGCACCGTGGCTACCACGTGCTGGCCGTACCGAGCTGGGAGCGCAAGGCACGGGTGTTCGCCGTCTGGGTGACCGCCGCCTTCTTCGGCCGCGACGTCATCTCTCTCGCCTCGGTCCAGCACCCGAGGGAGGCCTTCGTCTCCAGCGGTGACCCACGGCGAGGCGAGCGGTCCGCGGACGCCGTCGCCGGATGACTTTCCAGGGGCTCCGTGGACCCCGGGGACACCGCAGGGCGGCTCAGCGCTTGGCGGCGCGGTACAGACCGCGGCCCACCCGGCGGACACGGGACTGGCCGACCAGACGGTCGAGCGTGCTCCGGACCGCGTTGATGCTGCCGCTGTCGGTGTCGCGGCCCAGTGCGGACGCCACATCTCTGGCACGGACATCGGTGTTCCCGGCGTCCGCGAAGTAGGCCAGGATCTGTTCGGTCAGCTTGCCGTACGACTTCGAGCCGTCGGTGTCATCGGCGCCGGAGGCTTCCTCCGCGCGATCCTCGTCACCGGCACCGTCCTCCGCCTCGTCGGCGGACGGTGCCAGTGCGGGTGCCATCGTCGCCGGCGCCTCCGCGACCACGTCCGCCGGACGGGTTGCGGGAGCCGGGGGAACGGACTCCGGCATGAGGGCCTGCAGGGCACTGAGGGCCCGCTGCACGGAGCCGAAGTGAGCGGTGACCGCGGCCAGTTCCCGCTCCAGTGCCTGCTTCTGGATCTCCAGCCGCGCCAGGTCCTCCTGGAGGCCCTCGGCGGTGATCTCGATGTTGCGAGCCTTGGGGGTCACGGAGACCATGCGTTCCTCTCGTTCTCACCCCTCGTTCCGGCGGGGCCGCCCGATGCGGGCTCCGTCACTCGGCCCGGCACCGGGGGCAGGATACCCGTACTGCCGGGAAACGGCCCACGTCGGGCGGCGAGCGCGGCGGACCGGAGGCGCGACGACCACGGTGTCCGTCGCGACACGCCACCGGGCCCGCTCGTCCGCTGTGTCAGGCACGGCCACGCTTCGAACGGTCGGGCCCGGTGTCGCTCACCCGGTCCGCGGCTGTCTCGCCGTCGGTGGGCCCGGTCGCCGGTCGCTGCAGCCGCCGCAGGGTCTTGGATACCGCGTCGATGCGTGCGTCGACCGAGTCGATCGCCTCTCGGAGCAGGCTCAACCGCCCTTCGAGCAGGGCGGCCTCCGCCGCCAGCGACGCGGTGGCGGCGGCCGGATCGGTCTGCCGGTCAGTGCTTCGGGACATCCCTCGTCCTTCCTCAGCTAGTGCCGTCGGCTCGTGAACCGTCGACATCGCATTGACCGGACAGTGACGAGCGCTGTGACAGCCCGGTGCGAGGCCGCGCGTCACCGCGGTGCGCGGCCGGACCCGGGGCGGACGACGGGGCCGACGCTTCCCGGAAGCGGGTGTGCGAGAGGCCGCCACGGGTAGGAGGACCGCAGGGCCCGCCCGTGCGACACGACACGCCGTACTGCCTCGAACGCAACGTCGGACAGAGTGTGACCGTGTGAAGGCGTGCGGTGTTGTGTGGGTCCGGAGATTTCCGCGCGGGCCCGAGGACATGGATGCGGCCGTTGCGGTGCCCCGGGTAACGTGGCGATGCGCGCGATGCGGGAACCGCATGCGGGAGGCGAGTCGTCACGAGGACGGGTCGTTCAGGAGGAGGAGACGGTATGGAGCCAGTGGTTGACACCATGCCGATCGGGGAGCTGCTCGACGAGCGGCGGCACCTGCTGGACGTCGCACACTGGATGCTGGGCAGTGACAGCGTCGCCGAGCACGTCATCGACGAGGCCTACCGGGAGTGGTACGCGCTCTCCGAGCACCAACGGGACCGCATAGGCGCCCCGCGGGCCTGGCTGACCCGTGTCGTGGGCAGCATCTCCCTGACATGGTTGGCCCCGCCCGCTCGGGACCGGGACCCCCAGGGTCCCGAGGGAAACCGCGGAGCGTCCGGTCCGGCTCTGGAGGGCGATCTCGACACGCTGTGGGCCGAGGCGTTGGACGCGCTCACACCCGCGGAGCGAGCGGCCCTAGTACTCAACGAGGCCCTCAGCGGCGCGGCCGGAGAACCCGTGGGCACCGCGGGACCGGTGGACACCGAACCGTTGGACAGAGCCCGGCACAGCCTCCGGGCCAGGGCCGCACGCCCCACGCCACCGTGCGTCGAGGACACACTGGTCGACGCCGTACGCCAGGCGTGCGCCGACGAGGACGCGCACCGTCTGGCCACGCTCCTGGACCCCGACGCCGTCGCGTTCTACGACGGCGGAGGCAAGGTCCGTACATTGACACGGCCCGTCGTCGGCGGCCCACGGGTCGCCCGGAGTCTCCTGACCCTGCTGGCCCGGCACCCGCGCACCACTGTGCACACCCGTCCCGTCAACGGGCGCACGGGTCTCGTCGCATGCTACGACGGCCAGGTCGCCGCGGTGATCTGCCTCGACCTGGCCGGCTCGCGCGTCATGCAGGTGTGGGCCGTCCTCAATCCCGACAAGTTGCGCTCCTGGAACCGCCCTCGCGCCTGACCTGTGCCGTCCCGCGCCCGACACGACGCGTCAGCGGCCCGCTCAGACGCAGAGGGCCGACACGGACCGGTGACGGGTGCGGGACTGCAGGAAAGCGGCGATCTTGGCCGGGTTGAAGACCCACATCACCTGGTGAATGCCGCGGGACGTGGCCGCGACCGTCATGAAGGTGGCGGGCCGGCCGTCCCGGTGGATCAGGATGCCGCCTCGTCCGTTGGCCTCGACCGGTTCCGTCTCGACCGTGGGCCAGAACCGCGGGTGCGCGGTGGACAGGTTCGCGACGCGGGCACGGCCCAGGACGGGCACCCGAGCCGCTCCCCTGATGCCGTTGCCGTCGGAGAGACTGACCGCGTCCGGGGTGAGCAGCGCCTCCAGTCCGGCGACGTCGCCCTGCCGGGCGGCGGCGACGAACGTCTGGAGCAGCGTCCGGTGCTCGGCCGCGTCGACGCTGTCCCGCTGGTCCTCGGTGAGGTGTTTGCGGGCCCGGCTCACGATCTTGCGGACGTTGACGGGGCTGAGGCCCAGAATGCGCGCGATGTCGGGGTAGGCGTAGTCGAAGGCTTCCCTCAGGACGTAGGCGGCGCGCTCTGTCGGGGGGAGCCTCTGCAGCACCAGGAGCAGGGCGAGTTCCAGTGCCTCAGCCCGCTCGGCACCGACCTCCGGGTCGTTGCTGGTGTCGACGGGCTCCGGCAGCCACGGACCGATGTAGGTCTCGCGGCGGACGCGGGCGGACTGGGCCACGTTGATGGCCAGCCGGGTGGTGGTGCTCGACAGGAACGCCACGGGGCTGATCACGACGGTGCGGTCGGTGCGCTGCCAGCGCAGCCACACTTCCTGGACGACGTCCTCGGCCTCCACCGCACTGCCCAGCACGCGGTAGGCGATGCCGAAGAGGCGGGGCCGGAGTTCGACGAAGACGGAAATGGCCTCGCTCAGGTCGCCTGCCACGGGGGTCGCCTCTGGATGCATGTCCCGGGTCTCCGTTTCTCTGTTGCCGGTGTGTGCGGAGACGGTCGGACGACTCTTCGTCGTGACCGCCGGAGCGCTGGCCCGGCGTACTGAGGAATCGGCAGGGCGCGGTGCTCTCCTTCGCTCCGGACGACCGGCGGCACCGACGTTTCGTTACACCTTCGCGCGGACTTCTTTTACGGATCTTGCAACCGGCGCACGGCCCTGCCCGGAGGCGGTCTCACCGCGTCGGCACACGGCAAGCGGGATGTCACATTCGCACCGACCGTCCGGTCTTCCAGTGAAAGCGACGCTGCGCAGCCCGAATTATTCCCGCATTACCTTGTTCGACGAGCCACCCCCCGAGCCGGTATTCCTTTCATATACAGGAGACAATTCATGGACTGGCGTGTAAGGGGCCTCTGCCTGACCGAGGACCCGGATCTCTTCTTCCCGGTCGGCGGTCTCAACAGTGGGCCGGCGGCGATACAGACGGACGAGGCGAAGGCGGTCTGCCGTCATTGCCCCGTCACCCGGCGGTGCCTGGCCTGGGCCGTGGATGTCGGGCCGGTCGAGGGGATCTGGGGAGGCACCACGGAAGGGGAGCGCCGCGCCCTGCGACGGCGCGCGGTGCGCGGGTCGTACGCGACGGAGAGCGCCGCCTGAGCGGCCGGAGGACACGCATACGCCGGCCGGACACCGATGCGGTGCGTCGGCCGGACACCGATGCGGGTGGGCGGGGATGCTCCACAGCCGGAGCCACCACCGCCCGCCCGCATCGGTGTCCGTCAGGCCGCCGCCTCCTGCTCCGTCTGTATGGCCGAGATGTCCAGGGTCAGCGTCACCTTGTCGCTGATGAGCACACCTCCCGTGTCGAGCGGTGTGTTCCAGGTCAGCCCCCAGTCCGAACGCCGCAGGGTGGCGGAGCCCGCGAAGCCGACTCGGTGGTTGCCGAAGGCGTCGTCACCGGCCCCGCCGAAGACGACGTCGATGTCCAGGGGCAGTTCGATGTCCTTGATACGCAGGCTGCCCGTGAGGCGGAACTCGTCGTCGCCGAGCGGGATGATGCCTGTGGAGTGAAAGGTCATGAGGGGAAACGTCGCGGAGTCGAAGAAGTCGGGCCCCGCGAGGTGGGCGTCGCGGTCCGTCGAGCCCGTGTCCATGCTGTCGGTCTGGACACTCACGTACGCCTTGGAACGGGACGGGTCGGAGCCGTCCAGTACGAGCAGGCCTTCGAACCGGTCGAACCGGCCGCGCACATTGGTGATCATGGCGTGCCGGACGGAGAAGCCGATTGTGCTGTGGACCGGGTCGATGGTGTAGGCACCGGTCACGGCCGGGTGTGCACCGAGGACCGGGGAAGTGGCGTTGTCACGTCGAATCATGATGGTGCGTCGGCTTTCTGTGACGAGAGGGGCCTGCCGCGCCGCGGTGCGGACGACGACAGGCCCCCTGTGGTGGATGCGGACCCCGCTCAGGGACCCCGCCCCCGACGACTCAGCTCTGCTGCGCGAGCCAGTCGGCGAATCGGGTCTCGGCGATGTGCGCGTTCGGACCAGGGAGCAGCGTGGTCTCCTGCAGCTCCGCGCCGAAGTACGGGGCGTGCACATCGGTCACGACCTGGCGCGGGTCCTTCTTGGCGGCCAGTCCCTTGCGGATCAGCTCGTCGAGCTGGAACTCCTCGGGACCGGCGACCTCCACCACCCCGCCCACAGGGGTGCCGACCGCGGTACGGCCGACGGTGGCGGCCACGTCGTCCGAGAAGACGGGCCGGATCTTGACCGGGGCCAGCCGGACGGTGTCACCGTCGGTCGCCGCCTCGGCGATGCCCTTCATGAACTCGAAGAACTGGGTGGCGTGCACAATCGAGTACGGGATGCCCGAGTCCTTGATCAGACCCTCCTGCGCCTGCTTGGCGCGGAAGTAGCCGCTGTCCTGGAGCCGCTCCGTGCCGACCACGGAGAGCGCCACGTGGTGGGTCACACCGGCGTTCGCCTCCGCCTTGAGGAGGTTGGTGGTGGCGGTGCGGAAGAACTTCATGACGGCGTCGTCCTCGAAGGAGGGCGAATTGGAGACGTCGATCACGACGGAGGCGCCGGTCAGGACCTCGGCCAAACCCTCACCCGTGAGCGTGTTGACACCGGTGTTGGGAGCCGCCGGCACCGCCTCGTGACCGTGCTCGTTGAGCTTGGCGACCAGCTTGGAACCGATCAGTCCGGTACCGCCGATGACTACGATCTTCATGTCAATATCCTTTCGGGATGTGCGTTTTCGCCTGCACCAGACAAGACCGAATGCTCACCCGCTCTGTGACAAGGCGGACCGATTCATCGGTGTTCTGGCGTCTCTGACGCTGCTGGAGTTCAGGTGTTCCGGCTTTCCGGTATCGGGAGCCTGTTACTCGACGAGCTTTCCGTCGGTGGACACGTCCGCCATGAGGGAAGCGATCTCGTCCGGGACATCGGGAATGCGCTCGTGGGTGATTCCGGTCGTCGGCGACCAGACCAGGTTGACGCGGAAGGCGGGGTCCATGTCGGGGAAGTCGCTGCGGTTGTGGCAACCACGGGTCTCCCGGCGTTCCAGTGCCGCTTCAAGGGTGGCGCGGGCCGCCAGGGCGGCCGACTTGAGGTCGAAGGCGTGGGCGAGGTCCTGGAAACCGGCGATGTCGGGATGGACGCCGACGTTCTGCATGCGCTTCTCGACGGCATCCAGCTCCGCCAGGCCGGCGCGCAGGCCCTCTTCGTCCCGGACGACGCCGGCGTGCTCGGTCATGGTGTTGCGGATCGCGCGCTGGAGCGCCCGGACGTTCTCGGGGCCGTCCGCGGCCAGCAGCTCGTCGACCTCGGCGCGTGCCTCGGCCACGGCGGTCGCGGACCGGGGCTGCGCGGTGAGGGACTCCGAGTAGGCTGCCGCGGCCTGGCCGGTGATACGGCCGTAGACGAGGAGTTCGATCAGGCTGTTGCCGCCGAGGCGGTTGGCGCCGTGCAGACCGCTGGCGGCCTCGCCGATGGCGTACAGACCGCGGACGTCGGTGCTGTGGTCCTCGGGACGGACCCAGACGCCGCCCATCGAGTAGTGGGCCGTTGGGGCCACCTCGATGGGTTCACGGGTGATGTCGAGCATCTGCAGGTCGAGGAGCGTCTGGTACACCCGGGGCAGCCGGTTCATGATCGTCTGGCGGGGCAGGTGGGAGACGTCGAGCCACACCCCGCCGTTCGCGGTGCCCCGGCCCTCCTTGATCTCGGTGTACGAGGCGAGGGCCACCCGGTCGCGCGTGGACAGTTCCATGCGCTCGGGGTCGTAGCGGCTCATGTACCGCTCGCCGAGGGCGTTGCGCAGGATGCCGCCCTCACCGCGGGCGGCCTCGCTGACCAGGGTGCCCGCGGCGTTCTCCGGTTCGATGATGCCGGACGGGTGGAACTGCACCAGCTCGGGGTCGCGCAGGCGGGCCCCGGCTTCGACGGCCAGGCGGAAGGAGTCGCCGGTGTTCTCGTCCCGGCGTGACGAGGTGCGCCGCCAGATGCGCGTGTGCCCGCCGGCCGCGAGGATCACGGCGTCCGCGTGGACGAGGTGGCGGGTGCCGTTGGTCAGGTCGAAGCCGTAGGCCCCGAAGACGGCACCGTCATGGACCAGCAGACGCGTGATGTAGACGCTGTCGAGTACCGGGATGTCCAACTGGACCGCGCGCCGGATCAGCGTGCGCTGGATCTCCAGGCCGGTGTAGTCGCCGGCGAAGGCGGTACGGCGGAACTTGTGGGCGCCGAAGAAGCGCTGCGAGATCCGGCCGTCCCCTTCACGGGCGAAGGCCATGCCGTACCGCTCCAGGTCGTCGATGCCCAGGGCCGCGCCCTGGGTGACGATCTCCGCCGTACGGGGGTCGCCGAGCAGATAGCTCTCCTTGAGGGTGTCCGCGGCGTGCTGCTGCCAGGAGTCCTCGGGGTCCATCGTGGCCAGGGCCGCGTTGATGCCGCCGGCCGCCAGGGACGTGTGGGTGTCCTCCTTGGGACGCTTGCCGACGGCGATGACGTCGACGCCGGCCTCGGCCAGCTCGATCGCCGC
This sequence comes from Streptomyces sp. R818, assembly GCF_056172735.1. Taxonomy (NCBI): domain Bacteria; kingdom Bacillati; phylum Actinomycetota; class Actinomycetes; order Kitasatosporales; family Streptomycetaceae; genus Streptomyces; species Streptomyces sp. R818. The sequence continues at coordinate 119,657 of NZ_JAOCNE010000014.1, forward strand.
CCGCAGGCCGGAACCGCCGGTACCGATCACCAGCACAGTGGTGGAAAGACGTTGTTCGGTGAGTGGCACGCTTGCTCCCGTCGCTCTGGGTGGTCACTGACTAGGACCACGTCGGGCGGCGGTTTGTGACATCGGTGGCGGGCGCGTGTCACACCGTGCCGGGGTCCCCGGTCATCTGGACGAACCTGACGACCTTGCGACAAGGCGCCGGGGGATGTCCGACGGCCGAAGAGGAGAAGACGGATGACGTACGTCATCGCACAGCCCTGCGTCGACATCAAGGACCGGGCGTGTGTCACCGAGTGCCCCGTGGACTGCATCTACGAGGGCGCGCGCACGCTCTACATCAACCCGGCGGAGTGCGTCGACTGCCATGCGTGCGAGCCCGTCTGCCCCGTGGAGGCGATTTTCCACGAGGACGATCTGCCGCGGACTTGGGCGCACTACCTCGCCGTCAACGCGGAGTACTTCGACGAGGCGGCTTCCCCGTCGCGCGCACGGCGTGACGCGGTCGGCGACCACCCGGCGGTCGAGGCACTGCCCCCGCAGAGCGGGCCGCACAAGAAGGAGATCTCCCTCTTCACCGTCCGCAAGGAGGAAGCGGCCGACGCGGATCTGTGGTTCCCCTCCTGACCGGCCGCCGCCTCCGAGCGTGCCCGGTCAGGAGGCGAGTGTGATGGTCGTGGGCGTCCCTCTCCACGCCATGCGCGCGTAGGGGCACAACTCGTCGGCCTTCCCGATCAGCTCGTCGGCCGTCGCGGGATCGACACCGGGCCACCGCACCACCAGATCGACGCGCAGCAGATAGCCGCCGTCCTCCGAGTCGCGGCCGAAGGCGACGGTCGCCACGACGGAGATCGCCGCGGGGTCCAGCACCTCCTGGCGGGCCAGCAGGCTGAGCGCGCCGTGGAAGCAGGCGGCGAAACCGGCCGCGAAGAGCTGCTCGGGGTTGGTTCCCCGACCGTCACCGCCCAGCTCGGCCGGCATGCGCAGATCAAGGTCCAAGGCCCCGTCGGCCGAGCGTGCGTGGCCGGAGGCCCGCCCGTGCGAGGCCGCACCACCGTGGACGGTCACCGTGGTGGTGTAGATGGGCGAGAACTCCTCCCCGTCGAAATCCTTCTCGGTCGACAGGGTGGGCAACTTGATCCGCTCGGTCACGGCATGGCTCCGGTGTCGTCGTGGTACGCGGTCCCGGCAGACGTCCGGGACGACTGGATGACCGGCGAGCGACCGTTGTTGTGACGCCTGCCCGTGGGCGGCCGAGGGCCCCCGACCGCAGGTCAGTCCCGCAGGGAAGCCACGTAGGGCGCCAGTTTGGCCGGGTTCATCACCCACATGAGCCGGTCGATGCCGTCCGCCGAGATGTCGGCGGTCAGCAGGGCGACGGCCTTCTCGCCGGAGAGGACCAGGACGGCCGGCCGTCCGTTCGCCTCGACCCACCGGACCTGCGACTGCGGCCAGAAGCGCGGAGCGAAGGCCACGAGGTAGTGCGAGACGTGCGGCAGCCCGATGACCGGGATCCTGGACGCGCCGCGGATCCCGTTGCCGTCCGTGTAGCTGACGACGTCGGCGGTGAGCACGTCCTCCAGGCCCGACAGGTCGCCCGTCCGCGCCGCGGAGAGGAAGACCTCCAGCAGCCGCCGATGGGCCGTCGGGGTGACGGCCTCCTTGCGTTCGGCGGCCAGGTGCTTGCGGCCCCGGCTCACCAGTTGGCGGGTGTTGGCCTCACTGGTCTCCAGGATTTCGGCGATCCGTCCGTAGGGGTAGTCGAACGCCTCCCGGAGCACGTAGGCGGTGCGCTCCACGGGGTTCAGCTTCTCCAGGAGCAGCAGGACTGCCATCTCCAGGGCCTCGGCCCGCTCGGCGCCCAGGTGCGGATCCTGCGTGGTGTCGACGGGCTCGGGAAGCCACGGTCCGACGTAGGACTCCCGGCGCACCCGCGCGGACTGGGCCACGTTGATCGCCAGCCTCGTGGCGACGGTGGTCAGGAAGGCAGTCGGTTCGTGCACCTTCGCACGGTCGGTGCTCTGCCACCGCAGCCAGGTCTCCTGCACGACGTCCTCGGCCTCCGCCGCACTGCCCAGGACCCGGTACGCGATACCGAAGAGCTGCGGGCGCGCCGAGAGGAAGTCCTTCGTCGCCTGGTCAAGGGTGCCGGGTGGGGCGCCAGCGTGCATGGAACATCCCTTCTGGCTCAGTGCACCCCATGCTACAAGCGGGCGTGGGGCGGCATGTCGGCGGAGGGGCACACGCCTGCGCATGGATTCCACAGGTGGCACACGGTGGCAACGGGTCACCGTGTGCCACGCACGGTCGTCCCCGACCAGCTCCGCTGACGTGCCCTGTCACGGATCGATCGCGCACCCGGTCAGGACAGCGAACCGTCAGGAACCGGAAGGGGTACACCGTGTCGGACAGGACGTCGGCTCTCGATGCCGTGCACGCCATGCTGACGTTGTTGTTCGTCGCAGTGGCCCTGCATATGGTGTGGCACGCTGTTCGGTCGCCGGGTGCGGGTCGCCGTGACCGCGTGGACCTTGTCCTGCACTGCGCCATGGCGGCGGCCATGGCGGCGATGCCCTGGAGTCTCGGCCCGCCCCTGTCCGGCCGGGCCGCCACGGTGTTCTTCACCGTCGCCGCGCTGTGGTTCCTGCTGACCGCCCGTACCGCGAGGGCGTTCACCGACCGGCTGACGCCCGCCGTCGGCATGGCGGCGATGGCCTGGATGTCGCGGCCCCCGTCCGGCGCCGTCCCGGTCTCCGCCGCCGCCCGGGAGACCGTGGCCGCCGCGGGCGTCCCGGCCGCGCACCACACCGCGGCCCACGGTCATGCCGCCGACGCCTCGACGACGGCGACCCTGGTCACCGCCGTGCTCACGGTGTATCTCCTCGGCTGCGCCCTGCGGTCGTTGACGCGCCCCATGCCCGCCCTGCGGACCGCCGCGGACCGCGCACACCGCGCCGCCGCCACGAACCCGTACGGGTACGTGCGCGACGGCGCGATGGCGTTGGGGACGGCCGTGATGCTGCTGCTGCCCCACTGACCGCCTTCACTCGATTCCGACCACGGCCTTGCCACGCATCAGGAAGTCCGACAGGTAGCCGTCGTGGGGCACTCCCGGAGCCATCCAGTACGTCGGGTGGTCACCGGCGTACACGTTGGCGATGGAGGGTTCCGCCACCAGCGCGTCGAGCAGCGCGCGGTCGCGGGAGAGGACGGAGAGCACGAGTGTCCCGCGCAGCGGGGCGATGCCGTCCGAGCGGCTCCAGGGCGCCACCCACACACAGGGGAAGGGCAGTTCGGTCCCCAGCTGTGGGGCACCGGCGTCGGCGACCTGATGGACGGCGGGCCGCAGGACGGCACTTCCGTCCCCGAGGTCGTCGACGACGCCGTCACCGCCGAGCCAGGCGCGGGTCCCCGCCGCCACCGACCTCAGGTAGGAGTCGAGGGCCAGGGCCCGGTCCAGCGAATACACCGGGAGAACCGCCCGGGTGTCCTGTGGCGGCAGACCGGGCAGTTGGGACAGGCGCGCCGCGAGGGCCTCCGCGAGCGGTGCGGGGTCGCCCTCGACGAGGACGGCGGTGGCGTTGACGCACGCGGTGCCGGCCTCGTCGGCGACGGAAGCGACGATCGTGTCCAGGTGCTCCCTCCAGTCCGTGTCCGCCGTGACGAGGATCTTCGACCGGCCGGGCCCCTGGGGCAGCACGCGGGCGTCGTGGGCGTAGCGGGCGACGACCTCGTCACCGCCGTACACCACCGCACGGTCGGCGCCGCGGATCAGCGTCTGCACGGTCCGGTGGTCCGTGGGCAGCAGCGCCAGCCGGTCCTGGCCGATGCCCACCCGGTGCAGCGCGCCGACCAGGCGGTGCGGGGTGAACGGCTCGCGCCGCGACGGCCGTACGGCCACGCGGTAGCCGAGGGCCAGCGCCTCCAGCCACAGCCGGTGGACCCCCGGATGATTGCCGGAGGCGTTGACGGCGAACAGCTCGCCCCGGCGGGCCCACACGGCGTGCCCGGCCCCGAGGGAGGGATCCAGGCGCTCCCGGACCGTTCCGCGTGGCCTGCCCTGCTCGGCGGAGGCACGGGCGCGGGCGACGAATCTCGCCGTGCCGCGGGTCGCGTCGCGCACCACGCTCAGCGGGGTACCGGCGGTCCGGCTGACCAAGTACTCGTACTCGCGCACGCCCAGCCCGGCGACGGTGCCGGTGGCGAACTCCCCGGCGGCCGCTTCCAGCAGCGCGTCCAGGCCGTCCGCCGGAACCGGCCCGGCCTTGCGCAATGCGGCGAGTGCCCGGTCGACGTACACGGGTGGCACCAGGCTCAGCCGCGCCACCTCGGCACCGGACACATCCGTCACGGTGTCCGGGACGCGGGTGCGGTAGGGACCGCGAGGGCCGAGGGCGTCCAGGTACACCGGCTCGGCGGCATCGACGGGGGCCATCAGTACACGCCCTCGATCACGGTCTCGCCCTTCACCGTGGGCACCGGCGCCACGTCCGCCACGGCGTCGCCCGCGTGACCGCCGGCGGGCCGGACGCGCACGGCCGTGTCGCGCTCGGCGTTGTGCGGGATGAGCATCGACTTGCTGACGTGGCTGACGATCACCTGGCCGCGCTCGCCGACCGCGACGGGTTCCCCGGTGGCGGGGTCGACCACCGACAGGAACACGTACGGGGACACCGGGTCGAAGACGCAGGGCTGCGAGGCGTCGAGACCGGCGCGTTCGAGCAGCGCGGTGAGCATCATGGTGTTGCCGTACATACCGACCAGCGGCACCTCGGGGAAGACCTCCGTGGCCAGCAGGTGACGGGTGTCGGGGTCCATGTGGGTGCCGCCCCAGACGATGGCCCGGACCGAACCGTTGATCCGTTCCAGGAGGTCCTCCTCGCGGGCGAAGCGCTCCAACAGGGGTGTGGTGGCGGCCAGGACACCGATGTCCTGGGTCAGCAGGATCCGCCGGCACTGTTCGACGAGGTGGTCGGTGTAGGACTCGACCTCGTCGCCGCGGCCCGTGGCGATCAGCTTCCGCACCCACCGGGGGTCCATGTCGATGCTCAGTCCCGGGCCGCCGAGCGAGGCCGCCGCCCGTTGCAGCACGTCCCCCACCAGATGCGGGCCGGTCGGCGCCACGGTCAGCCACTGGGCGCCGACGGGCAGCCCGTGCTCCCGCAGCCGCCTGTCGACCTGTGTCGTGCTGTGCCGCATCCAGTCGTCGAGCTGGACGACCCGCTTGGGCGCCCCGGTCGTCCCGCCGCTGTCGAAGACGTTGAGCAGCCGGGCGCCGCCGCCGTACCCCCGAGGGATCAGGTCCGTCACCGGGACCTGCCGCAGTTCGTCGCTCAGGTCGGGGAAGAGCGCCAGGTCGTCCACGCCCTTGACGTCCCGCCGCGGATCGAAGGCGAGCCGTTCGGCCCGGTCCAGCCAGTAGCGGGAGCCGGTCTCCGGGTCGAAGTGCCAGCGCACGGCGGCGCGCACGAACTCGTCCGGATCGACGCCGTCGGACGGTCCGGCGTCCAGGACGGCGGGGGAGTCGTACGTCATGATCGGTCCTTCCTCGGCACGGGCTCGTGCGGCGCGTGCGGCTGGTGGGAATGGCGACGAGGGGCGCGCGGACGCCCGGTCATCGGCTGAACAGTTCGAAGGCGACGGCGGGAGTGCCGTCGAACCGTGCGCGGTGGACGCCGGTGCTCTCGCCCAGGAAGCGGCGCGCGTACGCCTCGGGGTCCTCCGCGGTCAGGGCTTCGAGATAGGTCCGGTGCCGCAGCAGGGACTGGACGCCCTGTTCGAAGCCAGGCTCGGCCGACACGGCGTGGGACGGTGCCGGTGAGTTGGCGACGGCCACCCAGCGGACACCGTTCCAGGGCGGTAGCCCCTGTTCGGCCAGTTCCGGGAAGATCCAGGGGTTGCCCGCGTCCGCCGCCGCGTCCAGCACGGCGCGCCCCACCGCCACGTGGTCCGGGGTGTTCCAGGCCCCGGCGGCCCAGGTGTCCCGGTGGTTCAGTGTGATCACCAGCTCGGGCCGGTGACGCCGTACGGCGGCGACGATGTCGCGGCGCAGGGAGGCGCCGTACTCGATCCACTCCGTCCCGGTGGTCCAGGAACTCCACCGCGCGGACACCGACCGCCGCGGCGGCGGCCCGCTGCTCCGCCTCCCGCAGGGGGCCGGCCCGTCCGGGATCCAGGCTGCCGATGCCGGCCTCACCGCGGGTGGCGAGCAGGTACGTGACCTCCCTGCCGTCGGCCACCCAGGAGGCCACGGCCGCCGAGCACCCGTACTCGAGGTCGTCGGGGTGGGCCACCACGGCCAGGGCCCGCCGCCAGTCCTCCGGCATCGGGCGCAGCGGCGCGGGAGCGCTGTCCGTCATGCCTGGTCTCCCGTCGGCTGCGCGTGCGGGGGAAGCAGGCTCTCCAGCGGGACCGAGGGGTCGGCGAGGGCGGCGTCGTCCGTCTCCGCGCCCGACGCGATCAGGGCGCGGATCGACCCGATCACGTCCCACAGGTTGACGCTCATCCCCGCCAGCACCCGGTTGCCGGACATCCAGAACGCCAGGAACCGCCGCTCCTCGCGCGACCCGCGGAAGACGACACGGTCGTAGCCGCCCGGTTCGACGTACCCGGTGTACTCCATGCCGAGGTCGTATTGATCGGTGTAGAAGTACGGCAGCCGGTCGTACACCGAGTCCTGGCCGAGCATGCTCAGCGCGGCGGTACGGGGCTGATGCAGCGCGTTGGCCCAGTGCTCCACACGCAGGTGCCGGCCGAGCCGGGGGTGGTAGGCGTTGGCGACGTCACCGGCGGCGTGGACACCTTCGGCGGAGGTCCGCAGACGTGCGTCCGTAACGATGCCGTTGCGCACGTCGAGGCCCGCCTCCTCGGCCAGGCGGACGTTGGGTGTGATGCCCACCCCCACGACCACGGCGTCCGCGGGCAAGTAGGTTCCGTCGGCGAGCCGGACCGCATCGACGCGGCCCCCGGCGCCGGTGACGGCCTCGATCTGGGCATGGGGACGCAAGCCCACACCGTTGTCCTGGTGCAAGCCGGCGAAGACCTCGGCCGCCTCCCGGCCCAGCACTTTCAGCAGGGGCAGCTCACCGCGCTCCAGCACGGTCACCTCCGCGCCGGCCGCCCTGGCCGCAGCCGCGGTCTCCAGCCCGATCCAGCCGCCACCGACCACCACGATCCGGGCGCCTTCGGTGAACGCCTCCTTGAGGCGCTCGCTGTCGCCCACGCGCCGCAGGTACAGCACGCCCTCGAGGTCCGCGCCCGGCACCGACAGGCGGCGCGGCGAGGAACCGGTGGCCAGCAGCAGACCAGCGTAGGGCACGCGACGGCCGTTGTCCAGTGTCACCGCCCGGCCACGCGCGTCGACGGAGGTCACGCTCGTGCCCAGGAGCAGATCGACGTCGTGCTCCCGGTACCAGCTCTCGGGGTGCACGTGGATGGACTCGCGGTCCTCCTTGCCCAGCAGGTACCCCTTGGACAGCGGCGGCCGGATGTACGGTCGTTCCCGCTCGTCCCCGATCACGAGAAGCGGCCCGTCGTGGCCGTGCTCGCGCAGTTCCTCCGCGGCCTTGCCGGCGGCCAGGCCGCCCCCGACGATCACGAACGTCTTCGCACGCGGCATGAGATTCCCGTTCCAGTCTGTGAGGCGCACACGGACCGAGTGGTCCGGTCATCCTTCAGACCGGGACACGACACGCGTTGTGACACCGTGGCACGGGCCTACCCGGCTCCCACATGCCGGGAGTTCGCCGCCCGCCCGCCTGCCGGTTCACCGGGCGGGCCGGCCGCGTCACGGCCAGAACACGCGGATCGTCGTGCCCCGGCGTCGGGACGAAGCCGTGCCGTGCCAGGTCGTCAATGAGCCGCGCGCGCGAGGCGGGCCACATCCAGAAGGACTCCGTGTGCTCCCGCAGCACATGTCGTCCGCTGCGCACCCAGTAGTCGACACGGGTGCGGATGCGGTATCCCGCCGCGGACATCGTCATGCGTCCGCCGTACACGTGCGCGCCCACCCGCTGTTCCGGCAGGCGGCGCACGACGTCGCGAGGGGGCAGCAGTGCGGGCGGCGGTTCCATGAGGAGCGTGCCCCCGGGGGCCAGGGCCGTGTGGATCGCGGGCCACAGCGTGTTCCGCGCGGCCGGGGGGAGACAGGCGACCGTGTTGTGGCACACGGCCACGTCCGCGGCCGCGCACAGCGCCGCCTCGTCCAGGGCGTACGGGTGCACGGTCACCCGTTCGCGCTGACGCGCGGGCAGGGTGGCGAGGCGGGTGAGCAAAGACGTGCGCATGGCACGGGCCGGCTCCACCGCGTGCACGTCGGCCGTGGACTCGGCGAGACTCATCAGCGTGACCCGGCCGGTCCCGGCCCCGATGTCCAGCACACCGAGACGGGCCCGCGCGACATGCCGGCCGTAGAGGTCGTGGACGCGTGCCGCGTCCCGGTCGGCCTGAAGGATGTCGTAGAACTCGGCGGTCACGGCGTAGGGGTCCGGGTCCGGCCGGGACACCGGTGCTCTGGTGATGACGGGGTGCATGTCCAGCTAGACAACGTGTGAGCCGGGCCTGTGACAGACGCTTCCCCGGGAGGGGCCCGTCCCGAGCGGGTCCGAGGTGAGGCCCGTCACGGGGGTGGGCTGTCACAAGTGCGTGGCACACGTAGTCAGTTCTCTGGTTCCGACTCGCGGAACCCGGAGGGAAAGCAGAACACGTCGTCATGACCGTGAGAATCCCGCAGGTATGGCTGCCCGCCCAGTTCGCCGACCTCACCGACCTGCCACCGGGACTGGAGTACGTCCGCTGGGACGGCCGTTCGGCCTTCCCGGCGGACCCGGCGGAGGTGGAGTTCTACGCCCCGCCGCTGACCAAGGACATCGGTGTCATCGGCAGGCCCCTGCCCCGCATGACACGTCTGCGTGCGGTGCAGGCCCTCAGTTCCGGCACGGACGAACTGCGCGCGGAGCTGGACCGGCTCCCTCGCCCCGTGACCCTGTGCAACGCGGGCAGGGCCCCCGCTCCGAGCACGGCCGAACTGGCCCTGACCCTGATCCTCGCCTCGCTGCGGGGCATACCGGAGTCGGTCCGCGCCCAGGACGGCGGGGCCTGGAGACCGCGGGTCTTCCCGTCCCTGTACGGGCGGTCCGTGCTCGTCGTCGGCTACGGCGCCGTCGGCTCCGCGCTGGAGGAGCTCCTGGTGCCCTTCGGGTGCGCGGTGACCCGTGTCGCCGGTGCGGACCGGGAAGCGCCCCGGGGCCCCGTCCGGTCCGCCGCACACCTGCCCCGGCTCGTGAGCGACGCCGATGTCGTCGTGCTCTCCACCCCGCTGACCCCGCAGACCCGTCAGCTCTTCGACGCGGGCATGCTGGCCCGCATGAAGGACGGCGCCCTGCTCGTCAACGTGGCACGCGGGGCCGTCGTCGACACCGACGCGCTGCTCAAGGAGGTCCACGAGGGCCGGCTGCGGGCCGCGCTCGACGTGACCGACCCCGAGCCGCTCCCGCCGGGGCATCCGCTGCGCGAGACACCCGGCGTGCTGATCACGCCGCACGTCGGCGCGTTCACGTCGTCCCTCTGGCCCCGGCTCGAACAGCTCATCCGGCACCAGTTGAGCCGTTTCGCCGCGGGTGAGGAGCTGGAGAACGTCGTGTCCCGCTGACGCCCGGGTCCGGTCGGAGGCCACGCCGGGGCCGTCCACCGCTGGCCTGCCCGGGACGCCGCGCATGTCACACCCGCACCGGCTCGCCGGTCATGGTGACGACAGCAGTACACGAATCATGCCGAACAGCACAGCGTCGGATGAGTCGGATTCGTCGCGCCATACGGGTGCCGACGGTCCTCCCGGCGAGCGATCCGCGGGGGCGTCCCCCCACCCCCACCACGGCCGCGCGGCGGTCGGAAGCCCTCGCGCCGCGCCAGTGCCGCGGATCCACGGCGGAGCCCGCCACCGCGGCGCCGGTGAGCCGCGAGTGACGCAGAAACGAAGGGTGAAGAGATGGGCCACGACAGCCGGCCGGTGGAGCCGGAGCAGAAGCGCACGGGGGAGAGGCTCGCCCGATGGGCGGACAGCCGGCTGGGCCGCCGCCCTGTCGCGCGCTCCGTCCGGCGGCTCGTCTTCCCCGACCACTGGTCGTTCATGCTCGGCGAGATCGCGCTCTACAGTTTCGTGATCCTGCTGATCACCGGTGTCTATCTGAGCTTCTACTTCCACCCCTCCTCCGACCTCGTGGTCTACCAGGGCGACTACGCTCCCTTGCGCGGGCAGTTGGTGTCCGAGGCCTTCGACTCGACCCTGCACATCTCCTTCGACGTACGCGGCGGCCTGCTCATCCGCCAGGCCCACCACTGGGCGGCCCTGGTCTTCGTCGCCGCCGTCCTCGTCCACCTGCTGCGGGTCTTCTTCACCGGCGCGTTCCGCAAGCCGCGCGAACTGAACTGGGTGCTGGGGTTCGGACTGCTCGTCCTGGCGATGTTCGGGGGTCTGACCGGCTACGACCTGCCGGGCGACCTGCTGTCCGGCACCGGCCTCCAGGTCGTGAACGGCACGATCCTGTCGATCCCCGTCGTCGGGACCTACCTGTCGTTCTTCCTCTTCGGCGGTGAGTTCCCCGGTGACGACCTGATCGCCCGCTTCAACACCCTGCACGTCCTGGTCATCCCCGCACTCATGGTCGTCCTCATCGTCGGCTACGCGGTCCTGGCCCTGCGCCACCGCCCCGCGCAGTACCCCGGACCCGGCCGCACCCGCGACAACGTCGTCGGTCTGCCGGCCAAGGTGTACGCCGTGAAGGCCGCGGGCTACTTCTTCTTCGTGGCCGGCGTGATCTTCTTCATGGCCGCCGTCGCCGAGATCAACCCTGTCTGGGACTACGGCCCCTTCCGTCCCGACCAGGTCTCCGCCGGGTCCCAGCCCGACTGGTACATGGGCGTCGCCGACGGACTGCTGCGCGTCATGCCCGGCTGGGAGATCGACTTCTGGGGCCACACCCTGGCGCTGGACAACTTGCTGCCGCTGCTGGCCGGGACGCTGATCTTCCTGGCCATGGGGGCCTATCCGTTCCTGGAAGCCTGGGTGACGGACGACGACAGCGAGCACCACCTCCTGGACCGGCCCCGCAACCGCCCGGTACGCACCGCCCTCGGCGTGGCCTGGCTCAGTGTCTACACGGTGGCCCTGATCGGTGCCGCAAACGACATCATCGCCATCCGCCTGCACGTGTCCGTCAACGATGTGACCTGGGCCGTTCGTGTCGGCCTCTTCGTCGTCCCGGTCCTGGCCTTCGTCGTCACCAAGCGCGTGGCGCTGGCACTGCAGCGCAGCGACCGCGACTTGGTACTGCACGGTCGCGAGACCGGCGTCATCAAGCGCCTGCCGCACGGCGAGTACGTCGAGGTCCACGAGCCCCTCGACCCGGCCCGGCTGCACACGCTGACCTCGCACGAGCAGCACCGCCCCCTGGACGCCGTACCCCCGCGCGACGGGGACGGTGCAGTGGCCCGCAGCACACAGCGCCTGCGCACCGGGCTCAGCGGCTTCCTCTACGGCCCCGGCACGCAGATTCACAAGCCCACCGCGACCGAGCACGAAGAGATCACCGGTCGGCACGGGTCCTGAACCGCGAGACGACGCCCACGGGCGGAGACCCTTTTCATACCATGTCACGCATGTGGTGGGTCTCCGGTCTCGAAGGTGAAAACGCGACACAACGTGCCGCACACACCGATCACGATCCCGCCCGAAAGGCATGCGACATGAACCGCACCGCCCGCACAAGCCGGACCCACACGACGATGACCGTCCTGGCCGCCGCAGCCGTCGCCGCCGGCCTGCTCGCCACCACGATCGCCCCGGCCTCCGCCGGCAAGGGCGGCCCCGCCGACCGCGGCGACAAGCCCACCGTCGTCCTGGTCCACGGTGCGTTCGCCGACTCCACGAGCTGGAACGGCGTCATCGACAAGCTGCGGCACGACGGCTACCCGGTCGTCGCCGTCGCCAACCCGCTGCGCTCCCTGAGCGGCGACTCCGCCTACCTCAAGGACGTCCTGGCCGGGATCGACGGCCCCGTGGTGCTCGCCGGTCACTCCTACGGCGGTTCGGTCATCAGCAACGCCGCCACCGGCAACAAGAACGTCAAGGCGCTGGTGTACCTCGCCGCATTCCTCCCCGCGAAGGGCGAGAGCGCGGTCGACCTGTCCGGGCGGTTCCCCGGCAGCACCCTCGGTGAGGCGCTGCGTCCCGTGCCGGTGACGAACTCCGACGGTTCCCCCGGCACCGATCTCTACATCCAGAACGACAAGTTCCGCCATCAGTTCGCGGCCGATGTGCCGCGCAACAAGACCGACCTCATGACCGTCACCCAACGACCGGTCACCGAGGCGGCCCTGGGCGAGGGAGCGGCCGAACCGGCCTGGAAGACCATTCCCTCGTGGGTCCTGGTCGCCACCCAGGACCGCAACATCCCGGCTGCGGCTCAGGACTTCATGGCCCGGCGGGCCGGTGCCCGCACCACGCAGGTGCGATCGTCCCACGCGGTCAGCGTCTCGCAGCCGGGAAAGGTCACCGGCGTCATCGAGGACGCCGCCCGCTCGGTGCGCTGAGAGCGCACCGGTGATCGAAGGGCCGGTGGTTCGCCACCGGCCCTTTCCCGACCCCGCGCCGTGTGCGTGCCGCGCACCGGTTCCCGGCCGCCCAAGGACGGACTCATGCGCCGCGAACCGCGGATCATCCCGATCGGCCCCGGTCAACTCGCCCGCACCGTGGCGATGCACCGCCGCTGCTCGCCGCAGACCCTGTGGAGCCGCTACCACCGGGCCATGGCCGATCCCCGCACGTATGTGCCCACTCTGCTGTCCCGCCCCGGATCGGTACACCTGGCGGCCCTGGGCGCCACCGGCCGCATCGTCGCTGTCGGCCACCTGATGCCGGATCACACGGCCGCCGAGGCGGCGCTGCTGGTCGAGGACTCCTGGCAGAGCCGCGGACTCGGGACCCGCCTGCTCCAGCGCCTGGGCGAGCACGCGCGGGCCGGCGGCTGGACGACGCTCTATGGCCTCTTCCTGGCCGGCGACGAGCGGATCGACGCCATGCTGCGCCAGGCGTCCGTTCCGGTGCAGCGCACGGAGGAGGGCGGCGCCGTCACCGCATGGGTTCAGGTCCACGACTTGACGGCCCACACGTCCGTTTCCCGTCAGTGACGCGTGCGGGCACTCTCACACACCGCGTCCGCGGCCTCCGCCGCCCATGGGAAAGCCGGTGCGGGCATCGCCCGCACCGGCTTTCGTCGTTCACGCAACGGCGTCGGGGTACAGGTCGTCCTCGAACGCCGCCGACTCCAGGAGCGCCTTGACCGCCGTCAGGTAGCGGGCCGCGTCCGCCCCGTCCACCAGCCGGTGGTCGTACGACAGCGACAGATGCACCAGGTTCCGGACGCCGATGACCTCCTCGTCACCGACGCGCACGACCCCCACTCTCCTGACCGTGGCGCCCACTCCGAGGATCGCGGCCTGGTTCGGCGGCACGATGACGGTGTCGAACAGCGCACCGCGCGAACCGGTGTTGGAGATCGTGAAGGTCGCGCCCGACACGTCGTCCGGGGTCAGGTGACCACCGCGGGCCCGGTCGGCGAGGTCGTGGACGGCCCGGGCGAGCCCGGCGACGGTGAGGTCACCGGCCGCCTTGACGACCGGGGTCATCAAACCGGCCTCCGTGTCGACCGCGATCCCGATGTTCTCGGTGTCGAAGTAGGTGATGGTCCCCTCGTCTTCGTCGATCCGGGCGTTGACCACCGGATGCGCCTTGAGCGCCTGGGCGGCGGCCTTGACGAAGAAGGGCATGGGGGAGAGCTTGAGGCCCTCCCGCGCCAGGAACCCGTCCTTCGCCCGGTTCCGCAGGCGCATCAGCCGGGTGACGTCGGCCTCGACCGTGGAGGTGAGCTGCGCCTGCTCCAGCAGCGCCTTTTTGAGGTTGTTGCCGATGGCCCGGCGGATACGGGTCATCGCGACCGTGCGGCCGCGGAGCGAGGACGAGTCCTCCGCCGGGGCGGCGCGCACCGGCGCGGGCGCGGGTGCCGGCGCCTGCGGAGTCGCGGGCGCCGTCGCCGGCGCCGGAACCGCGGACGCGGCAGGCGGGACGAAAGACTCGGCCGGAGCCGGAGCCGGAGCCGGAGCCGGAGCCGGAGCCGGAGCCGGAGCCGGAGTGGGAGCCGGTGCCGGTGCCGGTGCGGCCGGGGCCGTGTCCGGCGCGCCGATGATGCCGAGGCCGGCACCGACCTCGACGGTCTCGTCCTCGGCGGCGAGGATCTCCAGCAGGACGCCCGCAGCAGGGGAGGGGATCTCGGTGTCCACCTTGTCGGTCGACACCTCCAGCAAGGGCTCGTCGGCCTCGATACGGTCACCGACCTGCTTCAGCCAGCGGGTCACGGTGCCCTCGGTGACGGACTCGCCGAGAGCCGGCAGGGTCACGGAAACGGTCATGATGACGTTCAACTCCTCACGGAACGACGGGGCGCCCGGCCCTGCCGGACCTGTCGTGCACGGCCCACGTCGGACGACGCGGGCGGTAGGGGTCGCCCCCTACGGCGGTTCAGCGGCCGAGGCCGTACTGCGCGCGGGCCCGCGCGACGGTCTCCGGCGGGACCTGGCCCGCACGGGCCAGACGGTCCAGCGCGGTCACCACGATCGACTCGGCGTCCACCCGGAAGTAGCGGCGCACGTCCTCACGGGTGTCGGACAGCCCGAAACCGTCGGTTCCCAGGGAGTAGTAGTCCTGCTCGACCCACTGGCTGATCTGGTCGGGCACCTGCCGCATCCAGTCACTGACGGCCAGCACCGGCCCCGGCGCCCCGGACAGGGCCCGAGTGACGAAGGGGGTGCGTTCCTCGCCCCGCGTCCGGGCGTCGTCGGCACGCATCGCGTCCCGGCGCAGCTCCGTCCAGGACGTCACCGACCACACGTCGGCGTGCACGCCCCAGTCGGAGGCGAGCAGTTCCTGTGCGCTCAGGCCCCAGTGGATCGCCGTACCGGAGGCGAGCAGCTGGAGCCGGGGCCCGGCCGTGGGCGCCTCGGCGGGCCGGAACCGGTAGATGCCCCGGACGATGCCCTCCTCGATGCCGGGAACCATCGGCATGGCGGGCTGGTGCTTGGGCTCGTTGTACACGGTCAGGTAGTAGAAGACGTTCTCGGGCCGCTCGCCGTACATGCGGCGCAGACCGTCCCGGACGATGACCGCGATCTCGTAGGCGAACGCCGGGTCGTAGCTGACGGCCGCCGGATTGGTGGCGGCGAGCAGGTGCGAGTGGCCGTCCCCGTGCTGGAGGCCCTCGCCGGTCATCGTCGTGCGCCCGGCGGTGCCGCCGACCACGAAGCCGCGGCCCATCTGGTCGCCGAGCGCCCAGAACTGGTCGCCGGTCCGTTGGAAACCGAACATCGCGTAGAAGATGTAGAAGGGGATCATGGGTTCGCCGTGTGTGGCGTACGACGTCGCGGCGGCGGCGAACTCGGCGACCGAACCGGCCTCGGTGATGCCCTCGATGAGCAGTTGCCCGGTCGTGCTCTCCAGGTAGTGGAGCAGTTGGTCCGCGTCGACCGGGTCGTAGGTCTGGCCCTGCGGCGAGTAGATGCCGGCGGTGGGGAACATCGACTCCATGCCGAAGGTGCGGGCCTCGTCGGGGACGATCGGCACCCAGCGGGCCCCACTGCGTGGGTCGCGCATCAGGTCCTTGACCAGCCGGACGAGTGCCATCGTGGTGGCCATCTCCTGGTGGCCGGACCCCTTCTCCAGGTCCTCGAAGGGCTTGGCGGGCGGTTCCGGCAGCGGCTTGGCGACCACCCGACGCACGGGCGCGGGCCCGCCCAGCGCGGCCCGGCGTCCGCGCAGGTAACGCACCTCGGGCGAATCCTCCCCGGGGTGCCAGAACGGCACCTGGTCGCCGGCGAGCGCGCTGTCGGGGATGGGTAGCTCCAACAGGTCGCGCATGGCGCGGAACTGTTCCATCGTGAGCTTTTTCATCTGGTGGTTGGCGTTGCGCGACTCGAACGCCGGGCCCAGCGTGTGGCCCTTCACCGTCTGAGCGAGGACCACCGTCGGGGCACCCCGGTGCTCCACGGCGGCCCGGTAGGCGGCGTACACCTTCAACGGCTCGTGCCCGCCCCGCGAGTTCTCGAACAGCTCCACCACCCGTGCGTCGCTCAGGGAGGCGGAGAGCGCCGACAGGGCGTCACCCGTGAAGAAGTGCTTGCGTATGTAGGCCGCGTCCCGCGCGGCGAGCGTCTGCATCTGGGCATCGGGCACTTCGCCCAGGCGCCGTACCAGGTCGCCAGTGGTGTCCTGCGCCAGCAGCGGGTCCCAGGCCTCGCCCCAGAGCGTCTTGACCACATTCCAGCCCGCGCCCCGGAACCGTGCCTCCAGTTCCTGGACGATCTTCGAGTTGGACCGTACCGGGCCGTCCAGGCGCTGGAGGTTGCAGTTGATGACGAAGGTGAGGTTGTCCAGGTTCTCGCGCGAGGCCAGGGTCAGGGCGGCCGTCGACTCCGGCTCGTCCATCTCGCCGTCGCCCAGGAACGCCCACACCCGTGAGGCGGAGGTGTCCTTGATGCCGCGGGCGTGCAGATAGCGGTTGAAGCGGGCCTGGTAGACGGCGCTGAGGGGGCCCAGCCCCATGGAGACCGTCGGGAACTCCCACAGCCACGGCAGCCGCCGGGGGTGCGGATAGGACGGCAGTCCATGACCGCCGGCCTCCCGGCGGAAGGAGTCCAGCTGGCTCTCGCTCAGCCTCCCCTCCAGGAAGACCCGGGCGTAGATGCCGGGGGAAGCGTGTCCCTGGACGAAGAGCTGGTCGCCCGAGCCGTCGGCGTCCTTGCCCCGGAAGAAGTGGTGGAAGCCGATCTCGTAGAGCCAGGCCGCCGACGCGTAGGTGGAGATGTGACCGCCCAGTCCGAGGCGCGCGCCGCGGGTGACCATCGCCGCCGCGTTCCACCGGTTGAGCGCGGTGATCCTGGACTCCATCTCCAGGTCACCGTCGAACTCCGGCTGCGCGGCGGCGGGAACGGTGTTGATGTAGTCGGAGTGCAGCAGCCCCGGCAGGGACATGCCCGTACTCGCGGCGAACTCGTGCACCCGCCGCATCAGGTACACCGCCCGTTCCGGCCCCGCGTTGCGCACGACGGCGTCGAGGGAGGCCCGCCACTCGGCGGTCTCCTCGCGGTCGCGGTCGGGCAGTTGGTCCAGCTCACTGAACACAGGGTTCTCGGTCGGCCGGGAGGGATCACTCATGGCAGCCTTCTTTTCGCGGCGTGGTGTCGGCGACACCGGCCGCGGACACGGTGGGTGTCGCGGAGCGACAGGTCTGAGGGGGAGAGCCGGGCGACGGGCAGCGCCGCCCGGCGGGGTCAGCGGCTCTTGAGCCACTGGGTGAACGTGTGATGGCCCAGCCGGGCGTCCGGCCCGGGAAGCAGATCCCGCTCCTCGAGAACCGCGCCGAAGAACGGGGCCAGCGCGTCGGCGACCACCGGGCCGGGCCGGCCGAGGAGACCGAGCATCTCGGCCGTGATGTCCTCCAGCCGGAGCTCCTCGGGTCCGGCTGTCTCGACCACACCGAACTGCGGCAGCCCGACCGCGACGTGGGCGAGGAGCGCGGCGACGTCGTCCGCAGAGACGGGCCGCAGCAGCAGCGGCGGCACGTGCACACCGTCGGGCCGGGAGCCGGCCGCGGCGGCGGCCTCCACGGACTCGTGGAACGGTGTGGCGCGCACCACGGAGTACGGCACGGTGGTGTGCCGGGCCAGGTCCTCCTGCGCCGCCTTGGCCTTGAAGTAGCCCGAACCGATCCGGTCGGCGCCCACCACCGACAGCGCCACGTAGTGTTCGACGTTCGCCGCGGCGGCCGCCTGGAGGAGGTTGCCCGTCGCGGTGGCGAAGAACGCCGTGCTGGCCTGCTGCCGCCGGGAGGGCGCGTCGGTGACGTCCACGATCACATCGGCGCCGCGCAGTGCCCGGTCCAGGCCCTGGCCGGTGCTGACGTCGACTCCTTCCCCGCGCGAGACGGGCACGACCTCCACCCCGTGGTCCCGGAGCCGCGCGACGGTCCGGGAACCGATCAGTCCGGTGGCGCCTGCAACGACGACTCTCATCTGCGTCTCCTCCGTCGGGGGCGATGACCCCGCTGGGTGTCCTGGGTGTCTTGGGTGTCTTGGGTGTCCTGGGCGCACGGCGGCGGATGCCGGAGTGCCACTGGTCCCGTCTCTCCTAGACAGTTCGCGTCCTCGTCGTGTGACACCGTGGGGCGGCCACCGCTCCCGGCCAGCGTGGCGCGGTGTCACAGACCCGCCCGGTATCCGGTCAGGAGGGCGAGCGGTCATCACGACCGGAGACGAACCCGTGACGGCGGACGACATGCCGCCCGGTCACAACGGAACCACGGAAGGTGCGACTCGATGTCGGAGAATGCACAGCACGCCCACCACGGACACGGAACCGGCGACGCGGACGGCCCCAGCTGGACGCGCGCGGCGAAGATGATCCAGGACGCCTCGCCGGTCGTCGTCCCCGAGGGCGCCTCGGCGATGACCATCCACGTCGAGTGGGAGCCGGGTGACCCCGGGACCCCGCCGCACCGCCACTCCGGCCCGGCGTTCGGTTACGTCATCAAGGGCGCCGTCCGCTTCGAACTGGAGGGTGAGCCCGAGCGTGTGGTCGAGGCCGGCGGTACCTTCTGGGAGCCGGGCGGAGACGCCATCCACTACCAGGACGGCAATGCGCTCAGCGACGAGAAGACGGAGTTCGTCGTCACGATGATGTGCGCGCCCGGCAAGCCCATGCTCGAACTGGTCGACGAGGCGGAGCTGAAGGAGCGCGCCCACCTGCGCGCACCCCGGCCCACCGCCTGACCCTCGGTCGGGCACTCACGACGGGGCCCCGCATCCGTGACACCGGCCAGGCCGAGAGGTCACGTATGCGGGGCCCCGTCGTTGTGCGGTTTGCATGGCTCCCGCTCTTGCCCCTGCTCCTACTCCACGAAGTACGAGTCGTGCCGGTCGAAGAACGCGGCGCGCTCCTCCTCGGATGCGTGCCCCAACTGGGAAACCTGCTCGAAGTACTCCTCGCGCGGGGCGCCCGGGGTGAACAGCAGCAGCATGTCTGCCGGTGCGTCGGAGTCATTGCGGAAAGCGTGCAGCCCGCCCTGGGGGACATGCAGGAAGTCACCCTTGCGGGCGTCGACCCACTGCACACCGTCGAAGACGCGCACGGTCCCCTCCAGAATGAAGAATGACTCCGAGATCCGCTTGTGGAAATGGGTCCTGGGACCGCCCGCCCGGGGCCGCATCTCGACCCGGTACAGCCCGAACTCGCCTCGTGTGGTGGCCGTGGTGGCCAGATAGTGGGTGGCGTCCTTTCCGGTACCGCTCTCACCGAGGTTCGGTGGTGTGGTGGCCGGCCGGAAGACGGCGCTGACCTCGCCGTCCTTACCCCAGTACTTCTGCTCCGGGTACGGGTACGACATGTTTGGTTCCTTTCGAACGGCCGACGCGGTGCGGGGCACCGGTTGTCATTTGACGGCTTGACGATGGAAGAAGCGGGACGCCAGCGGCGGTTCGGTCAGCCAGCCGTGGGTGTGTCCGTGCGCCGGGCGAGGGCCGGTGGCGGACCGCCGCAGCGTGCCGAAAGCAACCGACGCGCCGACGGCGAGCAGGACCGCGCACAGCGGCATGGCCCGGCCGAACGAGGCGTCGAAGGCCGCGTCCGACCGGTAGGCTTGCGGGCCCATCCCGACAAGAAGCGGGAGCGCCGCGACGGACACCAGCCCCGCCGCCCGGGCCGCGGCGTTGTTGATGCCGCTGGCCAGCCCGGCGTTCGAGGCGTCCACCGAGGCGAGCAGGGTCACGGTCAGGGGGGCGACCATGACGACCATGCCGGCGCCCATCACCAGGAGGGCCGGGAGGGTGTCATAGACGTAGGACGCGCCCGGACCGACCCGCAGCATCAGCAGCATCCCCGCTCCGCACACCAGCGGGCCGGCGGTGAGCGGGGCCCGTGGCCCCAGGCGCTGGGCGAGCGTCCCGGCGTGGGACGAGAACAGCAGCATCAGCACGGTGTTCGGCAGCATTGCCGCCCCGGCGGCCAGCGCCGAGTACCCGACGACGATCTGCAGTTGCAGCGCGGTCAGGAAGAAGAACCCGCCCGTCCCCGCGTAGACGCACAGGGTGATCACGTTGACAGCGGTGAACTGCCGGGAGGAGAAGATCGCCGGCGGCATCATGGGATCGCCGCTGCGCCGTTCGATGCGGACGAACACAGCCCCCGCGACGACGCCGCCGAAGGCCGCGGCGACGGCCAGGACCCCGCCGTCGCGCGCCTCCGTCAACGCGTAGGTGACCAGCGCCAGGGCCAGAGCTCCGAGCACGGCGCCCGGAACGTCGAAGCCGACCCCGCGCCGGGCGGTCGCGCCCGCCGTGACGCCCGTTTCCTTGCGTGGTGCGCCTACGGACTCCGGAACATGGCGCAGGGCAACGGGGACGCACAGCAGCGCCGGGACGGCGCTCAGCACGAAGGTCCAGCGCCAGCCGGGCCCGTCCACCAGCCACCCACCCACAAAGGGCCCCAGGGCGGCGCCGATGCCGCCGAATCCGGACCACAAACCGATCGCGCGCGGCCGGTCGTCCGAATGGAAGGATGCCTCGATGATCGCCAGTGAACCGGGCGTGAGCAGCGCACCTCCGACACCCTCCAGGGCCCGGGCGGCGATGAGTGTGGTGGTGTCCGGAGCCAGAGCGCACAGCAGCGAGGCGACCGCGAACCACACGAGGCCCAGGACGAAGATGCGACGCCGCCCGAACCGGTCGCCCAGGGAACCGCCCAGCAGGATGAGTCCCGCCAGGGTCAGCATGTAGGCGTTCGCCGTCCACTGGAGGACGCCGAGATCTGCGTCGAAGTCGTGTCCGATGCGCGGGAGCGCGATGTTGGTGACGGTCGAGCCGAGCAGTACGACGCCCGAACCCAGGACGGTGGCCAGCAGGGTCCACCGCCCACGGGCGCCGGCGATGCGGAGGGGAGCGGTGCTCTCGGGAGCGGGGGAGTGGTCCATGTCGAGTCCTGGGGTCGCGTTGCCCGAGCGGTGCGTCGCCTGCTCGGGGGTCGGGTTCAGCAGGCGACGGACGGTATGCGTCCGGCCGAGCTGCTGCCCGGCCGGAGCGGCTGCGTCAGCCGAACATGCCGGGCTTGTAGCCGCCCGCGGGCTGCTGGTTGATGACGTTGATCCGGTTGTAGGCGTTGATGACGGCGATCAGCGAGATCAGCGCGGCGAGCTGGTCCTCGTCGTAGTGCTTCGCGGCTTCGGCCCACACCTCGTCCGAGACACCGCCGGAGGCGTCCGCGATGCGGGTCCCTTCCTCGGTCACCGCCAGGGCCGCGCGCTCGGCGTCGGAGAAGACCGTGGCCTCGCGCCACACGGCGACCAGGTTCAGGCGCTGCTGGTCCTCGCCCGCGGCGGCGGCGTCCTTGGTGTGCATGTCCGTGCAGAAGCCGCAGCCGTTGATCTGACTGGCCCGGATCTTCACCAGTTCCTGAGTGGCGACCGGCAGAGCAGCCTGGACCGCCGCTCCGGCAGAGTTCAGGTGCTTCATGACCTTGCCTGCGAGGGCGTTGCCGAAGTAGTTGATGCGCGCGTCCATGACGTATCTCCTCCAAGGGGAAATGGTTACGGACCAATGACCGGATGCCCGCGCGTTCTGTGACAACCGATTCCGCCCGCGCGCACGGCACCTTCCGTGCCCCGGCCTCGGAGTCCGCAGGCATGACACATCCCTGAGCACACCGTGTGGAGAAAGGCGCATCGCGGCCCGCATTCGGTGTGGTCGCCGGGTGCGGGCGATAGCATCGAACAAGTGGACCGGGCCGTCGGCCCGAGTCGGCGCTGCCCCCCGGGCCCCGGGCATGGCGAGCGCACCATCAGCGAACCCCAAGGTGATCATTGTGGCTACCGAGAGCGTCCTGCACCCGAGTCTCATCGTTCCGATCGGACACGTCGAGCCCGTTCCCCGCCGTATCCGGGGGCTGGTCGGAGGTCGTGTCGTCTTCGACACCCGCCGAGCGCTGTACGTGTGGGAGTGGCAGGCGTACCCGCAGTTCAGCATCCCGGTCGAGGACCTGGTGGAGGGTGTGCTCGACGACGACAAGCACACCGAACAGCTCGGTGCCGGGCCCGCTCACCGCCATACGCTGAGGGTCGGCTCGGAGGTCCGTGCGGGGGCGGCCTGGGTTTGGGGGGAGGGCTCCCCCGAAGCCCTGCGTGACACGGTGCGTTTCGAATGGGAGGCGCTGGACGCGTGGTTCGAGGAGGACGAGCCGGTCTTCGTCCATCCGCGGAGCCCGTACTCGCGCGTGGACGCGCTGCGTTCGCGCAGCACCGTCCGAGTAGAGGTGGACGGCGTCGTGCTGGCTGAGGCATCCGGATGCGTGAAGCTGTTCGAGACCGGTCTGCCGACCCGCTACTACCTCGACCCCATGAACATCGACTGGACCCGGCTGCGGCACTCCGGCACGGTGACTCGGTGCCCCTACAAGGGAACGACGAGCGACTACTGGTCGTTCGACGGCGAAACCGGCGCCCACGAGGACATCGCCTGGACGTACGACTTCCCGACCATCCACGCCAACCGCATCGCCGGACTGACCGCGTTCTACAACGAACACGTCGATCTGTACGTCGACGGCTTCCTGCTGCCGAAGCCGTTGGACCCCACCCAGGTGGCCGCCGACTAGCGAAACCGTTGTGCGGGCCTGGCACGTCACACATCAACTCCTCACGCGGTCTCATGAGGTGGAAGCCATCCAAAAGCCTCATCACCGCAAGGAGTGACCATGAGCGACATCGTTCTCGAGCCCGCCGCGCAGGACTTCGCCGACGCCACCGCCAAGCCGCCGTTGCTGTACGAACTCGGTGTCGAGGGAGCCCGCAAGCTGCTCGACGACGTCCAGTCCGCTCGGGTGGAGAAGCCGGACGTGGACGAGAAGTGGATCACCGTGCCCGCCGAGGTCGGCGACGTGCGGGTGCGTATCGTCAAGCCCGCCGCCACCACCGGCGTTCTGCCCGTCGTCCTCTACGTGCACGGCGGCGGCTGGATCCTCGGGAACGCCGGCACCCACGACCGTCTGGTGCGGGAGCTGGCCGTGGGCGCGGAGGCGGCCGTGGTTTTCGTCGAGTACGACCGCTCCCCGGAGGCGAAGTACCCCGTCGCGATCGAGCAGGCCTACGCCACCGCGCGGTGGGTCACCACCAAGGGCGCAGAAGAAGGCCTGGACGGCTCCCGCATGGTCGTCGCCGGTGACTCCGTCGGCGGCAACATGAGCGCCGCCCTCACCCACATGGCCAAGCGGCGCGGTGACGTGACCTTCCTGCACCAGTCGCTGTACTACCCGGTCACCGACGCGGGCCAGGACACCGAGAGCTACCGGATCTTCGCGAACGGACCGCACCTGACCGCCAAGGCCATGGAGTGGTTCTGGGACGCCTACACCCCCGATCCGGCGGAGCGGGACCAGATCACGGCCTCGCCGCTGCGCGCCACCCTGGAGGATCTCCAGGGGCTGCCGCCGGCGTTCGTCGTGGTCGACGAGAACGACGTGCTGCGCGACGAGGGCGAGGCGTACGCCCGCAAGCTGATCCAGGCCGGGGTGCCGACCACGAGCGTCCGCTTCAACGCCAGCCTGCACGACTTCATGATGCTGAACCCGGTCCGCGGAACGCAGGCCTCCACCGCGGCGATCGAGCAGGCGATCCACGTTCTGCGCAAGGTCCTCCACACCGACTGATCCGGAAGGGCCACTCTCATGAGCGCACAGAAACCGACCATCGTCCTCGTGCACGGCGCGTTCGCGGACTCGTCCAGCTGGAACGGCGTCGTTCAGGAACTCCGGTCGCACGACCACCCGGTGGTGGCCGCGAGCAATCCGCTGCGCGGGCTGGCTGAGGACAGCGCGTACGTCAGACAGCTCCTGGAGTCCATCGACGGGCCCGTGGTCCTCGTCGGGCACTCCTACGGCGGCTCGGTCATCAGCAACGCGGCGACGGGACTCGACCACGTCAAGGCTCTCGTGTTCGTCGCGGCGTTCCTGCCGGACGAGGGCGAGAGCGCGGTCGACCTGTCCGGCAAGTTCCCGGGCAGCACCCTCGGGGAGACGCTCCGCCCAGTGCCGGTCACCCTCCCCGACGGCAGCCGGGCCGCGGACCTCTACATCGAGCAGAGCAGGTTCCACCAGCAGTTCGCCGCCGACGTCCCGGAGGAGACCACGGCCGTCATGGCGGCCACCCAGCGGCCCGTGGCCGACGCCGCGTTGGCGGAGGGCGCCTCGGCCCCGGCCTGGAAGAACATCCCGTCCTGGGTCCTCGTGGCCGCCGAGGACCGCAACATCCCGGCGCAGGTGCAGACGTACATGGCCGAGCGCGCGAAGGCCACGGTGGTGCACGTCACCGCTTCCCACGCGGTCAGCGTGTCGCGTCCGGGCGACGTCGCCCGGCTGATCAACGAGGCGGCGCAGGCGGCCGGCTGAGCGGCGGGTGGGCCGCCACCGCCCCCGGGAGAACCGGCGGCCCACTGGCGCCGCGTCACAACCCGACCGGAGTGACACAGGAGTACCTCATGAACACGAGCAAACAGGCCGCTCGCGGGCTGGCCGATATACAGGCGTTTCTGTACCGCGAGGCGCACCTCAGTGCCGCTCGTCGGCGGGTGTCCGCCTTCGCGGCGAGGGCCGACGGGCTGACCCACGGGCAGCGGATGGAACTGGAGCGGTGGTATCTGGAGGAACAGAAGTACGTCGCCCGCATGGTGACCGGACACATGGCGGAGCGCATCGGCGCGGCCGAGGCGGCACACCGACTCCGGTTCGGCCGCTGGCTGCGAGGCACGATGATCGGCATGACCGCGATCGGTCTGACGATTTTCGTGTGCACGGCGGTCGTCGTGGGATCGATGACCTGATGGACCGATGCCGCACCGGGTCACCGCAGGATCCGTAGCGGCGGATTCCGGCCAGTGCGTCCCGGCCGGGACGCGATGCCGGGGAGACGGGCACGCGGCAGAAGGCAGAGGGGCGCAGGCGGGGGCATCAGGACCCCGGTTCCCGAGCACCTGCGCGCGAGCCTCGGCAATCAGTTTGAGACAGGTCTACGGAAAGTGAAACGCCGGGGTATCGTGACAGCCGGGAGGCTGCCATGTTGAGGGACGGCGCGCGGACCGAGCTCATCGGGCGGCAGGACGAGTGCAAGGTCCTCGACGACCTCCTCGCGCAGGCCAGAGCAGGCCGCAGCGGAGTACTGGTGGTGCGCGGTGAGGCGGGCATCGGCAAGACCGAGCTGCTGAACCATCTGCTCGACCGGGCCACCGGGTGCCGCGTGGTCAGAGCGGTCGGCGTGCAGTCCGAGATGGAGCTCTCCTACGCCGGGCTGCACCAGCTCTGCGCACCTCTGCTCTCCCACTTGGAGAGTCTCCCCGAACCGCAGCGCAACGCCTTGCGCACGGCTTTCGGAATGCAGGTCGGTGACGCTCCCGACCGATTCCTGGTCGGCCTGGCCACCTTGAGCCTCCTCGCCGCCGCCGTCGGTGACGAGCCGTTGCTGTGCATGGTCGACGACGCGCAGTGGCTGGACCGCGTCTCGGCCCAGACACTGGAGTTCGTCGCCCGACGGCTGCTCGCAGAACCTGTCCTGCTGGTCCTGGCCGTCCGCGAATCCGGCTCGCGCGAGGTGCTCGCAGACCTTCCGGAGCTGGTCGTGCGGGGACTCGGCGAGCGCGAGTCCCGAGAGCTCCTCGACTCGGTCGTCACCGGCCCGCTCGACCAGCGGGTACGGGACCGCATCGTCGCCGAGACGCGAGGTAACCCGCTGGCCCTGGTGGAGCTGCCGCGCGGCCTGACCCTCCTCGAGATGGCCGGGGGATTCGGCGCACCGGAGAGCCGTCCCCTGTCCAGCCAGATCGAGGTGGGTTTCCTCCGCCGCATCCGGTCCCTTTCCGCGCAGACGCAGCAGTTGCTCCTCATCGCCGCCACCGAACCGGTCGGTGATGTGTCCCTGCTGCGGAGCGCCGCCGAACGCCTCGGCATCGACGTGGACCACGCCGCGACCGAAGCCGAGGCGTCAGGTCTGATGACCCTCGGAACCTGGGTCCGCTTCCGTCACCCACTGGTGCGCTCCGCGGCGTACCGCGCCGTTGGGCTCGAAGAACGCCGGCGCGTGCACGCGGCCCTGGCCGAGTCGATCGACGCCACGCTCTATCCCGAACGCCGTGTCTGGCACCTCGCCAGTGCCGCGACGGGCCCGGACGAGAACGTCGCCGCCGAACTGGAGGGCTCCGCCGGGCGAGCGCACGCGCGCGGTGGTGTCGCCGCGGCGGCTGCCTTCCTGGACCGAGCCACCGCGTTGACGCCCGATCCGGTGCGGCGCGGCGCCAGGGCACTGGCCGCAGCGCGAGCGAAGTACCAGGCGGGCGCCTTCGACACCGCGAGGGAACTGGTCGACGCGGCGGAGCTGAGTCACCTCGACGAAGTCGGAGCCGGACGCGCGACCTTGCTGCGCGGGCAGATCATGTCGGCGGCCAAGAGCGCCAGCGCCGGACTGCCGATGCTGCTCGAAGCGGCGAAGCGGCTCCAGCCGTTCGACTCCGCACTCGCCGACCAGACGTACCGGGACGCGATCTACGCGGCCCTGACCGCGGGCCGACTGGCCACGGGCGGGGTCCGTGACGTCGCCGACGCGGTGCTCAGCACGCCGGGCCACACCGGCACCGAGAACCGGAAGACCCAACTGTTGACCGGTCTTGCCCGGGTGGTGACCGAAGGCTACGCGGCGGGCGCGCCGGTCCTCCTGGACGCCGTGGCGGCGTTCCGGGAAGAGGAACTCTCTGCGGAGGACAGCCTGGGTTGGCTGCCCTTCGCGTGCCGCATGGCGCACAGCACCTGGGACTTCGCCGCCTGGTCCGAGCTGTCGGCGCGGCTGGTCGACCTCGCCCGCGAAAACGGAGCGCTCGCCATCCTGCCCTCGGCCCTGCTACTGCGCCTGTCGAACCGGGTGTTCGCCGGCGACCTGCGCGGGGCGGCCTCCCTGACCGTGGAGGCGAGCGCGATCGGCGAAGCCACGGGCAGCAGCTTCTTCGCCCACTACGGCGCACTCGTCCTGGAGCCCTTCCGAGGGCGGGAGCCGGCCACCCGGCAAGCGATCGAGACCCTTACCCAGGACCGCCTCCTGCGCGGGGAGGGCAAGGTGACGACGGCCACCCAATGGGCCGCCGCCGTCCTCTACAACGGCCTCGGCAGGTATGAGGAGGCCTACGCCGCGGCCGAGCGGGGCTGTGAGAACCCGCAGGAGATGGGTCTGTCCCTCCAGTCCCGGGTCGAACTCGTCGAAGCGGCCGTGCGCCTCGGGCGTACCGAGAGGGCCACCGAGGCCGTACGCATGATTGAGGAGATGGCCCAAGTCAGCGCCACCCCCTGGGCGCTCGGCACCTCCGCCGCCGCGCGCGCCCTGGTGAGCGAGGGAGAGACGGCCGACGCCCTGCACCAGGAAGCGATCGAGCGGCTCGACACGGCCGGGGTCCGAATGGACAGCGCCCGCGCACGGCTTCGGCACGGTGAGTGGCTGCGCCAGGAACGGCGCCGGACGCAGGCTCGTACCCGCCTGATCGAGGCGCACGACATGCTCGACGCCGCCGGGGCCGAGGCGTTCGCGGAACGCGCCCGACGTGAGTTGAAGGCCGTAGGCGTCAGGGTGCGCGGCCGCGCCACGGCGGAGACCGCGGTGCTCACCGCGAAGGAGGTGGAGATCGCCCGGCTCGTGCAGGGAGGCTTCACCAACCCGGAGATCGGCGCGCGGCTCTTCCTCAGCCCGCACACGGTCGAATGGCATCTGCGCAAGGTCTTCGTGAAACTCGGCGTCTCTTCCCGTAAGGAGATCGACTCGGTGCGGTTGGAGGCGATGGCGACCGCGCCCTGACCGCCGGGCGAAGGACGGCTCAGACCTGCGACGTCTCCGGTTCCGCCAGCAGCGCGGGCACCGTGACGATCTTCGCCTCCCTGGCCAGTAGGCGGTGGACCGGACAGCGCCCGGCCGCCGCCAGCAACTGCTCTCGCTGAGCAGGCTCCAGGTCGCCGGTCAGCCCGACGTTCTTGACGATCTCACCCTGCTTGCCGAACCGCACGGCCACGTCGATCCGCTCCAGCGGCCAGTCGTGCCGGTCCGCCAGAGCCCGCACGGCCATGGAGGTACAGGACCCCAGCGCGGCCAGCAGCAGCTCGCCCGGGGTGGGGCCCTCATCGGCGCCGATGGGCTCGGGCTCGTCGGCAGTCAGGTGGTGCGTGCCGATCGAGACGGAACGGGTGAGCCGGACGCCTTCGGCGACGGTCACGATGCGCGTGGTCATGAGTCTTCCTCTCGCCCTGGGTACGGGGACCGGGCGGAGCCCGACAGGTCCCTCTTCCGCAAAGACCGAGCGGGGCGGGCGCCTGTGACAGTTCGGGGTGTAGCGCCGCGCCACCCAGTTCTTCGAGTTCCCGGAACCGCTGCTGAACAGCGTGTCACCGGTGGTCATGGTGCCGAGAATGCTGACCCGGCCCGTCGCCGCCCAGACGCTCGTCGAGCACGCCGTCGAGGGCCCGGCGGGCATGGCACCCGAGATCGCGGGACCCGACCGGCTGGACATGGTGGCCATGGCGCGCCGCATCGCGCGTGCGCGGGGCCGCCGCCGCATCGTCGTGCCGGTGACGCTCCCGGGCAGAGTCGGCAAGGCCATGACCACGGGCGGCCTGCTGCCACGCGGGGAGTACCTGCGCGGCCGCCGGACGTTCGACGCACACCTCGCGTCCCTCCGGGCGGCCGGACCGCCTCCGGTCAGGCGGTGCCGCTCACAGGACCGTGCTCAGGAGGCGCCGGGAGGTGATGCCCAACTTGGTGTACACCTTCCGCAGATGCCATTCCACGGTGTGCGGGCTCAGGAACAACTGTGCGCCGATCTCGGAGTTGGTGAACCCGTCCCGGGCCAGCCGCGCGATTTGGCTCTCCTGAGGTGTGAGCGCCGCCACGGCGGCAGCGTCGCGGCGGGCCACCGTCTCACCGGTGGCCCGCAGCTCGCGGACGGCGCGTTCGGCGAACGCCTGCGCGCCGAACCGGGTGAACAGGGTGTGGGCCATCCGCAGTTGCGTTCGGGCGTTGGCGCGGCGGCCCTCCCGCCGGAGCCACTCCCCGTACAGCAGACGCGCCCGGGCCGTCTCCATGGCGGCCTGGGTGCGGCCGAGTCGCTCGATCGCCTCCCGGTACAACTCGTCGGCCGCCGTTCCGTCACTGAGCAGGGCGCGGCAGCGCAGTTGGACGCCCAGTGCCCAGTCCGTGGCAGTGGCGTCCGTGTCCCGGGTCAGCCGGACCAGTGCCGCCCCGGCCACGTCGAGGTGGCCGCTGCGTGCCCCGGCCTCCACCACCTCCACCAGTCCCCAGCCGGCCGCGACCAGGTCCTGCGGGTGTGCGCTCGCCCGACGGGCGGCTTCGAGCGCCTCCTCGTACCGGCCCAGGCCGTTGAGGAGCAGGGCCTGCGCCCGGCTCGCGACGGCCACCCCGATGCCCTCGCCGCGGCCGAGTGCCTCTTCCATGCCGGCCTTGATCAAGGGTGCGGCCTCGCTCGCGTGGCCTTGCCAGGCGGCGAGCGTCATCGTGCCGTACGGCGAGAAGCCGCCGCCGGCCGCCTCCTGGACCCGGCCGGTCTCCGCGATGAGCAGCGCCGCCGCGTCCAGTTCACCGGCGGTCGTGTGGACGACCACCCGTGAATTGAGCGCCAGCGGCAACTCGGTCAGCGCGCCGACCGCACGGGCGGTGCGCACATGGCGGGTGACCAGTTCCGTCCACGCCTCGTGGTCCCACAGGTCGGCCGCCAGTGCCGAAGCCACCCACGACCAGCGCAGTATCTCGTCGGGCTCGGTCTCCCGGCGGAACATGCGTACCGCCTCGCGCGAGACGGTGACCGCGTCGCGATACCCGTCGAGGAAACGGGTGGTGAGGGCGTCCAGCAGCAGATCGGCGTTGCGCGGCGGTCCTGTGCGGGGCGGGGCCGTCGCGCGCGCGGCCGCCGCCACCTCGCGTACGAGCGCCTCCGACGTGAGGCGTCCGGCGAACATGGCGGCCGACAGGGCGTCCAGGAACGTCTCGCGGGCCAGACCCACTTCGAGCGGGACCAGGCGTCGCGCGGTGGCCAACAGCCTGGGGAGCACTTCGTCCACGCGGCTGGAGGCGAAGGAGATCCGGGCCTCGACCAGATCCGCACGGGCCCGGCCGAGTTCGTCGAGCGGGCCGGCCCGTGCCAGCTCCAGCAGGTCGCGCGCCGCGGCGGGCGCACCTGCACGCAGCTTCGCCTGGGCCGCGGCGAGGGCGCGCGTCGCCTTGTGCCGCGGGTGCGGCGTCAGCACGGCCGCGTGGGCGAGGAACGCGGCTGCCGCGGCGGTGCCGCCCCGCGCCCGCGCCCGTCCGGCCGACGACTCCAGCTCCGTGGCGATGACCTCGTCCGGCCGGACCGTGGCCCGCGCGAGGTGCCAGGCACGGCGGTCGGGGTCGACGCTGGGGTCCGTCGCTTCGGCCAGGACGCGGTGCACCTCCCGCAACTCCGCGAGCCCGGCCGACCGGTAGATCGCGGAGCGCAGCAGCGGATGCCGGAAACGTACCAGCGTGCCGACGTCGAGCAGCCCCGCCGTCACCGCCGGCTCCACCGCGTCCGCGGCGACGCCCAGTCGCTCGACGGCGCTCCGGAGCAGCGACACGTCACCGACCGGCTCGGCGGCGGCCGTCAGCAGCAGACGCTGCGTCGGCTCCGGGAGCGAGCGGACCCGCGCGAGGTAGCTCCGCTCGATACGACTGGTCACCCTTCCGGGACCGTGCGGAGCGGGCCCCCCGGCCGCTTCCGCGTCGACGCGGCCGTGGGGGAGCTCCAGCAGTGCCAGGGGGTTGCCGCGGGCCTCGGCGAGGACGCGGTCGCGGACCCGCTCGTCCATCGGGCCTTCGGCGCTCGCGTCCAGCAGCGCACGGGCGTCGGTGTCGTCCAGCCCGTGCAGCGTCAGCTCGGGCAGGCCGGCCAGGTCGTCACGTCCCCGCTGCTCACGGGTGGCGAAGATCAGGGCCAGCGGTTCGGCGAGCATTCTTCGCGCCACGAAGGCCAGCGTCTGCGCGGAGACCCGGTCGAGCCACTGGGCGTCATCCACGAGGCAGAAGAGCGGTCGCCGGGCGGCCACGTCGGTGAGCAGCCCGAGCACGGCCAGACCGACCAGGAACCTGTCCGGTGGCGGCCCCGTGCTCACCCCGAACGCCGTGGCCAGCGCTTCCGCCTGCGGCGGCGGGAGGGAGCCGGTGTGCCCGAGGAAGGGAGCGCACAATTGGTGGAGTCCCGCGAACGGAAGCTCCATCTCCGACTCGGCACCGGCTGCCCGGGCGACCCGGTGCGCGGTGACGCGTGCCGCCAGGTGGTTCAGGAGGGTGGACTTCCCGATGCCGGCGTCGCCGCGCAGGACCAGTACCGCGCTGCGACCTGCCTCCACCTCCGAGACCAGCCCGTCCAGCACGTCGTGTTCACGGCGCCGGCCACGCAGCCGCTCTGGACCGTCCCCGCTCACGCTGCCCCCCACACGCGGCGAGCATAACAACACGGCGTGCGGCCGGGGCAGGGGCCGCTGCCGTCATCGCGGCGGCGTCACAGGACGGAGAGCCAGCTTTTCGGGCACCACTGAGGCAGGGGCGTCGCCCTGGCGCGCGCCAACAGTGCCCGGTAGAGCCAGGCGTGTGGCGGCGGGGCCGTCACGGGGGAGGACCTGGAGGTCCGCGGGATCACGCTGGACGCACTCGGGCGCACGGGTCCGGACGGCCCCGGCGACCGGTCGGCGGCGCCCTCGTGGTGTGGGCCGGGAACGGCGGGCGGCGCCTCGCGCCGCGGACGCGACGTCCCACAGCAGTGCAACGCGCGCGCAGTTGTGTGACCCGGATCATGGGCACGGGAGGGCATGGATGTCCCGCGCCGCGCGGTGTTCGCTGGGCGACATGAACGAAAGCCCCAGGACTCCTTTCCCGACTCCTTCCCACTGGATCGACGGCCGTGCCGTCACCGGCTCCGGACCACTGATCGACGTGGTGAACCCCGCCGACGAATCGGTCATCGCCCACCTGCACGAGGCCACCGCCGACGAAGTGGACATGGCAGTCGACGCCGCGGTCGCCGCCATCCCCGGATGGGCCGCGACGTCCCCGCGGCACCGGGCGGACGTCATGCGACGCCTGGCCGAGGGCCTGCAGAAGCGGAGTGAGGATCTGGCGGTCACCATCACCCTGGAGATGGGCGCCCCCATCGCCTTCTCCCGGCAGGCGCAGGTCGGATTCCCGGTCGCGTCCACCCTGGCCGCGATCGCCGCGGCCGAGCGGTTCGAGTGGAGCGAGACGGTCGAGAACTCGCTCGTCGTCCGCGAGCCCGTCGGCGTGGTGGGCGCCATCACCCCGTGGAACTTCCCGCTCCAGCAGATGGTGACGAAGGTGGTCCCGGCGATGCTGGCGGGCAACACTGTCGTCCTCAAGCCCTCGGAGTTGTCTCCCCTCAGCGCCCGGATGTTCGCGGAGATCGCCACGGAGGCCGGGCTGCCGAGCGGCGTGTTCAACGTGGTGCAGGGAACCGGCCCGGTCGTCGGTGAGGCATTGTCCCGCCACCCGAAGATCGACATGATCTCCTTCACCGGATCCACCCGCGCCGGCAAGAGCGTCTCCAGTGCCGCCTCCGTCACGGTGAAGCGGGTCGCACTCGAACTGGGCGGCAAGGCAGCCCACATCATCCTCCCGGAGGCCGAACTCGACTCAGCCGTCGCCCGCGGACTCGCCTTCGCCTGGGCCAACGCCGGCCAGGCCTGCGGTGCCTACGTGCGCATGCTCGTGCCCGCGGACCTTCAGGCGACCGTGGTCGACAAGCTCCGGACCGCCGCCCAGGAGTACGTGGTCGGTGACCCGACCGCCGAGGCCACGCGGATCGGACCACTCGCCTCGGAGACCCAGCGCCGACGCGTCGACGACTACATCCGGCGCGGCATCGCCGACGGCGCCACCCTCGTGACGGGCGGCCCCGGCCGACCCGAGGGGTTCGAGACCGGCGCCTACGTCAGGCCCACGGTCTTCTCCGACGTCGCACCGGAGTCGGTCATCGCCCAGGAGGAGATCTTCGGCCCCGTCCTCGTCGTCATCCCCTATACCGACGACGAACACGCCGTCGAGATCGCCAACGGCACGGTCTACGGCCTCAACGCCGCAGTGACCGGGGACGAGGACCATGCCATGGCGATCGCCATGCGCCTGCGTGTCGGCCAGGTCGACGTCAACGGTGGCCAGCACAACTTCCAGGCACCGTTCGGCGGATACAAGCAGTCCGGCAACGGCCGGGAGATGGGCCGTGCGGGCCTTGAGGAGTTCCTGGAGACCAAGGCGATCACAGGCTGAGCTGCCGCGCCACCGTGTCCGCGCACAACACACTGTTCGCCGGGAATGCCGCACCCCGGACTCTACGTTCACGTCGTTGATCCACCGAAGGGACGACCATGGCAGACCGCGCGGCGCTGGCCGCTTTCCTGCGGGCACGCCGCGAGGCTCTGCAACCCGAGGACGTCGGGCTGCCCCGCGGCCGCCGCAGGCGCACCGGAGGACTGCGCCGGGAGGAGGTCGCGGCCCTCTGCGACATGTCGGTGGACTACTACAGCCGGCTGGAGCAGCCGCGGGGCCCGCACCCCTCGGAGCAGATGCTCATCGCGATGGCCCGCGGCCTGCGCCTGTCACTGGAGGAACGCGACCTCCTCTTCCAGCTCGCCGGTCACGCCCTGCCGCGCCGTGCGCGACGCGGCGACCACGTCGCCCCCGGGACGATGCGCATCCTGGACCGCCTGGAGGACACTCCCGCCCAGGTGATGAACCACCTGGGCGAGACGTTGAGCCAGACACGTCCCGCGATGGCCCTGCTGGGCGACCAGACGGCCTACACGGGGCTGGCCCGCAGTTCCCACTACCGCTGGTTCACGGACCCCGCCGCCCGTCTGGTCCACCCCGCGAGCGATCACGCCGAGCAGAGCCGTCTCATGGTGGCCGACCTCCACAGCGCCTACTCCCGCGACGGGGGCGACTCCGGTGCCGCCGCGCTCGTGGACGCGCTGAACCGGGAGAGTCCGGAGTTCGCCGGTCTGTGGCGGCAACGCCCCGTGCTGGGACCGTACTGCGCCTCCAAGCGCTTCGTGCACCCACAGTTCGGGACACTCGAACTGCACTGCCAGACACTGATCGATCCCGACCACGGCCAGCGGCTCGTCGTCTACACCGCGACACCGGGGACGGAAAGCCACACCAACCTCCGACTGCTGTCCTTGCTGCCGGTCCCGTGACGGTGCGGCTCCCACGCCTGCCCGGGGTCAGGCCCAGTCGAGGGCGTGCTCGTGGGCCGGGCGCGGCATGCGGTCGAACGCCGGGGGGCCGGCCGGGTGCCCGATGTTGACCACGAGGATGGAGTGCCAGTCGCTGTCGGCGAAGAACTCCTTGTCGATCCCGGCCGGGTCGAAGCCGGCCATCGGCCCCGCGGCCAGGCCGAGGGCGCGGACGGCGAGGATGAAGTATCCGGCCTGAAGCGGTCCGTTGAACGAGGTGATGGCCTCGCGCTGGGCGGGCTCGCCCTCGAAGTACTCCTTCATCTCCGGGCCGACGGGCAGGACGTGCGGGAGGTGCTCGTGGAAGCGGTGGCCCACGGCGAGGACCGCGACGACGGGCGCCGAGGCCGACTTCGGCCGGTTTCCCTCGTCGAGGTGCGGCAGCAGGCGCTCCTTGCCCTCGGCCGTACGGAGCACGTACAGGACGCGCATCGGCTGGGTGTTCGCGGCGGTCGGTGCCCAGCGGGCGAGCTCCCAGATGCCAGTGAGCGTCGCGTCATCGACCGGAGTGCCGGCGAAGGAGTACGCGGTACGGGCGTCCGTGAAGAGCGCGGCGCCGGCCTCGGCGGGGATGCGGGGGAAAGGCCCGGAAACGGACATGGGAATGCTCCTGGCTCAGAGATGGAGCAACACCATCCGGCGGCTTGTGACGGTGCGCTGAGCAAGGCGTTCAGCTTCCTCGGCAAGCGGTGGAGCGGCGTCATCCTGGCCACTCTCCAGCACGGACCCCTGGGCTTCGCCGAGTTGCGGCGCGCGGTAGAGGGCATCAGTGACTCGGTCCTCTCGGAACGGCTTTCCGAGCTGTCCGCCGCCGGTCTCACGTACCGCGATGCGGAGCCCGGCCCGCCCGTCACGGTGCGCTACCGCCTCACTCCGGACGGGACGGTCCTGATGCCCATCCTGAGCGAGCTGGCCGGATGGGCGTCCCGGCACCTTTCGGACACGGCGACCGCCCGGCGCGGCGGCCGTGGCTAGACGTCGCCGACTCGGTCGTACGAGAGGACCGACCGGCTTGCAGGGGCCCGTGTGACAACCTTTGCGCCATTTCTCATGTGGAGTCTGTCACAAGGTGTGGACACAAGGTGTGCTCTGTGCTCCGGGTAAGGTGAAAGGGATTCCTCCCGGCATTCGATGCGGGGAGTTCGCTGTCCCCGGAGCACCTGAGGAGCCACGCGCATGATCGCCAGCCCGCTTCCGGACCTGGTCGGCCGGAACCGCGAGTGCGAGGCACTCGACGATCTACTGGCAGACCTGCGTGAAGGCGGGTCCCGTGTGCTGGTGATCCGTGGCGAAGCGGGCATCGGGAAGACGGTGCTTCTGGAGTACCTGGCCGCGCAGGCGTCAGGGACGAAGGTGACCCGGGCGCAGGGCATCGAGGCGGACATGGAGCTGCCCTACGCGAGCCTGCACCAACTGTGCGCGCCGTTCCTCGGCCAGCTGGACGGCCTGCCGGCACCCCAACGGGAAGCCCTGCGCGTGGCGTTCGGCATGGCGGCCGGTGATCCGCCCGACCGCTTCCTGGTCGGCCTCGCCGTGCTCACGCTGCTCACCCGCGCCTCGGAGGCGCGCCCGGTGCTCGTCCTGATCGACGACGCGCAGTGGCTGGACCAGGTCTCCCTGCAGACGCTGGAGTTCGTCGCGAGGAGACTGCTCGCCGAGGCGGTCGCGATGGTGTTCGCGGTACGCGACCCCGAAGGGCAGCAGGCGCTAACGGGTCTGCCGGCCATGCGCATCGGCGGCCTCGACGCCACGGCCGCGGGGGAACTCCTGGAGACCGCCGTAGGCGGGCGGCTGGAGAAGCGGATCCGGGACCGGTTCGTGGCCGAGATGCACGGCAACCCGCTCGCTCTGCTGGAGTTCTCCCGAGGCCGCAGCGCCGCCGAACTGGCCTACGGCCTGGACTCATCCGGTCACCCGATCGTCCAGGGCCCGGTCGCGAGCCGGATCGAGCGGGACTTCGCCCAGCGGCTCGGGTCGCTGCCGGAGTCGACGCGGACACTGCTGCTGATCGCCGCGGCCGAACCGGTCGGTGACGCGAGGCTGTTGGCCCGCGCGGCCGCCACGCTCAAGATCACCCCCTTCGCCGCCCCGGCCAAGGTCGCCGGCCTGATCGAGCTGGGCGAGTCCGTCCGGTTCCGGCATCCGCTGGTCCGTTCGGCGGTCTACCACCAAGCCGCCCCCGAAGCACGCCGGTCGGTGCACCGGGCCCTGGCCGCCGCCACGGACCCGGTCCTGGACCCCGACCGGCGCGCCTGGCACGCCGCCGAGGCCGCGGACGGACCGGACGAGGAGGCCGCCGCGGGACTGGAGCGCGCGGCCGGCCGCGCCCGGCAACGCGGCGGCATCGCGGCCGAGGCGGTCCTGCTGGAACGCGCCGCCGAGGTGACACCGGACCGCCGGCCGCGAGGGCGCCGCGCCCTGGCGGCAGCGGAGGCGCACTTCTCGGCCGCTGCGCCCGACCGGGCCACGGAGCTGGCCACAGTGGCCGAACTGTGCCCCCTGAGCCCGCTGGACCGCGCCCGCCTGGCACGGCTGCGGGCCAGGATCCTCTTCGCCCGCAGCCGCAGCGACGAGGCGGCGCCCCTGCTCCTCGACGCGGCCGCGCAGTTCACCGCCGCCGGTTCGCCGCTGGCGCGGGAGACGTACCTGGAGGCGATCAGCGCCACGATCTTCGCGGGCCGCGTACACGGCCCCGCCGGGGCCCGCGCCGCCGCGATCGCCGCCCGCGCGTCCGGCGCACCGCCTTCCGGCTCCGAGGCCGCCGACCTGCTCCTGGACGGTGTGGCCGCGCTCCTCACGGACGGTTACGAGGCCGGTGTGCCAGCGCTGCGCGGCGCGCTGGAAGTGCTGGCCACCGAAGAACTGCCCACCCGGGAGGCCACCGTGCGGTGGCTCCTGCTCGTACCGGTGGCGCTGGAGGCGTTCATCCACTACGCCTGGGACCTGCACGCCTGGGACACCTTGTCCGATCGCGCGGTGCGCCTGGCCCGTGACATCGGCGCGCTCGGCGCACTGCCGCCGGCCCTCGTCTACGCCGGTGGAGTGCACATCCACTACGGTGACTTCGCCGAGGCGGACCGGATGATCGACGAGGCCGATGCCCTGGCCGCCGCGACCGGTCACGCGCCGCACAAATACGCCACGCTGGTCCTGGCCGCCTGGCGGGGCGAGGCGGACGTAGCCTCCGGGATCATCGAGGAGGCCAGGCAGCGGGCCGACCGGCGGGGCGAGGTGTCCCTGCTGGGTGCCATGGGCTACATCCAGGGAGTGCTGTACAACGGCCTGGCACGGTACGAGGAGGCCCTGGAGGCCGCGCGTACCGGCATCGAGCACGACGGGTTCAACTTCGCAGGCCTGTCACTGATCGAGCACATCGAGGCCGCCACCCGGTGCGGTGAGCTGGACCAGGCCAGGGCCTCGCTGGCCCGGCTGGTCGATCTCACCCGCGCGGCCGACTCCGGCTGGGCCGGCGGCGCCACAGCCCGTAGTCGGGCCCTCCTCGCCGACGGCGAGGAGGCCGACCGTCTCTACCGCGCGGCGATCGTGGAGTTCGAGCGCGGCGGCGTCACCGTGGAGGTGGCCCGCAGTCACCTGCTGTACGGCGAGTGGCTGCGCCGCACCCACCAGCGATCGCTGGCCCGCGAGCACCTGCGTACGGCTCACGAGATGTTCGACGGCATGCGGGCGCACGCCTTCGCCGAACGGGCCCGCCGTGAGCTGCTCGCCACCGGGGAGCACGTCCGGGTGCGGGAGGCCGCGATGACCAGCGCGCTTACCCCTCAGGAGTCACAGGTGGCCACGCTCGCCGCCGGCGGCATGACGAACGCGAAGATCGGCGCGGAGCTGTTCATCAGCCCGCACACCGTGGAGTGGCACCTGCGCAAGGTGTACACGAAGCTCGGGATCAATTCCCGTCGCGCGCTGCCCGGTGCCCTGGCGAGCACCCCGCCCCCGGACCGGGACGACGAGGGCTTGGTGCGTGCGGGCTGAGTCCGTAGGCCCCGGGGCCCCGGGGCCCCACGGACTCGACCACGGACACCAAGGGCGCGATGAGGGGTGCCGCGGACGGAGGGTGGACCCATCGCCCCTGAAGGGGCGCCCGTTCACCCGAAGGAGTCCCGATGTCCGCGCCCAGTCCGGAGACCACCACGCCGGCCGGCACCCCGGCCGCCCGGCCTGCCGAGGGGGACCTGGACACCGCCCTCCACGTCTTCCTGGCCCAACGGAACCGACTGTTCCGGATCGCCTACCGGATCGTCGGGGACGCCGCGGGAGCCGAGGACGTGGTCCAGGAGGCGTGGCTGCGCTGGCAGCTCACCGACCGCGCGGTGGTCACGAACCCGGTCGCCTTCCTGACCACGACCACGACCCGCCTGGCCATCAACGTCATCCAGTCCGGGCGGCGCCGGCACGAGATGCCGTCCGAACCGCGTTTCGCCGACTTCGGGGACCTGGCCTCGTCCGACGACCCGATGCTCTGCGCCGAGCGGACCGTGGCGATCGAGTCGGCCCTGGCCCTCCTCATGGCCAGGCTGACGCCGGACCGGCTGGCCGCCTACGTGCTGCGCAAGGGCTTCGACTACACCTATACGGAGCTCGCGAAGCTGCTGCGGATCAGCGCCCCGAACGCACGCGTGGTGGTCCACCGCGCCCAGACCCGACTCGACAGCGAGCGCGAGCGGCCGATCCCCATCGAGTCGCACCGTCGTCTCGTCACCGCGTTCCGGACCGCCGCCGACACCGGCGACCTCGACGCTCTCGTACGGCTGCTCGTCCCCGAGGAGCGGGTACGCCGCTTGGCGCAGCCGTCCCGCAGACCGGTCGGCCCGGCGCACGTCCCGGCCCGTCAGGCCGCGTGACGGCGAGCGGCGCAGCGGGCTCGCTCCGGCCGTGGAGGGGGAGTGTGCGCCGCCGGACCTC
Source organism: Streptomyces sp. R818 (assembly GCF_056172735.1). Lineage (NCBI taxonomy): Bacteria > Bacillati > Actinomycetota > Actinomycetes > Kitasatosporales > Streptomycetaceae > Streptomyces > Streptomyces sp. R818. The sequence continues at coordinate 159,024 of NZ_JAOCNE010000014.1, forward strand.
GCCCGCCCCCTGTTGTCACATTCGAGGCATCCGTCTTGTCTTTCTTGTGCGGGCAAGCGGGCGCGGCTCACCTGCCGCGCCCTCGCGCCGGGAGACCGCCCCGGCACCGAGCAGTAGGACGCCGGGGACAGCAGGGAGGTCACCATCCATGAGCGACGACGCCAGGTTGATCACGCAGTGGAACAGGCTGACCCGGGTCCACCGTCGGATCGAAGCCCGTATGGAACAACATCTGCACCGGCAACTGGGCCTGGGCGTGAGCGAGTTCTACGCCCTCCGCACGTTGAACGAGGGGGTGGCAGCCGGTACGGGACTGCTCTATCTGAGCGACCTGGCCAATGGGACGGGGCTGAGCCAGTCCGCCACCAGCCGCCTGGTCACGCGCCTGCAGGAACGCGGCCTGATCACCACGCACACCGCGTCCGACGACCGCCGGAGCATCGAGATCGAACTCACCGCCGTCGCGCACGATGTGTTGCGGCTGGGATCTCCCCTGCTGAGCCAGGCGGTCGAGGAGGTCGTGCGCCGGCTCCACGTCGAGGAGACGGACAAGGACCTGCTCCGCTACTTACGTGGAGGAGGGAGCGGCGGTGCGGAAACCCATGTTCGACAGGCGCCGAACGCTCGGTAACATGGCCGTATGCCGGACCACCACGCGTCACCCGCGGACAGCGAGATCTCCCTGCCTCGCCTTCTCGGGGTGCTCAGCGATCCGACGCGGTTGGGCATCGTCCGGATCCTGTCCGACGGCGCCGAGAGAGGGTGGGGGCAGTTCAGGGCTCCCGTCGCCAAGTCCACGCTCAGCCATCACCTCAAGATGCTGCGTGAGGCGGGCGTGACCCAGACCCGAGAGGAGGGCACGCGCTGCTTCGTGAAGCTGCGAGGTGACGCCCTGGAGACCCGCTTCCCCGGCCTGCTGCCGGCACTGCTCTCCGCCGCGGGCACCGACCATGTCGGCGAGCACGTCACCGAGCGGGACGAGTAGGCGTGACCGCGTAAAGCACTCCGTGCCGCACGGAAAGCGGTCGAATCTCCGCCCGTTTTGTCATGTGCATGATTCTCGATCGTAGCGCGGGTCGTGTCGCGGGCGGCTTTTGGGCGTCCGGTCGCCGTCGACGCCTGCCTTGCGCAATCACCCCCGTCGCCGCCCCATTTGACGACCTCGTCGACGGTGCCCATATTGTTCTATGTACATCGAACATCGAACAAGGAGCCTTGATGTCCCCGAATCAGTCCCATGAGACGTTCGCCGGTCACGTTGTGATCGTCACCGGCGCGGGAACCGGCATCGGCCGAGCCACCGCCGTGGCCTTCGCAGAGTCGGGTGCGCACGTCCTCGCCGTGGGCCGCCGCGAGGCGCCCCTGAAGGAGACCGCCGCGGCCCACTCCAACATCGACGTCCTGGCCATCGACATCTGCGGTGACGAGGCGCCCGGCAAGGTGGTGAACGCCGCCGTGGAGCGGTGGGGACGCCTCGACCACCTGATCAACAACGCCGGTGCGACAGCGGTGATGCCGCTGGCGGAGGCCGAAAAGCAGACGATCGTCGATCTGCTGGCGCTCAACGTCGTCGCGCCCAGTCTTCTGGCTCGCGAAGCCCTGCCGCACCTGCGGCGGACCTCGGGGTCGATCATCAACCTCTCCAGCACCTATGGGCACCGCCCGATGGCGGGGGGTGCGCACTACTCGGCCACCAAGGCCGCCATCGAGCAGATGACCCGGAGCTGGGCACTGGAGCTGGCCGACGAGGGTGTTCGTGTCAACTCGGTCGCTCCCGGCCCCACCCGCACCGACGTCATGCTGCACGCCGGTCTGACGCCGGAGGCGGCCGACGACATGTACGCCTATGAGCGCGACCGCATCCCGACCCACCACATCGCACACGCGGACGAGGTGGCTCACTGGATCCTCCGCATGGCGGACCCGGCCGGACGCCATGCGACCGGTCAGGTGATCACCGTCGACGGCGGCCTGGAACTCATCTGACGAATGGCGTGTTCGGTCGTCTCCGGACACGAGGCGGTACCGCGTATCTCGAACCCGGCGGACCTGAACCGCTTCTGCGCCGCGGTCGTCTCCGGCGAGCTCGTTTCACCATGCTCATCATCTCCCGCAACTGCGGCAGGGCGCGCAGGACCGGTTCCTCCCTCCGGCGAGGGCGATCACCGGTGTCACGAACCGCTCCCCGGTCCGGTCACATGTCGCAGGCGCGTGCGGGTGCGACAACGGCACCCGCGTGGACGCCGACGGGCCGGACGTCCGGAGCCGGCCCGTGACAGCTCGGGCTCATGAAGGGACGACGGGTCGATGACACCACCAGGGAAGCTGCCCGCACCGCAACACGGCCTCCTGCTCACGCACTTCCTCACGGTGCGGGACGTCGCCGTCTCCCGGCGCTTCTACGCCGATGTCTTCGGCGGAGAGGTGGTGATGGCGGAGAACCCGGCGATGGTGAAGGTCGCCAATAGCTGGATCATCATGAATCCTGGTGGCGGCCCCACCCCTGACAAGCCGGGGGTCACGCTGGAGCCGCCCCGAAGCGGTGAGTGCGTGTCCAGCTTCCTCAACGTGCGTGTGGCTGACCTGCCCGCCTTCTACGCGCACGCGGTCGCCCAAGGCGCGGACTTCCTCACCGAACCCGTCGATCGCGGTGCAGAGTTGCGCTGCTACCTGCGCGACCCCGACGGCTACCTCATCGAGGTGGGCCAGTCCACCGGTCTGCTACGGGGCATCCAGGCGGAAGCTCCCGCCGAGTCCGGTTGAGGCGCGCGGGCCGGCAAAGTCCGCGGGTGCAGGCCGTTCACGGCCACTCACGGTGGCGCCGGGCCGCGCCGAGTCGGTGATCGGCTGGGCGCGAGGTCCGAACCGGTCAGCTCCGTGCCGTGGACAGGGGAGAGGCGGCCCCCGAGGCGGCGATACGCCGCGGTGGTCCCGGTGCCGGTCAGCTCAGCGCCGTGCGAACCGCCCCGGTCACCTCGGGCCGCCGCTCCAACTCGGCATGCACCTCGGCCAGTGTCTGGCCGACCAGCGCCTGACGCCAGGCGTCCTCGGCGCGCACCATGGCCACCTTGACCGGGCAGGGCTCGGTGGGCGCCGGAGCAATCTCTCCCACGCGGCCGCAGCAACGGATCTCGGCGCAGTGGAAGATGCGGGCGTCACCCTCGATCGCCTCGACCACGTCCAGCAGCGTGATCCGGTCCAGCGGCTTGGCGAGTTGGAACCCACCGCGCGCACCGGGAACGGAGGTCAGCAGTCCGGCCTTGACCAGAGACTGCAACTGCTTGTTGAGGTATGTGGGCGACAGGCCGTGCACGGCGGCCAACTGCGCATTCCCGACGGGACCGCCGCCGGTCACGTGGAGGTTCAGCAGTGTGTGGAGGGCCCACTCGACGCCCTTGCTCATACGCATGATGTGGACAGTTTAAGTCCTGGCCGGCCGGTCGAGGGCGACGAAGAGCCAACCTTGACAACTTATATCCAGGATATTTATTGTCCAGGTATCGGGTTTCGACGAAGCCCTCGTGACACGCCTGAGAGGACATGCACGACATGACACACGTCTTGGTGATCGGTGGCGGATTCGCCGGCGTCTGGAGCGCCGCTGGAGCGGTCAGGGCCGCGCGCGCGGCGGGCCGGGCGGGTGACGACATCCGCGTGACGCTCATCAGCGCAGGTGACGACCTGGTGATGCGGCCGCGGCTGTACGAGGAGGATCCGGGCTCGATGCGCGTCCCGCTGGACCGGGTCCTCGGCCCCATCGGGGTGCGCCGGCTCGCCGCGACGGTCACAGCCGTCGACACCGACGCCCGTACCGTCCGCGCCGTCACCCGGTTCGGCGAGGAAATGGAGCTGGACTACGACAAGCTGGTCCTGGCCACGGGGAGCCGGCTCGTGCGAGCGCCCTTCCCGGGCGCGGAACACCTCTTCGACGTCGACACGCTGCCCGCGGCGACCGTACTCGACCACCACCTGCGGCGGCTGCCGGAGCGGGCGCCGTCCGCCGGCCGTCACACCGTTGTAGTGGTCGGCGCCGGGTTCACCGGGCTGGAGGTCGCCACGGCCATGGGCGAGCGACTGCGCGCCATCGCGGGACCGCACGACGCGCACGACGAGATCCGCGTCGTCCTCATCGACCGGGCCGACGTTCTCGGCCCCGAGTTGGGAGCGGGACCCCGCCCCTACATCGAGTCGGCCGTCGAGGCCCGGGGTGTCGAGCTGCGGCTGGGCCGCACCGTGGAGTCCGTCACCGCCGACCAGGTCGTACTCTCCGACGGCGAGGTCATCCCCACGTCCACCGTCGTGTGGACCGGCGGTACCGTCGCCAGCCCGCTGACGGCCCAGATCCCGGGCGAACACGACCGTCTGGGCCGCCTCGCCGTCGACGAACATCTCCGGGTCAAGAACGTTGCGCACGTCTACGCGGCCGGCGACACGGCCGCCGCACAGGTCGAGGACGAGCACTTCGCGATGCAGAGCTGCCAGCACGCGCAACCCATGGGCAAGTTCGCCGGGCACAACGTTGTGGCGGACCTCCTGGGCAGCGATGCCCGCCCGTTCGAGCCCGACCCGTACACCACGTGCCTGGACCTGGGCCCCGACCACGCTGTCGAGACCATCGGATGGGACCGGACCATCGATCTGACCGGGGAGGAGGCCAAGACGCGCAAGAGGAACATCAACGCCCGCTGGATCTACCCCTCCGTCGACGACGCGGAGGCCATCCTTGCCCACGCCGGACGCTTCGCCAACGGTGCCAACAAGCAGACCGCCGAGGTCCGCTAGTCCGTTCGGCAGGAACCGACGACACACCCTCGCACGGCGGGGCGGCTCGCAGATGCCGTCCGCCCCGTCGGGAACCCGCACCAATCACCGCCTCTCAGAACCGGCGAAAGGAGACGGGGAGACATGGCGGTCCCGTCGACACCGACGCGTGGCCCCGTCGGTCTGACCAGCCGCTCCGGCCGACTCGTCCCGTTCCGCGTCGCGCGCAACACGAAACTCACCCCGCACATGATCAGGGTGACTCTGAGGGGCGAGTTCCTCGTCGAATTCGTGGGGGACGACCCGGACGAGCGCACCAAGCTCCTCATGCCCTGCGCAGGCCGTGTGCTCGGACGTTACGCAGGAGGGTGGCTTTGATGCCGGCGCGGATCGAGTGCCGGCATTGCCACTGTTCGGTCTGCTGGTCGAGCCGGTTGCGCGTCTGGATTCCGTGCAGCGGCCCTAGCAGCACCGCCATGGAGCGGGAGTGGGTGGCCGAGGAGGTGCACTGTGCGCGATCGGGGCAGGGTCGGCAGTCTCTCGGCGAAGCGGGCCTGAAGATATGTGGCCAAAGATGTTCAGCTTGGTTCAGGACGTACTCGTCGCACCGCGCGGACAGATGGCCTGATCGTTGGCCCCGTCGATGGTGAAGGCCGTCCTGTCAATGCTGGAAGCCGGCTTGGCCTGGCGGCTGTTGTCCGCGACAACTGGTCCGAGCAACGTGATGCCGTGCACGCGCTGAGCCCCCTCGATGTGGGCGGGTGAGAGGTAGGCGGTGTCCACAATGTGCTCGGCCGGAGCCAGGCAGCGGGTGGCGAGGTCGTCGAAGATCCTGTCGTCAGCTGCCCGTACTCGGGATCCCAGTGGTACTGATGGATCCAGATCTGCTGAAGGATCTCCACCTGCCGCAACGTCCGCAAACAGGCTGGGGCGCCGGGTGCCCAGACCGAAGCGGACGCCTCCGGCCGTCCCGGCCGAACTCCTCGGCGGGTTCGCACACTGCCGCCTTGCCACCCGGGACCTTCCCGATCTCGACTTTCCGGCCGTATCGTTTCGCCCACCCCGGTTCAGTCAGCGACGACAGCCAGTCCGGATCAGCCCCGGCGATCTACTCCAAGGCGGCTCGCACGCTCTCGCCTGCCAGCTCCAGTCGGCTCAACCCCCGCACCGCCGCCAGGACATCGGTGGCATCGGTACGCTGCCGACCCCGCCCCTTGAGCAGCCCCGCCGCCATGCGGTCCAGCATCAACTGCGGTAGCCGATCCGCCCGGTCGCCCTTGGCCGGCCTGACCCGGAACTCGCTGAGTACCGAGTAGTCGAACCCCGGATGGTCCAGTTCAAGGCCGAGTCCGTACTTCCAGCCGATCCTCGTGCGCACTGCGTCCGCTGCCGGTCCGAGAGGTTCTCCGCAAACTGCAGCACCGGCACCAGCGCCAATTGACCCGGCGAGAGAGCCGGTCAGCCATCAGCTGGATACAGGTCAGCGAAGTCCTCGTCAGCGAACACCACATCCAGCCGGTCCCGCATCAGCATCACCGGCGTCCCCCGCGGACCCGCCGCCCACGCCGTCCGGACTGTTATCGGGGGAATCCACTGCACAAACCGGCCAACCATCATCGGCGACCGCCATCACCACCCGGTCAAGATCACCAACAGAGTCAGGGCATTGGGCCTAGAGGTCCTCGTCCTGGTTCAGTTCGGTTCGGTTGGGAAGTGAAAAAGACGGTACTGGTACGCCGCTGTGAAGCCGAACCGTCGGTACAGCGGCTCCCCGGCGGGGCTGGCCACGAGCGCGGCGAAGTGCATCCCGCGCTCTCGCCCCACGCGGAGCGCTGCGGACGTCAACGCCGTCGCGACCCCCTGTCGGCGCAGTTCCGCGGCCACGTGCACGAGGAAGATCCCGGCCACGGAATGCGCGGTGATCAGCACGGTCGTCCCGACCACTCGGCCGTCCAGCACCGCGGCCAGCCGGACTATGTCCGCGTTGTCCCCACGCTGCGACTCGGCGTGTACCATTCCGGCCTCGGGCGCCGGGCCGATACCCATGGACGTCCGGTAGGTCCGTACGAGCTCCCGCAGGCGCCCGCCGTCCCGCACCGGCTCCACACGCAGGCCGGACCGGGTACGTGCGTCGTCGTCCGGCCGGTCGTGCCCGGCGACCGGGGCGCCGAGCGGCCGCACCATCACCGGCATCGCTGTGAGCTGTCGTCCACCGTGGTGCCTCAGGACATCCGTGGTCTCCTCAGGGCTGTCCGGCCCCACCCACCACCACCACGGGACCCCCGCCAGCTCCCGGCGGACGGCCGCCACGTCCGTCCCGGCCGCCGACCGTACGCGCACCACGCCGTTGAACTGCGGGGCTGCCAGACCGCTGCGGAAGAGGTCGACACCGAGGTCCGGGCGGTCCGCGGCGCCCCATCCCATGAGGTACTGGCGGAAGTTGGCAAACACGGACTCCATGTCCGGGGAGGCCGCCACGCCGTCCTGGATACGCGCTGTGTCATGCGACGTACCGGCCGTGTCGGTCGAATCCACCATTGACACTGTTCCCTTCACTTCACATCGATGTCGTCCGGCTCAGTGTGAGCCATCGTCGGCCCGGAGCGTTCTCCGTGTCACACATCGGCCGCCCGTCCGGTCAAACGCTCAGCCGATCGCCGGTGGACGCACCGATACCGTCCCGTGGCTGCTCGCACGATCCGGTCGGTGACACAAGGCCAGGAGGGTTGGTTGTATGAAGGTCGTGGTGGTTGACGGTGGAGGCCTCATGGGCGTCGAGACCGCGCTCTGCGTCAGGGACCACGGACATGAGGTCGCCCTCGTTCGGGCCCCCGGCGACCCGCACGCGCCCCTCTCCGACGAGGTCGCCGAGGCGCTGCAGGGCTGCTCCGTGCTCGTCGACCTCGCCCATCAGCCGTCCGCCGACATCGGCACCCTCTCGGAGGACGACGGTCTGGTCGTGGACGAGGAGGCCCTCGTGAAATCCTGGGCGGGATCCACTGGCGCGCTCCTCAGAGCCGGGGCCGCCGCCGGCGTCCGTCACCATGTGTGCCTCTCCGTCGTCGGCGTGGACCGTATCGGCTGTGCGGGGGTGTTCCGGGCGCTCCGGAACCGAGAGGTCATGGTCCGACGGGCCGGGATCCCGTACTCCATCCTCCGCGCCACACAGACCTTCGACGCGGCGGAGGACATCGCGACAGCGGCCACCGAGGACTGGATCGTGTGGGTTCCGCCCGCCGAGGTGCGCCCGGTCTCCCTCACCGACGTGGCGACGCTGCTCGCGCACACCGCAGTGACGCGGCCTGTGAACGGAGTCCGTGAGATCGCGGGTCCCGAGCAGTTCCGGCTGGAGGCGTTCGTGCGCACGGCCCTGCTGACGGAGGCGGAGCACCGGCAGGTCCGTACTGACGCCCTCAGCCCCTTCTACGGCGCGCGGCTCAGGCCCCAGGACCTGCTGCCGGGCCCTGACGCCTTCATCGCGCGAACCACCTACCGGGAATGGTTCGGCGGCCGGCCCGCGCCGGACACCACCTCCTGACCCCGACGACACGAACGGCACGAGAGAGAACCGCTGATGACGACCCTCAACCTCACGCTGCTCGGCGCGCTCCGCGAGATCACGGCCGCCGAACTGCCTCCCGTCACCTCCGTGCACAGCGGCCGGCCCCTGCGCCGGTACGCCCTGCAACTGCACGTACCCGACGAGCGGCACCAGGAATTGGACGCCGAACTCAAGGCGGCCGTCACGCCGGACGGAGACCACCTGCAAGGGAGCGACGCGGCGTGGCGCGTCTCGGAGGGCTGGACCGCATCCTCCCAGGGCCGCCGGCCCGAGATCTACGTCTACCGGATCGAGATCCAGGAGGTCGAGATCCTGTACGCCGAAGCTCTCGAGGTCGAGGGAGTGCGCATCGTCCCGGGCATGTACAGGGAACGGGCCGACGAGGACACCCTCACGGTGACGGTCGTCGCGGAGCTGAGCGGTGAGGACGACGAGCACCTGGAGGAACTCCTCAGCGAGCCCGGTGCCTGGTACGACGTCACGCGCCGGGGCATCAGCGACACGCCGGTGCGCATGCGCTTCGGACGTTGTGTGTGGCAGCGGACCGAGGAAGGGGGCCGGCGTCATCACCTGGAACTCGTCGGCGACGAGGGCAGCCCCGAAACGGCACCCTCTGCACTGGACCTCGCAGCCCGGCCGCGGCTGGACCGGGCCCTGGAACAGGTCGCGGCGCACACCGACGCCCTGACCCGGCTCCTTGAGGAACTGCGCGCCGGGGGAGTACTGAGCGAGGGCGCGGTCATGGCCGTCGAAGCGGCCGCCGCCCCGCGCCCGTTGACCCCGAGGGAGCAGCGCGAGCTGTCCCGTACCGATCGACTGAGCGACTACTGGAGCTGAGTCCGTCCTTCGGAGACTGGCGTCAATACACTTCGCGCAAAGCGGAGCATATGTGTCACATCGGTCGGTCGAAGACGGTCTTAAGGGACGAGAGTTCGCCTATACCGTCCCGGCAGCGTTGCCGGTAGCCCGAGGAGTACACGTGGCCAGCACATCGCAGGCACCCAGTCCAGGAGCCGGGACGGCTCATCCCGATCATCTCGGGCACGTCATCTTCATCGCGGCGGCGGCCGCGATGGGCGGTTTCCTGTTCGGCTACGACAGTTCCGTGATCAACGGTGCCGTCGAGGCGATCCGGGACCGCTACGACGTCGGCTCCGCGGTGCTGGCCCAGGTCATCGCCGTGGCTCTGATCGGCTGCGCCATCGGTGCCGCGACCGCGGGCCGTATCGCGGACCGCATCGGCCGTATCCGCTGCATGCAGATCGCCGCGGTCCTGTTCACCGTGAGCGCTGTCGGCTCCGCGCTGCCCTTCGCGCTGTGGGATCTGGCCATGTGGCGGATCATCGGCGGCTTCGCCGTCGGCATGGCCTCGGTGATCGGCCCCGCCTACATCGCCGAGGTGTCCCCGCCCGCCTACCGCGGCCGGCTCGGTTCCTTCCAGCAGGCCGCTATCGTCATCGGCATCGCCGTCTCCCAACTGGTCAACTGGGGTCTGCTGAACGCCGCCGGCGGTGACCAGCGCGGCGAGCTGATGGGTCTGGAGGCCTGGCAGGTCATGCTCGGCGTCATGGTGATCCCTGCCGTCCTGTACGGCCTGCTGTCCTTCGCCATCCCCGAGTCCCCCCGCTTCCTGATCTCGGTGGGCAAGCGCGAGCGCGCCAAGAAGATCCTCGAAGAGGTCGAGGGCAAGGATGTGCACCTCGACGCCCGGATCACCGAGATCGAGCACGCCATGCACCGCGAGGAGAAGTCCTCCTTCAAGGACCTCCTCGGCGGCAGCTTCTTCTTCAGGTCGATCGTGTGGATCGGTATCGGCCTGTCGGTCTTCCAGCAGTTCGTCGGCATCAACGTCGCGTTCTACTACTCCTCGACGCTGTGGCAGTCGGTCGGCGTCGACCCCGCCGACTCGTTCTTCTACTCGTTCACGACGTCGATCATCAACATCGTCGGCACCGTGATAGCGATGATCTTCGTGGACCGCGTCGGCCGCAAGCCGCTCGCCCTGATCGGCTCCGTCGGCATGGTGATCGGGCTGGCGCTGGAGGCCTGGGCCTTCTCCTTCGACCTGGTCGACGGCAGACTCCCGGCCGCCCAGGGTTGGGCCGCCCTGATCGCTGCCCACGTCTTCGTCCTCTTCTTCGCCCTGTCGTGGGGTGTGGTCGTGTGGGTCTTCCTCGGCGAGATGTTCCCCAACCGGATCCGCGCCGCCGCGCTGGGCATGGCCGCCTCCGCGCAGTGGATCGCCAACTGGGCCATCACCGCGAGCTTCCCGTCATTGGCCGACTGGAACCTCTCCGGCACCTACGTGATCTACACGATCTTCGCCGCCCTCTCCATCCCCTTCGTGCTGAAGTTCGTGAAGGAGACCAAGGGCAAGGCCCTGGAGGAAATGGGCTGACCCGGACCGACCAGCAGGCCGGTGGGCGCGCCGCCGTGGCGCGCCCACCGGCCTGTCCGGATGTCACGCCTCTTCGTCTACCCAGCTCATGAGCTTGCGCAGCTCTTTGCCAGTGGTCTCCAGGAGGTGCTCGGAGTCCTGCTTTTTGTACTCGTTGTACTTCTTCAGACCGCCGTGGTACTCGTCCATCCAGTCACGGGCGAACGTGCCGTCCTGGATCTCGGCGAGGACCTTCCTCATCTCGGCCTTGGTGGCGTCCGTGATGATGCGCGGGCCGGTGACGTAGTCGCCCCACTCGGCGGTCTCGGAGATCGACCAGCGCATCTTCTCCAGGCCGCCCTCGTACATGAGGTCCACGATCAGCTTCAGCTCGTGCAGGCACTCGAAGTACGCGATCTCCGGCTGGTAGCCGGCCTCGGTCAGCGTCTCGAAGCCCGCCTTCACCAGCGCGGTGACACCGCCGGCGAGGACGGCCTGCTCGCCGAAGAGGTCGGTCTCGGTCTCCTCGGTGAAGGTCGTCTTGATGACACCCGCGCGGGTGCCGCCGATGCCCTTGGCGTACGACAGGGCCAGCGCGAAGGCGTTGCCCGTGGCGTCCTGCTCGACGGCCACGAGACAGGGAACGCCGCGGCCCTCCTCGTACTGACGGCGCACCAGGTGGCCCGGGCCCTTGGGGGCGACCATGCAGACGTCCACGCCGGCCGGGGGTGTGACGAAGCCGTAGCGGATGTTCAGGCCGTGGCCGAAGAACAGCGCGTCGCCGTCCTTCAGGTTGTCCTTGATGGACTCCTCGTAGACGTCACCCTGGATGGGATCGGGGATGAGCACCATGATGACGTCGGCCTCGGCGGCGGCCTCGGCCACCGACACGACGCGCAGGCCCTGCTCCTCGGCCTTGGCCTTGGCCTTGGAGCCTTCGTGCAGACCGACGCGGACGTCGACACCGGAGTCGCGGAGCGACAGCGCGTGGGCGTGGCCCTGGCTGCCGTAACCGATCACCGCGACCTTGCGGTTCTGAATGATGGACAGATCGGCGTCGGAGTCGTAGAACAACTCAGCCATGAGACACACCTTTCGGAGAACTCCCCGAGCGGGGACGGAGGAACAGGCCCAGAGGGGCCGGGTCACAGACTTGACCAGCGGAACGTGGCCGGGAACCGAGGCACGGCCACCCGTCGGCCGACGAACATGACACTATCTCACGCACAGAGTGCGTCGAAATGAGCAGGTGACGTGACCGAAACAGTGTGAACGACCTGCGGAGTTCGGGTCCGTGTCACAGATGTCCGGCTCCGCCGGTCAGAGCAGCGACCCCAACGACGTGCCCGTTCCGTCGGCTCCCGCGATGCCCGGCGGCCGGGGCCCCTTGCGCTACGACACCGAAATGAGCCCCCCATGTCTCAGGACCAGACCGACACGCTCGACCCCGCATCGGCGACCGGCATCGCGACGCTGGACGATCTGCGCAGACACCTGCAGTGGGCCATCGAGGTCGAACACTCCACGCTGCCTCCCTATCTGACAGCCCTCTACTCCCTGGACCCGGAGCGGAACGCGGACGCCGTACAGCTCATCAGCGGTGTCTTCGTTGAGGAGATGATCCACCTCGCGCTGGCGGCCAACCTGCTCAACGCGGTCGGCGGCCGGCCTGTCCTCGACGCCCCCCACCTGCTGCCGCCCCACCCACGGACGATGCCGCACGCCGATCCGTCCATCGAGCTGTCCCTCCTGCCGTTCGGCCAGGAGGCGCTCAAGCTGTTCCTGCGCCTGGAACAGCCGGCCCACCCCGGCGACCCGGCCGAAGGCGATCACTACGAGACGATCGGCCAGTTCTACGACGCGATCGAGAGGGGCCTGCGGCACCTGTGCGCCGAACTGGGCGAGGACCAGGTCTTCGTCGGGGACCCGGCCCGTCAGGTCGCCGGCGGCCCGTTCGTCCACACGGCGGGGCACCTCGCTCCGGTCACCGACCTCAGCTCGGCGCTCGCCGCCCTGGAGGAGATCGTCGAGCAGGGCGAGGGTGCCGCCCGTGCCGAGGTATGGGACGGGGACAAGGACATGTTCCACCCCGAGACCCAGGCCGTCTCCCACTACTACCGTTTCCAGGAACTCGCGCTGGGCCGGCGCTACCAGACCGGTGACACGCCCGACTCCGGTCCCACCGGCGAGGCGGTGACCGTCGACGAGGCCGGCATCCGCCCCGTACGGCCCAACCCGCGGTTGGCCGACCACCCCGAGGGCAGCGCGATCCGAGCCGCGCAGGAAGTGTTCAACCAGACCTACTGCAAGACACTGGAAATGCTGGAGCAGGCGTTCAACGGCAACCCGGCGATGCTGGGGATGTCCGTGGGCACCATGTACGCACTCAAGGCACAGGCGCAGGGCCTGATGGCCCTTCAGGACGACGACGGCCGGGCCGCGGGCCCGACGTTCGAGTACGTGGCACCCGAGGACCGGTCCTAGCCCCAATGCCGTTGCTTTACGGATTCGCGGGTTGGGGTCGTTGGATGCGGACGGCCTGGACACCGCCGCGGGCGGGCTGGGGGCAGGTCCGGTGTTCGGTCCGTTTGAGCCTGTAGTTGGACATCTTGCGTTTGACTACACGGGGCTGGCTGCGCAGGCGTCTGACCGGCAGGAGCCGCTCCAACAGGTCGTGCTCGAGCAGGACCAGCGCCTGGACCAGGAGGTCAGGGGGAAAAACGGCCCGGCGTGACGGTCACGCTGCGCCGGGCCGAGCGCAGGGTCTCGGTGAAGGAGATCCGGTCCGGATCCAGGCCGCCGGAGGCGGCGGTGCGAAACATCAGCTCACGCAGGGCCCGGTGGACCAGCAGGTGGGCCCAGATCTGCTGCAGCACCCCGTCCGGGGTCTTGCTGCTCAGCACGGTGTGCGCGCCGCGCTGGCGGGTCTTGAGCTCGGCCAGGACCGACTCGACTTCCCAGCGCTCTTGGTAGAGCGCGGCCAGTTGACGCGCCGGGAAGCGGCGGGCATCGAGCAGGCTGGTCACCAGCCGGTAGTCGCCGGCCGCCGGGCCGGCGTGGTCGAGCCGGTAGGCCAGGACCCTCACGGTGACCGGATCCCGCTTCGCGGAGTCGGTGCTGGCGTGGATGCGGGAGATCCAGGAGCCGTCCCGCAGCACCCGCTCGACTGGCAGGACGCGATTGGCGGGCACCCGCCACAACAGATCGGCGCCGCTGTCGGTGAAGGCCCGCCACAACGACATGCCGAGGAACTCGCGGTCGGCCAGCACCAGCTGGCCCGGCCCGCAGGAGCGGGGCAGGCGCCGGACCAGGGTGACCTCACCGGTGCGGCAGCCGGCCAGCTCCGCGTCCAGCACCAGATGCGTGCCAGTCTCCACCAGGCAGGCCATCCGCACCTGCGGGAAAGAACTCTTCTCCGGGCCGCGGGCGTTGCCCGGGCGGCCGAAGGCGGCCTCATTGGCCACCGTGTCGGCGACGTCCCAGCAGGTGCCGTCCACCGCCAGCAGCCGCAGGCCCCGCCAGAACACCCCCGGCGTGCTCTCGGTGCCCAGCGGTTTCGCCGTCGCGGTGAACAGCACCCGCAGCGGCTCACTCCCCAGCCGCTGCCGGGCCCGAAACAGCGAGGACTTCGCCGGAATGCGCCAGTCACCCAGCAGTCCCAGACCCCGCAGGCCCTCGACCAGGTGCCGCATAACCTCCAGATAGGGAGCGGGCGAGAAGAGCGCCAGGCCGAGCACGAAGTACACCACCAGCCGGGCCGGCAGCAGCCGTCTGCGTTGCTCCACCCGCCCGCAGGCAGCCACCACACGATCCACCAGACCCGGCGGATACACCCAGGTCAACAGCCCCAGACCCGATAAATCAGACACACTCACAGACACTGGCACCACCCCCGGGAGCAGTACGCAGCAGCCTACGCCGAACAGTTAAAACAACGGCATTGGTCCTAGCCCATCGCTCCGTCCCTACGAGGTCTTCGTCCCCGACCGACGCGCGACCGGGTACTGCTCGGTCGCGCGTCGGCGTGCACGGGGTGCCGGACGGCTGGGGCCGGGCCCTACCGGTCTGTCGCCGGCAGTTCGGCCGAATCGTTCCCGTCGCCCTCCGGCACCAGGAGTACGGCGGTGCGCCCCGTGTGAACGACGGCGTCGCTCACACGGGGGTCCCACAGCGCGCCGAACATGTCGCGGTGGTGCGGTGTCAGTACCAGAAGGTCCGCCTTCCACGCGGCCGCGGTCTCGGAGATCACGCCGGCAATCCGAGTGGTGAGCGCATGGACCATGACTCCTTCGGCCGCGACCCCGCTCCGGCGCAGCACGCCGACTGCTTCGTCGAGCACGGACTCCGCTTCCGAGTCGTCCTCCAGGGGAACAACAGTGGCAAGCGTGGCAGCGGACGCGGCAACGTGCAGCACCCGGACCCTGGCACCCGTCAGCCGGGCCATCGCGGCGGCCGAGTGAACGGTGGACAGACGGGTGGAGCTGGAATCGACAGCAACGAGTATGCGTTCGAACATGATCTTCTTCCTCTTCGTGCACGACCGCGGGAGCGCGGGCGTGCGGGCGGTGCCACTGGTCCTTCGCGGCGCTTCCGCCCCCGTCAACGGTGGGCGAGTTCGTCCTCGACGACGCGGTCGCGGCCCGCCACGTATCCGACGGCCATCTGCGGTACGAGCAGCGCGCTCATCACCGTGATCGGCAGACCCCAGCCGCCACTGTGTTCGTAGAGCGTTCCGATGAGGATCGGTCCCGGGATCGCCAGCAGGTACCCCACGCTCTGGGCGAAGGCCGACAGTTGGGCCACGCCCGTGCTGGTCCTGGCCCGCAGACTCACCATCGTCAGCGCTAGGGGGAACGTGCAGTTGGCGACGCCCAGGATGAGGGCCCACGCCCAGGCGCCGCCCACCGGGGCGAAGTACAGCCCGGCGTAACCGACGAGTCCCGCCAGACCCAGGACCAGGACGACCGGGCCCTGGTGCGGACGGCGCGCCGCCATCCGTGGAATGGTGAACGCGAGGGGGACACCCACCGCCATGGTGACGGCCAGCAACAGCCCCGCGGTGCCGGCGGGCAGGCCCGCGTCGCGGTAGATCTGAGGCAGCCAACCCATGGTGATGTAGGCACCGGTGGACTGGAGCCCCATGAAGACCGCGAGCGCCCAGGCCGTGCGGCTCCGTGACACGCGGGGTACGGGGTGGTCCGCCGTCCGCGCCCCGGCCGACCGGTCCGCGCCGGAGGAGGTGGCCGGCTCGCCCTTCCGGACGAAGGGTAGCCAGGGCAGGACGGCCGCCACCGCGAGAGCGCCCCAGACCGCGAGGCCGAGTCGCCAGTCACCTCCCAGGGCCCTCGTCACCGGAACGGTCACTCCGGCGGCGACGGCCGTGCCGAGCGAGAGGGCCATCGAGTAGAGACCCGTCATGGCGCCGACCCTGTCGGGGAAGTAGCGCTTGACGATGACCGGCATCAGCACGTTGCTGAGGGCGATGCCCATGAGCGCGAGAGCGCTCGCGGTCAGGAACCCGGGCACCGAACCGACCCAGGGACGCACGAGCAGGCCCAGGGCGACGGCTGCCATGCCCAGGGCCACCACGCGCGCGGGGCCAAGGCGCCGGGCAAGCCGCGGAGCGGCGACACCGAACACGGAGAAGCACAGGGCGGGGACGGAAGTGAGCACACCGGCGACGGCCGCGCTCATGTGGAGTCCGTGCCGCACTTCCTCCAGCAGCGGGCCGAGGCTGGTGACAGCGGGCCGCAGGTTGCACGCGGTCAGGACCAGTCCGGCGACGAGCAGACGGCCTCGCCATCGCCCGGAGCGGCCCGTGACGCGATCCTCGGAGAGGTTCGTGGACGTGTCGACGCCGTCGCGGTCGCCTGGACCGCGCACTTGTTCTTCCTCACTGCGCATGACCAGCATCGTAGAATGATGGGATGTTTGAGTACGCCCTTCGGTCACACTGTTTGGTGTGATGTTGCTCATGGGGCGACGGAATATCTCCATTTGCGATGACACTAACCGGCCGCGTGGGCGCCCACTGACGTGTTTCTGGCGAGCCGGTGACGCAATCACACTGTCAATGGCGGGTGCAGTAGTAATACAGTGTGTCGTGTGAACTGGTCGTCGGCATCCCGCGGCCGGTCAATCACTCATTGTTCGAAGGGAATCACCATGCGCACTACGTTACGTGCAGCAGCAGTGGGAACCGCGCTCGTCGGACTCTCGCTGACCCCTGGCATCGCCCGGGCCACGCCCGGCGGGCCCGGCGTCAGCGGCACGATCCTGGCGCAGTGGACCGAGGGCGGCCGGGACTACGTACTCCGTGAGATCACCATCCCCGCCGGTCAGGCGACGGGATGGCACTACCACGACGGCACCCTGTTCGCCTACGTCAAGCAGGGCACGCTCAGCCACTTCGACAGCAACTGCGCCCCGGACGGCGTGTACAAGAAGGGCAGCTTCCTGAAGGAGCCGGCGGGCGCGGACCACGTGCACATCGGTGAGAACCGCGGTGCGGACGACGTAGTCCTGGACGTCCTGTACGTAATGCCGCACGGCGCGCCTCTGTCCGAGGACGCTCCCGCGCCGGGCTGCGAACTGCACGAGTAGGCGCCCGGCCCGGAAGCGTTGCTTGGTGGCGTGGGGCCAGGTATGACGGGGAGTGAGATCTTCAGGCCGGCGCTCCAGCACGTCGTGGGTGAGCTGGGCGGCCTGGGGGAATGATCCATCTCCGCGGCCCCATGTCCGCGCTGCGGCTGGTCTCAGCCGTAGGTCGGCCGTCGGTCGTCACGCTTCCCTGGGAGATCATCGATCAGGAGGGCACACTGGCCCCCGCCCTCGCCCTCCACGAGGGCAGCGGCGTCTGGCCGCCTGCCGGCGCGCCGAGGCCCCCATGACCATGAAGGGGCCGGTTCAGGGCAGTGGCCTGGCCGCCGTTCCGCTTGGTCAGCCTCTTCCCGGGCACCTACTCGGACACGGGAGGTGGCCAGCAACATCGGCGACGCCGACACCACAGCCGGGGCATCCTCCATCAACAACCTGCCCATAGCCGACGGTCCGCAGTTCACGGACCCCGCGCACCACGACTACACCCTCGACTCCTCCTCACCGGCACGCAACTACGGCCTGGTGCGGCCCCCGGCCACGGACGGCTACACCGAACCGCAGCCCAGTGCCGGCGCCTACCAGTACGGTGCGACACCGTGGCAGGACGGGGCGGGTGGAGAACACGGGCGGCTGGGACACGTACCTGGACCAGACGTTCACGATCACGCCGACGAGCGGCACGCACGACGTCTACCCAGACACACGACGAGGCCCTACGGGTTGGGCACCTCCTGAAGGACCCAGCCATTGCCGTCCGGGTCGGAAAAGTCCGCGTACGTACAATAGTTGCGGCGCTGAGGGTCGGGTCCGCCGCGCCACTTCTCGCCCGTGCAGCGGTGGAAGATGTCGCTGGTGTCGTGATAGATCTCGCCCACCTCCACACCCCGGCCGACCAGCTGGTCCCGGGCCTCGAAGATGTCCGAGACGATGAGGTGGAGGCCCCTGGACGACCCCGGGGCGGCCAGGGTGACGCCGGTGCCGAAGAGCACCGAGCAGGGCGAACCCGGGGGTGTCATGTGGACGACCCGGTAGGTTTCGTCCGTGACGTGGTCGGCGTCCAGGCGGAACCCGACCGCCTCGTAGAAGGCCTTCGCCCGGTCGACGTCGGCGACGGGCAGCACTACGACTTCCAGCTTGAAATCCACCTGTCGTCACTCTCTTACGTGTCGTCGTAGAAGGGTGTCATCGAGTCAGGCCTGTGCCCGCTCTTCCCGGAGTGCGCGGTCTGCATCGGCCACCAGCGCACATGTGCCGAGGATACGGCCCTGGAGCCACGTCACACGACACACCGGAGGCACCTGGACGGCGGTGTCACGGAGGCCAGAGAGACGCCCTGAGCGGGGCAGGATCTGACGCTTGCCGTCCGTTGATCACTATGCCACGGTGTCACACGTTACATTCACTCGTCACCGTGCAGCGCGAGCACCGCGCTGTTAGGGAAGGGAAAGGTTCGAGATGATATTGCAGGGCTTGAAGAGGAAGCTCGTTTCCGCGAGCCTCGTCGCGCTCGGCGCGGCGGGCGTCACCGTCGGGGGAGCCGCAGTCGCCCACGCCGACACCATGGTCGGAAGCTACAGCACACAGGCGCAGTGCCTCGCCGTGAAGGTCGTGTACCAGAGCGGCGATCCCAGCAACAGCTACTACTGCGACAACGACCTCGAGGCCGGCTACTGGAACCTCTGGAAGCGGTAGGCGCTTCGGTTCGCCCTGTCCTCGCAGCCGGCCCACCGACCCAGTCGGTGGGCCGGCTGCGTAGGTACGCCCTTCTCGTGCCGACCTTGTGTGGCCGACTCGTCACGTTCGGCGACCGCGGCGGCGGACGAGGTCCGCGACGGCCGTGGGTATGGAGTCATCACGTAGTCGTTCGACTGATGACTCAGCCGCACCCGCCTCAACGGAGGAAGTCAGGGACAGGTAAAATCCGGAAGCGTGGCCGATGTCAGAGGTATGCAGCGGACGTTGAGAGCAGCGGTGCCCAACGCATGATCGGGCGGGACGCGGAACGGGAGGTTCTGCACGGCCTGCTTTCGAGCACGGTGGCAGGCAACGGAGGCGCGCTACTCGTCCGCGGAGACGCCGGTGTCGGCAAGTCCTCTCTACTGCGCACGTTCGGTTCTCATGCTTCGGCCAAGGGCGTCAGAGTCCTGCGCACGTCCGGCGTTGAGACCGAGCAGTGGCTGCCGTTCGCCGCACTGCACCTGCTGCTCCAACCGGTTCTCGGTGGAGCCGAGACGTTGCCGGCCCCCTACCAGAAGGCCCTCGGTGGCGCCTTCGGGGCCAGTGACGGGGAACCCGAGATCTACCGGGTAGGGATGGCGGTGCTCGAGCTGCTCGCCGATGCCGCCGACCGCCAGCCCCTCCTGCTGCTCGTCGATGACCTCCAATGGGTCGACTCGTCCAGCCGTGACGTGCTCGGATTCGTGGCCCGGCGTACCCGGGACCTCCCCATCCTCATGATCGGCGCGGCACGAAGCTCGTCACCGGGCATGTACACCCTGGGCACTCACGCCGAACTCGTTCTGGAGCCCCTCTCCCCGGCGGCGGCGGCCGAACTGCTCGACGCCGACGCCCCGGGCCTGGCTGACGCGGTACGGACCCGCATCCTGGAGCGCGCCGCCGGTAACCCTCTCGCGCTCGTCGAACTACCGAGGGCAGCTCAGGGCATCTCGCCCGTAGTCGACGATCTGCCCCTGACCCAGCGACTGGAGACCGCGTTCGCCTCCCGCACCGACTCGCTCACCCGCGAGTGCAGGACGTTCCTCCTGGTCCTGGCGGCGGAGCCCACCGCACCACTGATTCAGCTCCTCGACGTGGCAAGCCGTCTCGCGGGTTCGGAAGTCTCCGTGTATGCCCTGCAGGAGGCCGTCGACGCCGGGCT
The DNA here is from genome assembly GCF_056172735.1 of Streptomyces sp. R818. Taxonomy (NCBI): domain Bacteria; kingdom Bacillati; phylum Actinomycetota; class Actinomycetes; order Kitasatosporales; family Streptomycetaceae; genus Streptomyces; species Streptomyces sp. R818. The sequence continues at coordinate 179,202 of NZ_JAOCNE010000014.1, forward strand.
GGTGGTTCTGACCGGTCGCACACCCGAGTTCCGGCATCCCCTGATGCGCTCCGCGATCTACACGCGGGCCACCGTCGCCGACCGGTTGTCCACCCACCGGGCCCTGGCCGAGACGCTGGAGGGAACACCTGGGCGGCGGCTCGTCCACCTCGCCGCGGCCACGCTCGGGCCGGACGACGAACTGGCCGGCCAGCTGGAGCGCTTCGCGGACGAGGCCCAGAAACGGGGGCAACTGGCCGCGGCCATACCGGCCCTGCGTCAGGCCGGCGAGCTGGTGCACGACGCACGTCGCCAGACCGGTTTTCTGGTCCGTGCGGCCGAGCTGGCCAGCGAGATCAACGACCGGGTCCAGACCCAGATCCTGCTGGACAGAGCCGACCTGGCGGAGCTGGGCCCCACGGAGCGGGCCCGCCTCATGCTGGTCTCCGACAAGGCCGCGTTCGAGCCCGATGAGCCGCAACGCCGCATTCAGGACATGATCGACGCGGCAGCGGGGGCGTTCGGCGTCGGAAGTACGAACGTCGCGGAGAACCTGCTGTGGCGTGCGGCGGCCCGATGCTTTTTCCAGGACGGCGACGCACGCGTGCGTGCCCAGGCCGCCGCCGAACTGGACCGGTGGAAGCCTGACCCGGACGCCCCCCACGTCCTGACGGTGCGGGCCTACACGGAGCCGTACCGCCGTGGGACCGACCTGATCGCACGGCTCGAGAAGCTCCAGCCGGACCGAGAGGACGGCCGGCTGCTGCACTACCTCGGCAGTGGTTCGATGGTCATCGGTGACGTGAGCCGTGCCACGCGTTACCTGGCCCAGGCGGCTTCCGTGTGGCGGTCGCAGGGCCGTCTCGGGCTGCTCGCGCGGTCCCTGGCTGGATCCTGGCCACGTCTCTACCTCGGGCAGTTGACCCAGGCCCGCGAAGAGTCCGCAGAAGGGATCGCGCTCGCCGAGGAGACCGGAGAGTGGATCGTGTGGCTCGGTCTCAAGGCCACATCGGCGCTCGCGGCGGTGCTGCGGGGAGAGCGCGAAGCCGCGGCTCGGAGCGTCCGGGAGCTGAGAGCGCACAGCCTCTTCCCCGCCATGCCCTTCGCGAGCGTCATGGCGCAGCAGGTCGACGGTCTCCTTGCCCTGTTCGACGGCCGCGCCGTGGAGGCTTACGACGCTCTCGCGCGTGCGTTCGACAAGACCGACCCGCACTACCACTCGACCAGTCGTTGGCTGCTGGTTCCGGACCTGGTGGACGCGGCCACGGCCGCGGGCCGGAGCGAACGGGCGCGAGAACTGCTGGCCGAGCTGCCGGAGTTGGCGGACCAGCTGCCCTCGGAAATGATGATCGTCGCCCGCACCTACAGTGCGGCAGTCCTCGCCCCGGACGACACCGCCGAGGAGTGCTACGACTCCGCGCTCTCCGCACTGCCGGACACGTGGCCGTTGTCGCGTGCCCGACTTCATCTGCAGCACGGCCGCCGACTGCGTCGGCAGCGTCGGAACGTGGATGCGCGCAAGCCCCTGCGGCTCGCACGGGACGAGTTCGACCGAGTCGGTGCGCAGCCCTGGGCCGACATGGCACGTGAGCAGTTGCGGGCCGCGGGGGAGTCGGACGGGCGTCGGCGCCCGAGCAAGGGCGAGAGTCTGACAGTCCAGGAACGCCAGATCGCCGAGTTGGCCTCGCAGGGGTTGAGCAATCGGGAGATCGGGCAGCGCCTGTTCATCTCGCACCGGACCGTCGGAGCCCACCTGTACCGGATCTATCCACGCCTGGGCATCACCAGCCGCGGCAGGCTCTCCGCGGCGTTGGCCGTGCTCGGAGACGACCAGCCGACCTCGGGCTGAGCGGACTTGCGCGACCGGGACCGGCATCACACGAAGGCGCCGCTTTCCTGCTGGAGCGCCGCCACGAGACGGTCGAGTTCCTGGCGCGTGTTGTACAGCGTGGGAGTCACCCGGACAGTGCTGCCCCGCGCGATACCCGTGCGTGCGACCGTGAGAACACGGTGTTTCTTGAGCAGCGGCGTGGCCATCTTCTGTGCCTGCGCGTAATCCCTCATCGCAGGAAGCCGAAAGCTGGTGACCGCTCCGTGGCGTGCGGTGTCGTCTGGGTGGCGTCCACAAGTGTGGCGACACCTCGGGCGTGTGCCATGCGCACGATCTCCCGGACCGGCATCACGATTCTGGTCCGATTGGACAGATGTGAGATCCGGAGCAGTTTCAGGCCGGCGGGCGCCTTGTTCCACCGTGATTGGTAGGCATCCAGGATGTTCGCGGTCGTGGCCAGCTCGGGTACGGAGAACTTGACAACCCTCGCACCCCGGCGACGGGTGAGCGAATTCATCGCCTGCTGCATCTCGTCGTAGTCCAGCAAAATCGGCCATGGTCCAGGTGCGTGCTGAAGTGGCGCAGCTGTTGGGCGCTACGAAGGAGGAGTTCACCCTCACTCGAAACGGCGCCGGGGTCATGCAGAACCTACACCGTGCGCTCACGGCCCGGGATGCCGTCCCGGACGAACGTGACGTTGTGGCGATTGCGATGGCGGGTCTGCTGAGCCTGACGGGGCATGACCGGCAATGCGCTGGCCGCGCCCGCCGTCGCGGCGGCCGAGGCCATGAACTTACGTCGATTCACTGCTCTCCTCTGGAACCGGTCGCGGAACACCGCGAGCGAGCGTCACATGTTTCGAGCGGCCCCGTCGGGCACGATCAGCGCGTGCCCGACGTGCCGTCACACTAGTCGTAGGTGCCACTGTTCTGCCACGATGAGAGGCACTGTTGTGGTATGTGCCGACAGTGATCTGTCCGCGCCACGGTCTGGTGTGCCGCGTCGCTCCTCTCCAGCGAGTCTCCCTGTGTGTCCGACCGTCAACCGACGGATGAACTTCCGGCTGTCCGGGATCACAGTGACTGTGATCCCCTATCGCTCAACTGGAAGGAATGGCCGTCATGAGCGGTGACCACCACAGTGTGCAGGCACAACACTCGGCCGCACACGCTCTCCTCCCTCTCTCCTTGTGTCTCAGCCAGATGACGGGTGCTCTCGACTGGGAGGACGTTCCAACGGAGTTTCGTTACGATCCCGACCACCCTCTCCTCGTCACGATCCGCTTCGCTCCCGAGGGCGCCCCACCGGTCACCTGGCATGTCGGCCGTGACCTGCTCCACGAAGGCCTGCGCACCACGAGCGGCTTGGGGGACGTCCAGGTGTGGGCCGACACCCCCACCGACCGGGAGACCGCGTGGCTCCAGGTCAACGCACACGGTGACATAGCCATCTTCAGCTTGCCCGTCCCGGAACTGGAGGAGTGGCTCGACCGCACGTACCGGCACGTCCCGACCGGTACGGAGTCGTCGCGGCTCGGGACCGACGCCTTCCTCTCGAAGCTGTTCGACGAACCCGAGGCCTCGTCTCGATGACCTCGTGGCACGCGACCGGAGATGTTCACCACCCGGCGCTCAGCGCAGGCCGAAGGCGCGGATCAGGGTCTGGCCGACGCCGTTGCCCTCGGTGTCCTTCGCCGTCGCCCGCAAGCTTGCCCAGCACGCCTTGCCCGGTGCGTCGAGCCGTGCCGTCCAGCCGTCCGCCGACTTCCGCAGCGGCGTCCGGTGCCAGGTGGCGCCGTCGTCGTACGACACCTCCACGGTCGCCGTGCGGATCGCGCCGGCTCCGGCCGCGCCCTTGAGGTGCGAGGCCGCGACGGTCAGCTCCGTGCGCCGGTGGGCGAGGCCCAACAGTGATCCGCCGCGGGGTGCGGGTACGGGCCGTCTAAGCCGCCGCCAGCCTCGACGACGGCGGCGGCTGGCAGGACCTGGGCAGGCTGGTCTCCCGTGGCGAGGAGGCCCGAGTGGTGCCCGCGCTGCCCGTCAAGCTCGTCTTGGTCGACCGCTCGGTAGCCATGGTGTCGCTGACCCTGGAAGGAGGCAGCACTGACTGCCTCTACACCGAGGCGCCGCCCCTGATCGAGGTGTTGTCCGAACTCTTCGACCGTTACTGGGCCGTCGCCGCCCGTCCGAGCGCGGCGGACAGCTCGGCGGCACCGGCACCGGACAGAGCCGGTCCGGGCGGCGGCGCGCGGCGGCCGACCCACGAGGAGCGCCAGCTGCTGGCCCTCTTCGCCGCCGGTGTCAAGGACGACGCCATCGCCCGCCAGTTCGGCGTCTCGACCCGACCCTGCGCCGCCGGATCCAGAACCTGTACGCGGAATTGGGCACCACCAACCGGTTCGGTGCCGACGTGGCGGCAGCCCGCCGCAACTGGCTGTGAGCGGCCGGACGCGAGACCTTCTTCCGGCCGCGTCGTCCGCACGTACGCCTGGCTCCCGGACACACACGGTTGTGTCCGCGCCACGGCCCGTCCAGCTGCGCACCGAGGAACACGAGGGGACCCTTGTCGCCGCGATCCAGGCCGACGCTCTCGGCGGCAGCCTCCGCCGCGCTCCCCGTGCCGCTCGTGACCACCGGTTCACCGGACAGGTCGCGGGCGTGGTCGACGGCCGCCCGCTCACCCGCACTCTCCTCGCCGTCAGCACCCGCGAGGAGACGCACCACCTGCGGGTGCACGTCACGGGGCGGGACGGCGAGCCGCTCTCCGACCTCCTCCGTATCCAGCGCAACGGTGACCCGCGTACTCCGCGCTCGCCGTGCCGGACACCGACGGCGTGGTACCGAACGGGAGCCACACCGCCTGGATGTGGGGGACCGTGCGCGGCACCCATGGAGGGTCCTCGCTGGGCCAGGCCCTGCTCATCCGCACCGACGTCGAGGTGCGTGACACCGACCGGTCGCTGACGCTCGGCTTCACCGGCACCACGACGGTCGGGACCGGCTACGACAGCCTGTGGGCCCTGCGCACCGGCAAGCCCAAGGACGGCGACCTCCTGTACACCGTCCGTTCACGCCACGAACCTGACCGGGTGCCGTCCTGACGGGGGAGCGGTGTCCGGCAGCGGAACGCCCGCGGTCGGGTGACCTTCGAGGAAGGCCACCCGACCGCGGGCGGGAGCGTAACCCGGATCGGGACGACACCGGAAAAGGAGGTCACCTCGCCGCCGCTGACGACGGCGACGTGCCGACGGTCAGATGCTGCCGTTCTCCCAGTGGTGCGTCGCCGTGGTCGCGGTGACACCGTTCGCGTAGACGAGTGCGACGCGATGGTTGTACTGCACGGTGTACATCTTTTTCCCGCCGATGACGACCGCTCCGCTGGACGGGAAGTAGTCGTCTGTGGCCGAGGCGTCCTGGGTGGCTACGTACGCCTGTCCGGCCGGGATGGAGTACATGCTCAACGGGGCCTGCGTGGAGGCGCCGAGACCGGCCGGATACTCGGCCTTGTCGGGATAGCTGGAGCCGTAGAGTGCCGCCGGCGTGTTTTCGGCGGGCTTGATGATCTTCACACCGTACCGGACACGGGTGTTGGTGCCGCCCGGATTGTGGAACCACACCTTCGCCCCGCTGAACCAGACGGCGGTCCAGTCCTCCCGCACCTCGGCCACCACGAACTGCTGACCGGCCTGTGCCGTGCTGCCCCAGTCGTTCACCCGGTTGGTGCCCGCGGCGGTGCCGTGGATCGCCTGGTCGCCGAAGAGCGGGGCGGTCTCGTCGGGGGCGGTGCGCAGGTAGACGAAGTTGGCCTGCTGCTGCCGTTCGGTGCAGGTGGGCGTCTGTCCGGTGGGGTCGTCGGAGGGGCATACCTGGATGGTCTGCACATTCTCCGTGAACGAGGGCGTGATCGCCACGACCTCGCCCGGCTGCGGCACCTCGGGCAGACCGCTGACCGGCGCCCCGAGCAGGCCCATGAAGTGGTTCCAGTCCCACGCGTAACCGGGGTCCCAGTGCATGCCGGCGACCAGCGCGGAGTTCGGCCCGGCAACGTTGTCATGGCCGATGACGTGCTGCCGGTCCAGCGGTACGTCGAAGCGCTCGGCCAGGTATTTCACCAGGTCGGCCGTGGCCTGGTACTGCGACTCCGTGTACCAGGCGGCGCCGTGAGCGGCGTAGCCTTCGTGCTCGATCCCGATGGAGTGCAAATTGGTCGAGTAGTTACCGGCGTGGAAGGCGATGTCCTTGGTCGGCACCATCTGGGTGACCGCACCGGACGACGACATGACGTAATGGGTCGAGGCGGGGTTCGTGGGGTTGGCCAGACCCGCGACACCGGCGTCGTAGGTGGACTCCAGGTCGTGGATGACGATCGTGTCGATGCGGATCCCGTTCGTGGGCCGGTCGGCCACCTGCCCGCCGACCGGAGAGCCGGCGACGAAGGTGCAGTCGACGGTCGTGGGGCATTCGGCAGCGGTCGCCGTGGACGCCTTCTTCAGGTGCAGCGCGTCGATCTGCTGCCGGTCGGGGGTGACCGAGGGGTCGGCAGCAAGGCGCAGGCGCTGGCCGTCCGGGGTCGTGGCCGAGGCACCGCCCCGCATCGTGCGGAAGACGCGGTCGGCGAAGCTCGCCGCTGCCTTCTCCTGCTTGGCCTGGCTGTAGCGGGCCACCGCCCCGTACCACTCGCCGGGGTCCGTGGGTGTCGCTCCGGCCAGGTCGCGCTGGTACGAGGCCAGCAGCGCGGCGCCGCCCCGGATGTTGGCGGCGTCGTCCTCGCGCAGGTCCCGCGCCGACAGTCCGGTCAGCTCCGCGGCCTGACGCAGTGTGTGGAGGGCGGGGTCGGCGGCAAGGGTCTCGACGTCGGCCCGGCCCGCGGCACCGGCACCGCCGCCGGCCAGCATGGCGGGGGTGACGTCGGTGAGGTTCATCGGCCCGTAACCGCCGTCGGTGCTCGGCAGACCGCCGTGTCCGTCCCATGCCGATTCCTGGTGGGACAGGGCGAGCAGGACAGCGGGCGGGACGTGATACTCGTCCGCCGCGGCGAGCAGGGCCTCCTGGCGCTTCCCCGAGGTGTCACTCGCCGTGTCGGCCTGTGCCGCTCCCGACAAGGCCAGCAGGCCACCCGCGACGAGTGCGCCCACCGTGACACCGACGGGCAGAACGGCTGCCCTTCGTGACTTGTGCAAGGTGATGCTCCTTATGAAAGAAGTAACGGGCATCGGGCCACGGCGGCCAGCGGCCGTGGCAGGCCGTCGGCGCAAGGCAGCTCGATGCGAGGATGACTATAGGGGGAAGCTGCTTGTAGGTGCCATGAGAATCCACGCGGCTCAACACCGTGTGTTGTGACAGTGACGTGACGGTCGGGTCCGCGTCAGGAGGGACGGAACTCGACGACGACGCGATGGCTCGCGGGCTCCGACGTGATGTGGAGTTCGGGGTCGTCGAACAGGCGCTTGAGCGCGGCGTGCCACTCCGGGTTGCCCGTGGCCCTGTCGAGTTCGGTGCCCGAGGACCACTCGGCGACATGAACGAACCGCGTCTCCGCGGCGTCGGCCAGGGGGCGGTGCAACCGGGAGCGGATGAATCCGGGCTGCGTCGACATGATCCGGGCGTTCTCCTGGTACGCCTCGGTGAAGTAGTCGGCCTCCTTCCACGGCACGGTGTAGGTCTTGATGAGGACGACCGGATCGGCGGTGTGCGTCTTCGAGTTCAGTGAGTCGGTCATGCCCATTCGACAAGTGACGGCTCGCCCCTGTGACGAGCGGTCGAGCTCCCCTCAACAGCGGGGTGTCACAACCACTGCGGGCCAACGGTCTAAGTGGAGACCAATGGCGCCGCCCTCGGCGCGAGTTGAGTTCCGACCCACCTGATGGTCGGACAGACGTGTAGGAGAACAGTGTCAGCCATATGCGCCGCCCGAGGCGGCCGGTGACCACGTCGGTCGAGGTGTCCGCACTCACGGTGCGCTACGGCGGGGTGAAGGCCGTGGACGACTTCACCCTCTCCCACTCCAGCGGTGGCGTGATCGGATTGATGGGTCCCAACGGCGCAGGGAAGACAACCTTGTTGAACGCCCTCTCCGGGGTGGCACCTCCGACATCCGGCACCATTTGCGTGAACGGCCACGACCTCACCGGAGCCGACCCCGTGCGCACCGCCCGCCTGGGGGTGACCAGGACCTTCCAGAACCTTCAGATCTTCGGCTCGCTGACCGTGCTGCAGAACGTCATGCTGCCGCGCACTGCTCGAAGTGTGCACCTCTCCCTGGGCCACGTCCTGGGTCTGGCCACCTCCAGGAAGCGGGTCGAGGCCGAGCGCCGCACGGCCTGTGAACTGCTGGACAGGGTAGGGCTAGGGCCCTACGCACACCTGCCCGCGGAGAGCCTCGCCTACGGACTCCAGCGCCGGGTGGAGATCGCGAGGGCGCTGGCGGGAGACCCCGCACTGCTGCTCCTGGACGAACCTCTCGCAGGCCTCGCGCGCGCGGAGAGCGCTGGTTTGACGGCACTGTTCACGGACATCGCGGCGGAAGGTGTGACCGTACTGATGGTCGAGCACGATGTCGCCGGTGTCTTCGCGGTGTCGGACCGGGTGCTGGTCCTGGACCATGGCCGGCTGCTGGCGGACGGCACATCCGAGCAGATCGCGGCCGACCCCGTGGTGCGCGCCGCATACCTGGGCGAGGAGACGTGAGCGAACTGCTGCGGGCCACCGGGCTGGTGTCCGGATACGGCCGGATCGAGGCCCTGCACGGAGTGGACCTTTCGGTGGACGCCGGGCAGGCCGTGACCGTGATCGGGCCCAACGGTGCCGGAAAGTCCACGCTGTTGCGCACCCTGGCGGGCCTGGCCCCTCCCTGGCGGGGGACCATCGAGTTCGACGGCACGGACGTCACCCGTTGGCCGGCGGAGCTGCGGGCGCGGGCGGGGCTGGTACTCGTTCCCGAGGGCCGTCATGTGTTCGCCGGGCTCACGGTCGAGGAGAACCTGCGGCTGGGCGGCTACGCGGCGGACCGGGCTCCAGCCGGGCTGGACGCGGTCTATGACCTCTTCCCGGCGCTCGTCGCCCGCCGGCGGCAGCCCGCGGGCACTCTGTCGGGCGGTGAACAGCAGATGGTGGCCATCGGCCGAGGCCTGATGAGCCGCCCGAGACTGCTGCTGCTGGACGAGCCGTCGCTGGGGCTCGCACCGCAGGCGGTCCGGCTGGTGACCGACGCACTCGTGGAACTGGCCGTGCGTGGCACGACGCTGGTCCTGGTCGAGCAGAGCGCGAGCGTCGCCTTCCGGGTGGCAGAGCGCGGACACCTCATGGAGCGTGGGGAACTCGTAGCATCGGGCCCCGTCGGCCGACTGAGCGAGGACCCCAGGGTCGTCCGGGCCTACTTGGGAGGGCCCGTCGGATGAACGCTCCCGCACCGCAGTCACTCAGGATCGGAATCCGGTAGCCACGCATGTCGCAGTTCTTCGACTTCACACTTGCCGGACTCGGAGCCGGAACCACCTACGCACTGGTCGGGCTGGGGGTTGCCCTGGTGTACCAAGTCACCGGCGTGATCAACTTCGCGCAGGGCGACTTCGTCATGCTCGGCGGGCTGGCATGCGCGGTGCTGCACGAGGCGGGCACGCCCCTGTGGGCGGCTGCCCTGACCGCGATCGCCGTCACCGCCGCCGTCGGTGCCCTACTGGATCTCGTCGTCGTCCGACGAGCCCGGGACGCCGACGGCGAACGGCTCATCATCTTGACGATCGGCGCCTCGGTGACCCTTGAGGGCGCGGCGCTCCTCGTGTTCGGCCCCGACTCCCACTTCGTCCCGTCCTTCTCCCAGGGCGACGCGTTCGAGGTGTTCGGCGTCCATGTGGTCCGCCAGTACGTGTGGTGCGGGGTGGCCACCGGGGTGGCGGTCCTGCTGATGTGGCTGTTCCTCACCAGAACCCTGTGGGGTAGCGCGATGCGCGCCACGGCCATGGAACCGGAGGCGGTCCGTCTCGTGGGTGTCTCGCCGGCCCGGATGAGCCTGCTGGCGTTCACCCTGGCCGCGGCGCTGGGCGCGCTGGCCGGGGTGTTCCTGGCTCCGCTCCAGCCGCCGGACGCCTCAGTGGGCATCCCCTTCGGGCTCAAGGGCTTCACCGCGGCGGTCATCGGCGGGCTCGTCTCCCCGGCGGGCGCCGTGGCCGGCGGGCTGCTGGTCGGACTGGTGGAGGCGTACGCCACCGGATATCTCAGCAGCGAGTACAAGGACACGCTCACCTACGGGCTGCTGCTCGCGGTGCTGCTGCTGCGGCCCACCGGGCTGCTGCGCCGGGCGTCGGTGGTGCGGGTATGAACGCGTCGCACCGGGCACACGCCCTGGTCGGCTCCCGTGCCGCTGGGTACGCCGTCTTCGTCGTACTGCTGCTGACGGTCCCCGCCGTCTTCACGAGGGTGCCCTTCTACACGATGTCGGTCGCCGTGCTGATGTGTCTGCAGGCCACGGCGGCCCTCGGCCTCGTTCCACTGGTCGGCCGTGCCGGCCAGATCTCCCTCGGACAGGCCGCCTTCTTCGCCATCGGCGGGTACACCTCCGCGATCCTCACCGGCAGATGGCACGTCAACGCCCTGCTCGCGCTGACCGCCGGGGCCGCGCTGGCCATGGCCGTGGCCTACGTCGTGGGGCTGTTCATCTTCCGGGCACAGGGCCAGTACCTGGCATTGGCGACCCTGTCGTTCGGTCTGGTGGTCAGCTCCCTGGCCAATCAACTGCCGCTGACCGGCGCCTCGAACGGCCTCGCGGGCATCCCGTCGCTGGCGCCGTTCGGTGTGGAGCTGGACAGCGACCTGTCGGTGTACTACCTCGTGGCCGGGGTGCTGCTGGTCGCCGTGCTGTCCGTGGACGCGCTGCTGCGGTCCCCCGCAGGGGACGCGCTGAGCGCGCTGGGCGACAGCCCCGTGGCGACGGAGGCCGCCGGGGTGTCGGCCGCCGCGCTGCGCCGGGGCGCGTTGGCGCTCGCGGCCGGGCTCGCCTCGATCGCGGGCAGCCTGTACGCCCATTGGTCGTCCTTCATGGACTCCGGTCAGGCAGGACTCCTCAGCTCCGTGCAACTGCTCGTCATCGCCTCGGTCGGTGGACTGCGCACCCCGTGGGGTGCGCCGCTCGGTGCGCTGGTGATCATCACGTTCTCCGAGGCGTCCAAGGACTTGATCCCGAAGGTGTTCCCGTCCGCTACCGGGAATTTCGACATCATCGTCTACGGGATCGCGCTGATAGCCGTGCTGCTGTTCCTGCCCAGAGGGGTGGGTGGCGTGACGGCGGTCCGCAGAGAGCGGTCGGTTCGGAAGCGGCAGGACGGTCCTGCCCCCGCCACGACGGCTCGTACTCAGGAAAGAGAGACACAGTGATCCGGACAGGTACCTCGTTGGCGCTGACCGGCGCGATCCTCGTCGGCGCCTTGGGGCTCACCGGCTGCGCCGCGTCCGAGGAGGACGACGGGACCGGCGGGCGGTCGAAGGGGCGAGACATCGCGATCGGCGCCAGTTTGGAATTGTCGGGGCCGACACAGAGCATCGGCACGGCGTACAAGAAGGCCCTCGAACTGCAGGTGGACTCGATCAACGAGCAGGGCGGAGTGCTGGACGGACGCAAGCTCCGGCTGATCGTCAAGGACAACCAGACCAAGCCCGCTCAGAACATCACTAACGTCAACGACCTGATCAACAACGATCATGTCGTGGCGGTGATCACGGGTGGTTGCTCGGCGTGCACCGTGCCGGTCACCAGCATCGTCGAGAAGCGCAAGGTGCCCCTGATCTCGCTGGCCTCGGCAACGACGATCACCGACCCGGTGGCGGAACGCCAGTACACCTTCAAGATCTCGCCCAACCCCGCTCAGGATGCCGAAGTGCTGCTGGCCGATCTGAAGAAGAAGGGGGTGAGGAGTGTCGGCCTGCTCAACGTCGACAACCCCTACGGGCAGGAGGGCCGGGCCGCGGTCCTGGCCCAGGCGAAGAAGGCCGGCATCGAGGTCACCGGCACGCAGCAGTTCGGCCAGGAGGACAAGGACATGAGCGTCCAGGCGAAACGCCTGGTCGACGACCGACCCGAGGCCGTGGTGGTCTGGGCGGTCATGCCGGCTGCCGGGATCATCGCCAAGAACCTGCGCGACGCGGAATTCGACGGTGGTGTCTATCTGGATGCCGGCGCCGGTGCGGAACTCTTCGTCAAGGGTGCTCAAGGAGCCGCGGAGGGCGTCCACATGGTCTTCCCCCGTGTCCTGGCGATCGGTGACGTCACCTCGGGCGGTGAAAGCGTGCGGAACCAGAAGCAGTGGGTGGCGCGCTACACGGACAGGTACCAGGACTACTCCGGGTTCGCCTCCTTCGCAGCCGACGCCGCCCTGATGCTGCGCGACGCCATCGCCAAGTCGGGCAGCACGGACGGTGCCGAGCTGCGCGACACGATCGAGACGATCGGCTTCGATGGAGTGTCCGGCCCGATCCGGAACTCGGCGCAGGAGCACTCCGGTCTCCAGCCGGAGTCACTCGGCGTACTTGTGGTACGTGACGGCGACTGGCATCTGGCGAACTGACGGGCGGCTGAGGGCCACCCGTGGGTTTCGGTCTTCCTTGCCAAGGCGAGGAGACGACGCCGGATGACGGGCAGACGAAAAGTCATCATGGACACACAACTTCGGCACAGGGAACGGACTCGGCAGGAATCCCGTGCGCGAGGAACCATGGCGATCTGGCGGTGGGCCAGGTGGGCGGCTCTCTTCCTCGCCGTCGGCTGGGCGCTGAACTCGGTCGTGAAGCGGGTCGAGGGTGCGCAGGGACGGGAGCTGTGGTGGCCGTTGCTCAGTACCGTCATCTGGGCAGCGGTAACCGTGCACGGGTTCGCGACCCACCGGCGGATCAGGACCAGGCCGCTGCCGGCTCTCACCCGGCGGGCAGCGGCACGATCGCTGCCCGGCGCACGGCTACGTCATGACCTCATTCAGGAGCGGGGCCGCGCGCGGGTCTGTCTTCGGTGCCCCGCCTGACTTCCGGGAGCATGTCCGGAGGTGTCGGTAGTTCCGCTTGCCAGGGGCGAGGCGTACGTCGACCTCCGGCGCGGGGTGCGTGCGTCGTGCGCTCGGTACCCGATCACGCACTCCGCCGCCTGAGGGCGGACGCCACCACGGTGGCGAAGGACGCGACCCGTCCGGGGGATACGTAGTGCGAGGCCGGGCGCGGTTCAACAGCGTGAGAAGGAGCCGGTCGTCGGGCCGGACCCCGTGTGGATCCGAGCGCGATCACCTGTCGTAGCCGAACAGGTCGAGCACGCGCAGAGTGGCGGGTCGGGTCGGCTGGGTGCGGACCAAACAGTGTGAAGAAATCCAGTATGGTGTGGTGGCCAAGCGACCCGGATGAGGCCCAAGCCACACCGTGTCATTCTGGTGGATGGCAAGGCGGCCCCGGATGTGTAACTGCTGCGTTCACGGACCACGAGCGAGTCATCTGCACAGTCCCCCTATGTGATCCGGAAGAAGCTGGAGAGCAATGTCTACTGGTAGAACGACGGATCTGGCTCTGTTCCGTTCCGACCTCGAAGCGTACGCAAAGCTTGCCGAGGTCACCTTCGACAACCGAGCCGTCGAGCAGGTGGTCGAGGTCTTCGCGGAGCAGTTCGCCACGGGAACCATCACGGTCCGCACCACGACACACGAAGCGTCCGACCGCAGTGTGAACTTCCGTTACATGCACCCGGATTCGCACCATGATCCGGTCGAGATCGCCCGAGCACACAAGCTTCTTCCCGACGCCGATCCCGCCGTCATGTCGCTGCTCGCAGAGGTCACCGAGAAGATCCCGCTGTGGTGGGGGCTGGACGCGTCGGTGGGACACGGCGTACAGAAGGTCTGGGCGTTCTTCGAGCAGCCCCTGGATTTCAGTGAGATCGCCTCGCTCGAAAACACGCCCCGTTCCCTGCGTGACCATCGTGCACGTTTCGGCGAGGCTCGTATCGACAGATTCGCGATCATGGGTTTCGATTTCCGCGACAACACGACGAACCTCTACCCCGAGATGGTCAGTCCCGGCTACTTCGAACAGGAGGAAGTAGCCAGGATGATCCGGGGCATGGGTTCTCTCCCACCGGACAACGACGAGATCGAGCGCTGCCGGGGAGCGATCAACGTCTACTACACGTTCGACTGGAACTCCCCGCAGGCCCGTAGGCTGTGCTTCGCCGTCCCGTCGAGGGAAGGCGAGTTCCCCTCACACCTGCACCCGCTCGCCGCCAGCTTCGCCGCTGAGGCTCCGGTGCAGGCTGAGCGGAGGGAACTCATCTTCAACCCCACCTTTGGCGCCCGCGGGAGTTACCTGAAGATCGAGGCGGACTACACCGGTGATGCGGCGTCCCGGGTCTTCGGCTACTGGAACCGCTGATCGCCCCTCGCACGCATCCATCGCAGGCACGGCCTCGGGAAGCAACGTTCCGTGGGGCCTCTAATGTCTTTCGTCGAGCTGGCCGAGGGCTCCCCGGTTCGTAAAAGGTTCCGTCGCGGAGCATGGCGAACAGGACGCTGATGCGGTGGCGGGTGAGGCGGAGGAGGGCCTGGGTGTGGGTTTTTCCGCGCGCTCGGCAGCGGTCGTAGTAGGTGCGAGAGGTGGGATCGTGGAGGGTTGCGAACGGTAGAGAGGAACATCGCCCGTTTCAGCTGCCGGTTGCCCCCTCTGGGGGCGCGCTCGCCGTGGATTGACGTGCCGGGCTGGAGGGTTGCCGGGGCGAGGCCGGCGTAGGAGGCCAGGTGGGCGGCGATGGGAAAGCTGCGGCCGTCGCCGACGGTGACCAGGAGGACTGCGGCGGCCCTGACACCGATGCCGGGCATCGAGAGGTCAGGACCTGGGAAAGATGGCGGGCCTCCAGCAGTGCCTCGATCCGCGTTCCCGGGCCCGGGGTCGGACGACCTTGACCAGCTTGCGGCGGCCCGCGTTGCGGAGTGCTTGCGGGGATCCGTAACGCTCGAGGAGCCAGGTCACTGCCGGGTGGCCCAGGCGCGGGCCGAGAACGCGTTCCAGGCAAAGGCGGAACTGGGTGAGCAGACCGCGGAGGCGGTTGGACGTGCGCAGGCTGCGCCGGGCCGGTGGCCTCATAAGGTGCGTCTTCACCTGGCCAACACGAACGTCCGGAAGAGCTGTTGCCATGACGACACTGAACGTCACTCAGCGCGCTCCGCGAGGTCTCCGCCGTACGACTACCGCCCCTCACCCCTGCGGCCAGTGGTCGACCTTTGCGCCGCTTCGCTCTGAAGCTGCACATGCCGCGCGAGCGGCACGAGGAACTGGAGACAGAACTGCGTTCGGCCGCCAGGCCGGAAGGCCGCCCTCTTCAAGGACACGACACTCACACACGCTGGCGGGTCACTGACGGTTGGACGGTCGCTTCACCCGGGACACACCCCGGCATTTACACCTGCGAGGTGGAAGTCGAGGAGGAGACGAGTCCTGCGCTGCTGGCCGGACCGACTCCGAGCGCAACCGAGGACAACCGACTTCCGCTGGAGTTCCGGCTGGCACTGCTGGTCCTGCCCGTCTCCGACGTCGACCGGGCGAAGGACTTCTACCGAGCGGTGGGATTCCGTCTGGACAAGGACGACACGAGCGACTGGTCCTACCGCGTGGTGCCTATGTCACCGCCGGGATCCACCTGCTCCATTTCTTCGGAACCGGGATGACCACAGCCACGCCGGGCACCGTCCGAGGTCTTCATCTGGGGGTGACCGACATCGAGGATGCCTGCCTGCGGCTCACGGAACGAGGGGCCAAACCGGGTGCGATCTTCCACGACACCAGCGACCTCTTCCACCCCGGACGAAAATGAGTGGGTGCTGCAGGAGGTACCGGCGTGACTTTCTGCGAGGGCTGAACCCCTGTTGCACCGACGTCCCAGAAGGCCGCGCAGCCCGTCACGAGGGCATCACTGAACCTGCTGGGATGTCACAACTCCGCTCCCAGTCATGTCACTTGTGCGTGACCGAATTCTGGAACGCCGGCCCACCGCTCGGACCATACGAGCTGCCGCCGTCCCGGCCGACCGCCTTGGAGCTCTCATGCCCGAACAACCGTCGTCGCCCCTCGTCCTGGACCCCGAAGCAACCGATCACCATGCCGAGCACCAGGCACTGCGCGACCGTGGACCGGCCACCCGCGTGGACATCCTCGGCCTGACCGTCTGGTCGGTCACGGACCCCGCCCTCCTCAAACAGCTGCTCACCAGCGCGCAGGTGTCCAAGGACGGCCGTGCCCACTGGCCCGCCTACGCCGACACCGTGTCCACGTGGCCGCTGGCCCTGTGGATCGCGGTGGAGAGCATGTTCACCGCGTACGGCGGCGACCACCGAAGGCTGCGCCGGATGGTCGCGCCGGCGCTCAGCGCCCGCCGCGTCCAGGAGATGCGGCCGGCCGTGGAGTCGCTCGTCACCGGCCTCCTCGACGATCTCGAGGTGCTTCCTCCCGGCCAGAGCGTGGACCTGCGCGAACACTTCGCCTACCCCCTGCCCATCGCGGTCCTGGGCCGCCTCATGGGCATCCCCGACAGCCAACTGCAGGGCTTCCGCACCGTGGTGGACGGCGTCTTCGACACCACCGCCACGGCCGCGCAGGCCGCCGAGAACACCGCCTCCCTCTACAAGGCGCTCGACAGCCTGATCGCCGCCAAACGCGCCGAACCCGCCGACGACATGACCTCCCTGCTCATCGCGGCCCGCGACGACGAGGGCGACGGCAGCGGCTTCACCGACGGCGAACTGCGCGACACACTCCTGCTGATGATCAGCGCCGGTTACGAGACCACGGTGAACGTCATCGACCAGGCGGTCACCGCTCTCCTCACCGACCCCGGGCAACTCGGCCACCTCCGCGCGGGCCGGGCGTCCTGGGACGACGTCGTGGAGGAGACCCTGCGCCACGAACCAGCCATCAAGCACCTCCCCCTGCGCTACGCCCTCACGGACATCGCCCTGCCCGACGGCCGGACGATCCCCCGCGGCGACGCGATCCTCGCCTCCTACGCCGCCGCCAACCGCCACCCCGACTGGCACGGCCCCACCGCGGACCGCTTCGACGTCACCCGCCCCGACAAGGAGCACCTGGCATTCGGCCACGGCGTCCACTTCTGCCTGGGCGCCCCGCTGGCCCGCCTGGAAGTCGCCACGGCGCTCCGCCTGCTCTTCACCCGTTTCCCCGACATGGAATCGGCCGTGTCCGAAGCCGAGTTGCGGGCTCTCCCCAGCCTGATCAGTAATGGCCACCGAGCTCTGCCGGTCCGTCTGCGCGGAACGGCATGTGTAGTGCCGACTGTGTCGGATTGAGATGGCGCTGGTCCACTTGGGATGAAGCAGGGCACTTCTTTCATTCTGATGTTGACCCGCGGAGCAAAGCCAGTAGCTGCTGCGGAGTCGGTCGCGAGGTGCTGGCTGCCCTAGGCACAATGCCGTTGTTTTAACTGTTCGGCGTAGGCTGCTGCGTACTGCTCCCGGGGGTGGTGCCAGTGTCTGTGAGTGTGTCTGATTTATCGGGTCTGGGGCTGTTGACCTGGGTGTATCCGCCGGGTCTGGTGGATCGTGTGGTGGCTGCCTGCGGGCGGGTGGAGCAACGCAGACGGCTGCTGCCGGCCCGGCTGGTGGTGTACTTCGTGCTCGGCCTGGCGCTCTTCTCGCCCGCTCCCTATCTGGAGGTTATGCGGCACCTGGTCGAGGGCCTGCGGGGTCTGGGACTGCTGGGTGACTGGCGCATTCCGGCGAAGTCCTCGCTGTTTCGGGCCCGGCAGCGGCTGGGGAGTGAGCCGCTGCGGGTGCTGTTCACCGCGACGGCGAAACCGCTGGGCACCGAGAGCACGCCGGGGGTGTTCTGGCGGGGCCTGCGGCTGCTGGCGGTGGACGGCACCTGCTGGGACGTCGCCGACACGGTGGCCAATGAGGCCGCCTTCGGCCGCCCGGGCAACGCCCGCGGCCCGGAGAAGAGTTCTTTCCCGCAGGTGCGGATGGCCTGCCTGGTGGAGACTGGCACGCATCTGGTGCTGGACGCGGAGCTGGCCGGCTGCCGCACCGGTGAGGTCACCCTGGTCCGGCGCCTGCCCCGCTCCTGCGGGCCGGGCCAGCTGGTGCTGGCCGACCGCGAGTTCCTCGGCATGTCGTTGTGGCGGGCCTTCACCGACAGCGGCGCCGATCTGTTGTGGCGGGTGCCCGCCAATCGCGTCCTGCCAGTCGAGCGGGTGCTGCGGGACGGCTCCTGGATCTCCCGCATCCACGCCAGCACCGACTCCGCGAAGCGGGATCCGGTCACCGTGAGGGTCCTGGCCTACCGGCTCGACCACGCCGGCCCGGCGGCCGGCGACTACCGGCTGGTGACCAGCCTGCTCGATGCCCGCCGCTTCCCGGCGCGTCAACTGGCCGCGCTCTACCAAGAGCGCTGGGAAGTCGAGTCGGTCCTGGCCGAGCTCAAGACCCGCCAGCGCGGCGCGCACACCGTGCTGAGCAGCAAGACCCCGGACGGGGTGCTGCAGCAGATCTGGGCCCACCTGCTGGTCCACCGGGCCCTGCGTGAGCTGATGTTTCGCACCGCCGCCTCCGGCGGCCTGGATCCGGACCGGATCTCCTTCACCGAGACCCTGCGCTCGGCCCGGCGCAGCGTGACCGTCACGCCGGGCCGTTTTTCCCCCTGACCTCCTGGTCCAGGCGCTGGTCCTGCTCGAGCACGACCTGTTGGAGCGGCTCCTGCCGGTCAGACGCCTGCGCAGCCAGCCCCGTGTAGTCAAACGCAAGATGTCCAACTACAGGCTCAAACGGACCGAACACCGGACCTGCCCCCAGCCCGCCCGCGGCGGTGTCCAGGCCGTCCGCATCCAACGACCCCAACCCGCGAATCCGTAAAGCAACGGCATTGGCCCTAGGCACTGTTTCTCGGATGTCCTGTCTTGACAGGGGCGTGGGGGCCAGGCTGGAGACGTGGGCCGTGGTGATTTAACGAATGCGGAGTGGGACCGGTTGGAGTCGCTCCTGCCTCAAGGCGGTACGCGTGGAGGGCCGGTGGGGTGACCACCGACGAGTGATCAACAGGGTGCTCTACCGGGTGCGGACGGGTGTGCAAGGGCGGGACCTGCCGGAACGGTTCGGTCCCTGGGAGACCGTATACAAGCGTCATCGCCGCTGGTCAGCCGACGGCACCTGGAAGATGCTGCTGTCACAGGTCCAGGCCGCCCAGGACGCGGAAGGTGAGATCGACTGGGACGTGTCGATGGACTCCACCTAGGTGCGAGCCCACCAGCATGCCGACGGCGCACGGAAGACCCCGCCGGCCGCAGTTCCTCAAAAGGGGCCGGCGCGGGGACGAACCGACCCGATCCGGTCCTGCGGAGACTGACCGTCCGCCTGGAGGAGGTGGTGGCATCGGCGAACGACTGGGCCGCTCCCGCGGTGGACTCACTACCAAAATCCATCTCGCCGCCGACGGAAAGTGCCGCCCCCTCTCCTTCCTCCTGACCCCCGGCCACTACGGAGACGGCCCCAACTCGAGCCCGTGCTGCGGCAGATAGCCGTACCCCGCATCGGAGTGGGACGGCCCCGCACCCGGCCCGACCACGTACGGGCCGACAAGGCTTACACGTCGCGACGCAACCGCCGGTACCTGCGACGACGCGGCATCGCCCACACCATTCCCGAGCGGCGGGACCAGCGCAGACACCGGCTCTGTCGTGGCTCTCGCGGCGGCCGCCCCACCGGATTCGACAGCGAGCACTGCAAGAAACGCAACACCGTCGAATGCGGCATCAACCGGCTCAAGCGCCACCGGGCCGTCGCCACGCGGCACGACAGGCCCGCCGTCCGCTTCGAAGACACCGTGCTGGTCGCAACCATCAACGAATGGCTGTGACCAGCACGTGCACAACAAATCCTAGCGCTGCCCTGCTGCCCACTCGTCGAAGTGGGTCTTTGCGAGGCGGGCATCGGCGCCGGGCAGCAGGTCCGACTCCTGAAGTGCGGCACCCCAGTAGAGGCCGTTCGGGTCCGTCACGACCGTTCGAGTGTCGTCCCGCGCCGCGAGGCCCTTGCGGATGAAGTCCTCCAACCGGAACACGTCGGGACCCGCGATCTCGACCGTGCCGTTGACGGGCGCGCCGACGGCCGTACGACCCACAGCCGCGGCCACGTCACCCGAGAAGATGGGCTGGATCTTGATGGGGGCCACGGTCACGGTGTCACCCTCCGTCGCCGAGTCCGCCAGGGACTTCGCGAACTCGAAGAACTGCGTGGCGTGCACGATGGAGTACGGAATCCCGGAGTCCTTGATCATGTCCTCCTGGGCCTGCTTGGCCTGGAAGTAGCCACTCCCCTGGAGACGGTCGGTCCCCACGACGGAGAGCGCCACGTGGTGGCCGACACCGGCCTCCGCCTCGACCATCAAGAGGTTGGATGTCGAGACGCGGAAGAACTCCTTGACCGCGTCGTCCGCGAACGAGGGAGAGTTCGACACGTCGACGACGACCGAGGCACCTCGCACTACCTCTGCCAGGCCCTCGCCCGTCACCGTGTTGACGCCGGTGTTCGGTGAGGCCGGGACCGCCTCGTGCCCATGCTCGCCGAGTCTGGCGACGACCTGGGAGCCGATGAGCCCGGTTCCGCCAATTACTACAACCTTCATCGGACGCCTTTCAGAGAGTTCTCACGGAGCGGCACCCGATGCCGCGCCCGAGCGGTCTTCACATAACCGAAGACCGGGTGGGAGCGCCACCTGTGACAGGCGGCGTAGCGAGGGATCTGTCTTCCGCAACCTCTCCCTCATGCCTCCACGTGCGATCCACATGGTGGTCTCTTCACCGGAGAATGACTGTGGGATGACTGCCGAGCCGCTCAATGGTCCCGATCGCCTCCGACAGCGGCGTAGGTTCGGTCCATGAAGTACCACGACGTCTGAACGAGGCCCCTGTTCGGCCACTCGTCTCGGGAAGGAAACGTGGAGTGATGGACGCCAAGAAGGTTGGGAAACACGACAGTGGGGAGGGGCGGGGGCGGGTGCAGCCCTCGGTGCCAGACGGTGAGCCACCCACCGGGCCACCCGGTCGGACGGAAGACGTCTTCGCCCGGCAATGGCCACGGCTGTTCAAGATCGCGTACGGCATGCTCGGCAGCGCCACGCAGGCTGAGGACGTCGTGCGGGGCGTCCGGCTGCGCTGGCAGGCCACTGACCGTGCGGTGGTGGCTGATGCACAGGCTTACCTGACCACGGCCACGACCCGATTGTCGATCCACGCCGCGCACTCCGCCAGGACGCTGCGCGCGTCTTACATCGGCCCCTGGCTGCCCGAGCCCCTGGACACCAGCAACGCGGGGGAGACCGGCGCCGAGGGCACGAAGCCGGTCGCATTCGACGTGCTGCTTATGATCGAGCAGATGGACCTCGCGGAACGGGCGGCCTTCGTGCTGCGGGAGACACTGTCCTCCCCCTACTCCGAGATCGCTGCCGTCCTCGGCGTCGACGAGGCCCAGGCCCGGCACCTGGTGCAACGGGCGCGACGGCACCTCGCCACGGACCCCGTCGCGGACCGGCAAGGCCGTGAGGTCACTGCCGGTCAGACGCGCGGGAGCGACGGGGCCGAGGACTACGAGGCCGCCTGACTGGGCCAGCGCTCGCCGGCCCTCCGCTGTCGTGCCTCCCGCCGGTTCCGTGCCGACGTGGCTCAGGCGGACGCGCTGGCCCGGGCACCGCCGGAGACGCATGTGCACTGCAACTGGTCACGTAATGCCCGGCATCACCCACCCACACACTGATGTGACATGGTGTGTGTAGCGGTACGAGTCGGTCGTGGGAGGGTGTTCGTTCATGGGCGGAGAATTCGAGGAGCCGGAGCCCCAGATGGTTCTGTCCCCCCTGACCAGTGCGGCGATTTTCCTCGTCGTCACGATCGACTGCGGCGGGGAGGACACCGTTCGGGACCTGCTGCCGGACGTCGCCTCGCTGGAGCGAGCCGTCGGGTTCCGTGCGCAGCCCGACGGCAGGCTGAGCTGCGTCACCGGCATCGGTTCCGAGGCGTGGGACCGTCTTTTCTCTGGGGCGCGTCCGGCCGGGCTGCATCCCTTCCGGGAGCTGGACGGCCCGGTGCACCGGGCCGTCGCAACCCCGGGGGACCTGCTCTTCCACATCAGGGCCTCACGGCTGGACCTGTGCTTCGCACTCGCCACCGAGATCATGGGCCGGCTGCGCGGAGCGGTCACCCCTCAGGACGAGGTACATGGTTTCGAGTACTTCGACTATCGCGACATGCTCGGTTTCGTCGACGGCACGGAGAACCCGACGGGAGCCGCCGCGCGCAGAGCCGTCCTCGTCGGTGCCGAGGATCCGGCCTTCGCGGGCGGGAGCTACGTCGTCGTGCAGAAGTACCTGCACGACATCGAAGCGTGGGAAGGGCTCTCCGCCGAGGCCCAGGAGCGGGTGATCGGCCGCCGCAAGATGACTGACGTGGAGCTGTCCGACGACGTGAAGCCGGCCGACTCGCATGTCGCCCTCACCAGTGTGACCGGTCCGGACGGCAGCGATCTGGAGATCCTGCGGGACAACATGCCGTTCGGGGCGGTGGGCCGCGAGGAGTTCGGCACGTACTTCATCGGCTACGCCCGCACTCCCGAGGTCACGGAGACCATGCTGGAGCGGATGTTCCTGGGCACAGCGTCGGTACCGCACGACCGCATCCTGGACTTCTCCACCGCCGTCACCGGCTCGCTGTTCTTCACACCTGCGGCGGACTTTCTGGAAGGCGTTCCCGCTCGGCCCTGAGCGCAGAGCGATCCGACCCGGGGCACACCCTCACGTCGGCGGCGGTGCGGGGGTGGCGGTCTCTGATAGAACCGGGCCGTGGTTAGTCAGTGTTCAACCTGTTACCAACTATATGCCTGTTTCGATTCGCCACGTTGGTGTGGTTTATTCCGTCGGCTCACGGGCCATTCTGTTACTGGCTCCAAGGGCTTGCCGGGAAACAAGTCGTGGCTTCCGGATCTGGGGCTCGTTGTTCTGGTATGGGGGCGGAGGGGATTGAGCCCGTTCTGGCGGCGAAGTTCCAGGTGTTGTTGCCGCATCTGGACGAGCGTCAGCGTCGGCTAGCCATGGGGGCGGAAGCGCTGTCGTTGGGGCATGGTGGGATCAGGCTCGTCGCCGCTGCGGCTGGGGTCCGGGCGGACACGGTCTCACGTGGTGCGGTCGAACTGCATTTTGGCCAGGCCCTGTTGGGGCGGGCACGTCGTCCCGGCGGAGGGTGGAAGAAGGCGACGGACGTGGACTCTGGGCTGCGGCCTGCACTGCTTGGGCTGGTCGAGCCCGACGAGCGGGGCGATCCGATGTCGCCGCTGCGGTGGGCGACGAAATCGACCCGGAAGCTGGCATCGGAGCTCACCCGCCAGGGGCACCGGGTCTCCGCTGGCGCCGTCGCGGGCCTGCTCAGGGAGGAAGGCTGCAGCCTGCAGGCCAACGCCAAAACCATCGAGGGTTCTCAGCACCCCGACAGGGAAGCCCAGTTCCGCTACCTCAACGAGCAGGAACGGAACCACAGGGACGCCGGCGACCCGGTGATCAGCGAGGACAGCAAGAAGAAGGAACTGATCGGCCACTACAAGAACGCCAGGCCGAGAAGGCAATTCCATACGGAATCTACGACATGACGGCAAACACCGGCTGGGTCAGCATCGGCACCGATCACGACACGGCGGCGTTCGCCGTCGCCTCGAGCCGCCGCTGGTGGCAGACGGTCGGCCGGCACGACTACCCCCGCGCCCGCAGGCTGCTGATCACCGCCGACGGCGGCGGCTCCAACGGCTACCGGCCAGCTCTTCACCACCACCGCCATGATCATCAGCCGCGCAGTGGAAGACGTCCGCCCGCTCCTGGAAGCCCACGGAGTTCACATCCCTGCCTCGACCGCCCGCTTCCGCACACCGACTGACATCGCGGGATCCTTGACGTCGACAAAGACAAGATCAAACCGACGTGCTGATTCCCGGGTAGCCCAGAGGTGAGGTTGTCTGGAGCTCAACAAAGCCTCCAGACAACTGGCTTCGCGCTTTAGAAGAACCCGAGCTTCTGCGGGCTGTACGACACCAGCAAGTTCTTCGTCTGCTGGTGGTACAGCAGTTGTATCCAAGCTGACCAGGCGAAACAGCAGTTGATGTGGCTCACTGGAGGGGTCTGGTCCGGAATTGGTCCGGATCTTGGTCCGTCTCGGCTTGTGCAAGGGGTTGCTGCTGGGCGGGGCCTCCTCGGATCGGCGCTGTGATCGGCAGCGCGACGAGCTGAATGCCTCCGGGGGCCTGCCCCGTTTGTCGAGCACGGGTCGGCGGGTTCAGATGTCCAGGCGGCGGCGCCGGGTGAGCCGTTGAGGAAGTCGGTCGCCTTTCGATTTTCGGCGATCAATGAGTCGCAGCGGAACCGTTCGGACGCCACGGCGGCGGAAGCTGGAGCGGCAACCAGGAGCAGGGCGGCGCTCACCTCGGCGAACGACGCAGCATGCCGCCCTGCAGCGAACCTCCTGCCTCGTCGTGCTCGCTGCTGACGCTTTCCAGGGTGGGGACGGCTTGGTAATGCCGCTGCGGTTGGGGCTGATGCGGGATCTGCGGAAGATCTGCCAGGACTTCAGTCGTGCCATGGCTCGTTCGACGGGTGCCCGGCGTGGACAGGCCTCGGTTCCTGGTCCGCTCGATGGGTCTGTCGCCGCCCGGTGGGCGGCGCTTGGCAGTGGTGACCCAGTCGCCCGCCCCGTTATAGACCATGTCGGCGAGGACGGGAAGGAACGCCGAAAACGGTCACTACGACGGCAGGGACGATGACGTGAGAGGGAAGAAGCCGAAGCGCTGGCCGTGGGCCTCGCGGCTGAACATGTAGACCTGCGCCTGATCGAGGATGTCCGACGGAGGGTCGGTGTTTTCCACGACGATGGCCTGGCCGTGGAAGGCGTTAAGTAGATGGCGATAGAAGTGCCGAGGCACGCTCTGGCGCAGATCCGCCTCCCGTACCCCGGGCTCCCGAAAGGTGACCAGGGGGGAGTCCAGCACAATGAAGCCAGGATGGCTGCGCCGTTGCTCCAGGCAGTAGTCGGCCAGAGCTGTGGTGAAAGCGGCGTGCAGGACGGCGCGCATGCCCTTGCCGTGGCCGGCACGGGACCGGTCGCCCACATATAGCTCCGCCGTGTACTGGTCGTAGGTCACCTCCTCCTCCCGGCGGACCTGCCAGGCATCCAGCGTCCGCTCGACGGTGCGATCGAAGCCGGTCAGCACCGCGGGCGGAATGCCGCGGCTGGGCTGCCCACCGGGCTGGGCGTCTTCGGAGACCAGTTGCGCTCTAACGTCTTCCAGCTCCTCGATCCGTGCGTGCAGGCCGAGCTCGCTCTCCAGGCGGGAGCGGGCGGCCATCACCTCGCCCACCTCGTCCTGCAGCGGGTTGAGTTCCTCGCGTTCGATGCGGGTGATCTCGGCGTCCGCTTGATCGGCCAAGGCGGCTTGCGTGGCCTGGTCTTCGTCCACGGACTCACGCTGAGAGCGCAGGTCGTCGATGGTGACCAGCAGGTCGGCCAGGAGCGTGCGAGTCTTGGTGCTTTCAGTGGTGACGGCCTGGTGCAGGGCGGTAGTTTCCATGGAGTCGTGACCGGCTTGCTGGTGGTGGGGCTCTGCGCCGCAGAACACGCACGGGCCGCTGCGGAAGTAGCCGAGCAGGCTGCCGGCCTCGCTGACCATGCCCAGGCGGGCCAGGTCGGACTCGTACTGGGCGCGCAGCAGCTCAAACCGGCCCAACAGGTCATCGGTCTCTGCCAGGCGCTGCGCGTACCGGGCCAACGCCACGGACAGGGCCGCGCGGTCGGAGGCCGCCTGCGCGTGACGACGAGTGACGTTCCGCAGCGACTCGGCGCGGGTTTCCTGATGTTCCAGCAGCCGCCGCAGCTGCTGCTGCAGCTGACTCTGGTTGGCCTCGCGTGAGGCCAGTTGGCGCTGCAGTCCGAGGATCAGGTCGTCCAGCAGGCCGATCTTGCCTTTGTGGACGCGGCGCTGCGCCTGGTTGAGGCGGCTGGGCGAGGGCTGCTCGCCCGCCCCGGTGAGCAGAAGCTTGAGGGCCGACTTGTGCGCGGTCTGGCCGCTTGTGCCCGAGGTGCGCAGGACGGGGGAGACCTTCGAGACCATGCGGGTCTCACTGATCAGGCACAGGTGCAGCAGGTCCCGGAAGCTGGCGAGTTTGGTACCACCGGAGTCGTTGGTGGCCAGCAGCGAGCCGTTTAGCCCGATACGCTCCATCAGGTAGCGGGAGAGGTTCCTGGTGGTCCGGGGGCTGTGCTGGGCGGAGAGCACCAAGTCTGGCGACCGGTAGACGAGGTCGCGGATATCGTCCTCGAAGACGCTGACCCGCCCGGACTGAGGCGCTCGCATCAGGGTAATGACTGACGCGTCGGGTAAGGCGATGCCCAGCAGGATCTGCGAGTAACCCTCGGCCTCGGGGATGAGATTCAGCTTGCGGGCGCCGAGCATGTAGTCGATCGACTCGGTGACGAAGGACTTGCCGGTGTCCGAGGCGCCATACACGATCGTCAGGCGGGGGTCGAAGTCCACGCGGGCCGTCTCGCGACCCATGCCGGCGTAGGTCAGATGCAGCAGGCGCAGCTCAGTCATCATCGCCTCCCTGGCGTGGCAGACGGCTCTCGAACGTCTCCATCCACCGCTGTGTGATGTCGTCCGTGGCGGTACGGCTGTCCGCCGGGATGTGGTGATGGAAGGCCAGAGCCCACTGCGCCCGCTCTCGCAGGGCTCCGACATACGGGGCCTCGAGCAGGTCAAGGAAGCCCGGGCCTTCCTCGCTCGCCCGGTACGTCAGCCCGCCGTCGTCCGCCTGCACGTCAGCCAGCCCCGCGCGCATCAGCACCACCAGTCCCTGCTCGAGCAGCTGGCGCTTCATGGCCAGTTCGCCCGGGCCGGCCGGCAGTGACGGGTGCACACTGGGCGGTCCGTCCATTTCGCCGCTGTGCAGCATCGCGTAATCCAGATACACCAGTTGAGCCAGGTCCAGCGACCGCGGAAAGGAGGCTGCGAGCAGCACCAGAGCGCGCACACCAACCTCCAGCGGGCTGTTGAGCGCCCTCACGTCTCCTCCTCGACCCAGGTCAGCCGGTCGTCGTTGGCGAGCTGGTGACAGATGCCCATGCGATCGATGGGCTCCACCACGTGGACCAGGACATTCGTTCCCAGCTGCATGTCGCGTGCCGCGTCCTGCACCGCGTTGAGCCGGTCGAATCCGGTGGCGAAGTCCCGCCAGGTCACGTTGACGACACCGTCGTAGACGTTTTTCTGCAGCGATTCGAAGGTGCCCTCCGGCACGCTGTCACGGGCGAACACCCGCAGTTGCTCGGCGCAGTAGAAGGCTTCCCGCTGGTGCTGCAGGTGAGGGCCCGCCTTGGAATGCGTGCGCACCTGCCCCATCGCTCCGAGGCCACAGCCCCACTTCTCCTGGTAGACGTCCAGGAGCTTTTGGATGTACCGGGTTTCCGCCGGTGTGTGTTCTGGCGGGGGCGCCTGACGGGCCTCGCGGTCCGGTAGCCGCGTACCAAACCTGCGTACGTGATATGGCGTAGTGGCGTGCTGCTCGAGGATCCGATCGAGATTGGCCGCCTCGAAGCGGGCGAAATCCGTCTCCCGGGCCAGCTCCAGCGCCGCTCCGAGCGGATCTGCGCCGTACTCCGTGGTCAGCCGGTCGGCGCCCTTGGCGACCCAGTCGAGGAAAGACTCCTTCAGCTCCGCGGGCTTGGCCAGCAGTTGCGTGAGTGAGGCGCCGATCCTGGGCGCCACGAAGACGTAACGCTCGGGCAGCGTGCGGTACTTGCCGCCGGCCACCACCGCGATGATCTTCAGTATCTCGACATAGGCAATGGCCGGGGTGAGCGCCTTCCCGTAGTGCTTGCACTGATAGCAGTGCCACCGGTCGTCCGTCCGCTGCGCCGTGAGGAACGCGGCGACATCGGCGCCGCCGTCGTGGGCGCCGCCCAGCTGCATCACGTCCACGTATTCCTCCTCCTTCAGCGCCAGCAGCCACTCGTAGATGAACTCCTCGAACTGAGTCGGCGAGTGATGCGCGAGGATCTGCTTGGGCGTCACCGCAGGGCCTGTCGCCATCATGGGGGACAGCACTGTCACTGGGACCTGCGACGGCTTCGGCACTTCAGAGAACAGCGGCTCGGCGGAGCCATCGGGTGAACTCATGCATCCCCCGTCGCATGATCATGATCGTTGCCCAGGGCACGTTCTTACCATTACCCGCCGTGCCCCGAAAGCGTACATTTCGCCATGTGGCCGGATGGCGCGTATCGGTTCACGCCACACCGAAGCGCATTCGGCGACCATGATCCGGACCAGGACGGCTGTACATCCAGCGGACGCCTAGCAACGCCGCAGGTCAGACGCGAGGTCAAGCGTGTCCCACGATCCAGACTAGCTCTTCCGGACCAGGGAGCATTTTCGGCGTTGCTTCTCCAGGGCGAGGATGGCTTTGGTGATGACCCTCATGCAGTTGGGGCTGATGCGGGATCTGTGCCGCTACGGCGAGAGCGCGTGTCGTCGACATGTTCCCGATGACGCATCATGTTGAGTGCGTCGCGATCCTTGAGCCTGCCGAAAAAGGCCGCTGACCTGCTGTTTTAGCGAGTGTGCATTATGTGCGTTGTGTGCGTTACGGGCGATATATTGACGCATGTTCGACGCATGTTGGGCCCTTCCGACGCACGTTTGACGCACGTTCTGATGAGGTGTCAGATGCTCGTCCCTGCAGGTGACGGTGTGTCGAGTACGGCTTGAGGGGGGCTCCTTCTTTACCGCCTCTTGGTGAAGCCGTGCTCGATATGGCCTGATTTGAGGCTCAGCAGGAACGGGGTCCGTATGGGCTCCAGTGGCCGAGGAAAGGCTTGAGGTCGTCGCCGCTGGGCTTGGGTGGGGAGGGCAGCTTCGGCGCTGCGGCGGACTTGGTGAGGTGCTTGGTCTGGTGCCAGGCGTCTGCTTGTTCTTCGAGGTGCTTGACGCGATAGGCGTAGGCGTATGCGGTGCGCGCTTCCTCCATGGCGGT
The DNA here is from genome assembly GCF_056172735.1 of Streptomyces sp. R818. NCBI lineage: Bacteria > Bacillati > Actinomycetota > Actinomycetes > Kitasatosporales > Streptomycetaceae > Streptomyces > Streptomyces sp. R818. The sequence continues at coordinate 208,089 of NZ_JAOCNE010000014.1, forward strand.
TTCCCAGCGCCTCTGCTGGGCTTCCCTGGCTTGCTGGTCTGCGAGGCGTTCGTGTTCTGCGGCTTTGCCGCGGAGGATGAAGCGCAGGCGATTTGAGGGGGTGTAGTCGAAGCGGGCGATGCGCATCCATGAGTGCTTCTTGGCGTCGGCGATTTCCTCGCCGGTGGGGATGTGTTCGCTGCGGTCCTGTTCTTGAAGGACGAGGAATCCGATGCTTTCGCCTTGGGCGGTCATGGTGAAGTGCGGTGGTGCGCTGCGGCGACGGTGGAGTGGGGGAGCGCCTTGCGTGGTTCCGAGTGCTGCCTTATGGCCTTGCGCTTCGGCGGCGATGACGAGGGCCTGGATGATGCGCAGGGCTCGGCCTTGGATGGATTTGGTGAGCCCCATGGGCTGTGGTCGTTGTTGGAGGGCGGCCACGAGGGAGTGGGGTTTGGTGAGTCTGGCCGGAACGGGGGGCGGGGTGAGTTCGGCGAGGCGCCAGGCGGGGATGTCGACGAGTTTGATTTCGTAGCCGCGATGGGTGCGGTATGCGTAGAGTTTTTGTGAGCGCGGGATCTTGCCGGACTTGCGGGCGGTGTTCACCCTGGACGTCCAATTCACTGCGGCGGGCCGGGTTCGATGGGCTTGATGAGGCAGCCGTCGTTCGCGGCCAGTTCTTCGAGGAGTTGGTCGGTGTAGTTCGTACGGGCCCTAGCCGCGGTCTTGGGGCGTGGCGGTGCCGGTTTGCGGCTGGGTTGCGCGGGTGGCGCAGGGGTCTGCTCGACGGGGCGAATGCCGCGGTCGGTGAGATGCTGCTGCCCTTTGTCGGCGAGGTTGGCGCTCCAATGTCCTCGTCGTTTGGTGATTTTGATGAGTCCGCGACTCTGCAGTGCCTGAGCGGTGAACTTGAAAGTGCTGTCCGGCCAGATTCCGTCTGGACACCCCTGGCCCACCCTGGCGAGCACTGTCTGCTGCCGCTCGTTGAGGGTCTGGTGCATGGGTTCCCCTGCGGGTCCTGGGTGTTGTGCCAGGGAACGATGCCCGCTGCTCCCGAGGTAATTCGAGGCGCACTGAGGGCGCCTCGTTCGGATGAAATGTGCTGCGTGGGCTTGCTTAGAGCGCGAACGGCTCTTCTTGGCGGTTCGCGACGGTGCCGCGCCGTGATTTGAAGAAGCCGGGCAGTGTGAATGTCCTGCGCCGCATGGCCAGGTTGCCGGCAAAGCAGTGGACGGCGCGGTCCGATGCGAAACCGGTTGAATCAGAGCTCCCGCAGGGCCCCCTCGGCGCGCCCTGCTGTCTGTACTGGCTCGGGTACTTGCGGCAGGACTCGCCGTCTCCCCCGTTCCGGAGGTCCGCGCCGCTGCAGTGCCGCGTGCCGCGTGATGAGGCTCACGTAATGAGGCGGGAACTCTTTGTTGCACGTATCCGACTACCGAAAGACACCGTGCGTCACGAGCCCTGTCTCGACGTCGGGGGGAGCGGTGATTGGCACGATCAGGAGAAGCAGTGAGTGAAGTCTCCGGAGGCCAGTGCGCCTCCATGTCGGCGTCCGCCGTCGGCCGGGACGGTCGGCGCTTTCCGGCGCCGCCCGCGCTGCTCGGGTTCGTCCTGTTGCTGGCCGTGATGTTCGGCGTCTCGTACGCGGTGGGACACGCGGTCGGTCCCGTCGCTCCCGGGATGCACGGGTCCAACAGCGGCGGTGGAGGCGGCGGAGACGGTGGTGAGCCGGGCTCGGGTGGCATGGGTGACATGGGCGGCATGGAGATGGATCACGGGAGTGGTGGCTGATGGGTGCCGTGTCTGTGCCGTCCCTGGCCGTCACCGACATCACGGTCGGCGGGATGACGTGTGCCGCGTGTGTGCGGCGCGTCGAGAAGAAGCTGGCCAAGATCGACGGCGTTGCGGCGAGCGTGAATCTCGCGACGGGCAATGCCCGTGTCAGCCACCCGGCCGATGTCGGTCCCGACGAGCTGGTCGCGGCGGTGGAGCAGGCGGGGTACACGGCCCGGCTGCCGAAGGCCGCGGAGGAGGCTGCTGCGACGCCGGACGACGAGCAGAAAGCGGCTGATCGGGCGGAGCGGCAGCGGCTGCTGATCGTCACGTTGCTGGCGGTGCCGGTGCTGGTGCTGTCGATGGTTCCGGCGATGCAGTTCGGGAACTGGCAGTGGCTGTGTTTCATGCTGGCGGCGCCGGTCGCGGTGTGGGGTGCGTGGCCGTTCCACCAGCGGGCGTTGCGTGGGGCGCGGCACGGTGCGGCGACGATGGACACGTTGGTGTCGCTGGGTGTGGTGGCTTCGTTCTCGTGGTCGGTGTACGCGTTGTTCTTCGGCGGCGCCGGCCGGGCCGGGATGCGGATGCCGTTCACGCTGGTGCCGTCGGCCGCGGACGGGGTGGCGCATCTGTATCTGGAGGCGGCGGTCGGTGTGCCGCTGTTCGTGCTGGTGGGCCGGTTCTTGGAGGCGCGGGCGCGGCGCGGGACCGGTGCCGCGCTGCGGTCGCTGGCCCGGCTCGGGGTGAAGGACGTCGCCGTTCGCGAAGGGCGGCGTGAGCGGTTGATCCCGGTGGAGGAGCTGGCTGTCGGGGCAACGTTCCTGGTGCGTCCCGGCGAGCGGGTCGCCACCGACGGTGTGGTGGTGGAGGGCAGTTCGGCGGTCGACCAGGCACTGGTGACCGGCGAGAGCGAACCGGTCGAGGCCGGGCCCGGGGACGCGGTCGTCGGCGGCGCGGTCAACGCGGGCGGACTGCTGGTGGTGCGGGCGTCCGCCGTGGGTGCGGACACTCAACTGGCGCGTATCACGCGGTTGGTGACCGAGGCGCAGGCGGGCAAGGCGCGGGCGCAGCGGCTCGCGGACTCGGTGGCCGGTGTGTTCGTGCCGGTCATTATGGCGCTGGCGGTGACGACGCTGGGTTTCTGGCTCGGCGCGGGCGCCGAGGCGCAGGCAGCGGTCACCGCGTGTGTGGCGGTGCTGGTGGTGGCCTGCCCGTGCGCGCTGGGGCTGGCCACGCCGACCGCGCTGATGGCGGCGACCGGGCGGGGCGCGCAGCTCGGTGTGCTGGTGACCGGGCCGCAGGCGTTGGAGGGCTTGCAGCACGTCGACACCGTCGTACTGGACAAGACCGGCACCCTGACGTCGGGGCACATGAGCGTGGCCCGGGTGACCGCCGTTCCCGACGGCCCCGATGAGAGTGAAGTGCTGCGGCTGGCGGCGGCGGTCGAGGACGCCTCGGAGCATCCGCTGGGCCGGGCGATCACCTTGCACGCCGTACGCGCGCTCGCCGATGAGGTGCTGCCGCAGGTGTCGGATTTCGTGGCGACGCCCGGATTCGGTGTACGCGGCCGGGTGGAGGGGCGGCTCGTCGAGGTGTCCGCCGTCGGCGACGACCTGCCGGAAGCCCTCGGGGACGCTCTGCGTGCCGCCGAGGAAGCGGCGCACACCGCGGTGCGGCTGTCCGTGGACGGCACGGTGGTGGCGCTGTTCGCGGTCGGGGACGTGCTGCGGCCCGGCAGTTACCGTGCCGTGGACCGGTTGCGGCGGCTGGGGGTGCGGCCGGTGCTGGCCACCGGGGGCCGGGAGGCTCCCGCCCGTGCGGTCGCCTCGCAGCTGGCCATCGACGAGGTGCACGCCGCCTGCTCGCCCGAGGACAAGGCCGCCCTAGTCGCCGCGTTGCGCGCCGAGGGGCGCCGGGTCGCGGTCGTCGGGGACGGCGTCAACGACGCCGCCGCCCTCGCCTCGGCCGACCTCGGGATCGCGATGGGCGCCGGCACGGACGTGGCGATCGGCGCCGCCGACGTGACGCTCGTGCGCGGTGAGATCGAGGCGCTCGCCGACGCCGTACGGCTGTCGCGCGCTGCCCTCGGCACGATCCGCGCGAACCTGGTGTGGGCGTTCGGCTACAACGTCGTCACCGTGCCGCTGGCCATGGTGGGTCTGCTGAACCCGATGCTGGCCGCCGCGGCGATGTCGCTCAGCTCGGTCCTCGTCGTCGTCAACAGCCTGCGCCTGCGCACCTGGCAGCCCGCACCCACCGCCGCCCGCCCGCACAAGCCCGGACAGTGGGCGAGGAGCACCTGGTGAACATATTCACGACCTCCCTGTCTGCACGGAGGGCCGGGAGGCTGCGGCAGTCGCTGCTCGCGGCAGCCGCCCCCGTGGCCGCCTGTGTGGTGGCCCTGGGCGGGCTGACCGCGTGGACGTCTCTCGGAAACGCGGGTACGCCGCCCGACCTCGCTGTCACTCGTGCCCGCGTCTTCCTGCCGACCGGAGGCACCCCGGACACGGCCGCCTTCTTCCGCGTCACCAACCAGGGGGATTCCGCGGACGAGTTGACGTCAGTGACCTCCCCCGCGATCGGGCACGGGATCGCTCTGAGCCGACACCGGATGACGCCGGAGGGCGCGGCCTACCGTGACGCCGCCGACCGGCTTCCGGTGCCCGCGCGCGGCACACTGGACATGACTCCGATGTCCAGCGACGTCACCGTGCCCGCCGGCCCGGACTGGCACCTGGGCGACCGGATCTCCTTCGATCTGCATTTCACGCACAGCGGCACGGTGCGCGTGCGGGCGGAAGTCGTGCGGCCCGGATCGCTCTGATCGCGCACATTGCACCGACCTCCCGCAATTCAAGGTAGTCGGCGGGCGGCGCCCCTTGGTTCCCGGCGGGTAAAAGGAGAATCCTCACGAGTGGATGTGCGGGAAAGCGCCTTTCACATGGACTCGTACCGTGCCAGCATCTTTCCTGCGGAGCGCGATGGAATTCGCCTTCCCGAGCGTGCTCCGCACTCCTGTCGGCTGCCCTGATCGCCACACCCCGTCCCGGTGCGGGAGGCAGCCGGCAGGATTTCTTCTTTTCTCCATGGATGGAGGGAACCGGAAAGCTGGACCGCCCGACTACTGCATCGGGGGATCGGACCCTCCCACGGACACCGGAGGAATGCGTATGCCCGTCACCAGACCAGCAGCCGCCGTAGCGGCCGTCATCGCCCTGAGTCTCGCGGTCACGGCGTGCGGCGGATCGGCCGATGACGACACTCCGGGAGCTCGGGCAGGAGCGACCGCCGGGGGCTCCGGCTATCCCGTGAAGATCGAGAACTGCGGCACCACACAGGTCTTCGACAAGGCGCCGAGCAGGGTCGTCGTCATGAACGGCGCCTCCGTCGCCGAGGTCTCGACGCTCCTGGCCCTGGGGCTCGGCGACAAGATCGTGGCGAACCAGCAGTCGTACGGCATGTCCGAGGTGCCCGGTCGCGCCGCGGCGATCAAGAAACTCCCGACCGGGGACGTGAAGCTGAACGACGCCTTCGACATCCCCCGGGAGTCGATGATCGGGCTGCGCCCCGACTTCGTCCTGTCCACCACCTCGTACGGATTCGACGCGAAGAACGGATTCGCGACCCGCGACGAACTCCAGCACGCCGGTGCACGCACCTACATTTCCCCGCAGGGCTGCCACGACGAGAACTCGAAACTCACCATCGAGGACAGTTACCGGCTCCTGCGCGACATGGGCCGCATCTTTCACGTCCCGGACCGTGCGGAGAAGATCATCACCGCCTCACGCAAGCACATCGCCGCCGTCGCGGCGAAGGTGAAGGGCACGAAGAAACCGAAAGTCATGATGCTGTTCACCAACATGACGATGGGCGGCAACGACTTCAGCGCGGTGGTGGCCAAGGGAATCTACAACGACATTCTCGACAAGGCGGGTGCCGTCAATGTCTTCGAGAACGCGTCGAAGACGTCGTTCGCCGATCTCAGCAAGGAGAAGGTGGCGGCCACGGATGTCGACGCGCTCGTCGTCATCGCCTACCAGGACCCGAACCCCGCGGCCTACGCCGAGAAACTGTTCAAGGAGTTCCCCCAGTGGCCGGCCGCGAAGACCAAGACGTACGTGACGGTGTCCGACTCGATCTACCTGAGCCCCGACAACGACCGCGCCGTGGAGAAGATCGCCGAGAAGCTGCACCCGGAAGCCTTCTGACCCCACCGCGTCGGCGGCGCGCATCACTCGCCCTTGTCGCCCTGCCTCTCGTGCTCGTCGCCGTGATGCTGGTCGCCGTCAGCATCGGCGCGGTCAACGTGCCGCTGGGCGAGGTGTGGAGCATCGTCCTGCACCACGTCACCGGCATCGGCGCCCCGCCCCGCGACGGCGCCCTGGACCAGATCGTGTGGACGTTCCGTACCCCGCGCGTCGTGCTCGGCCGCTGTCGCAGGCGCGGGGCTCGCTCTGTCCGGCGCGGTACTCCAGACCGTGGTCGCCAACCCGCTCGCCGACCCGCTCGTACTCGGCTTCTCCTACGGTGCCACCCTCGGCGCGGTCATCGTCATCACCCTGGGCGGGGGAGCGGCCCTGTTCGGGGTGGGGGTGTCGGCCGCCGCGTTCGCCGGCTCGGTCGTCGCGGGCGCGCTGGTCTTCTGGCTGGGACGCAGGCGCGGCCGGATGGCGCCCACCCGGCTGATCCTGGCCGGAGTGGCGGTCGGCTACGTGTTCCTGTCGGCCACCAGCTACGTACAGCTCCAGGCCACCCCCACCGAACTGCGCACCGTGATGTTCTGGATGCTCGGCAGCGTGGCCGGCGCCCAGTGGCACCAACTGCCCGCCGTCACCACCGTCGTCATCGGCTGCACCGTCCTGCTCACCCTCTTCGGCCGCAAGCTCAACGTGCTCCTTGCCGGAGACGAGACCGCGACCTCACTCGGCACCGACGTCAACCGGCTCCGCACGATCCTGCTCCTGCTCAGCGCCCTGCTCACCGGCTCGGTGATCGCCGTCGCGGGCGGCATCGGCTTCGTCGGCCTGATGATCCCCCACCTGGTACGGCTCACCACCGGCGCCGACCACCGCCGGCTATTGCCGCTGTCCGCCCTGCTCGGAGCGGTCTACCTCGTCCTCGTCGACCTGCTCTCGCGCACCCTGAACCGGCCGAGCGAACTCCCCCTCGGCATCCTCACCGCCCTCCTGGGCGCCCCCTTCTTCCTGTGGCTGCTGCGCCGCAACAAGGGTCTGGACTGACACCCATGCGCCTCACCGTCGACCGGCTCCACATCACCCTCGACCGCCACCCCATCCTCAATGGCGTCGACCTCCACGCCCGGCCCGGCGACCTCGTCGGACTCGTCGGCCCCAACGGCAGCGGCAAGTCCACCCTCCTGCGGGCCGTCTACCGCTCCCTCAGGCCGGCCGACGGCGCGGTCCGGGTCGGCGACGACGACATCTGGGAACTCAGCCCGCGCGCAGCCGCGTTGCGCACCGCCGCCGTCCTCCAGGACGCAACCGGCGGCAGCGGCGGCCTCACGGTGATCGAGACCGTCGCCCTGGGACGCGCACCCCACCACGGCCTCCTGGGACGCGACGGGCCCCAGGACCAGCAGGCGGTCGAGGACGCCGTGGACCGCTGCGGAGTCCGGCACCTGGTGCACCGCGACTACGCCTCGCTGTCCGGCGGCGAGCGCCAACGCGTTCTGCTGGCGCGGGCCCTGGCCCAGGAGCCCCGTCTGCTCGTCCTGGACGAGCTGACCAACCACCTCGACATCCGCGCCCGGTTCGAGCTGCTGCACCTGATCCGGGCCACCGGCACCACGACACTCGCCGTCCTGCACGACCTCGACCTCGCGGCCCGCTTCTGCGACCACCTGGTCGTTCTCGACCAGGGCGACGTCGTCGCGGCCGGGCCGGTCCTCGACGTCCTCACCCCGGCCGTCCTCGCGAAGGTCTTCGGCGTGACCGCCTCCGCGCGACGCGACGAGGACGGTGTGGTGCGGCTGACGTACGCGGCGGACCCGCTGAGCGCGGACGTCCGCGGAGTGAACCAGTGCCAGTCGAGGGGTTGTTCAGCGCGCGAGGGCGGTGAGTAGCGCCTCGCACGCCTCGGCGGCCTCCTGGGCCGTCTCCGAACAGACACGGCAGTGCTCGCGGTGCCCGGCATGCCGGCCACACAGTTCGTGAGCGTCGCGGCAGGCGATGAGACAGACGCCGAGCTGCGCTGTGATCAGCGGTCGTTGCGTGTCGTCCCCGCGTACGAGCAGCCGGGCCATCGTGGCGGTCACGTCGGCGCAGGCGAGGTTCTGGGCGATCGCCTCACGCAGCGCGTCGGCGTCCTTGTCGGCGAGCATGCCCGCCGCGCACGCGCTGCTCGCCCGTTCGCAGTCGGTCAGCGCGGTTGCCGTACGAGCGAGGAGTTCACTGTCGACCGAGAGTCGGCTGCTGATGCTTTCGATGAGGTCCTGAGTCCTGTGCATGGCTCCCCCAAGGTGTGGGAAGGACAGCTTCGACGCTATCGAGGCTACTCCAACGCCCTCTGTTCGCATGGGTGTTGAGGCGGTTGCCCGGCCATCTCCCACCAGGGGTCCCGCCATGCAGACAGACCGGCGCGCCGCTCCCGACGCCTGGCCCTGGGGAGGATCGGGCGACACGAGACCTGTCGCGCCGCCACCGGTGGCGCCAGCGGGTGTTCGCCTGCGGCCTGCCGACAGCCACCACGCTGCTGCTCGTGGGAGCGTACGGATGGCTGGGCTTCCGGCTCGCCGCGGCGACCGGCGCGTGGGCGGGCCTCGCCGCGGGAATGGTGTGCAGCCTGTGTGCAGCCTGGCCCTGCACGTGGTGGTGCGCAGGGCGGCGGAAGGTGCGCCGGCGGGCCGACGCCGGCATCCGGTGAGGCACCGTCACCAGTGAGCCCTCGCCGTCGCCGGTGCCTCCGGGCGTCCGCCGCCGGTGCGCTCCGGTCGAGAGGCGCGGATCAGACGACGGCCGCGGCGCCCGCCTCGTATCCGGCCTCCTCGATGGCGGCGCGCACCTGCGCGTCGTCGAAGGCCGGGCCCGTCACCCGTACCGTGTCGTTCTCCAGATCGACGCTTACGTCGCTGACGCCGGGTACGGCGCTGACCTGTTCGGTGACACCGGCGGCGCAGTGGCCGCAGGTCATGCCGGTGACGCGGTAGTCGGATCGGTTCATGGCGCTACTCCTGGAAACGGGGAGACGTGCGTGCGTCTGTGGGTACGGATGCGGCAGCTCCGGTGTTCAGCCGGATACCGCCGTCTTCCACGAGTCGGACCGCGGCACGTCTTAGTTCCCTCGTGTCGCACGAGTCACTCGTACGGGGATGTCGGACCTGGCCCTGCACATGGCCCAGGACCCGGAGTGGTTACCGGCCATCAATACCGCGCCGGGAACTCGGCCCCGCACGGCCACGACTCCCTCCATGCGCGAACTCCCTGCGCGCACCGGACGCAGACGGTGTCCGCTCGTGGCCGTCTCCCGGCCGGAACCAGCGAAGGAGCTCTCCATGCAGATCGCGATCGTGCTCTATCCGGGCTTCACGGCCATCGACGTCATCGGCCCCTACGACGTACTGGCCCGACTGCCCGACACCGAGAGCGTGTTCGTCGCCGAGGCACCCGGCCCCGTACGCAACGACCTGCGCAGCCTCTCGATCGACGCCGTGGCCGGCCTGGACGACGTGCCGCACCCCGACGTCGTGGTCGTCGGCGGCGGGCCGGGGCAGGCGGACCAGATGTCCGACGGGGCCCTGCACGCCTGGCTGCGGCGCGTCGACGAGAGCGCCGACTGGATGACGTCCGTGTGCACCGGCGCCCTGGTCCTCGCCGCCTCCGGAGTCCTCACCGGCCGCCGGGCGACGACCCATTGGGGCGCTCTAGACCAGCTCACCGGGTTCGGCGTGACCCCGGTACGGGAGCGCGTCGTAGTCGACGGCCACTACGCCACGGGCGCGGGAGCATCGGCGGGCATCGACATGGCCCTGACCCTCGCCGGACTGATCGCCGGTGACGACGCGGCCCAGGCCGTGCAACTCCTCCTTGAGTACGCGCCGCAACCGCCGTACGACGCGGGAACCAGGGAGAGCGCGGGTCCCGACGTCGTAAAGAAGCTGTTCGCGATGTTCCCGCACGAGTGAGCCCGGTCCGCCGGACGGTCTTCCCGCGTCCGGCGTGAGCGGGACGCGGGAAGGAGCCGGTCAGGCGGGTGCTCAGGCGGGTGTGCCGAGGGCCGCGTGCTGTTCGGCGTGGTCCAGCTGCTCGATCAGCGTCGTACGTGCCCGGCTGACACGCGAGCGGACCGTCCCCACCGGGCATCCGGTGAGGGCTGCCACCTCGGCGTAGGGAAGGCCGAGGAGCTGGGTGAGGACGAATGCCTCACGACGCCGGTCGGGCAGGGCGTCCAGCAGCGTGGTGAGGACCACGCCCTCGTCGAAGCCCGGGGCGCAGCGGGGCTGGGCGCGCTCCGCGGTGTCCTGCCAGTCGTCGGTGTCCGACAGGAGCGGCCGGGCCGCCGCACGGCGGAAGCTGTCGACGACCGCCCGGCGGGCGATCGACAGGATCCAGGTCCGGGCCGAGGAGCGCCCCTCGAACCGGTGCAGGCTGCCGAGCGCGCGCAGGAAGGTGTCCTGGGCGAGGTCGTCGGCGAGGTGCGGATCGGTGCACAGGCGGGTGACGTAGCGCAGTACATCGCGGTGCAGGGCCCGGACGAACAGATCGGTGGCGTGCGGTTCGCCACCGCGGGCCGCGAGGGCGAGCTGCGTCGCACAGGCGTCGCGGGAGTCGTGCAGGACAGGAGTGATCACCTGGTGTGCCTCTCTGGGCGGCACCGGGATCGCGTCACGGCGGACAGACCGCGGTCCCGTGCGAGCGAGGCGGCGGGCCCCCGCCGGGCCACGGCGCGGCCTGCGCCGACGGAATGCCGGTGCGGTGAAGGAGGGGAGCGGCCGTAGGAGCTGCGTGCGGCCGCCGCGCGGCGCCGGGGGTGGGGTGGCGCCGGGATGCCGGCTGTCGTCAGGCGACAGCGGGAGGAACCGGCGGTCCCCTTGAGGTGATCGCCCTGGCGAGCAGGAGGCGACGCGGAGCCCGGTCGGAGACCGGACGGGTCGCGGGGACAGGGTGGTCGGGTGCCGCGAGCGTGCACGGCACCGGAAGACGGAGCGGCGCCGCCAGCCAGGACTCGACGGCCCGCAGCGCGTCGAAGGCCACGCGTTCGCCCCTGGCCAGCCATCCGCCGCACAGGGCCGCGGCGAGGAGGTGGGCGGCGAGCATGCCCGCCGAGGACGCGGCACTCATGCCGTGCCCCGGGGCGCCCATGCCGGGCATCGAGTGCAGGGTGGTACTCGTCGTGCCGCTCATCCCGGGCATGGACGGCATGGAGCCGTTCTGCGGGTGAGGTGTCGGCGGAGTCGTGCAGAGCAGGTACGCGAGCCAGCGGCGCGGCAGGGATCCGCCGGCGTCCGGGTGCGCGGCGGCCTGCGCCAGACACAGCGTCACGTGCAGGGCGACCTGGATTCCGACGCAGGCCGTCACCACGGTCCGCCCCGCGCGTTCGAACGCGGACAGTCCCCAGCCGACGACCGCCGTCATGGCCAGTGCCACGAGCAGCGCCCACCACGGGATTCCGGTGCCGGACATGACGACGTGCCCCAGGGCCGCGAGCGTGGCACAGATCGCCGCGAACACCCCGGTCCGCACTGTGCGCGCACACCGTCCAGCAGTCATGGCGGGCTCATGCTCCCACCTCGCTGCCCGGCCTCACGGGGCATTGCCGAAATCACTGAGGCACCACACGTGCCAATGGCCCGCCCCGGTGCCGCCCGGCGCGCGGTGCCAGTGCCAAGATGTGGCTGTGTCCGTCAGCCGGTTGTCCCGCGCGTCCCGCGCCGCGATGTTCGCCGCCGTGTGCGTCGTGCTCGCTGCCGTGGGACACGTATGGATGTCCGGCACGCCGCTGCCGTGGCCCGTACTCGCTTCGGCAGCCGTCGCGACGGCGCTGACCGGCTGGCTCTTCGCCGCCGAGGAGCGCCGACGGCGCACCGTGGTCCTGCTGACGTTGGCGGTGCAGGCGTGCCTGCACGCCGCCTTCACTCTGTCCCAGTCGCTCGCGCACGCCACCACGCCCACCGGCACGTCCTCGGCTGCCACACCTGAGCAGTGGGCTCGCCTGCTGCTGTGCGGCGATCCCACGCCCGAGGCGGCGTCCCGTGCCTACGACTTGGCGGTGCGGACGGGTCTCACCGAGCAGATGCACATGCCGCCCGCGGGACATGGCGGCGGCGCGATGGCGCACGACATGGCCGGGATGGACTCCATGGCCGGCATGCACCACATGGGTGCGATGTCGGGTACGGCGTCGTGGGGGATGCTCGCCGCGCACGTGGCCGCCGCGCTGGTCTGCGGCATCTGGCTGGCGATGGGGGAACGGGCAGCGTTCCGCGTGCTGCGTGCCGTCGCCGACCGGGCGTTCGTACCCCTGCGCCTGGTCCTGGCCCCGTGCCCGGTGGCCCAGGTGCCCGCGCCCGCGCGCCGGACCCTCATCGCCGTCGCGCCGCTGCGTTCGCGGCTCCTCGTCCACACCCTGGCCACCCGAGGCCCCCCTGGGGCGCCCGCTGTCGTCTGACAGCCGGTGCCACGCGCCTGGCGGCTGATCGCAGCCCCGGACGCGCTTTCCGTGCTACGCCGTTCTGTGCGGCCGCACGGCTCACCTCCCGTTTTCCCGTGACACACCCGTGAACTGTCCGGCCCCGCGCCGGCAGTCGCTCACGCGTGCGCCGAGCGGGATCCGAGAAGGGACCTCGGGCAATGACTCCTGCCCCGCCCGCGGTGACCGACGAGTCGGTCACCGCCATCGCCCTCGCCGCCGCGCGCGGCGACGGCCAAGCCCTGGAACACTTCGTGCGCGCGCTTCAGTTGGACGTGCGCCGCTTCGTCACCTATCTGGCGAAGGACGCGCAGGCCGCAGACGACCTCACCCAGGACACGTTCCTGCGCGCCCTGACGAGCCTGCACCGCTTCGAAGGCCGCTCCTCCGCCCGCACCTGGCTGCTGTCCATCGCACGCCGCGTCGTGGCCGACAGTCTGCGCCACGCCGCCGCCCGGCCGCGCATCGCCGACACCACCGACTGGCAAGGCGCGGCCGAGCGCACCCAGCCCAAAGGGCTGCCCGGCTTCGACGACGGCATCGCCGTCATGGAACTCCTCGAAGCCCTGCCCCCGGACCGGTACGAGGCGTTCGTGCTCACGCAACTGCTCGGCCTGTCCTACGCGGAGGCGGCCGTGCTGGCCAGGTGCCCCGTGGGCACAGTGCGCTCGCGTGTCTCACGGGCCCGCGCCCTCCTGACGCGGTCTCTCACCGACGCCGCAGCGCCGACACCCGGTCCCGGCACGCACGAACTCGCCGCCGCCTGAACCAACACGGGCCGGCGCCGCGCCCCGCACACGCCTGCCGCCTGAGCGGAGCGGCGTCAGCCCACCACCACGACTCCTCCGCCCTTGCCGTGACCCCGTTCACGGCAAGGCGCCGGGAACTCGCCCGCCCTCGCGTCCGACCACTACACCGGACCGCCGAAAGCGGTGGACGACGTTCCGTTATAGAAAGGCCCGTTATGGCGGAAAGCCACACAGCACGAGCTGCGACGGACATATCCACAGCAGAACCCGACCCCGACCTCACGTCTCGCGAGGACGACGCGACGGCTCCGGCCACCGAGGCGCGCGCGCGGCCCGGCGCCAAGCCGCCCGTGTCGTGGAGCGGCCTGCGCCCGATCCTGCTCCGGCTCCACTTCTACGCGGGCGTCCTCATCGGCCCGTTCCTGCTCGTGGCCGCGATCACCGGACTGATGTACACCGCGACCCCGCAGATCGAGGCGGTCGTCTACCGCCACGAACTCAAGGTCACCCCGCACGGCACTCCCCAGGCACTGTCCGCCCAGGTGGCGGCGGCGCGCAAGGCGGTCCCCGACGGCACGCTGTTCTCGGTGACCCCGGCCACCGGCCGCACGGACAGCACCCGCGTCGTCTTCGACCGGCCCGGCCTGCCCGACAACTACACCCAGACCGCCTTCGTGAACCCGTACACCAGTGAAGTGCTCGGTCAGGAGCGGACGTTCGCCGGATGGTGGCTTCCGGTCCGATCCTGGGTGGACGGCTTCCACCGGCACCTCAACCTGGGCGAGCCCGGCCGGATCTACAGCGAGATCGCGGCGAGCTGGCTGGGGGTGGAGATCCTCGGCGGACTCGCCCTCTGGCTGACCGCCCCGCGCTCCCGTCAGCGGATCCGGCGGATGGTCATCCCCCAGGGCGGGCCGAAGGGGCGCCGACGCACCATGTCCTGGCACGCCACGGTGGGCGTGTGGGCCTCGGTCGGGCTGCTGGGCCTGTCCGCCACCGGCATGACCTGGTCCGTCCACGCCGGAGCCAGTATCGGCAAGATCCAGTCGGCGCTGGCCGGACCCACGCCGGCGGTCTCCACCACCCTGCCGGGCCACACCACGCACCAGCCCACCGGCTCCGGCGCCAGGGCGAGCGAGGGCGATGTCGGCCTCTACACGGTCGTCGCCTCCGCGCACGCGGCCGGACTGCGCGGCGTCCTCAACGTCAGCCCGCCGACCAAGGACCAGGCCACCTACGTGGTCAAGGAGAACACCCGCAGCTGGCCCGAACGCCACGACACCGTGGCCGTCGACCCCACCACCGGCAAGATCACCGACCGCGCCAACTGGGCCGACTATCCACTGCTGTCGAAGATGACCAGCTGGGGCATCGACGCCCACATGGGCCTGCTGTTCGGCCTCGCCAACCAGATCGTCCTCGCCCTGCTCGCGATCGCCCTGATCGGCATGATCCTGTGGGGCTACCGCATGTGGTGGCTGCGCAGGCCCACCCGCACCGACGGCTTCACCCTCGGCCGCGCCCCCACCCGTGGCACCTGGCGACGCCTGCCCGGCTGGTTCCTCGCCCCGGCCGTCCTGCTGACCGCCGCCATCGGCTACTTCATCCCCCTCTTCGGCCTGCCCCTGCTGGCCTTCATCGTCGTCGACCTGATCGTCGGCGCGCGACGCCGGCGCCGTAACGAGCCCAAGGAGGTGGCCGCGTGATCAACGCGACCGGACTGAGGTGGATCCTCACCGCCCTCTTCGTCCTGCCCGCCTGCTACGCCCTGTGGCTGGCGGCGACGCCGGGACGCCCCGTCGTCAACCGCGTCGGCCACGCCCTGCACGCGGTCATGGGAGCAGCAATGGCCGCGATGGCCTGGCCATGGGGGATGGACCTCCCCGCTGGACCGCAGGTGGTCGTCTTCTCCGCGGGCGCCCTCTGGTTCGCCGGCGCCGCGCTCGCCCGCTCCGCGCGAGCGACGACCCGCACCGCAGCACTGTCAGGCGCCCTGCCCCACGTCGTGATGATGGCCTCCATGGCCTGGATGGCGGCCGTGATGAACGGCTCCGGCATGGCCGGAAGCATGGAAGGCGCGGCCCAGGACATGCCGGGAATGGACATGTCCGGCACCGACGCCACCAGCGCCATGACGCTCTCACAGGCCGGCGACCAGTGGACGGCCGCACTGTTCGCCCTGGTCCTCCTGGTGCTCGGACTGCGCTGGCTGGCCCAGGCGTTCGACGAACAGCGGCTGGCCAGTGCGGCACCTGGCGGGCGCTCGGTCGCGGTCCTCGCGGGCGAAGCCTCCGAGCCCGCCTGCCACGCGGCGATGGCCGTCGGCATGGGGGTGATGTTCGCCCTGCTCGTGTGAGGGCGAAGGGGGCGCGAGGCGCAGCGCGCCTTTCTTTCAGTGAGTCGTCCGCGGACCGCTTGCGGTTCCCGGACGACTCACAGTTCCGGATGCATCGCGGGCCCGCTGGAGCGGCGGCCGCCGTGAGTGTGCCTCGGTGGCTCGTCCCGCGATCGCGTCCGGTGTGCCACCGCCGGGTATGCCAGCAGCACCACGTGCACAACCGTCCGAAGGGAGCAGGGACACGACCGATCTGACGGGCTTCCAAGAGGTAGCCGCCTTCTGCGGGAAGTGCGACTGCGGCTGCCCGCAGCTGTTCGTCGACCCCGCAGCACCGGAGGACAAGCGCATCGTCATCACCGACGACTTCGGCCAGCGCGTGGGCGCCGTCGGGGCGTACGGCAAAGGCTCCCGTGGGCGCGTGGCCCACGGGAGCCTTTGCCGTACCTGCCGGTGAAGGGTGACTCCGGGGCAACGGCGAGCACGTTGATCGGCGTCGCAAGTGTTCGGCTGCTGTCGATGACCGTGATGGTGGGCACGGACGGGCCTCCAGTTCTGTCGTACGGAACAGGAGACCTGCCGTCATCGCCTTATTGCACTTACATGACTCTGCTGGTGATGTTGGCGGGTTCCTCAGGGGTCATGCGGCGGCTGCTCACAGTGCGTGAAAGCGCGTGGTGCGGCGGCGGGTTCTGGGGGTGCCGGTCGCCCAGTCGGAGATCCGGGTGACGTTGCAGGCCATCGCGGTGAGGACGTGTTGGACGTGGGTTCTGGCGAGTTCTCGGTAGCGGGAGCGGCGCAGGCCGTGGGCTCGGACGTTCCGCGAGAGGGTGGCCTCGATGCCGGCGCGGATCGCATAGCGGCGCCGCCATTGTTCGGTGCGCTGGTCGAGCCGGTTGCGTCTCTGGATCTCGTGCAGCGACCGGGGCAGCACGGCGATGGAGCGGGGGCCGGTGGCTGACGTGGTGCACTGTGCGCGGTCTGGGCAGGCTCGGCAGTCTGCTTCGGCGAACCGGGCTTGCAGATAGGTGTGGTCCTTGATGTTCAGCTTGGTCCAGGACACGCTCGTGGCCCCGCGCGGGCAGATCGCCTGCTCGTTGTCCCAGTCGATGGTGAAGGCCGCCTTGCCGAAGCCGGCACCGGCCTTGGCCTGGGCGCTGCGGTCGGCGGCGACCGGGCCGAGGAGGGTGATGCCGTGTACGCGCTGAGCCCGCGCGATACGGGCCGGTGAGATGTAGCCGGAATCGACCACGTGCTCGGCGGGCGGCAGGTGCCGCTCGGCGAGGTCGTCGTGGCTGGTGTCGGTCAGTTCGATGTCCTGGACGGTGGAGATGGTGGTGGCGACATGGACCACCAGCTCAGGGCGTACCTCGTCGCAGGTTTCCGTGAAATGCGTCCGGTATCCGCTCCAGGCGGGGTCCCGAGGGCGTGGCCGTCCCGCCAGCGCAGCACTCCGTCCATGTCCCAGGAGTAGTGGTGGACCCAGACCTGGCGCAGGATCTCCACCTGACGAAGAAGCCGCAGGCGGGGTGGGGTGCAGGAAGCCCAGGCGGCGGTGAGGATCTTCTGTCCGTCCCGGCCGAA
Source organism: Streptomyces sp. R818 (assembly GCF_056172735.1). Lineage (NCBI taxonomy): Bacteria > Bacillati > Actinomycetota > Actinomycetes > Kitasatosporales > Streptomycetaceae > Streptomyces > Streptomyces sp. R818. The sequence goes on from NZ_JAOCNE010000014.1 coordinate 225,153, forward strand.
CTCCTCGGCCCGGGCGGTCACAGCCGCTTTCCCGCCCGGCAGCTTGCCGATCTCCACCCGGTGTCCGTACCGCTTGGCCCACTCGGGCTCGATTGTCCGCACCGCGGTCGGCACATGGGTGGCGTCGGTACGCTGCCGGCCTCCGGCCTTGAGCAGGCCGGCCTCCACCAGGCAATCCAGCATCAGTTGCAGCAACTGGTCGGCGACGCCGTCCTGTTCGGCCAGTCGGACCCTGAACTCGCACAACACCGAGTGGTCGAAGCCAGGATCCTCCAGTTCAAGGCCGATCGCGTACTTCCAGTCGATCCTGGTGCGGACCGCGTCGGCCGCCGCGCGATCGGACAGGTTCTCCGCGAACTGCAGCACCGATACCAGTGCGAGCTGTCCGGGCGACAGTCCCGGCCTGCCCTCGTCGGGATACAGTGCGGCGAACTCGTCGTCCTCGAACAGGACATCGAGCCGGTCCCGGATGAGCATCGCCGGGGTGCCCTTCGGGCACGCCGCCCGTGCTGTCCTCAACGTCCTTGCCGGGATCCGCTGATGACTTTCCGGCCGCAGCGACACCGCGACCACCTCCACCACCGACACCGCCCCGCGCTCTTCCCAGCAAAGCACCCCGTCGACCCAGCCCGTGACCCCCGCCAACATCACCAGCAGAGTCACGGCCATGGGACAAGGGCATCTCGGACGACCGCAGGGAGGACTGGCTTGCGCTGTATCGATGGCTGCGCACGCCGTACTCGGTCACGGACGTTCTCGGGGACGTTCAACTACCGTCGGACACGGACCCGGTGGCGGCGTACGACCTGATCATGAAGGGTCGTCGGGAACTACGTGAGCTGCTGGATCTGGTGGGGCCAGCCGAGCCGGGCCGACCCCACCACTTCGAACGGTCAGGCACCCCAGCGAAGCGCGATCGTGTCACCCACCCCGATGGTCTTGTTACGGGCGGCCGTCGCGAATGACGAACCGTCGACGCTGACCTTCCAGGTGTTGGATCCGCTGTTGGCCTTGCCGTTGAGGGAGGTGATCTGGCCGGTTCCGGAGGACGGGGTGACACCGCTGACGCAGCCGGACGGGGTGGCCGAGGAGGCTGCCGCGTCCAGCACTGCGCCGAGCGTGGTCGTGGAGCCGGTCGCGGTGACGGGAACCGAGCAGACCTTCAGGGTGCCGGAGCCGTCGTCGACCGTCACGGCGAAGGTGCTTTTCGTGCCCGAGGTCAGGCTCGACTGGGCGACCCACTGCGGGGCGCCGGAGGTGACCGGGGCCGGCGGGGTCGCAGTGAATCCGCCGCCGGCCACCGCCCGCAGGCCGTCGATCGACGCGTACGCCTGCGGGGAGGTGTCGCTCGGCAGGTACTTGAAGCCGCCGCCCGGGTTGAACTGCTGGCTGATCAGGAAGTCGACCGGGGTCTTGCCGCGCGCCGTGAGGAAGTCGCCGGTCTGGGGGTTGATGCCGCAGGCGTTGAGGCCGGAGACGGCCCAGCCGTTGGAGTCGGTGTTCACGCCGAACATGGCGTCGAAGGCACCGGTGGTGGCGACCAGCTTGCCCTTGAGGAAGGTCTTGGCCTGGGTGATGTCGGGGTCCGTGTTCGGGACGCCGGAGACGCACAGGGCGGCCATCGCCGCTCCTGTCATGTCGATGTCGCTGGCCGTGCCGAGCTGACCGGCGTCGCCCTCGGCCTTGCTGTAGTTCCAGCCGCCGTCGTCGTGCTGGTTGGCGCGGATCCGGGTGATCATCGCGTCGCGCAGGGCCTGCGGGACGCGTATCTGGCCGGTGGTGGTCTTGGCGCCGTTCAGGGCGAGGGCGGCGAAGACGGTGCCGTTGAAGTTCGCCGAGGGGCCGAAGTAGCCGGGCTCGGCGGTCTGCCAGTAGCGGTAGATGTCGGCGACGAGGTTGCGGGAGGCCGACACGCGGGCCGGGTCGATGCCGGCCGCGTTGGCGTTGAGCGTGGCGCGTTCGTAGTCGGTGACGACGGGGGAGGAAGACGGCCAGGCACTGGTGGCGAGGAGGTTTCTGTAGACCGTTCTCGCGTTCTTGGTGGTGTCGCCGCCCGGGGTGACGTCGACCGCGGCGGTGCCCGCCGAGGCGAGCGCGCTGAAGGCCCACTCGTTGGACAGGCCCGAGCCGGCGTACGAACCGTCCGCCGCCTGAAGGGACTTGAGGTAGGTGACGCCGTTCGTCTTGGACGTGGCGATCTGCGCCGGAGTGGCGGTCGCCGCCGCGGGCAGCGTGGTCAGGGCGAAGGCGCCGAGGGCGGCCGCCGCGGTGAACGCGGCGCGGCGGACGAGAGCGGGACGGGGCATGGCGTGCTCCAGAGATGAGGGACGCCGACCGGCCCGGAGGGTCCCTGCTCAGGGGGCGCACACGGGTGTGGCCGCCGTCCGGGACGCGTGGACCGACTTCCAACTAGCCTGTGCCGCTTGGGCATTCGGGCTCAGGGACGGTCACCGCCCCCACACCGCTGCGCGTCAGCCCCGGACTCTCACCGGGTTCCCCCACTCGGCAGAGCGGGACAGTACCCGAGGTCGGCCGATCCCCGCCACAGCGCCCCCCGAAGGTCGCGCGCGTCACTCTGTGAACACCCTTGACGGATTCTGTGAACGCGTGTTCCAATCCGGCTGATATGCAAGGAAGTTCCAGGGGAAGCCGGTCGAAGTCCGGCGCTGACCCGCAACCGTAGGCCCGATCTTGGTCGGGCGAGCCGGAATGCCTGGAGCGTGTTCCACAGCAACAGACGCCGTCGCGGATTACGGCGTGGTGCGACCAGCTCCGCCGACCGGCTCCTCAGGAGATCCGTGTGCGGGGCCTCTGCCACGTGTACGTACCCCTGCCTCGGCCACACACCGAGGGGGCCGTGGTGAGGACCATGGAACGCACGGATGTCCGTGCACGAAGACGGTTCGGAGCGTTCGCGGCGGCATTCTGTGCACTGGCCGTCCTGGCCGCGGCCTGCATCGCGTTCCTCTCGGCGGCCCCGCCCGCCGCAGCCTCCCCGATCGGTGACTGCACCGCCACCAAGGGTGCTGTCGTCGCCGTCGACTTCGGCCCCTTCGGCGGCAAGGTCGAGCGGGGCTGCGACACCAGCCCCACCACGGGCTACGAGCTTCTGCACGAGGGTGGCTTCACCACTGCCGGCACCGAACACGACGGCCCTGCCTTCATCTGCCGCATCGGCTTCGGCTCCTTCAACTCCGGTACCCAGTACCCGACGTCGGCCACGGAAGCCTGCAAGCTGACCCCGCCCGCCACCGCGTACTGGTCGTACTGGGTCGCCTCGGCCGGGCAGGACGACTGGTCCTACAGCCAGTACGGCGCCATGGACCGCAGGCTCAAGGACGGCGACGTCGACGCCTGGATCTACGGGGGCACCGACATCGGCGGCACCACCGGCAGGCCCGCCTTCAGCCCCGACGACGTACGCGCCGGAGGCGGTTCGAGCCCCGACCCGAGCACGGGGCCGACGGGCGCACCGGGCACGGTCGACGTGGCCGCGGCCGGAGCCTGGCTCAAGGGCGGCCTGACGGACGGCGAGCGCATCGTCGACGACGGCGCCGAGACCCCGAACTACCTGCTCACGACCGAGACCGCGTACGCCCTGGCCGCCGCCTACGGCAAGAGCGACACCGTCGACAAGGTCACGTCCTTCTTGGCTGGTCATGTCGACGACTACGTCTTGCCGAACGGCAAGGACCAGGCTCCCGACACGGCGGCCGTGGCCCGTCTCGCGCTGCTCGCCGCGTCGACCGAGGGCGATCCGCACGCCTTCGGCAGCCGCGACCTGATCGCCGACCTCACCGGGAACGTGTGCGCGGAGCGCGCCCCGGGCGAGGGCTGCACCGCCAAGGGCGACATCCGCAACATCACGTACTCCGACGAGCAGGCCCGTGCCGTCCTCGCGATCCTGCGTGCCGGTGACAAGCCGGACGCCGCGTCGGTGGATCGGCTCACCCAGGTGCAGTGCAAGGACGGCGGGATCACCAGCATCCTCATCCAGCCCGGCGAGCGCTGCGAGGGCGACGCCGGGACGACCGGTCTGATCGCGCTCGTCCTGCACCAGGCCGGCGGCCACGACGACGCCGTCACCAAGGCCCGCGCCTACCTCGCCAAGGCGCAGCTCGATACCGGCGCCTTCCCCGCCTACGCCGGGACCACCACGGGTGACGTCATCGCCACCTCGTACGCGGCCCAGGCGCTGCGCGCACTCGGCGACACCAGGCTCGCCGACGCCGCCGAAGGCTGGCTGTCGCGCACCCAACTCAAGGGCGGAGGCTTCGGGTTCGACCAGGACGCCACGGACCCGTCCCTGTACGCGACGCCCGTGGCCGTCCTCGCGGGCGCCCGCACCGACCTGGCGACACTCACCACCGAGAAGACCGAGCCCACCGACCCGCCGACCACCGACGACCCGAGTGGCGACCCGACGCCCACCGGCGGTCCCGACCTCAAGAAGGGCGTCGCCTACCTCACCGGTTCCGCTCAGCTCAAGCAGGGCCGGTACTACCCGGCCGGTGCCGGGTCCGGCCGCGCCGACTTCGGCCTGACGATCGACGGCGCCTACGCGCTCGCCGCCACCGGCCTGAACAACGCCAAACTGCGTGGCGTCGTCGACTTCCTCGACCAGAGCGGCAAGGACGGCGAGGACCGTACGGTCAACGACTGGATGGGCGTCGGCACCGAGTACGCCGCCGGAGGCTCGATCGGCAAGACCGCGCTGCTCGCCGAGTCGGTCGGCCGTGACCCGCGCGACTTCGCCGGACACGACCTGATCGCGGCCCTCGACAAGGCGGTGTGCCCGGCTGAGAGCAAGGCGCCGGACCGTTCCTGCGCCGCCAAGGGCGCCTACACGTACGCCCCGTCGGTCTTCTCGCAGGCCCTCGCCGTGATGGCGCAGGTCCGCGCCGGGGACAAGGACAACGCCGAGGAACCGATCGCGTACCTGGAGAGCCTGCAGAACAAGGACAACGGCGCCTGGCCCAGCCTGATTCCGGCGACTGGTGACTCCGATGTCGACTCCACCGCCATCGCCGCGATGGCCCTCGACCTGGTGGGCGGCGACAAGGCGGAGCAGGCCGTCGACAAGGCGCTGGCGTGGATCGCGTCCAAGCAGCTTGCCGACGGAGGCTTCCCGGGCGCGGCAGGCAACTCCGTGAACTCGGCGGCGCTCGCCGTGCAGGGCCTCTCCCTCGACAAGTCGACGTACAAGGACCAGATCTCCAAGGCTCTCAAGTTCCTTGCTACGCAGCAGAATTCGGACGGTGGCTTCAACGTCGCGAAGGAAGGGCAGCGCGGATCCGATCTGCGGGCCTCGACCCAAGCGGTGGGTGGCGCCACCGGAATCTCCTTCGGGAAACTGGACCGCAGCCTCGACGGCACGTCGGCACAGCCCACGCCCAGCGACGGCGGCACCGGAGGCGGTGACGGTGCCCCGCAGATCCTTACGCCCGGCGGTGACACCTCCGGAGCGAGCGGCGGGAACGCCGCTGACACGAACAGCGGTGACGGTGCCCTCGCCTCAACCGGCCTACAGGTCACGGCACTTGCCGCGCTGGCGTTGCTCCTGAGCGCAGTGGGCTGGCGCACCGTCGTCGTCGCCCGGCGACGCGCTGCCACCGGGGAGGACCGATGAGGGCAGGGCGTCTCACGCCGGTCGTCGCCCGGCTGGTGGCCGCGCTCGGACTGGCCGCCGCGGGGCTCGGTGTCGGTGCCGGGCCGGCGGCAGCCGACCCGCTGGCCATGGGCCGGTGCACGACCACGTCGGGCGCGGTGCTCGCGGTGGACTTCAGCCACTGGGGCGGGCCCGTCTACCGGGCCTGCGGCTCCACCCCGACGACCGGCTACGAGCTGCTGAACCAGGGCGGCTGGCGCACCACCGGCACGGGGCACGACGGCCCGGCGTTCATCTGCCGCATCGGGTTCAGCGGGTACAAGAGCGGCAAGCAGTTTCCGCCCGCGTCCCAGGACGACTGCGTGCTCACGCCGCCGGCCTCCGCGTACTGGTCGTACTGGCATGCCAACCCCGGACAGAACGACTGGGAGTACAGCCAACTCGGCGCCATGCTCTACAAGCCCAAGCCGGGAAGCGTCGACCTGTGGATCTTCGGCGGCACCAACATCGAGGGCACGAAGGGCCGCCCGCAGGTCACGCCTGACCAACTGCGCGCCCACAACACCAAGCCGACCGGGGGCGGGCAGCCCGCCTCCACGGCGAAGGCGCCCAAGCTGCCGCCGAACGTCAACACCGGACCGGCCCCGGAGCGGAACGCCACGCAGGAGACCGTGGAGCCTTCGCACGCACCGAAGAAGCCGAAGGCGTCCAAGAAGCCCGAGCCCAGTACCAGTCCGTCCTCATCGGCTCCGGAATCAGCGAGCCCGTCAGGTGCGGCGGACGCGGCTCCCTCGGCTTCGGCGAGCAAGAAGACGCCGGTGCTCAATGCCGAGCCCACGGCGGACGCTCCGCACGACACGGGTTCCGTGCTGCCAGTCGTCCTGGGCGTCGGCCTCGTCGTACTGATCGGCGGCGCCGCCGTGTACTCCGCCCGCCGCAGACCGCACGAATGATGGCGATGGCCCGCACTGCCGTGGAGGCGTCGGCCGCCCGGACCGGATCCGCACCGGACCGAGGCGGTCGCCGCCTGCCCCGCTCCCTGCACCCGATGGCCTGGTGGATCTGGGCCCTCGCGCTCGCCACCGCGGTCAGCCGCACCAACAACCCGCTGCTGCTGTTCCTCGTGCTCGCCGTCCTCGGTTACGTCGTCACGGCCCGCCGCACGACAGCGCCCTGGGCGCGCGGCTTCAAGTACTACCTGTACCTGGCGCTGACCGTCGTGGCGATCCGTGTCGTCTTCCGTGCCGTGTTCGCCACGGGCATCACCCCGCACGACCACTTCCTGTTCGCCCTGCCGCACATCCCCACCCCGGACTGGTACGCGGGAATTCAGCTCGGTGGCCCGGTCTCGCTGGAGGCGGTCCTGTCGTCCGCCACGGACGGGCTCCGCCTGGCCTGCATGCTGTGCTGTATCGGCGCCGCCAACACCCTGGCCAACCCGAAGCGGGCGCTGCGCGTGCTGCCGGGAGCGCTGTACGAGTTGGGCGTCGCCGTGACGGTTGCGATCAGTGTGGCTCCGCAGCTTGTGCAGAGCGTTCAACGGGTGGTGCGCGCAAGGAAGTTGAGAGCAGGACGCACGCGCGGACTCAGGGCGCTGCGGGGCATCGTCGTGCCTGTCCTGGAGGACGCCCTGGAGCGGTCCTTGCGCCTGGCTGCGGCCATGGACTCCCGCGGCTACGGACGTGCCGGCACCGCCACCCGCCGCTCCCGCCGTATTACGGGCGCCCTGATGTTGCTCGGTATGTGCGGCCTGTGCGCCGGTGCGTACGGACTCCTCGACGCCACCGCGCCCGCCTTCCTCGGCTTCCCCGCGATGGCGGTCGGCGCGGGACTGTGCGTCGCGGGGCTGCGCCTCGGCGGTCGCCGGGTCACCCGCACCACGTACCGGCCCGACCCGTGGCGCACGCCTGAGTGGCTTGTCGCGGGCAGCGGCGTGCTCTCCGCCGTCCTGCTCTTCGGCAACCTCGGTTACGACGCGGCCCAGCTCAACCCCTCCTTCTATCCGCTGACGTGGCCCGGTCTGCCGCTGGTGCCGACCCTGGCGATCCTGCTCGCGGGCGCAGCCGGGTTCCTGGCTCCGCCGCCGACCGCGCCCGTACGCACCGAACCGAAAGCCGCCACCGCGTGATCACCTTCGACCAGGTCACCATCGAGTACGACGACGCGCCGGGCCCCGCCCTTCGCGACGTGAACATCACGGTCGAGGAAGGGGAGTTGTGCCTCGTTGTCGGTCACACCGGTGTCGGCAAGTCGACCCTCCTCGGCGCGGTGAACGGCCTCGTGCCGCACTTCACCGGCGGCACCCTGCACGGCCGCGTCACCGTCGACGGCCGCGACACCGCACACCACCCGCCGCGCGAACTCGCGGACGTCGTCGGCATGGTCGGCCAAGACCCGCTCGACGGCTTCGTCACCGACACGGTGGAGGAGGAACTCGCCTACGCCATGGAGCAGTTGGCGATCCCGCCCGCCACCATGCGCAAACGCGTCGAGGAGACCCTCGACCTGCTGGGCCTCGCCGACCTGCGCCACCGTGCGCTGCACGAACTCTCCGGCGGTCAGCAACAGCGCGTCGCCATCGGCTCCGTCCTCACCGCCCACCCCCGCGTCCTGGTCCTCGACGAACCGACCTCGGCCCTCGACCCGACCGCAGCCGAAGAGGTCCTCGCTGCCGTCACCCGCCTCGTCCACGACCTCGGCGTCACCGTCCTCATGGCTGAACACCGCCTGGAACGCGTCGTGCAGTACGCAGACCGCATCCTTCACCTGCCGGGCGACGGCCGCGTCCGTATCGGCGCACCCGCCGACATCCTCCGTACGTCGAAGATCGCGCCGCCCATCGTCGAACTGGGCCGGGTGGCGGGCTGGGACCCACTGCCCCTCTCGATCCGCGACGCCCGCCGAAAGGCCGCGCCCCTGCGAGCCCGGCTGACGGGGCAGGAACCGGCGCCGGTGCGGCCCGCCCCGGATCGCGACCGGCCCGAGCTGCTCACCGCACGGCAGGTGACCGTCACCTACCAGGGCGTGCCGGCGGTCCGCGAGATCGATCTCGGGCTCCGTGCGGGGGAGGTGACCGCTCTCATGGGCCGCAACGGATCGGGTAAGTCCTCCCTGCTGTGGGCGCTTCAGGGCACCGGCCCACGCCGCTCCGGCACGGTGGCGGTCGCGGTGGCCGACGGTGCGCGCACGGCCGACCCGCACACCGTGCCCCCTGCCCGCGCCAGGCAGCTCGTCGGCCTCGTCCCCCAGACCCCGTCGGACCTCCTCTACCTGGAGAGCGTCAAGCAGGAACTCGACCAGGCCGACACCGAGTCCGCGACGGGGGAGAGTGCCCGCACGCTCCTAGACCGCCTCGCACCGGGCATCGCCGACACCACCCACCCCCGCGACCTCTCCGAGGGGCAGAAGCTCGCCCTCGTCCTGGCCATCCAGCTCACCGCGGCCCCGAAGGTCCTGCTCCTCGATGAGCCGACCCGCGGCCTCGACTACCAAGCGAAGACCCAACTCACCGGCATAGTCGATGAGTTGGCGGTGGAGGGGCGTACCGTCGTCGTCTCCACCCACGACGTCGAGTTCGCCGCGCGGGCCGCCGACCGGGTCGTGGTGATGGCCGAGGGCGACATCGTCGCCGACGGCCCGACCGCCGACGTCATCGTCGCCTCACCCGTCTTCGCACCGCAGACGGCGAAGATCCTCGCACCGCTGCCCTTCCTCACGGTGGACCAAGCCGGCGCGGCTCTCCGGAGTGCCGAGGAGGGTGATCGGTCATGACGACGTCACTGCTCAACAAGCCCACGCCGGCCGCCATCCGGCTCTCGCCGCGCGTCGGGCTGGTCATCGTCATGGCGGCCTTCCTGGGCGTGGTCGCGTTCTTCTGGCCGTTCGTCGTCGCACCGGGAACCTTCGGGGCGAGCTATGCGCCCCCGCTGATCTTCGGTGTCCTGCTGATCCTTGTCCTCTGCGTCGTCCTGTCGGAGATCGCCGAGGGCGGCATCGACTCCAAGGCGCTCGCCATGCTCGGCGTCCTGTCCGCCGTGAACGCCGCACTGCGGCCGCTGGGCGCGGGAACGGCAGGCATCGAAACCGTCTTCTTCGTCCTCGTCCTCGCCGGGCGCGTCTACGGACCGGGCTTCGGCTTCACGCTCGGCTGCACGTCGCTGTTCGCCTCCGCGCTCATCACCGGCGGGGTCGGGCCCTGGATGCCGTACCAGATGTTCGGCTGCGCCTTCGTCGGCATGCTCGCCGGATTCCTGCCGCGCGCCACCGGCCGCCGCGAGGTCCTGCTGCTCGCGCTCTACGGCTCGCTGTCCGGCTACCTCTTCGGCTTCCTTCTCAACCTCTCCTTCTGGCCGTTCTCGCTCGACCCCAACAGCTCGATCGCCTACCTGCCCGGACTGCCCTTCACCGAGCAGTGGCACCGCTACGTCGCCTTCGACCTGGCCACGTCGCTGGGGTGGGACACGGGACGCGCCGTCACGAACTTCGTGTGCATCCTGCTGGCCGGTCCCGCCGTCCTGACCACCTTCCGGCGGGCGGCGCGCAAGGCGCGGTTCCGAGCGCCGGTGCGGTTCGCGCCACTGGCCGCGGACGACAGCTGAACACGCGGTGTCCGGGGCTCCACGCAGTGCGTGGAGCACGTCCTCGCAGGCACCGATGGCTTGAGACGTCGCCTGCGCACACAGCCGACAGTGCTCATCGTGGCGGGCGTGCTGGGCGCATTCGTCGTGGCTGCGGCGGCAGGCGATCAGGCAGGCGTCGACCTGCGCGGTCAACAGGGCCGGGTCGTGGCTCGTACCGCGGGTGACCTTATTGCACATATATTGCAACTACGGTTGATGTGCAGCAGAGCGAAATGAGGTCGTGGTGGGCGGACCGGTGGTGCTGGGGATCGAGTCGTCGTGCGACGAGACCGGCGCGGGCGTGGTGCAAGGCGGAAAGCTGCTGGCCCACGTGGTCGCGTCGAGCATGGACGAGCACGCACGCTTCGGCGGCGTGGTGCCCGAGATCGCCTCCCGCGCCCACCTGCAAGCCTTTGCGCCGGTCGTGCGGCAGGCCCTGGCCGAGGCCGGGCTGCGGCTCGGGCAGATAGACGCCGTCGCCGTCACCACCGGCCCCGGCCTGTCGGGCGCTCTCCAGGTCGGCCTGGCCGGCGCGAAGACCCTGGCCTACGCGGCGGGCGTGCCGCTGTACGGGGTGCACCACCTGGCCGGCCACGTCGCCGCCGACATCCTCGAACACGGTCCGCTGCCCCAGCCGTGCGTCGTCCTGATCGTCTCCGGCGGCCACACCTCGCTGCTGCTCGTGAGGGACCTGGTGCGCGAGCCGATCCTGCACCTGGGCGACACGCTGGACGACGCGGCCGGCGAGTGCTTCGACAAGGTGGCCCGCATCCTCGGACTGCCCTATCCCGGCGGTCCGGCCATCGACCGCGCAGCCCGTGCCGGCGACCCCGGCGCCGTCACCTTCCCGCGCCCGCTGACCCGCCCCGGCGACGACCCGTACGCCTTCTCCTTCTCCGGACTGAAGACGGCCGCGGCCCGCTGGGCCGAGCAGTACCGCAAGCACGGCGAGGAGCCGCCGGTCGCCGACGGGGCCGCCGCCCTTCAGGAAGCCGTCGCCGACGTCTTGACCCGCAAGGCCCTGCGCGCCTGCCGCGACCACGACGTGAAGACCCTGATCGTCGTCGGTGGCGTGGCCGCCAACTCCCGGGTCAGGGAGCTGGCCGAGCAACGCTGCGCCGCCGCGGGCATCGAACTGCGGGTGCCGCCGATGACGTTGTGCACGGACAACGGCGCGATGATCGCGGCAGTCGGCGACCTGCTCGTGCGCTCCGGCGCACAGCCCGCCCCGCTCGACGTCTCCATCGACCCGTCCGCACCCCTGGAGTACGCCTCCCTCGTCCCGCTCTCCGGCTCCGCGACCCGGGCCGCGTGATGAGCCTCGTCGTGCGCGTCGTCCTCGGACGGCGGCTGTTGTCGTACGCGCAGGGCGTGCGGGACGTGTACGCCGATGCCTTCGGGCGGCCACCCTGGAACGAAGCCCCCGCGCAGGCCGACGCCTACGTGGAACGATTGGAGACCGACGTGCTGCGCCCCGGGTTCACCGCGGCCGTGGCCCTGGAAGGCGAGACGGTGTTCGGCTGGGCCACGGCCTGGACCACGCCTCGGCCCTTTCCCGCGGAGCGCTGTTATCCGCAGGTCGCGGTCGCCCTCGGCGCAGAACGGACGCAGGAGTGGCTGTGCGGTTCCCGCGAGGTCGACGAACTCGCCGTCGCCGCCCGGGCCCGCGGCAGCGGTACCGGCGTGCGCCTGCTGGACGCGGTGACCGCCGACCGCGCGGACGGCCGCTGCTGGCTGCTCACCTCGGCCCGCGCCACCGACACCCTCCGCTTCTACGAACGGGCCGGCTGGACGGCCGCCACCCACCCCACGCCAGGCGGGGCCGGCCACACCGCGCTACTGGGACCGAGGCATCCCGCACGACACCGCGCCTCCCGTCCCCTGTAAGCGGGGTGAAACGATGGACCGCGGACACGGGCGACGGCGCCCCGAGGAAATCCGGTGTGAATCCGGTGCGGTACCGCCACTGTGATCGGCGAGCGGATCCCCATGAGCCACTGCCTTGTGAGAGGTGGGAAGGCTGGGACGAGCAGAGACCCGAGAGCCAGGAGACTCACGCTGTCGCCTCCTCGACACACCCCCGGGGCGGACTTCCCCGGCAAGAGGAAGGATGCGGCATGCCTGAGCGGTTCGCCGACGAGATCGAGGCGACAGTGGAGCGGGCGGTGCGGGCGGTCCCGTGCCGGGTGGTGGTGTGCCGCGACTGCTGCTGCGGCACCGCCAAGGTTCAAGGGGATCACGCGGCGCAGACGGCGCGTCTGCGGGAGATCGCCCCGGTGCGGATCTCCGAGTGTCTTGACGTGTGCGAACAGGCCAACGTCGTCGTGGTGCAGCCGTCGGCGGCAGGGCGCGCGGCAGGCGCTCGCCCGGTCTGGCTCGGGTTGGTCAACGACCCGGCTGCCACCGAGGACATAGGGGGCTGGGTGCGGGCCGGTGGTCCGGGTGTCGCGCCCCGGCCCGAGATCCTCGACCTCTATCTGATCGACCCGCCGCGCCGCGCTGGCACAGCGACCTCATGACCGGAATGACCAGAGGTCTGGGGGCGGCGGACGAAGTGCCGGCGGGCGACGTCGTCGAGGCGCTGCGCGACGTCGCACAACTGGGCGGTTTCTTCGCCCTCGACACGGTCCCGGGGCGCGCGGCATGTCAAGAGCGGCTCACCCGGGAGGAGTTCGCCGCGCGGGCCAGGACCGTCAACGAACGCTACGGCACCGCTGAAGCCCGTATCGGCGTCTCCATCGCCCACCTCGGACTCGCGGCCCGCCTGTGGTCGCCGGTCCTCACCTGTGCCCTCGTGCACGGGGTGGTACCGGTGATGACCACCGTGGAATGGGCCGGGGACAGCTCGGCCCTGCGGCTGCCCGGACCTCGGGGCAGCCGCGCCCCGGGGTCGGCGTCGGCGCTCGCCGACGCCGTGCGCGCCCAGGCCGACGGCGTCCTTCAGCACGTGGAGAGCCACCTGCCCGGCAAGATGGCGCCGCGGCTGCTCGCCGGGAACTCCGCTTCCGCGCTGGTCGGTTCGGCGGCGCAGTTGCTGAGGTCCCGGCCCGGCCTGCGGGTGCCGCTCACCGAGCTGACACGGGAACTCCTGGAGACGGGACGGCTGCGCGGGACCGGCTGGATCACCGGCCCCGAGCTGACCTTCCGCCGCCGCAGCTGCTGCCTGTACTACCGGGCGCCGAACGGCTCGAAGTGCGGCGACTGCTGCCTGAACCGGTGACCCGTCAGGGGCCTTCGTCGGGCACCGGCACGTCCGCAGGCAGGAACGTCACCTGGGGACGGCCCGTGCGGGGGTGCACCGCGACTTCGGCGGTCACCTCGTAGACCTCCGCGAGCAGGCGCGCGGTGAGCACCTCGTGCGGCGGCCCGGACGCGACGACACCGCCGTCGCGCAGCACGTACAGGCGATCGCAGTAGTACGCGGCCAGGTTGAGGTCGTGCAGAGCGACAAGAACCGTCGCGGGCAGCCGGCGCAGTACGGTCAGGATCTCCAACTGGTGCCGGATGTCGAGGTGGTTGGTCGGTTCGTCCAGGACGAGCAGCGACGGCTCCTGGGCCAGAGCGCGGGCGATGAGCACCCGCTGGCGCTCACCACCGGAGAGCCGGTCGAAGGGGCGGTCGGTCAGCGGGACGGCGTCGACCGCGGCGAGCGCCGCCTCGATCAGCTCGGCGTCCTGTGTCGTGTCGCCCGACAGGAGCCGCTTGTGCGGGGTCCGGCCCATCGCGACGACCTCACGCACGCTCAGGTCGAGGCCGGACGGAGCGTCCTGCACCACCGCGGCCAGCGTGCGCGCCAGCCGGCGCGGGGGCAGGGACCAGGCGTCCTCGCCGTCGACCCGGACCGCTCCGGCATCCGGCCGCAGGACGCGGTAGACGGCGCGCAGCAGGCTGGACTTGCCACTGCCGTTCGGTCCGACGAGGCCGATCGTCTCGCCAGGGCGGGCCGTGAGCGAGACGTCGTGGACCAGGTGCCGGGCGCCGGCCGTCAGCGTGACGCCCTCGACGTGGAGTTCGGCCGCCGCCGTCATGCCGCGCCTCCCGCCTGCTTGCGCGCGTCGCGCCGCATCAGCCACAGGAAGAACGGGCCTCCGCACAGGGCGGTGAGAACGCCGACCGGGATCTCCTCCGGCGCCGCCACGGTCCGCGCCGCGATGTCCGCGAGAACCAGGAAGGAGGCGCCCCCGAGTGCGGCGGCCGGCAGGATGCGCCGGTGGTCGCCGCCGACGAGCAGGCGCACGATGTGCGGCAGCATCAGGCCGACGAAGCCGATCGGTCCGGCCGCGGCCACCAGCACTCCGGTGACCAGCGAGACGAGTACGAACATCCGGGCCCGGAACCGTGCGACGTCCAGGCCGAGAGTGGCGGCGGCCTCTTCCCCGGCGAGCAGCAGGTTCAGGTTCGGGGCCTGCACCATGAGGACGGCGATGCCGAGCAGCAGGGCCAGCCCCGGCAGCCACAGCGACCCCCAGGACACACCGCCCAGACCGCCCAGCGTCCAGGCGAGGACGGTGCGCGCCTCGTTGCCGTTGTCCGTGGTCAGGAGCAGGAGGTTCAACAGGGCGCTGAGCACCGACGCCACCGCGACCCCGGCCAGGATCAGCCGCAGGGAGGTGATGCGGCCGCCGGTGCGGGCGGCGGCGTAGACGAGTACGAGCGCCCCCAGCGCTCCGGCGAAAGCGGCCGCCGACAGGGACACCGCCCCGAACAGGCTCACCCCGAACACGATCACCGCGACCGCGCCGAGTGAGGCGCCGGAGGACACCCCGAGCAGGTACGGCTCGGCGAGCGGGTTGCGGACCAGTGCCTGCAACGCCGTACCGACGACGGCGAGGCCGGCGCCGGTGACCGCGCCGAGCAGGACGCGGGGCCCGCGCACATCGAGGACGATCGTCTCCCGCGCCCGCGTCCAGGTCGGCTCCGACCAGTCGACGCCGAGCGCGTGCGTCACGATGCCCCACACCTGGGCGGGCGGCACGTGCACCGAGCCGAGAGCGAGCCCGGCGGTCAGGGAGGCGAGCAGGAGCACGCCGAGTACCACCAGGGTGAGGACGAACGAACCCCGGCGGCCCGCCTTCACCGCGGCGGAACTCCTGGCCTTCGCGACAGCCGGAGCGGTCACTTGAAGCTGTCCGGGTGCAGCCCGCGCGCCAGGTCGCCCACCGCGTCCGCCGACCGGACGCCGACCAGGGTGTCGGTCAGCGGCAGCACCACGAAACGCTTGTTCTTGATCGCGGGCACGTCGGCGAGTGCGGGCTGGGAGAGCAGGAACTTCTTCTTCTGCGCGACGCTGGTGCCCGCGTAGTCGTAGATGGCGATGACGTCGGGCTTGCGGTCCACGACCTGTTCCCAGGAGACGTCGCCGAACACGTCGTCCAGGTCGGCGAAGACGTTCTTGCCGCCCGCCAGTTTGATCAGTTCATTGCCCAGGCCCTTGCCGCCCGCGGTGAAGGCGGACTTGTCGCCGCTGTCGTAGACGAACACGGAGACGTCGTCCGCGTCCCGCACGGCCTTGCTCGCCTTGTCGACGCGGCCGCGCAGCTTGGAGACGAGGGCGGACGCGCGGTCGGAGACGCCGAAGATCTTGCCGATCGTGCGTATCTCGGTATACGTGTCCTGCATGGTCACCCCCTTCTTCCCGGCGCAGTTCTCCCGGTTGAGGTAGGTGTCGATGCCCGCGTCCTGGAACGCCTTGCGCGAGCGTCCCTCCTTCTCCGCGAACGCGCTGGCGTACCCGCCGTAGACGAAGTCGGGATCGGTGTCCAGGACCTTCTCGAACGACGGTGCCTCCTTCGACAGCTGCGGGATCGACGCGAAGTCCTTGCGCAGAGCGGGCAGAACCGCCGAGTCGGGATACGAGGTGCCGACCATCCGGTCCTTGAGGCCCAGCGAGAGCATCAGTTCGGCCGGGTGCTGGTGGATCGTCACCGCGCGGGACGGCGGCTTCGTGTACGTCGTCTTGACACCGCAGTTGTCGACGGTGACGGGGAAGCCCTTCGCCGCCGAGGCCCCGGCTTTCGGGGAGTCGGCGGACGTGCCCGATGAGCTGCACCCTGCTGTCAGCAGGATCGCCGACAGCGCGGTGGCAGCCGCGGCGAGACGCGCCGGACGCCGCCCGCGTGCGGCCGCGGCCGACGGGGAGAACGAGAAAAGGGAACGGTGGTGACCGTCGTGCATGGGAAGCCTCCTGCGGAGTCCGCGCTCCTCGGATCGGGCCCGCGACAGGTCAGTGACCTGACTTCCGCGTACGCCCTTCGAGACGCGCGCGGTCACAGTGGCGGGACCGTGCCGGACTCACACCGGCTTCCTGGCTCCTGCCGCGGCTTTGACCCGGTGATCGTACGTAATGACAAGGCAAACCAGGGAATCGGGTCGGATCGGGGTCGGGAGCCCCGATCCAGGACGATCGTGTCGCCGGCATCGACCTCGCCGCCGAACGTGGTGGTTCTGCCGGTCTTGGCCATGAACGCGACAGGCGATACCGTCTCTTCGTTATCGACGACGGTCGACGGAAGCCGGTGAGAACCCGGCACGGTCGCGCCACTGTGATACGGGACAGCATCTGTGTCCCGTGAGTCAGACCCGTGGCTGTCGTCCCTGTGCACCACCGAGATGGGACGCGAACTCCCGAGGAGGCCCTGCCATGGCGCAGCACGTCGCCCAGCCGACCGCCACCACCCCTGTCATACCGGCCAAGCTCCCCCTGAAGGACATAGCCCCGTGGGCCGTGTTCTTCGGTGTCCTGATGCTGGTTCTTCTGTACTTCGTCGGCGCCGAACAGGGAGCCACCTCCGTGTTCAGCGGCGCGGACGTCCATGAGTGGGTGCACGACGCCCGCCACCTGCTCGGCTTCCCCTGCCACTGACGTAAGGGACACCGAACAGCTCATGAACTCAACCACCGTACGCAGCCTGCTCGTTCGGGGCATGCTCGCCGGTCTCGCGGCGGGCGTGCTCGCCCTCGTCATCGCCTACTGGCTCGGCGAGCCGATGGTCGACAAGGCGATCGGCTTCGAGGAGGCCCACGCCGGTCACTCGCACGGTGACGAGGTCGAACTCGTCTCGCGCAGCCTCCAGTCCACGGCCGGACTCGCTACCGGCGTCCTCGTCTACGGGGTCGCCTTCGGCGGCATCGCGGCGCTCGCCTACTGCTTCGCGCTCGGCCGGGTGGGCCGCTTCGGCCCGCGCGCCACGGCGCTGCTGCTGTCCGGCTGCGCCCTGCTCGCGGTCTACGTCGTGCCGTTCCTGAAGTACCCCGCGAACCCGCCGGCCGTCGGCAACCCCGACACCATCGGCAAGCGGACCACGCTGTACTTCCTGATGATGGTGCTGAGCGTGCTCATCGCGGTCGCGGCGACGATGCTCGGCAAGCGGCTGGCCCCGCGTCTGGGCACCTGGTGGGCCACCGTGGTCGCGGTCCTCGGCTTCGCCGTCGTCATCGGCCTGGCCTTCCAGTTCCTGCCCGTGATCAACGAGGTGCCCGAGCACTTCCCGGCCGCTGTGCTCTGGCGCTTCAGGCTCTCCGCCCTCGCCATCCAGATCACGCTGTGGACCGGATTCGGCCTGCTCTTCGGCGAGTTGGCCGAGCGCCTGCTCAAGCCCCGGCCCGCCGCGGTCGGCCACGCGGTCCCCGCAGGGAGCTGAACCGGCCGCTCCGGCGAGGAGATCGAGCCGATCGCGTCGTACGTGAGGGCCCACGGAACCATCCGTGGGCCCTCACGCGTTCACCCAGGCACCACTGGTCCGGCGACGAAGCGAGGAGCCGAGTGGGCAGACAACCGCAGCCCCGGCACATCGTCCTCGGCGGCCGTGAGGCGGTCGCCCTCACCATGGAGGAATACGAGAACCTTCTTGCGAGCCGACGACAGATCGGCGGCCAGAGCGCCAAGGTGCGGGTGCTCGCCCAGCAGGCCAAGCGGACCCGGCGCCTTCTGGAAGAGCTGGAGGAACTGGTGGGGGATTGCACTCCGGCCGCCTGCGCCTCCTCACCGCACCAAAGCTCCGCCGAAGCCGACTGCCCGCGCTGCGCCCTGGCGACGCTGCTGCACCGCTACCGGGAAGGCAGGCCCTGACCGCGCTGAGCGACGGCCGGGGAGAGGGGCCGCCCGCAGCGCACGTTCCAGCGCCCGCCACGTCCGCTCAGTTCGGTGACCGTCAGCGGAGCCACATCGCAGCGCCAGAAAGCGGACAGGGGCGCGCCCAGCGCGTGCACGACGGCAGCACGCACCAGTTCGGGTTCCACGACGGCGATCACGAGACCGTCGTCCGTGGTTGTCACCTGGAGCCACCGTGACACGCGCGCGCAGAGGTCGGCCACCGACTCCCCGCCCCTGGCGGGGAATTCGGGATCCGACAGCCACTGGGCGATGTCCTGCGGCGAGCTCTCGCTCACCTCGGCCAGGGTTCTGCCGCGCCACACCCCTGCGTTCGGTACGGCCAGTTCAGTAGGTGAGGCGGAAGAGGTGAGTCCCAGCAGTTCCGCTGTCTCACGGCAGCGGCGGCTCCCGGACACGACGGCCAGGCCGGGCTCGGGCAGCGACGGGGCGGCGGCTCTCGCTGCCTCGCGGCCCGCCGGATCGAGCGGGGCTCCGTCGTCGAACCGTGCCTGCCGGAGCGAGGCGTTCATGGCGGGCGAGACGAGCCAGACGCGGCAGGTCATGACAGAACCTTCCGTAGTACGGGAGTACGGGAGTACGGGAGTACGGGGGCAGGGGGCTGTGTGGCGCGGAGCACCCGCCGGGACTCAGTCCTCCTGCCCCTCCACGGGATACGGCACGTACGTGCGCCGCCCGGCGTCGATCGCCAGCCGTCCTCCGGCCGGCGGGCGGGCCCGCTGGGCGCAGTCCCGCCGTTCACAGATTCGGCAACCGAGCCCGATCGGAGTGGCGGACCGGGGATCGTCGAGTGCGACTCCCGCCGCGTGGACCAGGCGATGGGCGTGGCGCAGTTCGCAGCCGAGCGCGACGGCGAACTCGGCGCGCGGCGCATGGTGCCCGTGGCCGCCTCGCGTCACGGTGCGAGCGATCCAGAAGTGGCGCTTCCCGTCCGGCATCTCGGCGACCTGGGTGAGGACACGGCCCGGGGCGGAGAACGCCTCGTACACCGTCCACAGCGGACACGTGCCGCCGAGCCGCGAGAAGTGGAAGTCGGTGGCCGACTGGCGTTTGGAGATGTTCCCGGCGCGGTCGACCCGCAGGAACGAGAACGGCACCCCGCGCTGCCCGGGCCGTTGCAGGGTGCTGAGCCGATGGCAGACCGTCTCGAAGCCGACACCGAAGCGCGCCGCGAGCAGTTCGATGTCGTAGCCGCTGTCCTCCGCCGCCCGGTGGAACGCCGTGTACGGCATCAGCAGCGCGCCTGCGAAGTAGTTCGCGAGCCCGATGCGCGCCAGGGCCGATGCCTCGGACGACCCCAACTCGTCTGCCCCGTCCGTCAGATGACCGAGAAGCGGGTCGTGCTCCAGGAGTGCGAGCTGGGTGGCGAGCTGGAACGCCCGCTGTCCGTCACTGAGCCATGGTGACAGGAACAGCAGACCGGACTCGCGGTCCAGGCGACGCGCGTCGGCCGCGCGGCCCGGATCCGCCTGCACCACCTTCAGGCCGTGCCGCATCGAAAGCCGTACGGCCAGTGGCCCGGCGATCTGTCCCGGCCGCAGCTCCATCTCCCCGGCCAGCTCCTCGGCGGCCGCGTCGAGGGGCGCGAAGTGGTTGTGGTGGGCGTAGAAGAAGTCCCGTGCGTCGTCGTGCGGTTCGGCGGACGGCATCGCAGCCGGGCCCGGCGAGCCCCGGTCCGAGGTACCGAGCGCCGCCGCCTGCGCGGCGACGTCACGGTAGCGGCGGTGCAGGGTCACCAGGGCGCGCGCCACCTCGGGGTGGTCGCGGACCGCTTCGGCGATCTCCTCCACCGGCGGGGGCGGGGCACCGCACGCCTCGTCGGCAAGCGCGGTCCGCAGATCGGTGGCCAGACGGTCCTCGTCGGCGCCGGAGAAATGCTCCGGAGCGACCCCGAAGACCTCCGCCACACGCAGCAGCACGGAGGCCGTCAGCGGGCGCTGACTCTGTTCGATCTGGTTGGCGTAACTCGTCGAGATGCCGAGCGCACGGGCCATGTCCACCTGGTTCATGCCCGCCTCGCGTCGCAGCCGACGGAGCTTCGCGTGGGCGTAGATCTTGCGCTCGGTGGGACGCCTGGGCATGGCCGCGCCTCCTGTACGTGCGGATGCCCGAACGGGCTCGTAGTTGCGAATCTAGCATCCGCATTCTTCGCAGAATTCGCAGATGAGCCGTCGTGACCTGTACGGATTCCACAGCCTCGGAGTGTGGCCCCGAGTCGGTGGAGCGGGCAGGATCACCGCATCGACAGGGGAGTTCTCGTCCTGTATCCACTGCCGCTGCCCGTCGCGGCGCGCGTTTCCGTACCGGGGCAGGCATCCGCCGCCCCACCGTGAGGAGTCACGTGATCGAGCACCGAGTCCGCGTCCACCCCAGCTCCGACCGCCTTCCCCGCGAGGACCAGCTGGCCTGGAAGCTGGCCGCCGTCGCCACCGCCACCGACGAACTCGACGCGGGCTGCGCCGCCATGGCCGTCAACCGCGTGATCGACAACGCCTCGGTCGCCGTCGCCTCCCTGACCCGGCGCCCGGTCGCGGTCGCCCGCGCCCAGGCGAGCGCCCACCGCGCCACCGCGCCGGGGGCCTCCGTGTTCGGCAGCCGCGTCCGCGTCTCGCCGGAGTGGGCGGCCTGGGCGAACGGCACCGCCGTGCGTGAACTCGACTTCCACGACGCCTACTTGGCCGCCGACTACTCCCACCCCGGCGACAACATCCCACCGCTGCTCGCCGTCGCCCAGCACACCGGACGCACCGGCGCCGACCTGCTGCGCGGCATCGTCGCCGCGTACGAGATCCACGTGGCCCTGGTGAAGGGCATCTGCCTGCACGCCCACCGCATCGACCACGTCGCCCATCTCAGCGCCGCCACCGCCGGCGGCCTCGGCGCCCTGCTGCGGCTGCCGACCGGGACCGTCCACCAGGCGATCCAGCAGGCAGTGCACACCACGACCGCGACCCGGCAGTCCCGTAAGGGCGAGATCAGCAGCTGGAAGGCGTTCGCCCCGGCCTTCGCCGGCAAGGCCGCGATCGAGGCCGTCGACCGTGCGATGCGCGGGGAGTCCGCCCCGTCGCCCATCTACGAGGGCGAGGACGGCTTCCTCGCCTGGATGCTGGACGGCCCCGGCTCCGACTACACCGTCCTGCTCCCCGAGCGCGGCGAACCGCGCCACGCGATCCTCGACACGTACACCAAGGAGCACTCCGCCGAGTACCAGGCACAGGCGATCATCGACCTGGCCCGGCGGCTACGCGACAAGGTCGGCCCCCTCGACCAGGTGCGCTCGATCGTGCTGCACACCAGCCACCACACCCACCACGTGATCGGCTCCGGCGCGAACGACCCGCAGAAATACGACCCGCACGCGAGCCGCGAGACCCTCGACCACTCCGTGCCCTACATCTTCGCCGTCGCCCTGGAGGACGGCACCTGGCACCACGAGCGTTCCTACGCGCCCGAGCGCGCCCGCCGTCCCGGGACGGTCGGACTGTGGCAGAAGATCACCACGGTCGAGGACCCCGAGTGGACCCGCCGCTACCACGAGCCCGACCCGCAGCGCCGCGCCTTCGGGGGTCGTGCGGTGATCACCCTCGCCGACGGCACGGTGATCGAGGACGAGCTCGCTGTCGCCGACGCCCACCCGGCCGGGGCCCGTCCCTTCGACCGTCCCGCCTACCAGCACAAGTTCCGCACCCTGACCGAGGGCATCGTCGCCACCGCCGACCAGGACCGCTTCCTGTCCGCCGCCGAACACCTCGCCAACCTCGGCGCGGCCGATCTCGGCGGGCTCTTCCCGGTCGTGGACGCGGAGGCCGTCGCCGCGTACGACGCGCAGCTCCCGAAGGGCCTGTTCTGATGCTGCTCCACACCCGTACGACACCGCAGGAACGCCGCCGCGCATTCCGCGAACAGCTCGCCACCGGACGCCTGTTGAGGATGCCCGGCGCGATCAACCCGCTCTCCGCGCGCCTTGTCCAGGACACCGGTTTCGACGCCGTCTACCTGTCCGGCGCGGTGATGGCCGCGGACCTCGGACTGCCCGACATCGGCCTGACGACCTCTGCCGAGATCGCAGCCCGCGCCCAGCAGACGACGCGTGTCACCGACCTGCCCGTCCTCATCGACGCCGACACCGGCTTCGGCGAGCCGATGAACGCGGCCCGCACGGTCCAGCTCATGGAGGACGCGGGCTTGGCAGGGCTGCATCTGGAGGACCAGGTCAACCCGAAACGCTGCGGTCACCTCGATGGCAAGTCCGTCGTCTCGCGCGAGGAGATGGTGCGCCGCGTCCGCGCCGCCGTCGACGCCCGACGCGACCCCGACTTCCTGCTCATGGCCCGCACCGACGCCCGCTCCGTGGAGGGCCTGGACGCGGCGATCGAACGTGCGAAGGCGTACGTCGACGCCGGCGCCGACGCGGTCTTCCCCGAGGCGCTCGCCGACGAGGCCGAGTACGAGGCGTTCCGCAAGGCCGTCGACGTCCCCCTGCTCGCGAACCTCACCGAGTTCGGCAAGACCCCGCTGCTCGACACCCGCACGCTGGAGAACCTGGGGTTCAACATCGCGCTCTACCCGGTCACCCTGCTGCGGCTCGCCATGGGCGCGGTCGAGGACGGGCTGCGCACGATCGCCACCGAAGGCACGCAGCAGTCGCTGCTACCGCGCATGCAGACCCGTTCCCGCCTGTACGAACTGCTCGGCTACGAGGAGTACGCGCGTTTCGACTCGGGCGTCTTCGACTTCACTCTCCCGCCCGGCAACTGACTCCCGCCCGGCAACTGACTCCCGCCCGGCACCTGACCGGCCCATGCTCCGGAGGCACCCCGTCATGTCCACCACCGTTCCCGAGATCCACCGCGGTCTCGCCGGTGTCGTCGTCGACACCACCGAGATCTCCACCGTCATCCAGGCCACAAACTCCCTTACCTACCGGGGCTATCCGGTCCAGGACCTGGCCGCCCGCCGCACTTTCGAAGAGGTCGCGTACCTGCTGTGGTACGGCGAGCTGCCCGACGCCACGCAACTGCGCGCGTTCCAGGCCCGCGAGCGCGCCCTGCGTCCCCTGGACCGCACCGCCGCCGAACTCCTGGCCCGGCTGCCGCAGACCTGCCACCCCATGGACGTCCTGCGCACGGCGGTGAGCTTCTTCGGCGCCGAGGACCCGACCGAGGACGACGGCAGCCCGGCCGCGAACCGCGCCAAGTCCCTGACCCTGCTGGCGAAACTGCCCACCGTGGTCGCCGCCGACCAGCGGCGCCGCCGCGGCCTGGACCCCATCGCGCCGGACCCGGAGCTCGGTTACGCCGAGAACTTCTTCCACATGTGCTTCGGCGCGGTCCCGGACCCGGACGTCGTCCGCTGCTTCGAGATCTCCCTCGTCCTGTACGCCGAACACAGCTTCAACGCCTCGACGTTCACCGCCCGCGTCGTCACCTCCACGCTCTCCGACTTGTACAGCGCGGTGACGGCGGCGATCGGCGCGCTCAAGGGACCGCTGCACGGCGGCGCCAACGAGGCAGTGATGCACATGCTGGGCGAGATCGACGACCCGCAGGACGCCGAGCGCTGGCTGCGTGACGCGCTCGCCGCCAAGCGGAAGATCATGGGCTTCGGGCACCGCGTCTACAAGGACGGTGACTCCCGCGTCCCGATCATGCAGGAGGCACTCGACCGGCTCGTCGCCCGCACCGCCGGTCCCGAGACCAGCCGGCTCGCGGCCGTGCACGCAGCGCTGCGCCACGCGATGATCACCAGCAAGGGCATCCATCCGAACCTCGACTACCCGGCCGGCCTCGCCTACCACCTGATGGGCTTCGACATCCCGGTCTTCACGCCCATCTTCGTGATGAGCCGCATCACCGGCTGGACCGCCCACATCACGGAGCAGCTCGCGCACAACGCCCTGATCAGGCCCCTGGCCTCGTACGACGGCCCGGGGCAGCGCCCCCTCCCGTAGCCAGGGCCCGATCCGGCCGCCGCGACACGCCCTGAAAGACTGACCCCATGAGTACGGAACAGCGCGCGATCCTCGTCATCGGTATCGGCTCGGGCGACCCCGACCACCTGACCCTCCAGGCGGTGAAGGCGATCCGGCGCGCGGACGTCTTCTTCATCGTGGGCAAGGGCCCGAGCAAGGCGTCCTTGACCGACCTGCGGCACCGGATGATCGAGGAGCACGCGCAGGGCCCGTACCGCGTGGTCGAGGTCGAGGACCCGAGCCGCGACCGCCGGCCCATGGATCGCACCGACTACACGGCGGCCGTCCAGGACTGGCGTGAGCGGCGCGGGGAGATCTTCGAGCAGGCGATGAGCGAGGAGATGGCGCAGGGCGAGACGGGCGCGTTCCTGGTCTGGGGCGACCCTTCCCTCTACGACAGCACGCTCGGCATCCTCGGGGACATCGAGGACCGCGGCGCACTGTCCGTCGCCGTCGAGGTGGTCCCCGGCATCACCAGCGTCGCCACGCTCACCGCCCGGCACCGTATCCCGCTCAACCAGGTCGGCCGTCCGGTGCACATCACCCCGGCCCGCCGCCTGACCGACGTGGCTCAGAACGACGACGGCGACATCGTCGTCATGCTCGACGCCCACGAGTCGTTCACACAGGTCGAGGGTGACGATGTGTGGATCTACTGGGGCGCCTACCTCGGCACCCCGGACGAACTGCTCGTCGCCGGACCACTGAACGAGGTCGTGGACCGCATCCGACGCGTACGGTCCGAGGCCCGCGAGCGGCACGGCTGGATCATGGACACGTATCTGCTGCGCATCGCGGAGAGCCCGGAGCGGGGAGCCGCGTCAGTGGTGCCAGGGGAGACGGACGGGAGCGGCGGGAGCATCGCCTGACATGCTCCGTGTCACCAACTCGGCCACTCCCCACGGATGCACGGTGTCGTGGGTGGCGGCCAACTCCTGTACGCCCCACCAGCGGTGCCCCGCGTGGTGGCGCCGCTCCTGGTCCTCTTGGCTGCTGGTGTCGACATCGTGCGAAGTCACGCGGCACAGGAGGAAGACGTCCTCGAAGAGGCCCCGCTCCCAGCCCAGATCCGCGTACCCGGACGTGTGGACCACCGGCGATCCGAGGGACTCTGCGGCCACCAACAGCCCGGTCTCTTCGTGTAGTTCACGTGCGGCCGCCGTCGCGAGGGTCTCGCCGTCGTGGACGCCCCCACCCGGTGTGCCCCAGACGTGTCCGGCGGCCGGGTCGCCAGGGTCTGCCAGCGACTTGAACAGCAGCACATGGCCCTCGCCGTCGATGAGCACCATGCGGGCGGACCGGTGGACAGCAACCTCTGGAGCGGACATAGAGGCACACTAGCCATTCGGTGGAGCGGCGGCGCCGGGGCTGGATTTACTAGGACGTCCAACTATATAGTCGAGGGGATAGGTCCGCGGTGCAGGGAAGCCGGTGTGAGTCCGGCACGGTCCCGCCACTGTGACCGGGGAGTTCGCCGTCGAGCGACACGCCACTGACGTCTTCGGACGCCGGGAAGGCGGACGGTGCGCGCTGATCCGGGAGTCAGGATACCGGCTGCGGAATGTTCCGTGTTGTCCACGAGGATGGAGCTGACACGCATGGCACCGGTGTGTTTCCACGATCCCGGCGGTCCTGCCCAACCGGCCCGGCCCAGACGCGTATTCGCCCACCTGTCGGCCGTTACGGCCTGACGGTCACCCAGCCATTCGCGCTCTCGCGCGGCCCTCTGGCACCCGCACGCCACCGCGTCGCCGTGCCCTCGGGTCCGCGCGCCATCCCGGATCACCTGACGAGAGCAGGCATTCATGGTCCGCACGCAAGACCGCGCCCCTGTGCGCGAGTTGACCCACTTCGTCGGCGGCAGGCGCACCGAGGGATCCTCGGGCACTTACGGCGACGTGTACGACCCGAACACCGGACAGGTCCAGGCCCACGTCCCCCTCGCGGACGCGGCCGAGACCGAGGCCGCGATCGGGGACGCCGTCCGCGCGCAGGAGGGGTGGGGGGAATGGAACCCGCAGCGGCGCGCCCGCGTCATGTTGAGGTTCCTCACACTCGTCGACCGGGAGAAGGACGCCCTGGCCCGGCTCCTGTCGTCCGAACACGGCAAGACCGTCGCCGACGCACACGGCGACATCCAACGCGGCCTGGAAGTAGTCGAGTTCGCGGCCGGCATCCCGCACCTCCTCAAGGGTGACTTCACCGACAACGCCGGCAGCGGAATCGACGTGCACTCGCTGCGCTCCCCGCTCGGCGTCGTCGCGGGCATCACCCCCTTCAACTTCCCCGCCATGATCCCGCTGTGGAAGGCGGCCCCCGCGCTGGCCTGCGGCAACGCCTTCATCCTGAAGCCGTCCGAGCGAGCCCCCTCGGTCCCGCTGCGGCTCGCCGAACTCTTCCTGGACGCCGGCCTGCCGCCCGGCGTCCTCAATGTCGTCAACGGCGGTGCGGAAGCGGTCGACACCCTCCTGACCGACCCGCGGGTCCAGGCGCTCGGTTTCGTCGGCTCCACTCCGATCGCCGCGCACGTCTACGCCACCGCCGCCGCTCACGGCAAGCGCGCCCAGTGCTTCGGCGGAGCCAAGAACCACATGATCGTGATGCCCGACGCCGACCTCGACCAGGCCGTGGACGCCCTGATCGGCGCGGGCTACGGATCGGCCGGTGAGCGCTGCATGGCCGTCTCGGTCGCCGTGCCCGTCGGGGAGGACACCGCTGACGCGCTGGTGGCGCGGCTCAAGGACCGGATCGGATCGCTGCGCATCGGCCGCAGCGACGACCCGGAAGCCGACTTCGGCCCCCTGGTCTGCCGCGAAGCGCTGGACCGGGTCCGCGGGTACGTGGACCTCGGAGTGAAAGAAGGGGCCGAACTGGTCGTCGACGGCCGGGACTTCACCCTCGCCGGGTACGAGGACGGATTCTTCGCGGGCGCCAGCCTCTTCGACCGTGTCACGCCGGCCATGCGGATCTACCAGGAGGAGATCTTCGGCCCCGTCCTGTCCGTCGTACGTGCCGCCGACTACGAGGAGGCGCTGCGGCTGCCCAGCGAGCACACGTACGGCAACGGCGTCGCGATCTTCACCCGGGACGGCGACACCGCCCGGGACTTCACCCGGCGGGTGAACACCGGAATGGTCGGCGTCAACGTCCCGATCCCGGTCCCCGTCGCCTACCACACCTTCGGCGGCTGGAAGGCGTCGGGCTTCGGTGATCTCAACCAGCACGGCCCCGACGCCATCCGCTTCTACACCCGCACGAAGACCGTGACGTCCCGCTGGCCCGCCGGTGCGCGCGAGGGCGCCACCTTCACGATCCCGACGATGGGATGAACGTCATGAGCGCCATGAGTACCACGAGCACCACGAGTGCTTCGCGCACGGTGCAGTCGCACACCTGGCTCACGCAGGACCAGCAGGCGTTGGTCGAGGCGACCCTGGAATTCACCGAGGACCACATCACGCCGCACGCGCTCGACTGGGACCGGGACAAGCACTTCCCCGTCGACGTCCTGCGCAAGGCCGCCGGGCTCGGCCTCGGCGGCGTCTACGTCGGCGAGGACGCCGGAGGATCGGGACTCAGCCGCACGGACGGCGTCCTCGTCTTTGAGACGCTCGCCTCCGGATGCCCCTCGATCGCCGGCTACCTGAGCATCCACAACATGGTCGCCTGGATGATCGACCGCTACGGCGACGACGGCCAGCGCGCTCGCTGGTTGCCCCGCCTGTGCGCCATGGACGATCTGGCCAGTTACTGCCTCACCGAGCCAGGGGCGGGATCGGACGCTGCCGCGCTCACCGCACGCGCCGTCCGCGACGGTGACACCTGGCTGCTGACCGGCGTCAAACAGTTCATCTCCGGTGCCGGGGCCTCTCAGTTGTACGTGGTGATGGCCCGCACCGGAGGGGAAGGCGCCGACGGGATCACGGCCTTCGTCGTCGACAAGGACGACCCCGGCCTCTCCTTCGGCCCGAACGAACGCAAGATGGGCTGGAACGCACAGCCCACCCGGCAGGTCGTCCTCGACGGGGTGCGGCTGCCCGCCGACCGTCTTCTGGGCGGCGAGGGCCGCGGTTTCCGCATCGCCATGAACGCGCTCAACGGCGGACGGCTCGGCATCGCCGCCTGCTCTCTCGGCGGCGCCCGCACCGCGCTCCACCGCAGTCTGGCCCACCTCGCCGACCGCGAAGCCTTCGGCCGCCGTCTGTTGGACGCCGACGCGCTGCGCTTCCGCCTCGCCGACATGGCCACCGAACTGAACGCCGCCCGCGCGCTGGTGCACCAGGCCGCCCAGGCCCTCGACCGCGAGGACCCGCAGGCCCCTTACCTGTGCGCGATGGCGAAGCGGTTCGCCACCGACACCGGCTACACGGTCGCCGACCGCGCGCTCCAACTGCACGGCGGATACGGCTATGTGAGCGACTACGGCATCGAGAAGATCGTCCGCGACCTACGGGTCCACCAGATCCTGGAAGGAACCAACGAGATCATGCGCGTCATCGTCGCTCGAGGACTGACGGGGGCGTTCCGGTGACCGGCACCGACGAACCCGTCCTGCTGCACGTCGAAGGGCGCGCCGCACACGTCACACTCAACCGTCCGCGGGCCCTCAACGCCCTCACCCACGACATGGTCCGCCGCATCGACACGGCGCTCACCTCGTGGGAGCACGATGACGCCGTCGAGACCGTCGTCCTCAGCGGAGCCGGCGCGCGCGGCCTGTGCGCGGGCGGCGACATCCGTGCCATCCACGACGACGTGACGGCCGGTGACGGCACTGCCACGGCCGCCTTCTGGCGCGACGAGTACCGGCTCAACGCCCGGATCGCCCGCTACCCCAAGCCGTACGTCGCCCTGATGGACGGCCTCGTGATGGGCGGCGGCGTCGGGGTGTCGGCGCACGCCGGCACCCGTGTCGTCACCGAACACTCGCGCGTCGCGATGCCGGAGACCGGCATCGGATTCGTCCCGGACGTCGGCGGTACGTACCTGCTCGCACTCGCCCCCGGCGAACTGGGCACGCATCTGGCCCTGACCGGTGCTCAGGCCGGCCCCGGCGACGCTCTCCTGTGCGGCCTCGCCGATCACTACGTCCCCTCCGCGGGCCTCCCCGCCCTTGTACGGGAACTGGCCGACTCCCCGGTGCGCGAGGTGCTCGCCCGGCACGTACAGGCCGCGCCGGGAGGCGAGTTGGCGGCCGCCCGTTCCTGGATCGACGTCTGCTACGCGGCGGACACCGTCGAGGAGATCGTGGACCGGCTGTGCGCGCGGGACGAGCCTGCGGCGCGGGAGGCGGCGGCGACCCTCCTCGCCAAGTCGCCCACGGCGCTCAAGGTGACCCTGTGCGCCCTGCGCCGGGCCCGAGCCCTCAGCGCGCTGGAGCGCGTGCTCGACCAGGAATACCGGGTGTCCTGCGCGGCGCTCGCCCACCCCGACCTGGCCGAGGGAATCCGCGCCCAGGTCATCGACAAGGACCGGAACCCGAAGTGGAGTCCCAGCACGCCGGCGGAGGTGACGGACGCGGACGTCGATCGGTTCTTCGAGCCGCTCGGCGAGCGCGAGCTGGGCCTCGCCGCTCAACTCGACCACACCATGGAGGTGGCCTGGTGACCAGTACCGTCGCGTTCATCGGACTCGGACACATGGGCGGTCCCATGGCGGCCAACCTGGTCCGTGCCGGACACCGGGTCCTCGGACACGACCTGGTGCCGGCCGTGGTCGAGGCCGCCGTCAAAGCCGGCGTGGAGCCCGTCTCCCGTGTCACCGACGCCGTGTCCGACGCGGACGTCGTGCTCACGATGCTGCCGACCGGCGCTCACGTGCTCGGCGCCTACGGCGAACTGCTCGCCGCCGCCCGCCCCGGCACCCTGTTCCTCGACTGCTCCACCATCGACGTCGCCGACGCCCGCACCGCGCACGAGCGGGCCGCCGCCGCGGGGATGCGCTCCCTCGACGCCCCGGTGTCGGGAGGCGTGGTCGGCGCCGAGGCCGCCACCCTCACCTTCATGGCGGGTGGCGGAGAGGCGCAGTTCGCGGTGGCCCGCCCGCTCCTGGACGCCATGGGCAAGAAAGCCGTGTTGTGCGGCGGCCCCGGCGCCGGGCAGGCCGCCAAGATCTGCAACAACATGATCCTCGGCGTCTCGATGATCGCCGTGAGCGAGGCGTTCGTTCTCGGCGAGAGCCTCGGCCTGTCCCATCAGGCCCTCTACGACGTGGCCTCGACCGCGTCCGGACAATGCTGGGCGCTCAGCGTCAACTGCCCGGTCCCCGGCCCCGTTCCGGGGAGCCCGGCCAACCACGACTACCGGCCGGGCTTCGCAGCCGCGCTCATGGCGAAGGACCTCGGCCTCGCGGCCAACGCCGTCCGAAGCGGTTCAGTGCACGCGGAACTCGGTCTGAGAGCAGCGGAGTTGTACGCCGCCTATGCGGAACGTGTCGGCACCGCAGAGGACTTCTCCGGCATCGTCCGCACCCTCAGGGACCACGACGGCGGCGACGGAGGCCAGGCATGACAACCGACCCGACCACGACAGACGCGACCACGACCGCGTACGGGGCGATCCTCGTCGAACGCGAGGGCCGCACCGCGCTGCTCACCCTCAACCGCTCCGAGGCCCTCAACGCCCTCAACCTCCAGGTCATGGAGGAGGTCGTCGCCGCGTGCCAGGCACTCGACCGGGACCCCGACTGCGGCTGCATCGTGATCACGGGCTCCGACAGGGCGTTCGCGGCGGGCGCCGACATCAAGGAGATGCGGCCACGCGCGTCCATCGACATGTACCTCGACGACTGGTTCTCGGCGTGGGACCGACTGGGGGCGTTGCGTACCCCCACGGTCGCCGCGGTAGCCGGGTACGCACTCGGTGGCGGCTGCGAACTGGCCATGCTCTGCGACGTCCTGCTCGCCGCCGACACCGCCGTCTTCGGACAGCCCGAGATCAAGCTCGGCGTCATCCCGGGGATCGGCGGTTCGCAGCGCCTGACCCGCGCCGTCGGCAAGGCCAAGGCGATGGAGATGTGCCTGACCGGCCGCACCATGGACGCGGTCGAGGCCGAGCGCGCCGGCCTGGTCTCGCGCATCGTCCCCGCCGACGAACTGCGGGCCGAGACATTGAAGGTTGCCGAGACGATCGCGGGAATGTCCCTGCCGGTCGCGATGATGGCGAAGGAGGCGGTCTCCAGGGCCTTCGAGACGACGCTCGCCGAAGGCGTCCGGTTCGAACGGCGTCTGTTCCACGCCGTGTTCGCGGCCGAGGACCAGAAGGAAGGGATGGCCGCCTTCGTGGAGAAGCGACCGCCGTCGTTCCGCCACAGGTGACCTGGTGACCAGGTGACCAGTTGGCGCGGCCACCGGCTGGTGCGGGGCGTCACCCGCGTCGGCCGGTGCCGGCCACCCGGTCACCCCGCGGACGCGCCGCACTTGGCCCGCAGTTCGGCGATGGCGTTCTCGAAGTCCGTGAGCGACTCGAAAGCCCGGTAGACGGAGGCGAAGCGCATGTAGGCCACGGGGTCCAGCTCGCTGAGTGGTTCCAGAACGGCCAACCCCACGTCGTGTGTGCTGAGTTGGGCGCTTCCCGCAGCCCGGAGGTTCTCCTCCACCTGCTGGCCGAGCCGGTCCAGCATGTCCTCCGTGATGGGACGGCCCTGGCACGCCTTGCGGACACTGCTGACGATCTTGGCGCGGCTGAACGGCTCGGTCACACCACTGCGTTTCACCACGAGGAGGGAGTACGTCTCCAGCGTGGTGAAACGCCGTTGGCAGTGGGGGCATTGGCGCCGTCGGCGGATCGAGGTGCCGTCGTCGGTGGACCGGCTGTCGATGACGCGGCTGTCGGGGAGCCTGCAAAAGGGGCAGTACACCGTTCGTGTCCTTTCAAAGCGCCTCGAAGGGATCCGCTCCCGGTCGACGGCGGGGGCTGTCAGGCCGACAGCCCCAGATTCTGGTAGATCTCCGTCGTCACGGTGGAGGAATTCATGGTCATGAAATGCAGTCCCGGCGCATCCTCCGCGATGAGCCGACGACACATTTCGGTGGCGTGCTCGATTCCGAGCGCTCGCACCGCGGCCGGATCGCTCTCCGCGGCGAGCATGCGATCGGCGAGACCACTCGGGAATGCCGCCGTGGAAAGCTCCGGAATTCTGCGCAAGGATCGCAATGTGGTGACCGGCATGATCTCGGGAATGACGGGGGTGTCACATCCCGCTGCGGAGACCAGATCGCGAAAACGCAGGTATGCGTCCACGTCGAAGAACATCTGCGTGATCGCGTAATCGGCGCCGGCCCGGCACTTGTCGACGAAGTGCTGTATGTCGCTGGCGAGATCTCGTGACCGTGGATGCATTTCGGGAAAGGCCGCGACCCCGACGCAGAAGGTGCCCGAGTTCTTGATCAGTTCGACCAGTTCGGCCGCGTGGTTCACGCCCTCGGGGTGTCTCGTCCAGGCGCCGAGCGGATCGCCCGGCGGGTCGCCCCGCAGGGCGAGAATGTTGCGAACTCCCTGGTCGGCGTAGTGTCCGAGGATGTTGCGCAGTTCGGCGACGCTGTGGTCGACGGCGGTCAGATGGGCGACAGGAGTGAGGGTCGTCTCCTGCGCGATACGGCCCGTGACATTGATCGTGCGGCCCCGTGTCGAGCCGCCGGCGCCATAGGTCACCGACACGAAAGTGGGGGAGAGGGCCTCCAGTTTGCGGATGGCTTTCCACAGGCCGGCCTCGGCCTCCGGAGTGCGCGGGGGCATGAACTCGAACGAGTAGGAGCGACCACCTAGTGAGAGGAGATCGCGAATGGACTGCGCACTGTCCGACCGTGTGCTGGGGGTACCGAGAGCCATGACGGAAGCCTACCCATCCGGCGAACTGCGCATGAGGGCAGTCCACTTGTTGATACGAGTCTCGGAAGTGCGGCCGTGAATTACCAGACCCCGCTGTACAGAGGGAATGAGGATCGGTCATCATTTCCTCATGAGCGCGTACACCACCCCTTCTTCCATGGCGCTTTCCTGGGGCCGCTGCGGCGTCATGGGAATCGTCAACGTGACACCGGACTCGTTCTCCGACGGCGGACTGTGGCTCGATCCGGGACGCGCCGTCGAGCACGGCCTGGAACTCGTCGCCGAGGGCGCGGACCTGATCGACGTCGGAGGGGAGTCCACGCGCCCCGGCGCCTCGCGCATCACCTGTGAGGAGGAGCTTCGGCGCGTGTTGCCCGTGGTGCACGGCCTGGTCGCCGGCGGAGCCCTGGTGAGCGTCGACACCATGCGGGCCTCGGTGGCACGGGCGGCAGTAGAGGCGGGCGCCGCTCTGATCAACGACGTGAGCGGCGGCCTCGCGGACCCCGGAATGGCCGAGGTCGCCGCCCGCAGCGGTGTCCCGTTCGTGGTCATGCACTGGCGCGGCCACTCCGACGCCATGGACACACTGGCCGACTATGCGGATGTGCGGGCGGACGTCGTCCGCGAGCTGGACCGGCAGGTGGACGCGGTGGTGTCGGCCGGCATCGACCCCGGACAGATCATCGTCGACCCCGGGCTCGGATTCGCCAAGGACCGCGAAGACGACTGGGAACTGCTCGCAGGCGTCGACGAACTGACTCGCCTGGGCTTCCCCGTCCTGGTGGGAGCTTCCCGCAAGCGGTTCCTCGGCACGCTGCTTGCCGATCCGGTGACCGGCGCTCCCCGCCCGGCCCGCGCCCGCGACGCCGCCACCGCGGCGGTGTCCGCACTGGCCGCGGCCCGGGGCGCTTGGGCCGTGCGCGTGCACGACGTGGCCGCCTCGGCGGACGCCGTACGCGTCGGGTCTGCCCTGCGCCGGGTGGAGACACGGGGCGATCGACAGCCACGTACGGCCGCGCTGTCGACCCTCTGACACGCGCCCGGCACCGGCGCGGAAGGCGCTCATGCCGTGACCGGTTCCGTGACGGCGCAGCGCGTCGCGTCGTCCGGTGCCGGTTCCGCCCCGGGTTCCATCACCTGGACGTGGCCGAGCAGCGCCTCCACCACCTCGTCGAAGTCGATACGCCGTTCAACAGCCCGCAGTTGGGGCAGCCCGGCCCGCGTAGTGACGCGCGGCGGCGCGAGCAGCTGGCAGCAGTCCTCGTCGGGCAGGACGGAGATGCCGGCCGTGCCGAGCCGGCGGGCCTCGTCGATGATCTCCTGCTTGTCCCAGCCGATCAGGGGACGCAGGATCGGCAGTGCGGCCGCGTCGTCGACGGCCGCCATGTTCGCCAGGGTCTGGCTGGCCACCTGGCCGAGACTGTCGCCGGTGACCAGCGCCTCGGCGCCAAGGCCGGTGGCGAGCGCCGACGCGGTGCGTGCCATGAGCCGGCGCTGTGCGACCACTTGGAGGCGCCCCGCGCCCGCGACGGCGAGTTGCTTCTGCACCTTCCCGAGCGCGATCACGTGCAGCTTTCCCGGCGGCTGGTAGCGGTTGAGTTCGCGGGCCAGGGCGTACGCCTTGTAGACGGACGAGGGGTTGGTGTACGGAGCCCCGTTGAAGTGGACGAAGTCGACCGCGAGCCCACGCCGCATGGCCCGGTGGGCGGCGACGGGAGAGTCGTACCCACCGGAGAGCAGCACGAGGGCGCGTCCGCTGGTACCGACGGGCAGGCCGGTCAGACCGGGCACGCGCGTCCAGGTCAGATACGTCTCCTTGCGGTCTATCTCGATGTTCAGCAGGACCTCGGGCCGCTTGAGGTTCACCGGGAGCTCCGGCAGCGCCTCCTTGACCCGTGCCCCCACGTGCGCCGCCACCTGCGACGAGGTCAGCGGGAACGACTTGTCCCGCCGCCGGGCCCGTACCGCGAAGTCACGCACGGAACCGGCCGCCGCCAACTCTTCGAGCGCGGCGACACCGGCCCGCGTCAGCTCGTCCAGGGTGCTGGGTACGCGGACCCCCGGCTCGATGACGTTGAACCCGACGACCCGGCTGGCGCGCTCCACCAGCTTCTCGACGGGCACCTGACCGTCGCCGCCCAGAACTGTCACGTTCGGGGCCGACTTGATCCAGGTGGAGCCGCCGACGCCGCGGAGCGCGACGCGCAGGTTGTCGTGCAGCCGCTCCACGAAGCGGTCGCGGTTGCGTCCCTTGAGGAAGACCTCGCCGTGCTTGAGGAGAACGCACGGCCCGAAGGACGCGGCAGCCCGCTGGGCGGGCACGTGGGAAAGCATGGACATGGCGTCAGAAGTCCCAGTCGTCGTCGTCCGTGTCCTCGGCCTTACCCATCACGTACGAGGAACCGGACCCGGAGAAGAAGTCGTGGTTCTCGTCGGCGGCGGGGGACAGGGCGGCGAGGATCTCGGGGTTGACCTCGGTCTCGTCCGCGCCGAAGCGCGCCGGATAACCGAGGTTCATCAGCGCCTTGTTGGCGTTGTAGCGCACGAACACCGCGACGTCGTCCATGAGTCCGAGCGGCTCGTACAGCTCACCCGAGTAGCTCAGCTCCAACTCGTAGAGCTCATCGAGCAGTTCGTACGTGAAGACGCGCATGGCCTCCCGCTCAGCAGCTGCCCGCTTCTCCAGGCCGCGCTGGTACTTGTAGCCGGAGTAGTAGCCGTGCACCGCCTTGTCGCGCAGGATCAGCCGGATCATGTCGGCCGTGTTGGTCAGCAGGGCGTGCGTCGAGAAGTGCAGCGGCAGGTAGAAACCCGCGTACAGCAGCAGCGACGACAGCAGCGTGGAGGCGACCTTCCGCTTCAGCGGGTCGTCGCCGTAGTAGTGCCGGAGGACCGCCTTGCAGCGCTGCTGGAGGACGTCGTTGCCGACGGCCCACTCGTACGCGTCGTCGATCTCCGGGGTGGTGGACAGCGTGGAGAACACCGACGAGTAGCTGCGGGCGTGCACGGCCTGCATGAAAGCGATGTTGGTGTACACCGCTTCCTCGTGCTCGGTGCGGGCGTCCTGGATCTGCACGATCTCACCGACGGTGGCCTGCACCGTGTCCAGCATGGTCAGTCCGGTGAACACCCGCATGGTGAGGGTGCGTTCCTCGGCGCTGAGCCGCTGCTGCCAGGCGGTGATGTCGTTGGACAGCGGCACCTTCTCGGGCAGCCAGAAGTTCGCGGTCAGCCGGTTCCACACCTCCAGGTCCTTCTCGTCGGTGACCCGGTTCCAGTTGACGGGACGCAACCGCGCCGCCGGGTCGTGGCGGTAGGAGGGGGGCGTGACCGACAGGCCGGTCAGGGCGGGGATGGTGGTCATGAGAGTGCCTTCACAGCGTCGTTCTGAGGGCGGGCAGGGGCAGGCCGGACAGCCGTCACAGCGTGCAGGCCAGGCAGTTCTCGATCTCCGTGCCCTCCAGGGCCTCCTGGCGCAGCCGGATGTAGTAGAGCGTCTTGATGCCCTT
Organism: Streptomyces sp. R818; assembly: GCF_056172735.1. NCBI lineage: Bacteria > Bacillati > Actinomycetota > Actinomycetes > Kitasatosporales > Streptomycetaceae > Streptomyces > Streptomyces sp. R818. The sequence goes on from NZ_JAOCNE010000014.1 coordinate 261,798, forward strand.
GCGCCATGCCTGGATCTGCGCCTTGTTGAGGTCGCGGGTGGTGGCCGTGTCACGGAAGAAGAGGGTGCAGCTCAGACCCTGGTCGACGTGCTGGGTGGCGGCCGCGTACGTGTCGATGATCTTCTCGTAGCCGATCTCGTACGCGTCCTGGAAGTACTCCAGGTTGTCGTTGTCCATGCCGGGCGCCGGGTAGTAGACGCGGCCGAGCTTGCCCTCCTTGCGGATCTCCACCTTGGAGGCGATCGGGTGGATGGACGCCGTCGAGTCGTTGATGTAGCTGATGGAACCGGTCGGCGGCACGGCCTGGAGGTACTGGTTGTAGATGCCGAACTCCTGCACGGACGCCTTCAGTTCGCGCCAGTCGTGCTGCGTGGGCAGAGGCACCCCGGCGTCCTTGAAGAGGGCCCGTACCCGCTCGGTGGCCGGCGCCCATACCCGCTCGGTGTACTTGTCGAAGTACGAGCCGTCGGCGTACTGGCTGGTCTCGAAGCCGTCGAAGGCGGTGTCGCGCTCGATCGCGAGGCGGTTGGAGGCGCGCAGGGCGTGGAAGGCGACGGCGTAGAAGTACATGTTCGTGAAGTCGACACCCTCCTCGCTGCCGTAGTGGATGCGCTGCGAGGCGAGATAGCCGTGCAGGTTCATCTGGCCGAGGCCGATCGCGTGCGACAGGTCGTTGCCGTGCGCCACGGACGGGACGGCGTCGATGTGGGACTGGTCGGAGACCGAGGTCAGACCGCGCACGGCGGTCTCGACCGTCGCTCCGAAGTCCGGTGACGCCATCGCGGTGGCGATGTTCATCGACCCCAGGTTGCAGGAGATGTCCTTGCCGATGGTCTCGTATCCGAGCGAAGTGTCGTACGTGCTGGGCGTGTTGACCTGGAGGATCTCCGAGCACAGGTTGGACATGTTGATCCAGCCGGGGATCGGGTTGGCCCGGTTCACCGTGTCCTCGAACAGCAGGTACGGGTAGCCGGACTCGAACTGGAGCTCCGCGATCGTCTTGAAGAACTCGCGCGCGCTGAGCGTCGTCTTACGGATGCGCGGGTTGGCGACCAGGTCCTCGTAGTGCTCGCTCACCGACAGGTCGGACAGCGGCTTCCCGTACTCGCGCTCGACGTCGTACGGCGAGAACAGGTGCATGTCCTCGTTGCGCTTGGCGAGTTCGAAGGTGATGTCGGGGACGACCACCCCCAGCGACAGCGTCTTGATGCGGATCTTCTCGTCCGCGTTCTCCCGCTTGGTGTCCAGGAACCGCATGATGTCCGGGTGGTGTGCGTGGAGGTACACCGCTCCCGCGCCCTGCCGCGCGCCGAGCTGGTTCGCGTAACTGAAGGAGTCCTCAAGGAGCTTCATCACCGGCACGACACCCGACGACTGGTTCTCGATCTTCTTGATCGGGGCGCCCTGCTCGCGCAGGTTCGTCAGGAGGAGGGCGACGCCGCCGCCGCGCTTGGAGAGCTGGAGCGCGGAGTTGATGCCGCGTCCGATGGACTCCAGGTTGTCCTCGACGCGCAGCAGGAAGCAGGAGACCAGCTCGCCGCGCTGCGCCTTGCCCGCGTTGAGGAACGTCGGGGTGGCCGGCTGGAAGCGGCCCGACATCATCTCGTCGACGAGGCGGGAGGCGAGCGACGCGTCCCCGGCGCCCAGGTAGAGGGCGGTGGCGACGACGCGGTCCTCGTACCGCTCCAGGTAGCGGGTTCCGTCGAAAGTCTTCAGTGTGTACGACGTGTAGTACTTGAACGCGCCGAGGAACGTGCGGAAGCGGTGCTCGTGCGCGTACGCCTGCCGGTACAGGTCTTCGACGGCCTTCCAGTCGTAGCGCCGGATCGGCTCTGCTTCGTAGTAGTCGTTCTCGATCAGATAGGTGATCTTCTCCTTGAGGCTCGGGAAGGTCACCGTGTTCGGGTTGACGTGCTGCAGGAAGTACTGGCGGACGGCCTCGCGGTCCTTGTCGAACTGGATGCGGCCGTCGCAGTCGTACATGTTCAGCATCGCGTTGAGCGCGTGGTAGTCCTTGCGCGTACCGACCGACTCGCGCTGGGCCGCCGCGGGGACCTGGGCCGTGGTGGTGGCAGTGCTCACGCCGTCCGTCCCGCCGGTTCCGGCCGCCTCGTCGATGACTGTCGTGTCCAAAACTTCTCCAGCCCCTCTCGTACGGCACGGACGTCGCGCTCCGTGCCCAGCAGTTCGAATCGGTACAGCTCGGGGACCTTGCACTTCGCCGAGATGACGCGCCCGGCGAGGCAGTAGTCGACACCGAAGTTGGTGTTGCCCGAGGCGATCACGCCGCGCAGCAGCGCGCGGTTGGCCTCGATGTTCAGGAAACGGATCACCTGTTTGGGCACCGCGCCCGCGCGTTCGCCGCCGCCGTAGGTCGGCACGATCAGCACGTACGGCTCGGTGACGGTCGGCATGCCCTCACGGTGGGGGCGCAGGGGGATCCGCGTCGCGGGCAGGTCCAGGCGCTCCACGAAGCGTTTGGTGTTCTCCGAGACGCTGGAGAAATACACGAGACCACTCATGGTCTCTCGCCTCCCTCTCCTCGTTCCCGTGTCGTTCTCGGTCGAGGACGGGAAGGAAGGCAGGCGGATGCGGCCACCAGGGGGACGTGCGGGTACGACGTACCTCTGCCCCGGTCCGAGCCACAGCCACGCGGCCCTCCCTCGGGGCCTCGAAGCGCGCGCACCGCGGTCGGTGCGCGCGCCGGTGGCAGGTCTTCGGACTCGCGGGCACGTTCTCCGGTCGACGGAGGACATCTACTGGCCGTCGCTTCCCAGGCCCGGATTCATCCGGCCCAGTGCGTGTGACGGCGGTCGTTCCCGCTCACCGCTGCGGGGCAGTCCCGGTCTCTCACCGGGTTCCCTCTTGCCTCACCAGACCGACCGGCCTGGTGAACCACCAGCGAGAGCAACACTACATCTAGGCGGTAGGGATGCCAGTCAGGCCAGATGTTGTGTCGCGCACAAAAGCTAGGTGACCCTAAGTGGATGGTCTTCATCGGCGCGTTCCAGCGTCTCGCGCAGGTTTGGCTCTGGTGAGTGCGCGAGCGTGCCCGATGTGCCGACGCAGCTCCACGGCGAAGCTGTCGGCGTCGGGTTCGGCCGGGTCGGTGTGGGACGCCGGAGGGTCGGCCGATGACCGCTCCTGTGCCGCGTCGAGCCGCTCCAGGAAGTCGGCCATGTCGCTGAGGGCTCCCCGCAACGACTGCATGCGCGTTCCCTGTGCACCCAGCTGCCTGCGCAGGGCGAGCAGCGACTTGTACTGCTTCACCGGCAGGGCAACCATCTCCTTGCCGTCGATGACGACGGTCCGCGGCTCCTGTTTCATGGCGCATCCCCCTGTTCTTGTGACGCTCCCACCCGGGCACAGCGGTGAGGGTGCCGGAGCGTGATGCGAGCCCCGGCACCCTCACTCACCACCCTGGATCAGGCCGAGCCGAGCTCGGATCGCACGATCTTGGCCGCGGCGACCAGGTTCTCCAGCGATGCCCGGGTCTCGGGCCATCCGCGGGTCTTCAGGCCGCAGTCCGGGTTGACCCACAGCCGTTCGGCGGGGATGGCCTCAAGTCCGGTACGGAGCAAGGCGGATGCCTCCTCCGTGCTCGGGACGCGGGGGGAGTGGATGTCGTAGACGCCCGGGCCCGCCTCGCGCGGGTAGCCGTGCTCCGCCAGCTCGTGAGCGACCTGCATGTGGGAGCGGGCCGCCTCCAGGCTGATGACGTCGGCGTCGAGATCGTCGATGGCCTGCACGATGTCGCCGAACTCGGCGTAGCACATGTGCGTGTGGATCTGGGTCTCCGGGCGGACCCCGGCGGTCGTGACGCGGAACGCCTCGGTGGCCCAGGCCAGGTACGCGGCGTGGTCGGCGGCCCGCATCGGAAGAGTCTCGCGCAGTGCGGGCTCGTCGACCTGGATCACCGAAGTGCCGTTCGCTTCAAGGTCGTTGACCTCGTCGCGCAGGGCGAGGGCGACCTGGCGGGCGGTATCGCCCAGCGGCTGGTCGTCGCGGACGAAGGACCAGGCGAGCATGGTGACCGGGCCGGTCAGCATCCCCTTGACCGGGCGGTCGGACAGGGACTGGGCGTACGACGTCCAGCGCACCGTCATCGGTTCGGGCCGGGAGATGTCGCCGGCCAGTACCGGCGGGCGGACGTAGCGGGTGCCGTAGGACTGCACCCAGCCGTGCTGTGTGGCGAGGTAGCCGACGAGCTGTTCGGCGAAGTACTGCACCATGTCGTTGCGCTCGGGCTCGCCGTGCACCAGGACGTCGATGCCGGTCTTCTCCTGGAAGGAGACGACGTCGCGGATCTCGTTCTTGATCCGCTCCTCGTAACCGGCCGTGTCGATGCGTCCGGACCTCAAGTCGGCGCGCGCCGTGCGCAGTTCGGTGGTCTGCGGGAACGAGCCGATCGTGGTCGTCGGCAGCAGCGGAAGGCCGAGGTGGGCGCGCTGTGCGGCGGCCCGCTCGGGGTAGGGCTGGGCGCGGTGGGTGTCCGCCTCGGTGACGGCGGCGGCGCGGGCCCGCACGGCCGGGTCGCGGGTGATGGGCGAGGTGGTGCGCGAGGACAGCGCCGCACGGTTCACCGCAAGCTCCGCGGTGATCGCGTCCGTACCGTGGGTCAGGCCCTTGGCGAGCGTGGCGATCTCGGCGGTCTTCTGCCGGGCGAAGGCCAGCCAGCGCAGGATCTGCGGGTCGACATCCTTCTCCAGGGCGGCGTCGAGCGGTACGTGCAGCAGGGAGCAGGAGGCGGCGACGTCGACGCGGCCGGCCAGGCCGAGCAGGGTGCCGAGCGTGGCGAGGGACTTCTCCAGGTCGTTGACCCAGATGTTGCGGCCGTTGACGACACCGGCGACCAGGCGCTTGCCGGGCAGTCCGCCGACGGCGGCGAGCACGTCCAGGTTCGCGGCGGCCGCGCCGGTGAAGTCGAGGGCGAGACCGTCGACGGGCGCCTTGGCCAGAATCGAGAGTGCATCGCCGAGCTGGTCGAAGTAGGAGGCGAGGAGCAGCTTGGGCCGGTCGGTCGCGGTGCCGAGATCGCGGTAGGCGCGCTCGGCGGCGTTCAGTTCGGCCGGAGTGCGGTCCTGCACGAGCGCGGGCTCGTCGAGCTGCACCCACTCGGCACCGGCCGCGCGCAGGTCGGAGAGGACCTCGGCGTACACGGGCAGCAGCCGGTCCAAGAGGGTGAGCGGGTCGAAGTCGGCGGCGACACCCGGAGCGGGCTTCGACAGCAGCAGATAGGTGACCGGGCCCACCAGAACCGGACGGGCGGCACGGCCCTCGGCGAGAGCCTCCCGCAGTTCGGCGACCTGCTTGGTGGAGTCGGCCGTGAACACGGTGTCCGGTCCCAACTCCGGCACCAGATAGTGGTAGTTGGTGTCGAACCACTTGGTCATCTCCAGCGGCGCCACGTCCTGGGTGCCGCGGGCCATCGCGAAGTAGCCGTCCAGGGCGTCGGCAGCCACCGCGGCCCGGTGGCGCTCGGGGATCGCGCCGACCATGACGGTGGTGTCGAGCACGTGGTCGTAGAACGAGAAGTCCCCAGTGGGAACCTCGTCGATGCCGGCCGCCACCAGTTCCTGACGGCCCGAGCGGCGCAGTTCGGCGGCGGTGGTACGCAGGGCGTCGGCGGTGACGCGGCCCTTCCAGTACCCCTCGATCGCCTTCTTGAGCTCCCGGTTCTGGCCCTGACGCGGGTAGCCGTACACGGTGGCCCGTGCTGCCGCGGCTGCGGTCTTCGTGGTCACGGAGTTCTCCTTCGAGAGACGTATCCCTGAAATCCCGAAGACTCGAACGCGTGACGGAGCGACAGAACCGGCCGTGCGACCTCGCGCGGCAAAGGCGCGGTCGTCCACCGGATATGTACGCCGACCCGCCCTCGAGGTCACCGGGATGTCCGCGCACGCGTCGTACGCGCACGGGCAGGTGGCAGGTCTTCGGACTCGCGGGCACATTCGTCCGGACCGGACGAACACCTACTGACCGTCGCTTCCCAGACCCTGTCTGTCGGGCCCAGTGCGTATGACGGCGGTCGTTCCCACTCACCGCTGCGGGGCAGTCCCGGATTCCCACCGGGTTCCCTCTTGCGACGCTCCCGCCTGGCGGACGGGGCGAACCAGCTGCGGTGCCCACCCTAAGGGCTCCAGCTGGAGGATCACCAGAGCGTCCGGAACTCGGACAGTGGCAGGGGCAACGTCGCGTGACGACCACAAGCCTGTGGGGGTGAGCCGGCGTCCCTCGCCGGCACACCCCCACAGGCTCGATCACCGTCGGCCCTCATTCCGGCGGTGGCACCCGGGCCCCTCAGCCCCGGTGGTTCTCGGTGGCTCCCCGCTCGTAGACGTGGAAGCCGCGCCCTGTCTTGCGCCCCAACAGGCCGGCCTCGACCATGCGTTGGAGCAACGGCGGTGGTGCGTACAGCGGCTCTTTGAACTCCTCGTACAGCGACTCGGCGATCGCCGCGACCGTGTCCAGGCCGATCAGGTCGGCGAGTCGCAGCGGTCCCATCGGGTGCGCACAGCCCAGCTCCATGCCGTGGTCGACATCGGCCGGAGTCGCGAAGCCGGACTCCGTCATCCGGATCGCCGACAGGAGGTAGGGGACGAGCAGCGCGTTGACGACGAACCCCGCGCGGTCACGGGAGCGCACGACGGTCTTGCCGAGCGTGGTGGCCGCGAACCGTTCGACCAGGGCGGCGGTGTCGGACGAGGTGTGCAGGGAGGTGACGACCTCGACCAGCGGAAGGACCGGTACCGGGTTGAAGAAGTGCAGTCCGACGACGCGGTCGGCGCGCCCGGTCGCCATGCCGAGACGCATCACGGGGATCGACGAGGTGTTGGTGGCGAGCACCGCGGCCGGATCCTCGACGATCTTGTCGAGGGCGGCGAACAGCTCCGTCTTGGCGTCCGTGTTCTCGATGATCGCCTCGATGACGAGCTGCCGGTCGGCCAGGTCGGTGAGGTCCCCGGTGAAGGTCGTCTTCTCCAGCGCGTGACGGGCGTCCTCCCGCGTGCACCTGCCGCGGTCGACCGCCTTGCCGAGTGAGGCGGTGAAGCGGTCGCGGGTGCGCCGGACGGCCGTGGCGTCGGCCTCGCAGACGATCGTGTCGAGGCCGGCGCGGGCGCAGACCTCGGCGATGCCCGCTCCCATCTGGCCGCCCCCGACGACCCCCACTCGCTGTACGTCGATGGTCATGACCGCGACTCCTTGGTGCGCACGAGGTGGCGGGTGTAGGCGTCAGGCGTGAAGAAGAGCGGGAGCTGCGTGCCGAGCGCGTTGCGCTGGAAGAGGTCCCGGATCTCCGCCAGGGGTGCTTGGGGCAACTCGGCCGCGAGCGCGGTCAGTTCCTGTTCGAGGAGGGCGAGGACGGTGTCCCGGTCGACATGGCGGTGACGCAGCCACTGCCAGATCTGGACCCGGGCGATCTCGGCGGTGGCGGCGTCCTCCATGAGGCCGTCCAGGGCGACCGCGCCCTGCCCGCGCAGCCAGGCGGCGAAGTACCGCAACGCGACGGAGATGTTGGTGCGCACGCCCTCCGTCGTCGGGGCCCCGCTCACCTTGCGCACGCCGAGCAGCTGCGCGGGCGTGACCGCCACGTCCTCGCGGGTGCGGCTCAGCTGGTGGGGCGCGTCGCCCAGGACGCCGTCGAAGACCTCGCGGCAGAGCGGGACGAGCGCGGGATGGGCCACCCACGACCCGTCGAAGCCGTCCTCGGCCTCGCGTTCCTTGTCCAGGCGCACCTTCGCCAGCGCGGCCGCGTTCGCGTCCGGATCCTTGCCGGGCACCTGGGCGGCCATCCCGCCGATGGCGTGCGCACCGCGCTTGTGGCAGGTGCGGACGAGGAGTTCGGTGTAGGCCCGCATGAACGGGGCGGTCATGGTGACCCGGGCGCGGTCCGGCAGCAGGAAGTCCGTGCGGTGGCCGAAGGTCTTGATGATGCTGAAGAGGTAGTCCCAGCGTCCCGCGTTCAGCCCGGCGCTGTGCTCACGCAGCTCGTACAGCATCTCCTCCATCTCGAACGCCGCGGTGACCGTCTCGATGAGGACGGTGGCGCGGATCGTGCCGCGGGGGATGGAGAGCAGTTCCTGGGCGAGGACGAAGATGTCGTTCCACAGCCGGGCCTCGTCGCGGTTCTCCAGCTTGGGCAGGTAGAAGTACGGGCCGTGTCCCGCGTCGATCTGCCGCTGAGCGCAGTGGAAGAAGTACAGGCCGAAGTCGACGAGCGCGGCCGGCACCGGGCAGCCGTCGACGTCCAGGTGCTCCTCGTCGAGGTGCCAGCCGCGCGGCCGGACCACGATGGTGGCGAGCGGCCGGTCGGTGGCGAGGCGGTACTCCTTGCCCGTATCGGTCGTGAAGTCGATGCGCCGCTCGATCGCGTCCAGCAGGTTCAGCTGCCCGCCGATCACGTTGTCCCAGGTCGGTGCGGTCGCGTCCTCGAAGTCGGCCAGCCACACCTGCGCGCCGGAGTTGAGCGCGTTGACCGTCTTCCGCCGCTCGGGAGGTCCCGTGATCTCCACACGCCGGTCGGTGAGGCCGGGAGCCGGCGGCGCGACCCGCCAGCCGGCCTCCTCGCGTATCCGTCGCGTCACCATCGAGAAGTCGAGGGGGTAGCCCTCCGCGAGCCGCATCGCTTGGCGTCGGCGCTCCTTGAGCAGGCGCTCACGGTCCGACGCGAAGGCGCGGGCGAGCGTGCCGATGAAGTCGAGCGCGGCGGGGGTGAGGATCTCGTCGTGGCGGTCACCGGGAGCGGCGAGGACCTGAACGGACTGGGTGATGAGCTGCGGTGACATCGGATCTCCTGAGGGAGGGAGGAGGCGAAGTGGTGTGGAGGGGCCGAGCGTGGGCTGCACAATGCGGGGATGGATCACACGGTCATGAAGGCCGTCGCGGCGGCTGTCGTCGAGAACGGGAAGCTGCTCGTCGTCAGCAAGCAGTCCGCGCCGGACGTCTACTTCGTCCCGGGCGGCAAGCCCGAGCCGGGCGAGGAGCCGGAGGAGACGCTGGTTCGGGAGTTGCGTGAGGAACTGGGGGTCGGGCCGGGGCGGCTCGACCCACTGACGGTGGTGGAGGAGCAGGCGGTTCTGGAGGGCGTACCGATGCACCTGACGGTCTTCGCCACCACACTGACCGGGAATCCGGCGCCCGCGGCCGAACTGTCCTCGCTTCGGTGGATCGACGGGCGGGAGCCGGAACTCCGTCTCGCCCCCGCCGTCGAACACCATCTGCTGCCGCTGCTGCGTGAGACGGGGAGGATGGCTCCGCTCAACGGGTCCCAGCTCTCCGGGTTCTAGTGGAACTGCTCTTCTTCGGTGGAGCCGCTCAGCGCGGTGGTGGAAGAGTTCGGGTTGACGGCCGTGGAGACCAGGTCGAAGTAGCCGGTGCCGACCTCGCGCTGGTGCTTGACCGCGGTGAAGCCGTGCTGCTGCGCTGCGAACTCCCGCTCCTGGAGGTCGACGTACGCGGTCATGCCGTGCTCGGCGTAGCCGCGGGCCAGGTCGAACATGCCGTGGTTGAGCGAGTGGAAGCCGGCCAGCGTGATGAACTGGAAGCGGTAGCCCATCGCGCCCAACTCCCGCTGGAACTTGGCGATCTGGTCGTCGTCCAGGGCGGCCTTCCAGTTGAAGGAGGGCGAGCAGTTGTAGGCCAGCATCTGGTCCGGGTGCTCGGCGCGGATCGCCTCGGCGAACTCGCGCGCCTGCGCCAGGTCGGGCGTACCCGTCTCGACCCAGATCAGATCGGCGTACGGGGCGTAGGCCAGGCCGCGCGCGATGACGGGCGCCATCCCGTTCCGCACCCGGTAAAAGCCCTCGGCGGTGCGCTCGCCCGTCACGAACTCGGCGTCGCGCTCGTCCACGTCGCTGGTCAGCAGGTTCGCGGCGAGCGCGTCGGTGCGGGCCACGATCAGCGTGGGCACGTCGGCGATGTCGGCGGCCAGCCGGGCCGCATTGAGGGTGCGGATGTGCTGCGAGGTCGGCACGAGGACCTTGCCGCCGAGGTGGCCGCACTTCTTCTCGGAGGCCAGCTGGTCCTCGTAGTGGATGCCGGCCGCGCCCGCCGCGATCATCGCCTTCGTCAGCTCGAAGGCGTTGAGCGGACCGCCGAACCCGGCCTCCGCGTCGGCCACGATCGGCGCGAGCCAGTCAATCGAGTCGTCGCCCTCGCTGGTGGCGATCTGGTCGGCGCGCAGCAGCGCGTTGTTGATCCGACGCACCACCTGGGGAACAGAGTTGGCCGGGTAAAGGCTCTGGTCGGGGTAGGTGTGCCCGGCGAGGTTGGCGTCCGCGGCGACCTGCCAGCCCGACAGGTAGATCGCCTGGAGTCCCGCCTTGACCTGCTGCACGGCCTGGCCGCCGGTCAGCGCGCCGAGGGAGTGGATGTAGTCGTTCTCGTGCAGCTGACGCCACAGCCGCTCGGCGCCGCGCCGGGCCAGGGTCTGCTCCTCGCGGACGCTGCCGGAGAGGCGGAGGACGTCCGCCGCGCTGTAGGTGCGCTCGATGCCCTTCCACCGCGGGTCGGTGGCCCAGCGGCGGGCGAGTTCCTCGGCTGCCTGCGTCAACGTGTCGGTTGCCATGAAGGTCACCGTCTCCTCGGTCGTTCGTCTGCGAATTCGGTCAGCACGCGAAGTGCGGGACCTGATGTCTGGCACTGTGTGACTTGCTGCTGGTGTGCGGCCCACCCGTCCCGTTGTGGGTCAAGCTGAGCAGTCCTGCCGACGCGGAAGCGCTCAGTGCCGGGATCTCCGACGTCAGGGCGTGAATCGTGCCCCGGGTTTCCGAGCCGCACCCGCCGGGATCCGGTGGGCCGCACTGAAACTCTGGCACTGGCACTGAGTGCCAACAAGAGTGGATCGGTGCCAACTTCTGCGAACTTTCGGGGCCCCGATTGCCAACTTTGCAAAGGTCGAGTGCGGCATTTGGCGGCGTACGCTGAGCCGTTCCGGAGGGGAAGGAGAGGCGGATCCATGGGGAAGACGTACGCGGGTGCCAGGCTGCGCAGGCTGCGCGAGGAGCGCGGCATCAGCCAGGCCGAGCTGGCCCGCACGCTCGGCATCTCGCCCAGTTACCTGAACCAGATGGAACACGACTCGCGCCCGCTCACCGTGCAGGTGCTGCTGCGCCTGACCGAGGTGTTCGGGCTCGACCCTGGCTTCTTCTCCGAGCGGGACACCAGCCGCCTGGTGGCCGACCTGCGCGAGGCACTGGCCGCCGAGATCGACGGGGCGCGCGTCTCCCCGACGGACCTCGGCGAGCTCGCCTCCCGGATGCCCGCCGTCGCACAGGTCCTGCTGGACCTCGGCCGTCGCAACCAGCGCCTCGCCGAACTCGTCGGGTCGAGCGGCGAGCGCGGCGCCGGACTCGACGCGCCGCGCACGCCGCACGAGGAGATCCGCGACTACTTCTACCGGCGCCAGAACTACTTGCACGAGATCGACGTCGCGGCGGAGGAACTCGCCGCAGCCATCGGCATCCGCCCCGGAGAGGTGCTGCGCGCGCTGACGGCCCGCCTGGCCGAGCGGCACGGAGTGCACCTCAGCACGGCGTCCGGCGACCGCCTGCACCACTACGACACCGCGACACGCACCCTGCACCTGTCGACGCGCCTTCGCCCCGGCCAGCGCGCCTTCCGCATGGCCACCCAGCTCGCGCTCCTGGAAAACGGCGACGAGCTGGACCGCCTGGCCGCGCAGGACTTCGCCCCCGGCTCACCGTCCCACTCCCTGGCCCGGATCGGCATCGCCAACTACTTCGCCGCCGCGCTGATCCTCCCGTACCGCGACTTCCACGCGACCGCCGAAGCGGTGCGCTACGACATCGAACGGCTCACCGACCACTACGGCCTCGGCTACGAGACCGTCTGCCACCGCCTGAGCACCCTGCAGCGGCCTCGGCTGCGCGGCGTGCCGTTCTCGTTCGTCCGCGTCGACCGCGCGGGCAATGTGTCCAAGCGGCAGTCGGCCACCGGCTTCCACTTCTCGCGTGCGGGAGGCACCTGCCCGCTGTGGAACGTCTACGAGGCGTTCGCCGTGCCCGGCCGCATCCATGTCCAGCTCGCCGAAATGCCCGACGGGCAGCGGTACTTGTGGACCGCGCGCGCCGTCACCCGGCACCGCGGCGGCTGGGGCGAACCGGGGAAGACCTTCACGATCGGCCTCGGCTGCGAGCTGCGCCACGCCCACCGGCTCGTCTACTCCGACGGCCTCGACCTCGGCCGCAGCGCCGCCGCGACCCCGATCGGCATGGGCTGCGGCGTCTGCGAACGCCTCCAGTGCCCGCAGCGCGCCGCGCCGCCGCTCGGCCGGCCGCTGCACATCGACCAGAACGCCAGCACCTTCGTGCCCTACCCGGTGGCACCCGGCGAACAGCAGGGCCCGCACCCGTGACGAGGCGGCCGGACCGGCTCAGCGCAGCGCGGCCACCAGCGCGTCGCTCGCGGAGCACCACACCTGCCGCGCCTCGCCGAACCCCTGGGCAAGGAGCGTGTCGATGTGCCAGCGGGTGGCGGTCGGGCGGTCCCGGCGCTCGCCGGGGGCCTTGGGCCGGCGCGGGTCGCCCAGCAACGCGAAGCGCTCTTCCGCCGCCCGGGACAGCAGCGGGTCGAGGGCCACCTCGCGCCACCAGTCGGCCCAGTCGACGGCGCCCCGCTCGCGCGCGTCGTGCCGGCGCTCCGAGTGCAGGGCGGCCAGAGCGGCGTTGATGCGGGGCGCCGACTCGTCCTTCATGTGGTCGGCGTTGAGGAACACGCCTCCCTCGCACAGTACTTGGGCCAGATCGCCGTACAAGCGGGTGAGTGGCTCGGTGTCCAGCCAGTGCAGGGCGGTGGCCGTCACCACGGCGTCGTAGGACGGGTGCGGGAGTCGCCCGGTCCAGGCGGGGTCGGTCAGATCCGCGTCCACGAAGGTGACGCGGCCGTCCTCGGCGAAGTGGCCGCGCGCGATGGTCAGCAGCAGCGGATCGATGTCCACGGCGGTGACCTCGGCATCGGGAAGTCGACGCAGCAGCCGGTCCGAGATGGTGCCGGTGCCGCAGGCCAGGTCGAGGACGCGCGGCCCCCGGCCCGCCACCGCCTCGACCGTGTCGATCATGACCCGGAAGCGCTCCTCCCGGTCCGGCATGTACCACTCCTGCTGGCGGTCCCAGCTGCTCTGCCAGTGCTGCCAGTGCTGCCGATCGGGGGTGCTGGTCGTCGTCATGGGTGTGGCCGTTCCTTTCCGGGGCGTTCCGTGCGTGCGCCGTCCGCACAGCTGATCACAGGGGGCCGGGAGCGGAGGCGGGCACCGGGCTCGGAGCGCCGACCGCCCGTGCGTCACAATGGGCACACGAGGCGACGGGGATCAGGAAGCCGGTGTGAATCCGGCGCGGTCCCGCCACTGTGACCGGGAAGCGAACCTCCCGCACGCCACTGTCCGCTGTCGCGGACGGGAAGGCGGAGGCGAGCGACGATCCGGGAGCCAGGAGACTGACCCGTCGCCGGTCCAGCAGCAGGGGCGAGGACACCCCGGAGAGGATCGATGTGACGACGCATGCCCAGTCCCGGACGGCCGGGCCCGGCAGACGCGGGGTGCTGGCCGCCTCGGGCGCGCTGGCGCTCGCCGGTACCGGACTGCTCACCGGGTGCGGCGGCGACACCAAGGACGGGGGAGGCGGCGACCGTTTCCGCGCGGCGTTCACCTCCGGCGGCTCCCAGGAGACCCTGGACCCGCACGTCGCCCCGAACTTCGTCGACCAGGCCCGGGCGAAGGCGCTCTACGACACGCTCGGCACATACGCGGACGACATGTCGGTCCGCAAGCGGCTCGCCGAGTCCTGGGAGAGCGACCCCTCGGGCACCCGCTGGCACATACGGCTGCGCGCCGCGCGCTTCCACGACGGCAAGCCGGTCACCGCCAAGGACGTCCTCTACAGCTACCGCCGCGCCGCCGACCCCAAGACCGGGTCACCGTCGCAGGTGCTGCTGTCCGCGATCGACTTCTCCGCCAGCAAGTCCGACGGCGACCGCTCCGTCGTCCTCGTCCTGAAGGCACCGAACTTCGAGTTCCCCACCGTCTTCGCGGGACCGGGTACGGAGATCATCCCGGACGGCACCACGGACTTCCGCAAGCCCGTCGGATCCGGCCCCTTCACCTATTTGTCCTTTACGCCCGGCGGCACCGCCCGCTACCGGCGCTGGGCGGACCACTGGGACGGCGCCCCGCACATCGCCGAACTGGAGATCGTCCCCGCCAACGAGGAATCGGCGCGGCTCAACGCGCTGCTGTCCGGGCAGGTGCACTACGGCGCCGACATGGCCGGTGCCTCCGTGGAACGGCTGAAGAAGAGCAGCAAGATACGCCTGCTGACGGCCAAGCGGGCGACCGCGCAGCAACTGCTCCTGCGCACCGGCCGCAAGCCCTTCGACGATCCGCGGCTGATACGCGCCGTGCAGCTGGGCATCGACCGCGAGGAGCTGGTCAGGATCGCGCTCGCCGGACACGGCGAGGTCGGCAACGACCTGTTCGGGATGGGACTGCGCGGCTACCCCGACGACCTGAAACCGCGCGAGCGGGACGTCGATGAGGCGCGCAGACTGGTGAAGGAGGCCGGCGCCGAGGGGCTGCACATCACCGTGGAGACCAGTTCTGTCGACGCGGCCTGGGAACCGGCGGCGGATCTCATGGCACGGCAGCTGCGCGAGGCGGGACTGAAGCTGACCGCCAACACCCGCGCCTCCAGCACCTACTTCAGCGAGATCAAGACCAAGGGCGTCGCCGCCTTCAACACGACCTCCACCCTGCCGGTATCCGACTTCCTGCAGCAGCGGGTCCGCGGCGGCGCCGCGCGCAACCAGACCCAGTACGCCTCGAAGAAGTTCGACGCCCTCCTCGACCGCGCCCGCACCAGCCGCGACGAGGAGGAGCGGCTCGGCCTGCTCGCCCGGGCTCAGAGGCTCGCGCGCGCCGAGTCCGGGCTCCTGGTCTGGGCATTCTCCGACGCGAACGACGCGATCGCGTCGTCGGTCAGCGGCCTGCGCGCCGCGCCGCCGAACTCGCACGACTGGGCCCGCTTCGACCGGGTCCGTATCAGCTGACGTGCGGGCGTACGTCCTGCGGCGGTGCCTGCTGGCGCTGCTGCAGTGCCTGGTGGTGCTGGTCGCCGTGTTCGCCGTCGGCTCGCTGCTGCCCGGCGACACGGCCGACGTGCTCCGCGGCGAACTCGGCACACCCGAACAGGTCGAGGCGCTGCGCGCGCAGTTGGGCCTGGACGAGCCGGCCTGGACCCGCTTCGGGCACTGGATCGCCCACCTGTTCACCGGTGACCTGGGGCACTCCCTGACGACCGGGCTGCCCGTCGGCGACGACATCGGCCGCCGCGTCGGCGTCACGCTCCTGCTCGGCGTTCCGGCGCTGCTGCTCGTCACCGTCCTTGCACCCGTCGTGGGCACGGTGTCGGGGCTGAGCGAGGGCAGCCTCCTCGATCGCGCGCTGAACACGGCCGCGGTCGTCCTGCACGCGGTGCCGGAGTTCGTGCTCGGGTTGCTGCTGGTCGCCTCGGTCTCGCTGGCCGCGGGACTGCTGCCCGCGACCGCCGTCGGCATGGACGGCGCCGCGCTGCTCGCGCAGCCCGCGGTCCTTGTGCTGCCCGTCGTCGTACTGACGGCACGCCACCTGTGCGACCTGGCGCGGCAGATACGCGCCGGAGTGGCCTCCGAGCGGCACGGCGCCGTCGCCGAGCATCTGCGGCTGCTCGGGATGCGCGAGCGTACCGTCGTGCTGCGCCATGTGCTGCCGGGCGCCCTGGGGCCCGCGGCGCAGCAGTACGCGCGCTGCGTGGAGGGGCTGCTCGGCGGCGCCGTGCTGGTGGAGGCGGTGTTCGGGTTCCGCGGCATGGGCGACGGCTTCGTCGAAGCGGTCCAGAACCGCGACCTGCCCCAAGTGCAGACGTACGCCCTGCTGTTCGCCGGAACGGCCGTCCTCGTGAACCTCATCGGTGACCTGGTCGCCCATCGCCTCGCCCCCCGACGTGAGGTGACCGCGTGACGCTGCCCCCGACCACGACATCCCGCGGGGCCACAATGAGGCGCCGCCGCCCGTGGACAGCGCTGGCTCTGCTGGGTGTGCCCATGCTCCTTGCCCTGCTGGGGCCGTTGGCGGCCGGAGACGACGCGCCCCTGCCCGGCGCCCTCCCGTCCCGGCCGCCCGGCTCCGGGCATCCGCTGGGCACGGATGTCCTGGGCCGCGACGTGCTCTGCCTCGTTCTGCAGGGCGGCGCCTCGGTCGTGGGCAGCGCACTCGCCGCGCTCGCCGTGGGAACGCTGCTCGGCATCCCGCTGGGACTGCTGGCCGCGGGCCCGAGCCGGGGCCTCGACGAGACGGTCATGCGCACCATGGACCTCCTTCTCGCCTTCCCGGGACTGCTGGTGCTGATGACACTGGCGGCGACCGGTCACCGCGACTGGTTCTGGCTCGTGGCGGTCGCCGGGGTGCTCCAAGTCCCCGCCGTGGCACGCCTGGTACGCGGCGCCGCGCTCGCCCCCGGCTCACGGACCGTCGTAGAGGCGCTACGGATGCAGGGGCACGGCTGGGCCTACATTCATCTGCAGCACTTGGCACGAGAGGTGGCGGCGCCCCTGGCCACCGATGCCGCCGGCCGGTTCTCCACCGTGCTCTACCTGCTGGCATCCGCCAACTTCCTCGGCCTGGGCCTGCCCGCGTCCTCACCGGACTGGGCGGTGCTCATCGAGCGGAACAGCGACACCCTGTTCACCCAGCCCGCCGCCGTCCTGGTACCTGCTGGGCTGCTGACCTCCCTGTGCGTCGGCGGCAACCTGCTCGTCGACCGCATCCTCGCCCGACAGAGGAGCAACACGTGACCGGCCCGTTTTCCGCACCGCTGTTGGAGCTGGCGGAGATCTCAGCGCACGCGGAGGGCACATCACGCCCACTCCTCGACAAGGTCGGCCTGACGGTTCCGGCGGGCACCGTGGTCGCCGTTGTCGGACCGTCGGGAAGCGGCAAGACCACGCTGGGCCTCGCAGCTCTGGGTGCCTCGCGCGCCGGCGTGAGCCTGTCCGGACGCGTCCTGCTGGAGGGCACGGATCTCCTTCCCCTCACCCCAGCGGCGCGCCGCACGGCGCGCGCTGGACAGGTGGCCCACTTGCCGCAGCATCCCGAATCGGTACTCGACCCGGTCCGCCGGGTGGAGGGCGTACTGAAAGAACTCGCCGCTCTCGGACACGCCCGGAATACCGCACGCAAGGCCGCCGCGTCGCAGGCCCTGACGGCGGCGGGCCTCGACCGGGCCCAGGTGCACAGACGCTTCCCCCACCAGCTCTCGGGCGGCCAACAGCAGCGACTGGCGCTCGCCTCCGCCCTGGTCACCGGGGCACGCCTCCTCGTCCTCGACGAACCGACCAGCGGCCTCGACCCGTCCCTCGCACAGGCCATCGGGCGCACCATCCGCAACCTTGCCGACACTGGCATGGGCGTGCTGTTGCTCAGCCACGATCTGCCTCTGGTGCGCCGCACAGCGGACCGGGCCATCGTGCTGGAGCAGGGACGAGCGGTGGAGGAAGGCCCCACGACGAAGATCCTCGGCACCGGCAAACCTCTGGCCGAGCCGCGCGTCCTCGCACGCCGCCCGGCCACCCGGCAGCTGCTCGTCGCAGAGCACCGTACGAACGCGGCGTGCGGCGCGGCTCCGACGCCGGACGTATCAGCCGCATCGCGATCCGGCACCGTCACGGCCCAGGACATCGTTGTGCGACGTCGATCCGCCGAACTCCTTGCCGGCCCGGTGTCACTGACGTTCCCGCCCGGCAGCAGCACAGCCCTGCTCGGCCCCTCGGGATCCGGGAAGACCACCTTCGCCCGGGTCCTTGCCGGTCTGACCACACCGACCTCGGGCGAGGTCCGCATCGACGGCGCACCGCTGCCCGCCCGGATCGACCGCCGCACGACCGCGCAACGGCGAACCGTCCAGTACGTGCACCAAAACAGTGCCGATTCCTTCGAGCGGCACCGCCCGCTGTTGAGTCAACTCGCGGCCACCGCGACCCTCTTGCGCGGCCTGAGATCCGAGCAGGCGCAGGCCGAGGTGATCGACATGTCGGCCTCCCTCGGCCTCGAGGCCGAGCAGCTGAATCGGACTCCCTACCGATTGTCCGGCGGTCAACTGCAGCGTTGCGCCCTGGTTCGGGCGCTGGCCGCACACCCGGCATTGCTGGTGTGCGACGAGGTGACATCGGCACTGGACACCGCTTCGCGCGATCGGGTTCTCGACGCTCTGCCGGAGCTGCTTGCCCCGGCAGCCACAGCCCTGCTGATCATCAGCCACGATGGATCCGCGGTACGTGCGGTGGCCGATAAGGCCGTCGTGTTCGACAGGGGGCGTTGCACTCGGCGCAGACCGGTCGACGAGGTGCTGTCATTCTTGGAACCCGCGGGCGCCATTGAGGACATGAATGGGTTCGGGCCAGAGCCGCCTATGAGCCGATAGGGGGCCCTGCAACAGTCCGCTTGGCTGTGCACGTCGCAGCGCGCTGAGCGGGTCCGTGCGCAGGCCCGAGGTTGGTGACGTGCCATCTGGGGGCGTCTCTGGCCCATCCAATTTGAGACTGACACAGCCGCGGCATCTCCAGAAGGGCGATAGCCCCCATGCCGCTTCTGGTCCTCCACCGAATGACTCGGCGTCTCATGGGCCGCCGAGTCGGCCGGTCTGCAGTGCTGTCGTCATTTCTCGCGGCCTCGTGCGTCAAGATAGCGCGCGTAATGCACACAATGCCCGTAGCGCACATTGGCGGTTTGCCCGAATTGCGCCAACTGGACTCCTGGCCTGGGCATTCTTTTACATGTTCTCGTTCCACGTGTTTCGCGATGACCCATCATGTGGAATGCGTCGCGATCCTTGAGCCCGCCGAAAAAGGCCGCTGACCTGCTGTTTTAGTGACTGTGCATTATGTGCGTTGTGTGCGTTACGGGCGATATCTTGACGCATATTTGACGCACGTGACGCACGTTTGACGCACGTTCTGACGGTGTATCAGGTAAGTGTCGATGCTTATGACGGTGCGTCAGGTAATTGCTGGACGATCGGTCTTGCTGTGCCTGGGCGGCGCGGTCGGCGCCGCGTGCCGACCCTGGGGGCCGTGGCGCGCTTAGCCGCCGCCGGCTAGCTGATGTGGTGACGTGGTCGAATTCCGCCTCTATATCTAGCCCGTCTTTTTGTGCCACTTCGGCGACCTGGAAAGCGTGCAGGTCAAATGGGGTCCGATTTTTCGGGGTTGAGTCCTTCTCGCTGTGCTGGATGCCCTGCGGTGCCCACTGGAGGGGAGGGGGCGTGTCCGCTCACTGCGGTCAACTAGCGCGCCGCTTGACCGTCCGCCACAAGTCCTTCACAGGCTCAACCGCCGTTGCGGAAACAAATCCGCACCCGCCCGACGTTGTTGATTTCCAACGTGATGACGGGGGTGGGGCTTGAAGCTGTTTCGTATGGACACGACGAATAGCGGCGTGACTGAGGTCACGCCGCGTCTTGCTGCGGTCGAGGCGGATGTGCAGGATCTGGTCGAGGCGCACATGGAGAAGATGCTGGGCGTCAGGTTCCTCGCGAGCGAGTACGTGGTCGACTGCGTCGACAGGGGGCGCATCGACTCGCTCGGGCTGGACGAGAACGGGGCGCCCGTGATCGTGGAGTACAAGCGGGGCACGGACGCCGGGGTCATCAACCAGGGCCTCTTCTACATGGCCTGGCTGATGAGCCACAAGGACGCCTTCCGGAGTCTGGTCCGCGACCGGCTCGGGGTGACGGCCGCGTCCCAGATCCTGTGGAGCGCACCGCGGCTGATCTGCGTGGCCGGCGACTTCACCCGCTACGACGCGCACGCCGTGCGTGAGCACCGGCGCTCGATCGACCTGGTCCGCTACCGGTACTTCGGCAGCGACCACATCGGTCTTGAGACCGTAGCCTCGGTTACTGGCCACTCGGCCCAGGCCAAACGGGTACGCCGCAGCGCGCCCGGGGCGTCGCCGGTTCGGCAGCAGGGCGGTGCGATGGCTGAGCTGGCTTCGGCGGTCGACGAGGTCCTCGTCGGCCTGGGTGACGGCGTCACTCGGGTGCAGCGTAAGCAGTACCGCGCCTATCAGCGGCTGCGGAACTTCGCCTGCCTCATCCCGCCCCAGCAGACCAAGGTGCTGGTCTACTTGAAGGCGGATCCGACGGCGGTGGGCCTGGTGCCGGGCTTTACCCGGGACGTGAGCGGCCTCGGTCACCATGGCACGGGAGACCTGGAGGTTCAGCTGCGCACCGAGCGGGACCTGGAGCGTGCCCAGGACCTGTTCCGGCTGAGTTACGCCGCGGCGTGACGGAGCAAGAACGGGCATTGCGTCTCGTGTGGCGGTGACGTCATGGATCGTCGCAGTGCTGCCTTTCGACGGGCGGTCAGGAAGCGGCGGTGGAGCTACAAGTATTCGGCGGATCCCCGGTTTCGGTAACCGGGGATCCGCCGCTATATTGAGCGCTGCTCAGCCAGGGCCGCCGTCACCTCAGGCGCACGTGGCTGACGAACGGGTACGGCCAGGGACGGCATGGAAACGGTGCCGCAGGACCTGGATCGCGGGGCGCGGCGCAAGGAGGATGTGGGGCCGCGGACTGTGCAAGGTTGTCCCTGAACGGACTCGTGCGGTGAGATGAAGCGTGCGCAGACAACGGGGACTTGTGATTCTGGGCGGCGTTGCAATAGCGACAGCCGCCGTCGGTGCGGTGCTGCTTGTATGGCGCGGGCCCTGGTGGGCAGATGGCGAGTATCTCAGCGACGCGGAACTACGCAACGGCTCGGCGGCTCTGGTAACTGGCTTTCGAACCTCGGTCGTTCAGCTGTTCGCCCTCTTCGGTGCAGGTATCGCCCTGCTGTTTACCGCGTTCAACTACCGCCTCAGCAGACGAGGCCAGGTCACGGAACGCTTCACCAAAGCACTCGAGCGCCTCGGTTCGACAGAGAAATACGTACGAATCGGGGGGCTCCTGGCGCTAGAGCAGATTGTCCAGGATGCGCCTGGACAGATGGGACATGCGCGGCAGGTACTGAAAGCCTTCGTGCGGGAGAGGGCGGCGCTAGGGATCGCCCCATCGACCCCTGTGCCTCGCTCAGAGCGCATCGCCGCTGCGCGTCGCGCAGCACGC
Source organism: Streptomyces sp. R818 (assembly GCF_056172735.1). Taxonomy (NCBI): domain Bacteria; kingdom Bacillati; phylum Actinomycetota; class Actinomycetes; order Kitasatosporales; family Streptomycetaceae; genus Streptomyces; species Streptomyces sp. R818. The sequence continues at coordinate 282,947 of NZ_JAOCNE010000014.1, forward strand.
AATGGAGTTGGGTTCAACGGAGCCCCGGCTATGTCCGCACGGCAAAGTATCGAAGCTGACGTGCAGATGGCATTGGGGACACTCGTTGGTCCGCGAACCTACGACCACCCCGACGACGACATCTGGGAGTGGCCAGAAGGTGCTGATCATGTTCATGCTGGCGGAAGTCTCGATCTAAGCGGTCTGCTCCTTGCCGGTGTCTCTCTCTTCCGTCGAGACCTGTGCGGCGTTCGGTTCAAAGGCGCCGACCTCAGCCGAGCCATGATGACCCGGGCGTACCTGCAGGGCGCCGACTTGGAAGGCGCGAACCTCACGGGAGCCACTCTGTATAGGACGAACTTCCTTAGTGCCCAGCTGCGACACGCAGATCTAACAGACGCTTATATCGACGCTGCGGACCTTCGGGATGCCAAAGGGCTGACGGTGGAGCAAGTTCTGGTGGCTCAGGTGACAAGTCGGACGTCACTGCCCAGTCATATCGCCGAAGACTCCCGCGTGCTCGCGCGTATGGCGGACGTGGAGCGGATGCTCGACGACGAGTTCGAGAGTGCTCTCCGTGAGAACGCCAACAGAAGTGCTTCGATTCCGATGGGCGATTGAACGTGTGAATCCCTGCAACGGAGCAGCCCGCCTTTACAGCTGGTTCATCGCCACCGCTTAGTTGCGGCCTTCTGTGCCTCTGCCACGAGGATTCACGGGATGACCCGCTCGCGCGGCTTCAGCGAGCGATCCCTGTCCTGGAACAGCTCTTGAAACTAGTGGGTGGCCGCACTCGACTCGCGAGGCGGACGCTCTGGGAGATCTACCGTGTAGTCCGCGCGCGGTGGGAACTGAGCGCCGTTGAGGAGAAGGGCCGGTCAGTCAACGGCATCGACCAAGCGGCCTGACCAGAGCACACGCCCCAGTGGCCGTTGCCCTCGGCTTCGTGGAGCGTCACCGTGACCTCGTTGAGGCGGCGCGTGGGACGGGCTGTGGGTGGGTGTCGGTACGGCTCAGCGTGTTGAGCCCCTGGCGCCGTGCCTCGACGGGCTTCTGCGTGAGGCCGTGGGCCACCTCGAAGGCCACGTCCTGCAGCACGAGGGCTGCAGCGTGTGGCGAGAAACGAAGCGCCCACCGCGGAGTGCTGGCGTCGCCGTCGCCCCAGAACGTCCAGGCGGGCTGGCCACTGTGAGGGGAGTGGGCTGCGAAGGCGTCGAAATTGACGCCGACGGCGTGCTCCTCCGGCGCCTGCCAGCGGATCGAGCGGCCGTCGATGGCGTGTTCCCAGCCGGCGTCGGCCAGCGGGCGGGTAGCCTCGCCGATGACGGATTCTGAAACCTGGCTGCCCGCCGCGATGTTCGCCGCGTCCGCGGAGGCGAGGCTGTCCAGGAGTGCCCGCATGATCTCCACGGGGACCGTGGTGGTCGCGGTGGCGTGCCACAGGCGTTCCCCTACCGGGCTCTCGTACGCTGCGATCTTCCACTGGATATCGGCGGGTTCGGCTTCGTGGACGAACTCGGCGCGCAGGACGAGGGATTCGTGGACGGCGTGTGTGGTGTCGTCGGACCAGGTGCGCCACTTTTCCCAGGTTCCGTGTGCTTCGAGGAAGTCGTTCAGGAGCGTCTCGTGGTCGTCAGCCCGGTCCGCGTCGGTCTCGGCGGAGTCGGCCGTGTTCGTGGGCGGCTCGGCGCCGGCCTCGGGCCCGGGAGACGACGGGGTGCGTGCTTGCTCGGCCTCGCGTTCGGTGTCTGTGGCTGGGGCGGGGCCGGGGCGAACGGCGTCGCCGTAGAGGCGTTCGAACTCGGCGATGGCCGTTGTGGGGTTGTTGTACTGGCCGGCTTCCACGCGCAGGTGGTTCTCGCCGTGGAGGTGGATGCTCGGGCCGTTGCGGTAGGTGCCGACGGCGACGATGGTCCAGCCGTCGTGGGCGTGCGCGTGGATGATCAGGCGGCCGGAGCGTATGTCGTCGTAGAACTGCTGGGCGTCGTTGGAGACTTCGCGGATCTCCTCGCGCGAGCACCAGGGCATGGGGTAGTTGGCCCAGGTCCATTCGGTGTCGATCTCTTCTTGCAGCAGCGGTGTGATGTCCACCGTGACGCCTTGGTCGCGCAGGGCGCGTGCGGCCTGGTCGGCGTAGTGCGCCTCCTCGCGGTCGATGCGGGCCATGACCAGCGTCGTGGCGTCGAGGGGCTCGAAGCCGTGCAGGGCGAGCAGGGCTCGCACGGTGTGTGTGGGGGTGCCGGTCAGGGTGGCCGTGACGGCGCTGGGGCGGCCGTGGAGCAGGTCGAGGGATACGTGCAGGTCTTGTTGGGGGTGCGGCAAGGTGTTCTCAATTCACGGCTCCGGCCGGCGAGAGGGCAGGCCGGAGCGGGTGGGGTCAGTGCAGTGCGCGTGCGCCGGGGGCGATGGCTCGCGGTGGCGGGCCTGCCCGTGCGGCGGCCGGACTGCGCGGTGTGCGTGGTGCGGGAGGTGTGGGGGTGGTGCTGCGCTGCCATCGGGTTCGTAGGGCCTGGAGGTCGGCCAGGGCGCGGCGGCTGCCGGTGACCAGTTGGTACGGCGTGTTGGCCGGGTCCTGGGCGTAGGCGGTGATGCGGTTGCCGACGTCGAATGCGCGGCCCAGCAGGGCGCGTTGCAGCACGCGCTCCCCCCAGTGCTCGGGAGAGCCTGCGGGGGTGGAGACCAGGGCGATGAGGTCGCGGGGGTCGAGGCCGTTGGCGAGGAGTCCGCGGTGCTGGGCTTCCCAGAGCACGGTGAGCGGATCCACGGGCTCCCCGTTGTGCACCAGGGTGGCCAGGCATTGCCACACCGTGGCGTGCAGGGCAGTGCGAAGTCGTCGGGCTGCAGCCAGCGCATGTCCTTCACCTCGGCCGGGTGTGCGGTGGCCGTGGCGAGGAGGAGCCGTTCCTCGTCGAGGGCCTCCTCATTGCTGGGCCACGCCGGGGTGAGCGGGGCGGGAGTACGCGGCAGGGAGGCGGGGTGCGGGGCGAACTGTCCGGTAAGCGTGTCCAGGAACTGTCCGAGCGCGTCGACCTGGGCCAAGGTGGTGACGGCCGGGTGGGGCAGCGTGGTGTCAATGGCGGTCTGGGTGAGGCGTTCGGCGTGCAGGAGCAGCGTGCGCCGGGCGTGATCGGCCCGGATCATGCGCGCGTACGTCGGCGCGTGCTTGGGCCAGGGGCAGACCTGGATGAGGGAGTGGAGGTAGGAGGCGGCCAGCCCGGGGGCGTCGGGGCGCGCTGCGTCGAGCACGGTGTTCAGCCAGGCGGGGTCGGAGTGGTGGGCCTCCGGATCGGGCAGGGGCGCGGTGCGCATGGCCCGGAAGAGGGCGCCGTGCGCGTGGTTGGAGAACTGGTCCGCGTCCAGGTCGCCGATCTCGGTGAGCCGGTGCGGGTCGAGGAGGAGTGCGCCGAGCAGGGCCTGCTCGGCGTAGTGCACCGGTCGGGCCGGCGGCAGGTCGTCCAGGTGGTCCTCGTGCGGGTCGGCGGGCTGTGGCATCAGGCGGCCAGGGTGAAGTCGTCGGGGCCGAGGGTCTTGCCCAGGTGCGGGGCCAGCAGGTGGGCGGCGAGGCGGGGCGGCACGGCATTGCCGATTTGGGAGAACTGCTGCCCCTTGTTCCCGGCCCAGCGGTAGTCGGCGGGGAAGGTCTGCAGGAGCCCGGCCTCCTGGGCGGTGATCCGGATGGACGCCGGCACCGGACGCTCCTCGTCCGTGCGGCTGGGCGCGAGTTCGGCAACCCAGACGCATTCGTTCGCACGATGGCCGAAGAACAGCGTGCCAGCCGGTTCCTCGACGGAGCGGACGGTCGCGTTGGACTGATTGTTGCTGCGCAACGACCACGACCACCGGTGCGCCTCACCCGTGAATGTGGGTGCGGACGCATCGGCCGGCCGGTCTTCCCGGGCCCCATGGCGCGCAGTCCATCCCGCTCCTTCGCGGCGGGCTTGCAGGACCACGGGGTTCTGGGGCGTCCAGGTTCCGCGGTCGCGTGCGTCGCTGAGGGTCTTGCGTGATCCGGACGGGAACGGTTCGGGACCGCCTCCTGGCCCGCCGCCGGCGCACACGGTCGGCACGGGGCGGTCGGTGGCGCCCCAGCCCAGGGCTTCGGCCATCGACACCCACTTCTGCCGGCCCGGCCCGAACAGCGACTCCGGCTCGGCGGCCTTGGCGTGGGTGGGCGGTGGCGGCTCGGCGGTGCGGGTGCGTGAGGCGAGCAGGATCGCCCGCCTTCTGGTCTGCGGTACCCCGTAGTCGGCGGCGTTGAGGATGCCGGTCCAGACCGAGAAGCCCCAGCTGCGCAGGATCGCTGCGTACTGGCGCCACAGCGGCAGGACGTCGGGGACCTCCTCCATCGCGACCCATTTCGGGCTGGCCGTGCTGGTTGAGGGCGTGGAGGTAGCGCATGGGTTCGGCGGCCAGCAGGGATCGCTCGTCCTGGCAGGCGGCCAGGAGCTTCCCGCGGGTGTCGCGGCCGGCGGCGAGGTCGGCGACGGCCTGGTGCACCAGGGGCTGGTCGAGCAGTCCGAGGCGTTTGCCGGCCATCGACCACGCCTGGCAGGGCGGGCTGGCGATCAGCCCGGTCGTCTTGCCGAGGAAGGGCCATACCGGGTACATCGCTACGTCGGTGCGGATGGTCAACTGTCCGGCTGCTGCACGGGTCTTGCACGCCCACTCGTCCCATTCGAGCCCGATGTCGCGTACGCCGAGGACGCTCAGGGCGTGGCTCCAGCCGCCGGGCCCGGCGAACAGGTCGAGCACGATCACGTGGCCAGCCCGAAGTCGTCGCGGGAGGGGGCGTCGGCGTCGCCCCGGCAGGCCCAGGGCGAGCATCCGTCGGTGACCCCGTCCTCCAGCTCGGTAGCGTCCTCGTCGCTGCCCAGTTCTTGCTGCAGAGCGGCCCACTCGGCCGCGGTGACGTGATCGATGGGAGCCTCGGACAGGGGCACGCGGGAGCGGTGCAGGAAGGCTTGGCCGAGCAGGCGGTTGCCGCTGGCGTTGGCACGCGCGTTGCCCTGGCGGATGGCGGCATCGAAGGCGACGACGTCCGCCCATTCCTCGGGGGAGGTGTCGCGGATCTGGCGCCACTGCGCGTTGCCGTGGAACGGGCACCCCAAGCAGCTGCTCTTGGGCGTGTCGGCGAGGCCCAGGGATGACAGGTAGCGGACGCAGTCGGCGCGCGACCAGCCCATGTCGATGAGCGGGTGCCGGTTGCGCATGTATTTCACGTCCGCGTCCTTGGCGCGGTGGAACTCGTCGGTGGAGATGCCGACCCACTGCTCGACGAACACCTCCCGCGGGATCCGGGCCGGGTACGGGAAGCCGAGGAGTTCACGGACTTGTCGCTTTATCGGTTTTATCTTGTACTCGCCTGTGCACTGCCGGCGGGTCATCCCGGCCTTGCCGTCCTGGTTGAGGATGTAGAGCGGCATGGAGGCGAACCGGTGATCCGGGTCGAGGGCGTCGTCGCGGATGTTGCCGGTGGACACGCGCAGGACGGGGATGCCGGCCGGGGCGGCGATCTCGCGTTCCAGACGGTCGAGGTGCGCGTACACCGTGCGGGGCTCCCATCCGGTGTCGGCGAAGATCGCGTAATCGACCTTGGGGAGGATGCCCTCGGCGGACAGGGCGAGCAGGGTGCTGGACTGGACTCCGGCGCCCAGGGACAGGGCGCGGAACTGGGGCTGTTCGGTGATGGTCGGTCCTGAAGGGGGAGAGGTCTGGGGGCTGCTTCAGCGCGCCGGCGGCACGGGCGCGTCGGTGGGCCGGGGCTGTTCTGGGGGCGGGGGCGGGAGCCCGTCGAGCAGGTCGGCGGCGGAGGTGACGAACTGCTGCGGTGTGGGGCGCAGGAGGACAGGCGGCGATGTCGAGGCGTCGCGTCGGCGGCGCTCGTTCTCGACCGCGCGCGCCAGAGCGGCGGTCAGTTCCGCACTCGCGTCCTGTGCGGCCTTGGCTGTGCGTGCCAGCTGGTCGAGGCGAAGCAGGTGCACCTGGTCGCGTGGCGTCTCCCGCTCCAGATCGAGGAAGAGCCGGAGCGCGGCGGCGGCGAGCGCCTGTGCCTCGGTGATCCGGGCTGTCAGCACCTGTGCGCCGTCGACAGGGGTGCGGCGCAGGCGCTGTTGAAGTGCGGCTGCGTCGGCCGCGAGTTGGCTCACGGAGTCAGGCATCGTGGGCCTTGCCGATCCGGGGCTTCAGGGCCTGGGCGAACGCGGCGGTCACGGCGGCGGCCGGGCCGGGGTCCGGCAGCAGGGCCCGGACGATCGGGGTGCCGATGACGACGGCGTCGACCAGGGGCGCCACGCGGGCGGCGAGATCGGGGCTAGAGATGCCCACCCCCGAGACCACGGGCAGCGCACTCGCTGCGCGCAGCCGCTCGGTGAAGGCTTCGAGGGCTGTCAGGTCGAGGGGGCCCCTAAAGCCGGTGACGCCGCTGCTCGCGGGTGCGTAGAGCCAGCCGGACGCACTCTCGACCATGGCGGGAAGGTCGGCGTCCGCGGTGGCACGCGGGACGAGATGCGGAGTATCCAGGCCGGCGTCGTGGGCAGCGCGATGCCAGCGGAACGCTTCGCTGCGGGGCAGGTCGACGACCATGATCCCCGCAGCGCCCGCGTCCGCGAGCATGCGTGCCAGACGTTCGGGGCCGTGGCGGCGGACCGGGTCCCAGTACGTCATGACCACTGTCGGCCGCAGTGATGCGGCGTGTGCGACGACGCGGGCGGTGCGGCCCAGGACGTTCCCCTTGAACAGGGCGCGCTGGTAGGCGGCCCGGATGAGGCGGCCATCGAGGACCGGGTTCGCGGCGGGCAGGCCGATCTCGAACAGGTCGGCCCCGGCATGGGCGAGGTGGTCGAGCTGGCGGCGCTGGACGTCCGGCTCGTGGACACCGGCTGGGATGAACACGCCGAGCGCGCACGAGGGTTGGGTGAGAAGGGGGTGGAGGGGATGGGCGGTGGCCAGGAGGAGTCCTTCGAGGCGGAGGGGTGGTCCGGTCAGCGGTGCCGGATGGCTGGTGAGGTGGGGGGTGCGGCGGCGGTGCTTGGCGCTGCCCTAGGAGCAGTCGGTTGCCGCTGCTGCGGTGGCGATGCGAGGGCCGGCGGATCGTCGGCGAAGGAGGGGTGGATGGCGTCGAGGCCGTCGGCGAGGTCGCGCGTACGGTCGGTGGCGTCGCGCAGCCACTGCCAGGCGGAGTCGGGGAGACGGCGCCAGTGGGCGTGGTTGCGCGCCCATTCGAGGACCTCGGCGGCGTTGCGCAGCTGCTCGGCGAGCTGCTGCAGGACCGCGGCCTGCTGATCTGGATCATCGGTGGTGTGCGCGGCTTGCAGCAGCGCGCCGAGGTCGGCAGGCAGCGGCTCGTCGTCCATGGGCAGCCCATAGAGCTGGGCGTGCAGGGCCTGGGCGTAGACGGTCACGGGGCCGCCGCGGGAGCGGTAGCCGTGCTGGGCCGCGGCCTGGCGCCGGACGGCGAAGCTGACGGTGACGTCGCGGGGAGCGGCGCCGGGGATCTGGTCGGCGAGCGCACGAGCAAAGTCGTGCACGGTGGGGGTATCGGAGGTCGTGAGGCTCTCCTCGTTCAGCGGGCGCGGGTAGCGGCGGCCGTGGGCCGGACGGCGGCGGGGCGCGTGGTGGCCAGGGCGGCGGGCCGGGGGTGTGCGAAGGAGGTTGCGAGGCCGCGGCGTCCGGCAGGGCTCAGATGCACGCGCTCGTCCACGAGCCACAGGTGGCAGTCCTCGCGCGTGATCAGGTCGCGGTTCTCCAAGGCGCGGATGGTGCTGATGCTGCAGCGGGCGCCCTCGCGGCGGTGGTAGGGCCTGCCGTCGCTGATGGTCACGTCCCCGCGGGCGATGGCGTGAAGGGTGCTGTGCTGGGTGCGAGACAGCGAGGGCGGCTGGTGCTCGGGCAGGTAGCCGTAGTGGCGGCGTTCGGCCACGTATTGTTCGGCGGTCGCGACGGCGTCGACGGCTCCCAGGGCAGTGAGTTCGGAGACGAGGGTGAAGCGCCGTCCGATCTCTCCGCGCGCGTCCTGCAAACGGGGGACGGCCAGGAACCCGTCGCCGAGCTCCATGGGCAGTCCTGCCTGAGCGTGGATGAGGATGTCCTCGGCGTCGATGAGGTGGTCGGCAGCGTCCGTGGCCAGATGGGCGAGCTGGCGGATCCGGGCGTACACGGCGCGGATGACGGGGCTGTGGTACATCGACTCCTTGTTGAGCGTGGTGACGATGTCCAGGGCCGAGTTGGCCAGGGCTTGGGCGCCGGCCGTCTGGGTGTTCAGGATGTTGTCGGGCCGGTTCCCGTTGACCGCGTGGCGCAGGTGCAGGTCGTGGAAACGGGTGAAGTCGGCAGCCAGGGAGAGGAGTTGCTCGGCCGGTTCAAGGGAAATGGTGGTCTTCTCGGGCAGGGGTGGCTCCGGGGCAGGGGGTTCAGCGGCGGCGCGGGCGGGTGTTGCCGAGCTGCGCGAGGGCGTGATCGACGTGAGGGTTGATCGCGGCTCCGCGGACCGGGGTGATCACGTTGCTGTGCTCGTAGCGGGTGCTGAGCGGCACGTCGGCGAAGGCGCGTTCCACCGCCGTGGGTGTGGCCAGGTGGGCGAAGAAGTTCCGCACGAGTGCGTCGGGGGCGTCGCGGGTGAAGGTGGCCAGCGGCTGCTTCTCGAAGAAGGCGTGCCAGGCCCGCCAGGTGATGTCCTCATCGGGCGTGTGCAGGAGCTGGCAGCACCAGTCGGGCGAGGTCAGGGCGCTGTCTTCGGCAGACCAGTCGTTGAGTGCCGCGAGCTGGTCCAGGGGCATCTCCGTGATCGGTATGCGCTCGGCGTGACGGGTGTCGCCGAGCAGCTGGGGCAGAGCCTGGGTGACGGCGGCGACGGCTTCCAGAGGTGTCTGCCGGCTGAACTGCACTTCCCAGTACGGCTCGTGGTGCGAGATCGTCCACCACTGTCCCAGGGGGTGGATGGGGTCGAAATCGACGAACACGCTGCCGTCAGGGCTGTCGATCTTGACGTGTCCAGTGGCTGGCTCGTGCTGCGGGGTCCAGCCGAAGAGATGGATCAGCGGGCCGATCGCGTCGGCGAGCCGGTCACCGGCGCCGGCCATATAACGGGGGGAGACCATGACCCGGTCATCGGGCCCGTACGCGCTCACCGGCGGGCTCCGTGGGCGACCGCGGCCTTGAGCGGGGTGGCGGCTGCGGTACGCAGTACGGATGTGTACGTGCTGTTGTCGAGCGCGGTCAGGCGCACCAGGGCGGTGGCCGTGAGGCCCTGCGCCCGCAGGAGCAGGGGGCTGACATGGCGCAGCGCGTCCGTGCCGGGTGTGTAGGAGATGTCGCGTACGCGGCCCTTGAGGGCTTCGAAGTCGTCGCCCAACTGTAGTAGTTGGACGGCTTGTTCGTTCAGGTCGGGTGGAGGCGCAGGGATGAGATGGCTCCTGTGGGGTTCAGCGGCTTCGGGCGGTGGTCTGCGTGGCGGCGGGCAGCGGGCGGGGCGCGGTGCCGGGCGCGGTGCGCGGCCCGGCGGAGGGCATGTCGATCACGGAGGCGAGGGCGGTGATGCCGGCCGAGGTAAGGCGTACGCGGTCCAGGGGCGGGCCGCCGACGTAGGCGGCGCGTGCCGTGCCCGGTGTCCTCTCGGCCAGTGCTTTCGACTCCAGGGCGCGCAGGGTGCTCATCAGCACTTTGGGCTCGCGGGAGCGGGTGAACTCGCGCCCCAGGGAGTTGCTGGCCGTGACGTGTCCGCAGGCGATCTCGGCCAGGGCGGTGCGGTGCGCGGCGCTGAGCTGACCGCCGGGTGCCGGCGAGCGTCGCCGGCTGGTCTCGCAGGCCAGCGTCACGGCGCTGGCGACGGCAGCTTCCGGAGCCAGCGCGGTCAGTTCCCGGGCGGCGCTGGTGTTCAGGTCGATCGAGGCGTCGGCGAGGACGACGAGCTGCCTCAGCCGTGCGATCACCTCGGCCAACTCAGTGCTCTCATAAAGCCGTTCGCCTTGAATGGCCTTGATGGCGGCCCCGGTGGCGGAGACCAGACGGTGCGCCGAGTTGGCGTAGGTGTCCGGCAGCGCCGGCAGCGGTGCGCCTGCGGCAGGCAGGAGCAGGTCGAGTGCGTCGTTGTGCTGGGTGTACTGGTCGGCCAGCTGGAGCAGCCGCTCGACGGGCGTCGGAGGGGGCGCCACCTCGAACAGCAGGGCCTCGGCGGGCGAATCGGTCATGCGCGAGACCGGTGGGCGGGAGCGGGGACGGAGGATGACGCCGGCGTGACGCCGGGCTTCGAGACCTGACCGGACGGGGCCGGCGGAGCCGGCGCGTTGGATTCGAGGACCGCGGCAACGTCGGCGATGTGCCGGGTGCAGGCAAGCGCCTGCTGGTTGTTCGCCTGGTGGGTGATGGCCCGCAGGGTGACGTCGGGGTCGCTGTTGCCGCATTCGAGGCAGCAGCGATGGTCGGGGTTCCAGTCGTCGGGAACGTCGTGGATCAGTGGCATAGAGGGGTCCAGGGGGCTCGGACGGTGAGCAGAGGGAGGCGGAGCGGGGCAGGCGCGGGCGGGACGCGGCTTTACGCTGCGGGACCGAAGTCGGACTGCTGCGGGGTGGCCTTGGCGATGGCGCGGGCGGTGATGCCCTTGGAGGCGCGGGCGGAGGCGGCGGAGAGTTCGGCGGCCCCGGGCTCGAGATACCAGGGGCGCAGGTCGAGCATGGCCGCTCGCATGCCGGTGGCGAACGCGAGCGCGGTGCCCTTGGGCAGTGCACGGATGGCGTCGGCGGCCAGGATGCGTTCCTGTCGCATGGACACGGAGGTGGACTTGCCGGACTCCGAGCTGGAGGTGGAGGTCGTCTCGACGTCGTGGTCGCCGATCAGGCGGGAGAGCTTGTCGGCGAAATCGGGATCGTCGATACCGCTGCCGATGACCTTGATGGTGGAGGCGGACCACATGGCGTCCATGCCCGCGTCGCCCCAGACTTTCTGGCCTTGGCGGTAGGACTGCAGGATGGTGATCGGGATGATGCCGCGCGAGCCCAGGTGGGAGTACAGGTCGGGCAAGTCCGAGATCTTGCAGACGTTGGCGGCCTCGTCGAGGATCGCCAGCATCGGCGGGTCCAGGCGCCCGCCTGCCCGTTCGGCCTGTGCGGTCGCGGACCGCATCACCGAGTCCGCGCACGCGGCGATCAGCGCGGAGGCGCCGCCGCCGCCGTCTTTCGACAGCAGGTAGAGCGTGTCCTTCGAGGTGACGAACACGGACGGCTGGAATTCCGGTACGTCCTTCTGCGGGGTCACCCAGGCGGCGATCTCGGTGTTGAGCAGGGCGGCGGCGTACTGGCGGGCCGTCTCGTAGATGCCGTCGCGGGTTTCCGGGGGGCCTTCGACGGTGCCCTTGAGCTGGGCGGCGACCGCGGCGAACTTGTGGTCGCGCAGGATGTCGAGCGGGGTGCGGTCGGCGGGGAAGGCGAGCCAGGCCATCACGTCGGTGATCGGCCGCTCGTCGAGGGCTGCGGCCAGGAACAGCTGGGACAGGATGTTGCTGCCGGCCTTCGACCAGAAGTCGCCCTGCTGTGAGGCGTCGACACTGGCGGCGAGGAAGTGGCCGGCGAGCCGTCCGGCGCCGTCGAGGGTCTTGGCGTCGGCCAGCGGGTTCCACCACATGGCCCGCTTGGCGTGGGCGATCTGCTGCGGGTCCATCGACCAGGTCCGGCCGACGGCCGCGCGTGCGTCGAGGGTCGCCGTGTAGGCGTCGCCCGCGGCTTTGTTGGAGGTGAGCAGGACCGGGCCGGGCGCGTTGAGGATCGAGGGGATCGCCAGACTGGTGGTCTTGCCGGAGCGGGGCGCCATGATCGCGACGGCGACGTCCTCGTACCCCATGCGTACTTCGTGCTTCGTGCCCTGGAGGTTGCCGAGGAGGATGCCGGTGTCGGCTGCGGTGATGTGCTTGGCGTCCTTCAGGCTCGGACGCAGGGAGCGCGCCTTGTCGGTGATGGCCTTGGACAGCAGTGGCTCGATGTCCCGCTGTTTGGCCAGTCCGGCGACGCGCTTCTTGCGCCCGCCGCCGCGGTGCCGCTGGTAGAGCACGGCGGCGGTGATGGCGAGGGCGACGAGCACGGCGCCGGGGAGGATGCGTGTGCCCAGCAGCAGGGACGTTTCGCCCAGGTCCGGCCATAGCTGGTCGGGGTGCAGCAGGGCCTGCACGGGCTGGTACGGGGCGCTGGCGCCGATGCCGGTGGCCCAGGACGTGAGGTTGCCGCCGAGCCAGGCGAGATTGGACAGAGGGACGGCGACGGCGAGGGCGACACCCAGGACGCGGAAGGCTATGTCGTAGCCGTCGTTGGACGCGGAGTTGGACTGGGGCAAGGGCTGTTCCAGATACGAGAGAGGAAGGGGGCCGGCCGCGACGGGCCGGTCAGCGCGTGCGGCCTGGCGCAGGTCCGGGCGGCGGCGCAGCAACGCCGGTCACGCGGCGGTGCCGCTCGGCGAGGGCGCTGATGCGTCGCTCCAGAGCGCAGGCGACGTCCGTCGCGGGGACATGGCGGGTGTCGACGGTCATGCGGTCGCGGGCCCAGCCCGGGATGCGGCCAGGGTCGCGCCTGATGGGCGCGGGGTCACAGAGCGCCTGCGTCACGGCGGCGATCAGGTGCAGGGGCGTGGTGCCGGTGAACACGGCCCGCCAGATCGTCGGGTCTCGGATGACGGCTGTCTCGATGTGCCACAGGTCGCTGCCGGGGTTTCCGACCCGCTCAACGCGCGTGATGCCGTCGGGGTCTGCGAGCCCGCCGAAATGCCGGGGCGGCTGCCATCCCGCGTCCTGCAACGCCGTAAAGGGATCGATCGCAGTTGTAGGCGGCCCGGACGGGTGGGTCAGTGCGTCGGCGAACGCGGCGATGATCTCCACGGGGGTGCGGCTCTGGAAGGTGGCCGCCCAGGCGGGATGGTCCGCGGTACGTGCATGGCGGATGGTCCACCAGTCCGGATCATCCGGATCGTCGGGAGCCAGACGCAGGTGCGTGAGCTGGTCCGGGCTGGTGAGCAGGACGCGAGGTGTGAGCGGTTCATGTCCGTGGCTCCAGCCGGCGACCCGGTGCAGCGGCTGGGTGATCCAGCCGGGATCGCCGATGCCCGCGAGGGAGCGCGGGGCGATGAACGCCTGCTCGACCATCTCGCTCACGCCCGTCACCGCCGGACCCTGGACGGTGTGGCGGTGGCTTTGTGCGCGGGTGCCGTCGTGGGCAGGGCCGTAGCGGATGCGTTCGCCTGCCGCTGCGCGAGTGCGTTCACTGCGAAGATCACCTGGCCGTGGATGGCCCACTGGTCGAGGTGGGACCAGGCGTCCGCGTAGCTCTCGGCGAGCGGTTCCTCGTACGCCCGCGTACCGGGGCGCGCACTGTCGGGCAGTGCGGCGCGAACCGCGAGCCAGTCGTCGAATACCGCGGAAAGGCGCTGCGAGGCATCTCGCAGTTCTCGGACCTGCCAGGCGTAGCGCCGTGTCCGGTCGGTGGGCGACAGTCCGGCGAGCTGCCGTTCGGCGACATCCACGAGTTCGTCTGCGTGGTAGTACACCCGGCCGAATGCGGACAGGGTGTCGGCGTCGCGTTTCTGCTGGCGACGGCCGTAGGCGTCCTCGTCGTGGGGCTGGAACGTCTCGGGGTCGGAGTGCCGGTCGGAGTAGTGGTCCCAGGCGGCGAGGATCTGCCGACTGTGCCGCAGATAGATGGCGAGCTGACTGAGATAGAGCCGGTGGGCCGGGCTGGCCGGTTTGAGTGAGATGGTCAAAAAGGGCCTTTGGGTGCGCAGTTGTGAGGGGCAGCGGGTGCGGAGCGGCCGGAGCCGCTCCGCACGGTCAGCGGTTGCGCGAGGCGGACGTGGCCGCCTCGACGGCGGGGCCAGTCGACGGCTGGGCCGTGGGGGTGCTGTTGCGGCGGGCCTTGCGGGCGGCGGCGGCCCGGCTGGCCTTCAGCCGCGCTTCGTGGGCGGCGGCGAGCTGCTTGCCCTGGGCGCCGCGTTCCACCTGCGTGACCAGATGGGAGTGGGGGACGTCGTAGCGGCCCCGGGAAACGGGAGCCGGATCGACCAGGGCGGCGGCGAAGCCGGCGAGCAGGTGGCGAGGGGTTCGGTCGTCGAAGTGCGCGTGCCACAGCCGTTCGTGACCGCCGAGTCCGGTGGGCAGTGCGACTTCGGCAGTCCAGGCGAAGTGATCGCTGGTCAGGTTGGCTCGCCGCTCCAGGGTGGTGATGCCGTCCGGATGGCGTGCTTGCTCGTTGCCTCGTTCGTCGCGCTCATAGGTCCAGTCGGCTGTTCGCAGCGTCGACCAGATGTCCGCTTCTGCCTCGGGCGGCGTGCGCACGAGCGCGTCGGTGAACCCGGCGATGATCTCGACGGGGGTGTTGCCGCCGAAGGACGCGTGCCATCCACCCCACGGTGTCGACGCGATACGCCACCAGGAGCTGTAGGTGCTCGGTGTGGGTTCCAGGACGAACGAGTGTTGGTAGTCAGGGCTGACCAGGACGACGTGGGGGAAGTCGGGGTCGTCGAAGTTCTTCCACCCGGCGGCCCGCAGAGCCTGGGTGATGTGGCGCGGGTCGCCTGGTCCGGCGAGGTGGCGGGGGGTGGTGTCGCACCACATACGGGACCAGGGTTCGTGGACCTGGCTGGGTATGTACGGGCGGGTCACGACTCGCCTGCCGAAGCGCGGAACTCGGAGGGGAGTCTCGAGTCGAACGGCAGCCCGCCCAGGCGGTGGATGTCCCAGTGCAGGTCGTGGCAGTCAGTCAACTCGGGCGCGGCTGTACGGAGTCTGGCGATGATGTGCCGGCTCTCGACGGACCACGGGCTCAACGCGTGCATTTCGATGAGGTGGGCGGTGTTGCGCAGGAGGGTGCCGAGGATCATGGGGACGCCGTACTCCTCGTTCAGGGCCTTCGCCAGCAAGGGCTGGACGTCGGCCATGAGTACCGGGTCGCGCAGGGACCAGGCGAGCTGCTCCAGAACGTCCAGGGCGTGGCCGATTTCGTCGAGGCTGGGCGCCTTCGTGCGGTGGATAGCGGGCGCGGCCAGATGGGGCTCCTGGGGGTGGTTCATCGGGCGGGCGGCGGGTCGGCGGCCTGGGAGAACTGGCTCTTCAGGCGCTGTACGTCCCAGTGCAGGACGTGCCAGTCGGTGGCCTCCTGCGCGGCTTCCCGGAGCCCGGCAACGATCAGGCGGATCTCGTCGCTGTCGGCCTTCGCCTCCTGGGCGACGAGGCGTGCGGCACTACGAAGAGTGTCGCCGAGCAGGATGGGTACGCCGGTGTCCTGGTCGAGGAGGACGGCGAGCAGCGGCAGCACGTCGGCTACGGACGGATCGGTGTGCAGGTAGTTCTGGACCTGGGCCAGGGTGGCGGTCGCCTGCGCGACGTCGTCGGCGCTGGGGGTGGAGGAGGTGGGCATCAGTGTCCTTGGACGAGGGAGAAGTGAGGTGTACGGGCCCGGGGTCAGCGGTGGCGCTTGTGGCGAGCCGGTCCGGGTGGTGGAGATGAGGGCGAGGGCGTGCCGGTGCCGGTGCCGGTGCGCTGCGCGGCTTCGAGGCGCCGCCGATGCTGCAGACGGTGCTGCTCCGGCGTGACGGGGCTGCGCCGGGAATCGAGGAAGCCGAAGGTGTGCTGCGGCGTCTGCCCCTCCGAGCGCAGGAGCGGGGCGGGATCGGTGAGCGCGTTGATGAACCCGGCGAGGGCCGCGGGCGGGGCGGCTTCGTCGATGGAGGCGTTCCAGATCCACCGGTGCCGCCCCTCGGCGATCGGGACGGAAACCCGAACTGCCCAGCGCGGTATCGGTGTTTCGGCGAGCGAGGACTCGCGGGAGAGGTAGGCGGTCTCGTCCGGGGACAGCGCGGCACGCTCCCTGCCGGCCAGCCGCATGGTCCACCCGCGGCCGACCGCGAGGCGCCACAGCTCTGCCTCCTCGGGCCGGGGCCCGGTGCCGTTCAGCGCATCGGTGAAACCCGCGATGATCTCCACCGGGGTGTGGAAGCCGAACCGGGCCGACCACGCGCGGCCCTGCGCCGCCGCCGGGTGAACGCGCCAGGACGCCCGGAACTCGTCCTCCTCGGGTTCCAGGGTCAGGTGCAAACGGCCGTCGGGGCTTTCCAGCAGGACATGCGGATAGCCCGCAACCGAGTGGTTGCTCCAGCCGGACGCGAGCAGGTACTCGGTCACGTGACGGGGGTCACCCCCGCCGGCCAGGTGCCGCGGTGCCACCTCGTCCAGCCAGCGGACGGTGTTGACGCGGTGCAGGGTGGGGCCATTGACCCGCGAGTAGAAGCGTTCGTGGCTCACCGCATCCGCCCGGCCTTGGCGTACGGGCGGGCTCCGGGCGCTTGAGGACGTGCCTTGTTGGTGGCGAAGGCATTCTTGCCCCAGGCGGTGGCGCGGGCCGCGGCGATCCGGGCCTGCTGCCAGGCGCTGAGCTGGTGGGGCAGCACGGACACTGAGGTGGTGCGGATTCGCTGGGAGGGCGGAACGCGACCGAGAGGCCGCATCACCGGCTGCGGATCGGCGAGCGCAGTGCTGAACGCCTGCACCAGGTGCATCGGCGTGGTCGGCGTGAGCGTCGCCTCCCACACCCGGCCGTGTTCGTTGCGGGCCCCGGCCCACCAGTGCGCCTGTCCGGGGGTGTCCTGGTGGAAGCGGACAACGGCGTCGCCGTCCGGGCTGCGCGCGGTGAAGTGCTGCTGTCCGCGTTCGGCCTCCCAGCCGTGCTGCTGCAGGGGCTCCCACACGTTCGGGGCATGCGCCAAGCGCTCGGTGAACAGGGCGTCGGTGAAACCGGCGACGATCTCGACAGGCGTCTGCCGGCTGAACGTGGCGTGCCACGCCTCCTGCGTCGCGGTCGCCTTGCCGCTGATCGTCCACCCGCCGGGTTGCGTAAAGGGGTCGTACCCGATCCGAACGCTCTTGTCGGGGCTGTCGAAGACGACCGGGCCGCCGGTCTTGGACTTGTCCTTCCAGCCCGAGGCGCGCAAATACTCGGTGACGTGGCGCAGGTCGCCGCCGCCGGCCAGGTGGCGCGGTTCGACGAGGTAGTGCTGCTGCGGCTGCTGAGCGGTGGGGCCCCAGCCGGAGAACTGCTGGTTCTTCTTCACCGGCGCCGCCTCATGACCATCGCCGAGGCGGCCGGTGCCGCGTGCGGCCTGGCGGAGGTGACGGCGGGCGCGGCGACCTTCTGGATGGCGCCGGTGTGCTCGTGGAGGTCGGTGCCGACGCTGTTGAGTTCGTTGGAAGCGCGCCCGAGGGCCAGCCAGACCTCGGGAGGCAGAAGACCGCGCTCGGAGTTGACCTTCGCGAACAGGGATCCGGTTTCGACGAGTCCGGTGACCTCGCCGAGCAGCCCGGTGTCGTAGTCCAGGACGTGGGCCAGAAGTTGGGCCGCCTCGTGCGGGGGTGCCGCTGCCAGGTGGCGGCGGAGCTGAGCGAGCTGGGCGGTGATGGCCTCAGCCAGCTGTATGGACGGGAGGGGCGGGTTGGTCATGGGCCTCCTGAACAGGCCAGTTAGAGGTGCTAGTCGTGGTGGCGGAGGCGGTAGCTCTCGACGAAGAGGAGTGCGTCGCGGCGGCGGGCTTCGTCAAGGGCGGCTTCCGGGCGTCCACCGGCCAGCGGGATGGTGCGTTCTTGGCTGCCGAGGGTGACGGCGCGCAGGTACCGGCGGAACAGGGCGGTGACCAGGCGGGGTTTGCGGCCGGATGTGATGGGCGGTGGTGTGCGGTCATGATCGTGACTGACGGCAGGCTCCTGCGGGTGGGTGGGGCCAGCCCCGGTGAGCCGGGGCCGGCGGTGGTCGGCTGGTCAGCGCTTACGACGTGCGTGCGCGGCGGGTGGCGATGGTGGACGGCGTGCTGCCTGTTCGGCGAGCGCGGCGCGGTAGGCGATGCCGCCGAAGAGGCCGGCGTCGATGTCGACCTGGTATCCGGCGCGGGCCAGTAGAGGTACAGCCCGGTCGGCCATGGACTTCATGGCGATCTCGTCCGTCTCGTCCGGGATCTGATGCCAGACGTCGTCCTCGACTTGGTGCCGGTCGAGGCCGAGGCCGTCGAGCAGGGTCAGGAGATGCTCTGGGGCCGCGGCGCGAGTGTCGACGTAGATCGTTCCGTCGCTGTGGTAAACGGTGACGTCGCGCTCGTCGGCGAGGGTCATTGAACCGAGCCGCGCAGGGTGGTTGCGGTGCCCAGGTGGGGCCGGGGCACTGTGGTCACGTAGGGCCACGGCAGCATCCGTGTAGGCGGCGGCGTTCCAGACGTCGTCGGAGATGTGGACCAGGTATCCGGCTTTGTGCAGCCAGGGCACCGCATGGCTGGCGAGCCGGTTCTTCGCGTCTTCGTCGAGGTGGGCGGGTGCTTCGTGCCACACGTAGGTGGGGCCGGCGGTGGTCAGAGTGCGGCGGGTGAAGCCGAGGGTGTCGAGAAGGGCGAGCAGCGGTTCGGGCGCACCGGTTGGGGTGTCGGCGTGCACGGTGTCGCTGAGGGCTTTGCGGTAGAGCGTGACGTCGGTGCCGTCATCGTCGGCACGGTTTCCCACGGGTGGTTGCTCCTGGGGAGGTAGGGGGTTATCGCCGTCGGGCCGAGGGCGCAGCCGTGGCGGTGGCTGGCACGGTGGCCGGGGTGGTGCCGGTGCCCGGGGCGGGGCGGGCCGACGGGTGGCCGAGGGAGGTGCTGATGCCCAGCTGGGACAGGCGGTTGCCGACGGCGCGTGCGGAGGCGGCCTGGCGGGCGGTGTCGTCGCCCGATAGGACGAGGACAGCTCGGTCGGTATCGAGGACGAAGCCGTGGTCGGTGAGTACCTGGGTGACGTCGGCACGCTCGGGCTTGTCGACCACCAGCGCACCCTCCGACCAGGTCATGACCAGGCGCTGTGTGTCGGACGGCGCCGGCGTGAGCTGCTCGGCGTTGGCGAAGACGTGGTGAACGGCGACGTAGTAGCGGGGCAGGAGGTCGACGGTGACGGCCTCGGCCGCGCTGAACGGGTCGGCCTCCACGGTGATCCCGTCGGGCTCGCGTACGCCCCGGAATGCCTCAGCCGGTACGTCGTGGGGGGCAATCGCGGCGATGAGGTAGCCCTCGCCGTCGCCGAGCGGGTCGGTGACGAACAGGCGGGTTCCGTCGAGCCGTTGCAGTACCGCGCAGTGGTCCAGGGGTTGCCTGGCCAGGGTCTCGGCGATGTCGTTCATGTCCCACACGTGGTCCGTGAGGATGTCGCGGACATCGAGACTGCCGAGGTCGGGGTGGTACGTGCTGGTCCAGGCGCCGGGAAGTTCGCCGGCGAGGACAGTGGCGAAGGAGGCGAGGCTGGTGTCGGGGATGGGGTCGTGCATGGGCTCCTCGAAAAGGGGACGGGGTGCGGGTCAGCGCCTCGGGTGTGCCGGTGCGGGGGCGGTTGGCACGGCGACGGGAGTCGAGGACAGACGCGGTGGCGGGCAGGCGCAGACGGCGGAGGCTTCGCGTTCATCCGGTCCGACCTCGGTGGTGCACGCGCGGCGCTGGGGATGGTCCTGGTGCCGGTCGGCGAGGTCGTTGCGGGTGTGAGCCAGGTCGGACCACAGGACACCGAGCCGGTGTTCGGCGAGGTACTGCAACCGCTTCGCGGTGTGCGGATCCGCCGGATGGCCGAGGTCCTGGCAGAAGGCGGCGGTGGCCGCGAGAACCTCGCCCAGAGCGATGAGGACGCCGTCGTGGGAGGCAGTCAGTTCGGTCAGGACGTCAGCGACCTCGTCGCTGGTGGTGGCGTCGCGGATCCGCTCGGCGAGGTGAGCGACCTGGGCGCCGAGTGGCAGGTAATGCGGCTCGCGGGTCGCGGTGTCGAAGTCAGCATCCGTGTCGACCGTGTAGTTGACGGCGCGCAGCCGGGCCACGGCGCGGGTGGCGAGACGTTTCTTCTCTGCTTCGTCGAGGCCGACGGGCAGGCGGTGATAGGTCTCGTGGAGGCGGACGACAGGGACGAAGCCGGTGCGCTGGAGGATGCTGTGGGCTTCGGGATCGCCGCCGCGGGCGAGGACTTCTCCGGAGTGCACGTCGCGCCCCAGGACCAGGAGTCGATCGGCGAGGGCCAAGGGGGAGGTTCTTTCTGACGGTCAGCGGACACGCCGACTGGTGCCGGGCGCGGCGGGCAGCCCAATCACAGGAGTCGAAGGCGGTGTTGGTGTCGTGGCTGAGGTACGACCGTTGGCCGGCAGAGAGCCAGCCATGGCGTCGAGGTCTTGCTGGATGCCGTGCAGGCGGCGGGCGATCAGCTCCAGCTGATGTGCACTGCCGGGACCGTGCGCGCCGGGTAGGCGGTCGAGCCGCTGTGCGGTGTGCTCGACGAGGCCGCGCACGGTGGACAGCGGCCCGGTGCGCTCGTCGGCGAGTTGCCTTAGCAGGGAGGCGAGTTGGGCCGTGATGTCTATGGCGTCGGCCTGCAGTATGGAGCGTCCGGCAAACCGGGCCTGCTGGACGGCCTGCTGCGGATCAGGGCCGGTGCGGGGCGCGATGAGGCCCAGTTCGGCCTCGATGCGCCGGCTCTCGACGGTGATCTCCTCGAACAGCGGTCGCTGCTGCGTCCATGAGCCGTCGGCGCGGATGAGGTTGGCGATCAGATGAAGGCGTCCGGGCTGCGCCTGAACGGCGATCCACCGGCAGCCGTGATCGTCCCCGGGGTGGTGGATACCTGTGGCGCGGGCGATCCGGTGGGCGATCTCGGCCCACTCCGGGAGGGTGAGGTCGCGGTCGTCAGGATGCAGGCGTGCGGACGCATGCCAGATGGCCCGGCGGTCGCCCTTCTCGTCGGCCGCGTGGCGGTGCTGCCAGGACGGATGGTTCAGATGCTGGGCCCACTCGGACGAGGTCCAGACCCGGTCCTCGTCGTCGAGGAAGTAGGCATCCAGCCCCGGCCAGTGGGCGACCACCGTGTGGTCGGTCAGCCCTTCCCGGCGGCTGACGGGTCGGCCCAGCGCCTCGGCGACCGCATCGTTGGGGTCGATGCCGCGCTCGTGAATGCGAATGATCATGAAGGTGTGAAGTTCCGTGTTGCGCGGACGTGCTGGGAAAGTTCGTAGGCGGTGGCGATGAGCGTGTACTCCCGCACCAAATCGGCGTGGACGGCCGGATCGCCGGGCGGCAGCGCTTCCAGTGCGTGGCCGATCGCCGTGAGGGCCTCGGGGTAGTGGCCCAGACTGCGCCGGGCGGAGGCCATGCGAAACAGGGCGACCGGATCCGTCAGCCCGCCCTCGGGGAGCAGCCCCACCAGGGCCAACATCAAGGACGCCCGGCCGGGCAGCAGGCTGCCCAGCCACAGACCGTGCAGAAGGACATGCACGGTCTTGGAGTGAGCGTCGGAGGCAACGAGCACGCGGTCCATGACGGCCAGGCCATCCGGCTTGGATTGCCCCAGTCGCGAGAAGGCGTACAGGGCTTCCGTGTACGGGTCCTGGTCGAGCACGCTCACCGGCACCTTGTTCAGGAGCGATTCGATGGTGTGGCAGCGGAAGTCGTAGCGCAGCGTGCTGAGGTAGAGGTGCCGGTACGTCTGCCAGATCACCGGGTCGGTGCTGGAGTCGGTCACCTGCTCCTCGGTGAGTAGACCGAGCGCGCTGTTCTGGGCGGCGCGGGCCCGCCAGGCGACGTCGGCGCACATCGCGGCCGACTCCTGCCACGTCACGTTCGCCTCGCGCAGCGCTTGGGCTAGAAGCTGTGGCCACTCGCTGTCGGTGATCGCCTCGATGGCCGCCGACGCCGCACCGGCCAGGGCCTCGGCGCGCTCGGTCTCGGATGCGTGGGTCACTGGCCGCCTCGGGCGTCGGCGACATGGACCACCTGATTGAGTTGGGTGAGCGAGTACCAGCCGCAGTCGACGACCTCGTCGGCGCCGGCCAGGCGCGGGACGAGATAACTGCGCAGGGCCTGCTGGTAGATGAGGCAGTCCGGGCACCGGGCGGACAGGTGCACGAGGTAGCGCGGGTGCGCGGTGATGTACGTGCGCTCGCCGCCGGCCGGGTCGTACAGGCGCCAGCCCTCCTCGTCGGTCGGGGTGTGCCACGACGGGGTGACGACCTTGTACGCGTCGCCCCACAGTTCGCTGCCGGAGGTGCCCTTGAGGATGACGACCCGGTCACCGGGACGGAAGTGGGCGTGGGTGATGTCCCGGTCGGGGGTGACGATGTCACCGGGGGCGTGCGGATGGCGGGATGCGGGCACAGCGAAGTTCCTTCCACGAGGTACGCGAGGAGGCGGTGGGAGGAACAAGGATCCGGACGATCCCCGGTTTCGGTAACCGGGGATCGTCGGGTATACGACCCGGCGTTCTACCGGAACGGGTTCTCCGTCCCGGTGTTCTCGGACGTGGCGGCATCGAGGAGTTCGGGCAGGTCAGAGCCATCGGCGTCCCGCTGGTCGATCCACCAGCCGGCGCGGTCGACGGTGCGGATCTTGTCTTCCAGGACGGCCCAGTCGGCCTCGTCCCAGGTGCCCTCGCTCACCAGCCCGGCGTACGCGGCGGTGACCAGCTGGTGACGGGAGCGCTCGCCCCAGTCCAGGGCCCGCTCGGGTCCTTCGAGCGGCGGCATGTCGAACTGCCCGGCCCACTCGCGGGCGGCCTGCTGCTCCTCGGCGCGCTTGGCGGCGATCCAGGCTTCCTTGGATTCCGTGTCGGAGTCGCGCGCGGCTTTCCAGCAGTCGGTGCAGTCGCGGCCTTCGAGCCAGCGCGCGTATCCGGCGCGCCGGTCGGCGGGGCGGTTGGACAGGTTGTGCGTCACTTCGTGTCCACAGCTGTGGATGATCTTCCAGGTCGTGCGTACTGTCATGTGATTGATCCTGCTTTCTGGCTTTTATCTTGTCTCAGCGTGTCCTGCGGATCGCGTCTGTGGCCGCCGTCGCGATGGCGGCGGGCGCGCTGGAGGGCTGGGGCAGGTGCAGCAAGGTGGTCCCCGGCAAGTGGCGGGACTCCGCGGTGAGGGTGAGCTGGAGTACGGCGCAGCCGGCGGTCGTGAGCTGCTTGACGCGGGTGACGGCTTGAGTGGTTTCGTCGCTGGTGTACCGGGCGTCGGTGACGATCACGAGGAGGCGGCCGGTACCGGGGCGGCTGAGTTCGAGGCCGTGGTCGAGTGCGTCGATGGCGTCGCCGAGGTTGTGGTGTCCGCCGTTGGCAGCGAACGTCGTCACGCGCTCTGGTGCTCGGTGGGTGGGTCGGGTGAGTGCGGTCAGGTGCTGGTCGTAGGCGATGGTGGCGGTGCGGGAGGCGGGGTCGGTCAGGGCTGCTGCCCGTGCCACGATCCAGGCAGCGGATGCGACGGGCGCGCAGGCGGCACGCATGGAGGCGGAGACGTCGACGGCGATCCCCACACGCAGGGGTGGGGTGGGGGAGTTCCGGCGGCGGGTGTGGGTGAACGGTTCCGCGGTGGGGACCGACCCGGCCGCGCGCTGGGCGTCGCGGGCGATGGCCGCGCGCATGTTGAGGCGGCCGGGCGGGGTGGGGCTGGTGGTCCGTACCTCGGTCCGCTCGCGGTAGGCGGCGGCACGCAGGGCACGGCTCAGGCGCGCGGCGGCCTTCTGCTCGGCGGCGGTGGGCCTGCGGGAGCCGGTGACCGGGGTGCTGGAGGGCGCCGATGTGCCGTCGGGGTTGAAGACGCGCCTGGCGGTGGCGGCGGCTTTGCGTCGCTGGCTGGCCCGCTGGACGCGGTCCCGAGCCTGTGCCTTGGACTTCGTGGCCACGGCGTTGGCCGCTGCATCCTGTGCCGTGAGGTCGGCGGCGTCGGTGGCGGCCGTGTTATCCATGACGACCACCACGGCACCGGACAGCAGATCGGCGAGGTTCTTCGGCACGGGCAGGGCGGGGGCCGCGGCGTCCAGAACGTCGCACCATTCTCGGCCGTGCGCGAGCATGGCAGTGGCGTCGTGGTCAGGACTCTGGTGGGCTGCGGTCCAGATGCGGGTGAGGGTGGCCAGCAGGTCTGCGCCCAGTACCTTTTCGCACAGATCGGCGACGGCCCGGGTCTCGCCAGCGTCCAGGATGCCGACGTCACGGCGGCCGAGGACCAGGGCCGCCACACCGGCGGCGTGCTCGATGCCCTGGAGGGTGGGGCGGGCGATGTCGGGCATAACCAGGGTTCGGGCGCTGGTGCGCAGGTAGGTGCGGTCCGTGGGCCGCGTGATCAGGTGCGCGCCCTCTACCCGGCTCTCCTCCAGCAGGAGCGCGGCCTCGACGACCCGGGGGTCCGCTCCGGTAGGCGCCGTCCACACGGAGTGGGCCGCGTGCGCGGCCTCGTGGACGAACACTCCCCAGGCGGCGGGATAGCGCTCCTCGTCGCCCATGATCCGAGGATGGATCTCGTGGGGCTTCAGCGGGGCGAAGAGGGTGGCGTCGAACTCGACCTCGCCCAGAGCGGGGAAGAACGCGGCCGGTGCTCCGCTGCGCGTGCCGGGGCGGCAGGTGACCAGGAGGTCCTGGCGGCCGGAGAGGGCGACCAGCCGGTCGCCGAGTTCGGCTCCCACGCGCAGCCACGCGTTGGGGGAGGAACGGGGTTGGGCGGGCGGGGCGCCGTCGTCGTCCCATCGCGCGAGGTCGGCGTCGTGGTCCGGCGTGGACTGGACGTGGTGGTGGGCGCTCATCGCGAGCGGCCCCGGTGTGCGGAGCCGGTGCTTGAGGGCTGCCGGAGGGCCGAGGCGGGGAGTTGCTTGCCGAGGGTGAGAGGGGCGATCTTTTTGACGCCGACGGCTTTGGTGACGGCGTCGGCGACGGCGTCGCGATCCTCCTCAGGGGCGATGCCGACGAGGTTCGCGAGCGCGGCTTTGGTGCCAAGGACTGCCTCGGTCTTCTGGTAGCTGAGCAGCTCTCGCAGTTGGGGGGCCCAGCCCAGCTCGCCGAGTTCGACTTGGCGGGACAGGTTTCGGGCGACCCGGACCACCCGGGCATCGATCCTCAGCGCCAGGGCGAGGTCATAGTCCGTGCCGACCTGGATCTGCACGCTGAACCGGCTCGACAGCGCCTCCGTCAACACCGCCCCGTGGACGTTCGGGTTGTGGCCCGCGACCACATAGAAGCCTGGCTCGGCCTTGATCGTCTCGCCCTTGTGGGCCTTGACCTGGATCTGCCTGCGCCCGTCCATCGCGGGATACAGCGCTGCCAGGACCATCGGTGAGATCAGGGTGGCATCGTCGATCAGCAGGGCGCGGCCCTCGGTCATCGCGGCGACCAGCGGCCCGTACTGGAAGGTGTAGCCTCCGTTGTCGGCCTGCGTGTACTCGCCGATCAAGTCGCCGACCGTGGTGTCGCCGTCCCCGGCGACGGTGAGCAGGTCCGGGAACGCTGCCTCGACCAGACTCGTCTTGCCGGTGCCCGGAGGGCCGTAGAGGAGCACCGGTACGTCGGCGTCGCGCAACCGGTTCAGCGCCTCTACGTCGGGCAGATCGGCCAGCTCGCGGGGGTGGTAGAGCTGGCCCCCCGCGCGGCGGATCGGGCCGCTCTGCCGGGGCGTGGATGCCGCGGTAATGGTCGTGCGGGCCTTGGCCGCCTGGGCGCGGGGAGCGTGGGTGCCTGGTGGGCTGATCACAGCGGCCTGCGCGGCTGCGGCGGTTTTCGCGTTCGCGCCGAACGACGGTTGGCCGGTTCCGCCTTGGTCGGCCTCACCGCGTCGCACCAGGGTGAGGGCGGCGTTGCGGACGGCGCCGTGGGAGTGGCCCAGCTGTCTGGCCATGTCCCCGATGGTGAGCGTGTCCGCCGGCCGATCGGCCAGCAGCCGGGCCACCTTGGCTCGTAGTTCTCCGCCCTTGGTGCGCGCTGGACTGGTAGGCGCAACGGGTGTGGTCAAAACGAGGATCCTTCAACAGGTGCGGGTGCGGGCAGAGTTGGCGATGCCCTGGAGCAGCTGGCCGCTCTCGGAGCGGATCACGGACTGTGCCGACATCGGCGACCGGACCAACCAGGGCGTACCGTCGGCGCTCACCGGGCGGCCGAGTGCTCGGTCCAGGGGCACGGGTACTCCGACGACGAGCAGCTCGCCGGCTGCTGAGCAGGCCCGTGCGTCTGCTCCGTACCGGGTTCCGTCGCTCGGCAGGCGCAGGCTGGCGTCTCTTCGAAGCCGGCCTGGAGCAGGACCCGCCGGGCGGCGGCGTTGTAGCCGGTGGTGGTGACCTCGCCGGTGATGGCGTGCCGGATCGGAATGAACGGCTCTGCTGGTACGTCGGGCAAGGCGGATCTCCTCATCGGTGGTGGGGGATGCGGGCAGGTATGGACAGATGGAGCGTGGTAACTCAGGGGCGCAAGGCATGGGCTGGCGTGCGGCGATGCCTGCCCCGGCGGTGGGCGGGGCCTGGAGCGGCCAGACGGCGGCGGGCGCCGAGCAGCACCGCCAGGCAGGCGAGGGCTCCGCCGGCCGGGAGCGCGGCGGCGTACGGATGCGCGGAGAGCGCGCCCGCGAGCGCGGTGCCCGCGGCCTGGCCGGTGCCCACCGCGGCGATCAGCCAGGCGTATGCCTCGGTGCGGGTGCCGGCGGGCGCGAGCGCATCCACCGTGAGGAACGCGCTGGTGATCAGCGCGGTGAGGAAGAGGCCCGGCAGCGCCGTGAGTATGATCGCGGAGTGCGGCCCGGGGCCCACGCAGAGCGGCGTCCACGCGAGAGCGAACAGCACTGCCCAGGTGCGGAGTTGACTATGTAGAGGGCCGGGCCAGTTGCGCCGGCCGTACAGGACGCCGCCGACGAGGCTGCCGACGGACAGCGCGGCGGGGATCACCCCGGACAGCAGGGCCATGCCGTGCCCTTCGGCCATGGCGACGGCCCACACGTTCATCGCTCCCAGCGCGAAGCCGACGCCGCAGACGGCGAGGAACAGCAACCGCAGCCCGCCGTGCTGCAGGGGCCCGAGGAGCCCGCCCGCACGCTCACCTTCGGGATGCCACTGCCGGGAGGGCGCGGCGCTGAGCACCGCGCTCGCCCCGAGCAGCCCGAGTACCGCGGTGACCGTCATGGCGGCGCCGGGCCCCTGGAGGGTGGACAGCGTGGCGACCAGCGGAGGTCCGGCGACGTAGATCAGGCCCTGGGCTCCTGTGTCGAGCGCGAGGGCGGCCCGGCGCCGCTCTGGATCCGGCAGCACCGCGGCCCACAGGGCGCGCAGATTCGCCTCCAACGGCGGCGTGCTCAGCCCTGCCATGACGACCATTCCGGCCGCGAGCCCCGGGGCGGCGACGGCGTCGGCGTACGCCAGCAGCAGGAGGCAGATCGTGGTCGCCAGGACGGCTGCCGTGGTGACAGCGGTCTGGCCGCTCCGGTCAATCATGCGCCCCAGGGCCGGCTGCCCGATGGCGCTCGCGAGCCCGTACAGCGCACACAGCAGTCCCCCGGTCGTGAGCGATCCTCCCTGTTCTGCGATCAGCAGGAGGATCGCGACGGGGACCGTGCCGTTGGGCAGGCGGCCGATCAGGGTGCCCAGCAACAGCCGGGCGACGTGCCGCTCGGCAAGCAATGGCCGGGAAGTGGGGCGGTCCTGCGGGCGGCTGGTACGGGAGTTCAACGCGGAGGTGCTTTCGGTGATCGTCTGGCGGGGACGAGAGGGGCGGGGCCTTCGTGTGGAGACGGCAGGGTCAGCGCCGTTGCCGCCGCGGCGTGCCAGCGGGTGCGGGTTGTGCGGTCATGGCGGTCTTCGTGCGGCGGGGCGCCGATGGCGCGGACGCGGCGGGTGGGACGGCGCGCAGGTCGGGGTCGAGGTCGACGCTGTAGCGGGCAGCTGTGAGCATCTCGGCGGCCCACGTGGCGTGCTCGTTCTCCCAGGTGCGGCCCAGGTCGAACGGCAGCCGGATCCAGACGCCGCGCAGCTGCGGGTAGGTGTCGAATCCGGCGCGCTTGAGGACGCTCGCGGCGAAGTGGTCGACCGGGCCCTCGACGTCGACTTCGCCGCCCTGGCCGCGGGTGATGCGGATCGGTATCTCGCTCATCGGCTCCGCCCCTTCGCGGCCCTCTGGGCCTGGCCGCCGATGGGCACGGCGCCGGGCTGGGGCAGGTACTCGGGGAGGGTGGTGGTCGGGGCGCCGCGGTGTTGCGGGGAGCGGGTGGAGGCGGCCTGCGCGATGCGGTTGCGGCGCTCCATCAGCCCCTTGCGCACGGACGGCCGGGGCGGTGAGGCGCTGCGGCCGGGGTCGAGGCTGTAGTCGGCGTGGACCTCATAGCCGTGACGGCGCAGGTCGTGGACGGCCTGGCGGGTGCGGCGGATGCCGTCCTGCTCGGGGTTGGTGAGCCGGTAAAGGCCCGGGGTCTCGGGGACGGGCTCGAACTGTTCGCGGACGAGGAACCATTCCGCGAGGTGTGCGGGGATGTTCGCGGTGGCGGCGGCCACGAAGCCGTGGTCGGGGTGGGCGCCGAAGCGGAAGTGGTCAGACAGTGGCGAATCCTTCTCTCGTGAGCGGTCAGCGGTGCACCGTCGGCGCCGGCGCGGCCGGGGGCGGCACGGGGCGGGAGGTGAGGGCGCGCTGGCTGGAGGAGGCCAGAGCGGTCGGCCCGGCCGGCTTGGCCGCGCGGACCTGTCGCTCGAACGCCGCGCTGTCGGCGAGCCACGTCTCGATGGCTGGCCGCGCGGACCGGCCGAACTCGGCCCGCACATGGTGGTACTCGTGGGTCTGCAGCAGTCGACGAAGCTGATGCAGATCGTTGTTGAGGGTGGTGTACTCGCGCATGGCCGCTTCGCTGTCGGCGAGGGCGCTGCGCAGCCGGACGACTGCGGCCTGGTCACCTGGCCAGGGGCTGGACGCGGGGTCGCATCGGGCGATCAGATCAGGGGCTAGGTCGGCCACGGTGCGGAACTGGATCCAGGCGAGGTCGGTGAAGGAACGCTCCAGGGCGTCTGTGATCCGTCCGGTCAGCGGCACGCCATCGGCGTAGTGGCCGGATTCCTTCATCTCCAGCAGCCTTTGGTGCTCGCCCCGGATGCGCTCCAGCGCCGCCAGAACAGTGTTCAGGTCCCGGTGGTGCACGGCGTTTCGGTAGAGGGGCAGGAAGGTGCCGGTGATGAGGGCGGCTGCCCGGTCGGGTTCGGCGGGCAGCACCATGGTTCTCGGTGTGGTGGGGTCCTCGAGAACGTCTTCCTTCTCGTGGTCGGTGAGCGCGCCGAGAAGGTAGCCGCTGGTGTGACCGGGTCTCTCCATCAGTAGCAGCTCGGTGCCCTGCCCGTCCTTGAGGACGGAGGCGAAGGGCACGTTGTGGTTCTGCAGAGCGGCGTGAATCTCCCCGGCTTCCCAGAGCTGGTACCAGAGGTCGTCCTGCCACAGCGGAAGGCTGTAAATCTCCAGCTGGGCGCTCCAGTTGCCCGGTAGCTGGGCGGCGATCTCGGTGCCGACGTCGCCGAGGTAGCGGCGGGTGCTGGTGACGAGGGCGATCCCGTGTTCGTAGGCGTGGGCTGCCAGGGCGCTGGCGGCACGCCGGGCGGCCTTGGGGTCGGTGAGCGGGACCGAGTAGGCCCCGCCGGGCTGGCGGGTGAGACCGGCGGCTTCGATGGCCTGGTTGGCCTTCTGGTAGTTCTCGCCGACGGCGATCGCGACGAGGCCCAGGGTGGCGCTGGTGCTGAGGGCGATCTCGGTTGAGGGGGGTGTCATCAGGGTCCTGGTGGGTCGATCCTGCGAGCGAACTCGTCCGAACGGACGTGGCTCAGCGGGACTTCGGCGAGCGCTTGGACGGGTGGCCGCGCGCGGGTTCGGCGGATGAGGAGCGTGCAGAAGGGGGTCGCGGCGTCGGAACGTGCTCGATGGTCACCAGAGGAAGGACGGCTTTGGGGAACGGGAAGGCCGTGGTGCGGAGAATGGGCCGCGGATCGAGCGTCTTGGTGACGACCGCATGCATGAGGAAGTCGGGCGCCTGCTGCGTGAACGAGATGTCCCACAGGTGACCGAGGTCGTCCGGGGAGGCGGCCACGTGCCAGGCAATGGATGCGTCGCCATGGATCGCAGGTGCTGACGAGTCCGGTGGCCGGCCGATCACGGCAGCCTGCCCGTCACGCGAGATGAAGCCGGATAGCCCGGAGGCGTCGAACGGGTTCCAGGCGTCGACGTCGACCAACAGCTCGAACGGGCCGGGTTCGACGCCGATTCCGTAGACGACGTGATCCGGATCGGCGGCCAGCTCGGCTGCCAGAGTGCCGACGAGCGTGGAGACGAATTCGATCGGCGCGGCGCCGCTGATGCTGGTCCGCCAACGCTCGGCGGCGTCCTCGTCACTGCGGGCCGAGACCACAAGGTGGGGGCCTCGTCCCACGCTCTCCTGCTCATGGCGGATGGTGACGCGCCGACAGGGGCTGGTGGCGGTGAACGAGGAGGTGTCGGTGTGCGCATCCCATCCTGCCTCCTCGGCGAACACGTCCAGGAATTCGCGGTGGGTGGAGGGGAGGCTGGCGGCCAGGTAACGGGGAGAGATAAGGATCTTCTCCCGGGGACGGTCCTGGGCCGGGATATCAGGCATAGGTGCTTTCGGTGAGGGGCGTATGGGGATAAGCGGGCCGTCCCGGCTACGCGGCGGCTGGGTCGCGGTCGCGCCGCGGCAGGCACGCGGCGCGCAGGCTCAGGCCGAAACGGTGAGCGAACGATTTCGCCCGCGACTCCAGTTCGTCGTAGCCGTCCTGCGCTGTCATCTGCCCCGGATGCTTGCGGTAGCGGTAGACCGGCACGGGCAGTACGACGCCCGGGGCCAGGCAGGTCACGGCGAGCGCGCAGTAATCCTCGCCCTGGACCAGGCCGCCCATGGGGGCCGCGCGCACCAGATCGGTGCGGGCCAGGAGGGTGGTCGGGCCGAGCGGGATGGTGTCGGCCGGGTCCCGCCAGTACCGCCACACGTCCCCGGCCTCGTGCCGGCCCGGTGGCGTCGGGGGCTGCCACAGGGTCGCGGTTCCGTCGGCGTGGAGGTCCTGGCTGTATCCGGCGCACCAGCCCACCCCGGTCTTCTCCAGGACACGCAGCCGCACGTCCATCGCCTCATCGGTGAACTCGTCATCGTCGTCGGCCCAGTTGACGTACTCGGTCCGCACCTCGTCGAGGGAGAAGTTCCGGGCGCAGGCCGCGCCGACGGGGCGCGGAATGACCAGAGTGCGGACGCGGGGATCAGCGGCGAGGGTGGTGGGGAGCCGGGCGGGGTCGGCGCCGTCGAGGGCGACAATGGCCTCCCACGGCACGCTCTGCCGGCACAGGCTGGTGTGCATGGCCGCCAGGAACGCGAGGCGTTCAGAGCGGAGTTGGGTGGCGATGACCACCGTGATCTTCGGGTGCGGGGGCAGGGGGGTCTCCGGGCGGGGCGGTGTGGGGTGCTGGGGCTAGCGGCGGGTGGTCTTGCGGGGCGTCGGTGTCGCGGGTGACGCGGCGGTCGATGGGCGTCGCGCGGTGCGAGGCGAGATGATCGGGGGCCGGGAGTCCGGCGGCCAGGCGCCGGGGTTGGCGTTGATGCGGCTGCGGGGGTCTGTGTCCCACGGGACGACGGGGCCGCGGTCGTACGCCTGCAGGGCGATCACTTCGATGCCGTGCGGGTGAAGGACGTATGCCCACTCCAGTTCGTCGGTGCTGTCCTGCGTGACCAGGAGGCGTTCGGCCGTGTCGTCCGCGCCGATGACGATCACGTCGGTGATCTGGCGGCTGGGGTACTCATCACCTCCGGTCAGGGAGCGGCGCAGGGCTTCGGGAGCGCCGTCGAGGAGGTCGGTGCCCAGCTCGTCCCAGCCGTGTTCGACGTCGTCGATCAGGTGTCGGGCCATCGCTTCCAGATCACCGGCGAACCGGTGCTGGTAGGCGGCCAGGAGCAGGGGCAGTTTGCTGTCGGGGTAGCCGTCGAAGTGGACGTACATGCCGGCGAAGCCGTCGGCGGTGGGACGGGCTATGACGGAGCGCGTGGACAGGTCGGTCTCCTGAAGAGCGAGCGGGTGGGGTCAGTGCGCGCGGGATCGCGGCGCCGAGGCCGACACCGGCAGTGGCTGGGCGGATGCCGTGTGCCGCGTGGTGGCCTGGGGTGGTGTGGTGCCGGGGATCGGCAGGCCGGGCTTCCACAGGCTGGCGGTGTCGCGGAACCGAACGCAGGGATCGGTGTCCCACGCGACGATCGGACCGCGGGCCGAGCCGGGCGCGCCGATCACTTCGATGCCCTCCGGGTGGAGGACGTAGGCCCAGTCCAGCCGGGAGGCGGTCCGCTCGGTGAAGACGAGGCGCTCGCCCGGCGAGCGCTCCGGGTAGCGGCGTCCGGGCTCGTGGTGGCCCCGAGGGAGGGTGTCGCGGAGGAAGCCGGGGGCGTGGACCAGCAGGTCTGTGCCCAGGGACGACCAGCCTTCCGGTGCGTCGTCGATGAGGTACCGGGCCAGGGCCTCGGTGTCTTTGCCGAAGGTGTACTGGTGTGCGGCGAGCAGCAGCGGCAGGTGGTGGCTGGGGTAGCCGTCCCGGTGCACGTATGTGCCGGTGTATCCGGTGCCGGTGGGGCGGGCGATGACGGAACGTGTGGACAGAGGATTTTCCTGTCGGTGAGGTCAGCGGGAGGAGCGGTGCTCGGGCGCAGCCGGTGCGGCAGGAGCCACGGCCGGGGCGGGGGCAGCCCGTATGGCGGCGGGCCGGTTCGGGCGCCGGTAGGTGCCGGCCAGGTGGTCTTCGCCCACGTAGGTGAGTTGGTCGCCCAGGTCAGTCAGCTCTTGGGCGTGCCGGCGGTACCGCTCGGCGATGCGCGGCTCCTGGTTGCGCTCGCACCAGTCGGCCGCGGCTTCGAGGAACTGGTGCAGCTCGCCCAGGGCGCTGTGCCCGTCGCCGAGCACTGCGGAGGTGACCGCCTGGAACTCCGCGGCGGTGCGCGCCTCGTGGAGCTTGTCGGACCACGCGGGGACACCGTGACCGGCGTCGGCGAGGGTGAGCGACTCGGTGAACGGTCGCGCGTCGTGGGCAGCCCAGCGATGGAGGTCGTCGGCGGACGGCCGGGTTTCGCGTGGGGGCAGGGGCATGGGGAGGCTCCGCTCGCGCTAGGCCCGGTCCGTCGCCGCGGAGCCGACCGGCGGGCCGGCGGCGTCGGTGCGGGCGCAGGTATAGCCGATCAGCTGGGAGGGGGCGGCCTTCGCCGGGACGGAGGCGGCGTCGGAGCACACGAACGTGTAGGTCACCGAGGTGCGCGGGATGCCGTGCAGCCAGGCGTTGTCTTCCTTGGAGGGGTTGATCTGCAGCCCGGAGCGCGCGACGGCGTCGGTCTGCGTGTGGGTGTGGGCGAACAGCAGGAGTGCTCCGCCGTCGCGGGTCTTGAGCGCGTAGGCGTCCTTGAACCGGTTGCTGGCGCCGGCGAAGACGGTGGTGCCCAGCTTCCCGAACTTGCGGATCGTCTTGTCGTGGACCTTGATCTGCTGCCGGCTGGCCTTGGTCGGCTTGAAGACCTTGGTCCCCGTGTTCGTCCCGCCGGTCGCGAAGTTGTCGATCACTCCGGCGCGTAGCACGTTGGCGTCGGCGGCGAGCTGCTTGTTGCCGGTGGCGTCGACTGCGGTGGCATGGCCGTCCTTGTCGAGGGCGATGTCCGGCAGCGTCGTGGACCCGAGATCGACGACCGAGACCAGCTCCCACCGCTTGTCCTTCGGCTGCTCGGCGAAGACGGTGATGCGGCTGGGATCCTTTCCCTTCTCGCTGGAGAGCGCGGCGGCGAACCAACGGTCCTGGCCGGTGGTGAAGCGCGGGATGTACAGCTTGGCGCTGGAAGCGTCGTACGACCACGGCTTGTACGGCGTGCGGTTGGACTTGGGCAGGCCCTCGGTCTCGGTGTAGTCGGAGACGGACATGGCGTACGCCGGGCCGTCTTCGACGGTGTCGAGCCGGGCACGGTCGCGCTGCGCGTTGGCCTCGTTGTTGATCTTCGAGTAGGTGGTGATGACGGTGCGGGCCTGCGCGTCACTGAGTGCGGGCGCCGGCTTCGGCGCGGCAGGCGTGGAGGTGGTTTTCTTTTCGGCCGACGTGTCGTCGCTGGTGCAGGCGGTGGCGGCTCCGGCGAGCAGCGCGGCGGAGACGAGTAGGGGGAGGGCGCGGACGGCGTTGCGGATGGGGGTGCTCCGGGGGCTTGGGCGAGTGGGTCAGCGGGTGCGGGCTGCAGTTGAGCGGGGCAGGGGGACGGGGGCGGTGGCGTTCGCGCGCGGGCTGCGGGGAGCGGCGGGTGTAGCGGTGAGCCGGTCGGCCGCCTGGTGGAGTTGGGCACCCGCCTCGTTGAGTCGGCCGCGGGTGCTGTCGATCCGCGCGTGCAGCCGAGTGCATGTGGACTCTATGGACGTGGTGCGCTGCGCGGAGCGGGGCGTGGCGGCGAGCTGGTGCAGGACGCCGGCGTGGGCGACGGCGTCTCCGAGGTCCGCCAGGGCGTGCCCCAGGGCACCGGTCGTGTGCGTGAGCTGGGTGACCATGAGCCGGGTGATCTCCGCCTCGGGGTCACGGCCGCGGCGCAGGGTGCGGTCGGCGAAGGCCGCCGCGGTGGTGAGGTGGGTGAGCAGTCCGGCGATGTCGCGGACGCGGTCGTTGAGGTCGTCGAGGCTGTCACTGCCGGAGTACACCGCGTCGTTCAGCGGCAGTTCGTCGGCCGCATTGTGGATGCGCTCGGCCAGCGAGTGCAGCTGACTGACCTGGTCGTAGGGAAAGGGCAGATGGACTCCCGGAGGTGAGCGGCGAGTGCCGGCCCGATCAACGGGTTCTAGGGCCTGGACGTTGGGCCGTGCGTGCTGAGGGCATGGCCCCCTGCGGAGTGGCGAGGTGGCCTTATCGGCCGCGCGCCACGCGGGTCGACGGCGTGCTCGCGGGCGCCGGAGCGGGCACGGCATGTGTCCGGGGTGCCTGCCGGGAAGCAGCCTGGGAGGCTGTTCCTTCCCGGTAGGCGCGGATGGTCTCTCGGAGGGTGTCGACGGCATCGGAGCGGCGGGCGGCGAGGATGTCGATCTGTGTGCCGCTGTTCTGCAGGATGCCGAGGCTGTTGATCGACGTGTTCCCGGAGGCGGCGCGCGTCAGACTGTCGGCCGCCCTCGATGCGGCGTCGACGAACTGGTGGTGCACGTGGTCCAAGTGGCGCGCGGCCGTGTACAGAAGGTCGGCGAGCGCTGTTTCTGGCTCTCCGGCCTGGAGCCGCGCGATGGCGTGCGGCGATGCGCCGAGGGCTTCGTGCACCATCCGGGTGCCGGGGCCGGCGGAAGGTGGGAGGCTGGTTGGATTCTCGATGGGCATCCTCGGGATCGGGGGTGGCGGGCCCGTCTCGACAGGGTCAATGCATGCGTGCGTCTGTGTCGAAAAGTGCCAGTTCGTGCGGGTGCAGGAGATGTTGAACGATGAATGATCGTCCGGCGACCTTCCACAGGCCGCGTCCGCGGTTGAGGTGGGAGATCGCGTCCGCCTCCACCGATGTGAGCCCCAGCAACGCGGCGGCGGCCTGGAGTTGGTCGGTTTCCTGCCGGTAAATGATGCGGGTGGAGCAGTCGGCGAGCAGGCCCTCGGCCAGCGCGCGTCCGCGGGATCCGGCGTCGCCGGCGGTGAGCAAGTCGCTGAGTCGGTGGATGACCATCAGGTTGGCGATGCCCAGGCCGCGGCTGAGCTTCCACTGGGATTGCATCCGCGCGAGCAGGCCGGGGTGGCGCATCAGCCGCCATGCTTCGTCGTAGACGATCCAGCGTCGGCCGCCGTGCGGGTCGGACAGAGCGGACTCCATCCACGCGGAGGCGCAGGTCATGGCGAGGACCAGGGCGGTGTCGTCGCCGGAGCAGCCGAGGCGTGACAGGTCGATGGTCAGCATCGGGGAGTTGGGATCGAACGCCACGGTGCTCGGCGCGTCGAACATGCCCGCCAAGTCACCGTGGACCAACCTGCGCATGGCGTGAGCCAGGTCGCGGGAGGCGTCACCGAGGCGACCGGACATGACGCCGCCGACCCGGTCGAGTTCGTCGGGGTTGTTGAGGGTGGCGGCGATGTCGCCGAGCAGCGGGGTGCGTCCGCTCGCGGCGGCGCGGTCGACGACGGCGTCCAGGGCGACGTCGAGGCCGGTATGCTCCATCGGCAGCAGGTCCCGCCCGAGGACGGTACGGGCCAGGGAGCCGAGCAGCAGGAGGCGGCGCTTGCGGATCTCGGACGCCCAGTCGGCCTCGGAGACGCTGGTGGGTCGCGGAGCCGCGTCCAGCGGGTTCAGCTTGCCCGGAAGCCCCGGTCCCAGGGCGATGGAGGTGCCGCCCAGCGCCTGTGCCACAGGTGTCCATTCGCCCTTGGGGTCACATGGGACGTAGACGCGGTATCCGAAGGCGATCGAGCGCAGCGCAAAACTCTTGGCGAGGGCCGACTTGCCCTGCCCGATCACGCCGGCCAGCAGCACGTTCGGGTTGGTGAAGCCTTCGATGCGGCCGTACAGCGCGAAGGGGTCGAAGCAGAAGGAGGCTTCGGCGTGCACGTCGCGGCCGATGTAGATGCCCTCGGCGCCGAGGCCGCCTTCGGCGAGGAACGGGTACGCCCCAGAAGCGGTGGCGGTGGTCATGCGGTGGGCGGGCAGCTTGATCTTGGTGTGGCGGGAGGAAGCGGGGCCGGGACGGCCGCCCGGGGGGAAGATCGGCGCCGGCATCTCCCGAGCTTCGGCCCCGGTGCCATGGGTGTGGGCGCCTGCTTCGGTGCGGGCCTTCGCGGTGGCCTCGGCGAGCTGGCGACGGGCCGCCTTGCGGGCGGCGCGATCGGTGCCGTGCGGGATGAACAGGGGGCTGGCGCTGGCTCGGCGGGCGCGGCGTGCGGGCCGGTGGCTCATGAGTCGGTGGCTTTCACGTGACGGCGATCAGGACGCAGTGCTTAAGGTCAGACGCGCGGTGAGGCGCTGAACAGGAGCGGCTTGCGGTAGCCCGCACCGTCCCCGGACCAGTCCAGCTCGATGTATCCGTCCGCGAGGTACTGTTACTGGCCGCTGGCCTTCGTCTTGAGCGTCCCGGTCTCGTAGGAGCCGTTGCCGTTGCCGCTGCTGTGTTCGAGGGCGTGTTCCAGGTAGGCGTAGTTGGCGTACTTGACGACCGGGTCCGTGCCCGCGGTGGAGCGCTTGGTCTGCAGGTGGAAGCGCGCCTTGTTGAAGGTGAGGCTGCTGTGCTGGTTGGTCGCGTAAGGGCCGTCCCAGACGACCTTGGCCGTGGTGTAGATGTAGCCGCCGCTCCGCTTGGCACAGAGTGTGACGTCGAAGTCCCAGTTGTCGGAGTCGGGGCCGGTGTAGCTCGGGTCGTCGATGGTGTAACTGCTGGTCTTGCAGTGATACGACGCGGCAGAGGCCGGGGCTGCGGTGGCGAGGGCGGCGGTTCCGGCGAGGGTGGCGACGATGACAGCAGTGGAGGTGGAGCGCTTGAGCTTGCGCATGCAGGGCCTTTCGGTGGTGGGGACTACTGGCTGCAGGTGGTGGTGCGGCCGGGTGCCGGGGAGTTGAGGTCGGCCGAGGTGGTCTTGCGGCGTACGACGTGGCCGGCGGCGAGGTGGCGCTGGCAGATGGTCAGGACGGGAGGTCCCTCAGACAGGCGCTCGGGGTGGCATTCGGTGCTCGCCGCGGTCTCCTCCGCCACAGGCAGGAGGTGGAAGGCGTCGTGGACGGCGGCGATGGCCTGCCACAGCCGGGTGTGAGCGGTGGCGAGCTGCCGGCCGGCGGCGGGATGCGCGGGCCGGGTGGCCTCGGCAAGCTGGTCGAGCAGCTGGTGCACCGCGGTCACATGGGCGTGCAGCACGTCGAGCTGCACGCGGTCCGCGGCCGAGGCCGGGTGCTGGGCGCGCGGGGCCAGGGTGCGCGCGTGATGGCGGATGCCGGCGCTGGCCGCTCGCAGGTACGGGTAGGCGCTGCCAACAGGGATGTCAGAGGTCAAAGGTGAAAGATTCCTTCCTGCCCGAGGGGCAGGGGCTGGCAGGGGGGGGGCAGCGGGTGCGGCCCGGCGGCGCGGTAGGCAGGGATGGCGGGCCGGGCGGAGCGATGCGCTGGGCCTTGACTCGGGCCTGTTCGCGGCGCATGTCGTTGTATGTGCCGGGCGCGGGTATGCCGGGGTGGCTTCGTCCCGCTATGAGGTCTCCGCCTCCGTCGCGGGGGGCCTGCGGATAGTCGATGGCTTCCAGCCATTCGCGAAAGGAGGGGAGTTGGGTGAGCGTTTGGTAGGCGTCGTCTGCGTCGGTGCCGTTTACGACGAACAGCCAGGGCGCGTGGCCCTCCTCGTGGGAGGCGCTGCGCAGCGCGAGGGTGAAGGTGCGTGGCGGCTCGCCGGTGATGAGCAGTTCCAGCTGCGCCACGAATCGGTCGAGAGCATCGCTGGCCTCGACGGCCGTCTCACGACGGGTCTCTTCGTACGCGGCGTACTTATCCTCGATGACCTCACCGCTCTCGTCACGGTGGGCATCGAGCCGCTGTTGGTGCTGGCGTTGCATAGCTCTGACTGGGGTGAGCAGCGTGGACAGGTCGTCGTACAGCTGAGACAGGCGAGGGTTCGTTGCGGGGCGAGGGGTGGGTGTCATAGGGCGGTCCGGGCGAGGGGGAGGGCGCCGAGTGTGAAGGCGTCGGGCTGCTGGAAGGCCAAACGCCGCAGGTCGACCTGGGCGGTGACGGCGGCCGTTTCGATCTGGGCGCAGGCGGCGTCGAGGAGGGCGTCGGTCTCGGCGGACACGGTGAGCAGGCCGGTCAGGGCGACGTCGGCGTGCCCGGCGATCAGCTGGCGCTCACGATTCTTGACGTCCGCGTACTCGACGCTGTCGGCCTCGGAGTCGACCTGCCCGCGCCGCGACCGTTCGTTGGCGTCGGCGATGATCGCGGCCTTCTTGCGCTGCACGTCGCGCATCGCGGACTCAAGCCCCTGAGGGACGTAAATGAGGGACAGGGTGCGGCGCACTCCGGCGGTGAACATGAGGCCGTGCAGGAAGCCGGCGCTCGTTTCGGTGCGCGGCCAGTCCTCGACCCAGTAGGTGGCGTGCCGGGCGGAATCGGTGGCGAGCCGGTCGTACTCCTCGACCTGGACCACCGGCCCGGCGGCGGCCGGATCGGCCTCGGCTCGCCCTGATTCGGACCACTGCTGGAGTGCGGAGAGAGCCCCCGGGTCGTATGCGGTACGAATGACGGCGGCGATCTCACGTGCCGAGAGCCAGCCGGTCACCATCAGTCCGGCGCTGCGCGCGGCCTGCGCGATCGAGCTGGTGGTCTGCTCCATCACCGTGAAGGCGCCGGGCAAGCCACCGCCGGCCTGCGAGATGAGCCGCTTGGCCGCCTTCAGGTCGAGGGAGATCGCCAGGTATGCCTCGTGCGGGGCGGCAGCCGGTCCGGCGGAGGCGACCAACTCGCTGTAGACCTGTCCGGCCACCGGTGTCTCGGGGTGGCCCTGCTGGGTCCAGTGCCGGGCGAGGGTGTCGCCGCTGTCGGGGACGGTGCGCTCCAGGACCTGCACGGTGGCCACGTGTCCGGTGCGGGCGATGCCCGCCAGCGCGCGGCCCCAGCTGCTCACGTTGTGGTTCTGCGTCGCGGGGTCCAGCAGGGCGAAGGCCCGGCTGGAGACCCGGGCGATGGCGGTCAGGGTCTGCTGGTGCGGGTCGTGAACGGCGGCGGCGCCGGTGGCGGAATCGCCCGGGGTGACCACTCGCAGCGAGGCGGCGGTGCCGGGCAGGTGCAGGACGCCGTCCTGGCGGGGACGGGTGACGGGCCGGGCGAGCCACAGGGTCTGCCCGGTGCGGCGTCGCTGCGCGAAGCGCAGGACGATCGGCGCCCAGTCGATCAGTGAGCGGCCGTGCCGGCGGATGGCGACCAGGGCGGCGACCACGGCCCACAGCGGCGTCAGGGCGATGGCGCCGAGCAGCCCGGTGGACACCACCGTGATCAGCAGCAGCGCCAACGCGGCTGATACGAGGATGAGTTGGGGAAGGGACAGGCCGAGCAGGATGCCGCGCCTGGAGCGGTGGGGGAATTTGACGATGAGCGGTTGGACGGTGAGATCAGACAAGGGCCCTTCCGGGGGTGCGCGGGGCGGTGGCCGGGGCGGCACGCGGCGAAGGGGGTGCGCAGCGCGTGCCGCCCCGGAGTCGGGCAGGGGCTACAGGCCGGTGGGCGGGGGCGGCGGCGTGCCGGTCCCGCCGGAGGCGCCGGCCGAGTCCGGTGCCGGCGGGGCACCCTGGGGCGGAGGCGTGGAGCTGCCGGGGCCGGGCTGCGACAGGAAGCCGCTGCCGCCGCTGGGGGCCGAGGCGGAACCGCCGCCGCCTCCAGGCGCGCCGCCTACCTGGCCGCTTGTGTCGTCATCGGCGCTGGTCGGGGGCGGCTGGACCGCCTTCTCCAGACCGTTCTTGATCCCGTCGCCTCCGGAACCCTGGGGGCCTTGGCCTTCCTGGCCGCCGCCTCCGGTGGGGTTGGCGGCGATGTCGCCGGGGAATCCGCCGCCGGCCGCCTCGGGTCCTGCGGCACCCGCTCCGGCTGCCGCGCCGCCGGTTCCTGCGGTGGCGACCGCGGCGGCGGCCTTGCGGCCCGCCTTCTCGGCGTGCTGCCGGGCGAGCTGGGCGCCGGCGCCACCGGCGCGGTGGATCGACTCTCCGTCCGTGCCCTCGGCCGCCCAGTGGACGAACTTGAACGTGGCGTACGGGCACAACAGGACCAAGACCATGATCACGATGCCTGCCATGACGTCGGCGAGCGCGCCGAGGCCGTCCTTGGTCTCGGTCTTGCCCATGGCGGCGATGCCGAGGACGAAGATCACGGTCATCAGGAGCTTGCTGACGACGAGGATGGCGGTGGCTTCGATCCAGCCGCGCCGCCAGCGGCGGGCGACTTCCCAGCCGCCGCCGGCCCCGGCGAAGATCGCGAGCGTCACCATCACCAGGATGCCGACCTTGCGGACCATCATCACGCACCAGTACAGGAAGGCGCCGACGGCTGCGCCGAGTCCGGCGAACACGGCGACCAGCCAGCCCATGCTGGACACGGCGCCGATCTCGGAGACCTTCACGATGCGGCGTACGGCGGATTCGATGGACAGGTGCGAGGCTTTGAACAGCCCGTCACTGAGCGCGTCGACGACTTCGATGGCGACGGTCGTCAGGGCGATGGCGGCGAACGCGAAGATCACGCCCGAGGCAGTGCCGGTGAACGCCTGGGTGAGGGCCTGCCCGTCGCGTTTGACGGCGGCCCGGACGAGCTGGGCGCAGAAGGTTCCGACGAGGATGACTAGACCGATCGGCAGCAGCATCTCGTAGTTGTCGCGGAACCATCCGGCGTTCAAGTCGACTTTGGTGGTGGCGTTGACCGCCTTGGCGGCCAGGTCGGCTGCTGCGGCGGCGAGTTCGCCGGCGCTTTTGGCCATCCAGTCGCCGATGGCTTTGCCGGGATCGCTCGCGAAATCAACTGCTTCGCCGACGGCGCAGAGTTTGTCCGCTACGGCAAAGTCGCAGAAACCCATGGGGAGTTGACCTCCTTATCGGTCGGTGAGGGGGGTCACTGCGTGACGCTGGGGGCGATGGCGGCCAGGGTGCAGTCGTGGTTGGGGCGGCACTGCACGGCGAGGGTCACGGCGCGGTCCTCGGCTCCGCCGCCACCCTTCTTCCACTCGATCTGCTGCTTGCCGTTGACGGTGACGACGTAGATGTACGCCTCGGTGATCGCGGACGGGTCCTCGGCCAGGGCCTGCTTGAACGCGCCGGGGTAGTGGCCTTCGATGACCGTGCCGGTGGCGTGCTGGTCCTGGTCGGCCATGCGCGACCACAGCAGCGGGTCGGGGACCTGACCGGAGACAGAGGCCCAGTCGGCGTACTTGGTCTCCTTGCTCATCCACGCACGCATGCCGGCGAGTTGCTGATCTCGGCTGGTGTCGCGGGTGTCGTAGGACCAGAGCATTTCTGCTGCGGTCTTGGCGAAGGTGACCGGTTCGGCGATCTGTGGAGGCTTGGGCACCGATCCCGACCCGGCCGCGGGCTTCGGTGCGGCTTCGGCGGGTGAGGAAGTGGACGCCTGTGACGGCGTGCTGCCTTCGTCGTGGTGTTCACCGCGGCCGGTGAACCAGGCCGTGGTCGCGGCGAGGGCGAGCAGCGCGGTGATGACCAGGGCGACGAAAGCGACGCGCTTGTTGGCCGACCAGGTCACGCCGTACCCGGACAGGGAGGGGAATCGATTCGGCATCAGTGAACCTGCGACCCCAGGCTGGAGAAGAACGCGACGATGCCGTTGGCGGCTCCGAGGCCGAGCGCGGCGCCGGCAGCGACGACCGCGCCCTTCTTTCCGTTGGCCTCGGCCTGGTGGCCACCGGTGTGGTGGCCCCAGGCCCACACACCGAGGGACACAGCCAGGGCGCCGACAACGGCGATGATCCCGAACATGTTGATGCTGTTGACGACGTTCTTCAGCACGGTCAGGCCGGGCAGTCCGCCGCCCTTGGGCGAGATGCCTGGGTCATAGGCGAGGAGGACGGCGGCGCGGTCTGCGAGAGGTATGGGCATAGGTGTGGCGGGGCTCCTTGCGTGCGCGGGCCGTGCAGGGGCCGGCGGAAGGGAAGAAAGAGGGAGGGAGGAGTGCGCTCGCGGCGCGAGAAGGGGACCCGACGGGGCCCGGCCCGGTAGGTGTCCGGGAGGCGCGCGGCGTCAGAGGACGCGGCGGGCGGCCAAAATGTCCCAGTCCTTGATCGGCGTGATCCGGACCGGCTTCGATGTGCGGGGCGCCTCGATGACGAGGCCCTCGCCCACGTACATGCCGACGTGCTCGGGCCGGGCGGCAGTGCCGCGGCTGAAGATCAGGTCACCGGGCTTGAGGTTCTTCGCCGAGACGGCCTTACCTTCGTTGACCTGCGTGTACGTGGTGCGGGTGAGCTTGATGTCGGCGTGCGCGTACGCCTGCTGCATGAGCGAGCTGCAGTCGCAGCGGCCCATCGGGTCGGGGCCGTGGGAGTCGGTGCACGAGCCGCCCCACTGGTAGAGCGTGCCGAGCTGGTGCATGGCCCACTCGATGGCCGTGCGCGCCTTCGGATCGGCATCCTTGGGGATCTTGTAGCCCTTCGGGACGCTGCCCTCGGGGATCCGTCCGAAGGACGTGCCGTCCTTGTCGGGCGTGCACCCTCCGGTAGTGGCCTGGGTGTCCCTGTCCTTGCTCGAGTCCTTGGCGGGTTCGTCCTTGTCGGCGTTCGGGAACGTCTTGACGATGGCGGTCTGCAGCGCGGTGGCGAGGTCC
The DNA here is from genome assembly GCF_056172735.1 of Streptomyces sp. R818. Taxonomy (NCBI): domain Bacteria; kingdom Bacillati; phylum Actinomycetota; class Actinomycetes; order Kitasatosporales; family Streptomycetaceae; genus Streptomyces; species Streptomyces sp. R818. The sequence continues at coordinate 325,990 of NZ_JAOCNE010000014.1, forward strand.
TCCCACTGCGCGTAGGCGTCGGGGTAGCCGGACTTCTGGACGGCCTGCGCTGCTTGGGTGACCCTCATCTGCTGCCAGCCGTCGACCCTCAGCAGGTGCTTGTAGAACTGCTCGCTCGCATAGACGGGATCGCGGATCTGCTGCGCAGTTCCCCACCCCTGGCTGGGGCGCTGCTGGAACAAGCCCAGGGAGTCGCGGTCGCCCGAGTTGAGGTTGCGCAGCCGTGACTCCTGCATCGCGGTGGCAATCGCGATGACCTGGCCCTTCTTGGGCACGTCAAGGCTGATGCCGGTGGCCACGATGGTCTGCGCGTTGGGGATCTGTTCGGCCAGAAGGTCCAAGCCCTGGATGTGAACGTCTTTGCCGTCAGCGCCGTCGAGGAGCTTGGTGACCTCCTTGGTCACTTCGCCAGTGTCGATGCCGGTCAGGCAGCCGCTGAAGGCGGCGGTGGTGGAGGCTTCGCTGGAGGACGCCATCATCATGGCGGTGCCTGCGAGCAGGAGCGGGGAGAGCACGCCGACGCCGATGCTGGCGGCTACGCCCTTCAATCCGGCCCGCCTCCCGGAAGGCGGTCACGGGCCGGCGGACGGATCGTGGGCAGGGGAGGGTAGAGCGATGTCACAGCGATGTCCTTGGTGAAGTCCCGGCGGCGCGTGTGTCGTTGAGGAAAGGGCGCGACGTCCGGGTGGTGGGTAATTCGAGTGGCCCAGGTGCCCTCGCGAGTTGCCGCTCGCGGTCAGCACGGGGCGTCGGTCAGGTGTGCCAGGACATGGGGATACCTCCACGAAGGCAGGGCCGGGGGATGTGCCATCGGCGGTGTTCGCCGGGCAGTTCCAAAACAGTAGGGGCCGATCCCCGGTTGCCGAAATCCTTCGTGATCAAGGCTCTATTTCGGGGTTTCTAGTGGTGATGGCTCCCAACCGGGGATCGTGCCCTACTGTTTTGGCTCCTCCCCTTGCCCCCTCGCGCAGTAGACCGCGGAGCCGTCGGCCCGCATTCGGTCCCGTGGGGTCATCTAGGCGAGCTGGAGCATCTCTCCCTCTCTCACCCGACCCGAATTGGGGTATCTCTTTGCCTTTTTCCCTGCACCAGGGCGACGCGCTCGGCGTCCTCGCCGAACTGCCGGACAACTGCGTCGACTCCGTCATCACCGATCCGCCGTACAACAGCGGCGGTCGGACGGCGAAGGAGCGCACAAGCCGGTCCGCGAAGCAGAAGTACACCTCCGCCGACGCCGGCCACGAGCTGCCGGACTTCACCGGCGAGAACATGGATCAGCGCAGTTACGGCTTCTGGCTCACGCAGATCATGACCGAGGCGCACCGGCTGACTAAGGTCGGCGGCACGGCGCTGCTGTTCACCGACTGGCGGCAGCTGCCCGTCACCACGGACGCCATCCAGGCGGCCGGCTGGCTGTGGCGCGGTGTGCTCGCCTGGCACAAGCCGCAGGCCAGGCCCCAGCGGGGGCGCTTTACCCAGAACTGCGAGTTCATCGTCTGGGCCAGTAACGGGCCGATCGATGCCTCCCGCAATCCCGTCTACCTGCCGGGTCTGTACAGCGCCTCGCAGCCCAGCGGCAAGGCGCGCCAGCACATCACGCAGAAGCCGGTCTCGGTCATGCGCGAGCTGGTGCAGATCGCCCCGGAGGGCGGCACGGTGCTGGACTTCACGTGCGGATCTGGCTCGACCGGGGTCGCCGCGCTGCTGGAGGGCCGCGACTTCATCGGCGTCGAGAAGACCAAGCAGTACGCCCAGGTCGCCAATGAGCGGCTATTGCAGACGATGCAACAGCTGCGTTCGCAGGAGGACTTCGTTCTCGCAGGTCCAGAGGCTGAGTAGCGCATTGAGGGTTGGGGCTCCGGAGTACCCGATCAGGGGATTTCCCGGCGTGGCCAGTCGGCGCAACGATGATGCATCGGCTGCAACGCTGGGGGTGGGCGATGCCTATCGGGAAATCTCCGGAGCCTACGATCTTCGAACTGCCTGGGAACGTGAGCCCATTGGACCCCGAGGCGACGGTGTTCCGGGCGATGCTGGAGGGCTGGGCCAGGCAGCAGCGGGCACGGTTCCTCCAGGAGAGCGGAACGATCACTCCACGGCTGGCGCTGCTTCGCCGGTTTGCGGACTTCACCGGCCTGTACCCGTGGCAGTGGACTCCTGCGGAGGCCGAGGCGTTCATCAGCCATCTGCGGTCGGGAGCCCGGCCGATCATGGTGTCCACGGCGCGCGGGTACGAGATCTCCATCCAGATGTTCTGCGCCTTCGTCAGCGACGTGCGCTATGGGTGGCCGGAGGAGTGCGAGCGGCGCTTCGGCTCGGTGCCGCAGCAGGTGTTCCACGAGTGGAACACGGTGGTGCACGTTGCGGAGTACGAGGGTGATCCGCGCCGCCGTCCCTTGCACTACGACGAGGTGCAGACCTTGTTTGATGCGGCGGATGGTCGGGTGGAGCAGATACGGGCGCGCCGGGTGAAGGGCGCGCTGCCCGCGATGCGGGACGCCGCGCTGGTCAAAACGCTGTATGCGTTCGGTTTGCGGCGCCAGGAGTCGGTCGGGTTGGACCTCGTCGACTTCCGGCGGGTGCCGCGCACCGCGCGGTTTGGGCAGTTCGGTGCAGTATATGTGCGGTTCGGCAAGGCGTCGCGCGGTGGTGCGGCGAAGCGGCGCACGGTGCTGCTGGTGCCCGAGATGGATTGGGTCGTACCGGTGCTGGAGCAGTGGGTCGGGGAGGTGCGGCCGCTGTTGCGGCCGGGCTCCCATCCGGCGTTGTGGGTCACCGAGCGGGGTGGGCGACTGCATCGCCGGTCGGTCAACGACGCCTTCGCCACGCTGCGGGGCCTGGCCGGGCTACCGGTGGAGCTGGATCCGCATTGTCTGCGGCACTCGTATGTGACGCACCTGGCGGAGTTCGACTACCCGGAGAAGTTCGTGCAGGACCAGGTCGGTCATCTGCATGCCTCGACCACCGCGTTGTACACGGGGGTTTCCGATGAGTACCGCACCCGGCTGCTGCGCCGGGCGCTGTCCGAGCACCGCGGCGAGCTATGGGGTGATCCGGGGTGATCCGGAAGATGGGATGCTGCTGGAACCTGCGGCAGAAGATGGCCGAGCAGGGCATGTTCCAGACCTCGCAGCTGGTGCCGCTGCTGGCCGAACGGGGCGTGCAGCTCTCGCGCGAGCAGGTCTTCCGCCTGGTCACGCAGGCGCCGCAGCGTCTGTCGATGGACACCCCGGCGGCGCTGTGCGACATCTTGTCCTGCACTCCGAATGATCTGATCGAGGTGCAGGTCGTTGACCGGCAGATCCCCAAGGCAGCCGGCCAGGCGCCGGCCCCGCCCCCAGTGCGCCGCACTGTGATCCGCCGCCCTGGTGAGCCGTGAGCACCCGCGCTCCGTCGGCCGAACCGGCCGGCCCATCGCTGACGGAGATGCGACGGCAGCTGATCTCCCGCCTGCGGCAGGAGCTGCCCGAACTCGATCAGGCCGGGGCGGAGGCGGCACTGCGTGCGGCCCGCGTCTGGAGCGGGCGGCCGGCACGGGAGCTGGACGCCTACTGGGCGGCGCGACCCAATCCGCTGACTGATCCGGGCGAGTGCTTCCCGCTCGCGCTGTATCGCCTCGCCCGGGTTTTGCACGCCTCCGGACACCCGGTCGACGTGCCGGGCTGCACCGCCTGCGGGGCCCTGCCGGAACGGCTCTTCCTCGACGGTGAGGGTCGCCGAGTGTGCTCCTCGTGCAAGCCACCACGGCAGCCTCGAGTCTGCGCGCGCTGCGGACGACTCGGCCTCATCGCGGCCCGGCGGCCCGAGGGCGGCATCTGCCATCCCTGCTACAGCCGCGACCCACAGGTCGTCACGCCCTGCGGGCAGTGCGGACAGCTGCGGGCACCGGCCGTGCGGCGCGAGGACGGAACCATGCTCTGCCAGCGGTGCTGGTCTCGCCCGCTGCGTCGGTGTGCTGGCTGCGGCAAGGTTGACCTGGTCAAGATGGTTACGGACGAAGGGCCGTGGTGTCCGCGCTGATACCAGCAGCGTCGGCCCCGTGGGGAGTGTGAGCAGTGTGGTCAGATCGCGCCGCTGGCCGAACGCGGGACTGTTGAACGCCCCGCCCGCTGCTACCGCTGCTACCGGCGACCCACCCGGCACACCCGGCACACCCGGCACACCCGTTGCGGGAGTTGCGGAAGGAGCCGCGAGTGCATGCGCCGACCCGATCAGCAGTGGCTGTGCCGCGACTGCACGCCCAAACCGCAGCGGATCTGCGGGCACTGCGGTCGGATGCGGATCGTGGCGGCGAACTGGCCGCTCGGTCCGGTCTGTCAGCCCTGCTACCGCACGCTGAGCTATCTCGGCCGCAACTGCGGCCGCTGCGGCCGGGCCCGGCCATTGATCGGCCGCGACGAGGCAGGCACCGGTATCTGCGGACCGTGTGCCGGCTACCCGCCGCCGCCATCGTGCCGCACCTGCTCCAGTGGCGAGACGTACATCCACGGGCAGTGCGTGCGCTGCACCCTCCGTCACCGTCTCGGCGAGCGTCTGGCCGGGCCCGATGAACGGCCGATTGTTCAACTCGCCCCGCTGGTCGATGCCTTGACGGCATCGGACCACCCCGTTCGCCTGCTCACCTGGCTGCGGGGCAGCACCAGCGCCCGTCTCCTTGGACGCCTCGCTGCCACCGGCCGTCCAGTGACCCACGCGTTGCTGGACGAGCTGCCGCCGAGCCATGACGAGTGCTACGTGCGGGCCCTGCTCGTGCGCACCGGCATCCTGCCCGCCCGGGAGGAGAGCCTGGAACGCATCCTTCCCTGGCTGGAGCACCTGTTGGCCGCCCGCTCCGCCGCTCATGCCCGGCTCGTCCAGCCATACCTCTGCTGGGTCGTGCTTCGCAAGGCCCGCAGACGCCTCGCACGCGGTCAGGCCATCGCGCGGGCCAGCGGCGGGATTCGCGGAGAGATCCTCCTCATCCTGTCCTTCTTGGCCTGGCTCGATGAGCGCAAACTGACGCTTCACACGCTGCGACAGGGGCACCTGGAAGACTGGCTGGCTGCCGGGCCGGACCGGCGCCACGACATCTGCACCTTCCTCACCTGGGCCCACCGGCACGGACTGACCACCGAACACGACATCACGCACATCCGCCCCGGACCCGGGGCGCCGCCGTTGACCGACGAACAGCGCTGGAAAGAACTACGGACCTGCCTCACCTCCGACGCCCTGCCCCTGCGCGTTCGCACCGCCCGCATGCTCACCTTGCTCTACGGACTGCCCAGCGAGCACATCCGGCACCTGACCGTTGCCGACATCGACCACCGCGGCCAGGAGACCTACCTCCGCCAACGGCGCCACGCCCTGCTTATCCCACCGCGTCCGGCCCGCCTGTTGACGCACCTCGCGGCGCTCGCCCCGGAAGAGGCGCTGCTGCCCGCCACGGATCCCACGCAGCTGTGGCTCTACCCCGGCACCGTCCCCGGCCAGCCGCTTTCAGCCGCCGGCTTCGGCCTGATGATGCGCCAGCACGGTTTCCACGTCAGCCCGGCCCGCACCGCCGCGCTCATCTCCCTCGCCGAACAGATCCCCACCCCGGTCCTCGCCCAACTACTGGAGATCCACATCAACACCGCACTGAAATGGGCCGCCCACTCGCAACCCAACTGGACCGCCTACCTGGCCGCCCGGGATCAGAAAGGCGCACAACCCCAGAGCATGAGCCCGACACCTCAGTCGCACCATGAGTAGGCGACTCAACCACGGGTACGGGCGGCCAACGCCCCTTCCTGGTGTATCCGGCAGTTCTGTTCCCCGCCGGGGGCGTCCGGCGAGACAATGCCACCAAGCCCGAAACCCCCGGACAGATCATCCCGGCACCGGTCCGTGGAAGGGACGGAGGAGGCGTACGCGATGGTGCAATGGGAACGAGACGAACGACTCGCGCGAGCGTTCCTGGAGTTGGCCGACACCCTGACGCAGGGCTTCTACCTGGTCGACTTCCTGCACGTCTTGACCGACCACATGCTCGACCTGCTGGACGTAACGGCGATCGGCGTCATCATGGTCGACGCCCAGGGACGGCTGGTGGACGTGACCGCGTCCACCCACACCGCCCACCAACTGGAAGAGACCCAGATCGAGTTCGACGAAGGCCCGTCCAAAGACTGCTGCCACCGGCACGACCAGATCGGCCCGGTGGACCTGAACGAGCCCGCCATCGCCGACCGCTGGCCACGCTTCACCAAAGCAGCCCGCACAGCCCACTTCTCCACGGTGGCCGCCCTCCCACTGCGCCTGCGGGACGAGGTCATCGGCGCGGTGAACATCTTCCACTCCCAGCCCGCCGGCCTGCACCCGGCCAGCCTCCGACTGGGACAAGCCCTGGCGGACGCGGCGACCATCGGCATCCTGCACCAACGCCTCTCCCAGGACCAAGCCGAACGGGTCGGCCAGCTGCAGACCGCACTCAACAGCCGCATCATCATCGAACAAGCCAAGGGCGCCCTCGGCGCCAACCTGCGCATCGCACCCGACGTGGCCTTCGAGCGACTGCGTGCCCACGCCCGCAGCAACCGGACGTCACTGACCCGAGTGTGCCAACACCTCGTGGAAGGCCAGCTGTCGGCCACGACATTCGCCACGCCCCAGGACCGGCCTCACCACCCTTGACCCGGCGTCCTGCCATCCTGCGGCCCGCGCCACCAGCGCCCCACCGCACTTCAGCCAAGGAGTACCCGCGGTGCCCGCTGACAGCCCCGATATCCCCGGCCTCATCGCTGCCGCCACCCGGACCGGCGAGGGCCTGAGCGCGCTCTCGTCCAGCTCCTGCGCGACCGCGCTCGGCCTCGACAGCCTCACGCTCTGCCTGCTCGACGACTCCGGACTCGAGCTCGTCTGGTACGACCCGGACGACAGTGTTGCGATCGCCTTCGAAGATCTCCAGTACACCCTCGGCGAGGGCCTCACGCTGGACGCCGTCCGCACGGGCGTCCCCGTCCTCGTCCCCGACCTGCACACCGTGCCCGAACACCGATGGCCCGCCCTGCTGGCCGCCACCCAGCAGAAGCCCCCACGCGCCGCTTTCGCCGTTCCTCTGAACTTGGGTGCAGTCCGGCTCGGCGTTCTGACCGGTCATCGCAGCATCGCCGGCCCACTCACTCGCTCCCAGATGAGCGGTCTTCTCGCGCTCGCCGAAGGCACCATCGCGATCCTCACTACACCCCACGGCATCCACGACATGGGCAGTGACGACCCGTTGCCTCTGCACCGCGCCATCATCCACCAGGCAACCGGAGCCCTGACCGTCCTACTCGACGTCTCCCTCAACGAAGCGCTCGTCCGCCTGCGGGCCTACGCCTTTACTCACAACCTCCCCCTCCCGGAGGTCGCCCACGACGTGGTTCACCACCAACTCAACCTGGACAACTCAGCCAGCTAACACTCCTGTTGCGGGACAGCCCGCAGATTTCATCGTGCAGTCCGGTGACGGGCCTGCCGGTGCCAACGTAGCGCCAGTGGCACCGAGGAATACCGCACGAGTGCAATACCGGCACTCCGCCAGTTTCCGACCGTCTCACCGAAACGCTGCAACAGACCCTTTCCCAGGACGATTTCACCCTCACCGTCTGAGGGTGATCCAGCTGCGCGGGGCGTGGCGTTGAAGCCCGGCCTCTGTATGTCTTGGCTACGCCGCGCGCAGCTTCATAGCAGCGAAGTCCCGGTTACCGAAACCGGGGATTCTCCGGATGGTTGGAGCCGCAATCAACGCCCTATGGCTGCGGCTCAAGGAGGCCCCTTTTCGTGCCTGAATCCATAAACCCCCCGGAGGACGCGGGGACGGAACCGGCCCACACGCCCGATTCCCACCCCCTTCCGGAGGAGGGGGAACTGGAGCCGGTCCGCGTGCCGGAGGCCGGTCTGGCGAGCATCCAGGCGGACGTCGCCAAACTGACGGCCCGATTCGCCGATCACGACCGGCAGATCGACACCCTCTCCGCCGCACCGCCACCCCCGGACTCACCCTTCGGTGCCTATGGCCTGCCGGGGTTCGCGGGCCTGCCTGCTGCGCCGGCTCCGCCCGAGCCACGCCCGATCCTCGAGCTGGAGGACGAGGAGTACGAGGATGAACTCGATGCCCTGTCGGACTGGGTCGACGACTTCCTGGTGCGTGTCTACGGCGCGGAGGTCACCACCGCCGCGCCGTGGTGTGAGCAGTGGCAGGAGCACGAAGACGTCGTTGCCTGGCTGCACGCCCTGTGGCTCGCCTACCAGCAGCACAAAGACGCCGAAGCCGGACTGTCCGGCCTGTTCGTGTGGCACCGGGACTTCCTTACCCACGCCATGGCGACCGTCCGGGCGGCCGGCGGGCCGCTGTCCGCGTGCATGACCGATCCGGACCGGCCCGCGCACCGGGTGTTGCCCGGCCCTCGTCCCTCGAACCGCACCACCAGCGCCGAGGAGCCCGAGGAGCGCGAGGAGCCCGGCGCGCCGGGCCAGGCAAGCGGATGACCGGCCGCGAGGACCGGCCGCAGTACGGCCTGTCCTTCGACCCACGCGCCCTGACCGACCTCCTCCAAGCCCCCGTCGATATCCGAGACCTGGCCCTCGCCCAGCTCCAGGACATCGTCAACGCCCGCCTGTCCGGCACCAAGCTGACCCGCGACCTGGCCGGATGCCGCAAGGTCTACGTCGATCACCGCAATGCCTGGCGGATCGTCTACGCCCAGCGGCCCGCGCCTGCGACCTCCACGCTCACCACCGAGATACACGTCGTGGCCGTGCGCCCACGCGAGGCGCACGACGTGTACGACGCCGCCCGGACTCGCCTCGGCATCCGCCGGCGCCCGCTGAGCGAGCGCACCCACGCGGCGCGCACCCGCTCGCCGCAGCTCGGCACGCGCCAGCCCGCCCCCAAACCGGGACCGCCTCCTTACGCGGTGCCCGGCCTACCACAACCCGCACTGCCCCCAACCCTGAAGGGCCCCGCCCGTTGACGTTCCCCACCCTGATCGACCAGGTCGCCGCCGCCGTACTGGCGCCAGCCCAGGTCACCGAGAACCCGCACCACCGCGCCATCCTCGACGCTTTCACCGAGGTTCAGGAACTCGACCGGCAGCTTGGCGAGTTCACTGACGCCGAGCTTCCCGGTGTCTCTCCCGCCGAGCAGTTGACCACCCTCACCGACCTGCTGGTCGAACGGATGGCAGCCGGTGCCGAGCTGAGTGCGCTGCTGTCGACGGCGTGCTGCTGCGCCGCCTCCTACGAGCCTGTCCCCGAGGACGCGTACGAACCATGGGACGATGAGGCACCCGACTTCGACCCTGACTTCGAAGGCATCGACGGATTCAATGAGCCGGACGACCTCGACGATCTTCACGGGGACACCTGCGAGGAGTTCCTGTCCTGCCCCAGCAGCCCGCGGACGATCGTCCACGCGTGCCTGACCGTCTTCGAAGATGAGGGCGCCCCGGAGTACGTGAGCACTGCGGAGCTGGTCAAGCGCCTGCGTGATCTGCCCGGACAGGCCGATGGGCGCTGGCGCTACGCCGACCTCACCCCGCTACGGCTGGGCCTGCTTCTGCGCGGCTACGGGGTGCAGTCCCGCAAGCCTCGTGCTGGCGACGGCAGCCGCTACCGGGCCTACCGGCGTTCCGACCTGCTGGCCGCCCGGCCGTCCTGCTCCTGCTGAGACACCCGGCCCTCGCGCAGAGCCGACAGGTGACGAAGGCGGACTGGGACCTGGTCGCCGACTTCCACGCGCAGTGCTCCGAGCAGAACCTGCTGCGCCGCTGGGGCCGCACCCGCATCACCCCGCGCGACCTGTCCCAGCTGCTCGGCCACACGCAGTGCTGGGTCGGGCTCGGCGCGGACGAGCGGCCACTGGCCCTGGTCTGTGTCGGTCCGGTCAGCCGGGAGCCGGGCGTCTTCGATCTGGGGCTGCAGGTCGTCGACCACCGTCACCGTCAGGGCATCGGCACCGCGGTGGCCTGGCAGGCCGCGCTCTTGGCTCGTACGCGAGGCGGCCACACCCTGGCCGCCTTCGTGCACGCCTCCAACGCGCCCATGCTCCGACTCCTCGGCCGGCTCGGGCCGACCCGGCACAGCCGCGACGGCCCGTACGTCGATGTCCGCGTCGACCTGGACGCGCTCGCACCGGGCCCAGAGATGGCACCGCCATGACCTCACCCCTGTCCGACCAGCACACACCCACCGCCCTCGACCAGCGCATCGAGACCGCCGTGGGGTACGGCGTCCAAGAGCTGCACCGGCACAGCGACGGCGGACTCCTCGACTCGGCACACGCCGCCTTGGCCATGGCCCACCGCGACCTGGTGGCCGCCGAGCGGGACGTCGCTTTCCATCGCGTCCGCCTTGCTCGTCTTGCCTCCAGCGATCTGCCGGTGGATCAGGCTCTGTTCGCCAGAATCCAGCGCACCCTCGATCAGCTGGCGACGGCCGCCGCCGTCCGTGACGCGAAGCAGACCGCAGCAGCTGCCGTGCTGGAGCCCATCGAAGCCGTCGCTTCTCGGCAGGCGCCGCTACAGGTCGCGACGAAGGACATCGCGGCACTGCTCGCCATCGCCCAGGGCGCCAAGCTGCATGAACACCTGGTCACCCACCGCCTCGCGGTGGCGACTCCGGCGCGTACCCGCATCTCCTACGCCCAGCTGCAGCATCTGGAGGCGCTGGGCCTGGTGGCGCGCGACATCTCGCACCCGGTGCAGGCCGGGCAGCCCGTCACCCTCACCGATGCCGGCCGCAGCGTGCTGACCGCACCGCGGCGTTCCAGCCCGCCCGGCACCACGCCCGCGCAACTGCCGCCGACCGTCTTCTCCGCCTCCGCTCCCCACCGCTGAACGGCGTCTGCGCGCCGCGCGCACGGAACCCAAGGCGCCACGACCGAAAGCACCGATGTCCAGCTATCACCCCGACTTCCGCCTCGACGGATACGAGGCCGTCAACGACCATGTCGCCGATCAGTTCTGGGGGCATATCGGCAAGGAGCAGGACATGATGACCGTCCTCGCCGAGCACCACAGCGACGATGCCGAGCACAGTTTCTACGTGATGCACAACGGTGCCGTCACGTGGGGGATCCCCGGGGAGCCGCAGCTCGTCGCCCTGCACCTCAAACGCGACCCGGTCGCGCGCAGCTACCAGTTCGACCACAAGATGCTGCCGCTGCCGTCCATGGCCCAGTCCTGGCTGATCGCCCGCGGCTGCCCCGAGGAGAAGATCCTCCTGCCCGAGGGTATGGGCACCGCCGCGGCGGACGAAGCCACCCGTGTCCTCGAACAGCGGCTGCGCAGCGACGGCGATCACTTCGCCTACGGAGTCAGCTACACCGACGACGACAGCGACCCAATGCAGACCACGGTGATGCTCCGCGCCATGGACGAGAAGGCGGCCATGCCCTATCGCGTGCTCCTCGAAGTGGCCGACACCACCGCGTGGACGCACACCCTTCGCGAGGGCGGCTTTCAGACCTTCGAGGCCGCCACGCAGTGGTGGGAGGCGCACTGGAACGGCGATGAGCCGCCGCTGCCGACGGCCTCGCCGGCGACCCGGCACACCACCGCCGTCCCCGGCCTGCCGGCCCGCCCCACCCCGCCGCGCGGGCCCAGCCGCTGAACTCCCACTAACGCGGACGTATTTGCCTGGCAGGCTCCGATGCAATTGCGGCTGCCGTGTGCGAGATGGCGCGGAATGTAGCACGCAATCCCCGGTTACCGAAACCGGGGATTCTCCGGACTCTTGTTCTCAGCCCGCACGGCATCTGCCCGGGGCTGTTTCCGCATTCCCATTCGACGGCCCGGAGGTCATTTCCCCATGCGTGCACGCCGCATAGCGATGTCCGCCGCTGCAGTGGGCGCTCTCGCCCTCCCGATCGGCTCTGCTCACGCCGCCAGCGCGGCCACCACCATCGCCAGCTGCCCGACCAGCACGCTGCCGTACGCCATGCACGCCAAGGCGGTGATGATCCGCGCCAAGGCGACTACGAAGTCCGCCGGCATCGGTGTGCTCTACCGCGTCCACCAGTTCACCGTCCACAGAAGCAGCGGGAACTGGCGCTACATCACTGACAAGACCACGGGAATCACGGGCTGGGTGTCCGGGACGTACGTCCACCGGGACGTCCCTATGTGCCTCGACTGACCCGCCCGAAAGCACTCCCGCATTCCGCGCCGGAGCTGCCGGTGCGGAAATCCCGCCCCAGACGCAAATGAAAGGAGACCCCTCCCATGCCCGCCAGCGACGACGTGATGGGTGTCATCACCGAGCGCATCGAGGAGCGCTTCCAGATGCCCCTCGCCGATCTGCGCCGCGCCGTGACGGCGGCACCGGACGCCAACCCCGAGGCCACCGATGTCGTGCACTGGCACGGCCTGCTCGCCCAGACGCAGCAGGCACTCGACACCGCGGAGGACGCGCTCGTCCAGGCTCTGGGAGCCCAGCGGCCCGAGGTACTCGACGACTCCGTCATGGAGCTGGCCCACCAGGTCAACGCGGCCGTCGCCTCCCGCGACGGACGGGCCATGGTCGTGAACTACCTCCTGGACCCCAACGCACCCGGCAAACGCGGACCCGGCGTGGGGCGCGGCACCTCCCCTGCCGCGCGTCGCGCACCGGCCCTCCCGACCGCCGCGCCCACGCTGCCCCGGACACCGGCCACACCCGCACGCGGAGCCGCCCGGTGAGCGTCATAGACAAGTCCACCAGCCGCGATCGAGCACTGCAGGACGCGTTCGGCACCGAAGTGGCCGAGCTGTACGCCCAGGCAGCCCGGGGCGAGGCCAGTGCCGCGCTCCAGCGGGCGCTGGAACTGCGCAGCTTCCTCGCCGTCGCCGAGGAGCAGGTGGCCCGCGTCCGGGACCGCATCCACACCGCGCCGGCCACCGACGGGAACGTGGACGACCTGTCCGCCGAGGACCTGGGCTGGGACGCGGAGTGGCTGGAGGCGGCTCTGGCCGGCCGGGACGGCTACACCGTCGCACTCGACGAGCTGCTGCGCACCCTGCCGGCCCCGACTCAAGCACCAGTCTCAGAGGTCCAGTTGAGCCCCAAGATCACCGCCACCGCTCCGCTGGCCCCGGCCGCATCCCGCGCCGCGGCAGTGCGGAGGCGACGTCCCTGAAAGCCCGTCGATTGCCCCCACCCGACATTCCGTCCCACGCCGCCTCCCAGCTCGTCGCCCAGCGCATCGAGGCGCTGTACGCACAGCCGCTCGCAGACCTCGAAGTCCTCGCCGATGCCACCCCCGAGGCCAGCCTGCTCGCGGCCCTGACCGGCAACCACGGCGATCTGGCCCTCGCCGAACGCAACATCGACTTCCAGCTGGAGCGCCTGCGTGAACTCACCGCTCCCGAACGGGAGATCGACCGGTTCGACGCCGGCCACATCCTCGACTGCGCACGGCGTCTCGCCGAGTCCGTCGCCACCCGCGATGCCTACGCCAAGAGCACCAGCGCGGTCCTGGGCGGCCTGCGTCGAGTGACTGCCCCGACCCACGCGCCGGCCGCGCCGGTACCCGCCGCTCCGACGGCGACCACCTCCCGCACCCGCTGCCCTACCCGCACCGCTTGAGGAGCCCTTCTCTTGGCCACCACCGCGCCGCCCTCCGCCGCACCGAACGACCTCTTGGGCGTCACCAAGACCCTGGACCTGCTCGCTCCGCGCTGGAGCGTGTGGGTGCTGATGACCATCTCCTCCCAGCCGCTGCGCTACGCCGAGTTCAAGCCGAGGCTGCCGTGGCTGGCGGACGGCCAGCTTCACCCCCGGCTGCGTCACCTCACCAGCGCGGGCGTGGTCGAGCGCACGGAGTACGCCCCGCGCCACGTCACCTACGGCCTCACCAGCCGCGGCGTGGCCCTGCTGCCCGTCCTTGCTGTGATCGCTTCCTGGGGCGACAAGTACCTGGAGAAGGAGCTGGTGGCCGACAAGCGCACCGGCGAGATGGAGCCCGAGCGGATCGCGCCGGCGCAGAACATCGACGACACCGTCGCTCTGCTCGCGCCGCGGCACGCAACCCCGATCCTGTTCCCGCTGCAGGCCCGGGGCACCGCGACCGCGAAGACCCTGGCCTCCGAAGCCATGCCCGGCTACGGGTTGACCGCCGTCTACAAGCCCCTGGAGCGCCTCGTCGACGACGGCCTCGTGGTGGCCAGCGGGGCCGGTGGCTACCAGCTGACCGCCAGCGGCCAGGGACTCGCCCCCGTCTTCCAGGCGATCTCCGCATGGGCCACCGCCCCGTCCCCGGAGACCGACACCCGTCGGCTCCGGGGGCAGGGCGCCGCCCCGTCACAGAACCGTTCCGGCCCGTGGGCGACCACCCCGACTCGCCTCCCGACACCGGCCGTTCCGGCCGCGCCAGCAGCCCGTCCCGCCCTGGCCACCACGGCCCCCAACGGCCCGGCATGGCAGCCCGGCGACCTCTTCTCCCACCAGATACCCGCCCGCCCGATCTCCCCGGCAGGAGGCCCGCGCCGATGACCGGCTCCCGGCCCGAGAACCTCCAGCACGAACACCGCGCGATCCGCACCCTGACCCTGCCGAGTCTGATCCGCCTGATCACCGAGATCGACGACAACGGCCCCATCAGCCACCAGAAGGGCAGCCTCCAGGGCGCCTTCGGCGACCTCACCCCCGGACAGCTGCGCCACGCCATCGACACCGCCCGCGACCTCGGCCTGGTCCACGCCGACGAACAGGCACTGAATCGCTACCGGCTCACCGCGAGCGGCGAGGACCTCGCCGAGGTGTACGACACCGTGGCCCGCTGGGCCCGCGCCCGCCACTTCCCCGACACCACCGTCGACTTCGTCACCCGTGTCCAGCACACCCTCCAGCTGACCAGCCGCGGCCCGCAGGCGGGCGTCTCGAGTCTTGAGCCGTCGGCCCCCCACCAGGTCGTCACCGAGTTTCTGCAGGCGCATCCCCGCGTCCGGAACCGTGCCGGCATCGGCTCCTCGCACGAGGAGGCGTTGGGAGCGGGGCGCGCTGCGTGAGCTCCCGTGTCGGACCGCGGCATGCCCGCCGCCCGGTCCCCACTGTGCTGCGCGGCATCTACCTGCCGCGCAGCACGGACGCCGCCGCGTTCGCCATGACGACGTACGGCATACCGCTGCTGGTCCTGGCCACCACCAACTCCGCCGCGCTGACCGGACTGGCCTTCGCGCTGGAGTGGATCCCACGCCTGGGAGCTTTCGCCTTCGCCGGGGCCCTGGTGGACCGCCACGGCACGACCACCGTGCTCCGCTTCGCCTCCGTGGCGCGAGCCCTAGTGGTCCTGGCCGCCGCGCTCCTCCTGCCGACGCAGGAGACGGGACTCGGGGCGACGGTTACCGTCATGGCGCTGGCCGCGTCCACCGGGATCCTCACCGAGTGCGCGTACATCGCGGCCGAGACCGCGGGCGGCGTCGCCAGCCGCGAGGCCGTCGACCGCGCGCACCAGGTGCAGTCGGTGCTGCTCGGTATCGACCAGGTCGCCACCCTGTCCGGCCCGGCGCTGGCCGGCCTGCTGCTCCAGTGGGCCGGTGCGAGCGGGATGCTGACGGTGATCGCCGTCTTCTCCCTGTTCACCAGCCTCCTCGTCCCACGTCAGAACCGCCGGGAGAAGGCTGCCGCGGTGCAGCCCGTCTCCAAGGGGCTGCGCACCGGCTGGTCCACGCTGCGGGCACTGCCGGCGCTGGGCTGGCTGGTCGCCGGACTGACCGTGTCCAACCTCGCCGTCGGTCTGCTGCAGGCCGCCGCCCCGGTGATCATCGTCAAGGAATTCGGCCACTCCACGGCTGACGTCGGATTCGTCTGGTCCATCGCCGCCGTCGCCTCACTCGGCGCCGTCGTCCTGTGCCGCCGGGCGATCGACCGCTTCGGGCTGTGGCCGGTCGGTGCCGTATCCGCCACGATCGCCGCCACCGGGTGCCTGGCCGTCTCCTTCGCCAGCACCTACCACGCCTATCTCACCCTGATCGCCGTCCTCATGGCCGGCGAAGGCGGCGTGACCGTCGTGCTGCGCACCCTGCGCTCCCACCTCATCCCCGCGGAGGTGTTCGGCGCCACCCTCTCCCTCACGATCTTGGTGCTGCTGCTGCCCTTCCCGCTCGCCGGCGTCCTCGTCGCCGTCGTAGCGCCCGCCCAACTCGGCCACGTCATCACGCTCTGCGCCGTACTTCAGGCCGCCGGCCTGTTCACCGCCTTCGCCCGGCTGCGTGCGACCTCCGCCCTGCGCACCTCTTTCGCCTGACCCTCCTTGTCACTCCGCTCACTCCAGGAGAACGCCCCATGCGCACGCCGCACGCCCCGGCCGGCCAGCTGGTCCTGCCGATATCCCGACCGTCGTTTCGCGCAGGATCGAGGCCCACGCTGGTGGACCGGTTCCTCGCGTTCGACGCCGAGCACCCGTACGTCTACCGGGCGCTGGAGCGTCTGGCCGCCGACCGGATCGCGGCCGGAGCAACCCGAGTCGGGCTGAAGGCGCTGTTTGAGGACCTGCGCTGGCAGCTGCCTTCGGGTGGGCGCGGTCTGAACAACAACTTCACCGCCCTGTACGCCCGGAAGCTGATTGCGGACCACCCCCACTGGGCCTCCGCCTTCGAGCTGCGGCGCCGCCGTACCCCCTGATTCCCGCCCGCATGCCGCCAACCTCGCCCGTCCTGCCCTTGTTTGGAGCCTTGTTGTCCCCTCGTCCCGTCGTCCTGGTCGTCGCAGCCGCCGATATGGAGGCACACGCGTATCGGGGCGTGTTGCCTCGAAAGCGTCCGCGCCCACTACGACGTCGTGCTGATATCCGGCGCCGAACCGACCTGGGAGAAGGAGTTCCTCCTCGACTACGCGGTCGCCGACCCCACCGACCAGGCCGCACTGAACGCGGCCGGGCGCGACCTCGCCGAGCGCTACGAGCTGGCTGGCGTGATGACGTGGACCGAGTGGTACCTCGTCCCCGTCGCCCGGCTCGCCCGCCAGCTCGGCCTGAACACCACGACCCCGGAAGCACTCCAGGGCTGCCGCAACAAGCACACGTCACGCACGCTGTTCGCCCGCCACGGGGTGCCCTCTGCCGTATCCGTGGGTGTGCGCACCGAGCAGGAGGCCGCCGACGCCGCCGCTCTGATCGGCTATCCCGTCGTCCTCAAGCCCGCCGCGCATGCTGCGAGCATGGGCGTCATCCGCGTCGACACCGCCCGTGAACTGACCGCCGCGTACGCCTTTGCCGCGCAGACCGTCGGCCACGGAGTCGAGAGCACCCAGGTCCTGGTCGAGGAATACCTCGACGGGGAGGAGGTGAGCGTCGGGTGCGTCACCTATCACGGGCTAACGACCGTGGTCGCCGTCACCCGCAAGACCGTCGGGATGCCGCCCTTCTTCGAGGAGCTGGCCCACGTGATCGACGCAGACGACCCGCTGCTCCCCGCCGTGGCACCGGTCGCCATCGCGGCCCTCGACGCCGTCGGCGTCACCGACGGCGTCAGCCACGTCGAGATCCGCATCGTCGACGGCCGCCCCCGACTGATCGAGGTCAACGCGCGTCTCGCCGGCGACATGATCGGCCACCTCGTCCACCTGTCCACCGGCGTCGACCTGGCCCGCGCCGCTGCCGACATCGCCTGTGGCGTACGGCCCGACCTCACCCCAACGCGCAGTCAGGCAGCGGCGATCCGGCTGATCTACCCCGCCTACTCCGGAACTCTCACCGAGCGCCGCATGGACGCCGAGCTGTCCGAGTGCAGCGACTGGCTTGAGCGCGTCACCTTCACGCGCGACGTCGGCGAGCACCTCGTGCTGCCGCCGCGCGGCGACATGTTCAGCGCCCGCATCGGCTACCTGATCACCACCGGACCCAGCGCCAAGGTCGCCCGCGCCCGCTCTACCGAGGCGTACCGGCACCTGTCCGTCCAGGTCACCCCCGCCTAGACCTGCCGCGTGCAGCCGCCCCGACTCCTATCCGGATGGCCCCTTGAACGATCCCGCTTCCGATGTTGACGGCGACGTCTACGTCTTCCCCCGCTACCTCGCCGGCAGTACCTACACCGGCGACCCGGCCCTTAAACCCCTCCTCGCGCTCGGCTGGGACATCACCCACTACGACCTCGGCAACGTCTACGTCACCGCCCCCGACCGCAAGATCCGCCTCGGCTACCTGCCCGAAGGCGACGACGACGGGCTGTGGCGCATCAACGCCTACGAGGACCACTTCGGCCCGCCCACCTGGGGCGTCAGCTTCAACGATCAGAGCCCCACCGAGTTCGTCACCGCCTTCACCACCGCTCTGGCGTCGGCCTATCAAGAAGGGCCCGAGCGCTACCTCGCCCGCCCCGATCCCGCCCATCCCCAACTCGACGCCTTCCACGCGATCGTCCCGCTGATCAACAGGGGATGGAAGATGCCACTCCCGCGGCGGGGCGTCATGGAACTGCAGACCCCGGACGGCATGGCCGGACTCGAATTCGCCACCGGCCGCCTCGATCCGGAGAAGGAACTCACCACCCTTGAGGCCCGCTGGTACATGCGGGGCGGCCCGAAATCGTCCGGCTGGTACGCCACCGCCTCCACGAACACCCCGACCGTGTTGCTGACGGCCATCACCGAGAGCGTGTCCGACCCCGCGCCACTGCCACGCTGGAAGAACCAGATGCTGCGCGGCCTACGCGAGCGTGCCCAGCTCATACCCGTCACGCCACCGCCGCCTCCGGTTCCCACACCCCTCGACGTCCGGCGTACCGCACCCCGCAGGGCTCCCGCACTGACCACGCACAGCGTTCCGCGCTGGAGCACCACGACCACCCCGTCGGCGGCCCTGCCCGCCCGCAGCTCCGGCCCCCGCCGCTGACCACCCGCACCCCTGTCCCAGAAGGATCACGTGGCCCTGCACGCACAGCAGTTCTTCGACGATGTCCTCGAACTGCCCTTCCACCAGTACGCCATCGTCGGCAACGCCTTGTACGCGGCGCCGCAGCCGAACGCGCCGACGCGGCTCCGGATCGACTTCGCTCCGACCATCCGCCGCGACGAGTACGGCGGACTACGCCTGCGCGTCATCCACCCCGACCACGGTGTTCTCGACACCGCCATCCTCCGCTTCGCTGACCACGGCACCTTCGAGCGCCGCGATGCTGCCCGGGGCCTGTCGGCCGGCCGCGACGGCTACGCCGTCATCCGCGACTGGCACAGCAGCGGGCCCGCGTGGCACGGCGCGGACGGCACGGGGCTGCGCACCGCGATCGAGCAGTACGCCCACCTGTGGTTCCCGCCGCCAGCAGCATCGCAACCGGCCCTCCGGCCTGCCGCCCGCCCCACATCCATCGCCGGGGCGTCACCTCGCACCCGCTAACCATCCGCCACGCCACAGGAGTTCTGGATGCCACCGCCTCGCTGGCTCCCGTCCCACCGACGACCACCGCCGCCGGTCTCTCCGGTTCGGGCGCCGCCACGGCCGCCGGGACCGAACGGCTTCTGGCTTACTGATCCGGACTTCCGCGACCGGCTGCACAAGGCCACGCTGACCCTCCTCGACGTTGTCGAGGACTGCTTGAACGACGAGGTCCCGCTCACCGAACTCCTTGACGGCGCCTGCGACCATGCCGAGCACCTGCTCGGCATCCCCAGCACCTACGGCATCCTCGCTGAAGCCGAGGCCGCCGCGCAGATCGTCCAAGCCGCCGGACTCGACGCAGGATCACCCTTCGGTCTCACCGTCGCCCAGGGCCTGGCCAGCATCGAGCAGCTGCCCGTCGAGCAGCAACAGCAGCTCGCACGCGGCGCCGCACGACGCTACGCGATCACCGCACCGTCCCGCTCGACGAACCCGCCCGCAGCCCCCGCACGACCGGCGCCGCACCGCTCCCGCTGAACCACCACCCACGTCATCCACCCGCACGCGCTCCGCGCGTCTTCTCGGAGAGTCCCTTCTTGCGCATCCGCTCCGCTCGAACCCTTCCGGCCGCTGTCGCCGTCGCCGCCACGGTGACCGGCGGCCTGTCCTGGGCGCCGACCGCCTCGGCCCAGAGCGCCGATCCCAGCCCCTCCGCCTCCACGTCCGCAGCCCCGCGCAACGCAGCCGAGACGGAGACCGGCGGCGTGGCCATCGTGAAGAAGGACCCCGGCGGCGACGTGCTCGCCGGAGCCTCCTTCGCCCTCTTCGACTCTGCCGGCAAGGAGACCGACAGCGGCAGGACCGACACCCAGGGGCAGCTCGCCTTTCAGGACCTCGCGCCAGGCGTCTACCGCCTCAAGGAGGTCTCCAGCGGCAGCCCGCTGCACGACACGGTCGACGACCAGGACGTCATCGTCACCCCCGGCACGGACACACCGCTCACGATCGTCGACCCGTTCAAGGACGCCTCGGTCCGGCTGACAGCCAAGGACGACAAGACCGGCAAGCTGCTGCCCGGATCCGCGGTCAACATCGGTAGCGGGGCCAAGACCATCCTCACGCTGACCACGGGCCCCGACGGCACGGCCACCGGGAAGCTGCCTGTCAACTCCCGCACAGGCACAGACTTCTGGGTTAAGCAGGTGAGGGCGCCCGAGGGCTACGACCTCTACAAGCCCTCGAAGACGTTCAAAGCCAAGCCGGGCGATCCGGTGACAGTGACTACGACCAACGCCAAGACCGCCCCCACCCCGCCCCCCACGGAGAAGCCGACCGGCAAGCCCACCGACAAGCCGAGCCACAAGCCCACTCCGGACAAGCCCGGCAAGGACGAGGACACCCCGGCACCGTCCGTCTCGGAGACGCCGGCCGCCGACGAGACCACGTCGAGCACCGCCGCTCCCGCCCCCGAGGGCGCGCTCGCACACACCGGTGCTGACGCCACCCCGTGGCTGATCGGCGGCGCCGGCGCCTTGATCGCTGCCGGCGGCGGCGCCCTCTTCGCCGTCCGGCGACGTCGCACGGACGCCCCGACCGACAAGAGCTGACTCCTCCCGCACCTCTGCCGAAGACCCCCGGAATCACGTGATTCCGGGGGTCTTCGCGTGGCCGGGCGGACGGTCGGAACTTGGCCACCTTCCCTCCAGGCGTGTTTCTGCGATCTGGAGGGTGCGGCGGGCGCTGCTACCGGGCCCGGAAAATGACGGACAGGAGCCGTTCGGCACGCGCCCGCACCTGCGGTTCAGGGTGGGCCAGTGTGGAACCTGTTTGACGAGTGCCACTCGGTCGTGCAGCCACCTTTCGTGGACCCGGCATGCGTCAGCAGGCAACTCCGGCTCTTCGCCACGCCGCCAAGACTTCACCGAGCGCCGCTCGCTTTTCCGGGCTGCTTCCCAGCCCCAGCGCGAGATGGGATACGAACCGGCGGGCAGCAGGTAGATCGAGGCTGAGCACCGCGAGCACTCTCTCCAGGGCTTCGAGGAGACCTTGCAGGTCAGCGTCGTGAACGGCGTCGAGGTAGCCCGGCAGTACGCGGACCAAATGTGCCCAGTTGTCGTCCCCGGCGGTGGCTTGGGCGAGCCCGGAGTGACAGGTCCACGCCGCTTCAAGGACGTAAGCAGGAAGGACCAGTACCCGGAGGTTTTTCGGGCCGATGATCAGTGGTGACGCAGCCGCGGATGTGCTCGGCGGCGATCTGCCAGGGTAGGGCGGGCATCAGGTCCAAGGCGTCGCTCACCATCCGGGCATCGCTGTTCCACGCGCTGCTGCTGGGGAGCAGGACGGTTCGGTCGGTCGCAGCAACAAATCTCTTCATGCGATCGATCTGCCACCGTCCTGCGGTCGTCATTCGTCGTCGCCGTAAAACGACGCTCATCGGTCGCCCGCCGACCTGGACTGTCACTAAAGGCTCCCCGGTTGCACAACGGCTTACGGCTGCTCTCCTCCGGCCTCAATGCGAGCCAGCTCCTTGAGCGCGACGCGGGCCGCGGGTGTGCCTGCTGGGCTCTGCCAGAAGGCGTGAGCGGCGATCCGCCGTGAAAGCCGCAGCAGAAGGCGACGCTGCTCCGCCGCCCCGCCGTGATCGTCGCTCGCCAGCCGCCCATATGTGACATACCAGGCGGTCTGCGTTGCTAGGAGGTCGCGCGGGAAAGAGTGCCGAGTCATGACCCTATTAGAAGCTGTGTTCGATTTTGAAGCCAAGTCTCCGGCGCGCGGGTGGGCCGCGAGTGTCCTGTGTCGCTGAACTTTGAGTGTTGTCACCGAAGGCTGATGGACGCGAGTTTGTGCCAGCGAAGTTTGGTCGCCGCAGTGCGGGGCCCGCGGTGACAGATCCGGACGGTACCGCTGGGCAGCAGGCGGGCCGGCCGGGTCCCGTGTGAGGCCGCTCCTCCTTTTGCGGGGTTCAAGTCGCGACGTGCTCCGAGCGCTCTTAGGTTCGCGTCATGTGCGCTGACATCAGTCCGTTCCAGATCAAGATTCCGCAGGCCGATCTCGATGACCTGCATGACCGGTTGGCCCGCACCCGTTCCCCCTATCCGGTACCCGGCACGGGGGCGGAATGGGACCACGGCATCGCGCCGGACTACCTCCACGAGCTGGCGAGCTACTGGGCGGACGGATTCGACTGGCGGGCCCACGAGGCCCGACTGAACGCGTTCCCGCAGTTCCTGACCGAGATCGACGGCCAGACCATCCACTTCCTGCACCTGCGCTCGCCGGAGCCGGACGCCACGCCGCTGCTGCTCAACCACAGCTACCCGACCTCGTTCGTGGAGTTCCTTCAGGCCAGCGGCCCTCTGACCGATCCGCGCGCCCACGGCGGAGACCCGGCCGACGCGTTCCATCTCGTGATCCCCTCGCTGCCCGGATTCGCCTTCTCCAGCCCGCTGTCGTCCCGCGGCTGGAACCTGGACCGCACGGCCCTGGCCTTCGGTGAACTGATGAGCCGCCTGGGCTATGAGCGCTTCGGCGTGGAAGGAGGCGACCTCGGGGCCGGCGTGACTGGGCGGATCGCCTCGCTCCTACCGGAGCGGGTGATCGGGGCGCACATCCACGGCGACCGCCTCCAGCTCGGCATGGTCGGAGAGGACTTTCCCGAGCCTGAGGGCCTGAACCCGCAGGAGCAGGCGGAACTGGAGGCCGCACAGCGCAGCTGGTCGCAGATGAAGGGCTACCGGGTACTGCACTCCACCGCCCCCAACGCGTTGTCGGCCGGGCTGGCGGACTCACCGATCCTCCAACTTGCCTGGATCGCGGAGAAGTTCGTCCAGTGGGCCAACCCCGCCACGCCCATCAGCCGCGAGGACGTCCTGATCACCGCCAGCCTCTACTGGTTCACGCGGACGGGTCCGGCGGCAGGCGACTTCTACTGGGAACTGGCTCACGCCGACGATCCCGGCTGGGGCGGAGCCTCCGCCGTCCCCATGGCCTCCTCTCTGTTCTACAGCAACCCTCTGGTCCGCAAACTTCTCGGCCCCCACGACGAGACGACCTTCTTCATGGAGCACGCCGAAGGCGGACACTTTCCCGCGTTCGAGGTCCCCGAGCTGTTCGTCGACGACATCCGCGCCTTCTTCAGAACACTCCGCTTCTGACGCACGCCGCCCCATACACAAGTGGGGTGCTTCACTCAAAGTTCGATGACATCGATCAGACTTCGATGACACAGGACAGCGAGCCGCCTCGCCGTCTAGGTTGACCGGGTGAGTACGCCGCCCCCGCTCCCGGGTGATCCCTCTGACCTGCGTCTGCGCATCTCCTACGAGGACGACCTCTCAGATACACCGCAGGCGGACACGCTGGAGCGATGGGAAGTGAAGATCCTTCACCGTCGACGCGTGCATGACGCAAGCCCGGAGCTCGCAGCCACGGCCCGCTGTGCCGGCGCGGAGTGCCCCTCGTGCAGGGACGAGGACGCCACAGTCGGGGCAATGACGTTCTACCGCGTGCACCTCGATCGCGGCCGAAACGCTTTTCGGGCTATGGAGGAAGAATCGGAGGAGTTGTACGAGACCGCCCAAGCGCTCCTCGACCCCGAGACCGGCTCCTTCACGAGCGAAGCCAGCGAGCGCCTGGACTACGTCGGATCCGCACTGCTCGTCATGGACCGCGTGATGCTGGATTCCGCATGGCGCGGGTACGGTTTGGCCACCGCACTCGTCAGCGAGGTGATCCACCGCCTCATGGCCGGCTGTCGAGCCGTCGCCTGTTCGCCCGGGGTCTCCGATCTCAGCAGCCAGGCGCTGAGAGACCGGGCCGAGTGGGATCGCGTCTACGCCAAGATTGCCCGCGGGTGGGAGAGCCTCGGATTCCGTCTCTACCGCGACAACGTCTATCTCCTCTCGCCCGCCTCGCAGGACCTGGAGGAGCAGCGCAGCAATCTCCGGAGGCACCTCGCAGAACTCGGCGCGTCCTGGCGGGCTCAGACGTCATGACGGGCGGCGGCGCGGCGCGAGACGATCTCGCCACGGACGCTTCCCGCCGGGGCCGCGCGTCGACGCCTCACCCTGGTCCGGCAACTCCTTGGGCGGCGGAGCGATCTTGTCGGGCTCCAGACCGACCTTGTCCGGATGGACGCAGGCTGGCACGGCCTCGCGGGTGTATCGGTGTCCGTTCTCCGGGTGAAACGGGCACTCCCAGGAGGGCCGGCTGTAGACCACGAATTGCACGCGCGGGTACAGGAGGGCCGCGCAGATCCCGCAGACCGGACGCTTCGGGTCCGGGCAGTCCGGATCGATGTACGGCGGACCGGTCGGCTCCGGGATCTCCATAGCGGCAAGAGAGTAGCGGGCCTGGCGTGCAGCAGGAGGGCGAGCCTTGGCCAACGGGTGGGGAGGACGGCAGTTCGCCGGGGGCAGACAAGGAAGATCGTCCAAACGGCTGGTGGACACCGCGACGCTATGTGAACCTGAACGACATTCCGAAAGAACCCCAGGTCAGAGAGGTGATTCTGTGGCGTTGGATGCGGCGCAACCTGGATTTGCCACCACGGTTGCGGCCCTGCGGCTGCGCTCCTGGAGGCTCGGTGCCGGCCAGCCGATGGAGGTGCTCGATCAATTCTCGGATGCCGATTTCACCCACACCGTCGACGACCGTGCCGACGTGCACGTCAGCTCGCGCGACGGCCGCTTCTACCTCGGCTACTTCCCGACCGGCCGCCCCGGTGGCCCGGACGAGGACTGGGTGACGGGCGAAGGCTGGGTGATCGCGGTCACCGGCACCGCCACGGTCCCCGGCTACCGCATCGCCTTCGGCACGGACACCCCGGCGGAGATGGTCGCCGGTGTGGTGGCCAGCATCCTGTCCACCTCCCGCCCTGTGTGATGGGAACGCCCGCCCCTTCCTGCACATACGCACCGCGTAACCTGCCCCTGCTCGCGCGGCTTCGTCCGCCACCGCTAGGAGACCGCCTTGGAACCGCACGCGCCCGAGATGACCGTCGGCGACCTCATCGACGCCCTGTCCGCCTTCGACCGAGACACGACGGCCCGGCTCGCCATCAACCCCTTTTACCCGCTGGCCCACCGTCTGGGCTGCGTGGCGCAGTCGGTGGACGAGCACGGGAGGCCGGTGGTCTACATCGCCGAGTCGCCCGAGGCTGAGCAGTTCCCTCTGCCGCCCGCCGTGGCCGTCGCACTGACCTGGCAGGGCCCGGTCGAGGCACCCCCGCGCCGCCGGCGCGGCGCAACCGGCCCGGGCAACGGCCAGTAGCACAACCCCGAACTGACGGAGGCGCCCCTGTACCCGCACCACCCCGCCGATTCCTCCCACCCCTTCTCACCGGACCCGATGTACTGGGTTACCCCGCGCCACCTGGCCGGCGACGACGGCGTCCTTGCCGAACGGATCGGCGACACCCTGACCGACCTCGGCTGGCGCATGTGGCCGACCTCCCGCAACACCCTGCTCTTCGTGAGCCCCGACGGCCTGCGCGGCGCCGAGTGGATCCTTGCCGCCTACCCCTTCGAGCTGGGCGGCCTCCCGGTGGCCTGGCAGATGTCGGCCCGCCCGTACCCCGACTCGGTGCTGACCGAGTGGAACGCGTACTTCACCGCTGGCGTACCGCACGAGGCGCTCGCCGACTTCCTGCTCGCGCTCGACGCCAGCGAGACCCCGGAGGCCGGGCTCGAGAACGCCGAGGCGGTACTCACCGCCCTCAGCGCTCGGGGCTGGCTGCGCGACATGGACCGCCCGCGCACGACCGCAACGGACCCTGGCTTCTCCACGAACGTGTCGCTGGAGGTACTGCCGCCGCTCATCCACGACGTCGACCCCCGCGATGACCTTCTGGGGTGGCAGGCGTGGGCGGAGCCCGTCCTTGGGGCGCCGTACCTGTGGTGTGCGAGCTTCAGCGCGAGCGCCCCGCATGAACTGGTCGCCGCTTTCGCTTCCTCGCTCGCAGCGCCCGGCCCGGTACCGCGCCGGGTACTGCCGGCGGGAGCGGGGGACCGTCTTACCGTCGTCCGCCGCGGGTGACGGGCGTCGCGTAGCCGCTGTCTCCGGCCGGATCTACGGACGTGAGGCCCCCTCTTTTCCAGGCCCGGTGGTGCCGCTTTCTTCACGGAGCGGCGCCACCGGGCCTTCTGTATATCCGTCCCTCAGACCTGATACACCCCCCTGGAACCAAGATCATGCCCTTACATAGGATCGTCGTTGTGGCAGACAAATTGATCCGCATCGGGCCCTTGAGCGGATACCTCCTGGAGGAGGTGCTGGCCTGGCTGCTGCGCTCCAGCGGCTTCGAAGTCCTCACGGCCGACGACGACCAGGACAAAGAGCCGTGGAAGGTACTTAAGGAGGACAAGAACGGTCTGCTGGTCCGTGGACGTGGCGCGTGGCATCAGGTCGACGCGCTCGGGCAGTTCCGGTACGTCCCGCCGTTCTCCCTGCCGGTGCGCTTGTTCGTTGAGGCGAAGTACCTGACCACACGGGTCGGTCTTCCCACTGTCCGAAACGGCCACGGTGTGATCCACGACGTGAACGAGGCGGAGACCACCACGCTCTCCGCGCCAGGCACTGGTCGGCCGCGGACGCGCTACCGCTACAGCTACGCGATCTTCTCGACGTCCGGCTTTACTCCGGAGGCGCAGGACTATGCGCTGGCCCACCAGATATCGCTGATCGACCTTTCTGCACCGGACTTTGATGGGCTGCGGAGTCTCGTAAGGACCGCGGCTGACGAGATCTACGCAGTGCTCAAGGCGGCTCCGGCGAGTGAGCGGCCGAAGATGCGCGAGATGCGCGCGTATCTCCGCGGGCCGCTCTTGCAGATGGATCCGGGTGGTCTGGAATTGCCCGCCGCGATTCGTGGCCCCCTCGATTTCCTTGCGGACGGTCTGCGCAGCCGGTCGCAGCTCGGTCTTGTTCTGGCCTTTCCGGCCGCGCCGTTCGTTCTGGGTCTCGCCTCGGACGATCTGTACGGCTTCGTGGAATACGCGCGAGAGCACCCCACGCATGCGGTGCGTCTGCGCCGCATCAATCAGGCAGCCTCGCACCCCGTTTGGGAGCTGCGCGCCGCCGAGCACCCCGACGTATATGCGCTCCGGTTCGGGCTGCCGGAGCGAGTGGAGAAGTGGATCGTCGAGCAGGACGAAGGAATGCCCTCGCGCACCCGGTACGTCAAGCGCAGCATGCTGTCAACCATGACCCTGTACTGGATGCACGGCGAGCACGCCCAGACCTTCCAACTCCGATACGAGCCAGGCGAACTCCGCCTCGACGGCTGATCGGCGCGAACGAGAAAACCCCGGTGTCCGGGCCCGTCGGAAGAGCGGGCCCGGACACCGGGGCAGGTGCCGGAGGAGCAGATCAGCGTGCCGTGCGGGCCTTGGCGAGCGCCTTGTCCAGGTGAGCGTCCACGAGGCCCGGTGAGCCGGAGACGAGGACCAGGATGTTGCCGTCGCGGATCGCCGTCTGCTTGACGACGCTGCGTTGCCCGCCGACGGAGAAGGTGAGCAGCTGGCTCCACTGCTCGTCGCCGAGGTTCGGCGCGGACGATTTCACGGTGCCGATGTCGACGGCCGTGCTCCCCGACGCCACCTGGTACGAGGGGCAGGACAGCATTGCGTCGAAGACCGTCGAGAGGCCCGTGGACAGCTTCGTCGGGCTGTCGCTGTACAGTTCCTCGCTGACCTCGGAAGAGCTGCTACCGCTGTAGGCGAAGGACGCCTTCGCTTTGCGCGCGAAGTCGAGGCCGGAGCCGGTGGCCGTAGCGCCGCCGAGCTTCTCCAGCGCCGGGCAGCCGATCGCGGTCACGTCGTCGTTGCGGCGAGGAGCCTCGGGCGTGCGGGTGTAGCCCTCGCCCAGGTCGTGGGTGTTCAGCAGCCGCTGGTCCAGCTGGGCCGAGGACAGCGGCACGGACTCCGCCGCGGTGCTGCCGCCCCGGTGTGCGGAAGCGGAGGCGGAGGTATCGGCGGGCTCGGCGTGGCCGGCGCAGCCGGTCAGGGCGAGCACGGTGAAGACGGCGCCGAGGCCGAGGACAGTCGTGGTGGAGCGGCGCATACGTGAAACCCCTTGGTGATGCGAGACGGATGGTCTGACCGGATCGGCCCTCCGGGTGCCGATGAACGCAGGGGTGGGGGAAGGGGTTTCGCGCCGTCAGTGGCCGAGGTGGCGCAGGCCGTCTTCGAGGTTGGGGTGGAAGTGATCGACCGGCCCGGAGTTGCGGTTGTACCAGGCGGTGTCCAACCGGGTCTCGTGCCTTTCGTGGCCGGCCTCGCAGCGCAGCCACACGGAGTCGTCGTGCATGTTGAAGACGATCCAGTTCCGGTACGCGCCGCAGTGGCAGGCGTGGACTTCGCCGTCAATGACGAGCGGGACGTCCCAGCGCATCATGAAGCCCGAGACGTCCTGGCGGCACGGCGCGCGGAAATCCGGCGGCAGGAAGTCGGGCACCACCGTGGCGTCGGTCGGCGCGGCCGGGGCCGGCGCAGCGACCGGGGCGGGAGCCTCGGGCCACTCGGTGTGCATGGCCAACAGCGCCTGTCCGGCTCGCTGGGCTTCACGGAACTCTCGGTCCGCACGGTTGCGTCGGAACATGCCGTCTCCATCTCTGTCGTCTCGCCTGCACGAGGAGAGTGCCGCAAGTCGCTGAACTGCTGCAACTCTAGAATTCGTGAAGTGAGACCGGCATTTCCGAGGGAGCGCAGAGACGAAGCGGACGCGAGCGGGCCTCTCGTTACTGTCCCGTCCTTCCTTATGTTGCCGCTGTCTCAGCTGAGCTTGTGCGGTTCGCAGTTTGTCCCGGACATGTTGTCGCTCGCTTCGACACCAGGGGATCCGTGTCCCAGCCCTTGTTGCCGCTGGCTGTTGTTGTCCCGCTTCGTTTTCGCTCTCAAGGGCGGTTTGCCTGCCGATCGGTTGCTGATCTTGAGGAGCGTGTGGCTCTCTCGTGGACAGCGCTTGTGCGTTCGCTCTGGTGAGGGGGGCAGGTGGCTGTCGAAGCGTTCGCCGACGTCGGGCACGATGTTTTCGAGGTCGAGTACGTCGATGAGGACCGCGCACGCCGTCGTGAGCCCCTGTCGGCGGCGTGGACGGCGAGGTTCGAGTCGTTGCCGCCGGTGCGGAAGGTGCGTACGTACGCCGGGCAGCGGTCGGTGCCCCGGGATTACTGGTCGACGACGGTGCGGAAGTCGTTTGCGTGCGAGTCCCGGCTGGAGCGTGATCACGCGATGCTGATGGACTTCGATCCGCAGGTGACGGGGCTGGTGTCGCAGCCGTTCCGGCTGTTCTGGCCCACGCGCCGGGGCCGGCTCGGGCATGTTCCGGACTTCTTCGCCCGTCGTGTCGACGGCACTGGGGTGGTGGTCGATGTCCGTCCGGAGGACCGGATCGGCCCGGACGATGCGGAGGCGTTCGCGGCGACCGAGCGTGTCTGTGGACTGGCTGGCTGGGCGTTCAGGCGGGTGGGTGTGATCAGCCCGGTTCTGTTGGCGAACCTGCGCTGGCTGCGGGGCTACGGCCATCCTCGCTGCTGGCGGCAGGAGACGGCGGGGCGACTGCTGGAGGTGTTCGCTGAGCCGCGGCCGTTGTGGGAGGCGGCCGGTGACCGGATCGCGGTGCTGCCGGTGCTCTACCACCTGCTCTGGCGAGGGATGTTGGCCACGGACGTGACGTCCTTCACCTCGACCGGCCCGACATCGGTCAGCACCGTCTTCGAACGGGGACCGTTACGGCTGTTGCCACTGTTCCGGCCCGCTGCGTCGTGCTTGTCGTAACCGACGTGATCGGTGATCTCGCCCTCCAGGGCGGATTCCAGGACCCGCTTGGTCAGCTGCTGCAGCAGCCCGCCCTTGCCGGTCGGTGCAGCCCGTCCGTCCGGGCGCGGTCGACGAGCATCGCGATCAACTGCTCGTCCGAGACCGCATCCGAGACCGGCTCGACGACCGGCTCCTCCGCCGCCTCGTGCTCGGTGATGGTCTCGCTCATCAGGCGTCTCCTTGATCATCGGATCCGCCGTCTATTGGACACTCCCTCAAGCGGCTGGCAGCGGGCGAGGAACTGGGCGGTGCACTGAGAGGATGGCGGTGACGCGCAGGGTGTAAGAGGTGGTTGCGTGGCAGGGTGTTTAGAGACTGGCGCGGCCGTAACTGAAGTAGCCGCGGAAAGAGATGTCGGACTTCGGTGTGTAGCGCTCGCTGACGAGGTGGCGGCGGATGCCGGTGGCCATCGAGGACTCGCCAGCTGTCCAGGCGTAGAAGGGGCCGTCGGGAAAACGGGTCTGCTTCACCGCGTCTAAGGCGAGGGCACCGGGTTTCGCGCCCGCGTCGGTGCGGGGCAGCCAGTGGATGACGCTGCCCGGTGGCGCCGTGATGTCGCTGCGGATGTCGTCGGATGACGGGACTTCCAGGAAGACCTCGGCGGGCAGGTTCGCCGCGGACTGTTCCAGGATGGCGAGGATCGCCGGTAGAGCGCTTTCGTCACCGACCAAGAGCTGCCAGGCGGCGCCAGGCGCGGGCGCGTAGCTGTGTCCCTCGTCGAGGAACGCGACTCTGGTGCCTGGCTCGGCGGCGCGCGCCCATCGGGTGCCCGGGCCGGCCGAGCCGGGGCTCTCGGCAGCGTGGAGTGAGATCTCGATGTCGAACGCCGATGCCTCGGCCCGAAAGCGCCGGATCGAGTAGGTCCGCACCCGCGGGCGCTGCTTGCCGCCCTGGAGCGTGAGCTGGAGAATCCACCGCTCGCTGCTGGGCAGGAACACCTCCGTGGCGTCGTCGTTGGGGTCGGCGAAGAACAGACGTCCGGCCTGGTCAAAGCCCGACCACTGAAGGTGTTGGACGTCCTCGCCGCCGAGGGTGACAGTCATAAAGTGCGGACTGGGCTGTTCGCTTCCCTGCACGGTCAACGACAGCATCCGCCGCTTGCGCGGGCGTTGGATCCGGGAGGCCACCGCTACCTCCACCGGGGGCGGGACTCGCGCGTCATCGTGGTCATGCGACCACTGTCAGCGCGGCGCACTGCGCGAGACCACCGGTAAACTGACGCCTGATGCCGACAACCCGCCACACTTCACCGTTGCCCGCCGATGCGGACGAGGAGATCCTGCAGGGCGGTGCCTGGCTGCCGCACGGCTTCCAGCTCGATCCCCACAGCCACGTCCAGGGCCAGCTGGTCTACGCCGCCGCCGGCGCCTTGGCCACGGCGACGGAGCGCGGCACCTGGGTCGCCCCGGCGGATCGGATCACCTGGACGCCTCCGCGCTTTACGCACTCGCACCGCTTCTACGGGCGGACCGACGTACGACTGGTGTCCGTCCCGCCCGATCTGGGCGCCCTGCTCGTCGGCCACCCCAGCGTCTTTGCGGTGAGCCCGCTGCTGCGCGAGGCCCTTCTGGCCCTCACCGACGAGCCGGAACGGCGCCCCGGCGCCCACCGGCGCCTGCTCGCCGTGATCGTGGACGAACTGGCGGACGCCGCCGAGACCTCCCTCCACCTTCCCGAAGCGAGCGACGACCGGCTGCGCGCCGCCACCGACCTGCTGCGCGCGGACCCCGCTCGGCCTTCCACCCTGGCCGAACTCGGCCGGGCGGTGGGAGCCAGTGAGCGCACGCTCAGCCGCCTGTTCCATGCCGAGCTGAGCATGAGCTTCCACCGCTGGCGGACCACCCTGCGCATCCACCACGCCTTGGCGCACCTGACCGACGGGATGACGGTGACGCAGACCGCGGTCGCGTGCGGGTGGTCCAATCCGTCCACCTTCATCGACGCCTTTACCGAGGTCGTCGGCCAGACCCCCGGTCGCTACCAGGCCGGCTTGCGCTTTCACGCGCGCTAGGTCGTGTCCGCAAAGTCCCTCCGTCCGCCCGAAGCCCGGGCCGCGCGGCGTCTGGTGCGTGCTCTCGGCGCGCCGGGCGCAGTCCCTCGTACTGGACGTACTTGGGTCTGTGCCCGGTGCGGCGAGAGTGCGTGCCAGGCGTCGCGGGGCAGGAGGGACTTTGCGGACACGACCTAGCCCCAACCGGGGGCAATCTGCGCTGGTCAGATGCACAGCGTGTGACATCAGAGCATCTTGGCGGCTTTCCGGTATCTGGTGTCGACTTACCAGTGGTTCGCAGCCCGCTGGGTCTTCACAGTGGACAGCGAGCGAGTGCTGGCCCTCCGATCTCCCGGCCGGCGCCGCGGCGTACGCGCTCGGCGCGTAAACCACTGCACGGATCATGAAGGGCTCGCACGCATGACTGAGACACGCGACGACACGGCTGTCGTCATCATCGGGGCCGGCGTTGCCGGTCTGACTCTCGGCAATTTCCTGCTGCGCAACGGCGTCGACTGCGTCGTGCTGGAGAAGCACCCCCGCGCCTACGTCGAGAAGCGCCAGCGCGCCGGAACGATCGACACTTTCGGGGTGCGCCTCTTCCGCGATTGGGGCCTGGAAGAGGTCTTGGCGGGCGACCCTATCCCGCACAGCGAGGGTGGCTTCTACATCGACGGACACGCGATGCCGATCGACGTGGACGAGGACAACAACGAGAGCTTGTACTGCCCGCAGCAGGTCCTGGTGCGCAACCTCACCGAGGTGTTCCTCCGTGAGGGCGGTGACCTGCGCTACGAAGCCGCGGACGTCACCCTGGAGAACCTCAGCGAGGGCCACCCGGTGGTGCGCTACCGGGACGCCAACGGTGCGGCGCGAGCCATCGACTGCGACCTCATCGCCGGCTGCGACGGTTTCCACGGCGTCTCACGCCGCTCCATTCCCGCCTCCGCGCTGACCGAGTACTCCCACGAGTACGGCTACTCCTGGCTCAGCGTCCTGGTGGCCACCGAGAGCAAGCCCTCGGGCATGGCGATCCACGAAGTGGGCCTGGCCGGGATGATTCCTCGCGGCCCTGAAGCCAGCCGGATCTACTTGCAGTGCGCGGTCGACGACACTCCCGAGCAGTGGCCGGACGAGCGGATCTGGAGCGAGCTGGAGGTCCGCTTCGGCACGCCGCCCTCGCGCGGGCAGATCCTGTCCAAGCAAATCGTTCCGCTGCGCAGCGTGGTGTTCGACCCGATGAGCTACGGCAACCTCTATCTCTTGGGGGACGCCGCGCACATCGTGCCGCCGATGAGCGCCAAGGGCATCCACCTCGCCCTGCACGACACCGAGGTCTTCGCCCGCGCAGTGATCCGCCACGCCACGGAGGGCGATTCCAGCCTCCTCGACAGCTACTCGCAGACCTGCCTGCCGCACATCTGGAACTACCAGGCGTTCGCCACGTGGATCACCGACACCATGCACAACGCCGGATTCACCGGCTACGAGGGCGAGTTCAAGAAGCAGATCGCTCGCGCCGAGCTCCAGCGCCAGTTCGCCTCCGAGTCGGCGAACAAACTGTTCAGTGAACTCACAGCCGGAACCAACTAGTGGTGCTTCGGTAGGTTCTGTTGCGGTGTCGGCAGGTGGTGCAGGTGCCGGTCCAGCAGTTGAGCAGCTCCTGTAGTTGAACCGCCCCGGGTGTGATGGAGACCATCACACCCGGGGCGGTTCAACTACACACAGCGGCGTGGACCACGGGGCCTGGTGCAATCCACCGACAACGAAGGCTGGGATGGTTGCGCACGCGTCGATCTGCGGGACAACGTCTTCTGGGATTTCGAGAGCTGTCTTGTTCACCGTGATTTACCTATCCCCTGGTCACCGAGGTGTGAGGCGAGAAGGTCGAACGGGACGGGACAGTTACAAATGCATTGCGGCCCGTACCGTCGGGAGGGACACGGCGTTGTCCGGATATGCCCAACTCCCCTTTGCCAGTCGTCTCGCCGCAACTGCGGGGCGCCTATTGGATGGACTCACCGTTCCTGCAGCATGCTCCGGGCTGTGCGTGCGACGGGACCCGAGACGTTTCGTCGCCACCGGCTCCTCGTCGGGTGCCGGCCATGCGCACCGCGATGCTGTGCATCGCGGGAGCCACCGTGGCCGTCGCGATGGTTGCCGTCCTGGTCTGAACGCCTTGTTCACCGCCGATGCTCGCGTGTGCCGTCGGCCCCCGGCCCCGGCCTGCGAGAGGGCGTCGCGGTGCGGGTGCGCCCGCGGCGGGTCGGCGCCGTGGTGTGCTTCTCCGGGGTGGGAGGCGTTGCGGAAGCGTCAGCGGGGAGGTCTGCCATCCGTCGAAGCCGCCACACGAGGACGTCACTGATCGAATCGGCGGTGCCCAGCTCCCGCCGCTCGGCGGCCTCGGCCAGGAGCGCGGCCGGATCGTGCCCGGCGCCCTCGACGTCGGCGAGGGTGGACGCCAGGGCATGCCAGCCCGGCTCGGCGAGGACCTGCTCGGCCAGCTCCGGCACCGCCCGGCGCAGGTAGGCCGTCTGCTTGCGTTGCAGGGGCAGGGACATGCGCCGGCCACGGTCGCGCATGACGCCCAGATACATCGGCGCTGCGGCCTGGTAGGCGGCGCGCAGGTGCTCGGCGGCCTGGCGGGCAGCAGCAGCCTGCTGGGCGTGCCCCTTCATCGCGTGCCACTGTGCGGTGGCGGTGACCAGGAAGAACACCATGTCGATCAGCATGGCGGTCGTGGCACCGTCCTCCACCCGCCCGAGTGCCGGCCCGCCTTGGACGAGGTCGCGGGCGGCCTTGCGCAGATTGCGGGCGTGCTGGCGCTCCGCCCGGATGTGGGAGCGGGTCGCCCGTTCGAACACGAAGGCGGCGTCGCGCAGTTCACGCCGGGTGTTCAACGCAGAGGTCTTGGCGAGTGCGTCGAGGACCTCGCCGCCCGCGGCGATCAGGCCGGAAATCTGCCCGTCCTCACCCTGGTCGATGATGAGTACGGCCTGCCACGACGCCGTCGTCGCCTGGCGGCGCGCGTCCGAGGGGCTGATGCGGTCCGATCCGGAGGAGCGATCCGTGGCGGCGTCCTGGCCGGGCTCGGAGGCGTTGTTCGCCCAGCGTTCACGGATGCGAGGCAGGGAGAGATCGGCCGCGAGGGTGGAGCCCGAATAGTAGATCGGCTCCTGGTCCTCGTTGCGGTCGTCGGACAGCGCGACCTTGTAGCCGAGCAGATCACCAGAGGGCGCGGCGCGCGTATCGACCAGGAGGCCGGCGGCAGTCAGACGGTCGAAGAACTCCGCCTCGCTGGCGACGCCGGCGGCGGCGCGGCGCACCGTCTCGCGCAGCTCCTCGCGTGGCGTGCGTTCCTTGCCCTGGCGGTTGGCTTTGTGGCGTTCGGCGCTGCTCGGGCGTTTGGCGGCGGTTCCGTCACCGGTGTTCACCCGGCGCAGGTCGTAGTCGATTTCGATCTTCCGGGCTTCCGCCTGGGCGCGGGCACCGTCGCGCCGGATGCGGGCCTGGCGGCCGTCGTGGCGGACGACGGTGGCGACGATGTGGACGTGGTCGTCGGCATGTCGGACGGCCGCCCAACGGCAGGCGGCGTCGTCGCCCTCGGGCGCGATGCCGGTGGCGGAGACCATGCGGCGGGCGATGTCCGCCCACTGCTCGTCGGTGAGGATCGGGTCTTCGGGCGCAGCGCGTACGGACAGGTGCCAGACGTGTTCGGCGGGCCGTTCGGTTTCGGGCAAGGCCATGACGGGCTGGTCGAGGAGGACCTGCAGGGCGCGCAGCGCCGCCTTGCGGTCCGGGTTGCGGCCGGGATCGGGAGCCAGGCTGTCCCATGCGGCGACAAGGTGAGGGTCGATGTGCTCCTCAGCCTTGCCGGGGCCGTACAGATATTTCAGCAGGCCATGGGTGTCGTCACCCATGTCGTTCACTGAGGGGATCATGCTGCCGGTCGCTCGCTGTCCAGGTAGTGCTGGATGAACGCCTGGACTTCCAGGCGAACCTGGTCGACACCGTCGAGGACCGCTTGGGCCTGCGGCGCCGGCTCGTCACGGTTCAGGGCTGCAGCAACCTGGTTGAGGTTGTTGCCGATCCGGCTCAGCGCGGGGCCCAGGGCAAACAGGCGGCGTGTCATTTCGCGGTGGCCGGCGACCTCGGCTTCCGTGCGGGTGAGATCGCGAGCGGCACTGAGGGCGGCATGGGCGAGGTAGTTGGCGACGCTCATGCGGCAGGTCGCGGCGGCTGTGACGAGGAGCTGGTACTCGTCGTCATTCATGCGGCAGCTCGGCTGGTACTTGCGCTTCTTCTCGTTGCGCTGGCGTTCGCGCTGCTGAACGTGCGGCTTCGGCGTAGCGGCGTGGGTGCAGTCTGCGCTGTGGCAGGGGTTGCTTTCCCCCGTTTCAGGATGCGAGCCGCCCTCGGTCGCATCCTGACGGATCGGCGCCCCCCGGTGCCGATCCGCTCCCGCCACCCCAGGGGCGGGAGACGCAAGAGCATTGCTCCCACCGGGAGCAATGCTCTTGCACCAACTTGCTCCCGCCGAGGTCGAGTTGGGTTCCGGATTATCGGGCTCGGCAGCGGGGTTTGTCATCGGTTCTGGTTCCTCGTAGAGCGGATGCGGTGCTGGATCTCGGCGGCCAAATCGACCATGGCGGTCGGGTCGGCGAGGACCTCGACGGCCGAGTGGGGGTGGTGTTGGACGAGCCACTGGCCGTTCGGGACTAGGACGGCGGCGTGCAGCAGCTGGTGGCGTACGAGTACGTCCGCCCAGACGCCGGCCTCAGCGATCGAGGCGGCGTGCGTGCGCGGGTGGCGGGCAGAGATGACGGTCCCTCCGGGGCAGGGGCGGTGGCCCGACCGACGCCGGGCCACCATGACGAATGAGGATCTAGGGCTTTGACCTGGGCTTTCGCCGGCGTCAGCCGCACTCACGGCAGCGGGCGAGGTGCGTGTTCAGGGCCCGAGCCATGTTCCGTTTTACGGAGACGGCGTTCTTCGCGCTGGTCTTCGCCGCGGCCGAGCCCAGGTGGCGCTCGGCGTGCCCGCGCAGGAAGAGGACGTCCTTCTCGAAGCCGTCCTTGATGCGCTCGAACCTGTGGCAGGTCTTCATCGGGTCGTGCCCCTTGCCGTAGTGGTGTTCGTCTCGGACCTCAGCAGCTGCAGGAGCCGCGTAATGTTCTCGTTCCGGCCGCCCGCGAGGTTCAGGGCGCGGAGGATTTCCCGCAGCTGGGGACGGGTGATGACCTCGGTCCCATCGCGCTCCAGCAGCGCGGGCACGTGGGGACGCACCAGGTCGGCCGTCTCTTCGGGACTCAGCCCCTTGCGCTGAGGACGCTTGGACTTACCGCCCCCCGGCCGGCTCCGCTGCGCCTTCGCCTTGGGCTTCGGCTTCCGGCGCACGGGGACGGTGTGGGGACGGTCCCCTTCGCCCCCCGTCCCCGTTTCCGTGTCCGGGTGTCCGCGGTCCCCGTTGTCGTTGGGGACGGTGTGGGGACGGTCCCCTTCGCCCCCCGTCCCCGTTTCCGCGTCCAGGTGTCCGCCGGCCCCTCCGCCGTCGGGGACGGGTGCCGGGGACGGTCTAATAGCGCCCTGAGCAGCAGCTTCGCGAGCGTCCGTGGCGGAAACCTTGATGTCGACGTCGGCTGCTGTGCCCATGGCCGACACGTCGCCTCGGTCCCCGAGCGCCGTCCCCGTCCCCTCGCTCGGCAGGCTTGAGACGGACTCGGTGACGCCGTCCCCGTTGTCGTCGGGGACGGTATGGGGACGGTCTCCTTCGGGCTCTGTGCCCGTCCCCGATTCCGCATGGTCCCCGTCCCCACTGCTTTGGGGACCGTGGTTGGGGACGGTGTGGGGACGGTCCCTTTCGGGCTCTGTGCCCGTCCCCGATTCCGCATGGTCCCCGTCCCCACCGCTTCGGGGATCGTCATTGGGGACCGCACTCGTCCGTCGCTCCACCGGGTTCTCGGCCGCCGACAGCATCGACGGGCGCGGGGCGAGCGGGTAGCCGTTCTGGAGACCGGCGTCCTTGGGATCCGGAGCCGTCACCCACGGCGAGGGCAGATCGATGGTCGCGAGGGTGGCCGCGTGCCGACGGGCAGCCAGCTCCTCCAAGAACGCCTGGCGCTGGCGAGGATCGGTGCCGACTTCGGCCCGAGTGAGCGCGGCCTGAAGTCGACGGGTGACCCGGGTGTCCTTCTCGCGATCCGCCAACGACATGCCGGCCAGCTGGGAGGCAAGGGCGACCGCCCGCCGAGACGCACGGTCTTTGGTGATCTGCGCGGCATCGCGGTTGCGGGTGGCGATGCCGAGGCGGGAGAGGAGCCGCTCCCGTACTTCGCGTCCGAGCGTGGCCAGAAGCCCCTGCGAGGCGGCGTCCGGCTTGTGCAGCCGCAGTTCGATGCCCATGGCCAGGTGCCACAGCACCGCGGCCATGACCGGGCCGACGAAGGCGCGCACGGTGCCGCCGACCGCGGCCGACTCGGCGTAGGCCGGGATGACCTCCACCCCGGTGATCACCCAGACCAGGGCGCCGGGCAGTCCGGGCGCCTCCTGGGTCTTCAAGTTCTGCCGGGCCATCAGCGCGGTCGCGAACAGCGCGGCCTCGCCCGCGCTGAACATCATGGCGCGCTCCACCGTGCCGGCCATGTCGAGGTAGTCGGCCGCGAACCGCCAGCTGGTGTCGGCGGAGTAGATGGTGCAGTTGAGGGCGGCGAGTGCGGAGACCCACACCGCGGGGGTGCCGACGCGCCTGCCGTCCGCGCGGTTCCGGTTGCGCCGGAACGACCAGCCGGCCAGCGCGAGGGCGAGCAGCCCGAGGGCCGCGACCAGGTAGACGGGATCG
Organism: Streptomyces sp. R818; assembly: GCF_056172735.1. NCBI lineage: Bacteria > Bacillati > Actinomycetota > Actinomycetes > Kitasatosporales > Streptomycetaceae > Streptomyces > Streptomyces sp. R818. The sequence goes on from NZ_JAOCNE010000014.1 coordinate 364,929, forward strand.
ATGCCGTATGGCAAGGACATGGCGATGGGGTGAGTCATGCGGCCTTTCGGAGGGCGGCGATCAGGGAGTCGGTCTGCACCTGGCGGGGCACCTGGACCGACGAGGCGGCGTCGTCGTCCTCGGTGGTCTCGTCGTCGGCCGGCTCGGCGTCGTTGGCCTGGTCCCAGTAGCGGTCGCGGTCGGCGACGGCGTGGGCGGCGTTGCGCATCAGGTCGCGCGCCCAGTCGAGTTCGAGGCGCAGCGTGTATGCGAGGCGCTCGGGGCTCCAGCCGCGGACGTAGGCGTGGCGGGTGACGGCGTCTCGCTCGGCGTCGCTGAGGTGGACGTCGCGCCCCTCGAAGGCGGCCTTCACCCGGCTGTAGTCCAGGCGCTTGTTGACCTTGGCGTGCCAGGGGCGACGTTCGGCCTCGGTGAGCCCGCCCCACACGCCCTGGCGGATCTCGTTGTCCAGGGCGTAGTCGAAGCACGCCTTCTTCACCGGGCACCGGCCGCAGATCGACTTGGCCTCGTCGATGGCCGCGCGTGCGCGGGCTCCGGGGAAGAACAACTCGTCAATGTCCTTGGGGGCCATGCCGTGGCACAGGCCGCGGGCCTGCCAGCTGTGGTCGGCGATGCCCCGGAGGGCCGGGGGCGGGGTGTCGTTGGTGGTGATGTGGCGCAAGGCAGTCTCCGGAAGTCGCCTCGGTCGGCGCGGTCGCTCGGCACCTGGGTCGGCTGGGGTGCGGCGGGGGCGTTGCGTGGCGGGCTCGGGGTACGGCGGTGTGCCGTACCGCGTGGCGGAACGTTTCTGTGGAGCTGTGGCGGCCGGGTCAGGCAGGTAGGGCCTGGGCTTGAGCGGCCAGGGCGTCCTTGACGCGGACCGGATGCGGCTCGATGCGTGGTTTGGTGTTCCGGTTGCGGACACCTCCGCCGCTCCGTTCACGGCAGGGCTCGCCCTGGGGGGCGCTGCACCTGTCGCACGGGACGCTGAAGATGTCGGGCCCGCCGGCGGCGATGGCGGCTTCACGGGCGGCGCGGGCGGGCCGGAAGGGTGCCAGTTCGGCTCGTACGGCATCCGGGACGTAGGTGCCGACGGCCTTGAGCATCTTCTTCAGGCCGGGCTGGGGTTCCCCGGTCGTCACCCCGCGGTGCGGTGTCGGCGCGATCCGCCCGGTCACGACGGCGTCGCGGGTCGCGACGAGTTCCGCCCGCCAGGCGCGCGGGTCGTCGGGGTCGGCCGTTGGCGTCGGATCGGTGTGTCGGCCCAGGCGGTCGCGGTAGTGGGCGTTCCACTCGCGGGCCACGTCGGCGGGCAGGATCGGGTACGGGGAGGCGACGACGCGCTTGCGCACCACGTCGCGCACGTCCCAGCCCTGGCCGGTGGTCATGGGGACGTCGGCGAGCAGCTCGTGCCACATGGCGAGCTGGTCGCGGGCTTCGCCCGCGTCGGTGCGGATGGTGCGGGGGTCCAGGCGGCCGACGTAGGTGAGTACGGCAGCAACTTCGCGGCGGTCCATGGTAGTTACTCCGTTCCAGTCGGTTCGTCGACGGCGGCGAGCAGGGCGGCCATGTGCGCTTCGGAGCGGGTCATGCCGGCCTGCGGGGCGGGGGTGCCGCCGGGCAGGGCGTAGAGGTTCGGGCGCTGGGGTGTGGGGGTGTGCTCGCGGTCGATCCAGGACCGCCAGTCGGCAGCCCAGGCGGCGGCGGAGCGAGGGCTCCAGGCGGCCCGGTAGTGCCGCCACTTCGCGTCGGCGGCCTGCAGGCCCTGCTCACCGAGGCGTTCCAGATGTCCCTGCTGCTGGGCCCAGGACAGGCTCGCGTCGTCGACCTGCCAGTCGGTGGCCGTGGTGAGGTCGGCAGCACTGCTGCTGTACCTACGGTTCACCTTCGGTTCACTACTACAGTTCTGGGGGTCAGATTTTGACCCGGAGGGGGGTCGGTTTCTGACCCGGGGAGGGGTCAGATTCTGACGAGGGGGAGCAGATTCTGACCCGGCCAGATTCTGACGACGGGGGCCCGTTTCTGACTCTGCGGTGAACCAGATGCGGTGCTTGCGCAGCAGCTCCTTGTCCAAATCCTTCAGGTCAGGGGCGGGGTCGGCATCCGTCAGGGGTTCGACGTCCTCGACGCACAGGTCGGGGTTGGTCTCCTGTGCTGCCGCGACCTTCGCGAGCCAGGCGGCTGGGCGCGGCATGCGGTAGACGGTGCTGTGCTGCGGGCCCTCGTACTCCTTGAGGATCTCCAGCTCGCCGGCGTCCGCCAGGAGGGCCAGCGAGGTACGCACTGCGTTGCGGCTCGCGTGCGTCCGCTCCATCAGCTCGGTCACGGAGGCGTATGCGACGCACTGGGCGTCGGGAATCCGGTCAGCGATCGACAGCAGGACCAGGCGGGCCGTGCCACGGCTGGCGCTGCTCTCCCACACCCACTTCCGTGCTTGCCCGCTCATCGGGGCACCGGCTTCTGGTGGTGGGTCGGGACGAGGGCTGATGGGACGGCGAGTGGGCCGGCGGTTGCTTCTGCTGCGCGGGCTGGGGACGCTGGCCTTTTGCGCAGGGCAGGCCGCATGTAAGACTCTCCTCGGTGAAGCCCGTGCCGGTGTGCCCCGTGGAAAGGGCCGGCGCGGTGTAGGTGGGTGAATCTCCGCCCTTGCCGGGGCAGGAGTGCCACTAGGTGTTTGGCGCCCGGGAGCTTGCTCCTTGGGCGCCTTCGCCGTTTCGAGGCGAGTTCAGGGCGCTCTCTCGTTGTGTTGCATGGCTCCTTCTCGGGCCGCGGTCGGGCGGGGTGCCCGGCGGGGACGACGAACATATGCAGAGGTCACGGCAAGATCCAGACCTTGCTAAAGGACTCTCTACAACTCTTGCGGGGCGGCTTCGGCGCTACCGGCCGGAGGAGAGGTAGGAGCTGGCGGCTCGGGCTCTTGGTGAGACACAGAGCACTCGACACCGATGTGTAGAGCTGCGGACGTGTGGAGATACGACCCGATGCCCGCCAGTTCTGCCCGGGCTGGGCAGAGGCGTCAATCGGTGGCAGACTCATGCGGATCTCCAGTGCTGGGGTTCGCCTCCCCGGATTCAGGGGAGGGCGAGGGGCCTGCCGAGGATGACGAACTGGCAGACTGAGGCCGACAACCGTGCGGCGACCCGCCTCGATAGGTAAAGTTACGTTACGTGCTTTCGCCTATCAAGCGGGTGGGTGAAGTTTCCTCGTTGTCCGTTTTCGCAGGTCGCGCAGCATTTGGAGTCGCATGTCCGCTCGTCAGTTCAGTGGTGCGCGCGTTCGTGCTCGGCGCAGAGAACTCGACCTCACGCAAAACGACCTCGGGGCGCTGGTGAGCGTCGGTCGAGCGTCCGTGGCGAAGTGGGAAGGCGGCGAGTCGACACCTGATCCGCATAAGCTGCCGGTCATTGCCGAGGCGCTTCAGAGTCCGCTTGACGAGCTGTTTCCGCGCGAGGGCGAACCGGATCTGGCCGACCTGCGATGCGACGCCGGGTATGCGCAGTCGGAAGTCGGACCGCTCATCGGTGCTCGCAGTCACATCCCGGTCTCGAAAGCAGAGCGCGGCATCGACCGGCTCAAGGACGCCTCCGTGGAGCCGCTGGCTGCCGCGTACGGCGTGAGCACCCAAGATCTGCTGCGAGCGCAGGACCGGTCCTTCGGGGTCGACGCGACTGCCCGTACAGAGGGGGGCGAAGAGTCGTTGCCCCGAACAGTGGGCGAAAAGATCAACTATTTGCTGCAGGCCGGCTACCTGGCGTCGGTGCCATCGGACGTCGAAATCGCCCAGGCTGTGAACGAGGGCGCCGGGACGGTACTGGTCACGGAGGAAGATATCCGGGGCATGCGGACGAGCGCTGAGATCGATGTGGCGCCGCCGGTGAGGGAGGGGCTGGGCGCCGCGCTAAAGATCGCCCCGGAAGTCTTTGCCAGTGACGCGGACTGGCACGACATGCCCGCAGCGATCGAGGCCCTGAAGCTGTTGCAGGGCTTCGAGAACGGCCAGATTCTCGGCCTGGCGGCGCGCGGCAATCAGCAGGGCGCATCAACCGAGGCGGTCGCCACGATCAACAATCTGATCGCAGCGCTGCAGAAGCTGCCGGGAACTCAATCCGGCGGATGAGAGCCGTGGACATCCTCGGCGTCCGATGACGACCCGCGCCGCACCGATGTTGGGCCCGGCGCGTGGACACCGGGCCCACCGCGGTGCATCCACAAGACGCCCAGCCTCACCCTAGAGCGTCCGACACGCGGGGCGCCTGCAGGAGCGGCCGGCGTGTCAGTCCGGCATCGATCCAGCTGCGTGGAGGTCGGGTGCTCGGCGATCGCCTGCCGACTTATCGTGTGCGCCGACCGCCGCGCCGCCGCCGTTCGCGTGCTTCGGGTACGGCCGTCTGTTCCCCGTCAGGACGGTCACGGCAGTCGGGCGCCAGGAACAGGCCCTCCCAACGGGGCTGCGGGGCTGGCGGCTGAGGCCGCTGCGGTGCCGCGGGGTACCGGAGCTGCGTCGAATCGCTCAACTTGTCACCTCATGCGGTTCGGCTCGGACGACGGCGCCGAGAAGAACGGGCGCTTGGCCTGCAGGGGGCCGGACGTGGGCATCACTCTTCGGTGAGGGTGGTACCGAAGAGCGCCTCCAGCTGCGTGATCGTCTTGTGCGGCTCGGTCGCGTGGACCGTAGCGAACCCGAGGTCGGCAGCAGGCTGGAGATAGTCGGCGGTGTCGTCGACGAAGACGCTCCGGTCGGCTGATGCATCCAGCTGCTTGAGGACGTCCTCGAAGATGGCCGGGTCGGGCTTGCGCAGACCGACGTGCTCGGAGATCACGACGGCGTCGTACAAGGTGTCCAGGTCGTACCCGTCGTACAGGTTCCACGGATGCAACCCGACGCTGTTGGACAGGATGCCGACCTTGATCCCGGCCCGCCGCGCGGCGGCTGCGGCGCCGATGACCGCGGTCTCGGGCTTCAGGTCGGCGAAGATCCGGCCCATGAGATTGTCGGCCGGCACGCCGAGCGCTGCTGCCGCGTGCTCGTTCCACTCAGCCTGCGTGATGGCCCCGCGCTCCAGGTCTCGGGTGCGGCGGACGCCTTCCTCGTTCAGATAGAGCGCGTTGATACACGCTCCCTCGGCCAAGCCCTCCCGCTGTTCGAAAGCGAGCACGGCCGGCAGCAGGGGCGTGGTTAGCACGCCTCCGAAGTCCAGAACGAGGCAGGAGGGGGCGGCGGGGTGAGACACGGGGTGGAACTCCATCGGTAATCAGTTTCGGTAAGCCGCCGGCTCAGGCGCCGAGCTGTCCAGTCGAGCGCCCGCTGGCGCTGTACCGGGGCGACATCATCTTTCACGGTAACAGTGCGTTTGGTAGGGGTTTGGTCACGAGGCCATCAGGTCGCGGATCATTCGGGCGCTGGCGCGCGGGGAGCGGTTCCGGTCGAAGAGGCCGAAGGCGACGTTGTGACCGTCGAGCCACTCGTAATTGTCGATGGCTGTCCACAGGTGGATGCCGGAGATGTCGATGCCGTCCTTGATCGCGCTGTGTACTTCGGTGATGGCTTCGCGCAGGTAGGCGGATCGTGCGGCATCGTCGTCGCCACCGTAGCCGATCTCGGCGACGAGGAAGCGTTTGCCGGGCAGCTCTTTGTGAAGCCGGGTGAGGACCTCGCCGAGTCCGGGTGCCCAGGCCACGTAACCCTGCGGGCCCACCGGGCCGTACGCCGGGTGGGGGAGCAGGTCGCCGGCGGCGTTGATCGCGGGCGAGAAGTAGTAGCTGAAGCCGTACTGGTCGAAGGCGTCTTGGTAGCGCGGAGTGCGGGCGAGGTTCAGCCAGGAGTCCCACACGACGGAGTCGATCAGTGCGGCAATGCCCGTGGTCTCGGTGCTGTCGTCGTTCGGGTGGAGAGTGAGGAGGGCCTCGTTTGTGGAGGTGGGCTTCCCGGTTTGGCACAGGAGGAGGGCGGCTTCGAAGTCAGCCCGGTGGATGGCCTGCAGCGCGGTGAGGAACTCTTCCTGGGAGGTGTGGCCGGGCGGGAAGGTGCCGGTCAGGTACGCCTTCTGTGCGTAGGCAGTGGGGTTGTTGATCGGCATCCAGCCATCGGCGAGGTCGCCGAACGTCTCGGCGATGAATTGAACGTGACGGGCCCACGTCTCGTCTGCTCGCGGGGACAGGAATCCGCCTTGGTCGGCGAACCACGTCGGCAGTGCCGTATGCAGCAGGCAGACCCACATGGTCAGTCCGGCATCGCGGCCCGAGGTGAGCATCGCCCGGTAGTGCTCGATCGCCTGCGCGTCGTGGTGGCCCGGCTCGGGCTCGAGCCGGGCCCAGTCCAGGGACATGCGGTACTCACCGAAGCCCCAGTCGGCGAGGAGTTCGAAATCATCTGCATATCGGGCGCCGAAGGTGTTCCCGTCGCCGCTGCTGGGTGCCTTGCCTGCCTGCTCCCACGCCCACCAGTTGTCCGCTGGTGTCGCGCCCTGGCTCTGGGTGGCGGAGCTGGCCGTGCCCCAGGCGAAGTGCGGGGGAAAGGCAAGGTGGTCTGTGGGGAGATTCATGCTGGCGTTCTCCTGGCCGCGGCGGTCGGGGTACCGACGTTCGGGGATGTGCTGGTAATTCGGGACTGCGGGCGGACGGGGCCGACTCAGGTCGTCTCTGCTTCGGCGAGGGTGAGCAGGTGGCGTGCCTGAGCTGCGGTGATCTCGGAGTATGCCGCGCGGACGCGCACCAGCCAGGCCGACTCGGCGGTGGCGTCGGTGAACGGCTTGCTCTGCAGAGGCAGGAGTGGACGCTCGCTGGGCTCCCGCCTCGCAGCGGCTTCAATGCCTGCTCGATACCAGTACGCCTCGGCTGCCGGCTCAGGGTCGGGGTGGTCGGCGACTTCTTCTTCAGCGACGAAGAGCAGTTCCGCCGGCACGACGTAGCGGATCTTGTCGGAGACGTCAGCGATGTCCTGAGTCCAACGGTCCAGACGCACGTCGAAGGTGGAGAAGGAACGGGTGCATTCACGCAGTCGGGAACGCGGTGGGTACAGGCTGGTGCCGGGAAAAGCGTCCACCAGATCGCGCCATAGCGGATAGAGCCGGTAAAGCGCCCGCCAGGTCCTCCAGCGGGCAACAACGGCCTGCGTCGTCGGGATGCTCGCACCGACCGCGACGATGAGAAACAAGGCGTTCATCCACAGCGCTGTGCCGGTGACGCCTGCGTCCAGGGTGGCGGGAGCCAGCGGGGCCACAATGGCAGCCCAGATCAGCGCGATGCGAGCTGCGACGTAGATCAGTCCCATCCACATGGCGATGGCCATCAGCACCAGACCCACGCGCATGGAGGTGGACTCGGCCCTCCGTGTGGCGCGCGTCCACTGGTAACCGCACACCGCGGTGGTCACGAGCGGGAAGAAGTAGAAGACCGTCATGTAGATGCCGGCGCCCAGCTCACCCGAGTGATCGGCCACAAAGTCCTCACTGGGCGTGGTCCGCTTCACCACGGTGAAGAACAGGATCGTCAGTATGGTCACACCGACCATGCCGACTTTGTAGGCGACCCGCGCGATCCAACGGGAGACAGCGACGTGGCGCGGCACCTCCACAGCCGAACTCTTGCCGTAGCTGGTCGCCACGTAGGTCAGGGCAGCCAGAATCGCGGAGGTGGATGCGAAATGCTTCAGGAGCGCGTCAAGGTCGACCACTGGTATCTGTGCGACGGCATCCATCACCGCCCCCGTGCTCAACCAGAGCGCGGCAGCGAAACCCGCGTAGCCACCCCAAAGGCTCCGGCGATGGGCATCTCCATACCGGACTGCCGGCGCCCGCCAGAGCGACACGACGGTCATGACGGATGCAGCGAGGTATTCAAAGAAGGCGAGCATGCGCCTGCCCTCCTCAGGGCTTCGGTGTGCCGCGCCGAGGCGGGGCGACGGGGTGGGACAGCGAGTGTTCGAGAAGAGTGACCATGTCGTCCCCGCCGACATCGGCCGGCTGACGTCGACGCACCGATCGCTTGATCAGGTAGGCCGACAGCTCCGCCTGCTGCTCCTCAGGGGTGTCGTAGTTGGCCCGCCCCTGTACCAAGGCACCCGGAAAGCGCTCCAAGACGGTCTGCCTGATCCGAGCCGGAACAAACCGCTCGATCTCCTCTTTCGTCAGCGTCGTGCCATGGTCGAACCACTCATGGGACAACTCATGAAGGATGACGTGGTCGGTGTTATGCCGACTAGCGCGCTGGCGGTACAGCACGAACGTCAGGTCCGGAGTCTTCACGCGCAATCCGCAAGCCGTGCTAGGACCTGCTTCATGATCAGCTAGAGGGATGAGGACGATTCGTCGGCCGAGTTCGTCCTGCATATTCCGGACTAGGCCCTCTATGTCGAACGGCTCAGGCAAAGGCAGATCAGCGAGGAGCCGCTCGCATTCTTTCCGCAGAACGCTGCGATGGGGTTCACTGCGCTTGAGACGCCACCACATACCTATCCCTCGTGCTCGACTGTCAGGCTCGGGCTCCCGGCGGGCGAGGTGCAGGGGCGGCGCACCGCCCGAAGTGGAGGCGGTAACGGCCCTGGCGCCGCACTGGAGGCAACAGTTTGTTGAAACAGCCTGGTCAGAAGCGATTTAAGCCAAGTCGCAAGAGGGCGTCAATGGCTATCGATTTGTCCTTTTTGGCACTTTAAGTCGGTCCCCTGAAACGCTTCGCTGTGACCGATGATGGAAGGTAACTCCCAAGGGGAGGCGGGGGGATGGGGTCGAGCAATCTTGAGAATGAGTGGATCTTTCGTGGTCCAGACCGCTGGTTACTGCGCCTCGGTGAAAATCGGCAACATCTTGCCGATTCTGCCGAGCGATGGTTCGGCGAGTGTCGGATCGCGTGGTCTGTCTCGCGATAGCAGTGCCTGACGAGGGCGGGGAAAGACTTGACCTGGGTGTGGGGCAGGCCACACTGATCCATGATCATTTTTGTATTGCGTATGGTCGTCGGTGGTGGGGGCTCGGACGTGAAGATGCTGTCCTCGCGTCGTGCATCTTCTAGGCGTCCGAGGTTAGGTGTTTCCCTCGTGCGTTAGGCAGGTTTCGCGTGGTCGCGCAGCAAAAGGTTCGTGGCGCCAATGGCGGTGCAGCGGAAGGGAATTCGCAATCAACCGGCCGGCGCCTGGCCGGTCAGTACATGGGCTTCGGCGCCCTGCTCCGCGGGTGGCGCAAGGCGGCCCGTGTGAACCAGGACCGCGCGGCCCGGGCGCTGGGGATCAGCGAACGCACCTATCGCAAGATCGAGCAGGGCGCGACGCCACCTCGTCTCAGCCCAAGGCAGTGTGAATCGCTCGCCGACCTACTCGTTCTGGACGCCGAGCAGCGTCATGTGATCATGCTGCACAACATCGGGAGCAGCCTGGTCCCGCCGCGTGGCGCTGCCCAGCCGCAGCTGCAGAAGGCGCTGCGCCTCCTCATCGACCGGCAGATGCCCAGCCCGGCTTACCTGTGCGATCAGCACTGGAACATCATCGGCTTCAACTCGGCCATGGCCGAGTGGTGGCCCTGGGTGATGGAGCCAGGTGCGAACCTGATCCGCTGGGCGCTCACCTCGACGGAGGCGCGCACCCAATACCAGGACTGGGACATGCACGCCCGCGCCTACGTAAAGATGCTGAAGTTCGCCCACGCGGCCAGGCCCGACGACGTGGATCTTCGCGAGCTGATCGAGCAGGTCACGAAGGATCCGGACGCGCGTCAGGTGTGGGAGACCGAGCAGGACATGGGCGAGACCCGCGACGGACACGTGTTCCGCATGAACGTGCCCGCGCTTGCCTGGGAGACCATCGAGGTCGTCAGTCATGTCCTGTACCCGGCGTCGATGCCCGAGGCGCGCTTCGTCGTGATCACTTGGGTCGAAGGGGGCGAGGGGGACTGGGACGCGCTCGGAGGTGTCCGCAACGCCTGGGCGGGTGTATCCGCCGACGAAGCCGACGTGGAGGCGGCGCAGCGTCACACGCAGAACCGTGTGGCCGAAGATGCTGCCACCCGCTGGCGCCGCGAGGCGGCGGCCCTCGCGTCCCGCACGGTCGTGTCGGCCCCCGAAGAGGCGGTCGAGCTGGCCGGGGCGAACGGCGTAGCGATGCCGGCGATCAGCAGGCTCATGGGGCCCGGCGCCCAGCTCACGCTTGCGCCCGAGCAGAGCACCGTGGTGTGGGCGGTTGAGGAGGCCGCCGGAATCTGGTCTGTCACGCACGTGCGGCCCGCCACCGTCATAGCCCGCGTGCCGCGCGGAGCCGTCCACGGAGCATGCCTTGACGAAGTGCTCCAACTGGTACGGGCCGCGCTGCCGACCGAAGTTGATGCGGCCACCGCGCGGATCGGGCAGCTCCTCGAAGAGCGCGATACCGAGCAGCGCGTGCTGCGCGAAGTCCTGAACAAGATCGAGAATGATGAGGCCGGGCCCGCGGCCTTGTAGGCCGGCCAGTTCTAGGCAACAGGGCGTCGTCCGGGAATCACTGAAAGCGGCTCTCGTGACGAGCGGCCCTCCGCTGCGCACCCTCTTAACCTGCACAGGAAGACCTTCATGCCCAAGTTCACCTATTCGCTTCCGCTGCGTTGGGCCGACGCCGACAGCTACGGCCACGTCAACAACTCCTGCTACCTGACCTACCTCGAAGAAGCCCGCACCCGGATGGTCCAGGAGCTGCTGCCGACGGATGCAGCCGAGCGGCGACGGCACGCCTTCGTCGTTCAGCAGTCCATCATCGACTACAAGAAGCCCCTGGATTACCGCGATCAGCCCGTCGACGTCGATGTCTGGGTCGTCACCTGCCGAGGCGCGCGGCTCGAGCTCGGGTACGCGATCAGGGACGCCGAGCATACGTACGCCGAGGCGACGACCAAGATGGCTGCTTTCAACTTGGAGACGGGCGTACTACGCCGCATGTCAGAGGCCGAGACCGACTTCTTCACTCGCTATACACCGGCGTGATCGGCCTCTTGGCCCAGTGCAGGGGCAGGGTGTTCGCCGTCACGGCCGCCGCGGCGCGCCCCGCCTCGTCGGGGCGGCACCGTGAGTAAGCATCCTGCTCAGGCCAAGGGGCGTGTCGAGTTGGTAGCCCACCGATTGGAACAGGCGAATCGGCTCGGGCCGTATAGCCTCCTCCGCCCTACGGAGCCAGGCGGTGAACCGCTCCTCGACGAAGTCGCATTCCTGGCGCAGGGCCGGGTGATCCGGGGTGCCGCGAGCTGCGCATCGAGATGGTAAGCAGCATCCCCGTGGCGCGGAGCGGGACGAGGACGTTCAGGTCCTGGTCGGCGCTCAGCTCGGGTGCAAAGCCTAATGTCCTTGGCGCGGTCGAGCAGGCCCGAGTCGGGCAGGGTCTTGGAGGCGAAGGATCGTGCACGGCCGACCGACTCGGGCCGGTCCTCGAAGAATCGCTGGGTCGTCTGGGGCAGCAAGGTCTTCATGACTCGGCGTCCAGGGTGCGGGTGGTTCCGGGGTGGCGGCTGCGGATGGGGCCGCTGCGGGAGACGGAGTCCTGGGCGACGCGCGGTTTGCGGACCAGCAGCAGCCGCGAGCCGACCGCCTCTATCCGTCGCCTGCGTTCAGAAGCCGTTGTCTTTCCGATAGTGACGGGTGTGTTTCCGCTGGTCAGGCGTAGTTCCGGTGCTTCGGTGGCAGAGACGGGGCGTCGAGTCGTCTCCTGGGTGGAGGTGTCGGATGCCGTCGGTGATGGGGCTGCTGGAAGAGCGTGAGCGTGCTGCCCGGCAACGGGTGGAGGCCCTGCAGGCCGAGCTGCAAGAGGCGGAAGCCGCGTGCGAACGATTCGTTATCGCCCGTCAGACGGTGGCGGAGGTCCTGGCAGAACCTGCTGCAGGCGAGAAGGTGCCCCTGGCCGAGGTGGCCGTTCACCGGCCTGCGCCGGTCGCCAAGGCGGTGTCCGGATCGGTGGTTCCCGCCTGGAGGGAAGGGCTCGCTCTCGACTCGCTGGCGCCGGACTACCAGCGGCTCGTGAAGATCCTGGCCGATCGGGGCGGGGAGGCGATGGACTGCCGGCAGCTCGCGGCGGCCCTGGGCCTGCAGGTGGTCGCGGCGAAGGTCGAGGGAGTTCGGTCGAAGGTGAAGCGCCTGGCCGCGCGGGGCTGGCTGGTCGAGGAACGCCCGGGAATGTTCAGGACGGTCCCCGGGCGAGCCGGCGGCTCATGACCATGCTCATCGACCACCGGATCATCGCCTCGGAGGTGTCGGCGCGGGTCTCGTAGTCGCGGGCCAGACGGCGTGAGCGCATCAGCCACGCGAACGTCCGCTCAACCAGCCACCTCTTGGGCAGCACGGTGAAGCCGGTGGCGTCGTCGCCGCGTTTGACCACGGTCAGCGCGATCTGCAGAACGTCGCGGGCGATCTCGACCAGGCGTCCGGTGTAGCCGCCGTCGGCCCACACCAGCGAGATGCGCCAGTGCCGCTGACGCAGTCGCTCCAGCAGCGTCCCGCCGGCCTCGCGGTCGGTGACGGATGCGGCGGTGACCAGCACCGTCAGCAGCAGCCCGAGGGTGTCCACGGCGATGTGCCGCTTGCGGCCGTTCACCTTCTTGCCGCCGTCGAAGCCCCGGCTTGCGGCCGGCACCGACGCCGCCGCCTTCACCGACTGGGCGTCGATGACGCCCGCGGTCGGCTCCGGATCGCGGCCCGACGCCTCGCGGATCCGATCCCGCAACCGGTCGTGGAACTCGGCGACCAGGCCCCTGTCCCGCCAGCGCCGGAAGAACGCGTAGACGCGGTCCCAGGCGGGGAAGTCCGCCGGCATCGCCCTCCAGGTGATGCCACCCGCGACCAGGTAGCGCACCGCGTCGACCAGCTGGCGGTGGCAGTAGCCCTCCGGCTGCCCACCGCGGCCCTCCAGCCAGGAGGGCACGGGCATCGCGTCCCGCACGACGGCCCATTCCGCGTCCGTCATGTCCGAGGGGTATCTCGGACGCCTGTGCGGGTTGTTCCCGGCGTTCCCGAACCGGTGGGCGAGACAATCACACTCCCGGGCGGCCGAGTTGGAACCGACTGGCGCGAGGGCGTACAACTGTGACAACAGGGCCTCCCGGCGCGCTCAAGGTCTCGACAACCCCGAGCTGCACCAGAGGCCCTGTCTTCATGCTCGGCATGCAGCAAGACCACCCGACCGAGTTCCCACCGTCGAACCCACGTCCATCAGGATCGGTACGACAACGGCTTCTCAGGGGCTATGGCTTGCGGCCCCAGGTGCGACATAGCCGGGGCGATCACGCCATACACGTCCGGCAGAGCAAGCACGTCTAGCAGTCCGGTGAACGCTGCGGAATCGGGCCCAGAACTCACGTCGCGGTCGGTGAAGACGCCGGACAGCTGCAGTTCGTGGCTGCGGCAGTACTCGGTGAGCGCCGCGGCCAGCGCCGCATGCCGGGCTGCGGAGACCCGCACCAGCCGCAGGAAGCCGTACACAGCCGGGCCGCTGACCGGGTGCTGCTCCGTGAGGGGCTCCATTACTCAGGACCGTCCAAAGGGTTCGACAAGTGGTGACGTCCTAAGCGTGGTCGCCCGCCAACTCCGGGCCAATCACCGCATGTTCTACTTCCGTTCCACTTCCGTCCCGCCGAGTGCACAGACCGTGCTTCGATGGCTGGCGGAAGGGAGTGACGTGTGGCGACCGTGCACCACTGGACCGGCCTGGAGGCCAAGGCCCTTCGTCTCGCCCTGCGACTGAGCGTGCGGGCCTTCGCCCAGGACCTCGGCCTGGCCGTCGCGACCGTCTCCAAGTGGGAGTCCAAACTCGCCGCCACCGAGCCCAGACCCGACACCCAGGCCATCCTCGACACCGCGCTCGGCCGCGCGGATGCTGCCGTCCACCTGCGCTACGAGACGCTCCTGTCCGAGATGGCCAGCGCGGTGACCACTGTCGGGCGCCGTGTCACCGCATCCGGGCCCCGGGCCTGGGAGTACGAGTCCTGGGCCGACGATCTGGACCGGTCGTCGTCGCTCTGTCCCGGCAGAACTTCACCTTCGCCAACAGTCTCCTGGCCCGCTGGCTCGGCCGGTTCAAGACCCCAGAACTGGACGAGAAGGGCCTGTATCTGTTCGCCCGCTCGACCGCCCTGCTCGGCGACCTCAAGCGCGACCAGGGCGCCGTCCTCGGCCCACTCTCCGCCCAGCACTCCTATGCCGGTGCCCGATCCGTCTTCACCCAGCTCGACATCCCCCGCCGCGTCGCCCAGCTCGACTTGTCCATGGCGGTGGTCACCGAGATGTCCGGGGAGCTGGAGATCGCCGCCCGTAACTACGAGACCCTAGCCGTCGACGACCGGCTCTCCCGCCGCGACCGAGCCAGGGCCCGGCTATGGGTGGGGACCGCGCTGAGCAAGGACGGCAACCACGACTATGCGAGCCGCGTCATGCAGGCCGCCACCCGCGACTTCGAAGACCTCCAGGAGCCCGACGACTGGTCGGTGGCCCACCAGAAACTCGCCCTCGCCGCCCGCGGCGCCGGCGACCTTACCCAGGCCCTGCACTTCATCGACATCGCCCGCAGCAGCGGGACCACCGAATCACCGATGCAACGTGTGCGACTGGACACCGCTCATGGCCACATCCTGCTCTCCGACACGGCGACCCGCGATGATGGACACCTCGTCCTCGACCAGGCCGCCAGGACAGCCGCGCAGTACGGACTCGTGCACCAACTGCGCAGTATCGAGGGCATCAAGGCCATGAGCGAGGGGCCGACCGGCCCCCGGCAACGGTGACCAGGGAGAACGCAATCGTGAGCGACAACCAGCAGCGCATCACCGAGGATCAGTGGCGCCAGGCCAAGCTGATCTGGGCCTACCACCAGATGAGCCATGAGCTGCGGCCCGTCAATGTGGCGATCGGGCTGGGCAGCCACGACCTCGGCGTCGCCACCCACTCCGCCGACCTCTATCAGGCCGGCCTCTTTCCGACCCTAGTGTTCACCGGCGGCAACAGCCCCACCACTGCCAAGGTCTTCCCGCGCGGCGAGGCTGTCCACTTCCGCGAGCACGCCATCGACCTCGGCGTCCCCGCCGAGGCGATCCTGCTGGAGCCCAACGCGGGCAACACCGGGCAGAACATCACCCTCTCGCGTGAGGTTCTCGCCGCCGCCGGGATCCGGCCGAAGACAGTGCTGCTGGTCTCCAAGCCCTATATGGAGAGGCGGTCGTTCGCGACCGCCCGCAAACTGTGGCCCGACGTCGAGATCCTCTGCGCGTCGGAGCCGCTGGAGTTCGACGACTACTTGAAGTCCATCGGCGACGAGAAGCTCGTTCTGGACATGCTCGTCGGCGACCTCCAGCGGGTCATCGAGTATCCAAAGCTCGGATTCGCCATCGAGCAGGAGGTCCCGGAGGACGTGCATGCCGCGTACGAATCCCTCATCCGCGACGGCTTCACCAGCCGCCTCATCGCTTCCTGACCTGCCCGAGCCGTGCGGGCTGTGCGCCATCCACCAGCCGAATTTCCTGCCCCGGCTGACCACGCTGGCCAAGCTGTTCGCGGCGGACTACTGGATCGTCCTGGACGACGTGCAGTTCACCCGCCGCGACTACCAGCACCGAGCCCGGCTCGCCGACCTTGACGACCTGGCCCGTCAGCAATGGCTCACCATCCCCACACGCCTCCCCGGCGGACGGTCCACCCTTGTCCGGGACGCCGTGATCGACGACCCCGGACTCGCTCGCCGGCGGACCGCCGGGATGCTGCAGCAGCACTATGGCGCCAGCCCACACTGGCCTGCTCTCGCGAAGGTCTTGGACCCCATGCTCGACGCGTTTTCCACCGGCCGGACTGCGGCAGTCGCTGAGATATCCACCCGCGTCCTGCTGGACCTGCTCGGCTGGCGTGGCCAGATCCTCACCAGCAGCCAGCTACCCGCCCGGCCGGGCCGGTCAGTCCGGCTCGCAGACCTGGCCGTCGCGACCGGTGCCCGTACCTATCTGTGCGGGACCGGCGGCATGACCTATCTCGACCCCGCCCCGTTCACGGCCCAGAACATTGCCGTGGCCCCGTTCCTGCCGCCGACCACCGGCATCTGGTCCACCGGCCGCCGACTCAGTGCCCTGTGGGCCCTAGCCGAACTCGGCCCCCCAGCCCTAGCTGCACGCCTCCATGCCCTCCCCGTCGGTGCCGTTCCGATGCCTCGGATGCGGCTCGACGCATAGGGAGACGCGCGACTGACTTCAGTCCGCCTCTAGAGGCAGTGTGCGACTGGCGTGCCGGGCTGCCACCAGGGACTGTCCACCCACCGAGCGCTACATGGCGGTCTATCCCGAGGACATGCTCCGGCACTATCGCGCCCTCCTAGCCCGGCGTCGCCAGCTCCGGCCGAGCGAGGAGTACCGCAACCCCACGACGGAGGAATGTGAGGAATTCCACCGGCACTTCACCAAGCGCAGGGTCGAGCTCGGTACCTGCGGCCGCGGCTACGGAACTCCCTGCACGCACGAGCACGCCTGCCTGCGGTGCCCGCTCCTGTAACCCCGTCCAGCCCAGACGCGTCGGCTCGACGAGATCATCATCAAGCTCCGCGAGCGCCTGGCCGAGGCCCACGAACGCGGCTGGCTCGGCGAGGTCGAAGGGCTGGAGATCACCGTCGCCGCGGCCGAGCAGAAGCTCGCCAGCATGACCCGCCAGATCAACCTCGGCATGCCCGTGATCCTGCCCGACGCCATCCGGACCCGTCCTGACGGAGTCGAAGTGCGAACACTCAGTCATTTCCGTAGTCAGGTTCGTATGTATCGAGAAACCGCTCTTCGAAAGTCTCCTCCTCTTCATGTGTGTATTGCTGAGGCAGGCCCGCGCTTTTAATCTCTGCTGTTCCGTTCAACACGAGACCACACACCTGGCACGAGAGCCCTGTCGCAACCGAGATGACATCTGCATAGATGCCGTAGGACTCGATGCGCTCATTTGTTCGCCGAACCGCCTCCAATGAGGGCCACACCCTTGACTGGCAGGCGGGGCATTCCACGACGTGATCGAAGATTTCCTTGTGGCCGGGGCGAGCAGCCGCTCGTCGACCGGATACGAGGTCACCGTTCAGTTCGGCGAAGGTGGCGGCGCAAGCTTCAATTCGCTTATTTACTTCATGTTCTAGTCGCTTGTCCTCATCGTCGACCAGCTGTTGACCGAGCTGTACGATCTCCACACCGAGCAAGTCGGAAGGTTCGAGGCCCAAATGCCCACACACCAACGTCGTCACCCGAGTGAAGCGCGGCAACCAAACCGACGAATCGAGGGACAGTGCCGCATCGCCGGTATGCAGCTCCCGATTGCGCAAGTTCGTGAGGAAGGTCGCCTCATCTTGGCGCTCCTTCGTGAATTCCTCGATCACTACACCGAGCCTAGAAATTACTGTGTGCGTGGCAATCGACTTCGGATCCTTGGGGGGCTTAGCCCCAGGCTGTGCAGGCTTCGGAGGAAATCCTGCAGCGTGGAGAATGGCCGTGCCATCGGGATCGGCGAGCAGGGTAGGGTGAACCCTCGCCAGCGGCGCCCGCAACAGGAATTCAAGTCCGAGAAGGAGCCAAAGAGCGAATACCTCTCCGTCAGCCCTGGGGTGTTCCTCTGCGCGCTTGAAATATGCGCCAGCTTTCCCGAGGAACGCATCATAAGACCACATCAACGACTCCAGACATATATGCGCTCGATCGATCGCCGCGTTCCCGAAGGGACAGCTGGTCTCCTATGCATCACGATAGCGTTGTCGAGAACCAGCACGCGATCCTTCTGCCAGATCACGCGTGCCGTGGGTGTTATAGCTTCGACATCGGCAACAGCCAAATCCGAGAGAGGCTTACAGGTTCGCGGATCCCACCTGATTCGAAACCATTCATCTGATTCGGGGACCGCCGCCGGCAGGTACCGAGTACGTCCGTTCCCGTCCGTGCACCGCAGCACCGTGCGCCGCAGAGCCGATACAAGGTTCTCAGCAGGCCGCAAGATCTCTGTCCAGGTTGGTTCGGACAGCTCCCGGGCCGTAAACACCAGCCACCGTGGAGGGTTCACCGAGATCGCGGCATCGGTATGCCAGGGGAACGCGCCCAGGCCGTATACACCGGAAAGGGACCAGGAACGACGAGCGCTACCTGCCTCCTGCGGCACTAGGAGTTCACCGCTGTCCGCACGGCCCAAGCTGACGGCCACATCCGTCGGATCAACTCCGTTGAGCACCGCATAGCCATGGATCGAGAGCTCAGAGAGCAATTCATTTCTCATCGCCATACGTCGCCCCTCAACCGCTTGCACCGCTCGTCCCAGCGGGTCGGCCCCCACTCTGATGAGTGAGCAGAGTAGCCGACTGGGTTCTTGCTGCTGAGAGCCGGCGGGTGAACCGTCCCTCATCTCATCGCCACCAAGTAGTTGGAGCAGAGTTTGTTACTTCAGAGAATCCAGTGGAAGGCGCGGCAGACCGTGACGAGGTCGGCGCGGTAGGAGGCGGGCGGGGTGAATTTCTCGGCTGGGGAGTTGTGCAGCCGGACGGTGACCGGCAGCCTGGCCAGCGCCTTGTCAGCCTCGGCAAGCATCCCCGCGTCCTGCTCGACGACGTCGATCTCCGTCACCTCCGCAGCCAGGGCGAGGGGGACCTGCCCGGTACCGGATCCGAGGTCGAGCAGGACCCGGTGCTTCTGGCCGGCCACCCGCCGGGCGAGCAGCTCGACGTCCTCCTCGGGATGCCGGGCCGGTAGGCGGCGTAGAACGGTGCGGCGGTGTCGAACTCGATCACAGTGTGGCGCTCCTGGTGAACGGGGTTGACGAGGGAAGGGTCTGCTGGATGTGCCGGACCGCGCGGCGCCGTTGAGACGGTGCTCGTGCCAGCGGGACCTACCGGGCCGAGGCGAAGGCCGTGAAGTGTGCCGACGGGTGGTCGATGGGCAGGTCGGGCCGCCAGGCAGTGAGGACCTGGGCGCTGCACACAAACAATCCGTCGGGAAGCTGATCAAGCGGATACCACGCCCAGTCGACGACGCTCTCGCCTGGCTGCGTGGACGGCTGCCCTCGCCAGGTGTGGACCCGTGCACCGACGGTGACCCGTAGGACGCCTTCGACGTGATCGACGAGCGTGCCGAGCAGTTCCACGTGGCTGGTTCGAGCGACCAGACCGGTCTCCTCGGCGAGTTCGCGCACGATCGCGTCCTCGAAGGATTCCCCGTTCCCTTCCACGCTGCCGCCGGGCAGTTCCAGGGTGCCGCGCTGGTGCCGTCCGAGCAGGATGCCCTGCTCGCTGAGCAGGATCGCGCCGACGCCGACGGCCGCGTGTGCGGCCGGGGCTCGGGTGCCGCGGGGTCGGCTGGAGACGCGCACTGGCCGATCGGGAAGGCGCCGGGCGCGGATGAGCTGCTGAACGACCGGGGCGTCTTCGTCCGGGTGCGGGAAGAGGTCGATGGCTTCGACGCGGAAGCCGTACTCGGTGAGCAGGTCCTTCCATAGCTGCGGTGCCAAGACCCACATTTGAGTCGGCAGTGGCGGGTCGTCGCGCAGCAGGATCGTCTGCTCGCGTGGTGCCACCTCGGTGGACGGGCCGAGGCCGTGCAGGTCGGTGTGCAGGAGCGAGAGGATCAGCGGGGCACCGGGACGCAGGCCGTCGCGCAGTGCCGGCAGCGAGCGGTGCGGGTCGGCGAAGGCGAGCGTCCCGATCGCGTACGCGGCGTCGAACGGCTCGGCTGCGGCCAGGTACTCGGCCACGTCTGCCTGGACGAACTCGACGTCGGGCACGTTCGAGTGGGCGGAGACGGCGCGTTCGTGCTGGGTCGGGGACAGCTCGATGCCGGTGACGAGTGCTCCGTGTGCCTGGGCGAGGTGGACGGCGTGGTGGCCGGCCCCGGAGCCGATGTCCAGGACACGGCGACCGGAGACGTCGCCGAGGACCTCTGCCCCCGGACCGATCCCGACCCAGGGCGTCCAGCCGAGGCGGTCCGGGATGGGCGGGGAGTACGCGCGGTCGAGCTGCCTCTGCCCGTAGATCTGCCAAGCCCGGTCGTTGGTCTCCTCGGCGAGCACAGTTGCCTCCTGAGTGGGTGTGATGGGGTCAGGTGTGTGTGATCAGGTAGGCGGGGCCTTCGCCGAGCCGGGCTCGTTCGATCGCGTCGAGGCGGGCGAAGGCCCGCGGTGCCATCAGTTCCTGCCAGGTGGCGAGATCGTGGACGGCCCACATGTCGTGCTCGGCCGGGTCGAGACGGATCCGACCGAGCTGGTCGGCAGTCAGGCGCCCTCCGTCGAAGATGAGCCCCACCTTGTTCAGTGGCAGGCTGGGCCCGGCGTGCAGGAAGTGCGTCAGGAGGAGCGTTGGCGTACCCAGACCGAGTTCGAGGCACGTCTCCTCGACCGCCTCGCGCCGGGCGGTCTGCAGGGGGTCTTCGCCTGGGGTGTCGAGGTTGCCGCCCGGGAATTGCCACAGTCTCGAGCCGTAGACCGAGCGGAGCTGGACCGGCCGGTCAGCCTCATCGCGGATGTACAGGCAGCCGTACACCGTGTGGTGGGGAACGGTCTGGGCGTACGCCTCGGCCGTCATCGGCATGGGGCGGCCGGGCCGGGCGGAACGGTGGTCGAAGGCGAACGCGAGTACGCCGAGGGCCTCCTTGGCCGGCGGGTAGATGTCGCGGAGGCTTGCGAGCAGCTCGCCAGGTTGCCCGTCCGGGTCGATGAGCGCGCTCTCCTCCGAGCCCAGCAGGTTTTCGAAGGAGGGGTACGGGGTGATCCGCTGCACGACGACGTCGACTTCGCGCCCGGCGCCCCGGTCGTGGAAGACGACCGTGTCACCGACGCTGATGTCGCGCCTGGTCGGTGTGGCCACCCTTACTTCGATCGTCTTGCGGCCGGCTTCCACCTGCCGGTAGTACCGCGTGAGCAGGTGCATGTGGTGCTCGGGCGGTACGTCTCCGGCGGAGGGGCTCGGGACGGTGGGAGTCGCCTGCTGGGTGTGGTCGGGCATGCATGCCTCCGTTCGATGCTTTCCGTCTACCTGTTCGTGGGGGCGCGACCAGTGGCCTGCTCCTGTGCCTTGGATCGGAACGGGGCGAGGAAGTGGACGGGGCCGCGGACGCGCTAGGGCAGTTCGATCGGTCCGTAGCGCGCGTACGGCTCCCGCCGCATCAGAGCGTCGTACCGGTCCGCCGCCGAGAAGTGCCAAAACTCGGTCCCGTAGTTCGTAAAGCCCGCACTCTCCATGGCGCTGAGCAGCAGAGTGCGGTGGTGGCGCGCCTGGTCGCTGAGGTTCGGGGCGTGCGTGAAGCAGGCCCCGTCGCTCTCCTCGGGGGAGGCGTTGACGCGGGTGCCGAGGTCGAGTTCGTGGCCGTCCTGGTCGACGAGGGTCACGTCTACGGCTGCGCCCGCGGAGTGGGGCGCGATGTCCGGCGGCGACACGTACCGGCTGGTGGCCTGGTGCAGCTGCTCCGGTGTCCAATCGGGCTGGGCGGCGGTCAGCTCGTCGCGGTACTCGGTGAAGTAGCGCCGTTGGAGGGCGAGCGGCCGGTAGCCCTCGATGAACAGCAGGTCGGTGCCGGCGGGCAGGAGCGAGCGCGCATGCTTCAACCGGGCGAGAACGCCTTGGCGGACGTGGGCATACGCGCCCAGCGGA
The DNA here is from genome assembly GCF_056172735.1 of Streptomyces sp. R818. Lineage (NCBI taxonomy): Bacteria > Bacillati > Actinomycetota > Actinomycetes > Kitasatosporales > Streptomycetaceae > Streptomyces > Streptomyces sp. R818. Next base: position 386,470 of record NZ_JAOCNE010000014.1, read on the forward strand.
TCTTGCTTGCGGGGATCGACCCGCAAGTCGTGTTCACGGACGTCGACAAGCGGCTCTCCGCACTCGCGCACCGGGATCTCCGCTACCTGCGGATCGGACATCAGCACCAGGTTCATCGAATCTCCCTGTGACGGCTTGTACTGCGGTGGCCTGCCAGGGGCGGCAGCGGTCAGATCGGTGTCGCGCACGACCCGGGCGACGGTCTCCTGCAGAGCGCTGTTGGCCGGGATCACGGTCTCCAGCCCGCCCGGCAGCAGATCCAGCTCCCGGTACCAGGAGGTGAGGTGGGTATCGGTGACCTGTTCCAGGTACGCGGCATCCGTCTTCGAGGCGTGCCGGGCCAGCGTCGCCTCCAGCGGCACGTCGAGGTAGTAGCAGACCGAGACGCCGCGGTGATCCCGTACCAGGGACGAGACCACGTGGCTGTAGCGGTCGGCGTACAGGATCCCTTCGAGCACGACGTGGAAGCCGGCGTCCAGGGCGTGGCGGGCGATCCGGCCGAGCAGGGCGATGTTGGTGCCGCCCGTGGTGTCGTGCTCACGCAGCACATTCCGGCGGATCACGTCCTGGCCCACGATCGCGACGCCGCGGCCGTAGTGATCGCGAAGCCCCTGGGCCACGCTGGACTTGCCCGACGCCGAGTTGCCGCGGATCACTACGAGGCGGGTGTCCGGCCGGCCTACCGCCGTCGCGGCATAGACGTGGCCGGGCGCGCTGCTCAGGGCTGTGCCGTGCGTCGACACTGGGGGTTCCTGGCCGGGCACGGGCCTGCTCTGTGCTGGCGGTAGGCCAGCGGCGTGGCGTCGTACGAGGTCGCTGGTGGTGTCTGCGATGCGTAGGCGGTGGAGGTCTGCGGGAGTGAACCAGGCGAGCATCACGCCTTCGGTCAGGTGGAGTTCGCGCGGGTCACCGTTCCAGCGGCCTGCGTAGACGGCGATGGTCACGGTTGTGCCGGCGTCGTCGGTGGCGTACTCGGTGCCGAAGGGGGTCAGGTTGGCCAGTTCGAGGCCAGCCTCTTCTGCCAGTTCGCGCCGCACGGTGTGTTCCAGGGTGGTGTCCTGGGGCTCTCGTCCGCCGCCCAGCAAGGACCACATGCCCGGCTCCCAGATCTGGCCGGGGAAGTAGTCGCGCAGGTGGAGCAGGTACTCGCCGCGGTCGTTGTAGATCAGGGCCGAGGCATTGGCCGTCTCCGGTTCGACCTGGGGCAGGAGCTTGAGCAGTTTCTCGCGCAGGGTCCGTTGGGTCACTCGGTTCACGGGCCGCCACTCGACGCCGCCGACCTCCTCTTCCTGCACCACGAGCGGAACCTCGGTTGTGGTGTGCAGACGGAACAGGAACCGGAAGTCGAAGTGGAGGTGCTCGGGTTCGCCCTTGCCCGGGTGGGCGTCGATGTCGTGGATGTCGATGTCCAGAGGCACGGTTTCGTAGCCGGGCCACGGAGTGACGGCCCGGGGCGGGATCCCGGTTTCCTCATGCAGTTCCCGTAGCGCCGCTGCTGCCAGGGAGCGGTCGGTCGTTTCGGCATGGCCGCCGGGAGCGAGGACTTTCCCGCTTGCCAGGTGCAGCACGTGCAAGACGCGGTTGTGCTCGTCGACGACGATCGCGCCGCAGGTGACGTGTCCGGGGAAGGTTGAGCGGCTGGAGATGTCCTCACCGGTGCGGTCGAGGGCATCCCTCAAGGCGCCGAGCTGCTCGCGCTCGTCCGGGTGGCGAGCGAGGTAAGCATCGACGGTGGTGCGGATGTGGTGGTGCGACAACGGCATAGGGGCTACCTCGCAGGAAGTGGAGCGGCACGAGTCGAGGTGGGGCGTCAGTGCGGTGGGAGGGCGGTGGCTGCGGGCACGATCGGCCAGATCACGCTGATGTGGGTGTGCTTCTTCGCGAACACATGCGGCTTGTGGTCCGGGCCCGTCGGAGTGGGGCCGTCTGCTGGGCGGACGGTGATGAGGGGGCAGCGGACGCCGCGGTGCCTGCTGTGCCAGAACACGACCTGTTCGACCATCCCCTGCGCGACGGTGTGCCCTTGGGGTCCGTAACCGTGGACGACGAACTCGTACCGGCTTCGGCCGTCGTCACTGTCGTCGATGCGCTCGTGGGTCAGCCGAGCGAGGGAGGTGCCGCGGACGATCGCGGCGGCGGGCCAATGCGAGGGCGGCGGATTGAGGACCTGGTGGACGCCGTCGGGGTCTGCTTCCAGGCGGCAGAAGCCGGGCAGGGCGCCAGCGAGGTAGAGCGTGAGGAGATCGAAGGGCTCCTGGCCCCCGACCGTGATGCCGGTGGGGAAGACAGTCGGCTCGCGAGAGAGGGCGGGACCGAGGTCGTCCACGGACAGCGGAGTGCCGTCTTCCCAGGACAGGTGGACCCCGGTGCCGTGAACGGTGCGGCGGTTCGGGTTCCAGGCCCCGTCACCCTGCATGGGGACGAAGCCGCAGACGATGAGCGGCTCGTCACTGTGCAGCTGTGCCCCGCTCTTGGTGAAGCCGATGGCCCAGTGGTAGCCGTGCAGGCGCAGCGGCGCGACGAGCCGGCCGCCTTCGGCAAGAGCGTCGATCCAGGGCAGGTCCCAGGTGTCGACGGTGACTACGATGGCGTCGAATCCCCCGTCCGGAATCAGCGGTCCGGGTAGGTGCTCGGCGTCTGCGGTGACGATGCGGATGCCGTCGTATCCGGTCTTGGCGAGGAAGCGGTTGGCCCTTTCGGTGACGGCCGGGTCGATGTCGAGGGTGGTGACGCGTCCAGCCGGGCCGACGAGTTCGGCGATCAGGGCGGCGTTGTAACCGCCGGAACCGATCTCCAGCACGTGGTGGCCGGGCTTGATGCGGGCGGCTTCCAGCATGTCCGCCTGCAGCCACGGCGCGGAGATGGAGCTGATAACCCGGCCGTCGGGTGCATGGCGAGTGCGGACGATGTCGTCGGCGTACGCGGCTTCGAGGGTCACCTCGGGGGCGAAGGCGTGACGGGGCACGGTGCGAAAGGCGTGCTCGACGCCAGTAGTGCGGATGTGGTTGCCGGCGCGGAGCTGCTCGACGAGCTGCTGGCGCAGCTCGCTCGCATTGCTGACCGCGGTGGCCGGGGGATGTGTCACAGCAGTCCTTCGAGATTGGTGCGGCGGGTTCGGTCGTGGGAGGGCGAAGGGAGCGTGGGGAGCGGGCTGGTGACTTCGACTGGCAGGACGCGGCCTCGCACGGACGAGGCGGTCAGGGGGTGTCGCCGCTCATCCGTCGTTGCAGTTCCCACAGGGTCCGGAAGAGCCCTGGCTGCTGGGTGAGCTGGGCATAGGTGCCTTCCTGAACGATCCGGCCCTCGTCCAGGACGACGATCCGGTCGGCGACGGCCACGTTGGTCAGGCGGTGCGTGATCAGCAGGATGGAGCGGTCCTTGGCCAGTTCTCGCAGGCCGGCGAAGATCCGGTGCTCGGCGCGGGCGTCGAGGGCGGCCGTGGGCTCATCCATCACCAGCAGGGCGGCCTGCCGGTGGAACGCGCGGGTGAGGACCAAGCGCTGCCACTGGCCGCCGGAGAGCTGTTGTCCGCCGAACCACTCGCTGGTCAGCAAGGTGTTCAGACCGGAGCGGAGGCCGGGGAGTATCTCCGCGGCGCCGGACGCCTCGCAGGCTGCGAGCAGGGCCGCGTCGCTGGTGTCGCCCTGCCCGAAGGTGATGTTGTCGCGCATCGTCAGCGGCAGATACGTGAACTTCTGCGGCACCAGGGCGACATGCTCCCAAGCCCCCCAGGGGTCGAGGTCCACCGTGGAGGCGTGGTCCCAGGCCACGGTGCCCTCGGTGGGCAGCAGCAGTCCGCACAACAGGCGTGAGAGGGTCGTCTTGCCGGAGCCGTTCTCCCCGACCAGCGCCACGATTTCGCCGCGTCGCACGTGCAGGGAGACGTTGCTCAGGCTGTCCTCGGGGGCGCCGTCGTAGCGGTAGGTGACGTCGCGGACCTCGAAGCGCTCCGGGGCCGCGGGCACGGGCGCGGAGCCACGGGAGTCGGTCATGGCCTGGCCGTGGGCGTTGTCGAGGAAGTTCTGCCAGTCCTGTACGTACCAGCCGGTGCGCACCAGGCGGGCCCCGCCGCTGATGATGCCCCGCACCGAGCCGGTGGCGGTCTGCAGGGCGAAGACGGCGCCACCGCCTGCCGCCAGGTCCATCCGCCCGGAGGCCAGGAGCCACAGCAACGCTGCCCATACCGCGGTCGAGGCGAGACCACCGGCCACGGCGCCGGCCAGTCCCATCCAGGCACCGGTGTTCGCCGCCTTGCGTTCGGCGGCGTTGACTGAGGCAGCCAGTCGGCGATACCGGCCGATCAGGAAGGGCGCGGCCAGGCAGGCGCGCATCTCTTCGCTGGACTCCTGATAGGCCATGTGCCAGCGCAACTTGCTCAGCATCCGGCGTCGCCCTGAGGTCTCCAGCCCGGCGAGGTAGATCACGCGGGCGGAGCGCACGTAGGCGGCGGCCTGTGGCAGGCATGCGAGGAAGAGAAGGGGAAGGAGCAGGGGGTGCAGGACGGTCAGCACGGTGGCGCCGGCCGCGAGCGTGGCGGTGGCCGCGAGGACGTCCTGCGCTTCTTCGACGAGGTCGGGAGTGACCTGCGCGCCACGGTCGGCGATGTCGTAGGCGTCGTTGTAGCCGGGCACGTTGTTCGCGGCCAGCTCCGCGCCGAGCGCGCCCTCGATCATCGTCAGTTCTGCGGCCCGGCCCAGTACCGGGCGAAGTCGGCCAGTCAGCCAGACCACGGCGATCCCCAGAAGCGCCCGCAGCCCGGCGGCGGTGGCGATCACAGCCAGCTGTGGGGCGGCGTCCCACAGCCGTGCGGTGATGTCGCCCGAGGCGACCAGCGCGGTGATCGTGCCTGTGACGGCCAGGAGGCCGAGGGCCGCGAGGACACCGGTTCCGATCTGGCAGACCAGCAGGCCGATGGTCGCGCCGCGGTCCACGCGCCAGGCCATCTGCACCGAGCGCCGCACGAGCGAGGGCAGGCGCCGTGCCATGGTGCGGGAGGTCAGCAGGGAGCCTGCCTGCTGCCTCGATGCGTCGCGGTAGAGGTATTCCTCCTCTCGAACACCGGGATCCTGCGGTTCGTCGTCCGGTGCCACCCCCTTCTCCGGTTGCGACGGTTGGTCTTGTGTAACGGCCGAGGTCATCGTTCCCCCTAGGACGGTCGCTGCGGCTGAGTCGTGAGGTCTAACGACACGGCTGCGATATCGAACACACGTCATTCGGTCGTGCTGGAAAGCCCGCAATTCCTTGCGTCCGGAGAACCTGCAGGCGCCCGATCCCTGGTCTGGCTTGGAGCGGCCACGGGCAGGAAGTGGCCGAAACGCCGACACCGACAAACCACAGGGGCACGACGCCTACGTCCCGCGGGCCGCCGCCTTCTCACCGGGATCGGGATCAGCCTGCAGCAGCTTTTCCAGCTCCCCCTCGGCGTGGCCGACAGCGACCGTCAGGGCCTCGTGATCGCGGGCGGGCAGGATGCCGACTCCGAGTCCGGCCGCGGAGATCACGGAGGTCAGAGCGGCCGTCGCCTGGTCATCCAGGGCTGACGCGGCGATGGGATGGTGCAGCGCCTCTCGTGCGGCGTAGGCGTCGAGTCGCGCGATGCTGACGAGAGGATCGAGGACGCGAGTGACATGGCCCCCCGAGCGGTCCAGTTCCAGGACCGACAGGCCCGCCCGGGTCTGGAAGACGGCGGTCGGTGGATCGGGATGGGCAAGGAGCTGGACGGTTTCATCCACGGTGCGGTCGAGGTCGGCTTCGGGGAAAGGGGCGTCTACGGGCCGGCAGTGAGCGTCCAGGAGGAGGGCGACGGCTCGCTCCCAGGACTCCGTGGGCTGGGTGGTGGCGATCAGACCGCGGGCCTCCTGGTCCAGGCCCTGCTCCATAAGGGCCATGATTTTGATCTGTCGGCCGTCGAGGAGCCGGTTGCCGATGCCGCGGTGCCGCGCCATGGCGTCGGCGGCCTCGGCCCACCGGCCGATCTGTGCGAGGGCGCGGGCTCCGTCCACGAGGAGGGTGACGTACAGCTCCTGGCACACCGCGCGGTGGCTTTCGTCCGTGCCGGTCAGGGGCGAGAGGTCGACGGTGCGCCCGTCGATGTTGGTCTTGTTGCGGTGCCGGGCAGCGTCGTTGAGGCAGTGCAACAAGCTGTAGGCGAGTTCCCCGTGGCCGGCGCGGATCTGCAACCGGGCGAGGTTGACCAGCGGCATCAGCGACATGACGGCGAGCCGTCCGCTGAGGCTTTCGGCGTTGGCGAAGACCTGGTGCTGGCGCCAGCACAGCTCCTCGGCCAGGACGTGCAGGCCGACGTCGGAGGCGATGAGCGCGGCATAGTTGAGGACCCCGCAGGCGCGGGCCACCAGGTCGTGGTGGCCCGCACCTGCGGGCGCGACGGTCAGCGCGGTGAGGTGGTTGGTGCGCTCGGGAAGCGGGAGCGCGGGCGCCTTGGTCCGGCGGACCAGGGGGATGCGGCTGGCTATCGCGGGGATCATCGGCTCAGCCCTTGCGCGCCCAGTCGACGACCAGTCGGCTGTAAGGCTTGTCGACGACGAAGCGCGCATCGTCCGCCGTCAGCAGGTCACGCGAGTCGGCCACGACCATTCGGAAGCCCGGCTCTGGGGCGTCGTTGCCACCGCTGGCGTCCCAAGCGCGGATCTCGTCCACCACACGCTCAGCGAGGCTGGCGCCGTCCTCGCCGTGGCCGATCACACCGACCTCCCAGTAGCGGCCCTCGTTGTCCTCCCCTTCCCGGATGGTCAGGTACGCGAGCGACCCGCCGTCGAGGGCGGCCATGGAGCCCCAACCGAAGTGCGGGGTGAAGCCGGGGCGCTGGCCCGGCAGGCGGGACAGGCCGTTGGGCAGCACACAGGCGAGGTACAGGTACAGCCACTCCCAGGCCGAGCCCTGGCGGAACTTCACCCCGGTGTAGAGCTTGGTCTGCTGCTGGTCGAGGACGGTGCGCAGGGCGTCGCGGTCGACGTCCTGTTCGCTGAACGTCTCCAGGCGCACGTTGCCGTCGCCGGCCATCGGCACGAGGGTGTAGATGTCGTCGCAGACGCCCTTGCGCAGGGGGATGAAGGTGGCCATCTCGCAGGAGACGGTCTTCCACGTGTCGCCGTCGCGCTCGAAGGCGAAGCTCCGGGAGATGCTGCCGCGGATACGCATCGGCAGGACCAGGCGCCCGCCGGGGGCGAGCTGGTCGAGGATCTTCGCGGGGACGTCGCCGGCGCCGACGGTGAAGATGATCCGGTCGTAGGGGGCGTGCTCGGGTAGTCCGGCCGCGCCGTCGGCCATCGCCGCGGTGGCGTTGTCGACGGCGGCCTCGGCGAGGTGCTTGCTCGCGCCGGCCACCAGGTCCTGGTCGACGTCGAGGGTCCACACCTGCCCGCCAGGGGAGACGATCTTGCCGAGGAGGGCGGCGTTGTACCCGGTGGCGGCTCCCGCTTCCAGGACCTTGTGGCCGGGCTGGGCGCCGAGCTGTTCGAGCTGGGTGGCCACGATGGACGGCGCGGAGATGCAGGAGATCATCTCGCCGTGTTCGTCGTGCTTGATCGGGACCGCGTCCTCCTTGTACGCGCTCTCCAGGTCGACGCCGGGCAGGAAGGCGTTTCGGTCGGTGGTGCGGAAGGCGTCGATGGCGGCCTGGCTGCGCAGGTGGCCGCTGTCGACGAGCCGCTGGGCGAGGGCTTCGCGCAGGTGGGCAGGGTCGGTTACGGGTGTCACGGTGGTCTCCATTCGAGGGAGGCTAGGGTCCGCCGAGGCGGACTTGCGGGTAGACACGTCAGCTCCTTCTTGGGTGGAGAAGGCGACGTGACGGCCGAGCCACGCGGTGGCGGCCTGCGCGTCCACGGGTACGGCCGCGCGGTTGAACGCGAAGACCGCGTGGTGGGCGATGACCGCCCGGATACCGCGTATCAGCCGGCCGTCGGCGGCGAGCCGGCGCAGCTCGCGGCCGGCGTGCTCGAACGCGGTGACGCGCTCGGCCCAGCCTGGTTCCGCGCAGGGGAGCAGGACGGCGTCGGCGTTCATCAGCCGCCGCATCGCGGATACGGCCTTCTCCAGGACCGGCCCTTGAGGCGGGGTGGCGGGGGGCCGCAGGGCGGCCCACTGGGCGTAGACGTCGCCGGCTTCAAACGGGTCCAGCCCGGCCCCGCGGATCATGGAGGACAGCAGCATCACGCTGCACTCACGGGCGCCGGGGGTGCCGGTCTCGGCGAGCGCGGCCGGACTGTCGGCGCAGAACACATCGTGCGCGACCTCCATGCCCTCGGGCCCACCGAAGGCATGGGTCTCCGGCTCGTAGATCCCGCCCGTCCAGCCAGTGATCACGCGGTCGGCGACGAGCTGGTCCAGCAGGTCACCGACGGGCTGTTCGGTGCGCAGGCGCACGCCGGCGTCCTTGCGCAGGAAGTGGAAGCGGTGGCCGGTCAGCGCGGTCGCCAGGGCCCGGGCGGCGCTCGCGGGCGGGGTGGGGAAGGCCACCGAGGCGTGCCACCAGGACGCGGCTGGGGGGATCGGCAGGTTCTCGTCGTCGACGGTCATGGGAAGGGATCTCCTTGTGAGCGGCAGGGCGAGGGTCAGGCGAGCAGGAGGACGCGGGTCCAGCCGGTGGTGTCGTTGGCCCCCAAGGCGAGTTGGGCTCCGGCGCGGCCTTCCATGAAGCCGGGTCTGGGTAGGTGCTCCCAGTCGATGGCCAGGCGTCGGTGCAGGTCCTGGATGATCGGGGTGAAGCGGCTGGGCGTCGGGCTGTCGGCGGCGACTGCGCGGGTCAGGGTCAGCAGGCCGGCCCAGCCGTGGCAGAGCGTGGAGTCGTGGATGCGTGAGAGGTGCAGCGGGTCGGTCAGGATGGCCGCAACGGTGTCCTCGGCGGCCCGGCGACGGGCTGGGTCGCTGAGGGCGAGCGCGGCGAGCTGCTGGGCGCGGGCGATGCCGGGCTGGCCGTAGCACCAGGACTGGCGGGCCGGTTCCGCGGCGGGAGGCTGGGCGGCGTCCAGGTGGGCTGCGGTGGACCAGTAGTGGGCACCGTGCCGTTCCAGCCAGGTCGCGAACGTAGCGACGGCTTCCTCGTGCCCGGGGACGCGGACTCCGCGGCGCAGGGCGAGGGAGAGCACGGCCAGGGTCCCCGCGATGCCGTGGGCCATGCCGTTGTTGCCGTGCCCGCCGGCCATGTCCTTCCCGTCCGGGCCGACCGCCGACCACCACCCGGGCAGCATCCGGCCGTTGCCGCGTACGGGGTGGGCGAGCGCGACCAGGCAGTCGAGCACGTCGGGCAGCCGGGGCGCGATCGGGCGCCGGTCCAGCAGCAGCGCGGCGAGTCCGGTCAGCCCGCGGATGAGGTCCCATTCGGCGAGGTGGGGCCGCGCGCCGGCCACCTGGCGACGGCGGGCGGCGGCGAGGCGGGCGTCTACGACGCGGTCGACGGCCGCGCGGACGTCGTCACTGGCCCCGTGCACGCGGGTCAGGACGAACTCCAGGGCGGGTGCGCCGTGGAAGAGGCTGGCGTTGCTTCCGGTGCTCACCCCCCGGGCGGTGGCCTGGGCGAGGTGACGGCGCGCGGTGGACAGATCACGGCGCTCGATGTCGAGCAGGGCCATCCCCAGAGCGCCCTCGGACAGGTCCTGTGTACCGGGCACGGTCGTCGTGGTCATGAGCGCCTGCCCAGGGGGACGACGATGCTGTGGGATCGGCTACCGATCCACCCGTCGGCATCCGGTGGGGGCGCGTCGTGCAGGGTGGCGATGCCGAAGGGGCTGGCTTCCAGGTGTGCGCGCAGAAGGTCCAGGTCTACGTCGCGGGTGAGGTCGAGGGGCAGCTGCTGGTCGTCCTCCGCGAGCAGTACCCGCTCCGGCACTTGGAACCGCGCACGCCAGCTGTGGAGTTGGTCCGCCCACTGCTGGAGCGGGGCGGTGCGGCCGGGCAGCGTGCGGCTGCGGATCTTCCACCGTGCGGCGGTGAGGATGGTGCGTCGGTAGGTGAGGGCCGGGGTGAAGGGCAGGGCCCAGGCGGCGCCCCAGTCGAACCAGGTCACCTGCGGGGAGGTGGCTCGGCTGATCTCGCCGAGGAAGCGGGCCATCGGCGGGGTGTAGTTGTTCCACAGGAAGTTGATGGCGGTGGGGGCCAGCAGCTCCAACGGCTTGCCCGTCGCGGACTCCACCAGCTGAGGGCGGCCCCCGGTGACGGTCACTGACAGATCGCGGGGAAAGAGGACGTGCGGGGAAGGGCGGCGGAATTCACCGACGCTGACCACGCGGGGCAGGGCCTGGGGCGCGCGGGTGAGCAGGTCGGCCGGCACCCGTCCGGCGTGGAAGGAGAGGTGCGCCAGTTCTGCCCCCGGATCGACCGTGGGCAGGTTCGCGTACGCCTCCTCGACGCCGGGGAACAGATGCCAGAACCGGCCAGTCATTGATCCGGCCGAGCGGGAGACGGTCAGCACGCGCAGCCGGAAGTCGCCCCTGTCCAGGGCGGAAACGGAGGCGGCGTGAACCTGCGCGGCAAGTTCCAGGTGCGGCGCCAGATCGTGGGGCTTGCTGCCGACCGCTGCTTCCAGTTCCTCGATCATTGCCCCGGTCACCGCCACGCTGCGGCTGCCGTCGGCCGCGGCCGAACCGGCAAGCTCCAACAGCAGGCGGTCACGCCGGGACATCGGCCGGGGCGGCTCGCTCGCCGTAACGAACCCGGGCGGGAAGCCCACGCCGCGGTCAGGGTCCGTCACCTCTTCCACCGGCACCGCGGTGCTGTCGCCGTAGCGCTCAGAGAACTGCGCGATCCACCGCTGCCAGGCCGGTGTCCCGGTCGGATGAGTGACCAGGCGGGCCAAGACCGTCGCGGCGGTTTCCACCTCGGTCTGCACCTGCTGGGGCAGCCGCACGTCGGCGTCCAGCCGTAGGTCGCACGCTGTCCGCAGGCCGGCTACCTGGGCGCGCGCCGCAGGCGGCAAGACATCGGTGGGGTCCGCGACGGTGGCGGGCGCGCGCAGCGAGGAGCGCAGCAGCCGCACCCGCAGCAAGTCACCGAGCAGCCGCTCGCGCGCAGTGCCGCTCGCGGTGGGGAACTCCGCGGCCAGCTTGCCGGACAACTGGCGGTACTCGATCGGTGATCGGGCCAGGTCGAGGACGAGACGCAGCGCGGGACTGAGGGCGAGGCGGAACTCTGCGTCGCCCTCGGAGGGGACGTGGATGTGCTGGTCGCGCTGATAGATCAGGCTGTTGACGCAAACCTCGGCGTCGACCATACCCGCAGCGTCGCTCTCCTCGGCGCTGAGGATCTCGTCCAGTCCCACCGGATCGGGGCGGGTGACGGCATGGTGATCGTTGCCGATGCGGAGGGCTGTGGTTGGGCCGAAGCCGAGCCGGGCGACGCCGGCGAACAGGCCGTACGGGGTGGAGCGGTGGGCGTAGCGGATGGCGTAGCGGGCGGTGGCCAGCGCCGCCCGGCGCATTCGCCGCGTCTTTGGTGTGCGGCCGTCGAGGATTGCCTGCACTTGGTCGGCCAGATGAGGGCTCGCCTGCGACACGGAGCGGCGGAAGTCGGTGTCGGACCACACCCTGCTCAGCCACGCGCGCCACGCGTCCGCGGGCGCCCTGGTCGTCGGCCAGGGCGGCATGGCGGGCTCGGTGGTGTGCACCGCAGCGCGCAGCATGGCCTGCCCCACGGCCTCGTACAGGCTGGGCCGGTGCCGTGTCATCAGGGCTCTCCTCATCGTGTGCGTGACGGTGGGGGACGGGCCGGACGGGGGGACCCCCGCCCGGCCCGCGCTACCGGGGCTTCCCGGCTTACGAGGTGGTGCAGGCGCTGGGGCAGGAGCTGCCGCAGGTGTCGCCCGTGCTGCACATCAGGACGGTCTCGGTCGCCGGCGTGCCTTCGATGAAGGTGATGTCGAGGCCGAACGGGTCGTCGTCGGTCTTCGCGAGATCCGCCTGCGTGGAGGTGGTCGGCCTCTCGGCCTGGATGGCGGTCATGCATGCCTCCTAGGAGTGGTGGATGGTGCGGGATACCGGGGCCCGGCCTGGGCCCCGGGGCCTGCCGCCGGACAGCGGCGGGCAGCCAGAGCCGCTCGGCCGTCACGTGTCCGGAGTCGGTGGGGTGCCGTCAGGCCGCGGCGGGCTGCTGCTGTGGGCGGCTTTTGGCGGCCTGGTCCAGCGCCCGGGTGAAGCGCTCAGCCCGCTCGTCGCCCTCGGCCTCCTGGGCGCGCAGGTCGCCGAAGCGCGTGTACCGGTGCCTCACCGCCTCTAGCGCCACGGCGAGCGGCGGCAGACCCACCGCGCTCCGGCGGGCGTCGACGGATTCAGGTGCGCGCAGCGGGCACAGTTCGATGCTGCTGGCGCTCAGGCGGTGCTGGGTACCGAATTCCTGTGCGTGTCCGTTGGTGATGAGGGCACGGTCGTGCAGGTGTGCCCAGTGCTGAACCGGCGCGTCTTCGGCCTGGACTGCGCGTTTAAGCAGAATGGTGGCGGCGCGTTGGAAGGCGGGGTCGTCGTCGCTGTGGAGGGCAATCGTCCATGCGGCGCGGGCAGCGGTGGGGCCCACGAGTCGGTGGCCGGGCCAGTCGTGCTCGGAGAGGATCCGACGCAACACGGCGGTGTTGGCGTGCTCGGTGTGCCGGCCTCGCCCGAGTTGGATGGCGTCGAGCTGGTCGCGTACGCGCTTGGCTCGCTGCGCGGCCGAGCCGTCGGCGCGGGCGATCAGCTCGCGGGCGAGGTCGGGCCGTCGCGGTTTGTCGGTGGTCACGTGACGCTCCATTCTCCGTTGGCGGGCTGGGGGACGCGGACCCGGCAACTGATCAGCGCGTGGAGCCCGGAGCGGCGCTCGGCATTCAGTTCGAGGTGGGCGACCTCGCCGGCCTGTCCGTCGCCGGCACCGTGCAGAGCCCAGCCCATGTCGATCAGGCGATTGAGGAGTTGCGCGACCGGGGCCGGATCACGCAGCTGGGGGGCGGGCACTTCCGCGCGTATGCGGGGCAGACCGTGGCGGGCGGCGGCGTCGGAAGCCCACAAGGTGATCAGACGGGTGACGTTGTCCGGGTGACCGGGCAGCGTATAGAGGCTGCGGAGGAAGAGGCACGGTCCTTGGCCCCACCGGACATCGGGGGTGTGCTCAGGGATCAGGCAGGCCAGCATCCGTCCGTCCTCGAAGAGCCCGGCGGAACGGGTCTGCGCAGCTCGGAATTGCGCGGGGGCGTCCTCGTCACCAGGGATGGGCAGGCCGTGCCGGATGAGCCAATTCTGGCGATCCTGCACAAGCGCTGCGGCTTCCTCGCGCTCTGCTGCGGTGTCCAGCATGCGCATCGTGTAGAGGGCGGACGCCGGCGTCTGCGTGAACGGGACGGGGGCGGAGCGGTCCTCGCTGCCCGTGTGGATTCCGGGCCGGGTCACTGGCGCGCTCCACTTCGTGTGGCGTGGGCGCCTCGCGTGAGCGGCAGCAACTGCCAGCTGTACGCCAGCACCACCAGCTCGGTGTTGTCCTGTGCGCCTACGTCGGCGAGGAGCTGTTCGAGGGCAGTGGACAGGTCGGCCGGGGCGAGGCGGGCGGCCAGGGCGATGTCGCGTGGCAAGGGGTGCTCGGCCACGGCGCGAAGCAGTCTCGTCTGTTCAGGGCTCAGGTCCGGAGTGGGCCGCTTCGGGGGCGGGGCGGTCGCCAGTCCGGAGACGAGCGCGCGGTGGACGACCATGGCGAGGGGCGATCGCTGCGGGCAGTGCAGTTTCCAGCGCACCGTGGTCAGCATCTTCTTGACCGTGCCCAGCTTCAGGACAGTGGTGGACGCGATCTCTTGGGCGGACAAGCCGTTCACCAGAAGTTGGGCGATGCGTTGTTCGGCTGGGGTGAGGGGCTGTGTCAGGGCGGGGGCGGTCATGGAAGGTTCCTCGTCGAGGGCAGGTCACTCGGTCGTCGTTGGGCACAGCAGGACGGGTAAGGCGGGAGCTGTCCGGGCGCGGTGGTCATGACGCTCCAGACGATCGCTTGCACAGCTCGTGTGCAGAGGTGAGGCCCTGCCCGGGGACGAGGCGGCGGATCAAAAGGCGGCCTTGCTCGGGGCTCATGGCGAGTGTGAGCCGGTCGGATCTGGATGAATCCGGGGGCTGCCGCGCGACAGCAGCACCGAAGCCCACGGCCGCGTCGAGAATTCGCTGGAGACGCTTGGAGGGATCAGAAACCTTGGTGTGGAGGAGGCGCTTGGCCAAGAGACGCGCCTGCTCCAGCGTGAACTTCACGGTGAGGCGATCGACCTCGTGCTCGCAGGCGGGCTCGACCTCTGCGACGACCGAAGAGCCCACCACGCCGGTGATCACCAGCTTAATCCGCTTGGCCATCCGCCGGATGTCGCGGCGGCGGTGGAGCTGCAGTTCCGATGCGATGTCCGGTGCGCCGAGAGTGCGCGCGAGGGTAGCGGCCGAGCCGAGTTCCTCGTCGGCCAGGTGGAGGTAGAGGTCCTGCTTCCCTACGTCGATAGTGCTGTCGAGGCCGTGGTCCGCGAGCGCGTCCTTGAGCTGCTGGGCGGCGGCGTGGGCGGTGATCCAGGGCTGGAGCAGGGTGGTGATGAGTGTGCGCACGGCGTCGTCGGTGGGCAGAGTGAGGACGACTTGATGGGTCTCCTCGTCCAGCGAAGCGATGGCGTCGATGCCGGCGTGGCGCAGCCATTCGGTGGCAGCCTCCACGGTGTCGTCGAAGGGGCGCTTGCTGCGGTACACGGTCAGCCTCAAAGCCGCCTCGTCGTCGGCTACGTAGAGCAAGGAGATGACGTCGGCTGCCTGCAGGGCGTCTTCGAGTTGTTGCTTCAGCGAGGCGGCACTTCCCGCGGTGGCGGGCTTGGGTGACGCTGGCAGGTCTGCGGTCATCATCACTTCCGGGCTTGGCGGTGCGGATTCGGGGTTGGCGCGCACGGGAGGCTCATGCGGCGGTCGGATCGGGCTGTGCCCAGGCGGCCACGGCTGCGAAGCGTTCGGACCACTGGATGCGGTCCTCGTCGAAGGCGGCGTCCGCCAGGCGGATCCGCTGGACTTCACCGGTTCCGGCCGGCGGGTAGGTGTGCTGTATGTCCCGCCACAGGCGCTGGAGGAGGTAGTCGCGGTCCAGAGCGTGTGCGCCGTGCAGTTCCATGGCGTCCTGGGCTGACTTCATCGCCCATCGGTGGCTGAGGTACTTGCTGTTGATCAGTTCCGCGTCGCAGGACACGCCCTCGTCGAGGAGGTGCACGGCCTGGTAGGCGAGGATGCGCGCGGCGCGCAGTCGAGCTTCCATGCCGCCGACGCGGTCGCGAAGGACCGGCAGGTCGGACAGGGTGCTCCTATAGCGGATGCGGGTCTTGAGGCGTTCGGTCGTGGTGGCTACGACGGCCTCGTGGATACCGAGGCTGACGGCGGCGAGGTTGGGGCGTCCGTAGAGGATGCTGCTGCTCTGCGCTACGGCCGAGCCCCGCCCGACGTCGCCGAGCACGTTGTCGTGCGGGATGCGGACCTGGTCGAGGTCGAGGCGGCCGGCGGAGAAGCCGTGCAGGCCAAGGCCGCCGCGGTGGTCGTGAAGGGTGAGGCCGGGGCGGTCGGATTCGACCATGAATGCGGTCAGAGCGGTGGAGGTACTCGTCCCGGCTTCGGCGGTGCGGGCGACGACGAGGTGAGCGGCGGCAATGTGGCTGTTGCCGACGTGGACTTTGCTGCCGGTGATCACCCAGTCATTGCCGGCGCGTCGGGCGGTGGTCTCGATGCCGCCTATGTGCCCGCCGGCCTCCGGTTCCGTTACCGCGATCGACAGGAGTCGCGAGCCGTCGGCGGCGCCGGGCAGCCAGCGCTGTTGCTGATCTTCGGTGGCGAAGTTGAGGACGGCGCCGACCGGGATCAGCGTGGCCTGCAGGATGGTCGCGACGGACGCGGATGCGCAGGCGATGCGGTGGACCAGCACGGACCGCGCTACGTGCCCGGCGTCGATCCCACCCAGCGCGGTCGGGATGGTGACGCCGAACCAGCCACGTGCGCCCATCAGTTCGGCTAGTTTGCGCTCCACTCGATCGGGTGCGGCCTCCATGCGCGCGATGCGGGGAGTGACCTGTTCGTCAGCGAAGGTGTCCGCCTCGGTCCACAGCAGTGCGTGGCGGGCGCTGAGGTAGGGGCGCAGCGCCGGTGGCGGCGTGATGGATGTGGCGGGCATGGTCGTCTCCCTCTGCGTGGGCGAAGGTCGCACGGTCAGAGCGGCCGGGTATCGCGCGCTCTTGGCTGATGCAGGCCGAAAGGTCTAGCGGATCGCCCCGCGGGTGATGCCATCCATCACTTGGGCACCGCCGTCGATGACGATGTCCCGGATCCGGCGTGCGTCACTCAGGGGGCGCTTTTCGGGGTCGATCACGCACACCGTGCCCAGCCGGACACCGCTGTCGTGGATGAGGGGAGCGCCGAAGTAGGCGCGGATCCCGACTGCGTCCACCACGTGATTGCCGCTGAACCGGGGGCTGGCGTGCACATCAGGCAGCGGCAGAGCCTTGCGGCGGGCCATGACTTCCGGGCACCATCCGTGGTCGCGGCTCATGGTGCGGCCGACGATGACGTACCCGCTGTCCGCCGGCGGCTGGTGCAGTCCGACGAACTTCTGCTTCTCCAGGAACAGGTTGACGAACCCGTAGAGGAACCCGGTCTTCTCCGCGATGGCTCGGGCCATCGCGTCGAAGTCCTCGCTGGCCGTGGTGGGCACGCCCAGGCGCCGCAGCAGTTCGTACCGCTGGGACAGTTCGCTCGGCTCTGCCTCATGCGGGAGGGCGGGGGTGGTGCCGACGGGCTGTGCCGGGTTCTGCGCCCCGGGGCGCAGGGCTCGTTGTGGTAAGTGGAGCACGGGCGCGGCTGGCGGCGTCGGAAGGTGAGGTGTAGGGGGCTGGTACGACATCAGGCGTCCTGGAAAGTGATGGCGGATGGAACGGGAGCGGACTCGGTCGGGGGGTTCCGCATGGCGTGGCCGACGAGGGCGATCAGGATGCCCGCGACGTGGTTCGGGTTGCGGGCGTCGCAGGGCAGCACCGGCACCGATGCCGGCAGTCCGAGGGCATCACGTACTTCTTCGGGGTGGTGGCGCTCGGCACCGTCGAAGTGGTTCACCGCGATGGCGAAGGGCAGCTGGATGTCTTCGAAGAAGTCGATGGGGGCAAAGCTGCTTTCCAGGCGACGGGTGTCGACCAGCACGACCGCGCCGACGGCTCCGCGGGAGAGGTCGTACCAGAGGTCTCCGAACCGGTCCTGGCCGGGCGTGCCGAACAGGAACAGCTCCAGGGGAATGGGCGCGTCAGGCAGGCTGGTCCGGCCGAAGTCGAAGGCGACCGTGGTGGTCTCCTTGGCCTCGACGCCCTCAAGACTGTCCACGCCTGTGCTCGCCTCGGTCAGGTACTCCTCCGTACTCAGCGGAGTGATGTCGCTGACTGCTCCCACGGCGGTGGTCTTGCCCACGCCGAAGCCCCCGGCGATCACGATTTTCAGCACGGTGGGTGCGGCAGCGTGTACGGGCGGCGGAGTGCGCAGCCCCGCACGCGGGTCATCCGGCCTGGGAAAAACGGTTGGCATTGGGCCACTTCCTTTTCAGGCCCACCGCGAAGGCAGCCAGTAGATCGGTGGTGGGTCGTTCATCCGCGTCCGCGTCGGAGGAGGCATACGCGGAGGTCACGGAGATGACCAGGGCGTTGGCGTCCAGGAGGTCCGAGACGAGGATCTTGACTGCGGTGACAGGGCGAGCAAGCAGTCCGGCCAGCTCGGTGACCGGCCGCGGATGCTCCTGGCACAGGGCGAGGATCTGCTCGCACTCCTCGGCCTGACGGGGGCCTGGCCGTCCGGGGCCGGCGGCCAGGACGGTCTCCAGGCTCAGCAGGTGCCGCGGCCTGGTGCGCCCGCGCGTCAGCGTGTAGGTCCGCACGAACGTGGCGTCCTCGTCCGCGCGGTCGTGGGTGTTCACCGGGCCTCGTCGTCAGTGCGGCCGCGGACCGGTACCTGCATGTAGGGGGCGAACTTCTGGACCAGGCGTCCGATTTCGAAGCCGACGCTGCCCGCGTCCGCCTCCGTGGTCGCGACAACGCCAAGGACCGTGTCCTTCACCTTGCTGCCGGGGTGGTTGTTGAAGGCGGTGCTGCTTCCGGCGCTCTGGACGAAAATGAGGCAGTCGTCGCGCTCGATGATGACCTGGCTTGCAGGCCGCTTCAGGCGGCTCGGCCCGGTGAGGTTCTTCGCGATGGCGGCGATTCCGCTGAGGGCTGCCGCCAACTCGTCCGCCCAGTCCTTCTCGACCTCGCTGTCCAGGAGTTGCAGGCCGTCCCGCGACAGCAGCACGGCGTGTGTAACGCCTGCGACCTCGGCGACGAAGTGCTTCAGCAGCCACTGCATGTCACCTCGCATGCCGCTCGCCGTCACCTCCGCCTGCGGCGCGGAGGCGTCCTCGGACACGGTGTCCAACTCGGCGTGGGTGCTCATGGGAATCACTCCTGAAGGGGGAAGGGCCGGCGACCATGACCGGTTCGTCGGGAGGCGAGGGGAGGTGTGATCGTCAGGGGCGGGTGGGCTCGCCGGAGTCTGCAGGCGTGGTGGCGGCGCCTTCGCCGGCCTGGACGCCGCGACGGAAGGCAGCTGCCAGCCCCGGCCTGGGCGCAGCCACGGGAATGTGCTCGCGCTCGCCCGGCGGACGAACCGAGCCGGGCTGGCGTGTTCTCCGCGGCAGAGTGGAGGGCCTGGGGCCTCCGGCTGAAGGCAGTGTCGCCGCGGTCGGGCTTCCGCCCGGGTGTATCGCGGGGACAGGCGCCGTGCGGGTCTGCTCCGGCGGCGACGCGACGGGGCGGACGTCACGTCGGGTGTCCATGTTCCCAGCGGGTGCGATCGTCACGAGGAGCCGCTTTGGGATGATCACCTGGGCTGTGGTGCCTCCCATGGCGTTCTCCTGGAGGTGCACCGTCAGGTTGTGCGACTGAGCGATCTTCGCTGCGACCAGCAGGCCGATCTGCCCCACACGTACCTGGGCACTGACGTCGACCTCGTCGGGTGCTTTGAGCAGGTGATTCATCTGTGCGCGGGACTGCGGTGGCATGGGGATGGCTCGGTCTTCGACCTCGATCACCAGGCCGTTGGGCACCGGCTCCGCGCGCACTAGCACCCTGGTGGCGGGATCGGAGGACTCGCATGCGTTCTCGATCAGTTCCGCCAGCAGGTGGGTCAAGTCGGGACCCACATGTCGCGGGAGCCCCAGCTGTACGCCTACCGAACCCGCCGCGACCACCACACGTGAGTACTGGACGACCTCCGAGACCGCGCCGCGCAGCGTAGTCGTGACCGACACCGGCTGACGCGTGCTGCGCAGGGACTGACCACCCAGAACTGCTGTGCTTTCCACCTGACGACGCACCCGGGTCACGAGGTGATCGATCTGGAAGATCCTGTCCAGCATTTCCGGATCGTCGGTCAGCTTCTCCAGTTGGTTCAGGGCCTCCAGGGCCTTGCCCACCAGGGAGTGCTCCCGCATGGCCAGGCGGCGCAGGACCTGGAGAAGGACGACTGACTGGGACTCGTCGTGCACACGTATCAGCGCTGTGACGGCCTCCACCTGGAGTGCCCCGAGCGCACTGCTGATCTCCGCCGTCGCACCGGCCGGACCGGGCATCCGACGTTCGGGCAGCGGCGGTCGGGCTCCTCGGCACAGTTCCTCCGCCGACCAGAGCACTGTCTTCTCCACAGCCGCCGTGTCCTTGGCGAGGGCGGTCAGCTCCGCCGCTCGCCGCTCTTCCACGACTGCATGGATAGCGACGGCTGCCGTGCGCGTGCCGCTCCGGGCGACCAGCGCGATGACACCCAGTCCGCAGACCAAGGCGACCACGATCCAGGCATGAGTCGTCGCGGCCGTCAGCCACCCGATCCAAGCGCCACTCAACAACACCGTCAGTAGGACCAGAGGCGGCATCACGGCGCGACGGACACGACCCACGGTGAGGGCGTCGATCTGTGGGGCTTGCCGTCTGCGGTGACTGGTCGCGGCCGGCCGTGTCGGGAACGCGCGGTCAGGCATGGGATTCCTCGTCGGTGGGTGGGGCGACAGAGCGTGCTTTGGCGTCGGGTTCTGAACCGTCTGGCGCGGTCTGGGGCACGTTTCGAGCGTCGCGCTCGGCCAACTCGCAGGCAATTCCCGGCCGTTCTACTTCCGTTTCACTTCTGTCCCGCCGGAGGCGCGGACTGCGCCCTAGGCGGAGAGAGGGCTGCGGCGACAGCCGGTGCAGGAGCCGGGCGCTCTGGATCAGACCCATGTGGCTGAACGCCTGCGGGAAGTTGCCGAGTTGCCGTCCCTGCGCGGGGTCGTACTCCTCGGCCAGGAGCCCGAGACCGCTGCGCAGCGCGAGGAGGCGTTCGAACAGGCCGTTGGCCTCATTCAGCCGACCGGTTAAGGCCAGGGCATCGACCAGCCAGAACGAGCAGAGAAGGAAGGTGCCTTCGTCGCCCTTCAGGCCGTCCACTCCGGCGCGGTTGCCGGCCGTCGGGTATCGGCGCACCAGTCCGTCCGGGGTGCTCAGCTCCCGGCGTACCGCGTCCACGGTGCCGATGACGCGCGGGTCGTCGGGCGGTAGGAACCCGATGCTGGGGATGAGCAGGGTGGCGGCGTCCAGAGCCCTCGATCCGTAGGACTGCGTGAAGGTGTTGCGGTCGGGGTCGAAGCCCTTGGTGCACACCTCGTGGTGGATCGTCTCGCGCAGCTTGATCAGCGGGGCCAGCTCCATGCTGAGAGCACCGGCCTCGATCAGGCGGATGGTGCGGTCGATGGCCACCCAGGCCATGACCTTGGAGTGCACGAAGTGTCGGCGGGCCCCGCGGATCTCCCAGATGCCCTCGTCGGGTTCCTGCCACCGCTGGACCAGGTGCTCGACGAGTCGCTGGTGCAGGACCGCGGTGTCCGCGCAGTGCGCGACCCCACTCTGATGTGCGAGGTACAGGGTCTCGATCACCTCGCCGTACACGTCCAGCTGAAGCTGGTCGGCCGCTCCGTTGCCGACCCGTACTGGTGCTGATCCCTCGTACCCGGGAAGCCAAGGCAGCTCCCGCTCGCGCAGGTCGCGCTCACCGGTTATCCCGTACATGATCTGCAGGTTCTGTGGGTCGCCGGCCACGGCTCGTAGCAGCCAGCGTCGCCATGCCTGCGCCTCCTGCCGGTACCCGGTGCCCAGCAGCGCGGCCAGCGTCTTGGAGGCATCGCGGAGCCAGGTGTAGCGATAGTCCCAGTTGCGCACCCCGCCGATTTCCTCGGGCAGTGACGTGGTCGGCGCCGCGACGATCCCCCCGCTCGGCCCGTATGTCATCGCCTTCAGCGTGATCAAAGAACGGACCACGGCCTCGCGGTAGGGCCCGTCGTAGGTGCACTCCTGTGTCCAGTCCTGCCAGAAAGCGAGCGTCTCGGTGAGTGTGGCCTTGGGGTCGGGAACGTCCGGCTCGCCGGCATGGGATGAGGACCAGCTGAGGACAAATGCCACGCTCTGCCCGGGGACGACGGTGAAGGTGCTGACGACGACGCCGTCCTTCTCCACCTGCGGGACGCAGGTGTCCAGCCACAGCGCGTCCGCGCCGGCCTCCGCGACCATGCGCCCGCCGACCTCGTGGATCCAGGGACTGACGCTGCCGTATCCCGGCCGCGGACGCGTGGCCGAGACCATCTCGACCTCGCCGGCTAAGCCCTCGACGATCCGGATGACCTGCGGGTCCCCGTCGCGCGGCGGCATGAAGTCCAGGACACGGACCGAGCCAGCCTGGGTGCGCCATACCGATTCCAAAACCAGCGAGTCACCGCGGTATCGGCGCTCAGCGAGTGCCCCGGCATCGGGTCGGTTGATACATGGTGCCGGGGCGATCTGCCAGGAGCCGTGCTCCTGGGTGCCGAGCAGCCCGGCGAAGACTGCCGGCGAATCAAAGCGGGGCAGGCACAGCCAGTCGATGGCTCCGTCGTCACAGACGTGGGCGCTGGTCTGTGTGTCGCCGATCAGGCCGTACTGCTCGATCTGCGGAAGGCGCTTCATCGTGTGGAACTCCATAGGCCCCGCGGCTACGGGGCTGGTTCTGGGGCCGCCGTAGCGGCCGGGAACGGTAGGGACGAGAGACATCGGTGTCACCGGGGCGGGGAAGGAGCGTTCTGCGACGGCGGCAGCTCCTCGCCGGGCCGGGCCGGGAGGGGACGAGTGCTCACCCCGAAGACAAGCGACGAGATGCACCCTGCTGGGCATGTGGCTATCAGGGACAGCAGCCGAGGCGTGAGGCACGAGCTCCACGAGTGTCGTCGTCGCCTTCCGCGACCGATCCGCGATGGTTTGGACCTCGTCTGATGCGGGCTTCGCGTCCGCGCCGAGAACGGCGTCCAGTCGTCATACAGTTCGTCGGTGACTGCCTCACGGGCGAGCGAGCGACGCAGGCTGAAGGGGATCAGGCCCGCCGTAATGTCGTCAGCGGAGCACTGCCCGACCATCTGCGCTGCGGCCTCCCGAGTGATCGCGACCATCACGGCCTCCCGGCGGGGACGCGGAAGACGCACCCCGTCGTCTTGCCGTCGTCGCTGATGCCCCAACGGTCGGCCAGAGCAGCGACGAGGAGCAGGCCGCGGCCGGAATCGTCGTCGTCATTGGGGGAACGCAGGTTAGCGGGGGCGCGACTTCCGTCGGTCACCGCGACGTGCAGTTCGTTGTCGGCGCACTGCACCCGAAGGGCGACTCCGCCCTCGCCGTGTTCGACGGCATTGGTGACCAGCTCGGAAACGGCAAGCACGATGTCCTCGGCCAGCGGGCCGCGCACGTCCCAAAGCCCCAGGAAAGCCTTGGTGATTCGGCGCATGCCTCCGACCCGGCGTCGGGACGGGGTGAAAGCCACCTCGAAGGCGTGCGAGGTCTGCGGCAGTCCCTGCACCGCGACTGGTGCGACTGCTGGAGCCGAAGTCATCGGAAGCCTCCCAGCTGGACCGGGCGGAGCAGAGCGCGAGGCACGACCTCCCCTTGACGCGTGGTGCCTGTGACCCGTCGCCGCCACTGACTGACGCCGGGTGGGCACACGGCACGCGTCACGCTGAAGTTGTCAGTGAAGGAGTTCATGTGGGGTACTCCCGCCCGTCGTGAAGCTGGCCTACCAAGAGCGAACCGCTTAACCGGTTGAATCGGCATGGGGTCAAGGGCTTGGCGGTGGTCAAGGTGGTCAAAGATCGTTTGGCGTTCGTCTGCTCCTTCACGGCGGGACCGTCACGCCGGTCTGCGGCGGAGTGCGCGATCGGCCCGGTGCCGTGTGGAACAAGTAACGCCGAGTCCAGAGCCCCTGGTTAGGGGGTCTGACGCGGAACCGAGATAGCTCACCTAGGGGATTTTGGTGTTCCCTTTACCTAGCTGTGCGTGCGCAACGGTCTACGGTGCGGTCATGAACCCCACGCGAAACAAGGCTCTTGAAGCGTGGATGGAAGACCATCAGCACAGCTCAAACAGCCTGGCCAAAGCCGTAAACGAAGCTCTGGAGGACCTCACCGGTAGATTCGGAACGTACGACGGCCGTCATGTCCGGGAGTGGCGATCTGGGCGAGTTCGATGGCCCAACACGGCAACGCGGAGGGTCCTTGAGGGCATCTCAGGGATGTCTGCTGTCGACTTAGGGTTCGTGCCACGGGGCCGCTCCTCATCGACGGCAGCCCCACCGCAGGAGGACCCTATGCACCGCCGCACCCTTGTCGCTGGAACCATCTCGGCGGCCGTGGCTGCCGCCGCCCCAGCCACTGCCTCGACGCGCAAGATCGGCATGAGTGACGTCGGACGGCTGCAAGAGAAGTTCGCGGCTGTGGTCGCCAGCGATCACAAGCGCGGCGGACAGCGAGATATTGAGAAGCGTGCCGTAGACCTTGCTGGCTCAGCCCTGAATCTCCAGAACTCGGGAAGCGCCACCCAACGCGTGCGGAGCAGTCTTTACGCCACCGCCGCGAGTTTCCGCTCATCCGCGATGTGGGCTGCCATCGACGGCCGCCGTTTCCAAGATGCCGTCGCCCACATGAGGGAAGCCCAAGCGCTCGCCGAGTTGTCCGGGGACCAGGCCATCAAGTTCCGCATCTGGTCGCATGCCGGCAGTCTCTACCGGCATATGGGACGCCCCGCGGATGCCCGAGCAGCCAACGACGTCGCACGGAACCTACACATCACCCGCCGTGACCCAGTGTTCGCTTCCCTGGGTATGGCCCGGCAGATGGCTATCCAGGGCGCCGCGCACGAGGGGCGGGGCCTGCCCCGCACCTTCGACCAGGCGTACGAAGCCATGAACCGCGCTGATCGAGGTGCCTCCCGGCCAGTATGGCTTCTGGCCTTCTACGACGAAGCGGAGCTTCACTCCCTCGCCCTCACCGCCCATCTCGCCGCAGGTAACTGGTCCACCGCCGAGTATCACGCGCACCAGTGCTTGGCCGTGCTCAGACCGCACATGAAGCGCTCGCGCGCCATCGCCACCAGCCGCCTCGCGCAGGCCCAGCTCGCTCAGGGCGACGTCGACACCGCTACTGGCACGGCCATGGACGTCACAGCGGAGGCGGCTACCCATCACCCCCGGGTATCGCGCATGCTTCAGGAGTTTGGCGCTGCCCTGCGTGCTACTGCACCGGGCAGTGACAGCGCGCGAATCTGGACCGAGCACACCGCCGCCTGGAGGCACACCGCATGACCTCGGCACCCGCTATCGAACTCCGATCCTTCACCGAACTGGACGCCGTCCGGGGCGACCTGCTCAATGTGTATGCCGAAGTACGGGCACCGCTGCTCCACCTAGCGAACTATGCGGTCTCCTCCTTCGGCGAGCGGCTGGACCGGCACGGAACCGAGCCTGGCTTTCAGGCGGTACTCGCCTACGAGGGCGAGCGCCCGGTGGGGTACGCCTACGGCAACACGATCGAGGACGGGGACCGGTACTGGCAGCGCACCAGTCCGGCGCCCGTCGAGAAGTACACGGCGCACGCAGTCCTGGCACTGAAGGAAATCGGCGTGTCCCCTGCATGGCGAGGCACTGGTGTGGCGCGACACATTCACGACGCGCTCCTGGCCGGCCGGGAGGAGCCGTACGTGACGCTCATGGTCAACGAAGCAGCCGGCGACGGGAAGGTCCACTCCCTGTACCGATCGTGGGGGTACGAGGACATCGGTCGCAGCCAGCCGTCACCGGCCTCGCCCCGTCTCACGGTGATGATTCGCTCAACAGCTTGATCTTGCGCCCCGCGCAGAGACGGCCTTCGGTCATCTCCTCTGCACCGCAGATCAGTTGAGCACTACGTTGGAATCTGAACCGCCCTGAGCAAGAGCCGGGGCGGGCGGATCGGTCAACATGGTCAAAGATCGGCTTCAGTGACGGGGGCGCACGATGGCGCGCGAGAGGAACGAGCGGCTAGCCGCGCTTCTCCTGGAAGCGCGCTGGTCACGGGCACAGGCGGCATCCGCGTACAACCGGATCTCCGCCGAGACACTGAACGGCGAGGTACGGGAGAACTCCAAGGTCGGCCGCTCCCACGTGAGCATGTGGGTCGGAGGCACCCAGCCGACAGGTGTCGCGCCCGCTATCTTGTGCCAGGCGCTGACCCGTCGTTTGAAGCGTGAGATCACACCGGAAGAGGCCGGGTTCGCAGCATCCACCTCACCAGCGCAAGGTGCGCTGGACTGGCGCGCCGATCCCTTGATCGCGCTGAACGAACTGGGGAGTGGCGTGGACACGGACCGGCGGCGGCTACTGGCGGGTGGCGTGTACTCCGCGGCGTCCCTCCTCCTGCCGGAGGAAGCATGGTGGGATGCCATGTCGAGGCCGCCAGCAGAGGACGACGCTTCAACGGGCAAGCGTGTCGGGCGCGGAGACGTTGAGATCGTACGAGAGCTGACTTTGGCCTTCTCACGTATGGACCAGAGGCGCGGCGGCGGCCACGGACGGCGGGCGGTCGACGAATACCTGAAGCACGAGGCCCACGACTTCCTCCGAGGCCGGTTCGCCGACGAGGCAACCCGCCGCGCGATGTATTCAGCAGCCGCCGAACTTGCCTACGTGTCCGGCTGGATGGCCTTCGATAACAGTGAGCACGGGTTCGCGCTTCAGCGCTTCAACACAGCCGTGAAGCTCGCGGCCCGCTCCGGCGATGCCCCCCTGAGCGGACACATCCTTCGTGCCATGGCGCACCAGGCGCTCGACCTGGGCTTTCGGCGCGAAGCCCTACGGATCGCACAGACCTCAGTGCATGGCGAGCGGTATGCGGCGGCTACTCCTCGGGAGCGGGCACTCCTCGGTGTGGTGCATGCGCGTGCCCTCGCCGCGAACGATTTCAAGCAGCAGGCAGCAAAAGCGCTGCTGCGCGCCGAAGATGACTTGGCGAACGCCAGCGACGGGGTCAGGGAGCCGGACCGGACCTTCTTCTTCGGCGAAGCGTCGCTTGCGCACGAGACCGCCTGTACGTTGCGGGACCTTGGCGATCCTCAGCGCGCGGTCAAGGAGTTTCGGCGCTCCGTACGCACGCGAGGAGCCGCGTTCCGGCGCACGCACGCGGTCACCCTCGGATACATGGGGGCAGCTCAGATCGCACAGGGCGGCGTCGAAGAGGCGTGCGCTACGTGGACCAACGTCCTGGACGCGATGGAGGACGGGATCTACTCAGGTCGAGCCCGGCAGACGGTCGTGGACATGCGACGACTCATGTCGCCCTACCGCAAGCGCGGTATCCCCGCGGTAGGGGCGCTTGACGCCCGTGCGGCGTCGTATCTGGCCCAAGTAGATTGATCACACGTGTTGTCGAGGCCGAATCGAAGGGCGGAGGGCCATGGCTTTGGAGATCAAGCCGATCGGTGAAGTTGTCGCGGGTCGTACGGACGTCGCCGATGACTACTGGGGAGGCGTCGAGTCGGTGATTCAGCTCGACGAGGCAGAGTTCCCGCACGACTCCGTGCAGGGGCTGGAGGAGTTCTCCCACTTGATCGTCGTGTGGCATTTCGACCAGGCGTCACCTGATGCCGTCGAGTACCACGCCCGCAGCCCGCGCGGGAACACGGACTGGCCGGCCACCGGCACCTTCGCTCATCGTAATCACCGTCGCCCCAACCAGTTGGCGCAGAGCTTTCCGCGGTTGCTGAAGGTCGACGGGCTCAGCTTGCGCGTGACCGAGCTGGACGCTGTGGTCGGCACGAAGATCTACGATCTCTCGCCCTACTTCGCAGAGATGGGGCCGCGCGGGGAGGTCCATGAGCCTGCGTGGCCGGGCGAGATGCTGACGGATTACTGGGCCAATCCGGTATGACGTTCAGTAATCGAAAGAGACTCGCTGGGTGGCTGGAGCGTCGCCGTCGATGAGCGAAGCTTCAGCGGCCGCCAACTCAGTTGTGGTGTCGGGAGCATCCTGATTTCCCGCTCGTCCTTGCGGTCGTCTGCATGCTTGGGCTGCTTCTTCCTTCTGGCCAGGTCCCCCTTCTGGTAGCTGGCGGTTGGCGAGGATACCGGGCCTCTGTCCCCGAGATGGATTCGCCCACGGCAGACAAGAAAGAGCCGCACAGGACTGGAATCACCTCGGGACCCATGTCAACGTACAACGTCCCCGGAAAACTCCAGGTCAGAGAAGCTCTGGCAGGGGAAGGGTGGGCCAGGGGTTCCTACGCTGAGCCCAGCCCACCGTCCCGCGTCATCGTCGCTGCCGAGGAGGCTTAATTACCGAAGTCCGTACTCCGATCAGGCCGTTCTCATGCCCGATCCTCAGATTGCCCGGCGCAGTAGACGCCGGAACTGTCCAGACGAAAGCGCAGTGCGCCGCACTCGCCGTCACTTGAGTCGCTGCGTTCGGCGGCTAGCGTCCCAGGCACCTCGGCATGAAAAACCTTCGGATCAGCCGTCCCAGTCACAGATGGCGCGCACCCCGTGATTTGAGCTGACCGATGGCGTGGTGCCCCGCCGGATGCGGGGAGGAATATAGACGACGATCCCCGGTTACCGAAACCGGGGATCTTTCGGAGTATTGATGGTGTCCGCACCGGCTGTGCTTGGCGGTGGAGCCGTGCCGGACGTAGTTGGAGATGTCGCGTGCCTTCCTAGGGAAGCCGTGTAGCGGTCATTTCCATCTGCTCCTGCGCCCATACTCGCTCCCTTCGTGCCATCAGATCTCAAGCAGCGTCGGTTACGTATCGATGCCTGCATTTCTGGCATGAGGTACTACCCGTTACGAAGGTGTTAATCCATGGCTCGTCCTCCGGCACTTAAGCTCGCCGAGGTTCTGGCGGAGATCCGTATGAGTCCGTCGGCGTTCTACCGAATGCGTGCCCGCGGGGAAGCGCCCCGTATGGTCAAGTTGCCCAATGGCGAACTTCGTTGCCGTCGTGCCGATCTGGATGCCTGGTGGGAAGCATGTGAAAGGGACTCCGACTCTTGGCGATGAGCTACAACGTCCGCTTCTGGGACATACGTGAGCGCCCTGACCGGCGCAAAGCGTTCATGGTCCGGTGGACGGTTGACGGGCGTGAAAACTCCGAGTCGTTCATGACGTTCGGGCTAGCGGATAGTAGGCGCTCAAAGCTGATGACAGCTGCGCGCGAAGGCGAGCCTTTCGATGTCTACACGGGCTTGCCGGCGTCTGAGCTCCGAGCCGTTAAGCAGCGAACTACATGGTACGACCTCGCCCACGAGTACCTCGATCAGCGATGGGACCGCACTCCGGGAAACACTCGCCGCACGTTGGCCGACGCGTTCGCCACCATCACGCCCGCCTTGGTGCACCCCGGCGCGACGTACCCGAAACCGCGTGTGCTGCGGCGTGCCTTGTACTCGTGGGCGTTCAACAAGAACGCTTGGGCCGAGAATCCTGACGAAGAGTGGCAGGAGGCCCTGGACTGGATACGACGGAACTCTCTGCCTGCCAGCGCCCTTGCGGAAGCTGATGTGCTGCGACGAGCGTTGGACGCCCTGTGTCGCAAGGTGGATGGCAAGCCAGCGGCTGCCAAGACGGCACGTCGCAAGCGAGCCGCGTTCAACGAGGTGCTCAATACCGCAGTGGAGAAAGGTTACTTCACGGAGAACCCCCTGAACGGGATCCGCTGGAAGGCTCCAGCGGTGAACGAGGAAGTGGACCCGGCTGCTGTCCCCAACCCTGCCCAAGTCGCGCGTCTCCTGGCGGCGGTCGCCCAACAGAGGGGTCGCGGCCCTCACCTTGAGGCGTTCTTCGGCTGTATGTATTACGCGGCCATGCGGCCTGCGGAGGTCATTCACCTCCGGCTCGAGCAGTGCCACCTACCCGAAACCGGGTGGGGGATGCTCAATCTGTCGGGTGGCGTCGTAACCGCCGGCAAGGAGTGGACGGATGACGGAGCGGTGCACGAGGTGCATTCGCTGAAGCGCCGGGCCGCTACGTCGACCCGGCCCGTGCCCATCCCTCCGGCATTCGTCCGTACCCTTCGTGCGCACATCGAGCGGTTCGGCGTGGCGCCGGGCGGTCGGCTGTTCCGGAACCAGAAGGGCAACTATGTGGATGCAGCCGCGTACGGCATGACGTGGGCACGGGCGCGAAAGTACGTCTTGACGCGTACGGAACTTGCCTCTGGGCTGGTCAAGCGGCCCTACGATCTGCGGCACGCCGGGATCTCGTTCTGGCTGTACTCCGGCGTGGACCCGGCCGAATGCGCTCGCCGTGCGGGCCAGAGCATCGAGGTCCTCTTCCGCCACTACGCCAAGTTCCTGGACGGCATGGTGGAGCAGGCCAATCGTCTCATCGAGCAGTCGATGGTGGAGTGGGATCGCGTCAGCCGGCCTGATGGCTCGTGAGGCTGGGTCGGGGCTTTGGTCCGCCACTGGTCCGGAACGGCTGGTCAGGAGTGGGATTGCTACGGGAGGAACTGGGAGTTATGACGTAACTCGGGCTCTGGTCTGAGTGCGTCGCTCGGAAGGCGCCTGACGGGCGAAAGCCCAGGTCAGGCGCCTTCTTTCGTGCCCCTAGAAGAAGCCAAGCTTCTGTGCCGAGTACGAGACCAATAGGTTCTTCGTCTGCTGGTAGTGGTCCAGCATCATCCTGTGGTTCTCACGGCCGATCCCCGACTGCTTGTAGCCGCCGAACGCGGCATGCGCCGGGTACGCGTGGTAGCAGTTCGTCCAGACGCGGCCCGCCTGGATCGAGCGGCCCGCGCGGTAGGCCGTGTTGATGTCGCGGGTCCAGACGCCGGCGCCGAGGCCGTACAGGGTGTCGTTGGCGATCTTGATGGCGTCGTCGTAGTCGGCGAACGAGGCGACCGAGACGACCGGGCCGAAGATCTCCTCCTGGAAGACGCGCATCCGGTTGGAGCCCTCGAAGATCGTGGGCTGGACGTAGTAGCCGCCCGCCAGCTCGCCGTCGTACTCGATGCGCTGTCCGCCGGTGAGGACCTTCGCGCCCTCCTGCTGGCCGATGTCCAGGTAGGAGAGGATCTTCTGGAGCTGGTCGTTCGAGGCCTGGGCGCCGATCATCGTCTCCGTGTCGAGCGGGTGGCCCGGCTTGATGGCCTCGGTTCGGGCGATCGCCGCTTCGAGGAACTCGCTGTAGTGGCCCTGCTGGATCAGCGCCCTGGACGGGCAGGTGCAGACCTCGCCCTGGTTCAGGGCGAACATCGTGAAGCCTTCGAGCGCCTTGTCGCGGAAGTCGTCGTCCTTCGCCCAGACGTCGTCGAAGAAGATGTTCGGGGACTTGCCGCCGAGTTCGAGCGTGACCGGCTTGATGTTCTCCGAGGCGTACTGCATGATCAGCCGGCCCGTCGTCGTCTCGCCCGTGAAGGCGACCTTCGCCACGCGCGGGCTGGACGCCAGCGGCTTGCCCGCCTCCACGCCGAAGCCGTTGACGATGTTGACCACGCCCGGCGGGATCAGGTCCGAGACCAGGCTCAGCCAGAAGTGGATCGAGGCCGGGGTCTGCTCGGCCGGCTTGATGACGACCGCGTTGCCCGCCGCGAGCGCCGGGGCCAGCTTCCACGTCGCCATCAGGATCGGGAAGTTCCACGGGATGATCTGGGCGACGACGCCGAGCGGCTCGTGGAAGTGGTACGCCACCGTGTCGTCGTCGATCTCGGAGAGGGTGCCCTCCTGGGCCCGGACCGCGCCCGCGAAGTAGCGGAAGTGGTCGATGGCGAGCGGGATGTCGGCGGCCAGCGTCTCGCGGACCGGCTTGCCGTTCTCCCAGCTCTCCGCGACGGCGAGCTGTTCGAGGTTGGCCTCCATCCGGTCGGCGATCTTGTTGAGGATGTCGGCGCGGTCGCCGGCGGAGGTGCGTCCCCAGGCGGGCGCGGCGGCGTGCGCGGCGTCGAGGGCGCGCTCGACGTCCTCCTCGGTGCCGCGCGCGATCTCCGTGAACGGCTGGCCGTTGACCGGGCTGGGGTTCTCGAAGTACTGGCCGCGGGCGGGCTCCACGTACGCGCCGCCGATGAAGTGGTCGTAGCGGGCCTGGTAGGAGACGACGGAGCCCTCGGTGCCGGGCGCGGAGTAACGGGTCATCTTGGCTGGCCTCTCCTGTGCGGGCCGCCCGCCGTTGGGCGACCGTCGCGGTGGAGGCTAGGGATCCGGACGTTGCAGCGACGTTGCGTACGATCCGGCGCGGGGCTTGTTGTGTACGGTCCGGCCCCGGCGTCCGGCCTCGACCTCCGGATCCCTAGCCTCCGGCCCTCCTGCGTCCGGCCTCGACCTCCGGATCCCTAGCCTCCGGCCCCAGCGTCCGGCCCCAGCGTCCCGGGCCCCGGAGGGCCACGGTGCCTACGCGCCCCACGCGCCTCGCTGATCCTCGTCCAGCGCGGCGAGCCGGGTCAGGATCGATGGGGCGGGGCGGGCTGCCGCGAGGGCCTGCCATATGTCGAGGTCGTCCTCGCCCCAGGGGGCGTGCGCCCAGTCGGAGAGGAGGTCCGGGTCGCCGCGCGCGATGAGTGCCGCCCGCAGCCCGGACGCCAGTTCGCGGCGCAGCCGGGCCACCGCCGGTGCCTGCGACGCGGGCAGCAGCGGGCCCGGGTACGCGGACGCCGCCGCCGTCACCGCACCCGCGGCGAGGCGCCGCTCGACCGTCGTCAGGTCCGATTCGACCGGGACCGCCAGACGGTACGGGCGCGACGTCAGCACCTCGGGCCCGAGCACCCGGCGCAGCCGCGCGAGTTCGGCCCGCAACGTCACCGGGGTCACCGACTCGTCCTCGTACAGGCGGCACAGCAGTTCGTCGCCGGTCAGGCCCTCGGGGTGGCGGGAGAGGAGGACGAGCAGTTCGCTGTGGCGGCGACTGAGGCGGATCTTGTGGCCGGACGCCGTGAGCAGCAGCGCCTCGTCGCGGCCGAGTGCGAACAGGCGCAGGCCGGGACGGTTCGCCGGGGCGGGTGCGAGCAGCGCGAGCTGGGACTCGGCGGCGCGCGCCACCGCCTGCACGAACGCCAGGCTGTGCGGGTGCGCGAGCCCGTCCCCGCCGGTGATGTCGACCGCGCCGAGCAGCCGTCCCGTGTGCGGATCGTGCACCGGGGCCGCCGCGCACGTCCACGGCTGCACCTGGCGGATGAAGTGCTCGGCGGCGAACACCTGCACGGGACGGTCGACGGCGACCGCCGTGCCCGGCGCGTTGGTCCCCATCGCCGACTCCGACCAGCGGGCGCCCGGCACGAAGTTCATGCCGCCCGCCCGGCGCCGGGTGGAGGGATGCCCCTCGACCCAGAGCAGCCGGCCCTGCGCGTCGCACACCGCCAGGAGGTGCTCGCCGTCCGTCGCGAACGTGCCCATCAGCTCGCGGAACAGCGGCATCACCCGGGCGAGGGGGTGCTCCGCGCGGTACGCCCCGAGGTCGCCGTCGGTCAGCTCCACCGCGGCCGAGGCATCCGGGCTGACGTGCGCGCCCGCCGAACGACGCCAGGAAGCGGCGACCACCGGGCGGACCGGGCGGGCGACGGTGCCCGCCGCGGTGAACCGGTCGTGGGCGGAGCGCAGCGCCCGGACCCGCTCGGCCGGATCGGCGCCGGGTTCCAGGGCGACCCAGGGATCGGACAAGTCGGCCTCCAGGTACGGCGTGCGATGCGGCGCTCGAACGGCGATGCGGTGGGGACATCGTCGCTCCGCGGGCGCGGGCCGACAAGGAGACGGGCGCGGGTCGTGCGCGATCGGCGAAAGGTCAGGCGAAGTTGACCATCCGTATGTAGCGTGTCCAGTCCCAGTACGGGCCCGGGTCGGTGTGGTCGGTGCCCGGCACCTCGATGTGGCCGATGATGTGCTCGCGGTCCATCGGGATCCCGTACCGCGCGCAGACCGACGCGGTCAGCGCCGCCGACGCCTCGTACAGCGCGTTGGTGAAGTACGCGGGCTTGTCGACCCAGCCCTCGTGCTCGATGCCGATGCTGCGCGTGTTGTAGTCCCAGTTGCCCGCGTGCCAGGCGATGTTCTTCTCGCGCACGAGCTGGGCGATGTGGCCGTCGGCCGAGCGGACCAGGTAGTGGGAGGAGACCTGCTTGGCCGGGTTCTGGAAGATCTTGACGGCGTCGGCGTACGTCTCCTGCGTGACATGGACGACGACGTAATCGATCTTGTACGAGGACGGGCGGCTGGAGACCGTGTAGTTGGAGGTGCTGGCGGGCACGGACTCGGCCGGCGGGTAGTCGACGGCCGACGCCTGCGCACCGGCCCGGCCCGCGGGCAGTAGCGCGCTGGGCACCGCGGCCAGCGCCCCGGCCTGGAGCAGTCGGCGACGGCTGGGGTGACGGGGGTGGCCGGAAGGATGTCTTGCCTGGTCCATGACGTGCCTGCCTCTCGTGGGGGAGGTCATGCGAGGTGGGGGTGGACTCCCTGGTGGGGGGAGGCGGAGAGGGCCGGGGGCGCGGGCCGTGCTCAGCGCTCCGGGCGCGGCAAGGTCGTCGCGATCTCGCGCAGCCGGGCGTGCAGTCCGCGGTGCGTCTCGCGCGCGGGCAGCCACTCCTTGCGGAGTTTGGCGACGC
The DNA here is from genome assembly GCF_056172735.1 of Streptomyces sp. R818. NCBI lineage: Bacteria > Bacillati > Actinomycetota > Actinomycetes > Kitasatosporales > Streptomycetaceae > Streptomyces > Streptomyces sp. R818. Next base: position 420,365 of record NZ_JAOCNE010000014.1, read on the forward strand.
ACGTGTAGTTGGTGTCGCAGACGTTCGCCAGCGGTGACTCGACGGTCTGCGTCGCGAACTGGTAGGCGTCCAGCTCGCTGAACCCGTAGTCCCGTACGAGCCAGTGCACCAGGTCGAGCTGGGAGATCCGGAAGGCGTCCTCCAGCGGGCGCGCCGAACCCGTCGAGATGATGTGCGTGTCCGACTCGATGCGCGGCCACGGCGTGGCCACGCCCTTCAGCAGCTCCACGACGACGACCGTGCGCATCGCGCACTCGACGGCGACGCCGCACGTCTCGCCCTCGCCCTGGCGCGCGTGCCCGTCGCCGAGGCTGAGGAGGGCGCCCTCGACGTTGACGCCGAGGTAGCAGGTGACGCCCGCGCGCATCTCGGGCGTGTCCATGTTGCCGCCGTGCGCATCCGGGACGAGGGCGGAGCGCACCTCCAGGTTGGCGGGCGCGACGCCGACCGTGCCGTGCATCGGGTCCATCGGCAGCTCGGCCGTGAACGCGCTGTCCCGTGCGGAGAACCGGGCGGTGCGGCGCTCCCGGTCGAGCTCCCAGATCCAGACTGTCTCGGGCAGCGGCGGCTGCAGCGTGGCCGTGGTGTGCGTGGACGTCAGCGCGCCGAACAGCGGCACGGTCGTGGACGCGGCCCAGTCCCGGGCGGGCTCGATGGAGACGAAGTGCACCGCGACGGTGTCGCCCGGTTCGGCGCCCTCGATGTGGAACGGGCCTGTCTGCGGGTTCAGGTACGGGAACTCGCAGACCTGCGACACGAGGTCCTTCTCCGAGCGGACGCGGCCCGCGAAACAGTCCTCCGTGAACAGGTCCAGGACCGTGCCCGGCGCGATCCGGGCGATCGGCGGTGCGCCGCCGAAGGTCCAGGCGTAGGTGCCGGGGTCCGGCCGGACGGTGAGCATGCGCGGGTCGCTCACGCGAACCCCCTTCCCGTGCGCACGCCGCCACCCGTTCGGTCGGACAGAGATCCGGCGCCTCGCCTGAAGTACGTTACGCAGCCCGCGGGTTGACGTGGAAGGGGGTGATGGGCATCTGTGGATAACCCGCGAGTTGTGAACAACCGCACGTCAGAGGTCCGAACCAGTGGCGCCGAGGCCGTGAAAACCGCCGGCGGTTACGCGCCCAGAGTGCCGCCACCCAGGGTGCTGCCGTACGTACACGGTTGCGCGCCCAGGGTGCCGCCGCCCAGGGCGCTGCCGTACGCAGTTTCGCCGCTCACGGTCACGCCGCTCACGGTCACGCCGCTCACGGTCACACCGCCCCCGGTCACACCGTCCCCGGTCACACCGTCCCCGCTCACGCCGCCCCCGGTTACGCCAACCACGGCTACGCCGCCTGCACCACACCCATCGGATCATCGAGCACCGTCCGCACCACCGAATGCGCCGCGCCGAGCAGCGGCCCGTCCGAGCCGAAGCGGGAGACGGCGATGCCGTCCGCCGGGGTCGCCGTGCGGCCCGTCAACTCGGCCTCCAGGGACGGAAGGAGCCAGGGGGCGAGGCGGGACAGGGCGCCGCCGAGCACCACCGCGCGCGGGTCGAGGAGGTTGACCGCGCCGGTCAGCGCGATGCCCAGAGCGGTGCCCGCGTCCCGCAGAGCGCGCCGGGTGGCGGCGTCGCCGGACTCGGCCCGTTCCGCGAGCAGCGAGACGCGGTCCGCGCCCGGTTCGAGGCCCGCCCCGCGCAGGACCGCCTCCTCGCCCGCGTACTGCTCGAGGCAGCCGCGGCTGCCGCACGGGCAGGCGGGGCCGTCGGGGCGTACGGGGATGTGGCCCAGTTCGCCCGCGAACCCCCGTGTGCCGCGCAGGAGTTGGCCGTCCACGACGAGCGCGGCGCCGATGCCGATCTCCGCCGAGACGTGCAGGAAGTCCGCCGGGGACTCCGCGGCCAGCCAGAGTTCGGCGAGCGCGCCGAAGTTCGCCTCGTTGTCGACCTGCAGCGGCACCTCGCAGGGCAGCAGCGCGGCCACGTCCGTGTCGTGCCAGTCCAGGTTGGGGGCGCGGACGACGGTGTGCGTGCCGCGCGCCACCAGTCCCGGCACCGCGACCGAGAGCCCCGCGGGCCGCAGCCCCTCAGCCTCGGCCCGCTCGGTCACCTCCCGCAGCAGCCCGGCGAGGTCGTCGAGCACGGGGCCTGGCGCGCGCCCCCGGTTGTCGACCCGCAGCTCGGCGCGGGCCCGCACCTCACCGCGCAGATCCACCGCGCACGCCGCGAGGTGGTCGACGCCCACCTCGGCACCGAGCCCGGCGGGGCCCCGGCCGCTGACCGCGAGCGCGGACCCGGGCCGGCCCACCCCGCCGGGCCGCTGCGGACCCAGCTCCTCCAGGAGACCGGCCCGGATCAGCTCGTCGACCAGCGTCGACACGGCGGCCCGGGTCAGCCCGATCCGCCCCGCCACCGCGGCCCGCGACAACGGCCCCTCGGCGGCGACGGCGTGCAGCACGCGGGAGAGATTGCGGCGGCGCATGCCCTGCTGGTTGTCGGGCGTCCCCGCCCGGGGACGGTGCAATGGTGCGGTCATGCGGTCATGCTCCCAGGGTGGACGGACACCGCCGCGCGCAGGTCGGCGCTCGGTCGCGCGCGATCGGCCGCCTCAGGCCCCTTCCAGGAGCCCGGCCGCCCCGCGCAGCACCCCGGAGATCCGCTCCAGCGCCGCGTCGTCCCGCTCGACGGGGTCGAGCACAGGGCCTCGCGCCGTGTTCCAGCGGCGGGCGACCGCGGCCGGGTTCTCGCCGGTCAGGACGCCCGCGGCCTGCGCGGCGGCGCCCAGGGCGACCAGTTCGCGGGCCTCGGGGACCTGGACGGGGCGGCCGGAGAGGCGGCGGACCGTCTGCTGCCAGGCCGTGCCGCGTGCGCCGCCGCCGATCAGCAGGAGGGGAGTGGAGCGGTCGGCGTCGTCGTCCAGGACGCGGTCGAGGGCGCCGAGCAGGGCGTGCACGGCGCCGTCGTACGCCGCCTGGAGCAGCTGTCCGCCGGTCGTGTCGTGGCGCAGCCCCGTCAGCAGGCCGGACGCGTGGGGCAGGTCGGGCGTCCGCTCTCCGTCCAGGTAGGGGAGGATCGTCGCCGCGCCGCCCCCTTCCACCGCCTCCCGGTCCAGGCCGAGCAGGGCGGCGATGCGGTCGACGGCGAGCGTGCAGTTCAGGGTGCAGGCCAGCGGCAACCAGTCCCCGTGCGCGGCGGCGAAACCGGCGACGATGCCGCTCGGGTCCGTGGGCCTGCGGGTCGAGACCGCGTAGACCGTGCCGGACGTGCCGAGGCTCAGGACGGGTGTGCCGGGGAGCAGGCCGAGGCCGAGCGCGGCGGCGGCGTTGTCCCCGGTACCGGCCGCGATCAGGGTGCCCTTGGAGAAGGGCAGCTCGGCGTCGTGGACCGTGCCCGCCACCTCGCCGGGGCCGACGACCCGGGGCAGCAGCGCCGGGTCGAGGCCGACCCGGCCGAGGACGTCCTCGTCGTACGTCTCGGTCTCCGATGCCCACCATCCCGTACCGGAGGCGTCGCCGCGGTCCGTCGTGCCGTCGCCGGTGAGCCGTCCCGTCAGGTAGTCGTGGGGGAGGCGGACGGCCGCCGTCGCGCGGGCGGCCTCCGGCTCGTGCTCGGCCAGCCACGCCCACTTCGAGACGGTGAAGGACGCGCCGGGCACGCTGCCGAAACGGTCCGCCCACGCCTTCGGGCCGCCCAGTTCCTCGACGAGGCGGCGGGCCTGCGGCGCGGAGCGCACGTCGTTCCAGAGCAGCGCCGGGCGCACCGGGCGGCCCTGCGCGTCGAGCGTCACCAGGCCGTGCTGCTGCCCGCCGACCGAGACGGCGGCCGCCTGGCGCGCCGCGTCACCGCATTGGGCGAGCGCCGTGCGCAGGGCGGTGTACCACTCCTCGGGGTCGCTCTCGCGCCCCGCGCCCGAGGTGACCGTGTGCGGGGCCTGCCCACTGGCCACGACCTCGCCCGTGGCGACGTCCACGACCAGGGCCTTCGTGGACTGCGTGGAGCTGTCCACCCCGACGACGTACGGCCCGAGGGGCCCCTCGGCAGCTGACATGCGGCTCTCCTGAATTTCGGGCGGTACCGGGAGTGGCTCTTCCCAGCGGCGTGCCCGCATACTAATTTGTAAAGCGCCATGACGAAATAGGCGGGCGGCACGACATTGCCCTGTGCCGCCCAGCCGCGCCCGCGAAACGGCGAGGGAGCCGCAAGATGACGTACCAGCCCACCCCCGACGACAAGTTCACCTTCGGCCTGTGGACGGTCGGCTGGCAGGGCCGCGACCCGTTCGGTGACGCCACCCGGCCCGCGCTCGACCCCGTCGAGTCGGTCCAGCGGCTGTCCGAGCTGGGCGCGCACGGCGTCACGTTCCACGACGACGACCTGATCCCCTTCGGCTCCTCCGACAGCGAGCGCGAGGGCCACATCAAGCGCTTCCGGCAGGCGCTCGACGCCGCGGGCATGGTCGTGCCGATGGCCACGACGAACCTGTTCACGCACCCCGTCTTCAAGGACGGCGGCTTCACCGCGAACGACCGCGACGTCCGCCGCTACGCGATCCGCAAGACCATGCGCAACATGGACCTCGCCGCCGAACTGGGCGCCAAGACGTACGTGGCCTGGGGTGGCCGTGAGGGGGCCGAGTCCGGCGGCGCCAAGGACGTGCGCGCCGCGCTCGACCGGATGAAGGAGGCGTTCGACCTCCTCGGCGAGTACGTCATCGAGCAGGGCTACGACCTCAAGTTCGCCATCGAGCCCAAGCCGAACGAGCCCCGCGGCGACATCCTCCTGCCCACCGTCGGCCACGCCCTCGCCTTCATCGAACGCCTTGAGCGCCCGGAGATGTACGGCGTCAACCCGGAGGTCGGCCACGAGCAGATGGCGGGCCTCAACTTCCCGCACGGCATCGCGCAGGCGATCTGGGCCGGCAAGCTCTTCCACATCGACCTCAACGGTCAGTCCGGCATCAAGTACGACCAGGACCTGCGGTTCGGCGCGGGTGACCTGCGCTCCGCGTTCTGGCTCGTGGACCTCCTGGAGACCGCCGGGTACGAGGGTCCCCGCCACTTCGACTTCAAGCCGCCGCGGACCGAGGACTTCGAGGGCGTCTGGGCGTCGGCCGCGGGCTGCATGCGCAACTACCTGATCCTCAAGGAGCGCGCGGCCGCCTTCCGCGCCGACCCGGAGGTCCAGGAGGCGCTGCGCGCGTCCCGCCTCGACGAGCTGGCGCAGCCCACCGCGGCGGACGGTCTCGCCGGCCTCCGCGCGGACAAGTCGGCGTTCGAGGACTTCGACGTCGACGCGGCGGCCGAGCGCGGCATGGCGTTCGAACGCCTGGACCAGCTGGCGATGGACCACCTGCTGGCGGCGCGCGGCTGAGCCGGTACGTGAGCGGCGGCGCCCCGGGGTGTGCGATGCCCCGGGGGCCGCTTTGCCGTCCGGGGCAGGGTGTGCGGGTCCCCGTGTGGAGGGCGCACCTGTTGTTCCGAGCCGGAGGCGCCCCGGGTGCGCACGCTGTCCCCAGCCGCGCGTACCCAGCCGGGGCGCCTCCGGCTGGGCACGCCGATGTCGGTCGCTCAACTCCCCGCCGTGACAGGCGCATTGGCGCCAAAGGGTCGCGCCGCAGCCCCCCGGCCGGGATTCTGGGTGTATGTCCATGCCCCCACCGCCACCGCAGCAGCCGCCCCGGCCCCCCAGTGACCCACCGCCCCCGGGCGGCGGCGGGTTCGGGCCGCCGGGCGCAGGGGCGTTCGGTGGTCCGCCGCCAGAGGGGCCGCCCGGAGGGGCGCCCGGGGGATCGCCCGGGCCGGGGCGGCGCCCGTATCTCGTGATTGCCGTGCTGGTCGGCCTCGCTGTGGTCGTCGCCGTCGTCGTGGTCCTGGTGACGCGCTCCTCGGACGACGGCGACGACAAGTCCCCCGGCGACAAGGACCGCACGAAACGGCCCTCGCCCTCCCTGAGCATTCCGAGCGAACTGCCGAGCAGGCTGCCGACCGAGCTCCCGAGCGAACTGCCCACCGCGCTGCCCAGCGAGTTGCCGTCGGAGCTGCCTTCCGCGTTGCCCAGCGAGATCCCCAGCGAGCTGTTGCCCTGAGCCCGGCACTGGTCAGCCGTCCGCCCCGCCTCCGCCTCTGCCCTCACCCCATCCCGCCCGACAGATCGTTCCGAGCGCATCCGATCGATACGATGACGCGGCCGTCCGCGCACAGCGCCGGGCGGGCCGGGGCAGGGACCAGCGGGGAGGGCCGGACTCATGCGGCTGCACGTCGATCGGCGCCACGCGCGCGTGCTCGAACTGCTGCGGGAGCGCGGCACCTTGCGCGTCGCCGACCTCGCCCGTGAGCTGGACGTCTCGCCGGTCACGCTGCGCCGCGACGTCGAGACGCTCGCCGCGCAGGGCCGGCTCCAGCGTCTGCACGGCGCGGTCGTGTGGTCCGGGGAGGACGAGGACGGGACGACGGCCGAACGCGAACTCCCGCGCGTCACGGGCCGGTCGGCCGACGGCGCCGTCATCGGCATGGTGGTGCCGACCACCGAGTACTACTACGCCGAGGTCGTGCGCGGCGCCCGGGAGGCCGTCGAGGAGCGCGGCGCCCGCCTCGTCGTGGCCCTGTCGCGGTACCTGCCCGGCGAGGACTCCATCCAGGTCGACCGGCTGCTCGGCGCGGGGGCCGACGGGCTGCTCCTGACGCCCAGCTGGGAGCGTGGCGTGCCGGGCCCGGGGGAGGGGCTGCGGATCACCGAGCGGCCCGTGCCTACGGTCCTCGTCGAACGGTCCGCCCCGCACGGCCACCCGGCCGCCGCCCTCGACCGGGTCCGCTCCGACCACGCCCACGGCGCCGCCGAGGCCGTCCGCCACCTCGCCGCGCTCGGCCACCGCACCCTGGCCCTGGCCGCCCAGGAGTCACCCACCAGCGCCCAGCTGCGACGCGGCTACGAGGCGGCCGTCGCGGCGCTCGGGCTGCACGACGTCCCCGGCCCGCCACCGTCCCGGGACCCCGCCGCCGCGTCGGAGGCCGAGCGCTTCGACCGCGCCTTCGGCTTCCTGCGCGCGGCGGTCGAGGAGCACGGGGTGACCGCCGCGATCCTGCACAGCGACGCCGACGCGCTGGTCCTCGTACCCCGGCTGCGGGCCCACGGCGTACGCGTGCCCGAGGACCTCTCCGTGATCACGTACGACGACGAGATCGCCGCGCTCGCCGACCTGCCGCTCACGGCGGTGGCCCCGGCCAAACGGACCGTGGGCCGCCGCGCGGCCGAACTCCTCCTGTCCCGCCTCACCGCGCCGCACGGCGCCGACGAACCGGGTCAGCACATCGACGTCCTGCCGCGGCTGCACGTCCGCGCGTCCTGCGCCGCCGCCCCGTGACCGCCTACCGCAGCCGTACGGTGACCTTCTGCGAGACCCCGCCGGTCGCGGACAGGTCCCCGAGGACCAGCCTCAGTTCACTGCCGGTCGTCGCCTCCGTCACCGAACCCGGCTTCGACGTCACCGACCCCACCGGGCGCCGCCACACCAGCGTGGCGCCCTTCACCGACCGGTTCGGGTCGGCCACCGTGACCGTCGCCGTGCCGTCCCGCTTCTCGCGGATCTGGACGATCAGCGGGGCGTCCACGGTCACCCGGCCGACCGTTCCGGGCTCCCAGAACGTCACGCCCGTGAAGCCGAGTGACGGCACGCGGACGCCCTGCCGCGCGCCGGAGTTGGCGTCGATGAGCAGCCAGTTCCGGTCGAGCGCCCGCACCGCCGTGCGTGATGCGTCCGCGCCCGGCATCAGCAGGTAGGCGTAGGAGGCGTCCGCCGGGTCGGTGCCGTGGTCCGCGAGCAGGGACACGTAGCGGCGCGTCACGGGATCGGCCGAGCCGCCGCCGTTGACGGACTTCCAGGTGCCCGTGCGCTCTTCGCGGAGCGCCGTCAGCGACGTACCGCCGGGGAAGACGTAGCCGCCGTGGCCCGCCACGTGGGCCCAACGCGCGCGGGGGAACGTCGCGTTCCAGGGGTGGCGGGCCGGCTGGGCGCGGCCGTCGACCGTCAGCCCCGCCGTGCCCGATGCCCCCAGGTTGCGGGTGTCGAAGACGCTCTCCACGCCCGCCCCGTCGGTGCTCGTGATGCCCGCGCCGAGGCACACCACCGTGTCGTCGAGGAAGAACCACGACTTCTTCGCCCGGAGCGTCGAGGACAGGCCGCGCACGTCCTGGGCGAGCGCCGCGTACGTGCCGTCCGTCGCGCCGCCCACCCATGTCGTGTCCGGCCGCGCCGCGCCCCACGCGCCGCCCTCGGCGTCCGCGAGGGGCTTGCGCGAGACCGTGGTGCCGGGCAGCCGGTACGGATCGACGGTCGGCCAGTAGCCGTCGCTGTACTGGCCGCCGCCCGCGGCTCCGGAACCTCCGGCCCACCAATAGAGCATCCCGGAACCGGTGTGCCAGCCCCGGACGTTCTCGCCGTTGCCGGTCTCGTAGAACGTGATCGCCTTGGAGGACATCGAGACGGACGCCGTGAACGCCTTGGTGCGGTGCGTCGCCCGCGCCATCGACGGGAAGACGCGGTGGCCGGTCGGCTCGGCGGCCGGCTTCACCGCCGCGTCGTCGAGGAGCGAGGTCACGCGGGAGAGGGCGGCCACCCCGAGCGTGCGGCCCGTCGTGACGTCGCTGTAGCGGTCCCGCGTGTACCAGCCCTTGGCGAGCGCCCGCCAGCGCGCGTTCTCGTCGGGGCTCGCGCCCTGCCCGAGCAGCAGGACCGAGGCGATGATCGCGTGCCCGCGCGCGTGGTCGTCCTGCTGGACCTTCAGCGGGTCCGTGGCGACGAGCCCGCGGCTGATGGCCCGCCCGGAGACGTTGTCGATCATCAGCCCGTCGTGCAGGAACGGGGCGTACGCGCCCTCCACCGCGTCCAGGAAGATCTGCCGCCCGCTGTCGGTGATCGCCCAGGTCGAGCCGCCGAGCAGCGCGAACAGCTTGCTCAGGCCGTCGATGAGGACGGCGCCGTAGGAGCCGGTGTACGGCACGTACGTGTGCTGGATCAGCGAGCCGTCGGCGTAGAGGCCGTCGCCCGAGGTGACGTAGGGGAAGACCGGCGAGATCGCGTCCCGCGCCAGCGCGATCTTCGCCGCCGTGCCGTCGAGGACGCCGCGCAGCGCGAGGACGCGGCACAGGTCGATGCGGTTGGCGCCGGTGCTCGTGCCGGTGTACTTCGCGACGAGCGAATCCGGGACGAAGTGGTCGACCGCCTCGACCGCCGCCGTCAGCTGCGCCGCGCTCAGGTGCTCGTACATCAGGACGGCGATGTCGAGGAGCCGCTGCGGGGCGCCGATCTGGAAGTTGTACCAGTTGCCGTACTGCGCCCGCGTCTTGTTGTAGACCTGCGCGCTCAGATGGTCCAGGGCGGTGAGGACGGCGGTCTTGAGGCCCTCGTCGCCGGTCAGGCCCGTGCCCGGCTGGCAGTACGCCTCCGCCATCAGCCGTACGCGTTCGTAGCTGGTCTGGATCTTCTCCGAGTAGCCGTACGACTCGGTGTCCGTGTCGGGGTCGGGGTCGCCGAACACCGCGTCCGGCCACAGCGAGCCGTCCGCCGGGGCCATCGTGGCGCGCCACGTCCCGGCCTGTGTGCCGAGCGTGGCGAGCTTCGACCTGAACGGCTCGGCGGTCGGGCTGAACCCCTCGCCGAGGTACAGCGCCCGCCACTTCGCCCGCAGGGCGGCGAACTCGTCGTCGGCCCCTTCCGCCGCCGCGGCCACCCGGGGGAGCCCTACGGTGAACGCGGCGCCGGCGGCCGCGGTCGAGGCGAGGAAGCCGCGACGCGACCAGGACGGGGAAAGCTCGTGCGACGTCATGAAGAGCTCCGGATGCTGGAGTGACCGCTGGGAGTAAGCGGTTTCTAGCATCCGGAGTTTCAAACGCTCAAGAGGATCGACCAAGTTGAGCGTTTCGATCGATTCGAAAGGGCCCGGCGTCGCTCGTTCAGGCCGCGACCCACACCGTCGTGATGTTGCAGAACTCCTTGATCCCGTGGCCCGCCAGCTCGCGCCCGTACCCGGAGCGCTTCGCGCCGCCGAAGGGCAGTGCCGGATGCGAGGCCGTCATTCCGTTGACGAAGACGCCGCCCGCCTGGCTGTCGCGGGCGAACCGCTCGATCTCGTCCTCGTCGCCGGTCCAGAGGTTGGAGCTGAGACCGAACGGCGTGTCGTTGGCGACGGCGATCGCCTCGTCCAGGTCCGCGACCCGGTACAGGGTGGCGACCGGGCCGAACGTCTCCTCGCGGTGGATGCGCATCTCGGGCGTGATGTCCGTGAGGACGGTCGGCTCGTAGAACCAGCCCCGGTCCGCCAGCTCCTTCGGCCGCTGCCCGCCGCACAGCACGGTCGCGCCGGACTCGACGGCCTCGTCGACCAGCTCCTCCAGGTCCTTGCGGCCCTGCTCGCTGGCGACCGGGCCGACGTCCGTCGACTCGTCGAGCGGATCGCCGACGGTCAGCTCCCGCATGCCCGCCACGAACGCGTCCCGGAACTCCTCGAAGACGTCCTCGTGCACGATGAACCGCTTCGCCGCGATGCACGACTGGCCGTTGTTCTGCACCCGGGCCGTCACCGCCGTCTTCGCCGCCTTGGCGATGTCCGCCGACGGCATGACCAGATACGGGTCGCTGCCGCCCAGCTCCAGGACCGTCTTCTTCACCTCGTCACCGGCGATCGAGGCGACGGAGCGGCCCGCGGGCTCGCTGCCCGTCAGCGTCGCGGCCGCCACGCGCTCGTCGCGCAGGATGCCCTCGATCTCGCCCGAGCCGACCAGGAGCGTCTGGAAGCAGCCCTCGGGGAATCCGGCCCGGCGGAACAGGTCCTCCAGGTAGAGGGCGGTCTGCGGGACGTTCGACGCGTGCTTGAGCAGGCCCACGTTCCCGGCCATCAGGGCGGGCGCCGCGAACCGGACGACCTGCCACAGCGGGAAGTTCCACGGCATCACCGCGAGCACGACGCCGAGCGGCCGGTAGCGCACGACCGCGCGGGACGCCCCCGAGTCCCGTACGTCGGACTCGGCGGGGTGCTCCTCGGCCAGCAGGTCCTGGGCGTTCTCCGCGTACCAGCGCATCGCCTTCGCGCACTTCGCCGCCTCGGCGCGGGCCGCCGCGATCGGCTTGCCCATCTCCGTGGTCATGACGCGCGCGATGTCCGGGGTGTCCGCGTCCAGCAGGTCGGCGGCCTGCTGGAGCATCCGCGCCCGGTCGAAGAACGTCGTCGTGCGGTACGAGTCGAACGTCCGGGCCGCCAGGGCCAGCTTCTGCTCGATGTCCTCGGAGGAGAGGGCGTCGTACGTCTTCAGCGTCTCGCCGTTCGCGGGATTGACCGTCGCGATGGGCATGGGGCGACCTCCTGAGCGGGTTTCTTCGACCTTCCCGCGCGGCGCGCGGGCGCGCAACGCGGAGTCCCCCGCGTACCCGGCCCCCTCGCTGTCAGACGTGCTCGGCGAGCCGGTCCAGGAACACCGCCTGCGCCTTCACGATCACCGCCCGCGCCGCGTCCAGGCCGAACCACGCCACCCGGTCCAGCTCAGGGAACTCGGCGATCCGGCCCGAACCGCGCGGCCATTCCATCGTGAACGTGCCCGGCACCATCTCCGCCGGGTCGAGATCGCCCTCCACCGCCCACACGGTGACGCGCTTCCCGCTCGACTGGACCGTCTCGCCGAGCGGCAGCGGCGTCCCGTCCGGCGCGGGCAGCCCCAGCTCCTCCTCGAACTCGCGCCGCGCCGCGTCCCAGGGCGCCTCGTCCGGCTCGTACTCGCCCTTCGGCACGCCCCACGCGCCCGCGTCCTTGCGCGCCCAGAACGGGCCGCCCATGTGCCCGAGCAGCACCTCGGGCCCGGCGGGCGCACGGCGGAAGAGGAGCAGGCCCGCGCTGCGTCTGGTGCGCTTCGTCCCGTCAGCCATACGCCGTGCGCCTCCCGTCAGCCATGAGCCGTGGTCCTCCCGCGGCCCTCACTCAGTCTCCGCGCAAGGACCGGACGACCGCGAGTACCCGGCGGTGGTGATCCTCCGGCACGGGCAGTCCGAGCGTGCCGAAGACCGCCGCGACGAGCTACTCGACGCTGTCCGCGAAGACGTGCGGGGAGTGGGCGATCGCCGCGTCCGAGCGGCCCTCGGCCATCAGGGTCAGCACTTCCCGCTCCCGCCGCCGGTCAGCGAGCCCAGCTCCCGCGTGCGCCGCCCCGCCCCGGCGAGCCGGCGTCACCACCTCCGGGTACGCGGTCTCCGCCCACGCGCGCCGCGTCAGCGGGGCCCGCGGGGCCGTGCCGACGCTCGGCCGCTCACGCGTCGCGGCGTTTTCAGCAGCGGTCGCGCGGCAGTACGCCGAGGGCCGTCGCGTCCGCCAGGTGCTGGCCGAGGCGCAGTTGCAGTGCGCCGGGCGGGCCCGGGCTCTCGGAGAGCAGGCTGAGTGAGCCGACCGTCCGGTCCGGGGTGCGCAGCGGCACCGCCACCACGCACGCGAAGCCGAGCGAGCGCGCCATCGCCGTGTACGAGGGCCAGTTGGCCCGCGCGTAGGGATGTGCCAGGGGCACGCCCCGGATGGGCTGCGCCGAGGCCCGGCAGTCCGCTCCGGGGCCCTCGCCCCAGGACAGCGAGGCGCGCTCCAGACGCAGCCCGCGGTTGTCGGAGGCGGCCAGCTCCACGCGGCCGGTCGGCGGTTTGAGCACGGCCGTCGCGGAGAGCACGTCGAGCAGCGAGATACAGCTTCCGACCAGGGCGTTCAGGGCTTGCGAGCCGCCTCGTACGGCGGCGTCCGCCACTTCGACGAATGCCGTCGCGAGCTGTTCGCTGTCCACCTGGTACGCCTCGTACGGCACGCCGCGCATGGCTGTTTCCCCCTTGGTCCTGCCCTTGGTCCGTCCGCCCCGCCAGCGGAAGTGCCGCCCGCCCGGCGCATGGCCGGACGGGCGGAACTTGCAGAAGGGGTATGCCCCCTGAATGGCGGAGCTGAACGGGAGCGGGCCGGGCGCGGGCCGGGCGCGGCGGTGTCACATGTGCGCGGCGCCGTCCGTCGCGGCCGACTTCGGGACTCCGGGGCGGTACAGCACGAGCGTCACCACGAAGCCGATGGCGAAGAAGAGCGCCGACCACCAGAACGCGGTCGAGTAGCTCTCCATCGACGCCTCGGCCTGCGTCAGCGGAGAGGGCTGCTTGCCCTTGAGGTAGTTGGTCGCGGCGCTGGTCGCGAGCGAGTTGAGCAGCGCCGTGCCGATCGAGCCGCCGACCTGCTGGCTGGTGTTGACCATCGCGGAGGCGACACCCGCGTCGTGCGTCTCGACCCCGGCCGTCGCGAGGTTCATCGCGGTGGCGAAGATCAGACCGAGGCCGATACCGGCGATGAGCAGCGGCGGCAGCACATGCGCCGCGTAGGTGCTGTGCAGGTCGAGCGCGGTCAGCCACGCCATGCCGCCGGCGGTCAGCGCCATGCCCAGCGGCACGATGGGTTTCGGACCCAGCATGGGCACCAGGTAGTTCGTCGTGACGACGGACGAGAACACCATGCACGCCACCATCGGCAGGAACGCCACACCGGTGATGACCGGCGAGTACGCGAGGATCTGCTGCAGGTAGTACGTGAGGAACAGGAACACGCCGAACATGCCCGCGCCCGAGAGGAACATCGCCAGGTACGACGCCCCGCGGTCCCGGTCGAGGACGACGCGCAGCGGAAGCAGCGGATGCGGCGCCCGCATCTCCCACCAGGTGAACGCGGCGAGCAGCAGGACGCCGATGACGAGGAAGCCCCAGGTCAGGAACGAGCTCCAGTGGTGCGACTCGGCGTTGGAGAACCCGTAGACGATGCAGAACAGGCCGACCGTGACGAGGGCCGTGCCGGGCACGTCCAGTTCGGGCCGGTCCTTGGGGCGGCCGCCGTGCAGGAGCCGCCAGCCGCCGGCGATGGCGACGGCCGCGAACAGCAGGTTCACGTACAGGCACCAGCGCCAGTCCAGGTACTCGGTCAGGATGCCGCCGAGCAGCAGGCCGACGGCGCCGCCCGCGCCCGCGATGGCGCCGTAGATGCCGAACGCCTTGGCGCGCTCGCGCGGGTCGGTGAACGTGGTGGTCAGCAGGGAAAGGGCGGCCGGTGCGAGCAGTGCGCCGAACAAGCCTTGCAGGGCGCGGGCGAAGACCAGGACCCCGAAGCTGGGCGCCGCGCCGCCGAGCGCCGAGGCCACGGCGAAGCCGATGAGGCCCGCGATGAACACGGTCTTGCGGCCCATGAGGTCGGCGATGCGCCCGCCGAGCAGCAGCAGGGAGCCGAACGCGAGCGCGTAGGCGGTGACGATCCACTGCCGGTTGCCGTCGCTGAAGCCGAGGTCCTTCTGCGCCGAGGGCAGCGCGATGTTCACGATCGTCGCGTCGAGGACGACCATCAGCTGCGCGATCCCGATGACGGCGAGGATCAGCCACCGGTGTTCGTGCGCGCCGCCGCCCGCGTACGGCGCCGTGCCGTCGCCGGGCGTGCCGCCTATGCCGGGATCGGACGATCCCGCCGACGCCCCGGTGGGCTCGGACGAGCGGTCCATGGTGGCCTCCAGAGATCCGGGTGCACCTGTGATCAACCCCGTCCACCACGCTAAGCGCCCTGCTCCGGGACGGCGACCGGGGGAGAACGGAGCCGTTCTCCCCCGGTCGCCGTCCGGCACGGCAGCGGCTCAGCCGAGCCGCTCGTCCACGGACGCGGTCTCCTCCTCGGCCGCGCGCGGGGCCGGGACCGTGGCCGCCGGGGCCGTCCTGGCGGCGCGCCCGCCGAACAGCTTCTGGGCCAGCGGCTCGGTGTAGCGGGCGGTGAGCGGGCCCAGGATCACCAGGATCAGGACGTACGCGGTGGCGAGCGGGCCGAGCCGCGGCTCGATCCCGGAGGTCACCGCGAGCCCCGCGATGACGATGGAGAACTCGCCGCGCGCGACGAGTGCCCCGCCGGCCCGCCAGCGGCCCTTGACGGAGATCCCGGCGCGGCGCGCCGCCCACCAGCCGGTGAAGATCTTCGTGCAGGCCGTGACGACCGCGAGGAGCAGCGCGGGAAGCAGTACCGGCGGGATGCTCGCCGGGTCGGTGTGGAGGCCGAAGAAGACGAAGAACACGGCGGCGAACAGGTCCCGCAGCGGCGAGAGCAGCGTGTGCGTGCCCTCGGCGACCTCGCCGGAGAGCGCGATGCCGACGAGGAACGCGCCGACGGCGGCCGAGACCTGGAGCTGCTGGGCGAGCCCCGCGACCAGGATCGTCAGACCGAGGACGACGAGGAGCAGCTTCTCCGGGTCGTCGCTCGACACGAACCGCGATATGTGCCGCCCGTAGCGCACGGCGACGAACAGGACGAGCCCGGCAGCGCCGAGGGCGATGGCGAGCGTGAGCCCGCCCGCCGCCCAGCCGACCCCGGCGAGCAGCGCGGTGATGATCGGCAGGTAGACCGCCATGGCCAGGTCCTCGAGGACCAGGATGCTCAGGATGACCGGTGTCTCGCGGTTGCCCAGACGCCCGAGGTCGCCGAGCACCTTGGCGATCACGCCGGACGACGAGATCCAGGTGACACCGGCGAGCACGACGGCCGCCACCGGGCCCCAGCCCATGAGGAGGGCCGCGGCGGCGCCGGGCAGGGCGTTGAACGTCATGTCGACGAGGCCCGCCGGGTACTGCGTCTTGAGGTTGCTGACGAGATCGCTGGCCGTGTACTCCAGGCCCAGCATGAGGAGCAGCAGGATCACGCCGATCTCGGCGCCGATCGCGACGAACTCCTCGCTCGCGCCGAGCGGCAGCAGCCCGCCCTCGCCGAACGCGAGGCCCGCGAGGAGGTAGAGCGGGATGGGGGAGAAGCTCAGCCGTCCGGCGAGGCGGCCGAGGAGGCCGAGCGCCAGGATGATCGCGCCGAACTCGATGAGGAAGACAGCGGAATGCATCCGATCACTCCCTGCCCAGGATCGCGGCGGCCGCCTCGACGCCCTCGCGCGTGCCGATCACGATGACCGTGTCACCGCCGGCGAGCCGGAAGTCCGGCGTCGGCGACGGGATCGCCTCGGTCCGGCGCAGCACGGCCACGATCGAGGTGCCCGTCTCGGTGCGCATGTGCGTCTCGCCGAGCAGCCGGCCGTTCCAGTGCGAGGTCGCCGGGATCTCGATGCGCTCGGCGACCAGGCCCAGGTCGGTGGTGTGCAGCAGGTTGGGGCTGTGGTGCGAGGGCATCAGCGCGTCGATGAGGTACGCGGCCTCGCCCGAGGTCAGTTTCAGCGACAGGGCGCAGGCGTCGGGGTCGTCCGCCTGGTACGCGCTGAGCGTGCGGCCCCCGTCCCGGTGCGCGACCACCGACAGCTGGCGTTGTTCCCGGGTGGTCAGGTCGTAGCGGAAACCGATTCCCGGCAACGGTGTCCTGCTCAGGCGTGAAGCGGGCACGTCTCTCCCCTTGTCCGTGCGTGTCCGGGCTGCGGTCCCGGCGAGTAATAGGTGGCGGCTGCATCTTTCGCGGCGACTGTCACCCTATACGGTCCATGATTTGGCAAAGAAAAAGTCAGGGGAGGGCAGGAGGAAAATCCGGGGGATCGCTAGTCGGAGACGGCCGGATGCGCCGCGAGCACCGTCTCCACCGTGTCGGCCTGCTCGGGTGTCTTGTCCTCGCGGTACCGGATCACCCGGGCGAACCGCAGCGTCACGCCCGCCGGATACCGCGTCGAGCGCTGCAGCCCGTCGTAGGCGATCTCCACGACCAGCTCGGGCCTGACCTTCACGACGATCCCGTCGTCCTCGACCGTCAGCTCGCCCAGGCGCTCGGTCTGCCAGGTGAGCAGCGCGTCCGTGAGCCCCTTGAACGTCTTGCCGAGCATCGCGAACGACCCGTCCTCGCGCCGCGCGCCCAGGTGCAGATTGGACAGCTTGCCCGTACGCCGTCCGTGGCCCCATTCGGCGCCGAGCACCACGAGGTCGAGCGTGTGCACGGGCTTGACCTTCAGCCAGGACGCGCCACGGCGCCCCGCGCTGTACGGGGCTTCGAGGCCCTTGAGGACGACGCCTTCGTGGCCCCGGTTCAGCGTCTCCGCGAAGAAGTCCTGCGCCGCCGTGCGCTGGGCGTCCTCGACCGTATCCTCGACGACCGTCCGCCGCACCCGCATCGGCTCCGGCACGACACGCGCCAGATGCTGGTGGCGCTGGGCGAACGGCAGGTCGAGCAGGTCGTGCCCGTCGACGTACAGCACGTCGAAGAAGACCGGCGAGACGGGCAGCGCCTTCGCGGCCCGCTCCACGTCCACCCGCGATCCGACCCGGCCGGCCACGTCCTGGAACGCGCGGGGCCGCCCGGCCTCGTCCACGGCGATGACCTCGCCGTCGAGGATGAGCCGCTCACCCCGCAACTCCCGTGCCGCCGCCACGACTTCGGGCAGCCGGTCGGTGATCTCGTCGAGCGTCCGCGTGAAGATCCGGACGTCGTCCCCGTCCCGGTGCACCTGGATGCGGATGCCGTCGAGCTTCTCCTCCACGGCGCACGCCCCCAGCTTGTCGAGCCCCTCCGCGACGGACCCCGCGGAGTGCGCCAGCATCGGCTGCACGGGCCCGCCCACGGTGAGCCGGAACTCCGCGAGCGCCTCCGGGCCCCCGGCGAGCAGCGCCTTCGCGACCGTCTGGAGCCCGCCCGCCAGCATCACCGCACGCCGTACGTCCCCGGGCGGGGAGCCGGTCGCCCGCGCGAGCCCCTCAAGGGCGACGGCGTCCAGGGCGCCCTGCCGTACCTCGCCGGTGACGAGCCCGAACAGGAACCGCTGCTCGTCCTCCGTGGCGGCGGCCATCAACTCACCGACCAGGCGCTTGCGTTCGGCCTGCGAACCGGCGCCGCTCACATCACCGAGCGTGGTCAGGGCCGCGTCGACGTCCTGCACGCTCAGGCGCGGCTCGGCCGACGGCTCCACCCGCTCACCGAGCACCCGCCAGCCCACGCCGAGCCGCCCCTGCGGGAGGCGGCCCGCCAGGTACGGAATGACGATCGGCACGTCGTCCGGGTCCGCGTCCCGGAACAGCTCGGCGAGCAGCTCGATCTTCTTCGAGCGCGCCGAGGTGGCGGCTACCTCCTGGGACACCTGTGCCAGCCGGGCAAAGAGCATGCAGCCATGGTGCAACGGCTCTCCGCGCGGCGCACCAGAGCCTCAGCGCTCGTCGCCCGGTTCCAGCGCGGGGGAGCCGACCCCGCAATGCGACCGGCACTGCGGCCGCGGCGCCTCGGCGGCCCGGTGGCGCACATGGCGCGGGCGCACGAAGAGGACCGCCACCACGGCCGCGAGCAGGAAAAGCAGCGCACAGCCGTACGCCGCCCGGTGGAACGAGACGTTCACGGCCGCGGGTCGCGTGTACGCCTCGCCCGAAAGACCCACGGCCAGCGGGAGCCCGGCGACGACCAGGAGCTGCGCGACCCGCGCCGCCGTGTTGTTCACCCCGCTCGCGAGCCCGGCACGGGACGGCTCCACCGACGCGAGGACGGTCGCCGTCAGCGGCGCCACGAACACACTCATCCCGAGCCCCAGGACCGCGACCGCGGGCAGCACATCGGCGACGTACGAGGAGCCGGGCCCGATCCGCAGCATGAGGAGCACCCCGGTCGCGGCGACGACGGGCCCGACGACGAGCGGCAGCGTCGGCCCGATCCGGTGGGCCAGGTCGGCGGCGCGGGCGGAGAACAGCAGCATCAGCACGGTCACCGGAAGCGTCGCCGTCCCGGCCCGGAGCGCGTCGTACCCGACCGTGACCTGCAGCTGGACCGGCAGCAGGAACAGGATTCCGCCGATCCCCGCGTACAGGCACAGCGTCATCCCGTTCGCCGCGCTGAACAGCCGCGAGGCGAACAGCGACGGCGGCAGCATCGGCGCGGCACGGCGCCGCTCCACGTACACGAAGACAGCACCGGCGACGACACCGAGGAGCGCGGGCAGCCCGGTGGAGAGCGGGGAGGCGCCGCCGGACGACGAGATCAGCGCGTAGCTGACCCCGGCCAGGCTGAGCGCGGCGAGCACGGCGCCGACCTGGTCGAAGGGGGTGTCGGCGGCGCCCGCGTCCCGGCTCTCGGGCACGTACCGGAGCGCGATCGCGAGCACGACGGCGGCGATCGGCACGTTGATGTAGAAGATCCACCGCCATCCGGGCCCGTCGATCAGCCACCCGCCCAGGAACGGCCCGAGTGCCCCCGCCACACCGGTGAGGGCGGACCACGCGCCGACGGCCCGCGCCTGGTCGTCGGAGTGGAACACCGACCGCACCAGCGCGAGCGACCCGGGCGTGAGCAGCGCCGCCCCGACCCCCAGCAAGGCCCGCGCCGCGATCAGCGTGCCCTCGTCCGGCGCGAACCCGCACAACGCCGACGCGCCCGCGAACCACGCCACGCCCAGCATCAGCGTGCGCCGCCGCCCCATCCGGTCGCCAAGCGCGCCGCCCCACAGGAGCAGCGCGGAGAGCGTGAGCATGTACGCGTTGACGACCCATTGCAGCGCGGACAGCGACGCCCCGAGGTCGCGCCCCATGCTCGGCAGCGCGATGTTGACGACCGTCCCGTCCAGCATCGCCATGCCGGACGCGAGCACCACGCACGCAAGGATCCACCGCCCGCGCGCCGACGCGAGCCGGACGTCCGGGGAGGCGGCTGCGGAGGGGCGTGTCGTCGCGGTCACCGGCTCATTGTCATGGACGCCGAGCGCGGACGCGAGGGCATGTCGCGCGAGGGCGGCGCGGTGCGGAAAAGCGCGTGCGGAAGTCCGGTCGGGCCGGGAAGAGTGCGGCCCCATGATGTTCTTCTGCTACCACCGCGACCGGCCCGACTCCCTCGCTCTGCGCCAGCAATTGGTGGAGGAGCACTGGTCCTACATGGACCAGTTCGAGCGGGAGCTGATCGCGCGCGGTCCGACCTTCGCCGAGGACGGGGAGACCCCGACCGGCAGCGTGCACATCGTCGACCTGCCGGACCCGGCGGCGGCCCGCGCGTTCGCCTTCGACGAGCCCACCTACCAGGCCGGTGTCTACCGGGACGTGCTGCTGCGCCGCTGGCACGACCTGCTCGGCCGCACGATGTGGGACTTCCCCGGCGGCCCCGTCGGCGAGGACCGCTACCTCGTGCTCGGCCTCGGCGCGGGCCGGGCGGCCGACCTCGACGTGCCGTCGGGCCCGCGCGCGGCCGAGCTGATCGCGTACGGCCCGCTGTACAGCGACGACGGCACGGCGTGGCTCGGTACGGCGGCCCTCCTCAGGGCGTCCGGCCCGGCCGAGGCGCGGACCGTGCTCACCGAGGGCCGGTACGCGACCGTCGAGGTGCACCCGTGGGAGTTCGGCGGCCGGCGCGACTGACGGCGCGACTGACGGCGCGATCGATGGAGCGGGGCGCGGCGCAGAGGGGACGGGTGACCGGCGGGCTCGGCCGGTTGCACGTAAATTCGAACATGCGATCTAATCCAGGTCATGCGGCACACGATCACCGACGACCTCGTACAGACACGCCAGGAATGGGCCGAGACCTACCGGCTCCTCGCCGAACAGCCCGGCCGCACCGTCCTGCGCCGCCGCCTGATACACCTCTCCCGCGCACTCGCGGAGGAGCGGCTGACCCCCGCCGAGAGAGCGGAGCTGCGCCTGCGGGCGCGGCAGGGCGGGGGTGCGTCGTGAAGGTTGCGGTGCACCGTCCGGCGCCGGGCGGCGGGCGCAGCGTCACGGTCGGGGACGTGCCCCTCGGGCTCGCGCACTCCGACGCGGACGTCATCGAGTTCCTGCGCCGGGCGGGCCTGGAGAACGCCGAGGACCTCGTGCTCGGCGACTCGCCCGCCATCGAGTGGCGCGGAGCGCCCGCCCACGAGTACGGGGCGATATGACCCGTGCCGTCAGGCGGTCGGCGCGGGCCCGGACGCCGGACGGCCGGGCATCCCCTCCGGCTGGGGGTGGACGAACGGGTCGCCCGCGGCCGGGGCGACCGTGACCGGGGAGGCGGCGAACGCCAGCGGCGCCACCGCGGCGAGCGCGGCGGCGACCGCCAGGGCGAAGGTCAGAACGTTCGTCTTGCGCATGCCCGGCTAACGAACACCCCGTCGGCCGGGCACGCACACGTGTGCCGCGGTGGGATCAGCGCGGCAGACGCGCCTCGACGGCCGCCACCAGTTCGGGGGCGTCGGGCTCGGTCTGGGGGGAGAAGCGGGCCACGGCGTTGCCGTCCTGGTCGACGAGGAACTTCTCGAAGTTCCAGCGGATGTCCCCGGTGTGCCCCTCGCCGTCCGCCACCTCCGTCAGCCTGGCGTACAGCGGGTGCCGCTCCGCCCCGTTGACGTCGACCTTCTCCGTCATCGGGAAGGTCACCCCGTACGTCGCCGAGCAGAACTCGGCGATCTCGTCGGCGGTGCCCGGCTCCTGGCCCATGAACTGGTTGCAGGGCACCCCGAGCACGGTGAAGCCGCGCTCCGCGTACCTCTCGTGCAGTCGCTCCAGACCCGCGTACTGCGGGGTGAGGCCGCACTTGGAGGCGACGTTGACGATGAGGACGGCCTTGCCCTTGTACTGGGCGAGGTCGGCGGGGCCGCCCTGGAGGCGGTCGATCTCTACTGCGTCGTAAACAGACATGGTCCGGAGCGTACGCCTGCGCCCGCCCGCCCCTGCCTGGCCCCGTCCGGCCCGCCGGGTCAGACCACGGCCAGCCGGTCCACGATCAGCTTCAGCCGCTCCTCGGTGAGCTCCGCGGGCAGCCTGCCGGACCGGGTCAAGGTCACCACGCCGTGCAGGGACGCCCAGAACACCTCGGTGAACAGGTCCGGGGCGATGCCCTCACCGGCGACCTCGCCGAGACATTCCAGGAGCGCGGCGAAGGCGTCCTTGAGGGGCTCCGGGGTCTCCTCCTGCGCGTAGGCGAGGCCGCCGTCGAGCTGGAAGATGGCGTCGTAGACCGCCGGGTTGCTCTCGGCGAAGTCGAGGTAGGCGCGGGCGAGGGCGTGCACGCGGGCCCGCGGGCCGTCCGCGGCGGAGGTCGCGGCCCGTACCGCCACGGCCATCTCGGTCGCGCCCTGCAGGGCCACGGCGCCGATGATCTCGCGTTTGCCGCGGAAGTGGCTGTAGAGGACGGGCTGGCTGTACTCGATGCGCTCGGCGAGCCGGCGGGTGGTGACCGCGTCCCAGCCCTGCCGCTCGGCGAGTTCGCGGGCGGTGGCCACGATGAGGCGCTCGCGTTCCGCCCGTTCGCGTTCCTTGCGTTCCTGTACCGGCATGACGGAATTCTAGCACTGCTAGACAATCGAGCGGCAATAGGTCTAGCGTTGCTTCAACAGCTAGCAGCGCTAGATTCAGAGCTTCGGAGGCCCGGGGTCCCGGAGTTCGGGGAGGGGTTGTCATGCTCAATTCGCTCGAGGTCGTCACCACCGTGATCGTCGGACTGATGGTGGGGGTGGAGTTCGCCGTCGCCTTCGTCCTGGGCCCCGTACTCAACGCACTTCCCGAGGACAGCGCCCAGCTCGGCCACGCCCACGGGGGCCGGATGCTCGGGACCGTCATGCCGTTCTGGTACATCGGCTCGCTCGTCCTCGCCGGCATCTGGGCCGGTACCGGGTGGCACCGGCCCGGCACGGGCCTCGTCGTCACCGCGGTCGGGCTGCTGCTCCTCAGCGTCGTCATGTCGGTCCTGCTGCTCGTCCCCATCAACAACCGGAACAGGACGTGGACCCCGGAGAACCGGCCCGCGGACTGGAAGCAGCAGCTGAACCGCTGGGAGCGCCTCCACTACGTCCGCGTCGCGGTCATCGTCGCCGCCTTCACCCTGCTCACCGTCGCGCTCTGAACCGATCGACCCAGAGGAGAAGGAACCATGTCGCTGAAGAAGATCGACACCGTCATGACCGTCGTCCTCGTCCTCTTCGTCCTCTGGTTCGGGACGCGGTACGTCCTGAGCCCGGAGACGATGGCGCCCAGCTTCGGACTGCCGAGCCCGCCCTCCGGCGACGGCGGGGGTTTCCTGATCGTCAAGGGGACGCGCGACGTCGTCATGGCGCTGGTCCTGGGCGTCCTGCTGATCTCGGGGCAGCGCACAGCGCTGAGCCGGGTGCTCCCGGTGATGGCCCTCGCCGCCTTCGGCGACATGGCCAACGTGCTGGCCCACCACGGGTCGGTGGCCACGGCGCTCGGCGTCCACGGCCTGACCGCGACGTGGATGGTGATCATCGGCCTGCTGCTGACGCGGGAGACGCGCACCGCGAGGACCGTCGCCGCGAAGGCCGTCCCGCGTCCCGCCGCCTGAGACGCGCGGGTCATGGGGACGGCCGGCGCAGTCGGCCCCGCGCCACCAGTTCCACCGTCGTCGCCA
Organism: Streptomyces sp. R818; assembly: GCF_056172735.1. Classification (NCBI taxonomy): domain Bacteria; kingdom Bacillati; phylum Actinomycetota; class Actinomycetes; order Kitasatosporales; family Streptomycetaceae; genus Streptomyces; species Streptomyces sp. R818. The sequence goes on from NZ_JAOCNE010000014.1 coordinate 443,648, forward strand.
CCGCGACCGCCTGTACGGCCATCAGTGCCACGAGGACGAACAGCTGGACCGCGCCCGCCATCACCGGGGACGCGCCGCCGAGGAGCATGCCGAGGAACGCGCCGGGCAGGGTGACCAGGCCGACCGTGCGGGTCTGGTCGAGGCCGGGCAGGAGGGCGTCGGAGGCGGCGGGGCGGGCGATCTCCAGGCGGGCGTCGTGCGGGAGGAGGCCGATGGCCAGGCACGCCTCCACCTCGCCGTGGCGCGCGGTGAGTTCGTCCAGGGCGCGGCGGCCCGCGAGGACGGTCGCGGTGAGCGCGCCGCCGATGAGGATGCCGGTGACGGGGATCAGCGCGATGCCGTCCGCCGGGAGGAGCCCCGAGACGACGAGCGCGCCGACGGCCGGGGCGACCGGCGCCGCGATCGGCAGCGCCGCCCACGCCCAGCTCCGGTCGGCGGTGACGCGCCGCCCCGCCGTCCACGCGGCCACGCAGAACATCAGCAGCACGAACGCGAGCAGCGCGGCCCCGTGCCTGACCACCCAGCCGATCACCAGGGAAACCGCGCCGAGCTGCACTGTCGCCCGTACGCCCGCCACCACCATGTCCCGCGCCCGCCGCCGGGAGGCGTCCGGGGAGAGCCGGAACACCGCGGCCGTCGCGGCGGCGAGCAGCAGCAGGGCGACGAGGAGGGCGGCGAGGGTGCCGTTGACGGGCAGGAGGGCGGCCTGCGCCACCGTGCGATCGGGCATCCGTGCAGCGTAGAACCCTCCGACCTGGGCACCGGTGCTGTTCCGCACCCACCGCATGAGCGACGATGGGTGCACAGAAGCAGCGCAAGGACGCAGCGTGGAGACGCGGCGCAAAGACGCGGCTTCGCAAGACGCCGCCGAGAGAAAGAAGGCTGACCGTCATGGCACAGCAGGTGCAGGGCGTGATCGCGCGATCCAAGGGCGCCCCCGTGGCGATCGAGACGATCACGGTGCCGGACCCGGGCCCGGGCGAGGCCGTCGTGAAGATCCAGGCGTGCGGTGTCTGCCACACCGACCTGCACTACCGGGACGGCGGCATCAACGACGACTTCCCGTTCCTGCTCGGGCACGAGGCCGCCGGTGTCGTGGAGTCCGTGGGGGAGGGGGTGACCGAGGTCGTCCCCGGTGACTTCGTCATCCTCAACTGGCGTGCGGTGTGCGGCGAGTGCCGGGCCTGTCGCCGCGGCCGCCCCGAGTACTGCTTCAACACGCACAACGCCAAGCAGCGGATGACCCTCTCCGACGGCACCGAGCTGACCCCCGCCCTCGGCATCGGCGCGTTCGCCGAGAAGACGCTCGTCGCCGCGGGCCAGTGCACGAAGGTCGACCCGGCCGCGTCGCCCGCCGCGGCCGGACTGCTCGGCTGCGGCGTGATGGCCGGGATCGGCGCCGCCATCAACACCGGCAACGTCACCCGGGGCGACTCGGTCGCCGTCATCGGCTGCGGCGGCGTCGGCAACGCCTCGGTGGTCGGCGCCCGCCTCGCCGGGGCCGGCACGATCATCGCCGTCGACATCGACGACAAGAAGCTGGAGACGGCCCGCGCGCTCGGCGCCACCCACACCGTCAACTCCCGCTCCACGGACGCCGTCGAGGCCGTACGCCAGCTGACCGGCGGCTTCGGCGCGGACGTCGTCATCGAGGCGGTCGGCCGCCCGGAGACGTACGAGCAGGCCTTCTACGCCCGCGACCTGGCGGGCACGGTCGTCCTCGTCGGTGTCCCGACCCCCGAGATGAAGATCGAGCTGCCGCTGCTCGACGTGTTCGGCCGCGGCGGCGCGCTCAAGTCGTCCTGGTACGGCGACTGCCTGCCGTCCCGCGACTTCCCGATGCTGATCGACCTGTACCTGCAGGGGCGGCTCGACCTCGACGCGTTCGTCACCGAGACCATCGCGCTTGCGGACGTGGAGAAGGCGTTCGAGCGGATGCACGAAGGTGACGTGCTGCGTTCGGTGGTGATGTTCTGATGGCCGCCTCCGACAGCCCCGCCTCCGACAGCCCCGCACGCGTCGAGCACCTCGTCACCTCGGGCACCTTCTCCCTCGACGGCGGCACCTGGGACGTCGACAACAACGTGTGGCTCGTCGGCGACGACTCCGAGGTGCTCGTCATCGACGCCGCGCACGACGCCGACGCCATCGCCGAAGCGGTCGGCGACCGGCAGCTCGTCGCGATCGTGTGCACCCATGCCCACGACGACCACATCGACGCCGCCCCGGCCCTCGCCGCGCGCACGGGCGCGCCGATCCTGCTGCACTCCGCCGACACGGAGCTGTGGAAGCGCACGCACCCGGACCGCGCGCCCGACGCCGAACTCACCGACGGGCAGAGCCTCTCCGTCGCGGGCGTCGAGCTGACCGTGCTGCACACCCCGGGCCACTGCCACGGCGCGGTCAGCCTGTACGCGCCCGGCCTGAACACCGTCTTCACCGGGGACACCCTCTTCCAGGGCGGCCCGGGGGCGACCGGGCGGACGTTCAGCGACTTCCCGACGATCATCGACTCGATCCGGGACCGGCTCCTCACCCTGCCCGCCGAGACCGTCGTACGCACCGGTCACGGCGACACCACGACGATCGGCGCGGAGGCCCCGCAGCTCGACGAGTGGATCAAGCGCGACCACTGAGCCGTACCCGGCCGGGCGCGGCGTCAGGACGGGGCGAAGACCGCCCGTACCGTCTTGCCGCCGCGCCGGTCGGGCCGCACGCTCCAGCGTTCGGCGAGCGCGTGGACGAGGGCGATGCCGCGCCCCGACTCGGCCGTCTCCGACGCGGGGCGCAGGCGCGGCAGGCCAGGGCCTTCGTCGCGCACCTCCACCACCAGCTCGCCCGCGTCCATGCGCAGGCTCATGCGGCAGCGCATCTCGGAGGCCCGGGTCGCGTTGGTGACGAGCTCCGACACGACGAGCTCGGCGTCGGCGGCCGTCTCCTCGGCGGAGCCCGCCAGGAACGAGCGGGTCAGACGCCGCGCCCAGCGGGCGGCGCCCGAGCCCTGCGGCATCAGGTACTCCACGCGTGCGGCACGCCGTCCGGCGCTCCGGAACGCACGCATGACGATCACTTCCTCTCCGTCTCCCTCGCGGGAACCTTCTCGGTCCTGCTGTGCCTGTTCTCCCCGTCGACACTGTCGACGCTGTCGACCCTGTCGCTGCCGTCGTCGCGCGCCGGGCGGTCCGCCAGCGCGTGGTACCCGTGCCCGATGCGCCGTCCGACCAGGACGTACGCGATCATCGCGCCCGCCGTGTTGAGGATGACGTCGTCCACGTCGAACGCGCGGCCCTGCACGAGCGCGCCCTGCGCCAGCTCGACGAGGACCATGACGATCGCGGTCAGCGCGAGCACCCGCAGCCAGCGCATCCGCCGCGCCACAAGGACCGGGAGCAACAGCCCGAAGGGCGCCCCGAGCAGGAGGTTGCCGCCGATCTGCTTGCACGCGGCCGCGAACGTGTACTGGTCCGCGTACTGCCGCAACGAGGCGCCGGGCCGCAGGTTGGACCCGGCGATGTCGGCGGATGCCGGGGAAGGGGTGAGGGTGAGCCGGGCGAGGACGGCGGAGAACGCGACGAGGGCGAGGAAGGCGACGAGCGCCACCACGACCCGCAGAAGCACCCGCCACCACTGTCCCGGACGCGACCGGTCCGTCTTCATCGTCTGTGCCGTCGCCGATGTCATGGACACCGGATGCCCCGGCGGAGCCGGACCACGCAGGGTGACGGCCCGTCAACTTCCCTCGGTGGGATGGGCGAGCGTGTCCAGGAACCGGTCGAGCGCCGGGGACGAGGCGCCGCCCGCGCAGCGCACCCGGTCGACCTGCGGTATCGACGCCTTGCCGAGGGTGCCGAGGCTTCCGAGGTGCGGTGCCCGGCTCTCCATGGCCTCGGTCAGCTGCAGCCGGCCGAGCGCCCGCTCGGCGGCGGTGCGGCGAACGTACTCGACGACCGTCACGCCCAGATGGTCCGCGTGGCCGCGCACGGCCTCGTACTCGTCGGGGGTGAAGAGCTCGCGCAGCGGCGCAGTTCCGTCCATGCGCGGCATGATGCCGCTCCGGATCGCGGAGCGGGGGCGGATGGCATATTCGCACCCGTTCGCGTGGACTCGACGTGTACCGGTGGCGGTGGGGTGGACCCCTGTCGTCGATCTCCGATAAGTTAGGCAAGGCTTACCTAATTGGTTGCCATGAGGCACGCCGCAGACATGAGCCACGTACCTGACTGGAGGTCGGGATGGGTGTCCGACAGATCGCCACCGCCGTGCCCACCACGGCGACCCGCGCACGCTCCGTGCTCGCCGCCGCCTGGACCTGCGGCGTCACCACCGACGTGGGGCAGGACGACCTCGTCGGCGCCCACCGCGTCGCCGAGGACGGCACCGTGTACCTCGCGCCGCCGCCGGACAGCGTGCTCGCCGCCGCGGTGCTCTGCGCACCGCACGGCCGGCCGAGCACGCTCGTCGAGTTCGCCGACGCGGCGCCCGTCCCCGTACGGGACCGGGTCCGCGCCCGCCTGTGGCTCTCGGGCGAACTCGTCCCCGAGGGGCCCGGGGGAGAAGAGATGGTGCTGCGCCTGGAGCGCGCCGTGCTGCAGACGCGCACCGAGCGCCAGGCCATCGACCTCGCCGAACTCGCGGCCGCCGCGCCCGATCCGCTGGCGCTCGCCGAACCGCGCCTGCTGACGCATCTCGCGGACGCCCACCCCGAGGCCGTGGAACAGCTCACCCGGCTCATCGCCGCCGACAGCCTGCACGGTGTCGTACGGGTCCAGCCGCTCGCCGTCGACCGGCACGGGCTCACGCTCCGCCTGGAGCGCGCCCGGGGCCAGGCCGACGTACGGATCCCGTTCCACAGTCCCGCCGACGACCTGACCGCGCTCACCGAGCGCATGCACTGCCTGCTGACGCAGGCTGTCAGCCGCCGGCGACGCTGACGCGCTCGCGATCGCGCTCGACGGCCGGTTCGGGCCGCTTCTTCGGCTCCACAGGCCGGAACGCCCACTCCATGCGCGGTTCGACGACGAACCGGAAGACGCGCCGCACCGGATTCGTGCACAGCACGGTGATGAGGGCGATGCCCGCCAGCGTCACGGCCACCTCGCCGAGCGGGGTGTGCAGCCAGTCGTGCTTGTACCAGCCGTCCCAGCGCGCGGTCTTGATGACGAAACCGTGCAGCAGGTACGCGTAGATGGTGCCGGCGCCCAGCGCCGTGAACCAGAACTTGCGCCCCGGCACCCAGGCCAGGAAGCAGGCGGTCAGCACGAGCGCGAGCACGAACAGGACGGGGGTGATCCACAGCCCGTCCCAGGCGGTCATTCCGTCGCGCCCGACGACGCTGCCCCGGTGGTAGAACCAGCCGGCGTCGAACCGCGGCGCCACCCAGTACGCCGCCACGACCGCGGCCAGGCCCACCGGCAGGGCCACGATCCGCATCCGCCAGGTCCGCACCCGCTCGAAGTGCTCCGGCTTGAGCATCAGGCCCACCACGAAGAACGGCAGGAACTGCAGCACGCGCTGGAGCGCCATGTCGCCGCCCGTGTCGGGGGACATCGACACCGCCGTCGCGATCACCAGGGAGACCAGTACCGGCTGACGGATCGCCAGCCACAGCGGCGTCGTGATCCGCCAGACGAACAGCGCCAGCAGGAACCACATCAGGTACCAGGGGTCGAGCAGGCTGAACGGGTACTTCCAGTCGTCCTGCACCACCTTGTAGAACAGGGTGTAGGCGAACTCGAAGACGACGTAGGGGACGACGACCCCGGTCACCAGTCGCTTTAGCCGCCGCGGCGACATGTCGAAACTTCGGGACATGTATCCCGACACCAGCGCGAACGCCGGCATGTGGAAGGCGTAGACGGTGAGATACAAAGCCGTCACCGCTCGGCTGCCGTACGTCAACGGTTCCCACGCGTGGCCACAGACCACGAGGACGATGGTCAGATATTTCACGTTGTCGAAGTACGACTCGCGTGCCTTGCCGCCACCGGATATTGCTTGCGCTGCTTGCCCTGCCATCGCGCTTCTGCGCCCCTCCTCGAACTCGACCCCGGGCACCCCCGTCTGCCCCTTGCAGACCGTTCCATGAGTTGAGCTGTGACACAAGCGCCGCCAGGTGACGGTCGTGACACAAGAGGAGGGGCGCGCGTGGATCGGCTCCCCGGAGCGGGATCAGACGGCGGTGTAGGCGCCGTCCACGAGGTGGTAGCTGCCCGCGATGAACGAGGCGCGGTCCGAGAGCAGGAAGGCGATCAACTCGGCGACCTCCTCGGACTGTCCGAGCCGGCCCGCCGGGTGCAGACCGACGAGACCGTCGTAGGCGGCCTTGTCCATCTCCTTCAGGAGTGGGGTCTCGATGAAGCCCGGCCCCACCGCGTTGACGCGGACGCCCTTCGACGCGTACTCCGCGCCCGCCGTCTTCGTCAGGCCGACCACACCGTGCTTGGCCGCGACGTACGCGGGGGAGCCCGCGAAGCCGACCGAGCCGAGGATCGAGGCGACGTTCACGATCGCACCGCCGCTCGCGGCCTCCATGACGGGCAGTTCGTGGCGCATCGAGTAGAAGACGCCGTCGAGGTTGGTGCGGATGACGCGGTCGTAGGTGTCGATGTCGTACGCGCCGGTCGGGGCGGAGGCACCGCCGATCCCCGCGTTGTTCACGGCCAGGTCGAGCCCGCCGAAGGTGTCGACCGTGAACCGGACGGCGGCCTCGACGGAAGCGGGGTCGGTCACGTCCACCGCGACGGCGGCGGCCTCGATGCCCTCGCCCTTCAGCGTCTCGGCGGCCTCCTTCGCGCCCTGCTCGTTGTAGTCGGCGATGACGACGGCGGCGCCGTCGCGGCCGAGGCGGCGGGCGGTGGCCAGGCCGATGCCGGAGGCGGCACCGGTGACGAGGGCGGTCTTCCCGGCGAACTCGCCGCCGGTGGTGCTGTTGCTGCTGCTGACGCTTGTGCTGGTGGTGCTCATGGTGCGTGTCACTCTCTGCTTGCGCTGTTCTCAGTGGTCGCGCTGATCTCACTGGTTGTGTCGGCGGCGGCCGTCGCCGAACGGGCGGCCTCCCCGACGAGGGCGTCGTAGGCCGTCGCCACCAGGGCGGCGAGATCCGTGGCGTCCTTCTCCGTGCCGCGCGCCCACGCGCGCAGCGCGGCGGTCAGTACCCCGGCGGCGGCACCGACGACGACCTCGGGGCGCGGGTCCCGGGCCGGGTCGGTACCGAGCCGGTCGGCGATGATGCGGACGGACTCGTCCTGGGCGTCGACCCGGATCCGTTCGTACGCGGCGAACAGGGCGGGCTCCTCGTCCACGACGGCGTACAGCTCGCGCAGCCTGGGGCGGTGGTGCCAGCCGGGGCTCTCGCGGTCCGCGAGCCAGTCCGCGACGGCGTTGCGGTACGCGAGGAGCGGGGGTTCGTCCTCGGGGCGGGCGCGCAGCGCCGCGTTGATGCGGGCGCCGTCGGCGCGGGTGAAGTCGAGCGCCGCGTCCTCCTTGCCGGAGAAGTGGCGGCTGAACGTGCGGCGCGTGACGTCCGCGCGCTCGGCGATCGCCTCGACGGTGACGGCCCCGAGGCCCCGCTCGAGCACCAGCTCGACGGCCGCCTCCGCCAGCGCTTCGCGCGTCCGGCGGGCCTTGACCTGTCGACGGTCCTCGGAGGGCCGCCCCGGGAGGGGCTCGTTCGCCTTCATGGCTCTACGGTACACCCGAATGTCCCGGCGGGACATAAGTCCCGTTGGGACATTTCTGGGCGCGGGGAGCGTCTCAGGCGTGCCAGTGGCCGTGCAGCGCGGCCGTCGCGAAACCGGGGCCGTACGCGACCATCGTGCCGCGGGCCCCCGGCGCGGGCGGCTCCTCGTGCGTGCGCTCCAGGACGCGCAGGATGCTGACGCCGCCCAGGTTGCCCTCGTCGGTGAGGGTGTCCGTGGAGTGGCGGGCGGCGCGGGCGTCCAGGCCGAGCGCTTCCGCGGTGTCGGAGATGATGCGGGGGCTGCCCGGGTGGATCACGGCGAAGTCGGAGTGCCGGCCGCCGAGCCAGTCCAGGAAGACCGGCAGTGCTTCTCGCGACGCGGCGCGCCCTTCCTTCGTGGCGTCGAAGTGCAGCCCGGCGGAGGTGATCCGGCCGGCCAGATGGTCCATGGTGTCCGGCAGGACGTGCTCGAAGCTGTCCTCGACCACGAAGCCGGGACCCAGCGGTTCGGCGCTGACGACGGCGGCACCGGCCGAGTCGCCGAACAGGGCCTTGTAGATCATCGCGTCGATACCGGTGTCGCTGTGGTGGTACACGGCGGAGATCACCTCCGCGGCCACGACCAGAACGGGGCTGCCCGGCCTGGCCCTCACCATGTCCGCCGCGCGGATCAGGCACTTGGTGCCCCCGGTGCACGCGAGCGTGGTGTGCGCGAGGGCGCTGGCGGTGGGGCGCATCCCGAGGCGGGTCATGAGGTGCACGTCGAGGTTGGGCACCGACCAGCCGGTGGAGTGCGTCGTGACGATCCCGCCGAGATCCGCCGCCGAGAGGCCGGCGCTCGCGAGCGCCGCCTCGGCCGCCTCCTGCGCGAGCTCGAGCGCGTCCGCGAACGCGGCGCGGGCGCGCTCGCCGACCTCGCCCCCGCCCGCCACGGTCGCCGAGGTGAGGGGACGCGTGAAGAAGCGGGTCCGTACGCCGCATCCGGCCACGGCACGGACGGCCGCCGCGAGCCGGGGGTGGTCCGGGTGGTGCGTGCGTATGTCGTCCGCGATCTCGTCGGTGGTCACCTTGTGGGCACCCAGGGCTGTGCGAGGTCGGGACACGTAGACAGACATGTGATGGCTCCCACGGGGGCGGTAGGGGGTGTGGGGGGCCAGGTCAACCTACGTCACCGCGGGCGATGGTTGAAGGTCGGAGTGTCACCCCGCCTGCAGCGCGGGCATCCGGGGATGGGCGCGCCGGACGCCGGGGTGGAAGACCAGGATCATCAGACGCGCCCCGGGCGTGGTGAGCGGCTGCGCCGCGCACATGGTCGCCCAGCCGGGCCCCAACCGGGCGTGCAGGAGCGGCCGTTCGTCGCCGTCCGGGTGGATCGCCGAACCGCCCGCCTCGTAGATGGGCGCCGCTTCCGGATCGGAGAGGACCTCCTTCTCGATCTGGCGCAGCGTGTCGTCGTCGGGACGTGCGGCCAGGGCCGCCCGCAACTGGGGGAGCAGCAGCGGTGCCCACGCGGTCGTCCAGTCCGTCAGCATGTTCCGCGCGTGCTGGTCGAGGAGCATCCAGCGCATGGTGTTCTGCGGGGGCCGCCGGTCGGGGAAGAGTTCCGTGAACGCCTCGTTGCAGGCGAGCAGGTCCCAGGACGCGTCGGACACGTAGGCGATGTGGTTGATGCCGTCGACCGCCTCCTGCCAGACACCGGGCACCTCCTTGCCGGAGGAGAGGTACAGCGGGCCGGGCGGGTCCTGGAGCAGGGCGTAGCGGCACAGCAGTACCCATTCCTGCTCGTTCAGGCCGAACAGGCGGGCCACGTCGCGGAGCAGATCCGCGGGCGGGCTCGGGTAGCTGCCCGACTCCAGCCGGTGATAGGTCCCGAGGGTGCGGTGCAGCAACTGGTCGACCTGGTGCTGCGACAGGCCGGGCGCGCGCCGGCCCTGGCCCGTGGGGCGGGTGAAGCCGTGGGACTCGGGAGCTATGAGGGCGCGCCGTTCACGGAGCAGGGCGCGGAGCGCCTTCTTGTTCATGGTGGGTAATCCCTCTTCGTACACGCCGAGTTGAGCGTGAGCAGTCTAAATACTCCCAACGGCTTTGGTAATAAACATTGCCCGAAGAAAACGATCAGACGGTCCGTCATGATGAGTGGCGCGGGGTTACCCACCTGCCGGTTTCATCGTCTGTGAGCACATGGACACAGCGATGGGGCACCTGTCCCCGGCCGCTCGAAAATGGCCGAAATTTCCCGGCACCGGGTAACTCACGAGCCTTCGGGCTGTTCGTGGAAGAGAGGCGGGACCGGGCCACCTAATTTGTTCGATGTGGCCGGAAAATGCGTTGCAACGACGCACGTCCCTCTCTCGACGCGACCGGTTCCCGGAGGTCACTGGCTGCGGTCGGTGCCGTCACTCGCCATTACGTAGCGGCCACGGCATCGGCCGCGCCCGGTACAGCGCCCGCCCGTGCACACCCCGGGCATACTCGGGCCCATGACGATACGAAGATCCGCCGTCACTGCCGTCGGCCTGCTCGCCGCCGGGCTCATGCTCTCCGGCTGCGGTGCGGAGAAGGCGGACGGCACGGCGGCCCGAACAGCGGCCACGCCGCAGACGCCGCAAACACCGATGGCGTCCGCCGGCGCCGACTGCGCCGCCCCCAGCGCGCCGCCCGAGCAGCCCCCCGTAGCGGGCGACGCCAACCCGAAGTACCGCGAGAACCACGCGTTCCAGAGCACGGTCGAGCTCAAGGGCGCCGCGCGGTGCGCCGCCGACCGGCAGGCGGAGCGGGTCCGGGGCGCGCTCGCGCGGTTCAGTGGACGGCAGGACGTCACGCCGGGCCAGGTCGGCAGCGCGCTGACCCGGCTCGGGTACGCCGCCGACAAGGTGACCACGAGCGGCAGCGAGGGCATGGTGAGCTTCGCCGTCGAGATCGCGCCCGCGTGCGTCGAGGGCTCCGTCGCCGGACGGGTGACGGTGGAGACGCACGGCGTGTACATCGAGGGCACCGGGTGCGTGAAGCCGCAGGGCGGTCACTGACCCCGGCGGCGCTTCACTCCGGCTTGCCCAGATTGCGTACGTAGTCCTCCGCCGCCGCGTCCAGGCCGATGTCGTGCTGGGCGCGCTCGGAGAGGTACCAGCGGTGTTCGAGCAGCTCGTGGTAGAGCTCGGCCGGGTCGACGGGGGTCGGGATCCGGTCGCGTACCGCGCGGACCGTCGGCCGGAACACGTCGCGCACCCAGCGGTGGGCGAGGACCTCGGGGCGGGCGTCCTGGACGTCGTCCTGGGTCGCCATCCAGCTCTCCAGGTCGTTCAGGAGCCGCCGCGCCTGGTTCTCCTCCGCGTCCATGCCGGTGAGGCGCAGGAGCTGGCGCTGGTGGTGGCCCGCGTCGACGACCTTCGGCACGAACGTGACCGTGTCGCCGTGCGGGGAGCGGGAGATCTGCATCTCGGCGACGTCGAACCCCAGGTCGTTCAGGCGGCGGATGCGGCGCTCCATGTAGTGGTGCTTGCCCGCCGGGTACACCGACGTCCGGGTCAGCTCGCTCCACAGGTTCGTGTAGCGCTGCCCTATCTCCGTGCCGAACTCGATGGGGTCGATCGACGGGTGCAGCGCCCCGGACGCCTCCAGGTCGAGCATCTCCCCGCTGATGTTGACGCGGGCCAGATCGATGTCGTACTCCCGCTGCCCGTCGCTCAGCTTCGGGTGCAGCTCGCCGGTCTCCGCGTCCACGAGGTACGCGGCGTACGCGCCCGCGTCCCGCCGGAACAGGGTGTTGGAGAGCGAGCAGTCGCCCCACGCGAACCCGGCGAGGTGCAGCCGGACCAGGAGCACGGCGAGCGCGTCCATCAGACGGTGCACGGTCGTCGGCCGCATCGTCGTCTCGAACATCGACCGGTAGGGCTGGGAGCCGCCGAGGTGCCGGGTGATCAGGACCGGCTCCAGCGGCGTCCCGTCCGGCTGCTCGCGGCCGGTGACGACGGCCAGCGGGTCGACCGCGGGTATCCCGATGCGGTCGAGGGTGCGGAGCAGTTCGTACTCGCGCAGCGCGGGCCGCTCGGCCAGCTCCTTCACGGCGACCACTTCGTCACCCGCGCGCGCGTAGCGCACCACGTGCCGCGAGATGCCGCGCGGCAGCGGCACGAGGTACTCCTCCGGCCACTCCTCCAGCGGGATGTGCCAGGGCAGGGCGAGCAGGAGCACCGGGTGCTCGGGGTTGGTGGCGCTGATCTGGAGCGGCATGGTCATCAGCGTAAGCGGCCCGCCGCGCGCGTGGATCTCCCTGCCGCGCCTCAGTACGACAGGGAGTGCTCCGCCCCCGCGAGGATCTCCGTGATGCGCAGGCCGAAGCGGGCGTCGCACGGGGCGGGGGTACCGGTGCGCGCCGACTCCCGCAGCACGTCGATCGCCACGGCGAACGACTCCGGGGCGGTGCCGCCCGCGGGCATCGTGAATGTCCCGGCCGTGCCGCGCAGTTCCACCGCCGTCCCGCCGGCCGCCTTGGGCGCCGTCAGGCTCAGCGTCGCCGTGCTGGACGCGCCGGACGCGTGTGCCATCACCAGGTGCACGGTGTCGCCGGGGCCGCTCCGCGCCGTCAGCGCCTCCACGTCACCGAGGATCGGAAGCAGCACCGACAGGGCGTGCGGGCCCACGTCCCACAAAGCGCCCCGCTCGGCGCGCCACGGCGTGGAGGCCCGCACCTCGGCGTCGTCGCCCGGCGTGTAGAGGCTGCCGTACCAGTCGGCGCGGCCGGTGAACCAGTTGCCCACGGCCGCCTGTTCGGCGATCCAGGCCGACGGGTCGGGCGCGTAGCGCAGGGTGCAGAAGACGGCCGTGGCGACGCCCGCCGCGTCCGCCGCCTCCACGACCGCGCGCGCCGCGTCCGGTTCGGTGGCCAGCGGCTTGTCGAGCAGCAGATGGCACCCGGCCGCCGCCGCGCGGGCCGCGAGCGGCGCCTGCACGTCCGGCGGCACGGCGAAAGCCACCGCGTCGCACGCCGCGAAGAGCGCGTCCACGTCGTCGTACGCGGTGATGCCGTGTTCGGCGGCGAGTTCGGCGGCGGCCTCCGGGCGGCGGCCCCAGACGCCGGTGAACTCGGTGTGCGGATGGGCGGCGAGCGCCGGGGCGTGAGTACGGCGGGCCCAGGGGCCGGTGCCGACAAGTCCGCAGCGCAGGGTGTCAGTCGTGGTCATGAGCGGCAGTATCGCCCGGATCGGGCGAAAGTCGCTTCACGCGGCGTCACCCGCACCGCGCACCCGCACCGCGCACCCGCACCGCGCACCGGCCCCAGGGCTCCGCCCTGGACCCCGCTCCACAATCTCCCCCAGACTTCGCCCGGGGGACCCCCAGGGGCTTGAGCGGGGCGCAGACAGCGGGCCCCCGGGTGGTGAATACTCATTCACCGGCCGGGTGAATGCCGATTCACCCGCTTTCACCGTCCCGACGCGCCGCGCCGGGCCGCCCGCCCGCCGTCCCCGGCAGGAGCCCCATGGACGCCGCACCCGCACCGATACCGGCCCCGGCCCCGACGCACGGGCGCCTGCGCGAGCGCCTCACCGTGCCCGTGCTCGCCTTCGGTGGCATCCTCATGGCCGTCATGCAGACCGTCGTCGTCCCGCTCCTGCCCGATCTGCCCCGGCTGACCGGCGCGTCCCCGGCGGCCGTCTCGTGGATGGTCACGGCGACGCTCCTGGCGGGCGCGGTCCTCACCCCGGTCCTCGGCCGGGCGGGCGACATGTACGGCAAGCGCCGAGTCCTGCTGATCGCGCTCGGCCTGATGACCGTCGGCTCGGTGCTCTGCGCGCTGACCTCCGACATCCGCGTCCTGATCGCGGCCCGCGCCTTGCAGGGCGCCGCCGCGGCCGTCGTGCCGCTGTCCATCAGCATCCTGCGCGACGAACTCCCGCCGCACCGCACCGGTTCCGCCGTCGCCCTGATGAGCTCCACCGTCGGCGTCGGCGCCGCCCTCGGCCTGCCGCTCGCCGCGCTGATCGTGCAGTACGCGAACTGGCACGCCATGTTCTGGGCGACCAGCGCCCTCGGCGCCCTCGGCCTCGCGCTCGCCTGGTGGACGGTGCGCGAGTCGCCCGTCAGATCACCGGGCCGCTTCGACGCCCTCGGTACCCTCGGCCTGGCCGCAGGCCTGATCTGCCTCCTGCTCGGCGTCTCGCAGGGCGGCCAGTGGGGCTGGGGCGGTGCCCGGGTGATCGGCCTGTTCGCGGGCGCGGCCGTGATCCTCACCCTCTGGGCCTGGCACCAACTCCGCACCAAGCGCCCCCTGGTGGACCTGCGCCTGGCGGCGGGCCGCCGCGTCGGACTGCCGCACGTAGCCGCGCTCTTCACCGGCTTCGCCTTCTACGCCAACTCCCTCGTCACCGCGCAACTCGTGCAGGCCCCCGTCGCCACCGGCTACGGCCTCGGCCTGTCCATCGTCGCGACGGGCCTGGTCATGCTGCCCGGCGGCGTCATCATGCTGCTGTTCTCCCCGGTCTCGGCCCGCGTCTCCGCCGCCCGCGGCCCCCGCACCACCCTCGCGATCGGCGGCGTCGTCCTGGCCCTCGGCTACGCCGTGCGCATCGCCGACAGCACGGACCTGTGGGTCATCCTGGTCGGCGCGGCCGTCGTCTCGACCGGCACCACCCTCGCCTACTCGGCACTGCCCACGCTGATCCTGCGCGCGGTCCCCGCCCACGCGACCGCCTCCGCGAACGGCGTCAACGTCCTGATGCGCACCATCGGCCAGGCCGTCTCCAGCGCCGCCGTCGCCGCCGTCCTCGTCCACCACACCACGCGCGTGGGCGGCGCCGAGGTGCCGACGCTCGGCGGCTACCAACTGGCGTTCGCCATGGCCGGTACGGTCGCGCTGGTGGCCACGGCCGTCGCCCTCGCGGTCCCGTCCGACACCGCCCGGGAGAGCGCGACGACGGCCGCCCCCGTCCAGTCGGCGACGACGAAGGGAGCGCAGGCCGATGAGCACGACGTACGCGGGTGAACAGGCGTCCCGCGCGGTCCGCCGCGACGCCGAGGCGACCAGAACGGCCATCGTGAAAGCCGCCCGGCACCTGCTGGCCCGGCACGCGCACGGCGACATCACGCTCAAGGCCGTCGCCGAACGGGCCGGGGTCAGCCCACCCCTGATCCTCAAGTACTTCGGGAACAAGGACGCCCTGTTCTCCAGTGTCATGAACTTCGAGGCGGACGTGGAGACCTTCCTCGACGCGCCGCTGGAGAACCTGGGCGCCCACATGGTCCGCCACGTCCTCACCGGCCAGGCCGAACGCGGCGCCGACCCCATCCTCCGCATCGTCTTTGCCCCGCTCCACGGCGAACAGGGCGAGATCCTCCGAGAGAACTTCCGTACCCAGGTGAGCGGCCGCCTGGCGGCCCGCCTCCCCGGCGAGGACGCGGGGCTGCGCGCGGAACTGGCGGTGTCCATGCTCCTGGGTCTGGGCGTGATGTACGGCATCGCCCGCGGCCCGCATGTACGGATCGCGGACGTGGAAGAGGTGGTCACGCATTACGCCCCGGCTGTGCAAGACCTCCTAGGGGCGCGGGACTGTGTCGATGAGCGGCTCCGCCGCGGGGCGCGCCCAGCCCCCACTCACCGGCACTGAACGCGCAGCGGCTCGTAAGCCACGAAGGTCTCGAACCCATCGGCCCACCGCACGGTCAACTGCCCGTCCACAACATCCACTCCGGCAACAACCTCAGCGAGCCCGGAGTCGAATTCCCCACCAAGACAGGCCAGCGCCACAAAAACCCCGCCCCCCTCAACACCCGCCGAAAGCCGTGGCACCCGCACCCACGACTCGAACGCCGTCCCCTCAGGCGCCCGCACGGCATCCCGCTCCTCCCACCCGTACAACCCCACCAGCTCCGAGCGGACCGTATTCGTAGCCCACCCGGTAAGGGAGACCCGGGCCCCGCGCGGCGCCCCCACGACCCGGTGGACCCGCAGCTCGAAACGCCCCCGCGCCACCGTCACGCTCTCCACGCGAAGCCCCGGCACCATCGGCGGCCCCGACGCGAAGACGGGCCGGTGCCAGGACGCGGCCCAGCCCCAGCCGTCCCCGTGCTCCGCGCCGAGCGGGTGGACCCGGCGTCGTACGCTCGCGACGCCGCCGACCTCGACCGACAGGTGGTTGTCGGCGATGTTGGTGCGGGAGGTCGGCCCGGTGTGCGTGGAGTACGCCTGGCGGCCGTACAGCGGGTCGTCCTGCTCGGCGAACTCGCCCTCGTGCGGCCGGACGTGGTCGCTGCCGTGGTTGTGCAGGCGCACGATCCCGTCGTCCCGCGTCGACTGGACGAGCAGTCCGGGCGCGGGCAGCGCGAGGACCCGGTCGGGGCCCTCGACGGGGGCGGCCTCCTCGGTCGCGGTCCACAGCGGAGCGTCCTGCGGCGCGAGCAGCGCGACGAAGCCCTTCGACGCCCAGTACGGGGACGCGGGCCCCGAGTACGGCTGGAGGGTGGCGGTGTGCGGGCCGTGCCAGCCGAGGCTGAGGAGGCCGTCATCGGTGATGCCGCCGCGGTCGACGAAGTAGCGCAGGTTGCCGCTGATGAGGCGGCGCGAGGCGCCCGGGGTCAGCGGGGTGTGGCCGGTGAGCGCGCCCGTGCCGACCGCCGCCGACGCCGCGAAGCGGTAGGTGAGGGAGCGCCCGAAGTGGAGCGGCGCACCGTCCCCGCCGAAGAGCAGGGAGAAGCTCTCCAAGTGCTTACGGAGCCGCGGGCCGAAGCGGTCGGCGAGCGCCGTGTCGCCCGACAGGTGGGCGTGGAGCATCGGGTAGAGGTGCAGCGCCCAGCCGTTGTAGTGGTCGAAGGCGCGGCCGTCGCCGTCCGCGTACCAGCCGTCGCCCCGGTACCAGGTCTCCATCAGGTACAGGGCGCGCTCCATGGCGCGGGCCGTGGCCTCGTCGCCCCGGCCCACCGACTCAAGGAACGACGCCACCATGAAGGGGAACAGGTACCAGTTGTTCGGGGCGGGCGTGTGGTCGATCGCGCCGCGCAGCCACCGCTCGGCACGGTCCTGTACGTCGCCGTCGAGCCGGTCCCACAGCCACCGCCGGGTCAGCATCAGGCCGAGCGCCACCGACGCGGACTCGACCATCGGCTGGCCCTGCACATGGTGGTCGAGGATCAGCGGCCACGACTCGGCGTCGTCCGCGCCGGGCGTACGGGTGCCGGCGGTGAGGCCGCTCGCGTACCGCTCCAGGAGGTTGTGCGGGTCCTTGCCCTCGGCGCCCGCGATCCGGAACCCGGCCGCCAGGAACGTACGGGCGTAGCCTTCGAGGCCGTCCGAGCGCACGCCCGACGCGGACGGGCGGCCCGGCAGGTCGAGGAGGGCGCCCTCAGGGGTGGCCCAGCGCCAGGCGGCGGTGAGCAGTCCGTCGGCGACGGCCTCCCAGTGGGCGCGGGTGTAGCCGGTGTGCGGGCTCAGCGCCCGGTCCTCGGCGGGGAGTTCGAAGGGTATGGCCTTGCCACCAGGAACGCTCATGCGAGGAACGCCAGCCTTTCGCGTCGTACGGGATGGGCGAAACCGTCGCCCGCGGCCCAGCGCGCCACTTCGGCGACGGCCGTGTCGGCGAGCCGCTCCCACTCGCTGCCCTGCGATCCGGCCAGGTGCGGGGTGATGAGCGCGCCGGGGCAGTCCCACAGCGGGTGGTCCGCGGGCAGGACCTCGGGGTCGGTGACGTCGAGGACGGCCCGGACGCGGCCCGCGCGGACCACGTCGGTGAGCGCGTCCTGGTCGACGACGGCGCCGCGCGAGGTGTTGATGAGCGTCGCGCCGGGCCGCATGGAGGCCAGCAGATCGCGGCTGACGAGGCCGCGCGTGGCCGGGAGCAGCGGGGTGTGGACGCTCAGCAGGTCGCTGCGGGTGAAGAGGTCGGGCAGCTCGACCCACTCCACGCCCAGCTCGGCGGCCTCCGCCTCGGTCACGTAGGGGTCGTGGAGCAGGACCTCGTAGTCGAAGGGGCGGAGCAGTTCGATGACGCGGCGGCCGATCAGGGACGCCGACAGCAGGCCGACGGTGCGGCGGTAGTTGCCGACCTCGTGCGGGGTGAGCAGCCAGGCGTCGCGGGCGCGGTCCCTGCGGAAGTCGCGGGCGCGCTCCAGGACGTGCTTGCCGTGCAGGAGGAGCATGGCGAGGGTGTACTCGGCGACGGGCAGCGCGTTGGCCGCCGCCGCAGAGGTGACCTGGATGCCACGCTCCCAGCACGCCTCGGTGACGTGCCCGCGCACCGAACCGGCCGCGTGCACCACGGCCTTCAGGTTCGGGGCGGCGGCCAGGACGTCCGCGTCGAGCCGGGGACAGCCCCAGCCGGTGACCAGGACCTCCACATCGGCGAGGAGCTCCTTCGCCCGTACGGTGCTCAGGTCGTCCAGGGCGGGGAGCGGCGCCAGGTCGCAGACGCCTCGCAGCGCGGCCACGGACCGCGGCGTGAAGACGGCCGCCGCGGCCTGGGGGGACATGGCCAGCGCCACACGGGGCTGAGTCACTTGACCGCCCCCGCCGTCAGGCCGGAGCGCCAGAACCGCTGGAGGAGGACGAAGGCGAGAATGAGGGGGAGGACCGCGAGAAGCGAACCCATGATCACCACCGGGTAGTACTCGGGAGAGACGGACGCCTGGCTGTTCCACTGGTAGAGGCCCAGGCTGACGGGGTAGAGGTCCTGGTTCGACAGCATCACCATCGGCAGGAAGAAGTTGTTCCAGATGGCGGTCAGCTGGAAGAGGAAGACCGTGATGAGGCCGGGGCCGAGCATGCGCAGGGCGACCTTGACGTACGTGGTCAGCTCGCCGGCGCCGTCGACCCGCGCCGCCTCCAGGACCTCGTTCGGCACATAGCCCTGCGCGAAGATGCGGCCCAGGTAGACGCCGAACGGGTTGAACAGGACCGGGATGAACACCGACCAGAAGGTGTTGACGACGCCGGTCGCGGACGCGATCAGGTACAGCGGCAGCGCGAGCACCGTCTGCGGCACCATGACCGCGGCCAGGACGAGGCCGAACAGCTTCTCCTTGTGCCGGAAGTGGTACTTGTCGAAGGCGTACCCGCAGGCGACGCTGATCAGCGCGCCGATCGCGGCGCCCACGACGGCGTAGAGCAGGCTGTTGCCGTACCAGCGGCTGTACAGGCCGCCGTCCATCGCGAACAGGTCCTTGATGTTCTGCACGAGCGAGAAGTCGCTGAGGGACAGGATGTTGCTGCTGAACAGCGCGTCGCGGGACTTCGACGCGGCGAGGACCAGCCACAGCACCGGCAGCAGGGTGTAGAGGACGGAGATCGCGACGACCGCGTTGACCGTGGCGCGGCCGAGCAGGCGCGGGCGCAGCAGGGCGGGGTTTCCGGACGCGACTGTGCTCATCGGGCGTTCTCCTCGGCCGAGTCGACGCGGTTGGTCCAGCGGGTGACGCCGTAGGAGAGGGCGATCGTCAGGAGCAGGAGGATCACCGAGGCGGCCGCCGCCAGGGAGTAGTTGTTGCGGCTGAACGCCGCGTCGTAGATGTACATGCTCGGCGAGAACCGCGAGTTGATCATCTGCGAGGACTGGTGGAGCAGCATCGGCTCGGTGAACAGTTGCAGCGCCCAGATGAGGGTGAACATCGCGACCATGACGATGGAGGAGCGGACCAGCGGTGCCTTCACCTGGAGCGCGGTGCGCACCGGCCCGGCGCCGTCGACGACGGACGCCTCCAGGACTTCGCGGGGGACCGCCTGCAGGGCCGCGTAGAAGACGACCATGTTGTAGCCGAGATTGCTCCACAGGGCGATGTTCACGATCGACGGCAAGGTGGTGTGCAGGCCGAGGAAGTCGACCGTGATGTCGGCCTTGCCGAGGATGTCGATGATCGGGCTGATGCCGGGCGTGTAGAGGTACAGCCAGATCAGCGAGGCGATGATGCCGGGCACGGCGTGCGGCAGGAACAGGCCGAGCTGGGCCGAGGCCCGCAGCCGTACGACGCCCGAGTCGAGCAGCAGCGCGAGCGCGAGCGAGCCGATCACCATCAGCGGGATGTAGATCACGCAGTACAGCGCGACCGTGCCGAGCCCGGACAGGAACGTCGGGTCGGTGAGCACGGCGGCGTAACTGCGCAGGCCCACGAAGACGGTGCGCTCCGCGCCGAAGCCGAGGCCCGGCTGGTCGTCGCTGAAGAAGCTCAGCCAGACCGCCGTGCCGACCGGGATCAGGAAGACGACGACGAGGAGGACGAAGAACGGCGTCATGAGGACGCCCGCCGCGCCGTTGCGGCGGCGTCTGGCCGCCTGGTGCGCCTTGCGTCCCGCGGCGTCGGCGCTGCGTCGGGGCGCGGGCGTCGCGGTGGGGGCGTGGGTGGTCGCGGTCACGGGGTTCACCTGCCTTTCGGAGTGCGGGCGCTCACGTGGAGTGCTGGGTGGTGGAGAGGCCGAGCGCCTTCAGGTCCGGCATGGTGCCGTCCTGCGCGGCGCGCATGGAGGAGAGCAAGGTGCCCGATCCGGCGCCCGCGCGCGCGAAGGCGTCCTGCATGACGGAGGCGGTCGCGGTCATGCGCGGGCCCCACACCCAGCCGTCGTCGATCTTCCGCGCCTCCCGCTCGAACAGCGTGTAGATGTCCTGGCCGCCGTAGTACGCGCGGTCGAACGCGGCGCGGCCCACGTCGATCAGCTCGGTCGCGGCAGGGTACTGACTGCTCGCGCCGCTGGAGAGCCGCGCCTTGAGGGCGTCCGGGTGGGAGACCTGCCACTCGATGAACTCCATGGCGGCCTCGGGGTGCGCGCTGTCCTTCGTCACGGCGAACGTGGAGCCGCCGTGGGTGCCGAGCGTCGGCCTGTCCGGGGTCCACTGGGGGAGCGGGGCGATGCGCCACTTGCCCTTCTGCTCGGGGCGCGCGTTCATCTGCGCGCCCGCGTCCCAGGCGCCGCTCAGCCGGGTCAGGACGAGACCGTTGCCGATCTGCGCGTCGTAGAGGCGGGCCGTGGAGGAGTTGACGTAGACGAGGTCCTCGTCGAGGAGGCGCTGCCAGTACGCGGCCACCTTGCGGGTCGGCGCGTCCGCCAGGGACACGTTCCACGCGCCTTTGGACGTGTCGAACCACTGCGCCCCCGCCTGCCAGGACCAGGCGGCGAACTGCGTCATACCGTCCGTGGGGAAGGTGCCGACCCGGCGGCCACCGCCCGTGCGGCGCACCTTGCGGGCGAGTTCGGTGTACTCGTCCCACGTGGTCGGCACCTCGAAGCCGTACTTCGCGAAGAGGTCCGCGCGGTAGTGCATCACCATCGGCTCTATGTCGAGCGGCACGCTGAACGTGTGCTTCTCGAACGTCGTCTGGGCCAGGGACTGGGGCAGCAGCTTGGCCCGCAGGTCGTCGCTGATCAGCGAGGTGATGTCGCGGGCGACGCCGTCGATGGCGAAGCCCGGCAGCTGGGGGTACTCGATGGTGGCGACATCCGGGGCGTTGCCGGCGCGCGCCGCGTTGCTGATCTTCAAATACCCACCCTGGCTACCGGAGGGGATCTGCTCGTAGTCGACCCGGATGTGGTCGTGGGTCCTGTTGAACGCGTCGACCACTTCCTGGCTGCCGCGCAGCGAGGACCAGAACGTGATCGTGGTCGTGCCCTTGGTGCTGGTGGTACCGGACGTGCTGGTGCTCCCGGATGACGCGCTGTCGTTCCCGCTGCAGGCGCTCAGGGCGCCCGTCAGCGGCAGCGCGGTGATCGCGGCGAGCACGGATCGACGGCTCTGTCGACCAGGCATGGGCGCCTCCCGCGGCTCCTGCGTGTTCGAGTCACAGGAATACTGATCGGCTGAGCGGTCGCGGTCAATAGATCGATCAGAAGAAAATGAAACGGTCAAACGCTCATGCGGACGCTCCAGTTGAGGGTGCGGTGGCCGGGGCCTGGGTCGAGCCGCGGACCTCCAGGGTGGGCAGCAGCTCCATCCGCCGCACCGGGCCGCCCGAACGCCCCGGAACCGGGTCGCCGAGCCTGCGCAGGAGCAGCTCGGCCGCGGCCCGGCCGACGTCCGCCTTCGGCGGCGACACGGCGGTCAGCGGCGTGCTGCCGAGCGCCGCGACCACGTCGTCGTACGCGATCACCGAGCAGTCCTCGGGGACCCGTACGCCGCTGTCGCGCAACGACTGCACCAGCATCAGCGCGTCCACGTCACCGTGAAGGATGGCGGCCGTGGCACCCAACTCACCCAGTAGCGCCGGGAGTTCGATGGCCTTCTCGGCGGTCTCCGACCCGGGGTCGGGGGCGGCGCCGGGGGAGCTGAGGGCGATCGCCCACGTGTCGACGTCCGGGTGGTCCGCGGCGATGCCGGCGAAGGCCGAGCGCAGGGCGCGCGCCGTCGGGCTGTCGTCGCGCGCGGCGAGCACGATACGACGGTGCCCGAGGCCCGTCAGGTGCTCGACGGCGAGATGGATGCCGTACCAGTGGTCCGTGCAGACCGTGTCCAGGGCGTGCAGCGCGCTGCCGCGCCGTGGCATCCGCTCCATCACCACGGCGGGCACCTCGAGCCGCGCCAGCCAGGCGTAGTCCGCCTCCTCGACGGCGCGGCTGCGCCAGCGCGGCGCGATGAGCAGCCCCCGCGCGCCCTCCGCCAACGCCCGCTCGACGAGCGGCTGTTCGGCGCCCGGGGCGGTCGGGGCTATGTGCAGGGCGATGCGTACGCCGGCCTCCTCGAAGGCGGTGCGGGCGCCGTGCAGCGCCTCGTACAGGTAGGCGTGGCGCTCGGGCACGACGAGCGCGACCGGGCCGCCGTCCGCCTGGGGCGGCGCCGTGGGCGCGGCGGCCTGCTCGGACTCGGGCAGGACCGGGCGGGCCACGCCGTGGCCGCGGCGCAGTTTGCCCTCGCGGGCCAGCTCCTCCACGTCGCGGCGGAGCGTCACCACCGACACCGCGAGTTCGGCGGCGAGGTCGCTGACCCGGGTCGCGCCGCGCGACTGCACGACGGCGAGGATCCGCTGCCGCCTGAGATCGACCGGTTCGCGCATGCTGAGGGCCCCCTCACGACCGCTGTTCGTTTGAGCGCTTCGGTGAACGCTTCGGCCGCAGCATAACCAGCGGGCGCGGGCCGGCATCAGCCCCCGGCGGACTCCGGTTCCGGCGGGAGGCGGTCGAGGGTGATGCCGAAGTGCTGGTCGTAGGCGGCGCGGACGGCGGCGTCCGTGGGCAGCTCGGTGCGCGTGCGCTGCGCGCCGACCGTCCTGGTGAGCGTATGACCGCTGAGGGTGATCCGTCCCTCCTCGGTCAGCAGCGAACAGACCAGGGAGCGGGTGAAGTGGGAGGCGGGGGAGGTGCGGTGGTACCAGGCGCCCGCCTCGAAGTCCCGGAGCGCGCGCGGGCGCCGGTCGAGGAGGTACTGCGGCTCCCCGTCCCGCAGCACGAGCAGATCCCCCTCGGCCGCGTCCTCGACGCGGAAGACGCCGCCGGGGTCGGCCTGGTCGCCGCGGTCCCCGTACCGCAGGGGGAAGTGCGTGTGCGTGCCGAACCCGATGTCGGCGAGCCAGTCGCCGCCCTCGCTGTCGCGCACGCGCAGCGCGAGGTGGTCGTACGGGATGCCGAACCGGCCGCCCTCGCCCGCCGCGCGCGCCTGCAACAGCGTCACCTCGAAGCCGAGGGCGGTGAGCAGGGTGCCGAACGCGCCGTTGAGCTCGTAGCAGAAGCCGCCGCGCCGCCGGTCGACCAGCTTGGCGACGAGCGCGTCCGCGTCGAGCGTGATGTCCTCCTGCAGGTGCACGGAGAGGTTCTCGAACGGCACGGTGCGCAGGTGCGCGAGGTGCAGGGCACGCAGCGCGTCGCCGGTCGGGGCGGCGGGGCGCTCGGCGCCGATACGGGCCAGGTAGGCGTCGGTACGCGCGTGATCCATGAGGGCAGTCTCCACAAGGGGGCTATGGCCTGTGCGCCTCGGGGCCCGGCCGGACCGGCAGGCGGCGGACGCTGTTGCCGACGAAACCCGTGTGCGCGGGCAGCTCCTCGTCCGGCACGGCCAGGTCGAGTGCGGGGAACCGGGTGAACAGCCGCTCCAGGGCGACGGTCGCCTCCAGGCGGGCCAGGGGCGCGCCCAGGCAGTAGTGCGCGCCGTGGCCGAGCGAGAGGTGGCGGCCGCGATCCGGACGGGTGACGTCGAAGCGGTCGGCGTCCGGGCCGTGCGCGGCCGGGTCGCGGCCCGCGCCCGAATAGCCGGCGAGGACGGGGGTGCCGCGCGGGATCACCGTGCCGTCGACGGTGAGGTCGCGGGTCGGGTAGCGGAACGGGAAGTAGCTGACGGGGCTGTCCCAGCGCAGCGTCTCCTCGACCACGTCCCCCCAGGCGGCGTGTCCTTCCCGGACCAGGGCGAGCTGGTCGCGATGCCCGCACAGCGCCCGCACCGCGTTCGTGATCAGGTTCAGCGTCGTCTCGTGCCCCGCGACGACGAACAGCATGAGCGTGCCGATCAGCTCCTCCTGGCCGAGCCGGTCGCCGCCCTCCTCGCGCGCCGCTATGAGGGCGCTGGTCAGATCGGAGCCGGGGTTCTCCGCCCGGACCTCAGCGACGCGCGCGAGCACGCCCACCATCTCCTGGTTCGCGGCGAGGGCCTCCTGCGGGGTCGTGCCCGTGGAGACGACCTGGCTCGACAGATGGTGCAGGCGGTCCCGGTGCTCCTCGTCGACGCCGAACAGCTCGCAGATGACGCGCATCGGCAGCGGCAGCGCGAAGTGCGCCCGCAGTTCGACGACGTCCTCCGTGGCCGCCTGCCCGGCCACCCCGTCGAGCAGCTCGTCCACGATCCGCTCGACGCGCGGCCGCAGCGCCTCCACGCGCCGGACCGTGAACGCGCGGCTCACCAGCGACCGCAGCCGCCGGTGGTCCTCGCCGTCCGCCGTCGTCATCCCCGGCACCGTCGCGAACGTGCGCAGCGGCCAGCCCGGCGGGATCCGGCCCTCCGCCAGTGCGGTGAAGTGCCGCGCGTCCTTGGCGACGTCGGGGTGCGCGAGGAACTCCCGGAGCGCGTCGTGGCCGAGGAGGAGCGCGCCCGGGACTCCGCCCGGGAGCACGACCGGCGCGACGGCACCACCCTGCTGCCGCAGCCGTGCGTTGAGGGCGTGCGGGCAGCCGCCGGCGGGGTCGAGGCGGTGCGGCCGGCCGGTGGCGGGCTCGCTCGGGTCCGGCGCTTGGGGCGTGCCGGCCGGGTCGGCCGCGCGAGGCGGGGCGGAGGTGCCGGCAGGGAGGGCCGCGCCGGGCGGGGCGGAGGCGGTCCCGGCGGAGTGCGCTGCGTCGGCTGATGGCGAGGTCAAGCGGGGCTCCTGACGCGGGTGCGGGCTGGCGCGGGGGCGCGTCGGGCCCAAGGGCCGGCTCGTCAATTCCCCCGCGCTCGACGGCTTTTGGATCCTAGTGCGCACGCGGCTCGACGCCCAGGTCGTAGATCCGCTCCAGCAACCACGCCTCATTGCCCGCGAGGCCGGCGCGGCTCAGCGCCTCGTCGGCCTCCGCGATGGGCACGGCGAGCACCGACGCGGTGGCGGGCGGCTCCGTGCCGGAGAGCGCGGCGCGTGCCGTGTGCAGCAGCCGCAGACAGGCCTGTGCCGCCGCCAGCTCGTGGTTCCTCGTCGGCCTGCGGTCCTGCTGATCGAAGTCCCTCGTCCCATTCATGGTTCCCACTCTTGCGCACGGGTCTGACAATCCGTCTCCAAGCGGGCACGGCTAGCCTCGTGTGAGCCGCGGATCACCTGGCCGGGGCACATGCGGGACGGTCATGGAGCACTGTCCGGAAGGGAGGCGTCCGCCTTTGTCGTCGCTCGCGATCCCCCTGTTCGACCCCGCGGCGGGGCAAGGGGCCCGCCAGCTCGCCGAGTTGGGTCTCGCCCTGGTCCTGTCCACCCTGATCGGCGCGGAACGCGCCGTGCAGCAGAAGAGCGCGGGCCTGCGCACGCACACGCTCGTCGGGGTCGGCAGCGCCCTGTTCATGGAGGTGTCGCAGCACGGGTTCAACTCCGTGCTCGCCCTGGAGGGCGTCTCGTTCGACCCGTCCCGCGTCGCCGCGCAGATCGTCTCCGGCATCGGCTTCATCGGCGGCGGGCTCATCTTCGTCCGCCGGGACGCCGTCCGGGGCCTCACCACCGCCGCCACGGTCTGGCTGACCTGCGCCATAGGGATGGCCTGCGGCGGCGGCCTCCCCCTGCTCGCCCTCGCCGCGACCGCCTGCCACTTCCTGGTCGTCCGGGGCTACCCCTACCTGACCCGCCGGGTCCCGGCCCTGGCCACCGAGCGCCGCTCGGGGCTGCACCTCGCCTACCGGGTCGGCAGCAGCGTCCTGACCCGCGTTCTTGAGCAGTGCACGAGCCGCGGCTTCCGTGTCGTCGAACTCCGCACCGACCGCACCGACTGGGAACAGGTCCCCGACCGCCCCGGCACGATGGCCGTCCGCATGGAGATCGAGGGCACGGCCGACGTCCCCGCACTCGTCGCCGTGCTGGCGGAGCTGGACGGGGTCCTCGACGTGACCTCCATGGAGTCGGCGCCGGACGAGTAGGGCGCGTGCGCGTGGGGTGAAGCCAGGGCACGCGCTCGGGGGGGTGAACCCAGGCACGCGCCTGGAGTTCAGCGGCGCGTCAACCGCAGCCGCAGCCCCCTCGGCATCAACGTCAGCCGTTCGTCGATCGCCAGCCGGTACCCCGGCTCCGGATGGATGTCGTAGCGGCGCAACAGCAACCCCAGGACCAGCATCGACTCGTGCAGCGCGAACTGGCGGCCGATGCAGGCGCGCGCGCCCGTGCCGAAGGGCTTGAAGACGTGGGCGGGGCGGGCCCGTACCGCCTGCGGGGCGAAGCGGTCGGGGTCGAAGGTTTCGGGGTTCTCGCCCCACGCCGACCGGTCCCGGTGCAGCATCGTCGCCAGGACCAGTGCCCAGGCGCCGCGCCGCATGGGGTGGCGGCCGCCCAGGGTCGTGTCGGTGACGGCCTCGCGCGCGAAGGCGGGGGCCGTCGGCCACAGGCGGAGCGACTCGTCGAGGACCCGGCGCAGGTAGCGGAGCTTGGCGACCTGTTCGTACGCGGGGACGGCCGCATCGCCCCAGACCCGGTCGACCTCCTCCTGCGCCTTCGCGAGCACGGCCCGGTCCTGGGCGAGGTAGTGCAGGGCGAAGGACAGCGCGCCCGACGTCGTCTCGTGCCCGGCGACCAGGAACGTGATCACCTGGCGGCGGATGTTCTCCGGCGCGAGCCGCTCGCCCGTCTCGGGGTGCGCCACCTCCAGCATCCGGTCGAGGAGGTCACCGGGCCCGCCGCCGGCGGCCCGGCGCGCGGCGACCACCTCGTCCACCGTGCGGTTCAGGTACGCGCGGTCCGCCGCATTGCGCCTCTCCGCGCCGCGCAGCAAGGACGAGAGGAGCGGCGGCACCACATTGCGGCGCTGGGCGAACGACAGGGCGCCCACCATCGCCGTCACGAACGGATGCGGCCCCTCCTTGCCGAAGTCCCGCTCGAACGAGCCGAAGTCGTGCCCGAAGCCGGTCCGCGCGATCGTCTCCAGGGTCAGCTTCGTCATGTCCCCGGGCACGTCCACCGCGCGCCCCGCCGCCTCGTTCGCGTCCCAGGCCGTCATCAGCTGCCCCGCCACGTCCAGCATCAGCGGGTGGTAGCCCGCCATCGCCTCGCGGCTGAAGCCGGGCGCCAGGATGTCGTGCGCGAGCTGCCAGTTCGGCTCGTGGTTGTAGGCGGTGAACAGGCCGTCCCCCGCCACCGGGCGCAGGTTCGCGACACCGAGCCCGACATGCTTGGCGAACCGCGACTCGTCCGCAAGCTCCGCGGCAAGATCGGCGCCCGCCACGAACACGATCTCCTTGCCGAACGCCTTGCGCCGGAAGATCGGCCCGAGATCGGCCGCGACCCGCATCGAGTCCTGCAGCGGCGTCCGCACACTGGCGCCCAGGACGTCACCGATCAGCGGCACGCGGCGCGGCGGGTGCGGTATCCGCTCCAGGCGCGGCCAGCCCTGCTCGGCGCTGCGAAAACCCCGCGGCAGCACCCCGTCCGCCGTCTGCGTCACCTGCGCCATGGTGCCCATCTCCCCTGCGCGACCGGTTCGTTGCAGCCGCCTCGCGCCCTGTTGGACGTGGATTCAATAGTGCGCCTCAGTGTGGTCCCGTTGTTGAACTGACGTCAAGTAAGCGGGAAGAGGTCCAGTAAGGTGCCCGCATGAGCGCAGAGCGGGAGCGAGGGGGAGCGGCGGCGCCGGGGGAGCGGACCCGGCGCCGGATGAGCACGGAGGAGCGGCGCGAGCAGCTGCTCTCCGTGGGGGCCAGGCTCTTCGCGCAGGACCCGTACGACGACGTCTGGATCGAGCAGGTCGCCGAGATCGCCGGTGTCTCCCGCGGGCTGCTCTACCACTACTTCCCGACCAAGCGGGACTTCTTCGCCGCCGTCGTCCGCCGCGAGAGCGAGCGCATGCTGCGCCTGACGGCCGCCGTCCCCGGAGTCCCGGTGCGCGAACAGATCGGCACCGGCCTGGACACCTTCCTGGAGTACGTCTCCTCGCACGCGCAGGGCTTCCGCGCCTTCCACCGCGCGGAGGCGACGGGCGACGTCGCCGTGCGCGCCGTCTACCAGGAAGGGCTCGACGCCCACGAGGAGCAGATCAAGGCCGCGCTCGCCGCTGACCCGCACCTCGTCGGCCGCCTTCCCGAGCCGGCGGCGCTGCGCCTCGCCGTCCGCGGCTGGCTCGCCTTCCTCGTCGCCGTCTGCCTGGAGTGGCTGGACGAGCCGCAGCTGACCCGGGAGCAGGTGCGGGACCTGTGCGCGCGGGCGCTGCTCGGGGCGCTGGAGGTCTGAGCCCCCGCCGGTCACGGTGATCGCAAGGGAAACTTGCAAGGCTCCCTGTCTACCTCTTACGGTGGACGCATGTCAGGAACGCAGGGACCCGCCGCCGCCGAGCCGCCCACCGAGCGGATCGCCGCCGATCTCGCCACCGTGGTCGGCCGCCTCTCGCGCCGGCTGCGCAGCGCGTCGCCGGACAGCCTCCTCACGCCGACCCAGCGCACGGTCCTGGCCCGCCTCGACACCGAGGGGCCCGCCACCACCGCCGCCCTGGCCCGCTCCGAGTACGTACGGCCGCAGTCCATGCGGCTGACCGTCGGCGCCCTGGAGGAGCAGGGCTTCGTGTCGCGCTCGCCGGACCCGAACGACGGCCGTCAGTCCGTCATGTCGATCACCGAGAGCGGCCGCGCCACCCTCGCAGCCGTCCGCGCCGCCAAGCACGGCTGGCTCAGCCAGGCGCTCGCCGCCGAACTCGACGCGGACGAGCGCCGCACCCTCGCCGAGGCGACCCTGCTGCTCGAACGCCTGGTGCAGAAGTGAGCGGTGACGCGAGCGACACGGCCCCGCCGCAGGTCGCGGTCGCCCGCGAAACGGCCGCCGGGCCCGCCCAGGGGTTCGCCACCCGGCTGACCGCCCCGCTGCTCCTCGGCTCGCTCCTCAACCCGCTCAACACCACGATGATCTCCACCGCCCTGGTGGCGATCGGGCACACCTTCGGGATCGGCGCCGCCGACACGGCCTGGCTGATCTCCGTCCTCTACCTCGCCAGCGCCGTCGCCCAGCCGGTGCTCGGCAAGCTCGCCGACGCGCTCGGCCCCCGCCGCGTCTTCCTCGCGGGGCTCGTCGTCGTGTGCGCCTCGGGCGTCGTCGGCGCCGTGGCCCCCGGCTTCGGCTGGCTCATCGTCTCCCGGCTGCTGCTCGGCATCGGCACGTCCGCCGCCTACCCGGCCGCGATGGCCGTCCTGCGCGACGAGGGACGGCGCGTGGGGCGCCGCCCGCCGCGGCCCGTGATGGCCCGGCTGTCCTTCGCGGCGCTGGGCAGCGCCGCCGTCGGCCCGACCCTGGGCGGACTGCTCGTCACGGTCGTCGGCTGGCGCGGCATCTTCGCGGTGAACATCCCCGTCGCGGCGATCGCCTTCGTCTGCGCGCTCGCCTGGATCCCCGCCGACCCGCCGCGCGCGGCGGACACCCGGGAACCGAGCCCCAAGCTCGCCCTCGACCCGCTCGGCATCGGCCTCTTCTCCACCGCCCTGACGGTCCTCGTCTTCTTCCTCCTCGACCTGGCCCACCCCGCCTGGTGGCTGCTCGCCCCCTTCGCGGTCCTCACCGCCGCCCTGCTCCGGTGGCAGCTGCGCTGCCGCACCCCGTTCATAGACGTCCGCATGCTCGCCGGGAACGGCCCGCTGGCCCGCACCTACCTCCGCCACGGCCTGGGCTACCTGCTGATCTACTGCGTCATGTACGGCTTCACCCAGTGGCTGGAGGAGGGACGCGGCTACTCGTCCGGCCACACCGGGCTGCTCATGCTGCCGATGTCCGTCGCCGCCCTGGTGTGCTCGCTGCTCGGCGCGCGCACCAAGGGGATCCGGGCGCCGCTCATCGTGGCCTGTGTCCTGCTGACGGCGGGCGCGGGCCCGCTCACCGTCGTCTCCGGGCACACCCCGCTCGTGGTCCTGCTCCTCGCGGGCGCCTGCTTCGGCATCCCGCAGGGGCTCATCGGCACCAGCAACCAGGCCGCGGTCCAGGAGTACGCGCCCGCCGCCGACATCGGCGCCGCCGCGGGCCTCCAGCGCACCGCCCAGTACATCGGCGCCATCACCGCCTCCAGCCTGATCGCCCTCGCCTACGGGCAGCGCGCCGACGACGGCGGCCTGCACCTGATGGCGGGCGCCTCGGTCGTCCTCGGCGTCCTGCTGGTGATCGTCACGGTGACGGACCGGGCGCTGCACCGGGCCGGCCGGTAGCACCCCCTTCGCCGGTCCCGCCCGTCTCACTCCGCGTCGTGGAACACGAGCCCCAGCGTGTGGCGGCGGCCCGAGCGCACCGTGTTCACCCCGTGCCGCATCGGCCCGTTGGACCAGCCCCGCGCCGAGCGCACCGGCCGGTCCCGGGTCGTGAACACCAGCGCGTGCCCCCGCGTGAGCGTCGTGGCGAAACCGCGCGTCTGCGCGCGGGCCCGCTGCTCCGTCATCAGGAACTCACCGCCCCGGTAGTCGGCGCCGGGCTCGTCCAGACCGATCACGACCTGGAGCGGGAAGACGAGCTCGCCGTAGAGGTCGCGGTGCAGGGCGTTCCAGTCGCCGGGGCCGTAGCGGAGCAGGATCGGCGTCGGCCGGGTCTGGCCCGCCGCGTGGCAGTGCTCCAGCCACTCGTCGAGCGTGCCGGGCCAGGGGGCGGGCCGGTTCAGACGACGCGCCCAGGACCGCGCGATCGGCAGCAGCAGCGGGTAGAAGGCGGTGCGCAGCTCCTGTACGAGGTCGGGCAGCGGGTGGTCGAAGTACCGGTACTGGCCGCGGCCGAAGCGGTAGCGCGCCATGTCGATCGTCGAGCGGAACCGGGCCACGTCGTCGTAGAGCGCGGCGATGTCCTGGCACTCGGCGGGCGTGAGCACGGGCCGGGCGGTCAGCGCGTGCCCGAACTCGTCCAGTTCCTCGGCGAGTCGGGTCCCGTCGACGGCATCGATCCGGTCCCGCGCGATGCCGCGTGGTGTGCTGGTGCTGGTCATGCGTCCAGGCTGCACGCGCGCGTGGGGCGGCGCTGGCGGGAATCGGACGGCGTGCCCGGTGCGGTAGTGTGACCGGGCCCCACCGGTGCCACGAGGGAACGAGGAGGTGAGCCCGATCACCGCTGTGTCAGGTCAGGAGCTCCCTTCTCCTGCCGTACGCACCGTCCGCGCGCTCTGAGCTTCGCCGCGGACCGGCGGCCGTCCGGCGCCCGGGAGCCCCACCGGCTTCCGAGAGGTCATACATCAGCCATGTCGTCGCTTCCCCCGCCGCCCCCCACCCCTCCACCGACCGTCGATCCCGCCCCGGTCGTGACCGCTCTGCGCCGCGCCGGCTGCGTCTTCGCCGAGGACGAGGCGCGCGTCCTGCTCTCCAGCGCCCGGGACGAGGCCGAGCTGGCCGCGATGGTCGAGCGCCGGGCCGCCGGGCTCCCGCTCGAACACGTCGTCGGCTGGGCCGAGTTCTGCGGCCTGCGCGTCGCGGTCGACCCCGGCGTCTTCGTGCCGCGCCGCCGCACCGAGTTCCTGGCCCGGCAGGCGCTCGCGCACACCCCGCCCGGCGCCGTCGTCGTCGACCTGTGCTGCGGCAGCGGCGCGGTCGCCGCCGTGCTCGCCGCGCGGCGCCCGGCGCGGCTGCACGCGGCGGACCTCGACCCGGCCGCGGTGCGCTGCGCCGAGCACAACATCGCGCCGCTCGGCGGAGTGGTCCACGAGGGCGACCTGTACGAACCGCTGCCCGCCGAACTGGCCGGCCGGGTCGACATCCTCATCGCGAACGGGCCCTACGTGCCCACGGGCGACGTGCCGCTGCTGCCGCCCGAGGCCCGCGACCACGAGCGGCGCATGGCCCTGGACGGCGGCGCCGACGGCCTCGACGTCCTGCGCCGGGTGGCCGCGGGGGCGCCGCGCTGGCTGGCGCCCGGCGGCCGGCTGTTCGTGGAGACCAGCGAACGCCAGGCCGCGGCCGCTGAGGCGGCGGTGTGCTCCGCCGGTCTGCGGCCGCGGGTGGCGCGGGACGAGGACCTCCACGCGACGGTGATCATCGCTGAGCGGGGCCCGGAAGCGGGGCCTCAGGTCCCGTGACAGACCCTCACGTCCCGTAGGAGACCTTCACGTCCTTGAACCCGAGGGAGCGCAGCAGGCCGCGCAGCATGTCGGTCGTGTTGCGCTCGGCGCGGGCGGTGAGACCGCTGTCCCGCGCCGCCTCCCCGATGTGCTTCGCGGCGACCTTGCGCACGGCCCGCTCGTCGTTCGGGTTGTCCGAGAACAGGTCGCCGAGGCGGTCGAGGAGACCGCGCTGCTTGGACACGGCGTAGGAGCGGTCCGTGTCGAGCGTGGGGTCCCCGAGCTTCGCGTGCGGCAGCTTCAGCGTCGCCGCCGTCCGCGCGTCGTTGACCCGCACGTCGCCGGAACCGACCTGGCCGAGGTCCACGTACGCGTCCACGCTGCCGGCCCCGACGTACAGGGTCCGGGTCCCGCGGATCGCGTCCGGGAGGTACTTGGTGTCCTTCTCCAGGTCGACGACGACCTGGAAGTTCCCGGACGCCGCTTCGTAACGGCTCATGTCCCGCACCGACTTGAGCAGCGCGGGGCCCGAACGGTCGTGCGTCTCGGTGCCGAACACGTCGGTCAGCCGGTGCACGAGGCGCAGGCCCGAGAAGACGAGCACCAGCACCACCGCGAGCACACCCAGGAGCTTCGCCCACCGGGGCAACGCCGCAACCCTTGACGTCATGGCGGTACCTCCTCTCCAGGAGGTCTTGTTCCACCGTATCCGCGTATCACGCCTTGAGCGCCGCTCCTAGCCCCGGATCGGTCGGTCCCCCGACACCCGGGACCACCACACCCCCTCGCCGCGCGTGAGCCCCGGCAGCGCCCGCTCCATCTCCGGCACCTCACGCGCCGTCAGTTCGCCGGTGACCAGCCACGTCTCGTGGCCGCCGGTGGTCGGGCCGAACTCGGCGCCGAGCGCGGCGAGCCGGGCGGTGACGGGGGCGAGCGCGTCCAGCGGCACCTCCGCCTCGAAGGCGTGCACCGGCTCGGACACGCGGGTTCCGGCGCGTGCCAGGGCCTGCCGGGTGATGAGCGCGGTGACGGTGCGGAAGTCGCCCGCCGTGCTCACCGGGGAGTCGAACCCCGAGCGGATCAGCGTCACCCGGCAGTCCGTCACCGGCCATCCGCGCGGCCCGCCCTCCGCGAGGGTGGCGTGCACCGTGTCCTCCACGGCCTGGTGGAACGCCCGCGGCAGCGCGCCGAGTTCGGTCTCGTACGTGAAGACGCGGCCGGAGCCGTGCGGTCCCGGTTCGACGCGGAGGCCCACGGTCGCGGGCAGCCCGGTCGTGCTGCGGCGGCCCATCTCCTCGACCGCCTCGCCCGTGCCCACGGGCCGTTCGAGGCAGCGGACGCGGGTCGGGTCGAACGCGGCCTCGATGCCGAACTCCTCGGCGAGCGTGGCCGCGAGGACCTCCTTCTGCACGTCGCCGTAGAGGAGCAGCGCGGTGCCGCCGTCCGGTGCGGGGCGGGCGTGCAGGAGGGGGTCCTGGTCGGCGAGTTCGAGGAGGGCGGAGCGGAGCGCCGCGCCCTGGCCGGGGCGGACGGCGCGGGCCAGCGTCTGGAGCGTCGGCGGCGCGAACTGCCCGCCCCCGCTTCGGGCTTGCCCCAGGCGGTCGCCCACGCGGAGTCCGGCGACGCCGCGCACCTCGGCGATCTGGCCGGGCCCCGCGACGTCGCCGCCGGTGCCGACGACCTCGACCCCGGTGAGCCGCGCGGTGATCCGCGCCGTGGCGCCCTCGGCGTCCCGCCGGTGGAAGGTCACCTTCTGACGCGCCCGCACCTCACCCTCGTACACGCGCAGACAGCCGATCCGCTCCCCGGCGGGGCCGCGGCGTACGGCGAACACCGTGCCGGTGGGGCGTGCCGACGCCGCCTCCGCCTTCGCGGTGACGGGGAGGAACTCCCGCACGGCTTCGATGAGTTGCTGTACTCCCTGGCCGCCGAGTGCCGAGCCGAACAGGACCGGGTGGAACGAGCCGTCCCCGGTGCGTGCCGTCAGCGCGGCGCGCACCGTGGCGGCGTCCGGCCGCTCCCCGTCGACCAGGGCGGCGAGGATCGTGTCGTCGACCTCCGCCAGGGCGCGGGCCGTCTCCTCGCGCACCGCCGGATCGTCGAGGCTCCGTGCGGTGACGGAGGCGTCCCGCGTCCCGACGCCGCGCACCTCCGTGAGGGGCGCCACGTGCGGGGTGAGCCTGCGGCGGATGTCGTCGAGGAGCGGGGCGACACGCGCGCCCG
This sequence comes from Streptomyces sp. R818, assembly GCF_056172735.1. Classification (NCBI taxonomy): domain Bacteria; kingdom Bacillati; phylum Actinomycetota; class Actinomycetes; order Kitasatosporales; family Streptomycetaceae; genus Streptomyces; species Streptomyces sp. R818. The sequence continues at coordinate 478,093 of NZ_JAOCNE010000014.1, forward strand.
CCCGGTCGATCTTGTTGACGAAGACGAGCGTGGGCAGGCCGAGCCGCCGCAGCGTCTTGAGCAGTACGCGCGTCCGCGCCTGTACGCCCTCCACGGCGGAGAGCAGCAGGACGGCGCCGTCGAGCACGTCGAGCGCCCGCTCGACCTCGGCGACGAAGTCGCTGTGGCCGGGCGTGTCGATGAGGTTGATCTGCGTGTCACCGACGGTGAACGCGGCGACGGCCGAGCGGATCGTGATGCCGCGCCGCCGCTCGATCGCGCCGGTGTCGGTGCGGGTGTCGCCGCCGTCGACACTGCCGAGCCGGCCGATGGCGCCCGTGTCGAACAGGAGCCGCTCGGTCAGGCTGGTCTTACCGGCGTCGACGTGGGCCAGGATGCCGATGTTCAGGGTCGTGCGAACCTGCGGGGTCTGCATGGAAGGTCGAGTCCTCGAAAGCTGTGGTCCGGCGGGGGCGCTGAACTGCTTCGAGGACTCGGCGCATGCGTTTCTCCTGAACTGACGGACCAGTGGCGCGCTCAGCATGCGCAGAGGGACACCGCGCGGCGCAAACTATTTTCCGGGTGGCTCGAACCGGCGTACGTAGCGCTTCTGCCACGGCGTCTCGACGGCGCGCGGGTCGTAGTGGCGGCGCACGTACGCGACCGCATCGGCGGGCTCCACTCCGTCGAGGACGGCGACGCAGGCGAGCGCGGTGCCGGTCCTGCCGCGCCCGCCGCCGCACGCCAGCTCCACCCGCTCGCCGGCCGATCTGCGCCAGACGTCGAGCAGCACGGTGCGCGCCTGTCCGGCGTCGGCCGGGAGCCGGAAGTCGGGCCAGCGCAGCCAGGCCGATGCCCAGTCGACCGGCGGTGGCTGTCGGCCCAGGAGGTAGACCCCGTACGTCGGTGGCGGGCCCGGCGGCAGCGGGTCGCGCAGCCCCCTGCCGCGTACCAGCCGTCCCGAGGGCAGGCGCAGGACGCCCGGCGCGGCCGGGTCCCAGGTCATCGCGCCTCCCGCGCGGCGGAGAGCAGGAAGGCGGCGAGGCGGCGGGCGCGGTCGAACGCGTCGGGGAACACGTCCAGGCCGTCCGTGACCAGCGCGCCCTCGTGCAGCAGCGTCAGGGAGCGGCCCAGCTCCCGAGCCGCGTCCGGCGCCACGTCGTGCGCGAGCCGGGTGAAGAGGTCGAGGGTCCACTGCTTCTGGCCGGTGATCACGGCGTACGCGGGGTGGGCCGGGTCGCTGATCTCGGCGTGAGCGTTCACCATGCCGCAGCCCTTCCCGGCGTACGCCCCCGTCGACCACTCCTTCGACGCGTCGAAGACGGCGAGGATGCGGTCGGCCGGGGTCAGGGCGGCCGGGTCGTGGTGCGCGGCGAGGAACGCCCGCCAGCGCGCGTCCCGGGTCAGCAGGTAGTCGACGACGATCTGCTCCTTGGAGCCGAACCGGTCGTAGAGCGTCTTCTTCGTGACGCCCGCCTCCGCCGCGATCAGGTCGACCCCCACGGCGTGGATGCCGCGCTCGTAGAACAGCCGCGAGGCGGTGTCGAGGACCCGGCGGGCGGCCGGGGTGAGGTCGGGTCGGTCGGGATCGACGGCCGGAGGGGCGGTCACCGGGGGCGCGGTAGTACGCATGTCTCCACACTAGACCGATCTGTATACTCGGGCCAGTAAACCGATCTGTATACCCGGTCTTCCAGGCCCCGTACACGAGGCGGTGTCCGCGCCATGAACGTCCTGCTGTCCCTCGGATTCGTCCTCACGTGGAGCTCCGGCTTCATCGGCGCCAAGCTCGGCGCCGGTGACGCGAGCGCCGTGACCACGCTGATGTGGCGGTTCCTGCCGCTGGCCCTCGTCCTCGGCGCGGTCGCGGCGACGGCCGGGCGGCGATGGTGGCGCGGACTGACACGCCGCGACCTGGGACGCCAGGCCGTCATCGGCCTGCTCTCGCAGAGCGGCTACCTCCTCACCGTCTACTACGCCATCCAGCTCGGCGTCTCCAGCGGCACCACGGCCCTGATCGACGGTGTGCAGCCGCTCGTCGCGGGCGCGCTCGCCGGGCCGCTGCTGCGGCAGTACGTCACCGCACGGCAATGGCTCGGCCTGTGTCTCGGCGTGGCCGGGGTGCTGGTCGTCACGACGGCCGACGCGGCGGCGGTGACGGGCGTCGCGGGCTGGGCCTACCTCGTCCCGTTCCTCGGCATGCTGGCCCTGGTGGCGGCCACCTTCGTGGAGAGCCGCTCACCCGCGCGCGTGGAGCCGATGGCGGCCCTGACCGTGCACTGCGCCACCAGCGCCGTCGTCTTCACGGGCCTCGCCCTGGCCGTCGGTGACGCGGCGCCCCCCTCCGCGCCGTCCTTCTGGCTCGCCATCGCCTGGCTGGTCGCCCTGTCGACGTTCGGCGGCTACGGCCTGTACTGGATCGTCCTGCGGCGGCGCGGCCTGACACAGGTCAACACCCTGATGTTCCTGATGGCGCCGGTGACGGCGGTGTGGGGCGCGCTCATGTTCGGCGAACCGTTCGGCGTGCGCACCGCCGTCGGACTCGCGATCGGGCTCACCGCCGTCGTGGTGGTCCAGCGCGGCGACAAGCAGCGCCACGCGCGCGTGGAGCACGACAGCGCCCCCGAGCGCGAGCACGCTCACTCCTGACCGGACACCAGATGCCGGTTCGGACGCATCGCGATTTTCGCCAGCTCGGGCACCTCCGCCACGACCACGCCCGCCCCGGCGAGCAGCCCGATGCCGTCCGCGCCCGGCACGAACGTGTCCGGCTCCCGCCACGCCGTCACCACCCGCCGCACCCCCGCGTCGACGATCAGCCGCGCGCACGGCCTCGGCCGCGACGCGCGGCGCGCGCACGGCTCCAGGCTGCTGTAGACGGTGGCGGCGGCGAGGCGCGGATCGTCGGCGGGGAGCTTGGCGAGCGCCGCCTCCTCGGCGTGCACGACCGGGTCGCCGGCCTCCCGCGAATGCCCCCGGGCCAGCTCCGTGCCGTCGGCCCCGACGATCACCGCGCCGACGCTGAACGCGGTCTCCGACGGCGGGCAGTCGGCGGCCAGCTCGCAGGCGATGCGCAGCCAGTGCCGGTCCGCCGCCGTGGCCGCCTCCGTCGTGCCCGGCACGGTCGGCGCGTACCGCGTGACGATCACGTCGCCGAGCCGCTCGGTCGAGAGCACCGCCATCCGTCCGCGCGGCCCGCCCGGGTACGCGCCGGGCCCGAACAGGCGGGGCGCGTCCGGCTCGCCCACGACCAACGGGGCGACGGCGAGCCGCAGTTCGTCCGCGAACCCGAGCTGGAGCAGCTGCGTGTGCACGCGCGCGCCGCCCTCGACCATCAGGCGGCGCACCCCCCGCGCCCCGAGGTCGTCGAGGAGTGCCGCCCAGTCGACGGCCGGGCCGAGCGCCACCACGCCGGCGCTGCCGCCGAGCCGGGCCCCGGCGACCTCCGCGCCCTTGTCGGTCGTGTAGAGGAGCCGCTCGCCGCCGGTCGTCCAGAACGGGTCGCCGGGGGACAGGTCGCCGGACCCGCTCACCGCCACCTTCAGCGGGTACGCGGGGCGCCCCGCCTCCTCGCGCCGCGCCCGCCGCTCGGCGGAGTTGACCAGCAGCCGGGGCCGGTCCGCACGCAGGGTGCCCGCGCCGACGAGGATCGCGTCGCTCGCCGCCCGCTCCGCGTCGACCTGGTCGAAGTCCTCGGGCCCGGAGAGCAGCAGCCGCTCGGGCCCGATGTCGTCGAGGCAGCCGTCGAGCGAGACGGCGGCGGACAGCAGCACGTAAGGGCGGGGCATGGCGAACTCCGTGACCGGGAGGGGACGTACCCGTCGACCCTACTGGGGCGCGGGCGGCGTTCCGTCACCGAACGGGCGTCCGCCGAGCTGCTCCCGGCCGTGCGCCGTGTGCCAACCGGACGGATCAGGGCCGAGCGGCACGATCGCCGACGGGTTGATGCCCGTGTGCACCTGGTAGTAGTGGCGCTTGATGTGGTCGAAGTGGACGGTGTCGCCGAAGCCGGGCGTCTGGAACAGATCCCGCGCGTACCCCCACAGGACCGGGTCCTCGGTGAGCTTGTTCCGGTTGCACTTGAAGTGGCCGTGGTAGACGGCGTCGAAGCGGACCAGCGTCGTGAACAGCCGGATGTCCGCCTCCGTGATCGTGTCGCCGACGAGGTAGCGCTGCCCGGCGAGCCGCTCGGACAGCGCGTCCAGGCGCCCGAACACATCCCGGTACGCGGCCTCGTACTCGTCCTGGTTCGTCGCGAAACCGGCCCGGTACACGCCGTTGTTCAGGTCCCGGTACACGCCCTCCATGACGTCGTCGATCTCGTCGCGCAACGGCTCCGGGTAGAGGTCGGGCGCGCCCTCGCGGTGCAGCGCCGTCCACTCGGTGGACAGGTCGAGGGTGAGCTGCTGGTAGTCGTTGGTGACGAGCTGCCCGGACGGTACGTCGACGAGCGCGGGCACGCTGACCCCGCCCGGATAGTCCTTCTCGCGGGCGTCGTACGCCTCGCTGAGGTAGCGGATGCCGAGCACCGGGTCCCGGCCGTCGGGGTCGAGCGTGAAGCGCCAGCTCCGGTCGTCCTGGATCGGGTCGGTGACCGCGAGGGAGAGGGCGTCCTCCAGGCCGAGCAGGCGCCGCACCACCAGGGCGCGGCTCGCCCACGGGCACGCGTAGCTGACGACGAGGCGGTAGCGGCCCGCCTCCACGGGCCAGCCGTCCCGCCCGTCGGCCGTGATCCGGTCCGCGAAGTGGCTCCGGGACCGTTTGAAGGCCTTCTTGCCGAGCGAGTCGTTGCCGTTCACCGATCATCCTCCTGGGCCGGGTCCCTGCGCGGGCTTCGCTGCCGAGCCTGCCCGGAAAACGGGCCGTACACCAGCAGGCCGCCGCTACTCGGCCGATCGGGCCGGGCGGGGCGGCCACACCCCGGGCTCCAGCACCCCCGACGCGTAGGCGCGGGCCACCAGTTCGGTCCGGGTGGCCGCGCCCCAGCGCTGGGAGAGGCGCCGCAGGTGGTACGTGACACCGTCGGTCGTCAGGCCCGTCTCGCGGGCGGCCCGCGCCGTGGTCGCCCCGGCCGCGAGCAGCGCGAGGATCCGCTCCTCGTTCGGATGCAGCGGCGCGGACGCGGGTGCGGGCACCGGGTCCGGGGCGGCCTCCTCGCCCGTCACCCGCACCATGACGAGCAGGTCCGGCAGCGCGTTCGGCCGCTCGCTCACCGGGTCCACCATCAGCTCCCCGGTGCGGCGCATCCCGTCGGCGCCCTGCCAGGTCACGGCCACGGTGTAGCGCGAGCGGCGGCCCAGCCTGAGCGCCTCGACGACCCGGTCGACCTGCGTGCCGTCGCGCGGTGCGAACAGGTCGAGCAGCTCACGGTCCTTCAGCCGCCCGGGTGTCGTGCCCCGTTCGGCGGCGAGCGCCGCGTTGGCCAGGCGGACGACCCCGTACGGATCGCACACCGCGACCGGCAGCGGAATCCGGTCGAAGAGGACCATCGCGCGATTGCGCCACACCACCGCGTCCATGCGGCCGCGCCTCCTTCCCCGTAAGACTCCGGACCCAGGTCCACAAGCCCCGCATACCGATCGTCACTACACAATCATGTAGTGGGGCGGCGCTCGCGGGCGGGGGAGCGGGAGCAGAGTGGAATCACCGGTCCCCCCACCCGCGAAAGGCCGTTGCCGCACCATGCCGCCCTCCGCCCCCGCTCCCGCCCCCGCCCTCACCGGCCCGCCGGTCATCGACATCTCCGCCACCGGTCCGGGACCCGCCCCGCTGCAACAGGTCATGGGTCTGATGCGCGAGCACGGCCCCGCCCTGGTGCGCCGGCTGCACGGCCGCGACGCCCTGTTCGTCGCCGACCTCGGCCTCGTCACCGAACTCGCCGACGAGACCCGCTTCGCCAAGCACGTCGGGCCCGCCCTGGAGAACGTCCGCTCCTTCGCCGCCGACGGCCTGTTCACCGCCTACAACGACGAGCCCAACTGGGCCCGCGCGCACGACATCCTGATGCCCGCCTTCGCCCTCGGCTCCATGCGCGCCTACCACCCGGTGATGTACCGCGTGGCCCGCCGCGTCCTCGACGCGTGGGACGCCGCCGCGCACGAAGGACGCCCCGTCGACGTGCCCGGCGACATGACCCGCATGACGCTCGACACCATCGGCCTCGCCGGGTTCGGCTACGACTTCGAGTCGTTCGCCCGCGCCGAACCGCACCCGTTCGTCGAGTCGATGGTGCGCTGCCTGGAATGGAGCATGAAGCGCCTCGCCCGCACCCCGGGCGGCGACCACACGGCGGCCGACGCCGCGTTCCGCACCGACGCCGACCACCTCGCGCAGGTCGTCGACGAGGTCATCACCGCCCGGGTCGACGGCGGCGAGCAGCACACGGACGACCTGCTCGGTCTGATGCTCAGCGCCGGACACCCCTCGGACGGCCGCACCCTCGACACCGCCAACATCCGCAACCAGGTCATCACGTTCCTGATCGCCGGACACGAGACGACATCGGGCGCCATGTCGTTCGCCCTGTACTACCTGGCGAAGAACCCGGCCGTCCTCGACCTCGTGCGCCGCGAGGTCGATGCCCTGTGGGGCGACACGGCCGATCCCGAGCCGGACTTCGACGAGGTCGGACGGCTCACCTATACCCGGCAGGTCCTCAACGAGGCGCTGCGCCTGTGGCCCACCGCCGCCGCGTTCAGCCGGGAGGCCCGCGAGGACACCCTGCTCGGCGGACGCATCCCCGTGCGCGCCGGACAGGGCGTCACCGTGCTCGCCCCGATGCTGCACCGGCAGCCCGTCTGGGGCGACAACCCCGAGCGCTTCGACCCCAGCCGGTTCACGCCCGAGGCCGAGGCGGCCCGCTCCCCGCACGCCTTCAAGCCCTTCGGTACCGGTGAACGCGCCTGCATCGGGCGGCAGTTCGCGCTGCACGAGGCGACCATGCTGCTCGCGATGCTGGTCCACCGCTACCGGCTGCGCGACCACGCCGACTACCGGCTCACGGTGAAGGAGACGCTCACGCTGAAGCCGGACGGGTTCACGCTGGGCCTTGCGCGGCGCACGGCGGCCGACCGCCATCACGCGCCGCTGCCAGGACACGTCACCGCCACGGAACAGAGCGCCGGCGCCGCCGAGTTGCCGGTACGGGTCCGGCCCGGGACCCGCGCCCTCTTCCTGCACGGCAGCAACTACGGCACCTGCCGCGACCTCGCCGCCCAGCTCGCCGACGAGGCCGCCGCCCTGGGCTGCACGACCGAGGTCGCCCCGCTCGACGCGTACGCGGGCGCCCTGCCCACCGGCCACCCGGTCATCGTCGTCGCCGCCTCCTACAACGGCCAACCGACCGACGACGCGTCGAAGTTCGTGACCGCGCTCGACGAGGCGCCCGACGGATCCCTCGACGGCGCCGTGCACGCCGTGCTCGGCGTCGGCGACCGCAACTGGGCCGCCACCTACCAGCACGTGCCCACCCGCATCGACGACCGGCTCACCGCACTGGGCGCCGAGCGGCTGTGCGAGCGCGCCGCCGCCGACGCCTCCGGCGACCTGAACGGCACCGTGCGCACCTTCACCGCGGGCCTGCGCGCCGCACTCCTGGAGCGGTACGGCGACCCCGACGCCACCGACGACGGGCCCGCGCCCACCTCCGCGTACGAGATCCGGGAGATCACCGGCGGGCCGCTCGACCGCGCCGCCGAGCGGTACGGGCTCGCGCCGTTCACCGTCACGGAGGCGTACGACCTGACGGCGGCGGGCCATCCGCGCGCCAAGCGGTTCGTGCGGCTCGCGCTGCCGGACGGCGTCACCTACCGCACCGGCGACCACCTCACCGTGCTGCCCGCGCACGAGACCGCGCTCGTCGACCGCGCCCTGCGCGCGCTCGGCCTCGAGGCGGACACCGTGCTCGACATCCGTACGGGCCGACCGCGCCGCGACGCCGTCCCCGTCGACCGGCCCCTGACGGTACGCGAACTCCTCACGCACCACGTGGAGTTGCAGCACCGGCCGACGGCCGAGCAGGTCGCCGTGCTCGCCGCCGCCCATCCGTGCCCGCCGGAGGCCGCCGCTCTCGCCGCGCTGCCCGCCGACGACCCCCGTACGGTCGTCGAACTCGTCGAGGCGCACCCGGCGCTGCGCGGTGCCCTGTCCTGGGCCCAACTCCTGGAGCTGCTGCCGCCGTTGCGGCCGCGCCACTACTCCGTCTCCTCGGCGCCCGCGGTGAGCCCCGGCCACGTCGACCTGATGGTGTCCGTGCTCGACGCGCCCGCCGCCTCGGGAAGCGGCCGTTACCGGGGTACGGGCTCCACCCACCTGGCGACGCTCCGCCCGGGGGACACCGTGCTCGGCCGGATCCAGCCCTGCCGCGACGTCTTCCGGATCCGGCACGACGCGTCCGAACCGGTCGTCATGATCGCGGCGGGCACGGGCCTCGCGCCGTTCAGGGGAGCGGTCGCCGAACGGCTCCACCACGCCGCCGCGTCCGCACCGGCGCTGCTCTACTTCGGCTGCGACCACCCGGACCGCGACTTCCTGCACGCCGACGAACTGCGCGCGGCCGAGGCCGCGGGCACGCTCTCGCTGCGTCCCGTCTTCAGCGAGGCCCCGGTCGACGGACACGCCTTCGTGCAGCACCGCATCGCCGCCGAGGGCGACGAACTGTGGGCCCTGCTCGACGCGGGCGCCCGGGTCCACGTGTGCGGGGACGGCGCCCGGATGGCGCCCGGGGTGCGGGCCGCGTTCCGCGACCTCTACCGCGAGCACGTACCGGGCGCCGACGCAACCGCTGCCGGGGAATGGCTGGCCGAACTCGTCGCCTCCGGCCGGTATGTGGAGGACGTCTACGGGGGCTGAGGCGGGTGTTACCCCGTTCGGCGGAGTCCCGCTGGGCTAGCGGGATCACCGAACCGGACGCAGAATCGGTTCTATGTCCCTTTTGTCCGCGAGTGTGACGTGGCTCGGACTCGGCCTGACGCTCGACACGGCCGGGCTGGTGACGTACGGCCTCGCGACGCTCCCGTGCAGGGAGACCGTCCGCGAGGAGGACGCGGAAGGAGTCTGCTGTCTGGCGCGGCGCACCGCTTGGACCCTGGGCACTCTGGGGATGACGGCGTTCGTCGTGGGGACGGTGTACCTCGTTCTGCACGTCACGCGCTTCCGCTGAGACCGTGTCCGGGCGCACGGGCCGGGGCCGCGTCGCGCGGACGCGGCCCCGGCCCGTCCTCGGTCAGCTCCCGCCGCTCCCGTAGGGGCGGGTGATGACCTCCATGCCGTGGTTCACCGGATCCTTGAAGTAGACGCCGCGCCCGCCGTCGTGGTGATTGATCTCGCCGGGCAGCTTGCCGTGCGGGTCCGCGTAGTACGTGATACCGGCTTCCTTGATGCGCCGGAAGATCCCGTCGAACTCCTCCTCGGTGACGAGGAAGGCGTAGTGCTGGGTCACGATGGACTCGGCGGGGATGGACGCGAAGTCCAGCGTCACGCCGTTGCTGAGGTCGAGCGGGATGAACGGGCCCCATTCGGCGCCCGCCTCGAGCCCCAGGATGTGGGCCAGGAAGTCGGCGGACTCCCGCTTGTCGCGGGCGTGCACGATGGTGTGGTTGAGCTGGACAGCCATGATGGATTGCCTCCAGAAGGCAACTCCGGCACCTCCATGCCTCACCCGGACGGTGACCGGCACGCGATGCTGCCGTGGATCGTAGGCACATCGCGCGCCGGTCCGCCAGCCCGATTCCCGGCCGGTGCGCCGGTGCGCCGAGTCGGTCCGCCGCGTCAGTCCAGGACCAGCTCCGGGTTGTACATGTCCAGCCAGAGCGCCAGGTCCAGGGTGCGTTCGAGCCCGCGCCGCGCCGCGTGGTTGATCTGCGGCCCCTCGCGGTGCGCGGCGCCCGCCACGCGCTCGCGGTCGACGAGGTCGAAGACGCGGTGCGAGGGCCGCGAAAGGAGGTCCTTCGCGTGGTCCTGGAGCGCGATGGCGTACTTCGGGTCCTGCGTCGACGGGTACGGGCTCTTGACCCGGTCGTACACCGACTTCGGCAGCACGTCGGCGGTCGCCTCGCGCAGCAGGCTCTTCTCGCGGCCGTCGAACGACTTCAGCGCCCAGGGCGTGTTGTAGACGTACTCCACGAGCCGGTGGTCGCAGAACGGCACCCGCACCTCCAGGCCGACCGCCATGCTCGCCCGGTCCTTGCGGTCGAGCAGGACCCGGACGAACCGGGTCAGGTGGAGGTGGCAGATGCGCCGCATCCGGTACTCGAAGTCGCTCTCGCCGTCCAGGCGCCGGATGGAGCGGACGGCGCCCGCGTAGCTGTCGGAGACGTACCCCGGGAGGTCGAGCCGCTTGGTCAGCTCGGGGCGCAGCACGTCCGCGTCGTCGCCGAAGTGCTGCCCCATCCGCACCAGCCAGGGGAAGGTGTCCGCGTTGCGGGCGTCCTCGTCGAAGAACTGCAGGTAGCCGCCGAACACCTCGTCGGCGGACTCGCCGGACAGGGCGACGGTGGAGTGCTCGCGGATGGCGCGGAACAGGAGGTAGAGCGAGGCGTCCATGTCGCCGAAACCGGCGGGGATGTCGCGGGCCCGGATCACCTTGGCCCGCACCTCGGGGTCGGCGAGCGCGTGCGAGTCGAGGACGATGTCGCGGTGGTCGGTGCCCGCGAGCCGCGCCACGTCGTGCACGAACGGGGTGTCGGGGGTGCCGCGCAACTCGTCCGCGACGAAGTTCTCCGCCTGTCCGACGAAGTCGACCGCGAAGCTCCGCACGGTCTCGCCCCGCTGCCCCAGCTGGCGCGCGGCGATCGCCGTCATCGCGGAGGAGTCGAGACCGCCGGAGAGCAGGGTGCAGCGCGGCACGTCGGAGACCAGCTGGCGGCGCACGATGTCGTCGAGCAGTTCGCGCACGGTGGCGATGGTCGTGTCCCGGTCGTCGGTGTGCGCCCGGGTCTCCAGGGTCCAGTACGCGCGGCTGCGCAGACCGGAGCGGTCGACGGTGACGACCGTGCCCGGTTCGACCTCGTGCATGCCGTCCCACACGGCGTGGCCCGGAGTCTTCACGAACGTGAACAGCTCGCGGAATCCGTCCAGGGTGACGCGGGGCTTGGCGAGCGGGTTCGCGAGGATCGCCTTGGGCTCGGAGCCGAACAGCACGCCGTCGGCCGTCCGGTAGAAGTAGAACGGCTTGATGCCCATCCGGTCGCGGATCATGAACAGCTTCTCGACGCGGCTGTCCCAGAGGGCGAACGCGTACATGCCGTTGAGCCGCTCGGGCAGCGCCTCGCCCCACTCCAGGTAGCCGCGCAGCACCACCTCGGTGTCCGAGTCGGTCCTGAACTCGTGGCCGAGGGCGGCGAGTTCGGCGCGCAGCTCGGTGTAGTTGTAGGTCTCTCCCGAATACACGAGGGCGACCGTGCCGCCCGGCACCGACGCCGTCATGGGCTGCCGGCCGCCCGGCAGGTCGATGATGGCGAGCCTGCGGTGGCCGAGCGCTGCCGGACCCTCGATCCAGGTGCCGCGGTCGTCGGGGCCGCGGCACTCCATCGTCTGCGTCATCGCGTGCAACGCGTCGGCCGAGCCCCGCAGGTCACGGTCGAAGGAGAGCCAGCCGGTGATGCCACACATATGTGTTCCTCCTGCTTCCCGTACCGCCGTGCACGGCCGGCCGCCCCCGAACCAACCGGTTGTACACGGCATCTATGTGTCGAGCGTGTGTCATGGCGGCGGGCCCGGTCAACGTGGCCGTAACACCGCGAACCGCTCGACCCGGAGGGTTTCGGCCGCCCGCGCCGGGGTCGACCGGAACGATCCCCTTCGCAAATCCCCGATTCCGCGCAGGTCCGCCGACCGGTTGCCCCGGGCGACCATCACGATCCGGCCAACGGCAAAGCTTTGATCAATCCTGGCGGCGCGTTCCAGCGGCGGCTCAGCCGACGTGCCGGCCCGCCGTCTCGCTGCGATACGTGTGCCCGAGTTCGGGGCCGAGGCCGAAGTAGTGGCGGAAGTTGTAGACGAGCGGGCTCCATGCCACCGGGTCGATGTGGTGAGTGCCGGGCACGACGATGTCCGCGGTGGCGTGGACCCGCCGCACCGCCGCTTCGACGACGACGAGGACGCCGCCCGCGTCGAGCCGTACGTCCACTGCGTGCGCCTCCAGTTGCAGGGGGCACTCGGCGACCCGTGGGGGCCGCACGGTCCCGGAGGGCTGCGGGGTGAGCCCGGCCGCCGCGAACTTGTCCGGCTCGAAGCGGCAGCCGCGCGGCTTCGTGGCCGGCACCGGGTCGCGGCCGGTCAGCGGGGCCAGGCGCTCGACCGACTGCCAGAGGCCGGGCCCCGGCAGGCTGACCACCAGGTCGGGGCGTGCCGCGAGGTTGCGGGCCGTCTGCCCGTCGGCACCGAGCCCGAGCACGAGCGTGTGGCCGAGGGCCCAGGCCGAGGACATCGGGGCGAGGTTGAAGGTCCCGTCCTCGTTCTCCGTCGACAGGAGTACGACGGGGGTGCCGAAGTAGAGGACGCTCGGCTCGATGGGCAGATGGGGCAGGGAGGTCGCGGTGATCATGGACGGAAGCGTAGGGACCGGTCGGTTCGGCCCCGGCCGAAGTGTGTCCGGGTGCCCCTCTCCGGGTGCCCTCTCCAGTTGCTCTCCTCCAACTGCCGTCCTCCGGGTGCCCTACGCGGTCGCTCGCAGCGCTCCCTCGAACGTCGCCGCCGCCAGCCCGAACGACAGCGTCATTCCGACCCCCGACGTCACCGACACCGCCCGCACACCCGGCGCCATGTCCCGTACGAGGAGCGGGCCGCGCGGGCTGCTCGCGTACACGCCCTGCCAGCGCTCGGTGACGCGCACCCCGGGCACGCCGAGGACCCGCGCGACCTCGCGCAGGAGCAGCGCGGTGACCGCCTCGTCCTGGAACGGGATCTCCGTGGTGTCGTACGCGTGCGAGTCGCCGACGAGGACGGTGCCGTCGGGCAGCCGGGTGAACATCACGTTGGCGCCGATGGCCAGCAACTCCGCGCTGTGTGCCTCGACTTCGGCGCGCAGGGCGGCTGCCGACGGGGTCGCCGTGAAGGCGTCGTAGCGCAGCATCGAGGTGGCGGTGAGGACCGCCGCGTCGGTGCGGAACGCGGAGGGTGCCTCGACGCGGGCCATCGACAGGCGGCAGCGCTCGATGCCGTGCGCCGCCGCCTCGTCCGGGTGGAGGCGGTCGAGGTCGTGGCCCACGCAGAGCAGGATCTGGTCGCCGTGGACCGGGCCGCGGCTGGTGTGCACGGTGCCGGTCTCGGTGCCGGTGACGTTCGTGCCCCACAGCACGCGCACGCCGGGCTGCTGCGCGAGCCACGCGGCGAGCCGCGGCGCCGCCTCGCGCGGGTTGACCCGCAGGTCGGCCGGGAGCAGCGCGCCGCCGGCGAGATCGGCCCGGTCGTCGGCGGCCCGGCCGAGCGCGTCGCCGGTCTGGTCCCGCGTGCGCAGCCGCACCGCGTCCGCGCCGCGCTCCTCGCGCAGCTCCTCAAGGACGGCCAGCTCCGTCGCGGAACGGGCCACCACGAGGGCGCCGGCCTCCGGCGCCCACAGCCCGGCCCGCGCGGCGGCGTCCAGCCAGCCCGCGCGCGAACGGGTCGCGAGGTCGAGCAGTTCGCCGCGCTGGGCGGTGACGCAGCAGTGCCCGAAGTTCCGTACGGACGCGCCGACGGGCTGCCGGTCGCGCTCGACGACCGTCACGCGCAGCCCGCGCCGCACCGCCTCGACGGCGTGCGCGAGGCCGACGATGCCCGCGCCGACCACGACGAGGTCGCTGCGGTCGCGCGGGAGGGAGGCGGGGGCGGGGGGTGCGGTGGCGAGCGTCATGCCACCCAGCCTGCGGAGCACCGGCCGATCACGGCAAGTGCTGTCTATACAAGTTTCCCGGATGTTTACCAGATGGAGGCAGTGCTCGGTCTTGTTGCGACCGTGGAGGCCCTGTCACACTCGACTTGTGAAGACAAGTGACGGCGGGCCGCTGCATCAGCGGCTCGGAGCCGAGTTCCGGCGGCGCATCGAGGCGGGGGAGTGGCCCGAGGGGCTGCCCGTGCCGAGCGAGGCTCAGTTGTGCGAGGAGTTCGGCACCTCGCGCGGCCCGGTCCGCCAGGCGCTCGCGCAGCTGCGCGCGGAGGGCCACCTCGTCGGGGGCCGGGGCAGGCCGCCGGTCGCGCGCCGGGTGACGCCGTCGCAGCCGTTCGCCTCGCTGATGTCGTTCACGCAGTGGGCGCACTCCATCGGCCGCACCCCGGGCCAGCACACGGTCGAGGTCGCCCGCAGACGCGCCGGGCCCGACGCGGCGGCACGCCTCGGCCTCGACGAGGGCGCCCCCGTCGTCGACCTCGTACGGCTGCGCCACCTGGACGGCGTGCCCGCCATGGTCGAACGCTCCACCTTCGTCCTCGACGTGGGCGCGCACCTGTTCACGTTCGACCCCGACGCGGGGTCCGTCTACGAGGCCCTCACCTCCCACGGCGTCGACCTGCACCACGCCCGCCACACCATCGACGCCATCGCGGCGGACCCCACCGACGCGGAGCTCCTCCGCACACCGGAGGGCCAACCTCTGCTGCGCGTACGGCGGTTGGCGTTCACCGGCGACGGCAGGCCCGTCGAGTACGCGGACGACCGCTACCTGCCGTCCATGGCCACCTTCACCATCGAGAACACCGTCGGGGGCCGCACCGTCGCCGGGCGCGACCGCTCGCACGACGCCACCGGCCCCCGCCCCGACACCAGGGAACCCCAGTGATTGAACTCGCCGTCTTCGACATGGCAGGCACGACGATCGAGGAGCACGGCGCCGTCTACGAGGCGCTGCGCCACGCCGTCGAGACGACGGGGGCCACCGTCGCCGCCGCCGATCTGCAGACCTGGATGGGCACCGACAAGCGCGAGGCCATCGCCGCGCTCGTCCGCATCGGCGGCGGCACCCCCGACGCCGGCCTGGTCGAGCGCCAGTACGCCGTCTTCCGTTCGTATCTGCGGCAGCGCTACGAGGAGGCGCCGCCCGAGCCGATCGCCCACGCCGACAAGGCGCTCGCGGAGCTGCGCGCCCGTGGCATCAGAATCGCCCTGACCACCGGGTTCAGCGACGACGTGGCGCTGCCGCTGCTCGCCTCGCTCGGCTGGTCGACGGGGGAGGGCGGCACCCTCGACGCCGTGGTCACCTCCGACGAGGTGGAGCGTGGCCGGCCCGCCCCGTACATGATCCACCGCGCGATGGAGAAGACGGGCGTCGTCGACGTGCGCAAGGTGCTCGTCGCCGGGGACACGACCGTCGATCTGGAGGCCGGGGCGAACGCGGGCGCGGGTGTCGTGGTGGGCGTGCTCACGGGCCAGTTGACCCGTGAGCAGCTGGAATCCGGCCCGCACAGCTATGTGCTCGACAGCGTCGCCGACATCCCCGGCCTCCGGGAGGTCCTCAGCTGAGCGCCGCGTCCACGATCGCCTGCGCCTCGGA
This sequence comes from Streptomyces sp. R818, assembly GCF_056172735.1. NCBI lineage: Bacteria > Bacillati > Actinomycetota > Actinomycetes > Kitasatosporales > Streptomycetaceae > Streptomyces > Streptomyces sp. R818. The sequence goes on from NZ_JAOCNE010000014.1 coordinate 493,536, forward strand.
CTGCACCTGCGCGAGGTGCTCGGCCCCGCGGAAGGATTCGGCGTAGATCTTGTACACGTCCTCCGTGCCGCTGGGCCGCGCCGCGAACCAGGCGTTCTCCGTGGTCACCTTGAGGCCGCCGATCGCCGCCCCGTTGCCCGGCGCCTCGCTCAGCCGGGCGGTGATCGGCTCCCCGGCGAGGGTGTCGGCGGTGACGGCGTCGCCGGACAGCTTCGCCAGGCGGGCCTTCTGCTCCTTCGTCGCCTTGGCGTCGATGCGGGCGTACGCGGCGCCGGACGCCCCGTACCGCTCGGCGAGTTCGGCGTAGTACACGGACGGCGTCCTGCCCGTCACCGCGAGGATCTCGGCGGCGAGGAGGGCGAGGAGGATGCCGTCCTTGTCGGTGGTCCAGACGCTGCCGTCCTTGCGCACGAAGCTCGCCCCGGCGCTCTCCTCGCCGCCGAACGCGACCGAACCGTCGACGAGGCCCGGCACGAACCACTTGAAGCCGACGGGCACTTCGACGAGTTCGCGGCCGAGGGAGGCGGCGACGCGGTCGATGACGGCGCTCGACACGAGCGTCTTCCCGACCGCCGCCGACTGCGACCACTGCGGCCGGTGCGAGAACAGGTAGTGGATGGCGACCGCCAGGTAGTGGTTGGGGTTCATCAGGCCGGCGTCGAGGGTGACGATGCCGTGCCGGTCCGCGTCCGCGTCGTTGCCGGTGAGGAGGTCGTAGTCGTGGCGGCGTGCGAGGACGGAGGCCATCGCGGACGCCGACGACGGGTCCATCCGGATCTTGCCGTCCCAGTCCAGCGTCATGAACCGCCAGGTCGGATCGGTCTCGGGATTGACCACCGTGAGGTCGAGCTCGTACATCTCGGCGATGCGCGCCCAGTAGTCGACGCTCGCGCCGCCGAGCGGATCGGCGCCGATGCGGACGCCCGCCGCGCGGATGGCGTCCACGTCGATGATGTTCCGCAGGTCCTCGACGTAGCGCTCACGGAAGTCGTACGGCTCCGGGGCCGGGCCCTCGGCCGTGCGCGGCGTCCAACTCGCGTCCTCGAGCAGCTCGTTGGCGCGCTGGGCGATCCACGAGGTGGTCGTCGAGTCGGCGGGGCCGCCGTGCGGCGGGTTGTACTTGAAGCCGCCGTCGCGCGGCGGGTTGTGGCTCGGCGTGATCACGATGCCGTCGGCGCGGTCGGCGGGCTCGTCGCGGTTCCAGCGCAGGATCGCGTGGCTGAGCGCGGGCGTCGGCACCCAGCCGTCGAGCGAGTCGGCCATGGTGCGGACGCCGTGCGCCGCGAGGACGCCGAGCGCGGTCTTGAGCGCGGGCCGGGAGAGGGCGTGCGTGTCCGGGCCGATGAACAGCGGCCCGGTGATGCCCTCGCTCGCGCGGTGCTCGACGATGGCCTGGGTGATCGCCGCGATGTGCTTCTCGTTGAAGGCGCCGTCGAGGCTGGAGCCGCGATGGCCACTCGTGCCGAAGACGACGCGCTGCTCGGGGCGGGAGACGTCGGGCTCCCTCGCGTAATAGGCGTCGACCAGCTCACTCACGTCGACGAGATCGTCCGGCAGGGCGGGGGTTCCTGAGCGGTCAGTCATACGAACAGTGTCCCACCTGCGGCTATGGGACGTCCTAAAGCGCCGCCCCGCGTCGTCGGGTCGGGCCCGGCCGGTGCGGCGCGGCGCCGTGCCGGTCAGGCGTCGCCGCGTGCGGCGTCGCCCGCCTCGGCGACCGCGCTCTCCCGCGCCTCGACGATCGCGGCGACGGCGGCGAGGACATGGGTCTCGGTCGCGCCCTTGTCGATGCCCAGGCCGCTGAGGACACCGGAGCCGTTCTCCTGCTCCAGGAGGGCGAGCAGGATGTGCTCCGTGCCGACGTAGTTGTGGCCGAGGCGCAGCGCCTCACGGAACGTCAGCTCAAGCGCCTTCTTGGCGTCGGCGTCGAACGGCACGAGGTCGGGGCCGTCCTCGACGGCCGGGGGGAGCGTCGCCGCCGCTGCCTGGCGCACCGCGTCCAGGAGCACGTCCTGCGCGCGGATCGCCTTGGCGGCGAGGCCGTCCGGCTCGTGCAGCAGGCCGAGGACGAGGTGGGCGGTGGTGATGGTGGAGTTCTTCGCCGCGCGGGCCTCGGTCTGCGCGCCCATCACCACGGTGCGGGCGCGGGGCGTGTAGCGGCTGAAGCCCTGACTCGGGTCGATGTCGGACTCGCCCTTGGGGACGAAGCGCTTCTGCGCTGCCTGCCGGGTGACGCCCATGCTCTTGCCGATGTCGGTCCAGGAGGCGCCGGAGCGGCGGGCCTGGTCGACGAAGTGCCCGATCAGATGGTCGGCCACGTCACCGAGGTGGTCGGCGGCGAGCATCGCGTCCTGGAGCTGGTCGAGCGCGTCGGTGTGGACCTTCTTGATGGCCTCGATCAGGTCGTCGAGGCGCACGGGATGCGTGGAGGCGACTGGTTGCGTCATGTGACAACCGTAGGTTGACAGTGAAGGGGTGTCAACCGCGAGTTGACACTTCACTTGGTGGTCTCACGCGACCGGCGGGTTGAGCTGCCTGAAGCCGTCCTGCACCCGGTACGGGTAGTAGGGGTAGGGCGCCCGCACCTCGCTCGCCGCGTCGAGGCGGGCGACCTGATCCGGTGTCAGCTCCCAGCCCACGGCGCCCAGATTCTGCTTCAGCTGCTCCTCGTCGCGCGCCCCGATGAGCACCGAGGAAACGGTGGGGCGGCGCAGCAGCCAGTTGATGGCGATCTGCGGAATCGCCTTGCCGGTCTCCTCGGCGATCTCGTCGAGCGCGTCGACGACCCGGTAGAGGTGCTCGTCCTCGATCGGCGGGCCGAACTGCGCGGTCCGGTGCAGACGGCTGCCGGCGGGCAGCGGCTGCCCGCGCCGGATCTTCCCGGTCAGTCGCCCCCAGCCCAGCGGGCTCCACACCACGGCGCCCACGCCCTGGTCGAGGCCGAGCGGCATCAGCTCCCACTCGTAGTCGCGGCCGGCGAGCGAGTAGTAGACCTGGTGCGCGGCGAACCTCGGCCGTCCCCGCTTCTCGGCCTCGGCGAGCCCCTTCATCAGCTGCCAGCCCGAGTAGTTGGAGACGCCGGTGTAGCGGATCTTGCCCGCCCGCACCAGGTCCTCAAGGGTCGACAGGACTTCCTCGACCGGCGTGCCCGCGTCGTAGGCGTGGAGCTGGAAGAGGTCGATGTGGTCGGTGTCGAGGCGGCGCAGCGCCGCCTCGACCGACGTGATCAGGCGTGAGCGCGAGACCCCCGCGTCCTGCGGCCCGTCGCCCGTCGGCAGCGCCGCCTTCGTCGAGATGAGCGCTTGGTCGCGGCGGCCCTTGAGCGCCGCGCCGAGCACTTCCTCCGACGCCCCGTCCGAGTAGACGTCGGCCGTGTCGAACATGGTGACCCCGGCCTCCAGGCTCAGGTCGACCATGCGCCGCGCCTCGTCGACGCCGTTGCTGCCCCACGCGGAGAACAGGGGGCCGCGCCCGCCGAACGTCCCGGCGCCGAAGCTGAGCGCGGGGACCTTCAGGCCGGAGGTCCCCAGCTGGCGGTACTCCATGGCAGTCTCCTTTGTAAATGGTTCTGCGGTTCCGTTAGTGCATGGGGTGACCATAACAGGAAGGCGGCACCTAAAGGAACCCTGGTTCCTTTAGGTGCCGCCCAGAGGGAACGCGGCCGCGTACTACGGCTGCAGGTTGATCTTGAACGTGGACGTCGTGTTGCGGATGTCCACCGCGTTGCCGCTCAACTTCAGGTTCTTGAACGTGACGTCACCGACGGCCGGGCCCTGCCCCGCCTCCGGCATCTCGTTCGCCCACACACCGAAACCGGACTTCGCGTCGTACGCGTCACCGCTCTTGCGCGCGCCCGAGATCGTGACGTCGGTCAGGATCGTGTCCTTGATCGGGAACTGTGGCTGGCCTCCCACGTAGTTGGTCTGGAACATGATTCCGCTGTAGGTCGGGTCGACGATGTCGACGCCTGTGACGCGGATGCCCTGGAACACCTTCGACGCCGAGAACATCCAGATCCCCGGGAACGTCTGGCCGCCCCAGAAGTGGCCGCCGGAACGGATGACCGAGCTGTTCTCCAGCGTCGTCGGACCGGTGCCGAACCCGTTCATCGGATAGCCGAAGTCGAGCGAGCTGATGGTGACACCGGAGTAGACGAGGGTGTCCGCGACGAGGATGTTGCGGAACGTGTTGTCGTAGCCGCCGTACACGGCGATGCCCGCCGCGCGCCACGTGAGCAGCGACGTCAGATTCTCGAACACGTTGTTCTTCTCGTCGGCGCCGCCCGCGTCGATCGCCGAGAACAGCGCGAAGCTGTCGTCGCCGGTCGCCCGGGACTCGTTGTTCACGACGTGGTTGTCGGTCGACCCGTTGGTCATGTTGACGCCGTCGGCGAACGTGTCACGGATCCGGGAGTTCTTGACGGTCACCCGGTCGGTGTTGGCGCCCCAGTACAGGCACACCGTGTGCTCGTTCCAGATGTCGTCGATGGTGATGTCGGCGACGTTGGACAGGTCGAAGACCTTGCCGGGGCCGTCGATCCGGGAGGTGTAGTTCCCGAAGAAGGAGAAGTGCGCGAACGTCGACCCGTTGGCGCTGGCCTCCGCGCGGAACCCGGCGTCCGTGTTCTCCTGCGACGTCGGCGTGTGGAACCGCGTGAACCACGGCCCGGCGCCGACGACCTTCACCGCCTTCCCGTAGACCTGGAACTTGTTGGACGTCTCGTAGTCACCGGCCGGCAGGTACACGCCGACCAGCTTGCCCGTCGTGTCCATGCGGACCTTGTCGAGGGCGTCCTGCACGGCCTGGTGCGAGAAGCCGTTCGGCACCGTGTACGTGGCCGGGTCCGGGTTGGGCAGCTGCGTCGCCTGCTCCAGGCTGACGAAGTCGATCGCGTACGTGGTGTCGTTCGCGGCGTCCTTCTGCAGCCGGATCTTGGCTCCCGCCGGAACGGTCTGGCCGAGCAGCAGGTTCGCCTCGTCGTAGATGTGCCGGGCCGCGCCCGCGCTCGGCGCGTTGCCGGGCCCGGTCTCGTTCCCGTACAGCCATGCGTACTTGGAGGTCAGGTCGATGGCCTTGAGGTACTTGCCGTCGACGTAGACGTTGAGTGTCGAGTTGCGGCCGCCGCCGCCCGCCGCGTCCGGGATGGAGAAGCGGGTGACCAGCGTGTTCGTGGGCGCCTTGGTGGTGAACTCGACGTAGGCGCCGGTGGAGTCGAGGGTGACGGCCTTGCGGCCCGACGCCTCGCCCGCGAGGTCGCCGACGGTGCGGTTGGGGCCGAGCACCTTCGCGCCGCCGCCGGTCGAGCCGTCCTCCGCCTCGTAGGTGTCGTACGGCATGTTGGCGCCGCGCCCGACGAAGAGCGGCTGGGAGGTGGTGTTGTTGTCGCGCTTGACCGGCAGTTCGTTGGTGTCGGCGGCGATCACGGTCTTCACCGTGAACTTGCCCTTGCCCGCCGTCCACGTGCCGAGCTTGACCGGCGCGGTCGTGTCACCGGCCGCGATCACACCGTCGTAGGAGCCGGTGAGCGTCTTCACGACCGTGCCGCCGGAGTCGGCGACCGTGAGCGTGATGGCGTGCCCGCCGGACGCGCTGGCCTGGTTGCCCTGGTTCTTGACGGCGACGGTGAAGCTGACCGCGGAGCCCTCGGCGGGTGCGCTCGGCGACCAGGAGACCGGCGAGGCGATGAGGTCGGCGCTGGTCACCGGCTTGACGACGAGGCCCGTCGGGCTGGTGTAGGCGTTGTTGCCCTCGTTGCTCTCGACCACCTTGTTGTCCGGGTCGACGACCGCGCCGACCTGGTAGGTGCCCGCGTCGCGCGCCCCGATGTCGGCGCTGACGGTCGCCGTCGCCCCGGCCGCGAGCGCGCCCACGGTGGCGGAGCCGGCTTTGTCGGAGCCGAGCTTGAAGTCCAGGGTCGTGGCGCCGCTCGCCTCGCTGCCCGCGTTGCGGACCGTCGCCGACAGGGTGACCTTGTCGGACTCGACCGGCGAGGCCGGCGAGGACGTGATGCCCGTGACCTGGAGGTCGGGGTTGGGCGCCGGGGTGCCGAGGACCTGGAACTCCGCTATCTGCCCGCCGGGAGCACCGGAGTTGGCGGTGATGACGAGCCGCACGTCCGCGACGCGCGCGGTGACCGGGATCGTCACCGTGTTCCCGCTCGCCGGGTTGAAGGTGTACTCCTTCGCCGCGGCGAGCTGCGTGAAGTCCGACGCCTTCTGCTCGCGCCCCTGCACCTCGATCTTCTGGGTGCGGGTGGCCCAGGCGGCGTCCGGGTTCAGCTTCAGGACGACCGAGGACACGTCCGCGTTCGCGCCGAGCTTCACGGTCAGCGTGTTCGGGTAGCCGCTGCCGCCCTCCCAGTACGTGCTGGTGCTGTCGTCGACCGCGTTCTCCGCGACGAAGGTCTGCGTCGAGGAGGACGCCGTGACCGGCTTGCGCACCGCCAGGTTCGCGTCGCTGGTCGTCGAGCCGTTGCGCGTGACGGCGTTGCTGTGCGCGGACTGGTTGCCCGCCGCGTCCTTCGCGCGCACGGTGTACGTCACCGTCGCCGACGCGGGCCGGGAGTCGGTGTAGGTGAGGACGTCCCCGGCGACCGACGTGAGCAGCGAGCCGTTGGCGTAGAGGTCGTACCCGGTGACCTTCACATTGTCGGTCGACGCCTGCCAGACGAGCTTGACCTGACCCTTCGTGGCCTCGGTGTAGGCCAGGTTGCCGGGCGCGGTCGGCGCCTGCGTGTCGCCCGAGTCGCCCTTGCGGGTCACGGAGTCGGAGTCCGGCGACTGGTTGCCCGCCGCGTCCTTGGCGCGCACGGTGTACGTGAGCGTCGCCGACGCGGGCTGGGTGTCGGTGTAGGTGAGCACGGACCCGGCGACCGAGGCGCGCAGCGTCCCGTTCGCGTAGACGTCGTAGCCGGTCACGCCGACGTTGTCCGTCGCGGCCTTCCAGGTCAGCTTGATCTGGCCGGTCGTGGGCTCGGTGTAGGCGAGTCCGGTGGGCGCGCCGGGCGCCTCGGTGTCGCCCGTCGTCGGCCCGTAGACCTCCAGCTCGGAGAGCTGACCGGCGGGCTGCCGGGTGTTCGCGGTGACCTGGACCCGCACATAGCGCGTCGTCACCGTGTTGAACGACAGCGTCTGCGCCTGCCCGCCCGCCGCGCTGAACTCGTACGCCTTGGACGTGACCAGGTCGCTGAAGTTGGTGCCGTCGGTGCTGCCGCGCACCGTGAGCGTCTGCGTCCGCGTCTCCCAGCTCGTCGGCAGGCGCAGCACGACGCGGTTCACGCGCACGGAGGCGCCCAGGTCGACCTGGACCCACTGCGGCAGCGCGTCGTTCCTCGACTCCCAGTAGCTGGCGACGTCACCGTCCCCGGCGTTCCCCGCCGCGTAGGTCTGCGTGTACGAGCTGGCCGTGAAGGTCTTGCCGCGCGCCAGGTTCGTCGAGGACTCGCCCGCGCCGTGCACCTCCAGCTCCGCCAACTGCGCGGCCTGCCATACGGAGTTGGCGCTCACGACGGCGCGCACGTAGCGGGTCTGCGTCGCCGCGAACGACACCGTCACCGTGTTCGCCGAACCCGGCGCGAAGGTGTACGAGGCCGACGCCTTGAGCGTGTCGAACGAGGTGCCGTCCGCACTGCCCTGCAGCGCCAGGGTCTGGTTGCGGCTCTCCCAGCCGCTCGGCAGGCGCAGCACGACCTCGTCGACACGGGCCGCCTGGCCGAGGTCGACCTGCACCCATTGCGGCAGGTCCGAGCCCGAACTCTCCCAGTATGTTGCCGCGTTGCCGTCGCTGACCTGCGCCGCCTCGTACCCGGACTTCGCGCTGCTCGCCTTCGCCGGGGCGCCCGCCGCGAGGTTCGGGCCGCCCGACGCCCCTGCCGCCGACATCGCCGGCAGGCCGAGGAACGCGAGGGCGAGCGCGAGCAGCGAGACCAGCAGGCCGCGCCTCCTGCCCCGCCCTCTGGATCTGAGCAAAAACTGGCCGATCATGCTGCCCCTATCCCCTGTCTATATACGTTTCTTGCGTTCAGTTGTTGGAGAATTGCAGAGTGATGTTGCTGAGTCCACCGTTTGAACAGAGATAGTTGCGATGAGGGACAATGGAGGACCATGTCCCACGCACGAGCGGCCGACGGCGCCGCACTCCACTACCAAGTCCGCGGCAGCGGCGCCCCGTTGCTCCTGCTGGCCGGTCAGTCCAACGATCACCGCTGGTGGGACCCGGTCCTCGACCGGTTCGCCGCGGCCTTCACCACCGTCGTCATGGACTGGCGCGGCACCGGCGACAGCGACCGGCCCGACACGGACACGTACAGCACCGGGAACTTCGCCCGCGACGCCGTCGCCGTGCTCGACCACGCCGGGATCGGCCGCGCGCATGTGTACGGGACTTCGATGGGCGGCCGCGTCGCGCAATGGCTGGCCGCGGACCATCCCGGCCGCGTCGACCGCCTCGTCCTCGGCTGTACGTCGCCGGGCGCGCCGCACGGCTTCGAGCGCGGCCCCGCCGTCCGCAGGGCGCTGGCCGACCCGGACCCCGCGGTCTCCCGCGCCGCGCTGCTCGACCTGATGTACACGCCCGGCTACGTCGCCGCGCACCCCGGGCCGTTCCGCACGCTCGGCGATCCGGAGATGCCCGCGTACGCGCGCCGCCGCCATCTGCGGGCCAGCGCCCGGCACGACGCCTGGGACGCGCTGCCGCGGATCACCGCCCCGACCCTTGTCGTGCACGGCGCCGACGACGCCTTCAACCCCACGGCCAACGCGCCGCTCCTCGCCGGGCGGATCCCCGGCGCGCGGCTCCTGCTCGTCCCCGGCGGGCGGCACGCCTACTTCGAGGAGTGCGCGGACGAGGCGACGCCGCCGGTCGTCGATTTCCTGAACGCACGGACCGCCTGTTGACCCGCCACCCTGCCGCTGCCACCGCTGACACCGCCGACGGAGGAACTCACGCGATGCCCGCCGCCCATGTCCTGCTCGAAGACCTGCTGAAGGCCGCCGACCCGGCCGCGACCGGCGCGCTCTGGCGCCTGGAGGGCGCGGCCCGCCAGCTCGACTCCAACGTGATCCGCGTCCGGCCCGGGGCGCGCGGCGAGGCGTACGCCGAGAACGACCTGGACGTCCTGCTCATCGTCGTCGCCGGACACGGCACCCTGCGCCGCGCCGGCGCGGAGGAGGAACTGACGCCCGGCACGCTCGTGTTCGTGCCGCGCGGCGAGCGGCGCGCCGTCAGCGCGGGCGGCGACGGGCTCGTCTACATCACGGCGCACCGCAGGCGCCCCGGCATGACGATCGGCCGCGCCACAACAAGGGTCGCGGCCGAGGGTGGCGAGGCGCCCTGTTTGCTTCCGCGCGTGTGCGCCGCGTGCGGCCGGGCCACCGAGGAGGCCGGCGCGCGGTTCTGCAGCCGCTGTGGAGAGCGCTTGCCAGGACAGACTTCCGGCCGTCCTTGACTGCGAGGGATCAAGCCAGACGGCGGGTTCCGCACCCCGGCTCCCGCCTGCGCGCAAGGGTCCCGCCGCTCCGCTTCCGTCACTTCTCGCCACTGATTCAACACACAAGGTTACCGAAAGGCGGGGGTCCGGGATGAGTTCCGGCCGCGCCCACGGCAGACTCTGCCGCAGGCGGTCGCCGAACTCCCGCGGCGGCCTTCCTGGGGAGGGGAAGCACCACTGAGGGAGCCCGCGCGTGTGGGGCGCGCGGGCTCCCCGCCCCGTCAGTGGACCCGCATCAGGACCCCGGGACCGTGTCCTCGAACGTGGTGCCGGCCGAGCGGTACGCGGCCACCTTCGCCGCCACCTGCGCGGGCGTGAGCACCGCGTCCTTCACGTGCAGCACGTAGTCGACCTGCTGGTCGTACGCGCGCGGGCTGGTGCTCGTCTGGCCCGCCAGGTCGATCAGCCACTGGTTGAAGTTGATCGACATCGGCCGCTCCGGCAGGTACGCGGCGTCGTGCGTGCCGAACGCCTGCCCGTCCACGTAGTACCGGATGGAGCTGTTGTCGATGGTGACGACCAGGTCGTGCCAGCCCGCGTAGGACTGCCGGCTCTCGGTGTGCTGGTTCACCGCCTGCCACGGGTCCGGGTTGTAGGTCTCCCAGGACGTCGTGTACAGGATGTTCGACGGCTCGCCCCAGCCTCCGTTGGGCAGGTACTCGAAGTCGTACTCGGCGTAGTCGTCCGCCATCGGCGCCTTCAGATCGTTGATCGTGAAGAACGTCTGCACCAGGTGGTCCCCGTCGGGGCCGCTCTTGGGCGCGTCGCTGAACTTCACGCGCGCCGCGTACGTCCCGTTCCTGAACTTCAGCGCCTTGGTGAGCACTTCGGTCTGCTTGGTGCTCTCGCCGGTCCCGGAGGTCGAGGTCTCCAGGTTCATCACGGCGTTGCCGCCCGAGGTGGGGAAGGTGACCTTGTCGGGGGCCCAGGTCGCGCCCGGCACGCCGGGTCCGCCGGAGTTCGAGCGCACGTTCCAGCCGTGCGCCGAGATCTTCGGGTCGGTGTACCCGCTGTAGTTGAAGTCGTCGAACAGAGAGCCGCCGGGCGTGCCCGGGTCACCGGGATCGCCGGGGTCGCCCGGGTCCGTGGGATCGTTGCCCGCCGGGGCCGTGCCCCAGACGAGGGCGCCGTCGAGCTGCGCGGTCACCTTCGACCAGTTCGCGTACGAGGTCTGCGCCGCGCCGAACGAGTAGTCGTCGTTCTGGTTCAGGGACTGCCAGTCCGAGCGATAGAACCGCAGTTGGAGATCGCCGGTGTCCGCGCCCGCCGCGAGCGATCCGGCGCCGGACGTGAAACCGATCTCCAGGTACCGGTCGGCGGTCGACGTCGGCTTGGCCAGGGTGCCGAACGTGCCGGTGACGTTGGAGCAGCCCTTGACGGCCCAGGAGCACGCGAAGCGGTAGTTCGCGCTCGCCGAGTCCGCCTTGAAGTAGTAGCGCACCTTCACGCCGGTCAGCGCGACGCTGCCGCTGCCGGAGTTGCGCACCTTCAGCCACGGTTCTGCCTGGTCACTGCCGGTGCTGCCGGTGTGGTACTGCACGGTCAGATCGCCCGCGGCGGCGGAGGCGCTCGACGGGAGCGCGACGAGACCCACGCAGCCGAGCGTCGCCGCGACGGCGGCCGTGACGGTTCTGCCGAGCGCTGTCTTCCTTCGTGCGGTGTTCCTCATGACAGTTCCTTTCCGGAACGGTGGGGTGGGGGAGGGGAATGTGCGGTTCTAGAAGGGATCGAGCGGTCCGTGGCGCACGCCGAGGGCGGCGAGCCGGGCGGTGTGCGCGGTGAGCCGGTCGCGGAAGCCCGGCCAGGAGGGGGATCCGTGCCAGGCGCGGTCGGCGTGCGCGCACAGCCGGGGAAAGACGAGCCGGTCCACGTGCGCGGCGGTCGGCGCGAACTCGGTCCACAGGTGCGCCTGCATCCCGAGGAGCCGGCCGGCCACGTCGGTGTCGTCCGGCAGTTCGTGGTCGTGGACCGCGCGCAGGTCGACGACGGCGCCGGGCTGCCCCTGCGGTTCGCCGGGAGCGTGGGACTGGGCGTAGTCCAGGTAGCTCGCGCGGTGCTGGCCGCTGATCACCGCGTGGCCGCGCTTGAGCGCGATGCGGGTGTGTTCGGGGTCGCGCCAGGTCATCACGGTGAAGTGCGGCGGCAGCCCCTCACCGTTCTCCGCCCACGCCGTCGGCACCCGGCCGCGCTCGGTCAGGAACTCCCCGACGCGGCCCAGGAACCAGCCCCGCAGGGCGGCCGTGTCCGCGAGCCTTTCGGCGGCGGCCCGCGCCCGCGCGGCCGGGCTCGCCGCCCACTCGGTGGTGGGGCACTCGTCGCCGCCGATGTGCACGTGCGACGAGGGGAACACGTCGCAGACCTCGTCGAGGACGGTGCGGCAGAAGTCGAGGACCTCCTCGTGGACGCCGAGGACGTTCTCGCACACGCCCCACCGCGTCCACACGTCGAGGCGCCGCCCCGGAACGGTGCCGAGCTCCGGGTGGGCGGCGAGCGCGGCGCGTGTGTGCCCCGGCATCTCTATCTCCGGCACGACGGTCACGCCGCGCGCGGCGGCGTACGCCACGAGCTCGGCCAACTCCCGGCGCGTGTACGCCCCTTCGTGCGGTGTGCCGTCGAAGACGGTGCTCCCGGAGGGGCCGACCATCGACTCGGCGCGCCGTCCGCCCACCTCGGTCAGGCGGGGATACGCGGCGACCGGCATCCGCCAGCCCTGGTCGTCGGTGAGATGGAGGTGCAGCACGTTCAGCTTGTGCAGGGCGAGCAGATCGACGTAGCGGCGCAGTTGCGACACCGGCTGGAAGTGCCGGGCCACGTCGAGCATGAAGCCGCGCCACGGGTGCCGGGGCACGTCGGTGATCTCCACGCAGGGCACACGCCAGGGGACGCCCGGCCGGGCCGTGCCCCACAGGGCCTTCGCGGGCAGGAGCTGGCGCACGGTCTGGATCCCGCGCAGCAGCCCCGTCGGATGCGCGGCCCGTAACAGCACCGCGTCCGGCGCCACCGTCAGGCCGTACCCCTCCTCACCGAGCCCGCCGAGCTGCGGGTCGAGGGCGAGCACGAACGAGCCGTCGGTGGAGGTGGCGAGCGGAAGGCCGGTGGCCGGGGCGAGGAGCGTACGGAGCAGGGCGGCGGCGGGTTCGGCGCCGGGGGAGACCCGGACCGTCGTGCCGGGCTCGATCGTGAAGTGGCCGGGGCGGTGGGAGAGCTGGGTGGGCAGGGGGAGCAGCGAGGGGCGGTGAGCGGGCACGGCGGACCTCCGGGCGACGGGGGAGGGAGGGGAGCACGGGCGGGCGTTCGAGGAGGGGCGGCGCTCAGCCCTTGACGGCGCCGGCCGCGAAGCCGGACGTGACGTGCCGCTGAAGGAGCAGGAAGATCACCAGCGCGGGCAGCGCGAACAGGGTGGAGGCGGCCATCGTGGCGCCCCAGTCGGTGCCGAACGTGTTGTGGAACGAGGACAGCCACACCGGCAGCGTCCGGTGGTCCTGCTGCTTGATGATGAGGAAGTTGGCGTACGCGAACTCGTTCCAGGCGGTGATGTAGCCGAACAGCGAGGTCGCCATCAGGCCCGGCGCGAGCAGCGGGAACGCGATGTGCCGGAAGGCGCCGGCCCGCGTGCAGCCGTCGACCTGCGCCGACTCCTCCAGCTCGGCCGGGATCGTGGCGATGAAACCGCGCAGGACCACGATGGTGAACGGCAGCGTGATCATGAAGTAGACGAGGGTCAGGGTCGGCAGCCGGTCCAGCATCCCGGTGTCGCGGGAGATGATGTAGATCGGGATGATCAGCGACTCCCACGGCGCCATCTGCGCGATGAACACCATCAGCATGAACTGCCGCCGCCCGTGCCAGCGCATCCGGGCCACCGCGAACGACGCACCGAGCGCGACGAGCAGGGCGAGCAGCACCGCGCTGAGCGTCACCAGCACGCTGTTGCGCCAGAACAGGCCGAACCCGTCGGCGTCGACCGCCCGCCGGAAGTGGTCGAGCGTCCAGCTCTGCGGCAGGAGGCGCGGGTGGTCGGACTGGATGTCCCGGTTCGGCTTGAACGCCGTCGTGACCATCCAGTAGACGGGGAAGAGGCAGACGACGATCGTGGCCGTCGCGGCGAGGTGCAGCGGGAGGCGGCGCAGGGCGCGCCCGGTCGGGGTCGTCGCGGTCACAGCTCGCCCTCCTGACGGAACATCTGCCGGAAGTAGGCGACCAGGACGCCCGACATGAGGAGCACCGTCACCATCGAGGCCGCGGAGCCGAGGTCGTAGCGCTGCCCGGAGAGGGCGGTCTGGACGGCGTACACCGGCAGGATCGTGGTCGCGTCGCCGGGGCCGCCGCGCGTCATCACCCAGATCTGCACGAACGCCTTGAACGTCCAGATCACTTCGAGCGAGAGCACCAGCATGAAGATCGGCCGCACGATGGGCAGCGTCACCGAGCGGAAGATGCGGAGCCCCGACGCGCCGTCGATGCGCGCGGCCTCGTACAGCTCGGACGGGACCGTGGTCAGCGCCGAGTAGAGGGTGATCGCGGCGAACGGCACCGACTGCCACACCACGAGCGTGACGAGGATGGCGAACGCGGCCGGGCCGTGCGCCAGCCACGGGTACCCCTCGAAGGACGAGAACCCGAGGCCGGTCAGGGCGTGGTTGACGATGCCGAACTCCGAGTGGAACAGCCACTGGAACACGGTCGTCGCGGCGACCACCGGCATCGCCCAGGTCAGCACGAGCGCGCTGAGCACGGCGGTGCGCCAGGCGCGGCCGAGCCGCTCGACCATGAGCGCCACGAGCGTGGAGATCCCCATGATCAGGACGACGTTGACCGCCATGAACAGGAACGTGCGGCGGACGACGGTCCAGAACCGGGGGTCGGAGAGGAGCGTCGTGTAGTTGTCGAACCCGGTGAAGTGCGCGTCACCGAGGATCAGTTGGCGCAGGCCGAAGTCCTGGAAGGAGATCAGGACCGCCCGGCCGAGGGGATAGACCAGCAGGTACAGCATGCCGAGGACGGCGGGCGCCACGAGCAGGTACGGCCAGACGCCGGACATGGTGGCGCGTCGGGACGGGCCCTCGGGGCGCCGGGGCGGCCGGGTGAGGGGGCGGGGCGCGGTCCGCTCGCGGACGACCGACACGGCGCACACTCCTTTCGTGTTCTTACCGAGGGTTCGTTCTGTCGAAGTGGCGGTTCAGGAGCCGGAGTTCATCGCCGACGTGATCGCCTCGGACGCCTTCTTCGCCTCGTCGGCCGGATTCCCGCCCGCGAGGACCGCCGTCATGTAGTCCTTGATCGGGTTCTTCGCCTCGACGGCGGCCCAGCCGGGGGTGTTCGGCGTCGCGTGCCCCTCGGCCGCGCCGACCGCCATCGCGGAGGCGCCCGGATCGGTGGCGACCGCGCTCGCGAGCGTCGTCTTGTTCGGTACGTAGCTCATCGCGACGGCGAGCTTCTTCTGCCAGGCGTCGCCGGTCAGCTCCTTGACGAAGGTGTAGGCGGCGTCGTGGTGCTGCGACACCGTCGGGATGACGAGGTCGGAGCCGCCGGTGAAGACCGCGCCGGGCTTGTCCGCCGTCTTGCCCGGGATCGGGAAGAAGCCGAGCTTGCCCTTGAGCGCGGCATTGCTCTGGATGACGACGTTGGCGCCGCCCGGCGAGCTGATGACCTGCGCGACCTGCCCCTTCGCCATGACCTCGGCCTGCGGCGGCTGCGCCTCGTCGGAGTCCTTCGGGCCCTTGCCGAGCGCTTGCAGCCGCTTGTAGAAGGCCATGCCGCGCAGCGCCTCCGGTGTGTCGAGGGTGCCCTTCCACGTGTCCCCGGACTCGGTGGCGAGGTCGCCGCCCTCGTCCCAGACGAAGCCGGAGTACGTGTACCAGTTCTGGCCGGGCAGATAGATCCCTTGCTGCGCGCCCTTGTTCAGCTTCTTCGTCGCGGCGATCCACTGCTCACGGGTCTTGATCTTCGCGGCGTCGACGCCGGCCTTCTTGAACAGGTCGGTCCGGTAGATGACGACGCGGTTGGCGGCGTAGTACGGGATGCCGTACTGCTTGCCCTCGTACGCGCCCGGCTCGGCGAGGCCCTTCAACCAGTCCTCGCCGCCGAGTTCGCCGACCTTGTCGGAGAGGTCGAGCAGGCCGCCGCTCTGGGCGAACTGGGCGACCTGCGTGTTGCCGGTCTCGATCACGTCCGGGGCGTCGTTGCTGGCGAGGGCGGCCGTGACCTTCTCGCCGATGCCGTCCCACTCCTGGATCTGGATGCGCACGTCGATGTCCGGGTGGGCGGCCTCGAAGCCCTTCTCGAACTCCTTCTGGAAGTCGGCCGAGACGCTGTCGCGCATCAGCCACACGTCGATGCCGGTCCGCCCGCCGTCCCCGGCTTTCCCGTCGTCGGAGGACGAACTACAGGCGCTGAGCCCGGCGACCGCGACGAGCGCGGACAGACCGGCGAGCATTCGGAGCTTCACGGTTCACCTCTGGGAGCCGGACCTGACCAGTTGACCAACTGGTCAGGTGACCTCTGGTGGTGGAGAAAGCTGGCATAGACCACTGGGCGCGTCAACCCCCTGGGAAATGCGGACCAGTTGGGAAGTTGTTGTCGATCAAGGCTGCCCCGTGGTCAACTGGTCAGGTAACTGGTTGTACGGGACGAGGGGGCGGCAGTGAACGCCGACGGGACCATCGAGAACCCCGCCGCGCCGGGGGCGGTGCTCAAGAGGGAACGGGTGCGCGACCACATCCTGGAGCTCATCGAGTCGCAGCGCCCCGGTGACGCGATCCCCTCCGAGCGGACGCTCTGTGCCCGCTTCGGGGTCTCCCGGCCCACGCTGCGCGCCGCCGTCGACGAACTGGTCGCGTCCGGCCTTCTCGTCCGCGAACACGGCCGGGGGATGTTCGTCGCCCCGGAGAAGATCACGCAGGAGCTGGTCGCGCGGGAACAGGCACTGTCCGTGCCGCAGGCGGCCGGTGCCTGGTCGAGTCGGCTCCTGGAGTTCACCACCATCCAGGCGGGCGCCCGCGTCGGCCGCAAGCTGCGGCTCTCCCCGGCGGCGAAGATCGTGTACGTGGCCCGGCTGCGGCTCGTCGACGGGGCGCCGATGGCCATCGAGCACCTGCACATCCGCGCCGATCTGGTCCCGGGGCTGAGCGCCCAGGAACTGGAGAGCGGTGACCTCTACGCCCATCTGCGCGAACATCACGACGTTCACGTCCGCGAAGCCGTCCAGGCCATCGAGCCGACGGTCGTGACCCGGGCCGAGGCGGACCTCCTCGACGTGCCCGAGCTGTCCCCGGCGCTGCTCTTCGAGCGGCTGACCTCCGACACGTCGGGGCAGCCCGTCGAGTACGTCCACTCGCTCTACCGCGGCGACCGCTACCGCATCGTCTCCCGGCTCACGCTCGGCCCGGCCGCGACCAGCGCCGGGACGAGCGCCGCCGGGCCGTCCGCCGGGCACCACCCGGGCATCCCGCCCGGCGACTTCGCGCACGGCGACACGGTCGCCTCGTCGACGCGCGGCGATGTGCAGCAGGCGCCCTGAAGGTCGTTACGGTTCCGCCATGGCCGACTACCGCATCGAAACCGTCCGCAACGGCGAGCGCGACTGGACCGCGCGCAACGCACGCGGCGCCGAGGTCCGCATCGCCCCCGCCGACGCCGAGGGCGCGCAACCCTCCTTCACCCCCGTCGAACTCCTCCTCGCCGCGCTCGGCGGCTGCGGCGGCCTCGTCGTCGACCGCACCGCCCGCACCGCCGACCACGACGACCTGCGCATCGTCGTCGAGTCGGTCTCCCGCCCCGAGGACGACGGCCGCGTCGGCACGGTCCGCGTCTCCTACGAGATCGACCTCCCCGAAGGCGACACCCGCACCGCCGAACTCCTGGAGAAGGGCATCCGCCTCACCCACGACAAGTACTGCACGGTCAGCCGCACGGTGGAGCACGGGGCGCGGGTGGAGGCGTGGGGGCCGGACGGGACGGTGCTTTTCATGGGCGGGTGATAGGCGGGCTGTTCAGCCCGACCCCTCCCTCGTCGTGCGGAAGCGCGCCCGGTACTCCGTCGGGGGTACCCCCAGTGTCTGCTGGAATGCCCTGCGCATCGTTTCCGCCGAGCCGAAGCCCGCTGCTCTCGCCACCGACTCGACCGGGGCCGTGTCGCCTTCCAGCAGGGCCCGGGCCGCTTCCAGGCGTACTGATTCGACGTACTGGCCCGGCGTCATCCCCGTCTCCGCGCGGAACAGGCGGGTCAGGTGGCGGACGCTGACGCCGGCGGCGCGGGCCACGGCGTCGAGACCGGACGCGGCGGCCGGGTCCGCGCCGACCGCGTCCATCGCCGTACGGACCGCCGGATGCCGGGCGGAGACCGGGCCGAGGCGCGCGCTGAACTGGGACTGGCCGCCGGGGCGGGCCATGAAGACGACCAGTTCGCGCGCCACGTCCCGGGCGACGTCCGCGCCGTGGTCCTCCTCGACCAGGGCGAGCGCCAGGTCGATGCCCGCCGTCACCCCGGCCGACGTGATCACGGCGCCGTCCCGGACGAACACCGGGTCGTCCTCGACCGTGACCGCCGGATACGCCGCCGCCAGCTCCGGCGCGAGCCGCCAGTGCGTGGCCGCGCGGCGGCCGTCGAGGACCCCGGCCTCGGCCAGCAGGAACGCGCCCGCGCAGACCGACGCCGTCCGCCGGGCCCGGTCGGCGACGCGGGACGTGAACGCGATCAGGTCCGTGTCGTGCACGGCCCGCCGCCAGTCGGAGCGGCCCGGCACCACCACCGTGCCGACCCGGCGCGGCAGCCCGTCGAGGCCGCCGTCCACGCCGACCCGCACCCCCGACGAGGTCCGCACCTCCGCGCCGTCCGGCGACACGATCCGTACGTCGTAGGCGGCGCCGTACAGATTGGCGGTGGTGAAGACCTCGGCGGGGCCGGTCACGTCGAGCAGCTGCACCGCGTCGAAGGCGACGATCGCCACCACTTGGGAGGCGGTCGCGCTCACTGCTCCCACTGCGAGTCCAGGATCGTCCGGACGAAGTCGCCGCGCTCGAACCCCGGCACGTAGTGCGCGAGGACGTCCGCCTTCACGTTCCCGAACGTCGTCCCGGGCTTCGGCGCCACCCCGTCGGTGAACGCCTGGAGAATGCGCCGCTTGAAGTCGGGGCGCGGGTGCAGCGCCACGATCTCCGCCCGGTCGGACGCCGACAGGTCGTCGTAGCCGATGCCGAGCACGTCGTACTCGACGCCCGCCGTCACCAGCGCCACCTCGGGCTCCATGAACTCGGGCACGCCCGGCGTCGTGTGCAGCGCGATCGCCGTCCAGACCCGGCGCACGCTGTCCTCGGGGACACCCCGCGCGGCGAGGAAGCGGCGTGCCTCGTCGGCGCTGTCCACCTCGAAGCGCCGCCCGCTGGCGTGGAACCGCTCGGACAGCCCCAGATCGTGGAAGAGGGCGCCGACGTAGAGGAGTTCGGGGTCGAAGGACAGGTCGCGGTTGCGGCCCCGCAGCGCCCCGAAGAGGAAGACGCGCCGCGAGTGGTGGTAGATCAGCTCGCTGGTCGTGTCGCGCACCAGCTCGTCCGCCTCGCGCGCCAGCCTCGTGTCCGGCACCCGTACGCCCGCGACCGTCTCCGTGTTCCCGCTCACCGTGCTCACCGTGTTCACCTGGCCCTTTCGCCATGTCGCCCGACAGCCGAGAAGTGCCGCCGGATGATCCGGCGGCACTCCTCAGCTTCCGCCTCCGCCGAGACGGACGCCATGTCCGTGGGGCCAGGTGTCCCACAGATACGGACATCGGGGCAGGGCGCCCGCTACGGCAGGCTGTGCACCTTCGGCCCGACCGCGTTCGACCAGGCGTTGCCGGCCGTCGCGTCCCAGTTCGTCGACCAGGTCATCGCGCCCCGCAGCCCCGGGTAGGTCTTCGCGGGCTTGAAGGAGCCGCAGCCGGTGCCGCGCGTCAGGCAGTCGAGCGCGTTGTTGACGATGGTCGGGGAGACGTAGCCGCTGCCCGCGCCGCGCGTCGACGCCGGGACGCCGAGGCCGACCTGCGACGGGTCGAGACCGCCCTCCAGCTGGATGCAGGCGAGCGCGGTGAGGAAGTCCACCGAGCCCTGGCTGTAGACCTTGCCGTCGCAGCCGAGCATCGAACCGCTGTTGTAGTACTGCATGTTGACGACCGTGAGGATGTCCTTCACGTTCAGCGCGGTCTTGAAGTACTCGCCCGACGTGGACTGCATGTCGATCGTCTGCGGCGCCATCGTGAGCACCAGCTTCGAGCCCGCCTTCGCGGAGAGCTGGCGCAGCGCCTTCGTCATGTAGGTCGAGTTGAGGCCGTTCTCCAGGTCGATGTCGACGCCGTCGAAGCCGTACTCCTGCATCAGCGCGTACGCGCTGTTCGCGAAGGCGGTCGCGGAGGCGTCGCTGTTGACGGAGATGCTGCCCTTCTCACCGCCGACCGAGATGATCACGGACTTGCCGGCCGCGTGCTTGGCCGAGATGTCCGCCTTGAAGTCGGCGGCGGAGGCGTATCCGACGGCCGGGTCGAGGTTGAAGGTGATCTGCCCCGGCGTGGTCGTGGCGTCGGCGAAGGAGACCGCGATGATGTCGTACTGCGACTGCACGTCCCGCAGCTTCTGGACGGTCGCCCCGTTGTCGAAGTTCTGCCAGTAGCCGGTCAGCGCGTGCTTGGGCACGGAGCCGCCGCCCGGGTTGCCGCCGGTCGCGGCCGTCTTCGCGGTCACGGCGGCCGACTTGGCCGACTCGCCGGCCGAGTTCACGGCGCTGACCTGGAAGCTGTACGAGGTACTGGCCGCGAGCCCGGTGACGGTGGCGGAGGAGCCGGTGACCGAGGCGACCTTCGTGCCGTCGCGGTAGACGTTGTAGCCGCTCGCCGTGGACGCCGGGGTCCAGGACAGGTCGACGGACGTGGAGGTGGTCGCGCCGACGGTGAGCCCCGCGGGCACCCCGGGTATCTCGACCGGGTCGCTGCCGCCGCCCCCGTCGGGCCCGTAGACGCTCAGGTCGTCGACGTAGTAGGCGCTCTGCCCGTACCAGCCGTGCGTGTAGACCGTCACCGACGTCGTGTTCGCGCCGGTCTTGAAGCTGGTGGTGAGCTGCTGCCAGGAGGAGCTGCCCGGCGTCCAGGTGGAGACGTCCGTCGTGCCGGTGCCGCTCGCGCCGAGGTAGGCGTAGCCGCCCTGCACCCAGCTGCTGAGCGTGTACGTCGAGTTGGGCTTGACCGCGACGGTCTGCGAACACTTGGCGTTGTCCTGGCCCGCCGGGGTGGCCCTCAGCGCCTTGGCGCCGCCGTGCACGGGCGAGGAGACGGCCGCGCCGCTGCCTCCGGTGCAGGTCCAGTTGGCCAGGTCCGCCTCGAAGCCGGCGTTCTTGGCGACGTTGACGTCCGCGGCCTGCGCGGGAGCGGCGAGGGCGGTGATGCCGAGCGCCGCGGCCGAGGTGACGGCGAGCGCGCCGCCGAGCAGGCGACGAACGCCGGGTCTGCCATGACGTGCACGGTCCACGGGGTGCCTCCGGGGGAAGAGGTGGGGAAGGGGAAGTGAACGGTGGCCACCGCTGTGCGCCAAAGCTGGTCCAGACCAATCGAGTTGTCAAGACCTTTGGCACGCCTTGCCCCTCGCCCCGTGCCCCGGACGCGCGAACGGCGCCGGACGAGGCGTCCGGCGCCGTTCGCGTGCAGGTGAGGGGCGGCCGTCAGAGCAGCCCGCGTACGTAGGCGGCCTGGCCCGCGTGCTGGAGGTCGTCCGAAAGCACGCTGACGAGCCGCGCGCCGAGCGAGACCGGCGGGTCCCAGTTCTCGTCGACGATGCGGCCGAGATCGTCGTCCTTCAGGCCGCCGAGGAAGCCGAGCGTCCGCTCGTG
Source organism: Streptomyces sp. R818 (assembly GCF_056172735.1). NCBI lineage: Bacteria > Bacillati > Actinomycetota > Actinomycetes > Kitasatosporales > Streptomycetaceae > Streptomyces > Streptomyces sp. R818. Next base: position 514,871 of record NZ_JAOCNE010000014.1, read on the forward strand.
CACCGCGTCGTAGTAGCCGAGCAGCAGCTCGCCGGAGTCCACCCGCACCTGGCCGACCTGTTCCGGCGTGTGGCCGTAACCGGTGTCGGCCACGGGCAGCGGCAGGGCGAAGCGGTCGGCCCACCCCTCGGGCCCCCAGACCTGCTCGCCGCCCGACGCGTCGGCGACGTGGTCGTCCTGCACGCGCGTGAGGTGCCAGATCAGCCAGGCGATGGAATTCGCGCCGTCACCGGGCCTTTTGTGGAGATCGTCGGGGGAAAGCCCCTCGACGACGGCGTGCACGACTTCCCTGATCCGGCCATAACCTTCGATGAGTACGTCATGTGAGCGCATGGAGTGCAGTTTCGTCCACCCCGCCTGTTTCGGCCAACGGCGCGCCGGAATGCGGGGCGAGACTGGCGTGAAAAGCGTGGTGACAGTGCGTTCGAAGTGCCGATACTTCACAGGAGAGACGGTTGAATTTTGTTCGAAAGCTGATCAATTTCCGCCCGGCGTCCTTTCGCGGCTCCGGGCAATGGGGGAGATCGTGCACGACGAATTCCTGTGCCACGTCACCGCATACGGAATCTGCGGCGGACGACGCGTCGGAGTTCCCCTCGGCACTTATCGCGCGCCCACGCTGCCGCTCGCTCTGTGGTGGCTGCGCGACCGCGCCACCTGGATCGCCGAACGCCTCGATCCGCACCCCGGCCTGTCGCACGTGCCCGAGGGCGCCCTGATGCCGCTCACCGACGACACCACGGACGTGCCCGCCCTGCTGCGCGCCTGGTGCGCGGACACCGTCCAGCAGCAACGCGTCGCCGAGGAGCTGGCGGGCGGCCGGCTCGTGCGCGTGGCCACCCGCGACGAGACCACCGAGTACGAGCTGCTCGCCGAGTCCGTGGACGCGCTGCGCATGGCCCGTACGACCGCGCACAGCCACGCCCACGCCTCGGTGTGAGGGACCGCCCGCGAGAGGCGCTCAGAACCCGTCGACCGTGTGCGGCAGCAGCTCGGTCCGCAGCGCGGCGTCGAGCATCGCCGCCGCGTCCTGCTTGTACTCGCCGACCAGACCCGCCCGCACCAGGGCCTGGACGGACGTGGCGCCCATGTAGACCGTCGCGAGGTCCCGCGCCTCGACGACGAGATCCGGGTCGTCCCCGGTCGGCGCGTACGAGAAACCGTCCGGCGACGCGATGAGCCGGAACCTGCCCGCGTTCGCCGCCACCCGCTCGTCGCGGACCGCGAGGACGAGGTCGACGGGTGCGGCCCAGGTCCGGGCCTCGAGGGCGGCCCGTACGTCGACCAGGCGCACCCACAGCGCGGGGAACATCTCCGTGACCCGCACCTGGTCCGGATCGGCCGCGAACAGCGGCAGCGGGTCGTCGACGGGCCGGCCCCAGGACCGTACGGTGCCGGTCAGATCGATGGCGGTCAGATAGCTCCACAGCGTGGCGGCCGCCTCCGGGGTGTCGGCCTCCAGGTCGTCCACCCGGACCAGACCCGGTGTACGGGCCTCCTCGTCCCCGGACTTGGTGCGGTAGACCGCGTACCCGGCGACCGGGTCGCCGAGCGCGACGACGCGCGGCGGCGACAGCTCGTCGTCGTCCTCGTCCTTCTCGACGAGCCACTCCTCGCGCCACCACGCCTCCGTACGGGCCGGACGGCCCGCCCGCCGCGTGCGCGTCCGCTCGTAGTACGGGCCGAGCAGCGCGGGTGCCTCCGCCGGGTCGACCAGGCGCAGCGGGCGGGGGTCGGGCGCGATCCGCAGCGCCAGGGGGCGCCGCGAGTCGATCCGGACGCTCGCGCCGTACGTGCCCGGGCCGAAGCCGAACCGGCCGTAGATGGACGCCTCCGACGCCCACAGGGCGACGAGCGGGGCGCCCTCGCGCGCGCAGCGGGCGAACAGCTCGTCCACCATCCCGGAGAGCACACCGCGGCGCCGGTGGGTGGGCGCGACCGACACGAACGTCAGGCCGGGGCAGGAGAGTTCGCCGCCGCCGGGCACGGAGACGGAGAAGCGGTGCGCGGCCGCGAAGCCGACCAGCTCCGAACCGTCGTAGGCGCCGATGCGCAGGAGACCGGCCAGGGACTCGCGGTGGTGCTTGCGCCGCTCGTCCGGCGGTGACTCGTGGAAGACCAGATAGGCGAGCGCGAGGGCGCGTTCGATGTCGGACTCGGGCAGCTCACGGATCTGGACGGATCGGGCACTCATGATCACAAACCCTAACCGGACCCTGACCGCGGGGCGCGGCGCGCGCTTCCGGGATGTCGCCGTGGACGGCGCCGGGCGGGGCGCCGTCCACGGGACGATCCTCGGCGGCGCCGACACCGTCGAGGACGTACAGGAGATGACGCGTTCGGACGGAACCAGCGGCGAACCAGAGGCAACCGGGCGGATCGGCGCCGTCCCCGTCCGCGGAGCGGTCATCTTCGGCATACTCGCGGTCGAACCGAAACTCGCATCGTTTGTGCGTCGTATCGTGGGCCGATGGACGTGGAGCGGGACGAGCAGGGCACGAACGGCGCGGTGCCGACAGTACCGGGGGTCACCACCGGTGCCCTCGCCCGGCGCCTGGGGGTCGCGCCGACGACCCTGCGCACCTGGGACCGGCGCTACGGGCTCGGGCCCGCCCAGCGCGCCGACGGCCACCACCGGCGCTGGTCGGTGGAGGACGTGGCGGTCGTCGAGGAGATGTGCCGCCTCACCGCGACGGGCCTGCCGCCCGCCGAGGCCGCGCGGCAGGCCGCCGCCCGGCGCGGCACCGGCGTCCTCCCGGTTGCGCTCCCGGCCCAGCGCCGCACGCCGGAGCGCCCCTCGCAGGCCACGCTCGAACGCCAGCACCGCGGCCTGTCCCGCGCGGCCACCCGGCTCGACGCGCCCGGCGTGCGGTCCCTGCTCACCGAGGCCGTGGAGCGGCACGGCATGGTCCACGCCTGGCAGGACGTGATGGTGCCGGTCCTGCACGCGATCGGCCGCAAGTGGGAGGAGGCGGGCGACCGTTACGTGGAGGTCGAGCACTTCCTGTCCTGGCACGTCTCGGGCATGCTGCACCGCGGCCCCGTCGCGCCCGTCACCCTGGCCGTGCCGCCCGTCGTCCTCGCCTGCGTCCCCGCCGAGCAGCACTCGCTGCCGCTCGAGGCGCTCAGCGCGGCCCTCGACGAGGTCGGCCTTCCGCAGCGGATGTTCGGGGCGGCCGTGCCCGTCGAGGCGGTCACCGCCGCCGTGCGCCGCACGGGCCCGCGCGCCGTCGTGCTCTGGGCGCAGGCCCGCTCCACCGCCAACCTGCCGCTGGCCCGCCAGCTCGCCGAGAGCCGGTGGGGCGTGCGCGGCGCCCGCGGCGGGCCCGCCGTCGTGCTCGGCGGGCCCGGCTGGGCGGGGCGCACGGTGCGCGGCGCGCTGCGCCCCTCGACGCTGCCCGAGGCGCTGGCCGCCATCGAGCGGCTCTACCCGGAGCTGGGCGCGCCCCGGTTCGGCGCGCCCGGGCCCGGCGCGGCTCAGCTCAGCTCAGGCTCCGGGCGCGTTTGAACCGGGCGAGACCGTCGGGGAGTTCGAGCAGCGGCTCCGGATAGTCGTACGCGGCCCGCTCCTTCGCCGGCAGCTTCCACGGCTCGTGCACGGCGGAGCCGGAGAGCCCGGCGAGCTCCGGCACCCACCGGCGCACGTACGCCCCGGACGGGTCGTACCGCTTGCCCTGCGTCACCGGGTTGAGCACCCGGTTGGGCCTGCTGTCCGTGCCCGTGCCCGCCATCCACTGCCAGTTCATCTGGTTGTTGGCGATGTCCCCGTCCACGAGCAGGTGGAGGAAGTGGCGGGCGCCGATCCGCCAGTCGACGTACAGCGTCTTGGCGAGGAAACTCGCGGTGAGCAGGCGGGCGCGGTTGTGCATCCACCCCTCGTGGCGCAGCTGCCGCATCCCCGCGTCGACCACCGGATAGCCCGTGCGCCCCTCCTGCCACGCCCGGATCTCCTTGCGCGCGGAACGCTCCGAGCGCCAGCGGTCGTGGTGGGTGCGGTAGTCGTCGTGCGCGGCCGCGGGCCGGGCGGCGAGGACCTGGCGGTGGAAGTCCCGCCAGGCGAGCTGCCGTACGAACGCCTCGGCGCCCGGACCGCTCGCCTTCCTGGCCCGCTGCACCGCCTCCGTCGGGCTGATCGTGCCGAAGTGCAGGTCGGGGGAGAGCCGTGAGGTGGCGTCGCCCGCCATGTCGTCGTGCTGGTCCTCGTACTGGCCGATGCCCGAGCGCAGCCAGGCGGCCAGGCGCGCCCGGCCCGCCCGTTCGCCGCCCTCGGCGAGCGCCGGTGACACGCCCTCGACGGCGCCGCGTTCGGGCAGCTGCTCCGAGCCGATGTCGTCCGGCACGGTGACCTTGCGCGGCGCCCGGCCGACCTCACGGGTGTGCTGCTCGGCCCACTTGCGGTGGTAGGGCGTGAAGACGGCGAAGTGGTCCTTGCCCGCCGGGGTGAGCGCGCCCGGCGTCACGCACGTCACCACCGCGTCGTGGACGACCAGTTCGCATCCGGTGCCGTCGAGCGCCGCGCGGAGCCGGTCCTCGCGGCGGTGGGCGTAGCCGCTGACGTCGCCCGCCAGGTGCACGGCGCTCGCGCCGCATTCTGTGACGACCTTCGCGACCTCCTCCGCCACGGCGCCGGAGCGCAGCACGAGCCGCCCGCCGCGCTTGCACAGGGCCGCGTCGAGGTCGCGCAGGCAGTCGGCGAGGAACGCCTCGCGGTTCGGCGCCACGTACCCGGTCGCGGCGATCCCGGTGTCCCGGACGAACAGCGGCACCACCGCGTCGGCGGCGCTCAGTGCGGCAAGGAGCGGTGGATGGTCGTGGACCCGCAGGTCGGCGGTGAAGAGGACGACATGGACACGCACGGAGCGGCTCCCGGCTGAGCGGTGACATTGCGACGTCCTAGAGGTACTGCATGTGCGCCGCAAAAGCGGGCAAGCGGAGTGCAGGGAGGACGGACGGTCACCGAGTGAGAACCGTCCGTACGGTGGAGACGGGCGTGGAGGTGTCGGCGCTATGCGGACAACGGTGTTGCGGCGATTTCCCGCGGGGGCGCCCCGCGGTTCCTGGCCGGCGGAGGAGTACGCCGCGCAGCTGCGTGCTCAGGGACGGTCCGCGACGGTGGTGATGGACCTGGATTCGGACGCGTTCCTGGTGGTCACCGGCGACAACGAGGTCCCCGGCTGACCCGGCCGCCGGCCGCGCCAGGGCAGCGCGAGGCGCCGGCGAGCCCTGACTGTGCCCCGTCCTGAAGGGCGGGGCGCAGTGCTGTCAGTCACATCGGAAGCCGTAGGACTGCACTGCCCCACTCGGGGTATCAGCATGGCTGCGGGGGCCTGACCACCTCAGGCCCGGTCGAGAGAGACGCGGATGACCGAGTATTTGGACGGGGCAGTGATCCCTATTGGCTTCGACACGCCTGTCGAACCGCTGCGGCGGATGAGCCACTACTCCGGGGAGGCGGGCTGCATAGCGCAAGCCCGGAGTTTTGCCGAGACGTTTCTGGCGCAGCTGACCCAGGAGTGGTGTGTCGACGTCGACCGCAGGATCGCGGGCGACGTCCTCCTCGTCGTCAGCGAACTGGTCACCAACGCGGACCGGCACGCCCACGGTCCGTACGTGCTGGAGCTGGAGGGGACCGCGCGGCAGATCACCGTCGCGGTGTACGACAGCAGCGGCACCGTCCCGCGGCGCTACCCACGGGACCCGGGGCGCATCGGCGGCCACGGTCTGGAGATCGTGAGCATGCTCGCCGACGTCACCGTCGAGCGGGTGCCGGTCGGCAAGCGAGTGAAGGCCGTACTGACGCTCCCGGAGTAGCGTGGTCGGCTTGTCCGCTCCGGCGCCTCAGGTCTGAGCGAGCATCCCGGACCTCAGCCGGGTCACGATCCGCGTGATCAGCCGTGAGACGTGCATCTGGGAGCAGCCGAGGCGTGCGCCGATCTCCGCCTGGGTCAGCTCCTCCACGAACCGCAGACGCAGCAGCCTGCGGTCGCGCTCGGACAGCCGGGCGAGGAGCGGGGCGAGCGTGTGGAAGTCCTCCACCAGCTCCATGGCCGGGTCCTCCGCGCCGATGAAGTCGGCGAGGACCGACTCGTTGTCCTCGTCGTCGAGGGAGCCGAGCGCCGCGTCGAGGGACGCCGACGTATAGCCGTTCGAGGCCAGCCGGGCCTCGCGGACGTCGGTCTCCGGCAGGTTCATGAGCACGGCCAGCTCGGCGGTGGTGGGCTCGCGGTCCAGGCGGGTGCGGAGCTCCTCGCGGGCCTTCGCCAGCTCCAGGCGCAGCTCCTGCAGGCGCCGCGGCACGTGCACGGCCCACGTCGTGTCGCGGAAGAAGCGCTTGATCTCGCCGCTGATGTACGGCAGCACGAACGAGGTGAACTCGACCTCGCGGGAGATCTCGAACCGGTCGATGGCCTTGATCAGACCGATCATGCCGACCTGGACGACGTCCTCCATGTCGTCGCCGCGGTGCCGGTAGCGCCCCGCCGCGAAGCGGACGAGCGACATGTTCATCTCGATCAGCGTATTGCGGGTGTACTGGTACTCCCGCGTGCCCTCCTCCAGCTCCGCGAGGCGGCGGAAGAAGAGGCGGGAGAGCTCCCGTGCGTCCTGCGGTGTCACGCGCGTGGGGTCGGGGACGCGGGGGAGCGCCGTCCCCTCGTCCGAGGCGTGCGTCGCGTGCGTCCCCCTCATGGTGGAGCCCATCGTCCCTCCCGGCCGTTCGGCGGCGCGAAGCGCTGTCCCATCATGGTGTCCGGGGGTTACCCGGCGATCCGCCGGTCATGCGGACATGTTCTGGAGGTACGACATCAACACGGCAGGAACAGCAGGCACGGTGCGCGAACTCGTGGACGCGCTGCCCGGCTCCACCCTGGTCACCGACGCGGACGTCCTCGCGACGCTCGGCCGCGACGACGCCGAGTGGGCGCCGGTGGGCCGCCCGCTCGCGGCGGTCCGCGCCACCTCCACCGAGGAGGTCCAGGCAGTGGTGCGGGCCTGCGCCGAGCGGCGGATACCCGTCGTCACACGCGGCGCGGGCACCGGACTGTCGGGCGGCGCCAACGCGGTCGACGGCTGCGTCGTCCTCGACGTCTCGAAGATGAACCGCGTCCTGGAGATCGACACCGAGAACCTGCTCGCCGTCGTCCAGCCCGGCGTGGTCAACAACGACCTGAAGGCCGCCGTCGCCGAGCACGGCCTGTGGTACCCGCCGGACCCGGCCAGCGCCCCCTGGTCGACGATCGGCGGCAACGTCTCGACCAACGCGGGCGGCCTGTGCTGTCTCAAGTACGGCGTCACCCGCGACTACGTCCTCGGCCTCGAAGTCGTCATGGGCGGCCCGGCGGGCGAGTACGGCAGCCGCGTCCGGCTCGGCCGGCGCACCACCAAGGGCGTCAGCGGCTACGACCTGACAAGCCTGTTCGTCGGCTCCGAGGGCACCTTCGGCGTCATCACCGAGATCACCCTGCGCCTGCGGCCCGCGCCCGCCGCCGAACCGCGCACCGTCGTCGGCGCGTTCGACAGCCTGGTCGCCGCCGGTGCCGCGGTCGCCCTCGTCACCAAGCGCGGCCTCGCCCCCGCCGCCCTCGAACTCCTCGACCGCGCCTGCATGGAGGCCGTCGAGGAGTGGAAGCACCTGGGCATCGAGCCGGGCGCCGAGGCCATGCTGCTCGCCCGGATCGACGCGGCGGGCGACGCGGGCGCCGCGGAGGCCGCCGCCGTCGCCGACGCCTTCCAGGAGGCCGGCGCGCTCTGGGCCGAGCAGTCCACCGACGCCGTCGAGGCGGAAGCCCTGTTCGACGTACGACGGCTCGCCTATCCCGCGCTCGAACGGCTCGGCCCCGTCCTCACCGAGGACCTCTGCGTGCCCCGCTCGGCGGTGCCCGGGATGCTCGCCACCATCGAGGAGATCGGCCGCCGGCACGGGGTGCGCATCGCCACCATCGCGCACGCGGGGGACGGCAACCTGCACCCCCTGCTGATCACCGAGCCCGGCGACGAGGCGGCCCGGGTCGCCGCGCAGGCCGCGTTCGAGGAGCTGCTCCGGGCGGCGATCGCCGTCGGCGGCACCGTCACCGGCGAGCACGGCGTGGGCCTGCTCAAGCGCGGCGGCATGCGCGCCGAGCTGGGCCCCGAGGTCTGCGCGATGCAGCGCGCCGTGAAGCGGACGCTCGACCCGCTGGACCTGTTCAACCCGGGCAAGGTAGTCGGCGAGGACTGACCGACCCGGCATCCGCCCCTCCCCACCCCTCCTTCTCACCCGTTGGCGCATCCCCTCACCCGTTCGCCCGGCGCGTCGCACCAAAAATCCGTTTCGTCCGTTTATCGGATTTACGGTGCGAAGGTCGATGTCAAGGGGGGACACACAACGCGCCCTCGCCCGGCGCGGATGGGGATGCGCATGAGTGGAATCAGCCGCAGAGGAGCAGCACGCCTGGGGCTCGGGATCGGTCTCGGCGCCGCGGCCACGGCCCTCACCGGATGCGGCCGCGGCGAGTCCGGTGGCCGGCCCCCGGCGGGACCGGGGCAGCGGCAGGAAGGGCCCGAAGGGGCGCCGAAGAAGGTCGCGCCGCGGCTGATCGGCGACGGCTCGACCTCGTACACCGGCAAGCAGCCGCGCCAGCCCGCCGCGGCGACGCCCCTGGAGGCGGGCGAGCAGCCACCGCAGTTCGTCGTCTTCTCCTGGGACGGCGCGGGCGAGGTCGGCAACGGCCTCTTCCCGCGCTTCCTGGAGCTGGCCCGCGAGCACGACGCGCACATGACCTTCTTCCTCTCGGGCCTCTACCTGCTGCCCGAGGAGCGCAAGCGCCTCTACCGCCCGCCGAACAACCCGGTCGGCGCCTCCGACATCGGCTACCTGACGAACGAGCACGTCAAGGAGACCCTGAAGTACGTGCACCAGGCGTGGCAGGAGGGCCACGAGATCGGCACGCACTTCAACGGGCACTTCTGCGGCGGTGCCGGATCCGTCGGCAACTGGAGCGCCGCGCACTGGCGCAGCGAGATCGAGCAGGCCCAGGCGTTCGTCAAGACCTGGCGCTCCAACACCGGCTGGCACGAGCACCCCTCCCTGCCCTTCGACTACGACCAGGAGCTGATCGGCGGCCGCACGCCCTGCCTGCTCGGCCAGGAGAACCTGCTGCCCGTCGCCCGCGAACTCGGCTGGCGCTACGACGCCTCCTCGCCCGGCGGCGAACAGCGCTGGCCCGACAAGAAGCACGGGGTGTGGGACCTGCCCCTGCAGGCCGTCCCGTTCCCCGGCCACCGCTTCGAGGTCCTGTCGATGGACTACAACATCCTCGCCAACCAGTCCAAGAACTCCACCCGCGCCCCGTCCTACAACTACCCGGGCTGGCGCACCCAGGCGACGCAGGCCTACCTGTCCGGCTTCCGGCGGGCCTACGAGACGAACCGGGCCCCGTTCTTCATCGGCAACCACTTCGAGGAGTGGAACGGCGGCATCTACATGGACGCCGTCGAGGAGACGCTCAAGCGCGTCGCCGACCACAAGGACGTACGGCTCGTCTCCTTCCGGCAGTTCGTCGACTGGCTCGACGCGCAGGACCCCGCGGTCCTCGCCAAACTGCGCGGCCTGGACGTGGGGGAGCGGCCGCCCGGAGGCTGGAACCGCTTCCTGCGCCCCGACAAGCCCGGGAAGAGGGGTGAGCGCGAGAAGTCCGACGAGCCCGCCGGGGCCACCGGCGCCCGCGTCGCCACGTAGGGCAAGATCGGCGGTGGACGGCGGCGGCAGCACGGCGCGGCCACGGACTGTGAGGAGGCCCCACCATGACCCGGCCGATCACCGCGGGAGTGGACGGATCACCCGAGAGCGAGGCCGCGGCGGCCTGGGCGGCGCGCGAGGCGGTGCGGCGCGGGACGCCGCTGCGCCTGGTGCACGTCGGCACGCCCGCGCCGGAGCCGCTCGCGCTCGCCGCCGACGCGGACACGCAGGCCCGCTGGGCCCGTGACCTCCTGGAGGAGACCGAACAGGAGATCGCCGAGCGCCACCGCGGCCTCGCCGTCACCACCGACGTCCTCGACGCGGACGGCGCCGCCGACGCGCTCCTCGCCGTGGCCCGGGACGCGGAGCTGCTCGCGCTCGGCTCGCGCGGGCACGGTCCGCTCCTCGGTTTCCTGCTCGGCTCCGTCGGCCAGCAGGTCATCGCCCGCACCGAGCGGCCCGTCGTCCTGGTCCGCGCGGACGACAAGGCGTTCACCGAGGCGGCCGGGCACGAGGTCGTCGTCGGGCAGGAGGGCGAGCCGGAGGACAGCGCCGCGGCCCTGGGGTTCGCCTTCCGCACGGCGGCGGCCCGCGGCGCGAGCGTCCGCGCCGTGCGCGCCTGGAGTCTGCCGCCGGTCTTCGCGTACAGCGCCGCCTCCCTCGAACTGCTCGACGAGGCGGGCGGCATGGAGCCGTACGAGAAGAAGGCGCTCGGCGCGGCCCTCGCCCCGTGGCGGGAGCGGTTCCCCGACGTGCACGTCGTCGAGCACGTCGAGATCGGCAGCGCGGGGCAGGTGCTGCTCTCGGTGGCGCCGCGGGCGCAGCTCCTGGTCGTCGGCCGCCGCGCCCGCCGCACCGCCGTCGGCGCCCGCATCGGCTCGGTCGCCCACGCGGTGCTGCACCACGCGCCGTGCCCGGTGGCCGTGGTGCCGCACCTGTAGGGATCACTCCTGGGTGACGGAGACCGCCCCCACCGGGCAGGCCCGCACCGCCTCCTTGACCATCGGGTGCTCCCCGGCGCGTTCGGCGCCGCCGGGGAGCACTTCGCTGAACCCGTCGTCGTCCTGGGTGAACACGTCAGGGGCGGTGAGCGCGCACATGCCCGCGCCGACGCAGCGCTCCTTGTCGACCTCGATCCGCACGGCGCTCACCACGCCACGGGCAGTTCGAGCATGCCCTGAATGGTGTCGCCGGGTTTGAACGGGATCTCCTCGGCGGGCGCCGCGAGGCGGAGCCCGGGCAGCCGGTCGAAGAGGGTGCGCAGCGCGATGTCCAGCTCGGCGCGGGCGAGGTTCTGGCCGAGGCACTGGTGGATGCCGAAGCCGAACGCGAGGTGGTGGCGGGCCGAGCGGTCCCAGTCGAGGTCATCCGCTCCCGGGAACGCGCCCTCGTCCCGGTTGATGAGGGACGTCGAGAAGACCACGCCCTCCCCGGCCCGGATGATGCGCCCCTCTACCTCCAGGTCCTCGCGGGCGACGCGCAGCAGCCCGTCCGCGATGGAGAGGTAGCGCAGCAGCTCCTCCACGACGACGGCCGTGGTCGTCTGCCCGGACCGCAGCGCGGCGAGCTGCTCGGGGTGGCGCAGCAGCGTGAACGTGCCGAGGGAGATCATGTTCGCCGTCGTCTCGTGGCCGGCGATGAGCAGGATCACCGCGTAGGCGATGAGCTGGTCGCGGTCGGGCGGTCCGTCCGGCCCGTCCCGGTGGATCAGTTCGTCGAGCAGTCCGTCGCCGGGCTCGCGCCGCTTGCGGTCGATCAGGTCGCCGAGGTAGCCCTCAAGATCGACCCTGGCCCTCTCGACATCGGCCGCGGCCGGTCCGCGGAGGAGGCGCCGCGAGCGCTCCTCGAAGAACTCGTGGTCGGCGTAGGGCACGCCGAGCAGCGAGCAGATCACCATCGACGGCACCGGCAGGGCGAACGCCGAGACCAGCTCGGCCGGTGGCCCCTGCCGCTCCATCGCGTCGAGGAGCCGGTCCACGGTCTCCTGGATGCGCGGGCGCAGCGCGGCGATCCGCTTCACGGAGAAGCTCGGGATCAGCAGGCGGCGCTGGGCGTTGTGCTCGGGATCGTCGACGCCGAGCAGCGCCACCCGGCGCGCCTTGGTCTGCGCGAGCCGCTCGGTCGTCGCCGGGAAGTCGTCCCGCGTCCGGTCGCTGGAGAGCCGGGGGTCGGCCAGGAGCTGCCGGGCCAGGGCGTGCCCGGTGACGACGTGGGCCGAGGTGCCGTCGAAGAGGGTGATCCGGCCGAGGGGGGCCGTCTCGCGCAGCGGCGCGTACGCGGTGGGCGGGTGGTAGGGGCAGCCCCGGTCCTGCGGGAAGGCCACCTGGGCCGCGGTGGCCGGGGGGTGCAGGTCCTGGCGGGCCGGTTCCGTCGTGGATTGCGTCATGGATCGGATCGCCTCGCAGTGCTCGTCCGTGCGCGCGGAGCTGGTCGTTCCGCGCTCCACCACCATTGGATGCCTGAGGCATCTACCCGGTCGACGGGAAGACCGGCCAGTTCCGCCGGACGGGGGAACTGGCCGGTGCCTTTCGCACACGTTCGACCGGGGGCGGCGTCCGCCCGGAACCGCCGCCCGCCGTCGCGGCACTCGCGGGGGACGCCGACGCGAGCGTTGTCGGCAGGCGCGGTCGGTCCCCGGATCCGCAGGTCATGCCGGTCCACCGGCGCACGGTCGGCGCGCGGCGAGCCGGGCGGCGCGGTGCGCTGGTGTGGCCGCCGGCAGTCCGGGCGAAAGGGGCGAAGGCCGTGGCCGACGGCGGCGCGTGCGCCGTGCCCTCGGCCGGTTACGGACGGGGCGGCGGCCGGATCACCCCGGCACACCGACCGGAATCATGCCGTCCGTACGGGCCTCCGCTGCGTCCGCGGGGTGGTCAGGGTCCGCATCGGGAGCGATATGCGGCCGATGTTCCTGTGTGTCCGACCTCACGCGGCACACCTTGATCGCGTGTACCGGACGCCGTTGGTTCGCTGTTAAACTTATGAGCGAGGCCCCGACCGTTCTCCCCCGTACGGTCGGGGTCTTTTTATGTCGTCGTGCGTGTCCCATCGGGACATGTGTCTCATTGGGACGCGAAAGAGTTACGGTGGAGGCGCGGGGGACCGCGAGAGCGACGAAGGAGTCGAGCCATGAAGGCGCTTCAGTACCGGACCGTAGGGGCAGCACCCGAGGTCGTCACCGTCCCCGATCCCGAGCCCGGCCCCGGGCAGGTCCTTCTGAAGGTCACCGCCGCCGGTGTCTGCCACTCCGACATCGCGGTCATGAGCTGGCCCGCCGAGTCCTTCCCGTACGAGCTGCCGCTCACCCTCGGCCACGAGGGCGTCGGCACCGTCGCCGCGCTCGGCGCGGGCGTCAGCGGCCTGGAGGAGGGCGACTCCGTCGCCGTCTACGGGCCCTGGGGCTGCGGCACCTGTGCCCCCTGCGCGCAGGGCAAGGAGAACTACTGCCTGCGCGCCGACGAGCTCGGCATCCGCCCGCCCGGCCTCGGCGCCCCCGGCTCCATGGCCGAGTACATGCTGGTGGACGACTCCCGCCACCTCGTGCCGATCAACGGGCTCGACCCTGTCGCCGCCGTCCCGCTCACCGACGCGGGCCTCACCCCGTACCACGCGATCAAGCGCTCGCTGCCCAAGCTCGTGCCCGGCTCGACCGCCGTCGTCATCGGCACCGGCGGCCTCGGCCACGTCGCCATCCAGCTCCTGCGCGCCATGTCCGCGACGCGCGTCATCGCCCTCGACGTCTCCGAGGACAAGCTCGCCCTGGCCCGTACCGTCGGCGCGCACGAGGCGATCCTGTCCGACGCCGGGGCGGCCGGGAAGGTCAAGGAGCTGACCGGCGGCATCGGCGCCGAGGCCGTCTTCGACTTCGTCGGCGTCCAGCCCACCGTCGAGCTGGCGGGCGCCGTCGCCGCCATCGAGGGCGACGTCACCATCGTCGGCATCGGCGGCGGCACCCTGCCCGTCGGCTTCGGCGCGACCAACTTCGAGGTCAGCGTCACCGCCCCGTACTGGGGCAGCCGCGGCGAGCTGATCGAGGTCCTCGACCTCGCGCGGGCCGGCGCCGTCTCCGTGCACACCGAGACCTACTCGCTCGACGAGGCACCCCTCGCCTACGAGCGCCTGCACGAGGGCAAGGTCAACGGGCGCGCGGTGATCCTGCCCAACGGCTGACATCAGCCGCCATGCCGTCAGTTTTCGGCCACGCACTTCGTGTAACCGTCAACTGACGGCGTGGAGGGGGCTGTTCCGGGTGGCGGGCGATCCCTAGCCTTGGCGGGATCGTCCGTTCACCCACTCAGGGAGCTCCATGTCCACCGCGCAGGTCCCCGACATCCTCTCGCCGGAGTTCGCCGAGAACCCCTACCCCGCGTACCGCGAGATGCGCGCGAACGCGCCCCTCTTCTGGCACGAGCCCACCCAGAGCTGGATCGTCTCGCGGTACGCCGACGTGGAACGCGTCTTCAAGGACAAGGCGGGCCAGTTCACCACCGACAACTACGACTGGCAGCTGGAGCCCGTCCACGGCAAGACGATCCTCCAGCTCAGCGGCCGTGAGCACGCGGTGCGCCGCGCCCTCGTCGCCCCCGCCTTCCGCGGCAGCGACCTCCAGGAGAAGTTCCTCCCCGTCATAGAGGCCAACTCCCGCGCGCTGATAGACCAGTTCCGGCACACCGGCGCCGCCGACCTCGTCCACGACTACGCGACCCGGTTCCCGGTCAACGTCATCGCCGACATGCTCGGCCTCGACAAGGCCGACCACGCCCGCTTCCACGGCTGGTACACCGCCGTCATCGCCTTCCTCGGCAACCTGTCCGGTGACGCCGACGTCACGGCGGCGGGGGAGCGCACCCGTGTCGAGTTCGCCGAGTACATGATCCCGATCATCCGGGCGCGCCGCGAGAACCTCGGCGACGACCTGCTCTCCGCGCTGTGCGCCGCCGAGGTCGACGGCGTCAAGATGAGCGACGAGGACATCAAGGCGTTCTGCAGCCTGCTCCTCGCCGCCGGCGGCGAGACCACCGACAAGGCCATCGCCAGCATTTTCGCCAACCTCCTCGTCAACCCGGAGCAGCTGGCCGCTGTGCGCGAGGACCGCTCGCTCATCGAGCGCGCCTTCGCGGAGACGCTGCGGTTCACCCCGCCCGTCCACATGATCATGCGTCAGTCGGCGGTCGACGTGGAGGTGTCGGGCGGCACCATCCCCGCCGGGGCCACCGTCACCTGCCTGATCGGCGCCGCCAACCGCGACGAGGACCGCTACGCCGACCCGGACCGCTTCGACCTCTTCCGCACCGACCTGACGGCCACGACCGCGTTCTCGGCCGCCGCCGACCACCTCGCCTTCGCACTCGGCCGGCACTTCTGCGTCGGCGCGCTGCTCGCCAAGGCGGAGGTGGAGATCGGCGTCAACCAGCTCCTCGACGCCATGCCCGACGTCCGTCTCGCCGACGGCTTCGACCCGGTCGAGCAGGGCGTGTTCACGCGCGGCCCGCAGTCGCTGCCGGTGCAGTTCACGCCGCTGGCACCCTAAGAGCCTCACCGGCGGGTGTTAAGCTCGTCGTATGTCCGACTTCTCGTGTCTGTGCTGGTGGCGCCTCACTTAGAGGCGGCCACAGCCATGCACGAACCAAAGGGCCGTCCCCGGACGGCCCTTTTCTCTTCCTCCAGTGAGGTCATGCCGTCCCGAGGGCGCCCATGACCTCAGGGAGAGACCCATGACCAGCACCGAAGAACTCATCCGCAAGGAGCCCGGCCGCTACCGCGTCCTCACCGGCGACCGCCCCACCGGACGCCTCCATCTCGGCCACTACTTCGGCACCCTGCACAACCGCGTCCGCCTCCAGGACCTCGGCGTCGAGACCTTCGTCCTCGTCGCCGACTACCAGGTCCTCACCGACCGCGACGTGGCCGAGCACCTCAAGGAGTACGTGGAGGAGCTCGTCCTCGACCACTTGGCCATCGGCATCGACCCCGACCGCTCCACGATCTTCGCGCACAGCGCCGTGCCCGCGCTCAACCAGCTCCTGCTGCCGTTCCTCAGCCTCGTCTCCGTCTCCGAGCTGAGCCGCAACCCCACGGTCAAGGACGAGATCGCGCACTCCCGGCAGGCGGCGGTCAGCGGGCTGATGTTCACCTACCCGGTGCACCAGGCCGCCGACATCCTCTTCTGCAAGGCGAACGTCGTCCCCGTCGGCCAGGACCAGCTGCCCCACCTGGAGATCACCCGCACCGTCGCCCGCCGCTTCAACGAGCGCTACGGCCACGGGGAGCAGGTCTTCCCGCTGCCCGAGGCGCTGCTGTCCACCGCGCCGCTGCTGCTCGGCACCGACGGCACGAAGATGAGCAAGAGCCGGGGCAACGCCATCGCCCTGTCCGCCGACGCCGACGAGACCGCCCGCCTCATCCGCGGGGCCAGGACGGACGCCGAGCGCCACATCACCTACGACCCCGAGGGGCGGCCCGAGGTCTCCTCGCTCGTCCTGCTCGCCGCGCTGTGCGAGGGCGCCGACCCGCTCCAGGTCGCGGAGGAGATCGGCGCCGGGGGAGGGGCCGCGCTGAAGCGCCGCGTCACCGACGCCGTGAACGGGTACCTCGCGCCGATCCGGGCCCGCCGCGCGGCCTACGCGGAGGACCGCGGCTACGTCAGAAAGGTGCTGCGGGCCGGGAACGAGCGGGCGAACGCGATCGCCGACGCCACCTTGCGGGACGTGCGTGCCGCGATGCGCGCCGATTACTGACGCCGCGGCACGCACCCCGGGTCACTGCACGACCGGCGTGAAGCTGACCGGCAGCTCCGTGAGGCCCCGCATCCAGATCGAGGGCCGCCACTTCAGCTCCGCCGGGTCCACCGCGAGGACGAGGTCCGGCAGCCGGTCGAGGAGCGTCTCCACCGCCGTACGGGCGATGACGTCGGCGAGCAGGGGAGCCGGGTAGGGGCAGCGGTGCTCGCCGTTGCTGAACGACAGGTGCGCCGCGTTCTCCGCGCCCACGTGGGACTCGGGCCAGATCTGCGGGTCGGTGTTGGCGGCGGCGAGCCCGAGGACCAGGCAGTCGCCCGCGCGGATCTGCCGCCCGCCGAGCTGCGTGTCGCGCACCGCCCAGCGGCCGATGAAGTTCTGCGTCGGGGTGTCCAGCCACAGCACCTCGTTCAGCGCCTCGCCGACGCTGAGCCGCCCGCCCGACACGTTCAGGGCGAACCGCTCGTCCGTGAGGAGCAGGCGCAGGGTGTTGCAGATCCAGTTCGCCGTCGGGTTCTGGGCCGCCGCGATCACCGAGATCAGGTCCTGCACGATCTCCTCGTCGGTCAGGCCCGCCGGGTCCTGGATCATCCGCGAGGTGACGTCGGCGCCCGGCCGCTCCCGCTTCTCCTTGACCAGCTGCGTGATGCGCTCGCCGACGCGGACGTACGCGGCCACCGGGTCGTCGCCCTCGGCCGCGTCCAGGGAAATCTTCAGGTCGTCGACCAGGTCCTGGGTCTCGGTGCCCGAGAGCGGCATCCCGCACATCCGCACCGCCGCGAGCATCGCCAGGGCGTGCGCGAACGCGTCCATCAGCTCGGCCTGGCCGCTGCCCGCGAAGGCGGAGATCAGCCGGTCGGCGATGAGCCCGCACTCCCGGGCCAGCTCGAACTGGTCGACCTGTTCGAGGGCGTTCGTGATCACGCCCGCGCGCCGCCGGTGCTCAGCGCCCTCGGTGAAGAGCACCGAGGGCTGGTAGCCGACGAACGGCAGGAGCGGCCAGTCGGCGGGGATGTGCTCCCACTGGTTCCAGCGCCGCGAGTCCCGCGCGAACAGCTCGTCGTGCGCGGTCACGTAGCTCACCTCGGAGTAGCCGAGGACCAGCCAGGCGGGCACGTCCCCGTCGAGCAGCACCGGCGCGACCGGGCCGTGCTCGCGCCGCAGCGCCCGGTAGAGCTGGGACGGCGTCTGCTGGTACTCCAGGCCGCTGAGCGGCACGGCGCCCGCGTGGGCGGGGCAGCCGGGGGGCGCGGCGCCGGGGGCGGCCTCGGTCGAGGGGAGCGGGCTCTGCTCGGTCACGGTGTCGTCTCCTGGGCCATGGCCAGTGCGTAGAGGTGGTCCACGAGGGTGATGAGCACGTCCTTGCCCGACGAGCGGACCCGGGCGTCGCAGTCGATCATCGGCACGTGCTCCGGCAGGGCGAGGGCCTGCCGTATCTCGTCGAGGGAGTGGCGCACGGGCTCGTCGTCGAACCGGTTGACGGCGACCACGAACGGCGTGCCGTGGTGCTCCAGGCGGTCGATCGCGTACCAGGAGTCGTCCATGCGGCGGGTGTCGACGAGGACGACGGCACCGAGCGTCCCGGAGAACAGCCGGTCCCACAGGAACCAGAACCGCTCCTGTCCTGGCGCGCCGAACAAGTACAGGACCATCCGGTCGTTGAGGCTGATGCGGCCGAAGTCGAAGGCGACCGTGGTCGTCGTCTTCGACGCGACGCCGGTCGTCTCGTCGACGCCGACCCCGGCCTGCGTCATCACCTCTTCGGTGTTGAGCGGCCGGATCTCGCTGACGGAGCGCACCAGCGTCGTCTTGCCGACGCCGAACCCGCCGACCACGACGATCTTCAGGCCGGTGTCCGCGAGGGCGCCGAGCGGCGTACGGGCGGGCAGTTCAGAGGTTGCGGAGCCCACTGAGCACCTCCTTGAGAAGGTCGGAATCGGGGAGCGAGGCGACGGTGGCGGCCGCGCGCGGATGCCGGGCGGTGACCTTGCCACCGGCCAGGAGATCGCCCAGGAGGATCCGGACGACCGTGATCGGCAGCTTCAGCTCGGCCGCGATCTCGACGACGGCGGCGGGGCGACGGCACATCTCCAGGATGCGGACGTGCTCGGACTGCATCCCCGCGACCGGCTCGCACTCGCTGACCACGAGCGTCACCAGGTCGAACGACTCGTCGTCGACGCGGCTGCGGCCCCCCGTGACCGTGTAGAGCCGGTCCGGGTCGCCGGTGTCGACCGGCCGCCGCGTCATGAGGCGCCGCCCCCGGGCGCCGACTGGCGCGGCTCGGCCCGCAGGTGCTCACCGATCTGCTCGACCAGCTCCGTCATCTGGTGCCCGACGACGCCCGGGTCGGCGTCCTCGTCGGCGACGACCGCCAGGTGCGCGCCCTCACCCGCGTCCACGATGAACAGCAGCCCGCCGTGGAACTCCGTCATCGAGTGCCGCACGCCGCCGCTCCCGTCGCCGAACTCGACCGAGGCGCCCTGGGCGAGCGCCTGGATGCCGGAGCAGATCGCCGCGAGCTGGTCGGCCTGGTCGAGGGTGAGGTGCTCGCTCCAGCAGAGCTTGAGCCCGTCCCGGGACAGGACGAGGGCGTGCCGGGTGCCGGGGGTGCGCTGGAGCAGGCTCTCCAGGAGCCAGGTCAGGCTGGTGTCAGTGGTCTGCATGGCGGGGTCGGGCGGCTTGTCGTCCGGCGGGGCCGGACACCGCCCGTGCCTCCAATCTCACGGTGTCGAGCGGGGGGTTACGAGATGTCGGGGGGCGCGGCCTACTCGGGGGTGTCGGCGTCCTTGCCCTTGCGGCCGCGGTGGAAGGCGCCGAAGCGGGTGCCCGCGTCCCGCCCCGGCGGGGTCGCCCGGTCGGCGGCGGGTTTGGCGGACTGCCGCCCGCGCTCCTGCTCGGCGGCGGCCATGGTGCGGCCCGGCGGCCGTACCGGCAGCCCGTTCGGGGTGGCCGACGCGGGCTCGGCGGGCCGGGGTTCGCCCGGCCCCGGGAGCGCGGCGGGTTCGGCGGCGCGCTCGTGGGTCTCGGCCGGGGCCGGGCGCGGCGCGGGCAGTCCGGGGGACTGCACGACGTCGCGCTGCTGGGCCATGAGCTGGGGCGGCAGCAGGACGACGACGCCGGTGCCGCCGCGCGAGGAGGGGCGGTAGTTGACGTCGATGCGGTACTTCGCGGCGAGCCGGCCGACGACGGCGAGCCCGAGCCGGGTGCCCTGCAGCGAGGCGAGGTCGGTGAGCTGCCCGGACACCGCCTGCTCGGCGCGGCGCATCGCCGCGTCGGCCATCTTCAGGCCGCTGTCCTCGATGGTCACGACGAGCCCGGCGGAGCGTTCCTCCACGTAGACGTGGACCTCGTCGATGGGCGGTGAGAAGTTGGCCGCGTTGTCCATCAGCTCGGCGAGCAGGTGCATGACGCCCTCGGCCGCGAACCCGGCGATCGCCGCGTCCGTCGCGCAGTGCAGCCGCACCCGCTGGTAGGCGGCGATACGGCCGACGGCGCCGCGCAGCACGCTCTCCATCACGATCGGCTTGTTCCAGGCGCGGCTGGAGCGGCCGCCCATGAGCAGCGCGAGCCGGTCGGTCAGGAGGCCGAGCTGGGACGTGGCGTGGTCCAGGCGCAGCAGGTCGCCGAAGACCTCCTCGCCGTGGCGCTCCTGCATCGAGCGCAGGTCGGCGAGCATGCTGACGGACTTCGCCTGGACGCGGCTGAGCGCCTTGGCCGAGGCCGCCTGCGCGGCGGCCGATCCGCGTTCACTGACGGCGAGTTCGCGCAGGAACGCCTCGGCGGGGACGCGGAGCAACGGGCTGCGCGGCCAGTCGAGCTCGGCGAGGACGGTGTCGGCGGACGAGCCCTCGCGCAGCCGGGCGACCGCGGCGGGAAACGTTTCCGCGGTCAGCCGCCGCACCTCCCGCCCCGCGTGCTCCAGTTCGCCCCGGGCGGTGTCCCGCTCGGCCGCGGCGTGCGCGGCCTCCCGGACGGACGTCTCGACGGCGGCGATGAACTCGTCCAGTATCCGGCGCAGTTGCGGGTCGGAGGGGGTCGTGACCGGGCCCGGGGTCGCCGTCTCCCGCAGCTGGCGCAGGACGCCGGGCAGCGTCACGTTCACGAGCTGCGCCGACTCGGCCGCCTGCTGGGTCAACCGGCCCTGCGCCTGCGCCAGTTCGGCCCGGGCCCGGGCGCCGGAGCGTCGGGCGCGGCCGAGCAGGACAGTGCCCGCGACGACGGCGACGGCCAGGCACACCCAGGCGACCGCGGCCGTCCACACCGCCCAGGTGCGGGCGGCCGACGGGGCGAGGGCCGCGGCGGCGCCGGCGGCGGCCGCCGCCACCACGAGCACGGCGAGCGCCGGGCCGAGCGGGGAGCGTTCCGCCTTGGCCATCGCGTGCGGGCTGGGGGGTGCAGGCACTGACATTCCGCGGGTCCCTCGGTCCTTGAGTGGGAAGCGACGAGCCGACCGGTCGAGTCGGCTGCGGGTCCGGCCGGCGGGCGCCGAAAGGGACGCCGATCTTCCGGACCGTACGGCGTTCATGCTAGTCATGCCGTCGGCCGAGCAGACCGGACAAGCCGGATAGTCCGCCTCACCGGTGACTTCGTCGTGAAGTCGCCGTCGGGCGGCCGGGGCGTGCTACCCCCTGAGCCGCCCGTTCCGACCTCGGAAACCCGGCGATTCCGGGCCGTCCGCGGCGGCGACGCGCCCCGCCGAGCGCACCTGATCACGCCCGGCGGGCGCCGTGACCCAGTCGTGACCGAACGGTTTCGGCCATCGTCGGCGGGCCTGCGGCGCCTCCTGACCCCACGACCGGGCGGCCGGTGTCGGAACCCGCGAAAAAATTCCGCGGAAGTCGTGCATGTACCCGCCGAACCGGGGCACCCGCAGGGTGAGCGGCTCCAGCACCCCAACCCCCCGGGCGCTCGAGTCTGTGGCCCCGTCGCCTCCTCTCCCCCCCTGTGAGGCGACGGGGCCTTCTCATGGGACCGTGGCCGTGGCCGCAGGCCGGGCCGGCGTGGCGTCCGCGTGCTCCTTGCCGATCTGGCACTCTCCGCGCATCATGCGTCACACGGTGTACGGACACGGCCGCATTGCCGGGGCGAATCGGCGATCCGGGGGTCGTGATGCAAGGATTGCGCCATGGCTATCCAGACCTACTTCGACATCACGATCAACGACGAGCCCGCCGGGCGGATCACGTTCAACCTCTTCGAGGACGTCGTCCCGAAGACCGCGGAGAACTTCCGCGCCCTCTGCACCGGTGAGAAGGGCTTCGGCTACGCGGGCTCCTCCTTCCACCGCGTCATCCCGCAGTTCATGCTGCAGGGCGGCGACTTCACCGCCGGCAACGGCACGGGCGGCAAGAGCATCTACGGCGAGAAGTTCGCCGACGAGAACTTCCAGCTCAAGCACACCAAGCCGGGCCAGCTCTCGATGGCCAACGCCGGCCCGAACACCAACGGCTCGCAGTTCTTCATCACGACCATCGTCACCGACTGGCTCGACGGCAAGCACGTCGTCTTCGGTGAGGTCGCGGACGAGAAGAGCATGGAGCTCGTGAAGAAGATCGAGGCCCTCGGCTCCCGTTCCGGCGCCACCTCGGCCAAGATCACCATCGCCGCGTCCGGCCAGCTCTGACCGGCTGCCGCTGACACGACGCCCGGAGCCGGGACCCGCCGCACAGGCGGGTCCCGGCTCCGGGCCTTTTCGCGCGCCGTTTATTCCGCGCGACCCCAACTCCCTCCTGCGCCGCTCGGGTTAAGGTCTCGGTCACCGCACCAGAGATCCACTCCACTCGTCCCGACCCGGGAGGCCTTCGTGCGTCTGCGCACCCTGCCCACGCTGCTGTTGTCCGCCGCCCTCACCGCGGGCGCCCTCGCCGCGACCGCCGCACCGGCGAGCGCCGCGACCCGCGCCACAGCGTCCTTCGAGGACCGGCTGCGGGCGATACCCGGTGTCACCGTCACCGGCGTCACGGACAAGGAGGGCTTCCCCCTCTACTCCCTGTCGATCACCCAGCCGATCGACCACGACCACCCCCGCGCGGGCACCTTCCAGCAGCGCTTCACGCTCTGGCACAAGTCGGCCGCGAAGCCCGTCGTCTTCTACACCGGCGGCTACGGCCTCTCCTCGACGACCCGCGAGCCCACCACGCTCCTCGACGCCAACCAGCTCAGCGTCGAGCACCGCTTCTTCGGCCCGTCCGTCCCGGCCGGCGGCACCCCGTGGAAGAAGATGACCGTGCAGCAGGAGGCCGCCGACGAGCACGCCATCGTGCGCGCCGTGCGTCCCCTGTACGAGAAGTCCTCGAAGTGGCTCGCCACCGGCGGCAGCAAGGGCGGCATGACCGCGACCTACCACTACCGCTTCTACCCGCGCGACTACGACGGCGTCGTCGCCTACGTCGCCCCGAACGACGCGGACAACCGAGACGACAGCACGTACGACCGCTTCTTCAGAACGGTCGGTACGAAGGAGTGCGCCACCGCGCTCGACGCCGTCCAGCGCGAGATGCTCGTCCGCCGCGACACGCTCCTGCCGAAGTTCGAGAAGACCGCGCAGGACGCCGGGTACACCTTCACCCACACCCTCGGCACCACCGACCGCGCCTACGAGTTCGCCGTCCTGGACCAGGTGTGGAACTTCTGGCAGTCCGGGACCATCGACGACTGCCCGACCGTCCCCGACGCGAGGACCGTCTCCGACGACGACCTCTACCAGTGGTCCCTCGACCACGGCCTGTCCATCTACGAGGACTCCACCCTCGGCGCCAACGGCTCCGGCCCCTACTACCGGCAGGCCGCCGCCCAGCTCGGCTGGGCCGACCTCGCTTTCAAGCACCTCAAGGGCGTGCGCCACTACCCGGACATCTACCAGCCGAACTCGGTGCTCCCCGCCGACATGCGCACGAGCTACGACGGCGCGGTCGTCAAGGGCGTCGACAAGTGGGTGCGGACGCAGTCCCAGCGGATGCTGTTCGTGTACGGGCAGAACGACCCGTGGAGCGCGGAGCAGTTCAGCCCGAGCAAGCGCGACTCGTACAAGTACATCGTGCCGAACTCCAACCACAACGCCCGGATCTCCGCGCTCCCGGCGGACCAGCGGGACGCGGCGACCGCGACCATCAAGCGCTGGGCCGGGCAGTAACGGCCGCTACTTGCGCGGCCCCACCGGCACGTCCAGCGGCCTGGCCAGACCGGTGATGCCCTCGTCGAGGCGTTGCAGGTGACGCAGGACGCGGAAGGTGACGGTGTTCGCGGCCGGGACGCCGAGGCCGTCGGTCTCCAGCATCGCGGCGATGCTCGCCCCCGATTCGACGCTGCCCGTCGTGTCCGTCTCGTTGACGTGCGCGACGAGCACGTCGATGTTGTGGGCGATACGGCGCGCGGCCCGGCCCAGGCGCGGGTCGGCGCCGACGCGCTTGCTGTACGGGACCAGCTCGGCGGTGGCCGCGAGGGAGCGGGCGTGGTACGCCGAGGTCTCCAGGAGCGCCACCAGATAGCGGACGGTCTGGCGGCGCTCCCGCAGCGGCGTGATCGGGTGGGTCAGGGGCCGGGTGGAGCCCCGGAGGTCGTCGAGGGCGGTGTCCAGGTCGCGCGCCTTGTCCAGGAGATCGGCCGCGGGCCCGCCGCTGAGCTGGCTCACCGCGCCCGCGACGACGTCGCCGAGGCGTTCGAGGACGGTGGCGAGCAGTTCGTCGGTGCGGCTGTCGGTCTTCACCGGGAGGACGAGGACCGCCGCGATGATGCCGCACGCCGCGCCGAGGGCCGTCTCCTCGATGCGCAGGATCAGCACGTCGAAGCTGTAGGTGTTCAGGAGCGTGTAGAGCAGCCCGAGCATCGCCGTCACGAAGAACGACATCAGCGCGTACGACAGCGGCGCCGTGAAGAACATCGCGAACACGCAGAGCAGGACGAGGACGAACGCGAGCCAGGTGTGGTTGCCCACGGCGCCCGCGAGCACCACACCGGCGACGACGCCGAGGACGGTGCCGAGCAGGCGCCGGTAGCCCTTGACGACGATCTCGCCGGTCGACGCGGTGTTGAGGAAGACGACCCAGCACGTCAGGACGGCCCAGTACCAGCGCTGGCTGGAGAGGAACTCGCCGCCGACGATGGCGAGCGCCGAGCCGACGGCGACCTGGAAGGCGGCCCGGGTGGTGGGCCGCCGCAGCCCCTTGGGATCCTCGGCCTCCTCGGCGGCCGGGGCCTCCTTCTCGGCCGTTATCGACACGTCCTCCGCGTCGAACTCCTCGCGCGAACGCGTCGTGGCGGGGGAGTCGTCGGACTCGTCCTGCGGCCCGTCGAGCGCGAGGCGCAGGCCCAGCACGGCACGGGCCGCCTCACCGATGCCGCGGAACACGTCCTGCACGGCGAGGGTGGCGCCCGGCGGGATGGCCTCCTCGTCGCGGTAGCCGAGCAGGCGGTTGCGGACGTGGGCGACGGCGGTGCCCCGGTTGGCGTCGGCAGGGCGCGACGCCAGCAGGTACAGGGCCGCGAGGTCGCGGCGGAGCGTGGCCGTCGCCTCGTCCTCGCGGGGCAGCAGCGATCCGGCCGCCGGGACCGGGGCGCCCGGCAGGTGCAGCGTCAGGGTGTCGGCGCGCTCGGCGCTGCGGGCGTTCAGGAGCAGCATCCCGAGGCGCTCGGCGGCGACCTCGGCGTCGGCGACGCGGCGCTGGATCAGCGCGGCGGTGGCGTCGTCGCGGGCGCCGTCCTCCAGGCGGGCCTGGATCATCAGTGCGGCCTCGTGCAGCCGCGCGGTGTGGCGGCGCAGATCGTCCAGGACGTCGTCGAGCTCACCGGGCGGCGCGTCGAGGAGCCGGGTCTGCGCGGTGACGAGCTGGCCGAGCCGGGCCCGGAACGCCTCGCGCAGGCGGCCGAGGACCCGCTGCGGCGTCTCCGGGACGAGCACGAAACGGGCCACCGCGCTGCACGCGAAGGCGATCGACAACGTGCCGAAGAGGCTGGGCAGTTGACCGGTCGTCGCGTTCACGAACAGGGACACGAAGTAGACCTGGAAGCCGATCAGGCCGAGCGCGGTGCCCCGGTCGCCGAATCTGCGACTGTAAACCGCGGCGAAGATCAGCGCGACGAAGAACAGGTCACCGGCGACGACATGGCTGTGCAGGAGCGCGCCGAGCGACATGGCCACAAGGGCCATCGGAAGGCCGAGCGCGAGCGTCACCGCCTGCCCGCGCACCGTCTTCTCGCGGATCGCGAACGTGCCGACCATCGCCGTCATCGCGCCCGCGACCATGTGCGTGACCTGGGTCCCGGCCAGGCCGAGCACCGCGAGGGCGAGCCCGATCGCGGCGACCGTCCGCAGTCCGGCCATCAGCCGCAGCAGTCCGGGGTCGGACGCCACGAAGCGGTCCCACGTACCGGCCCGGCTGGGCCGTCGTGCCACCTGGGTCACCTGAGTCACTCCAAGATCGATCCGACGTTCGTGCCCCCGAGCATACGAGGATGCGAACGCGGCCTTGGCGTGAGCATGGCCTGGGGTTTCGCGCCGGGCCCCGGCCGCCGTCCGCCGGGCTGTGCGATGTTCACGGACCTGAATCTCAGCGCCCGGCCGGCGGTGCCTCCCCGCCGGCCGACTGCAGCACCGCCGCCACGAGCGGGCCCGAGGACTCGCCGCCCCGGCCGCCGCGCACCATCACCGCCGCCGCCGCGAGGTCGCCGCGCCAGGCCGCGAACCAGCCGTTGGGCTTCTCCTGCCCGGTGACCTCCGCCGAGCCGGTCTTCGCCCCGATGTCCCCGCGCAGCCCCGCCATGGCGCCCGCGGCGGAGCCGGACGTCGCCGTCGTGTGCAGCAGGTCCCGCAGTTGTGCGTGCGCGCGCGGCGCCAGGGTGCGCCGCGCCGTGGCGAGCCCGCGGTGGTCGACGGACGGTGCGACGAGGTACGGCTGCCGGAACCGTCCCGTCCGGGCCGTCGAGACGACCGACGCCATGGTCAGCGGGTTCATCCGCACCCGCGCCTGCCCGATGAGGGACGCCGCCTTGGACGCGGCGTGCTCCACCGGCACCGCCCCGTCGAACGCGTCGGCGCCGACCGACCAGCCCGTGCCGATCCCGAAGACGTCGCGGGCCTGCCGGGAGAGGTCGTCGTCGGCGAGCTTGCCCGCCTGCGAGACGAAGGCGGTGTTGCAGGACGCGGCGAAGCTGTCCCGGAAGGTGCCGCCGCTGATGTCGAAGTCGTCGACATTGTGGAACCGCCAGCCGCCGTAGGAGGCGGTCTTCGGGCACGGATGCGGCTTGTCCGGCTCGGCGATCCTCTTCTCGAGCAGCAATGAGCCGGTGATCATCTTCATCGTCGACCCGGGCGCGAGCCGCCCTTCGAGCGCCCTGTTGCCGTCACCCGCGCCCGAGTTCGCGACCGCGAGGATCTCCCCGGTCGACGGTTTGAGCACCACGACCGAGGCGTCGGCGCGGCGCGCGACCTCCCGCTCCGCCGCCTTCTGCACGCGCGCGTCGAGCGTCGTCCGCAGCCGTCCGGCCTTGCCCTCCGGGACCGAGAGCACCGGCGTGCCGCCCGGCGGTTTCGCGTGCGCACCGGCCGCGCCCGCCGCCGCGATCCGCAGCTCGACGCCCGGCGTGCCGCCCGCGGCTTTCCCGTACGTCCGCCGCAGCCCGTCCACGAGCGGGCCGAGCGAGGGGAGCGCCCGGGTGTCGAGGGTGCGCCCGTCCCGGTCGAGGGCGCGGACCGGCGCGTCCCCGGCCCGCCGCGCGACCAGCCGCCCGCCCTGCCCGAGCCCGGGGTGCAGCACGCGCGGCTCCCAGCGCACGACGGCCTTCCCGTCCCCGGCACGGCGCACGACGGTCAGGCCGCTCTTGTACGTCAGGGGGGCGCGGGCCCCCTCGTAGGCGAATTCGGCCCGCACCGAGAACGGCACGCGCGCGCCCGCCGGGGTGCCCGGGCGCAGGTCACGCGCCGCGAGGTGGGCGCCCTCGCGGTAGTCGCGCAGGGCGGCACCGGCCGCCCGCGCGTCGTCCGTGCGGTCCGCGGCCCCGGCCGTGTCGCCGCCGGCCCAGGCGCCGAGGAACCCGTGCGCGGCCGAGCGGACCTCCGCCGCCGACAGGGGCCCGGTCCGCGGGGCGGCCTCGTGCCCGCCGAACACGGCCCAGGCACCGGCCCCCGCCCCCGCGAGGCCGAGCGCTGCCGCGCCCGCGATCCAGAGGTGCCGTCTCCTGCGCTCGCCGCTCACGGGTCTCCGCCCTGCCGCCTGCCATGTCCGGAGTCTCCGGAATTCTCACCGTAGGGCGGGCGAGGGGCGCGCTCCCTGTCGGAGTGCGCCGTTCAGGGCGTCGGCGGGACGGTTCTGGGGGGCTGCCCCCAGAGAGCGAGGAGGGCCAGCCGGATGGTGCAGCGCACCCCCGCTCGACGAGCCTGGACGCATGGACGATGACGAGATCACCGCACCCTTTTGGCCCGCCCGGCGCTCCCTGCTGACGGTGGGCGCCGCCCTGTTGACGCTCGGCGCGACCCCGGCGGCCGCCACCGCGCGGACCCGCGCGAGCGAGCGCGTAGGGCTGCGGCTGCCCGCGCCGACGGGCCCGTACGCCGTGGGCACGACCCGCCTGCACCTGGTGGACAAGGCCCGCCGCGACCCGTGGACGGGCGACGGGGCGCGCGAGGTGATGGGGGACGTGCGCTACCCGGCCCGCTCGGTGACCGGTCATCCGCGCGCCGCGCAGATGACCGCGCGGGAGGCGGCGGGGTTCGACCGGCTCAACAACTTCGCAGGGCTGCCCGCGGGCCGTGTCGACTGGGCCGCCACCCGCACCTTCGCCCACCGCTCCGCGCCCCTGGACCGCACGGCGCCGCACCCGGTGGTGCTGTACTCGCCCGGTGTCCTCGACCCGCGCACGCTCGGCACCACCCTGACCGACGAACTCGCCTCGCACGGCTTTGTCGTGATCGCGCTCGACCACCCCTACGACGTGTCGGCCGTCGAACTCCCGGACGGGCGCCTGGTGTCGAGCCGGCTGCCGGCGGAGTTCGCCGCCGCGCAGCAGGCTGGTCAGGCCGCGGTGACCGCCCTCCTGGAGAAGACCACCGCGGTCCGGGTCGCCGACCTCCGCTTCGTCCTGGACACGGTGGAGCGCGCCTTCGACGAGGGGCGCCTCCGCCGGGCGCCCCTCGGCGCGTTCGGCCAGTCCGCGGGCGGTTTCGCCGCTCTCCAGGCGCTCCACGACGACCGGCGCCTCGCCGCCGCGGCCGACCTGGACGGGGTCCTCGCGTACGTCCAGGAGGACCAGGACGAGGGCCACTGGTCCACCGTCGCGGCCGAGGGCACGGACCGCCCGGTGCTCCTGATGGGCAGCGACGGCAACGACCGCACCACCGTCCCCTCGTGGCGCGAACTGTGGCGGCACAGCACCGGATGGCACCGCGACCTCACCCTGCGCGGCTCCCGGCACGCCACCTACACCGACGCGGCGACGCTGCTCCCGCAGATCGCCGCGCGGCTCGGCCTGGACCGCGCGACGCTGACCGGCTGGGTCGGCACGGTGCCGGCGGCCCGGGCGGTCGCGGCCCAGCGCGCGTACGTGACCGCCTTCTTCGACCGGCATCTACGGGGCCGGGACCGCGGCCTCCTCGACGGCCCGTCGGCGCACTTCCCGGAGGTGGACTTCGTCTAGCCGCCCGTCTCCTACAGCCCGAGGGCGTCGATCGCGAGGTCCGCCATCGCCGCCTCGCCCCGGGCGTTGGGGTGGACCGGGACGAAGTTCGTGCCGAACAGCGCGGGCTCCACCCAGCGGGTCCCGGCCGTCTGACAGGCGTCGTGGCCCTCCGACGCCTCGGACAGGTCCACGTAGGTCGCGCCGGTCTCCGCGGCGGCGCGCCGGATCGCGTCGTTGAGGTGCGTCTGGATGTCGCGCACGTACGGTACGTCGCCGGAGGCGATCGGCATCTTCAGGAAACAGCCCGCCTTCGCCGTCGGCGGCATGATCCACGGGTAGCCGAGGATCGCGACGCGCGCCTGCGGCGCCTTGTCCCTGGTCGCCTGGAGGGCCGCCTTCACCGCCGGGTAGGTCTTGTCGTCGATGTCGTCGGTGAACGTGTCCCCGTACAGGGTCGAGCACGGATGCCCCTGCCCGGCCGTGGCGATGCCCGCGGAGGCGCAGGCCAGGATGGTGCTGATGAAGGTGTTGTTGTCGTTGCCGCCTATCGTCATCGTCACGAGGCGGGTGTCGGCGCCGAGGGCGTCGAGCTGCGGGGGGACGCCGGGGTACTGCGACCCGGCGTAGTCCTTCGTCTGGGCCGCGCCGCAGGTCACGTCCTTGAGCGTGGCGCCGGTGCGCTGGGCGAGGACGTGCGGGTAGTTGGCGGTCGAGCGGGCGCAGAGCGGGCTGGCGGACGGGTCGAGCGGGAGGACGCCGGACGCGGCGCTGTAGCTGTCGCCGAGTGCGACGTACGGCAGGGGCTGCGGCGCCGCCTGCGCCGGGGCCGTGAGGCCGAGGCCCGCCAACGTCGCCGCAGCGGCCACGGTGGCGCAGTGCTTCACGAACGCGCGAATCGCCATCTGTTGCTCCTTCGAAACCTTCTCGGCGCACGGCCAAGTTCCGGATGAGACAGGGGATTTCAGCGCTGACAGTTGAAGCTACCGACGAGTTCGAATTTGCGTCAATAGGCGTGCACGCGGTCGTCCCGCGAGGCGTGGGGGGCCACGGGGAGATGCCGGCGTGCGCTCAGCCGTTCTGCGCCGCGTCCTGGGGGATGTCGAAGTCGAGGACATCCTCCGCGGTGCGCTCGGTCTGCTGCGCCGCTTGGCGCACATCGGCGAGCACGTCACCCTGCTCGTCGACGAGACGGTCGTAGATGGGCGCCGGGGCGGTGGACGGTGCGGGCACGGTACGAAGCTCCTGATCTTGTGACATGGCTGTCACCTGGTGGTTCGAGTCAGAAGGGGACCCTACGCGTCCGCTTTCGGCGCGGGTCGGGCGGGGTGCGCCCCGGACCTACGGGCGGCCTGGCCGAAACGCGCGGCGGTCCCCGAAGGGCTGGGGCGCCGGGTCAGCGGAGTGGTGGGCGAGTGCGGGGATGTCGGGGCAGGGTTCGCATTCCGGTCGGGTTCGGGCCAAGTGCGGGCAAGTCCGGGACGGCGGGAGCGCGGGGCCGCTACACAGAAGTGGGGGAGCGCGATGGACCGCAGTGGGGAGCACGGTGGACCGGGGAGGGCCGAGACGTGGTCACCATCGATGTCGCAGTGATCCTGGCGATCATCGCCATCCTGCTGCTGCGCCGCCCGGTCGCCCCGAGGAAACGGGGGGACACGGTCCTCGTGATGATCATTCTCCTCGTCCTCGGCGTCCTCATCGCCCCGACCGCGCTCGGGCAGGCGATCACGGAGATGATGGGCGAGCTCTCGAACGCGCTCACCTCGCTGGGCAACTGACCCCACGCGGCCGCGTGCCAGACTCGGGCGCATGAAGATCAGAGACGCCCAGGACGAGGACTGGGAACGCGTCTGGCCGTTCTGGCACCGGATCGTCCGCGCCGGGGAGACCTACACCTGGGACCCGGACACCACCGAGCCCGAGGCCCGCGCGCTGTGGACCGGCCCCGGGCGCCGGGTGTTCGTCGTCACCGACGACGACGGGGATGTCGTCGCGAGCGCCTACGTCAAGGCCAACTACGGCGGACCGGCGGCCGGTGTCGCCAACGCCGGGTTCATGGTCGACCCCGAGCGGTCCGGGCACGGCTACGGCCGCGCCCTCGCCGAGCACATCCTGGCCGAGGCCCGGGCGGACGGTTTCCGCGCGATGGTCTTCAACGCCGTCGTCGAGACCAATCCGGCCGTCGCGCTGTGGCGTTCGCTCGGTTTCACGATCCTGGGCACCGTGCCGGAGGCGTACGACCATCCGCGCCATGGCCGGGTGGGGCTGCACGTCATGCACCGTGCGCTCTAGGAGCGGTCGCATGGGCGGCGAGGGCAGTTGCATGGGCGCCAGGGGCAGTTATATGGGCGGCGAGGGCAGTTGCATGGGCGCCAGGGGCAGTTACATGGGCGGCACCTCGCGGGTTAGGGTTACCTAACCAGTCGGCTTCCCGGATCGCGGGCGCCGCTTGCCGTGTCCCGCGCCCGCCCCTGAAGGAGCCCGCATGACGGCGACGACCGCCGCCGAGATCCAGCAGCCCGCCCCCGGGGCCAGGGACCCGCGCCGCTGGCTCGTCCTCGGCGTGATCTGCCTCGCGCAACTCGTCGTCATCCTCGACAACACGATCCTGAACGTCGCGGTCCCCACCCTCACCGACGACCTCGGCGCGGGCACCTCCGGCATCCAGTGGATCATCAACGCGTACGTCCTCGTGCAGGCCGGGCTGCTGCTCACGGCGGGCGCCGCAGCCGACCGCTACGGCCGCAAGCGGCTCCTCCTCGCCGGGCTCGTCGTGTTCGGCGCCGGTTCCCTCGCGGCCGGACTCGCGCACAGCACCGGCCAGTTGATCGCCGCCCGCGCGGGCATGGGCGTCGGCGGCGCCCTGCTCCTGACCACCACGCTCGCCGTCGCCGTCCAGACCTTCGACGAGGACGAACGGGTCCGCGCCATCGGCATCTGGGCCGCCGTCAACGCCCTCGGCTTCGCCGCCGGGCCGCTCGTCGGCGGCGTCCTCCTCGACCACTTCTGGTGGGGCGCCCTCTTCCTCGTCAACCTGCCCGTGGTCGCCCTCGGCCTCGCCGCCGTCACCTTCCTCGTCCCCGAGAGCAGGGCCGAACAGAGCCACCGCCCCGACCTGCCCGGCGCCCTGCTCTCGATCGTCGCCATGACCGCGCTCGTTTACGCCGTCGTCAGCGGCCCCGACCACGGCTGGTCCTCGCCCCACGTCCTCCTCGGCGCGGCCGTCGGCGGCTGCGCGCTGGCCGGGTTCGTCCTCTGGGAGCGCCGCGTCCCGGACCCGATGCTGGACATGAGCTTCTTCCGCAACCGCACGTTCACCGGGGCCGTGTTCGGGGCGCTGCTCATCACCTTCGGCAGCGGCGGCGCGCTGTTCCTGCTCACGCAGCAGTTGCAGTTCGTGCTCGGCTACGGCCCGTTGGAGGCCGGGCTGCGCACCGCGCCCTTCGCCCTGACCGTCGTCCTGCTCAACTTCACCGGCGTCTCCGCACGGCTCAGCACCCGGCTCGGCATCCCGGGCTCCGTCGCCCTCGGCATGACGCTCCTCTCCTGCGGCCTCGCCGCCGTCGCCCTGGCCGGGCGGGTCGTGGACGGATACGGCGGGCTGCTCACCGGGCTCGTCCTCATGGGCGTCGGCTGCGCGTTCGCCAACCCGGCGATGGCCGTCGCCGTCCTCGGCTCCATGCCGCGCGAGAAGGCGGGCGCCGGTGCGGGCATCGAGGGAACCGTCACCGAGTTCGGCAGCGGCCTCGGCGTCGCGGTCCTGGGCGCGGTCCTCAGCTCCCGCTTCTCGGCGCTGGTCCCGGTGACGGCCGCCTCACTCCCGGCCGCCCTCGCCGCGGCGGACTCGCCGGAGGAACGCCACACGGTGACCCGGGCGTTCGGCTCGGCCCTGGAGACGGGCCAACTCGTGGGCGCGGCGGCGGTGTTGACCGGCGGCCTGATCGCGGCGACGCTGCTGCGCCGGGCGGAGCGCGACACGGTGGCGCCGGCCGCGCCCGTCGCGGATGCGGCGGCGTGAGCCCTGCCAGGTCGTCGCAGGTACGGGCGGCGGCGCCCGACTCCGTCACCGATGCGGCGGCGTGAACCCTGCCAGGTCGTCGCAGGTACGGGCGGCGGCGCCCGACTCCGTCACCGATGCGGCGGCGTGTGCCCCGCCTGTTCGTCGCAGGTTCGGGCGGCTGCGCCCGGCTCCGTCACCGATGCGGCATGGGCCCCGCGGGCGCCCTACGGCGTCGGGCAGCGGTCGTGCAGCCAGGTGAGCAGCGCGCTGTTGAAGTGTTCGGGCTGTTCGGCGCCCGGGAGGTGGCCCGCCTTCTCGATGACGACCAGCGTCGCGTCCGGGACGAGCCCGGCGATCGACTCGGCCTCGGCGACCGGCGTGAAGACGTCGTCGGCGCCGACCACGACGAGTGCGGGCACGTGCGCGGACGCGAGGCTTTCCCGGTAGTCGGGCCGCTCGGCCCGCCCGCGCAGCGCGGCCGCCGCGCCGCGCGGGTCGGTGGCGCGCATCAGGCCAAGGACGTGCGCGGCGACGTCCGGCAGCGCCGCCACGTTGTAGGCGGCCAGCATCTTGCCGATGACCTCGTCGGCGTACCCGGCCATGCCCTCCGCGAGGAGCCGGTCGGCGAGCGCGTTGCGGAACGCCTTGCCCTCGGCGGTCTCGGCGGGCGCGGAGGTGTCGGAGAGCACGAGGGCGCGGGTCAGCTCCGGGTGGCGCAGGTGGAACTCCATGGCGATCTGCCCGCCCATGGAGACACCGCCGACCACGGCGCGCTCGACCCCGACGTGGTCGAGGAGCGCGGCGGCGTCGTCGGCGAACCGGGACAGCAGGACGCTGCCGGGCGTCACGTCACTGGCGCCGTAGCCCCGCAGGTCCGGCGTGAGCACCCGGTACCCGGCCGCGGCCAGCGCCTCCGCCTGCGGACGCCACAGGGTCCGGTCGAACGGGTGCCCGTGCACCAGGACGACCGCGACCCCGTCCGCCGGGCCCGCGTCGTCGTACCGCAGCGTGGCGCCGGCCGCCGTGAACTCATGCATTCAGCACTCCTGACGCTAGGGCCGCCGCGACCGGCGGTCCCGGCCGCACGGTAGGCCGGGCCGCCCGCCGCGATCAAGAGCACGACCAGCCCGGACACCTCCCTAGACTGGACGCGTACCCGTACTGAGGATCGATTGTGAACACGCACCACCAGCCGGACATCCGCCTCGTCGTCACCGACATGGACGGCACCCTCCTGGACGCCGAAGGCCGCGTCCCCGACTCCCTGTGGCCGCTCCTCGCCGAGCTGAACCGGCGCGGCATCGTCTTCTGCCCCGCGAGCGGCCGCCAGTACGCGACGCTGGCCGACCAGTTCGCCGCCGTGGACGACGGCGGCATGGTCTACATCGCCGAGAACGGGACCTACGTGGTCCGCGGCGGCGTCGAACTCAGCTCCGACCCGCTCGACGCCGAGACCGCGTCCTGGCTGGTGAAGGCGGTGCGGCAGCTCACGGAGCAGGGCGTGGACGCGGGCGCCGTCGTCTGCGGCAAGCGGTCCGCGTACGTGGAGCGGTCCGACGAGGCGTTCATGACCGAGGTGCGCAAGTACTACCACCGGCACGAGATCGTCGAGGACGCCACCGCCGTCGACGACGAGGTGATCAAGGTCGCGCTCTTCGACTTCGGCCGCGCCGAGGAGACCACCGCGCCCGCCCTGAGCGTGCTCGCCGACTCCCACCAGGTCGTCGTCTCCAGCGAGCACTGGGTCGACGTGATGAACCCCGCGGCCAACAAGGGCGAGGCCGTCCGGGGCCTCCAGCGGGCGCTCGGCATCACCGCCGCCCAGACCATGGTCTTCGGCGACTACCTCAACGACCTGGAGATGCTCGACACCGCCGACTGGTCCTACGCCATGGCCAACGCCCACCCCCATGTACGCCACCGCGCCCGCCACCAGGCCCCGCCGAACACGGAGAACGGGGTCGTGCGCACGATCAAGGAGGTCCTGGGCCTGAAGTGACCCGGTGGGGGCGCCGGCTCAGTGCCCAGCCACCAGCTTCACAGCCACCACCCCCACACCGATGACGGCGTTGAGCGCACCGGTGACCAGGGCGCCGACCCGCCCCGCGCCGACCCGTCGCCCGCCGGTCACCCCCCACGCCGCCAGCGCCGCGACCTCGCTGCCGACCGCGATCCACAGCGCCGTGGTCAGCTCCACGACGCCCAGCGCGGACAGCCCGATCACCAGGAGCGGCCCGACCGCGCTGGTCAGCAGCGGGCTGCTGGTGAACACCGTGTGCCGGATCTCCGCCGGCCGGGGCATCCGCCCGTGTGCCACGGGGTGCGCCTGCAGATCCGCGACGAGCGTCGCCAGCCACAGCCCGAGCGCCGTCACCGCGACCGACACCGCCGCCCCCGCATGCCGCGGATGCCCGCTCTGCGCCTGCCCCACCAACACGGCGAGCAGCGTGAGCGAGGCATAGATCCGCTCCTTGAGCCGCTCCCGCACCACATCCGCGTGCTCCTGGACCACCGCAATCGGCGACATGCCTTCCGTCATGGGGCCAGCGTAGGCGGGCCTTCCGGGACGAGCCGGGCAGCCTGATCCGGTGCCGCGAGGGCTGCATGCCTCAGCGCCAAGTGGGCATACCCAGCATCCCCATCCCCGGACGCGACTTCGCGGCACAGTTGCCGCATGACACCGCATCCGACGCCCCCGGCCGCCGACCGCGCCCGACGCGACTGCCACGCCTGCGCCGCCGAAGCCCAGTTCGCCGATCTGCCGCCGCGTGAGCACATCGTCTCGGACCCGCGGTGGCGCGTCGCCCACGCCTTCGGCACAGCGCTTCCCGGCTGGCTGGTGCTTCTGCCCCGGCGCCATGTCACGGCCGTGCACGATCTGACCGACGAGGAGGCGGCCTCGCTCGGCGTGTGGCAGGTCCGGCTCTCCCGGGCGCTGCGGGAGGTGACCGGGTGCGCGAAGACGTACGTCGCCCAGTTCGCGGAGGCCGAGGGCTTCGCGCACGTCCACTTCCACGTCGTCCCGCGCATGGCGGACCTCGCGGCGGACCTGCGCGGGCCGCGCGTCTTCGGCTACCTCGGCGGCCCCGCGGCGGAGCAGGTGACCCCCGCCCGGGCGGACGCCGTGGCGAGAAGGCTACGAGGGTGCCTCGCCCTCGCCACGGAGTGACGCCGCGCCACCGCCCGACGGCGTGATCAAGACAACCCGCCCGTGCGCCGCACCCCGCGCGTTCCCCCCGACGCCCGTCCCCGAAACCGCAGTTCACGGGCGACCCGCCGAGCCCGGCCCCCGTTCGCACAATGCCCGGAACACATCGCTCCATTGGCATGGACCTGCTCATGATCACTCGCTACGCTCCCCATGACATGCCGCACGAGCGCACCCCGCGTGCCGTTGCACCCCTGTGCCAACCCCACACCACACGGGAAACGACGAAGGGCCGACCCATGCGACGTACCAGACCCATACGTGCCGTCCTGACCGCTCTGCTGGTCTCCGGAGCCTGCGCCACCGCCGGGTTCCTCCCGGCCCAGGCGGCCGGCGCCGATACCCCGCGGGCCGAGCGCCCCGCCGCCTCCGAGGGCCTCCTCACCGCCATGCAGCGCGACTTCGGCCTCACCGCGCCGCAGGCCAAGGCGCGGATCGCGGCCGAGAAGCAGGCCACCGCCACCGAGAAGCAGGCCCGGAAAGCGGCCGGTTCCGCCTACGCCGGTTCCTGGTTGACCCCCACGGACCAGGAGCTGACCGTCGCCGTCACCGACCGCGACAAGGCCGCCGCGGTACGGGCCACCGGAGCGACCGTCAAGCTCGTCGGCCACAGCGCCGCCCAGCTCGACGCCGCGAAGAAGCGCATCGACGCGCTGAGCGCCCCGGCGGGCGTCAGCAGCTGGCGCGTCGACTGGCAGTCCAATCGTGTCGTCGTCGAAGTCCTCGCGGACCAGCGATCCGACAACGATGTCAAGGCGTTCCTCGCCCGAGCGGGCAAGGCAGGGCCCGTGACCGTCCGCACCACCACGCACGCGCCGAGCACGTTCGCCGCGGGCACCGTCGGCGGCGACCCGTACTACACCGGCAACGTCCGCTGTTCCATCGGCTTCTCCGTCCACGGCGGCTTCGTCACCGCAGGCCACTGCGGCGGCGCCGGACAGAGCGTCAGCGGCTGGGACCGCTCCTACGTCGGCAACTTCCAGGGCTCGTCGTTCCCCGACAACGACTACGCCTGGGTCAACGTCGGCAGCGGCTGGTGGACCGTCCCGGTCGTCCTCGGCTGGGGCACGGTCTCCGACCAGCTCGTGCGCGGCTCGAACGAGGCCCCGGTCGGCGCCTCCATCTGCCGCTCCGGCTCCACCACGCACTGGCACTGCGGCACGGTCCTCGCCAAGAACGAGACCGTCAACTACAGCCAGGGCGCCGTCCATCAGATGACGAAGACGAGCGTGTGCGCCGAAGGCGGCGACTCCGGCGGTTCGTTCATCAGCGGCGACCAGGCCCAGGGCGTCACCTCGGGCGGCTGGGGCAACTGCTCCAGCGGCGGTGAGACCTGGTTCCAGCCGATCAACGAGATCCTGGGCCGCTACGGACTGACCCTGCACACAGCCTGACCATCCGGAACGCGGGGCACGGCATGATCCGCACGTCATGCCGTGCCCCGCGCCGACGCGCGCAGGAGACCCCGTGACCCCGTCCAGAACCATCCGCCGCGCCGCCCTCACCACCGGCGGCGCCCTCGCCCTCGTCATCGGCTTCGCGGGCAGCGCCCTCGCCGCGCCGCCGCCCGCCCTGCCCGGCAACGCCGACGCGACCGAGCAGACGTACCAGCCCGCGTACGACTACGACACCGACGGCTGCTATCCGACGCCCGCCATCGGGCCCGACGGAACGATCAACGGCGGTCTGAAGCCGAGCGGCGCGCTCAACGGGCAGTGCCGCGACGCCCCGGACCTCGACAACACCAACGGTTACTCGCGTACCAAGTGCAACAACGGCTGGTGCGCCGTGATGTACGGGCTCTACTTCGAGAAGGACCAGGCGCTGGCGGGCAGCGGGCTCGGCGGGCACCGCAACGACTGGGAGCACGTCGTCGTCTGGGTGCACGACGGGCAGGCCGCGTACGTCGCCACCTCCGCCCACGGCGGGTTCACCGTCCACCCGCGCGACCAGATCCGCTGGGACGGCACCCACCCCAAGATCGTCTACCACAAGGACGGCATCAGCACCCACTGCTTCCGGCCCGCGACCGCGAACGACGAGCCGCCGGAGAACCACAAGGGCACCTGGCAGTTCCCGACGCTCGTCGGCTGGAACGGCTATCCGGCGGGGCTGCGCGACAAGCTGAGCGCGTACGACTTCGGCAGCGCCAACTTCGGCCTCAAGGACAGCAGTTTCGCCAGTCACCTCGCCGCCGCGCTGCCGTCGGGGGTGCCCTTCGACGTCAACGCGTAGGCAGCCCGCGCACCTCTCCGTGCACGTTTACGCGCAAGTAAGTTACTGAAACGTAACCCTCCGAGTGCTACCGGCGGTAACTCCGTCCTGGATACCGTCCCCGCGATGCGTGGGGACGGTGGGACGACCGGGCCGCACGCACCGTCGGCCTGCCCCACGCCGGCCGGTCCCCGCCAGGTCCGGAGCCCCGGCTCCGCCTGCACTCTGGAGGTTTGCCATGCCCGCTCCCGCCCGCCTGCTGGCCGCCGCGGTCACCGTGGCCGCCTGTGTCGGCGCACAGGCCCTGCCCGCCGCCGCGGCGGCCGGCTCGCAGAACGTGGTCTCGCGCGGCGTCACGATCCCCGAGTTCTACAACCCGCCCGCCGAACTGCCGGACGCCAACGGCGCGCTGATTCGCAGCGAGCCGCTCAAGCTGGCCCTGAGCCTGCCCACGCTGCACGGCCCGCTGCCCGGCAAGGCGACCCGCATCATGTACCGCACGACCGACTCGACCGGCGCCCCCGCCGCGGTCACCGGCGCCTACATCGAGCCGACCGCGAAATGGCGCGGCACCGGACCCCGCCCGCTCGTCGCCGTGGCGCCCGGCACCATGGGCCAGGGCGACCAGTGCGCCGCGTCGCTCGGCCTGGAACACCCGCTGAACCTCAACGGCGAGACGGTGTCGGTCGGTTACGAGGACCTGTCGATCTACCGGCTGCTCGCGGAGGGCGTCGCGGTCGTCGTCACCGACTACGTCGGCCTGGGCGCCACCGACCGTCTGCACACCTACGTCAACCGGCTCGACGGGGGCCACGCCGTGCTCGACGCGGTCCGCGCCGCCCGCGCCCTCCAGGGCTCGACGGCCACCGACGCCTCGCGCGTCGGCCTGTTCGGCTACAGCCAGGGCGGCGGCGCCACCGCGGCCGCCGCCGAGCTCCAGCCGTCGTACGCGCCGGAGATCACCCTCGCCGGTACGTACGCGGGGGCGCCGCCCGCCGACCTGACCGAGACGACCAAGGGCATCGACGGCACCGACCTCGCGGGCGCCCTCGGCTGGTCGCTCAACGGGTTCCTGCAGTCCGACCCGGAGCTGCGGCCGATCGCCGAGGCCCACCTCAGCGACAAGGGCCGGGCCGCCCTCGACGACCTGTCGACCATGTGCGTGGGCGACACCATCTTCCGCTACAACTCGGTGCGCAGCGAGGACTGGACGAGCGACGGGAAGTCCCTCGCCGAGATCATCGAGTCCGAGCCGAAGCTCCAGGCGTTCCTCGCCGAGCAGCGCATCGGCACGATGAAGCCGGCGGGTCCGGTCCGGGTGGCGACCGGTGTCAGCGACAACCTCGTCCCGCACGGGCAGGCCCGGCAGATGGCCGTCGACTGGTGCGGGCGCGGCGCCCAGGTCACGTACAAGCCGGTGATCCTGCCGAACGTGGGGCGCGCCCTGCTCAACCACTTCGCGCCGCTCCTGACCGACCAGGGCAGCGCCATCGACTGGCTGACCGACCGCCTCAACGGCAAGGCGGCCGGAAACAACTGCGCGACCATGCGCATCCAGCCGTGATCTGATGGGGCGGCGCGCCGGGAGCGCGCCGCCCCTGTCCGCCGCGTCCAAGGGATGTCCAGCCTCATGGTCCGTGCCGTCACCCTCATCCGCTCGGACGCGCTGTCCGACGTCGCCGAGTACGCGTACGCGGCGACCGCGCCTGCCGGGGCGCGGCTGATCTTCCTCGCCGGTTCCTGCCCGTTGGAGAAGGACGGCTCGACCGCGGCGGCCGGTGACTACGCGGGCCAGGCGGCCAAGTGCGTCGAGAACCTGCGCACCGCCCTCACCGCGGCGGGCGCGGACCTCCAGGACGTCATCAGCACCCGTGTGCTCGTCGCGTCGACGCGGCAGCCGGATCTGGTGACGGCCTGGGAAGTGGTCCGCGACGCCTTCGGCGAGCACGACGTGCCGAGCACCCTGATGGGGGTCACGGTGCTCGGCTACCACGACCAGCTCGTCGAGGTCGAGGCGGTCGCCGCCGTGCTCGACGACTGACAGCGGGCCCGGAGCCGGGGTCAGGCGGTGGTGACCTTGACCGGTTCCGTCTCGGCGGAGCTGTGCCGCTCCGCCCAGTTCTCCAGGGCCGTCCTGCACGCGTGGTCGAGGTGGTGGACCCCGGACAGGTGCAGCTCGACGGGCCGGTTCTGCGGCAGCGCCTCCAGCTCGTCGAGGATCTTCGGCAGCCGCAGGAACGTCGCGTTGCCCGTCAGGTACGCCTGCACCGGACCGGCCCCCTTGTCGAAGACCTCCAGCTTCACGTGCGAGGCGTCCCAGGCCGTCTTGGCGACGGACAGGGCGATGCCGACGAGGACACCCTCGAACATGCTGACCGCGACGATCGACACCGCGGTGACGACGAGGATCAGCGCCTCTCCGCGGTGCTCGCGCCACAGCCCCACGAGCGAGCGCGCCGGGATCAGCTTGGCCCCGGCGTGCACCAGGACACCGGCGAGCGCCGGGAGCGGGATGAAGGCGAGGACGCTCGGCAGCAGCGCCGCGAACAGCAGCAGCCAGACGCCGTGCAGCACGCGGGACGCCTTGGTGCGGGCGCCCGCCTGGACGTTGGCGGAGCTGCGCACGATCACCGCGGTCATCGGCAGTGCGCCGAGCACACCGCACACGGCGTTGCCCGCGCCCTGTGCCATCAGCTCCTTGTCGTACGCGGTCCGCGGCCCGTCGTGCATCCGGTCCACGGCCGCCGCGCTGAACAGGGACTCGGCGGACGCGATGAGCGTGAAGGCCACGATCGTGCCGAGCAGGCCGATCCCCGCTAGTTCGCCGAAGGCGTCCATGGACGGCGGCTGGATCGACCCGAGCAGCCCGTTGACCTCGACGGTGGCGACGGGCGCGGAGAGCACGACCGAGGCGGCTGTCGCCAGGCCGACCGCGGCCAGCGGCCCGGGAACCACCCGCACGCGCGCGGGCAGGCGCTTCCACAGCACCAGGACGGCGACGGTGCCGGCGCCCAGCGCGAGGGAGGCGAGCCCCTCGGTACTGCCCGCGACATCGACCAGCGCCTCGGGCAGCCCGGCTATCTTGCCGATCCCCGACTCCGGGGCCTTCGCGTCCAGGACGGTGTAGAGCTGGCCCGCGATGAGGACGAGCCCGATCCCGGCCAGCATGCCCTCGACCACCGAGACCGAGATGGCCCGGAACCAGCGGCCCACCTTCAGGGCGCCCATCCCGATCTGGAGCAGCCCGGTCGCCAGGACGATGACACCGAGCACCGGCAGACCGAACTCGTCCACGGCCTCGTACACGAGGACGGTGAGCCCGGCGGCCGGGCCCGACACCTGGAGGCTGCTGCCGCGCATCAGCCCGGTGACGATACCGCCGACGATGCCGGTGACCAGGCCGAGTTCGGCGGGGACGCCCGAGGCGACCGCGACGCCCACGCACAGCGGCAGCGCGACGAGGAAGACGACGAGCGAGGCGGTGAAGTCGGCCTTGAGGTGGGGGTACTTGCGCGCCTGCGCACGCACGGGGGCGCTCACAGCGCCTCGAAGGCGTCGGTCGCGGAGCGGTGCGCGAGGACGCCGCCGGTGTGGACCTCGTAGTACCAGCCGTGCAGGCGCACACGGCCGTCCGCGATCCGCCGCTGCACGCACGGGTAGGCGCGCAGCCGCTCCAGCTGGGCGACGACGTGTCCCTGCACGGCGGCCGCGACGGTCGGGTCGTCGGGGTCCGGTGCGGCAGGTGCCGCCGCGGCGTGCGCGAGCCAGTCGCGGACGTGGGGCACGGCCGTGAGGTCGTCGCCGCGCACCAGCGCGCCGACCGCGCCGCAGTGCGAGTGCCCGCACACGACGATGTCCTGGACGCCGAGCACCTCGACGGCGTACTCGATGGTGGCGGCCTCTCCGCAGGGGCCGCAGGACGGGTCGGGGACGATGTTGCCCGCGGTGCGCAGCTCGAAGAGCTCCCCCGGGCGGGCGCCGGTGATCAGCGCGGGCACGACCCGCGAGTCGGAGCAGGTGATGAACAGGGCCTGGGGGGACTGGCCTTCGGCGAGCCCGGCGAACTCCTCAGGGCGTTGTCCGAACGAACGGGCGTGGTCGATGAGGGGCTGCATGGTGTGGGGCTGCATGACGTGACGTTTCCTCCTGGCGCGCCGTGGGGGCGCGTCGGACTGACAGGACGGTGGGGGGTGGCAGCCACCTGTCAGCAGAGGAAGACCTGGAGTGCGGCGGGGGTGAGGTCCGGCACGGAGCGGCACGGGCGGGCGCGCGCGTCCGTGAGCGGCAGGAACGGGGCGAACGCGGGGTGCCGCCGCCTCGCCGGAAGCGGGGCGGGGCCGGGGGACTGGGCGCTGCCGGAGGCCGCGCGGTGCCGGTCCCGGGTGCGCAGCACCTCGACCGGGTCGTGGGGGCGCGGCTGCCCGGGTCCGGCGACCGGAACCCGCTCGGCGACGGCCGCCACCGTCCACGGCCGCGGCTCATGTGCGGGAGCGAACGCGCGTGCGAAAGTGAAGGAGGACAGGGCGAGGACGGCCGCGACGGCCAGCGTCACCCCTGTACGAGCCCTCCCACCTCGCAACGCGCGCCCCCTCCCCGCAGTGTCCAAACTTCAAGACAAAACCAATGGTTGGTCAACCAAAGGTCAAGAAGAAGATTAGCTGTGCAAGGGTGATCGCTGGGTTAACAGCACGTTGCGGGTATGAGGAAGCGTGAAAAGTGCGGTCTATTGGCGAAAAATGAGCACGGAGATCAGCTCCGGTCCGCGCCGAGCCGTAGCTCCCTGTCCTGCCAGCGGCCACGCAGCCAGCGGTCGTGGCTGGCGACCACGATCGCGCCCGGGCCCGCGCCCATGGCGTCCTCCAACTCGTCGCACAGGCGCGGGGACAGGTGGTTCGTCGGCTCGTCCAGGAGCAGCAGCGCGGGCGGGGCCGCCACGAGCAGGGCGAGCGCGAGCCGCCGCCGCTGCCCGACCGAGAGCTGCCCCACCGCCTTGTCCAGGTCGGCCTCGTGCAGCAGACCGAGGGAGCGCAGCGGCACCGCGTCGGCCCGCTCGAAGCCGAGCGCGCGCGTGTATGTTTCCCGCGCCGTCCGCTCCGGCCGGGCGAACGCGGAGTCCTGCGCGAGCAGTCCCACCGTCGCGCCCGCCCGGTGACGCACCTCGCCCCCTGCGACGGGCAGCCGGCCCGCGAGCACGGCGAGCAGGGTCGACTTGCCGCTGCCGTTGACCCCGGTGACCAACAGCCGGTCGGTGTCGGACACATCGAGCCGGTCCAGCGTCAACCGGCCCTCCACGCGCGCGTGGCGCAGCGTCACCAAGGGCTCGGCGGTGTCGGTCGTGCCGGTCGCGCCGAGCGCGGCCGGCCGGAACCGCAGCGGGCGCGGCGGCTCCCCGACCTGGCGGCGCTCCAGGTCGTCGAGGCGGCGGGTGGCGTTGCGCACGCGGCGCGCGATCTGGCTCTGCACCCGGTTCGCCCGGACGCCGTACCCCATCTTCTCGTTGTCGCGCATGCCCCGGTCGGGCGCCACCCGGTGCGCGGTGACCCCGGCCGAGGTCCGCAACTGCTCCAGCTCCTCCTGCTCCTCGGCGTACCGCCGCTCCCAGCGTTCGCGCTCGGCCCGCCTCTGCGCCAGGTAGTCGCTGTAGTTGCCGCCGTAGCGCACGGGCCCGTCCACCGCGGGATCGAGGTCGATCAGGTCGGTGCAGACGGCGTCGAG
Source organism: Streptomyces sp. R818 (assembly GCF_056172735.1). Lineage (NCBI taxonomy): Bacteria > Bacillati > Actinomycetota > Actinomycetes > Kitasatosporales > Streptomycetaceae > Streptomyces > Streptomyces sp. R818. The sequence continues at coordinate 559,066 of NZ_JAOCNE010000014.1, forward strand.
GAAGGCACGGTCGTGGCTGGCGAGGATCACCGCGCCGGGCAGCGCCCGCAGTTGCTCCTCCAGGAACCGGGCCGCGCCGTCGTCCAGGTGGTTCGTCGGCTCGTCAAGGAGCAGCGCGGACGGGCGCCGTACGAGGAGCGCGGCGAGGGCGAGGCGGCCGCGCTGCCCGCCGGAGAGCGAGCCGAGGGTCCGGCCGTGCTCCAGCGCGTCGAGGCCGAGCCCGGCCAGGACGAGCGCGGCGCGCCGGTCGGCGTCCCAGACCTCGCGCGCCTGGGCTCTCTCCAGACGCCGCCCGTAGGAGTCGAGCAGCTCCGTGTACGAGACGTCGTCCTCGGGTGTGCGGGCGAGGAGATCGCCGAGGCGTTCGAGCTCGGCGAGGTCGGCGCGGGCCTCGCGCAGCGCGTCGTCGAGGACGTCGGCGAGGGTCGCCCCGGCGTCGTACTCCATCTCCTGGTGGAGGAAGCCGAGGTCGCGGGGGCGTTCGACGGTGCCCGCGTCAGGCGTGTCGGCGCCCGCGAGCAGCCGCAGCAGCGTCGATTTGCCGACACCGTTCTCGCCGATGAGCCCGATGCGGTGGCCGGGGGCCGCGGTGAGGGAGACGCCGTCCAGGACGCGCCGGGTGCCGAGCGTGCGGACGAGGTCGTGGGCGAGCAGGGCGGGTTCAGGCATCGCCGCCCACCTCCCGCACCGCGATGTCGGTCAGGCGGCCGTCGGCGAGGCGCAGCGCGCGGTCGACGCCGATGTTGGCGAGGAAGCGCTCGTCGTGGCTGACCACGAGGAACGCGCCCTTGTACGCGGTGAGCGCGTTCTCCAGACGGGCCACGCCCGCCAAGTCCAGGTTGTTCGTCGGCTCGTCCAGGAGGAGGAGCTGCGGCGCGGGTTCCGCGCACAGGACGCAGGCGAGGGTGGCGCGCAGGAGTTCGCCGCCGGACAGGACACCGGCGGGCAGGTGGGCGCGCGGCCCGCGGAAGAGGAAGCGGGCCAGGAGGTTCATGCGCTCGGCCTCGGGGCGCTCCGGCGCGAACTCGGCGAAGTTCTCGGCCACCGTGCGCTCGGGGTCGAGCAGGTCCAGGCGCTGGGAGAGGTAGGCGATCCGGCCGTCGGCGCGCCGGACGGTGCCCTCGTCCGGCTCCAGGTCGCCGATGACCAGCCGCAGCAGGGACGTCTTGCCCGTGCCGTTGGGGCCGGTCAGCGCGATGCGTTCGGGTCCGCGCACGGTCAGGTCGACGCCGTCGCCCGCGAACAGGTCCTGCTCGCCGCGCTTGAGGCGCAGCCCCTCGCCGTGGAAGACGGTCCGCCCGGCGGGCACGCGGGTGTCCGGCAGGTCGAGGGCGAGGGTGGGCTCGTCGCGCAGCTCCCTCTCGGCCGCGTCGAGCCTGGCCTGCGCCTCGCCGACCCGGTTCGCGTGCGTCTGCCCGGCCTTGCCCGCGGCCTCCTGCGCGCCGCGCTTCATGTTTCCGGCGAAGATGCGGGGGAGTCCGGCGTTCTTCAGGTTGCGGGCGGCGTTGGAGGCGCGGCGGTCGGCGCGTTCGCGGGCCTGCTGGAGCTCGCGCTTCTCCCGTTTGACCTCCTGCTCGGCGTTGCGGACGTTCTTCTCGGCGACCTCCTGCTCGGCGCGTACGGCTTCCTCGTAGGCGGTGAAGTTGCCGCCGAAGAAGCGGAGTTCACCAGCGTGCAGCTCGGCGATGCGGTCCATGCGGTCGAGCAGCGCGCGGTCGTGGCTGACCAGGAGGAGCGTGCCGTGCCACTGTTCGAGGACGTCGTAGAGGTGGTGGCGGGCGTCGAGGTCGAGGTTGTTGGTGGGTTCGTCGAGGAGCAGCACGTCCGGGCGCTTGAGCAGTTGTGCGGCGAGGCCGAGCGAGACGGCCTGGCCGCCGCTGAGCGTGGAGAGGCGGCGGTCGAGCGCGATGCCGCCGAGGCCGAGGGCGTCGAGCTGGGCGCGGGTGCGCTCCTCGATGTCCCAGTCGTCGCCGATGACGGTGAAGTGCTCCTCGGCGACGTCGCCGGACTCGACGGCGTCCAGGGCGCGGATCACGGCGTCGACGCCGAGGACCTCGGCCACGGTCAGGCCGGCGCTGAGCGGGAGGGTCTGCGGGAGGTAGCCGAGGGTGCCGTGGACGGTGACCGAACCCGCGGTGGGCTTCAGGTCACCGGCGACGAGCCGCAGCAGGGTGCTCTTGCCGGAGCCGTTCGGCGCCACGAGGCCGGTGCGGCCGACGGGCACGGTGAACGACAGGGAGTCGAGCACGGGCGTGTCGTCCGGCCAGGAGAAGGACAGGTTCGAGCAGATGACAGACATGTCGGGCATGGGAGACCTCATGGATGAGACGGGCGGCCGAAAACAGGCCACCCGGGACATGGGAAAAGGGGACGACTCAGAGGCCATGACGGCGTGCGGTGCTCCATTGCGTGCGCGACATGCGCGACGGGCGTGGCACCGGCCGATGGCCTGTCAGGTCCGGATCTCATCCGGAGATGTCGTCGTCACCCACCATGTTCGGCTCCTCGAATCCACTCGGAAGGTCCGAGAACATTACCACCCGCCCCTGCTGTCACGCAGGGGGAGACCGGGTCCGCGTGTTCACAGGTGAGGGGTGGTTTCGCGCCAGATAAGGTTAGGCTAACCTTCGATTTGTGAGATCTGGTGAACGCGCAGGCAGCGCCCCACGTCCGCGCGGTCACGAGCTGTCGGCCGCGCAGGTGACCGTGTCGTACGACGGCGTCGACGTCGTGCACGACGCGGCCCTCGTCCTCCGGCCCGGCGAAGTGACCGCCCTGGTCGGCCCCAACGGCAGCGGCAAGTCGACCTTGCTGCGCACGATCGCGCGGCTGCAGGGCGCCCGCACGGGCACGCTGACCCTTGATGCCGGCACGACCGACGCGACCGACGGCTTCGACCTCACGGCCCGTCAGTTCGCCCGCAGGGTCGCCCTGTTGACCCAGAGCAGGCCGACACCCGCCGGGCTCACCGTCCGCGACGTCGTCGAGTTCGGCCGCTATCCGTACCGTGGCCGCTGGGGACGCACCGACCCCGACGGCGCCGCCGTCGTCGACCGCGTGCTCGCCATGACCGGCGTCGCCGGGCTCGCCGAGCGCGGCGTCGACCAGCTCTCCGGCGGCCAGTTGCAGCGGGTGTGGCTCGCGGGCTGCCTCGCCCAGCAGACCGGCGTGCTCCTGCTCGACGAACCCACCACCTACCTCGACCTGCGCTACCAGGTCGAACTCCTCGACCTGATGCGCGATCTCGCGGACGACGACGGCATCGCCGTCGGCGTCGTCCTGCACGACCTCGACCAGGCCGCCGCCGTCGCCGACCGCATCGCCCTGCTCAGCGCCGGGCGCATCATCGCCGACGGCACGCCCGAGGACGTGCTCCGGCCGGAGCGGCTCTCCGAGACGTACGGCATCCGCATCGACGTCGACACCGACGCCCTCACCGGCCGGCTGCGCACCCGCGCGATAGGCCGCCACCACAGCAGAAGCGAAAGGCTCCACAGCACGCCATGAGACGACTCCTGATCACCGCGGCCACCGCCACCGCGGCAGCCCTCGCCCTGTCCGGCTGTGGTTCGTCCGAGCCCGCCAAGGCCTCCGCCGACACCAAGTCCGAGAAGATCACCGTCACCGACGCGAACGGCGCGAAGGTGACCCTCGACCACACGGCGACCAAGGTCGTCGGCACCGAGTGGAACGTCGTCGAGTCCCTGGTCACCCTCGGCGTCGACCCCGTGGGCGTCGCCGACGTCAAGGGCTACACGGCGTGGGACAAGGCCGCCCCGCTCACCGGTTCGCCCAAGGACATCGGCACCCGCGGCGAGCCCAGCATGGACACCATCGCGGGCCTCGCCCCCGACCTCATCGTCGCCACCACCGACCTGTCGGCGTCCGCGATCAAGCAGATGAAGAAGATCGCCCCGGTGCTCCAGGTCAAGGCCGCGAACGGCGCCGACCAGATCGGGCAGATGAACGACACGCTCGACGTCATCGCCAAGGCGACCGGCAAGGAGAGCGAGGCCGAGGCCGCCAAGACGGAGTACGAGGCCAAGATCGCCGCAGGTAAGAAGGCGCTGAAGGACGCGGGCCTCGCCGGCAAGGAAATCGCCTTCGCCGACGGCTACGCCGCCTCCAACCAGGTCTCCGTGCGCGCCTACACCAGCGCCTCCCAGATCGGCACCGTCAACGAGGCGCTCGGCCTGAAGAACGCCTGGAAGCTCAAGGGCGACAAGGACTACGGCCTCGCCACCACCGACGTGGAAGGGCTCACCGGCCTCGGCAAGGACACCCAGTTCCTCTACATCGGCAACAAGTCCGAGACCGACGTCTTCACCAAGGACCTCGCGGACAACTCCGTCTGGAAGTCGCTGCCCTTCGTCAAGTCCGGTGACGTGCACCGCCTGGACGACGGCATCTGGATGTTCGGTGGGCCGAAGTCGATGGAGCAGTACATCGACGCGGTCGTCAGCACTCTCACGAAGTAGGCCATGACCGTCACCGCAACCCCCGCCGCCACGCCCGAGCGCACGGCCTCGTCCCCCTCGGGCGCGGTCGCGGTGACGGTCGGGCTCCTCCTCCTCCTCGTCCTCGCGCTGGCCGTCGTCGACATCACGCAGGGCACCGCCTCCGTCGGCGCGAGCCAGGTGTGGAAGGCGCTCACCGGCCGCGCCGAGGAGGGCGACGCCTCCGTGGTCATCGCCTCCCGGCTGCCGCGCATGGTCGCCGGGATCCTCGTCGGCGTCGCGCTCGGCGCGGCCGGCGCCGTCCTCCAGGCCGTCAGCCGCAATGTGCTCGCGGCCCCCGACACCCTCGCGGTCAACGCCGGTTCGTACCTCGCCCTGAGCGTGCTCACCGTCACCGGTGTCAGCCTGCCGATGCTCGCGTCGTCGTCGGTCGCGTTCATCGGCGGGCTCGCGGCAGCCGCCGTCGTCCTCGGGCTCGCCGGACGCGGCGCCGGATCCGTACGGCTCGTCCTCGCGGGCAGCGCGCTGACCCTCGGCCTCAACGCCGTCGTCGAGGCGCTGCTCCTGCTGTTCCCCGAGTCCACCGACGGCATCTACCAGTGGGCCCAGGGCAGCATCAGCCAGAACGGCTTCGGCGGCATCGTCCGCATGGCCCCGGTCGTGCTCGCCGCCCTGATCGCCCTCGCCCTCCTCGCCCGGCGCGTCGACGCCCTCGCCCTCGGCGACGAGGCGGCGCGCGGCCTGGGCGTCCCGGTCCGCTCCACCCGCATCACCGCGGTCGTCCTCGCCGCGCTCCTGTCGGCGGCGTCGGTGACGCTCGCCGGGCCCATCGGCTTCGTCGGCCTGTGCGCGCCGGCCCTCGTCCGGCCGCTCGCGCGCCGGGTGCGTCCGCTGGTACGGCACCGGCTGCGCATCCCCTTCGCGGGGCTCGTCGGCGCGGCGCTCGTGCTCGGCGCGGACGTCCTGCTGCGCACCGTGACGTCCGCCGAGACCGCCGTGACCGTGCCGACCGGCGTCGTCACCAGCGTCATCGGCGCCGTCTTCCTCGTCGTCATGGCGGTGCGGATGCGGGACGGCGACGCCGCCGCCGCGCAGGAGCACCTGCGCATCCCGAGCCGGGCCGCGTTCACGCTCACCGTGCTCGTCCTCGTGGCCGTCCTCATCGGCGCGACCATCGCCGGGGTCCTGGTCGGCGACAGCACGCTCCTCCTCGGCGACGTCACCAACTGGCTGACGGGGCAGGCCGGGCAGGCCGTCAGCTTCGTCCTCGACACCCGGGTGCCGCGCGTCCTGGCCGCTCTCACCGCGGGCGCGGCGCTCGCCCTCTCCGGCACCCTCGTCCAGTCCGTGAGCCGCAACCCGCTCGCCGAACCCGGCACCCTCGGCGTCTCCGGCGGCGCGGGGCTCGGCGCCGTCCTCCTCGTCACCACCGCGCCCGGCGCCGGGGCGTGGGCCATCGCGGGCGCGGCGCTGGCGGGCGCCGCGCTCAGCTCCTCGCTCGTCTTCGGACTCGCGGCGAAGGGCGGCTACCAGCAGAGCAGGCTCGTCCTGATCGGCATGGGCGTCGCCACCGGCACGACCGCGCTGATCAGCCTCCTCATCGTGCTCACCGACCGGTTCAGCGCCACCAAGGCCCTGATCTGGCTGTCGGGTTCGACGTACGGGCGCACCGGCACCGACGTGCTGCCGGTGGCCGCGGTGCTCGTGATCGCCACCGCCGTCACGGTCGTCCGGCGCAGGGAACTCGACCTCGTCTCCCTCGACGAGGACACCCCGCGCCTGCTCGGCCTCGACCTCGCGCGCGGCCGGCTCGGCTTCCTCGTCCTGAGCGTGCTGCTCAGCGCCACGGCCGTCGCCGCGGCGGGCACGATCGGCTTCGTCGGCCTCATCGCGCCGCACGCGGCGCGCGCCCTGGTGGGCCGCAGACACGTCCGGGTCGTGCCCGTCGCGATGCTGCTCGGCGCGGTGCTGGTGTGCGCCTCCGACCTGCTCGGACGCACGGTGATCGCGCCGGCTCAGCTGGGCGCCGGGCTGATGACAGCGGTGATCGGGACGCCGTACTTCGTGTACCTGCTGGTGCGCAGCCGCCGGTAGCCGCTTCGGATGCAAAGGGACTAACGGGCGTCGGCCGCGCGCAGAGCGGCCAACGCCTTGTCCGCGTGGGCGCTCATCCGGAACTCGCTGCGGACGATCTCCAGGACGCGGCGGTCCGTCCCGATGACGAACGTGGCCCGCTTGGTCGGCAGCGGCGCGAAACCGCGGGCCACGCCGAACCGCCCGCGCACCGCGCCCTCCGGGTCCGAGAGCAGCGGGAAGCCGAGCGTGTGGAGCCCCGCGAACTCCTGCTGCCGCTCCACCGCGTCCGCGCTGACCCCGACGGGGCGGGCGCCGACCTCGGCGAACTCGGCGGCCAGGTCGCGGAAGTGGCAGGCCTCCGCCGTGCAGCCGGGGGTCATCGCGGCCGGGTAGAAGAACAGCACGACCGGGCCCTCGCCGAGCAGGGCGGACAGGGACGTGGGCGTGCCCGTCTCGTCGGGCAGGGTGAAGTCCTCGACGACGGATCCGACTCGGATGCGGGGGGACGCTGACACGGGAGGCTCCTGACGGACGCGGCGGACGGACGAAGAGGGTGCGTACGGGCACTGAGCCGCGCCCCGCTGGGTAGGGGCGCGACCATGAACTCGCATGATCGGAACGTGGAGACGGCTGCGGCGGCCGCGGAGTTCCTGGCCGGGCAGCAGGTCACGGAGAAACAGTGCGGAGGCTGCGGCACCGTCGTCGCGGGCATCAACGGCCGCTACGCGTGCGGCGCCTGCGGCTGGATCAATCACTGGTCCGACGGTGACACCCGGCTGCCCGGCACGGACGGGTGAGGCCCCGCGCACGCTCAGAGGATGTGGATGCGCTCCAGCTCCCCGTCCGCCCTGCGGATCATGAGCTCGTGGCCCGCGGCCCGCTCCCGCTCGACGAAGCCGAGCAGCAGCACGGCGCGGTTGATGACGTCCGCCTTGCTGACGCCGCCGGTCTCGGCCAGCTCGTTGACCGCGACGACGGCGGGCGGTGCCAGCGTGACGGAGAAGCGCTCGCTGGGCGGGTGGTCCGGATGTCCTGCCATGGGTGGGCTCCCTCGTCGGTAGGGCTGCGGTGGTAGGGCTGCGGCGGTAGTAGGGCCACTGACCCATCGAGTGAACCACAACCGACTCCGAAACGCACCACATATGCACCACTCGGCGGGTCACAATCTGCGGGACACGTCCTCCGCCGCCTGCCGCACCGCCGGCGCGAACGCCGCCAACTGCTCCTCCGTGACCAGGAACGTCAGGGACGAGACGGACACGGCGCCGACCGCGGTGCCGTCGGCGTCGAGCACCGGGGCGGCCAGGGAGCAGATGGAGGCGTCCGCCTCCTCGTAGTCGGTGGCGTACCCGGTCTCCCGGATCGCCGCCAGCTCCTCGGTCAGGGCGGCCCGGTCCGTGTGGGTGCGCGGGGTGCGCGCCGGAAGGCCGGTACGGCCCAGGATCTCCGACACCTCCTCCGGTGGGAGGTGCGCGAGCAGCGCCTTGCCCGCCGCCGTCGCGTGCAGGGGGAGCGGGGTGCCGACGTCGGTGGCGATGCGGTACGCGTGGCCCGGGTCGACCTTGTGCGTGTACGTGGCGTGGTCGCCGCTGAGGACCGCCAGGTGGACCGCCTGCCCGAGCCGCTGTTGCAGGGCGCGCAGGACGGCGTCGATGCCGACCGCGTCGTCGGCGAGCACCTGTGCCGCCAGCGCGCGCAGCTGGACCCCGCAGCCGTACCGGCCCTCGCCGTCGGGCGCGGCGTAGCCCTCCTCGACCAGGGTGGCCAGAACCCGGTGGGTGGAGGCCTTGGAGACGCCGGAGCGCTCCGCGATGTCGCCAAGCCGGTGCGGCCCGTCGGCGCGGGCGACCGCGTGCAGCACCCGTAGCGCCTTGACGACGGAATTCGCGGGCTTGCTCGGTTCCATTGACCCTCCGGGGAGAAGCGGGCTATGTTGCCAATCGATCCGTACAACGGAACGTCATTCTACTGTACGGAACAGATTCGGGATTCTCCTCCAGGTGCGAGCCCGGCCACCTTCCCCCCGGCCGGTGCGCGGGCACCACTCTCACGCTCGGGAAAGGCGGCCGTCCATGGCTGTACACGGATCTTCTTCCGTGCGCCCGCAACGATTCGATCTCGTCATCGCGGGCGGGCTCCTCGCCGATCCACTGCGGCCGGAGGCCGAGCCGGGCGATCTCGCCGTCCAGGACGGGAGGATCGCGGCCGTCGGCGCCCCGGGCACGCTCGACGGCGCCGAGCGCCTGGACGCGACCGGGCTGCTCGTCGCGCCGGGCCTGATCGACCTGCACACGCACGTCTACGACCCGGGCACCGACCTCGGCGTTCCGGCCGACGTGATCGGCGTCGACCAGGGCGTCACCACCGTCGTCGACGCGGGCAGCTGCGGCAGCGACCACTGGGACGACTTCGCCGATAACGTTGTCCGGCCCGCCACCACCCGCGTCCTCAGCTGGCTCAACATCTCCCGCCACGGCCTCGCCCACGGCCGCAAGGAGCTCTCGCGCGGCCCCGACGACATCGACGAGGCCGCCACCGAGAAGCGCTTGCGGGCGCACCCCGACCGCATCCGCGGCATCAAGATCCGGATGAGTGCGTCGGTCCTCGGCAACAGCGGGCTCGCGCCCCTGAAGGCGGCGAAGCGCGTGGCCACACGGGTGGGTGTGCCCGTCATGGTCCACGTCGGCAACGAGCCCCCGCACCTCGGCGACGTGCTCGACCTGCTGGGCGACGGCGATGTCGTCACCCACGCCTTCCACGGCAAGCCCGGCGGTCTCTTCGGCAGCGAACCGCAGGCCCGCGCCGCGATCGAGCGGGGCGTGCGGCTCGACGTCGGGCACGGCAGCGCCAGCCTCAGCTTCGCCGTCGCCGAACGGGCGATCGCCGCCGGGTTCACCCCGCACACCATCAGCACCGACCTGCACAACCGCAACGTCGACGGGCCCGTGCACTCCCTCGTCACGACCCTCACCAAACTGCTCGCGCTCGGCCTGACCCCGCAGCAGGTGATCCGCTGCTCGACGCTGCACGCCGCGCAGGTCATCGGTCTGGCGGAGGAGTTCGGCACCCTGCGGGCCGGTTCGGGGGCCGACCTGACGCTGCTGCGGCTCTCCGAGGAGCCCACGACGCTGACCGACGCCGACGGCGCCACCCGTACGGGGACGAGCCGCCTCCAGGAGGTCGCCGTCGTCCGCGCCGGAATCGCGCGGCGCCTCCAGGCCCCGTAGCCCCACCGCGTTCGCCCCACCGAACCGAACCACTGGACAGAACCACCGGACAGAACCACCGAAAGGCCCGTGCATGACCACCCCCCTGATCGAGCGGCTCGCCGCGACCGTGCAGGACACCGCGCGCCCCGTCACCGACGCGGACCGGGCCGACCTGACGGCGTTCCTCCCGCTCGCCCAGGTCTACGCGGAGACGTGCGGGATCGCCTTCGACGAGACGCGGTCCCTCGCGCTCGCCGTCCACGCCCTCGCCTTCGTCCGCCGGGTCCGCGACGCGGAACACCTCGACGCGCTCGACGACCAGCTCGCCGCCGAGGTCGCCCCGGGCCGGATGGCCGCCGTCCGCACCCTCGTCGACACCTACTGCACCCCGCGCGGTTTCGCCGCGCGGGACACCGAAGTCCTGCTGCTCGCCCTGCACTTCGAGGCGGCCGCACAGCTCCAGACCCAGCACCAGCCCACCGCGCAGGCATGACCGACCCCTCAGGGAGCACCGCCATGACAGTCAAGATCGTGATCGGACACCGGCTCGGCAAGGGCCACGCCGTCGCCGAGGGCATCCGCGCCGCGGGCGGCGAGCCCATCCTCATCCCGGGCCCCGGCGCCGACATGAAGGTGGGCGACGTGATGGCCGCCGAAGGGGCCGACCTCGGCATCTCGTTCTGCGGCAGCGGTGGCGCGGGCGCCGTCACCGCGAAGGCCAAGTACGGGCACGAGATCGAGTTCGGGATGCGGTCCGCGCAGGCCGGGGTGACCGCCGTCGAGCAGGGGCGGACCGTCCTCGGGTTCGGGTTCCTCGACAGCGAGGAGCTGGGCTTCAAGGTCACGGAGGCGCTCCTGAAGAAGCTCGGCAAGGAGGCGGCGTGAAGCAGGAGCGGCACACGTTGCGGCTCAGCGGCTCGGGGCCCACCCGCGAGAAGGCGTTCGCGACCGCCATCGGCCAGGTGCAGTCGGCCGTCGGCAAGCGCACCGACGGCGTCTCCTTCCGGGTGGAGCCCCTGGAGCTGGATGTCGTGGGCGCGGTGGAGCATCGCTGGACCGAACGGTTCCTCGGGCTCTTCTTCCCCCGCACCCGGCAGCGCTTCGAGATCACGCTGCGCATCGAGGTCCAGGTGACCTCACTCGACCTGGACGCCCTCGACTTCACGGTGCGCGAGGAGCGGCTCACGCCGCTCCAGCACGCGCTGCGCATGAGGTGACCCGATGAACCACACCCTCACCGTCCTCCTCGAATCCCTCGTCATCGGCGGCCTGATCGGCTTCGGCGCGAGCGCGGGCGTGGCCCGTATGTTCCACGCCCCGAAGGTCCAGGGCATGGGCGCCTTCCGTACCCTCGGCGAACTCAACGCCTGCCAGAACGACCCCGTCGCGCACTTCTCCTTCGGCCTCGGCTTCCTCTTCAACGCATGGTCGACGGCGGTCGGCACCGGCGCCCTGACCGGCGACGTCGACCACCGCATCGTGCCGCACTGGACCGCGTCCGCCGCGATGATCAAGAACCGCAACCTCGCGGAGACGCTGCACAACCCGCGGCGCATGGCCCTCACCGGCACCGTCGTCGGCATGCTCCTGATCACGCTGCTCAACACGACCGCCGCCTCCATCCCGCACTCCCTCCAGGACGTCGCGGCGAAGGTGCTCGGACCGGCCTCGGAGTGGCTGATCAACCCCGTCATGCCGATCATCTTCTGGATGGCGGCCGTGGACGCGGGCCGCCGCACCGGCGCCTGGGGCACCGTCCTCGGCGGCCTCGGCCACCTCGTCATGGGCAACGCCGTGCCCGGCATCGTGCTCGGCATCGTCATCGGCAAGGGCGTCGACGACCTCGGCTGGACCAAGGTCACCAAGTCCCTGGCCACCGCGGTGGTCGTGCTCTTCGCCGCAAGCGCCTTCCTGCGCGGCACCGACCTCACCCTGCTCACACAGATGAAGGTCGACATCCCGCACTGGCTCCTGCAGTTCCACGACGCCACCGGCACCAAGCCCCAGTGAGGCAGGCAGCGACATGACCGACTCATCCACCACCGCGCCCGCCGCCGGCGGCATACCCGAACAGAGCACCGGGTCAGGAGCGGCCAAGGGCGGCTTTCTCAGCAAAGTGCCCGGCGAAGGCAGCTTCTGGCTCTCCGAATGGGCCTTCCCCGTCTTCGTCGCCTGCCTCGCCGCGGGCATCTTCACCGGCACGCACCTCTACTACGTCTACGACACCGGCGTGTTCAACGAGGTCGCCGTCGCCTCCATGCTCAAGGCCGGGATGGAGGGCGGCAGTTACGGCGCCGCCGCCGCGTTCGGCGCGGGCTTCCTCTTCGCCCGCATCATCGAGGGCCCCATGGTCGGCATCCTCGACATCGGCGGCTCCCTCCAGACCGGCGTCGGCATCGGCATCCCCGCCATGCTGCTCGCCGCCGGGTTCACCGCCCCGCTCCAGCACTTCTGGCTCGCGATCCCCGTCGGCGCCGTGCTCGGCGCGCTCATCGGCATCGCCATCCTCGTCATCCGCCGGGCCACGGTGAACTCCACGGGCGGTACGTCGACGTTCGGCGCCGACGTGATGATGGGCGCCGGAAACTCCGCAGGGCGCTACCTCGGCCCGCTCGTCATCATCTCCGCCGCCACCGCCTCGCTCCCGGTCGGCCTCGGCTCCACCATCGGCGCCGCCCTGTTCTACGCCTGGAAGAAGCCGCTGACCGGCGGCGCGATCATCGGCGCGATGGTCGCCGGGTTCTTCTTCCCGATCCCCGGCAAGTGAGCGCCCCATCCGTTCCGCTCCAGTGCAAGGACATCACGTGAGCACACTCCACCAGGACCTCGGCGTCCCGCCCGCGATCAACGCCAGCGGCAAGATGACCGCCCTCGGCGGCAGCGTCCTCGGCGAGGGCGTCATCGCCGCGATGGGCGACGCGGCCCGCCGGCACGTCGTCATGGACGACCTGATCGCCGCCGTCGGCCGCGAGATAGCCAGGGCCACCGGCACCGAGGACGGCTGCCCCACCACGGGTGCCGCCTCCGGTGTCGCCATCGCGGTCGCCGCCGTGATCGCGGGCACCGACCTGTCCCGGATCGAGGCACTGCCCGACGCCCGGGACGCACCCTGCGAGGTGATCCTGCCGCGCGGGCACTCCGTCCACTTCGGCGCCCCGATCCGGCAGATGATCGCCCTCGGCGGCGGCATGCCAGTCGAGGTCGGCTCCGCCAACAAGGTCACCGCCGCCCACCTCTCCGGCGCCATCGGCCCCCGTACGGCGGCGCTCCTCCATGTCCAGTCGCACCACGCCGTGCAGAAGGGCATGGTCGGCCTCGCGGAGACCGTCGAGGTCGGCCGCCGCCACGGCATCCCCGTCATCGTCGACGCCGCCGCGGAGGAGGACCTGAAGCGCTGGCCCGCCACCGGCGCCGACCTCGTCATCTACAGCGGCGGCAAGGCCGTCGGCGGGCCCACCTCCGGCATGATCTGCGGCAGCGCCGAGCACATGGCCGCCTGCCGGGCCCAGTACAACGGCGTCGCCCGCCCGATGAAGGTCGGCAAGGAGACCCTGTTCGGCCTGGTCCAGGCGCTCCGCGAGTACGGGAGCGCCGCACCGGGCGACCACCGCGCGCGCATGGAGAGGCTCGCCGCGCGCCTCGCCGAACTCCCCGGCATCACCACCCGCGTCACCGCCGACGAGGCCGGACGCGCCATCCACCGCACCGAACTCACCGTGCACCCCACGGTCGCGGGACGGGACGCCACCGCTCTGGCCGCCGAACTCGCCGCTCACGGCATCCACCTGCGCGACCACCATGCGAGCACCGGCCGCCTCTACATCGACCCGCGCCCCTTGCGCCCCGACGAGGAGGAGCAGCTCGTGGACCAGTTGACCGCACTGCTCTCAGGTACCGAAGGAGAAGGACGTTGACCGTCGTAGAACGCCGCCTGGTCGTCACCGAGGAGGCCGGGCTGCACGCCCGTCCGGCCGCCGCGTTCGCCCAGACCGCCGCCCGCAGCGAGGCCGAGGTCACCGTCGCCCGCGAGGACGGCCGCGAGGTCCCCGCCCGCAGTGTCCTCTCCCTGATGACGCTCAACATCCGCTGCGGCGACGCCATCGTGCTCCGCGCCAGCGGCGCCGACGCCGAATCCACCCTGGACGCCCTCGCCGCCATCGCGGACCCGGCATGACGGGGCCCGCCGCCACCGAGGTCATCGAGCGGCTGCGCGTGGCCCGGGTGACGCCCACCGTCCGCGAGGCCGACGCCGACACCGCCGACCGCGTCGCCCGGGCGCTCGTCGACTGCGGCATCACCGCGTTCGAGTTCACCGCCACCACGCCCGGCTGGGAGAAGCTGGTGGAGAGCTGGTCGCGGGAGGCGCCGCACATCACCCTCGGGCTCGGCACCGTCACCTCGCCCGACATCGCCGAGCGTGCGCTCGCGGCCGGGGCGCGGTTCCTCGTCAGCCCGTTCCAGGTGCCCGACGTGCGCCCCGTCGCGGACAAGGCCGGACGGCTCCTGGTCGAGGGCGGCCTCACACCCAGCGAACTCCGTACGGCGGCCGGCCGGGGCGTGGCGAAACTGTTCCCCGCGCACGTCGGCGGCGTCACCTACCTGAAGTCGGTGCTCTCGGTCCTGCCCGGCGCCCGGATCGCGGCGACCGGCGGCGTCACGGTCGACAACGCGGCAGACTGGCTGGCCGCCGGAGCCTTTCTCGTCAGCATCGGCAGCGACCTCACCAAGGGCGACGTCGCGGCCAACGTGGACCGGCTGCGGAAGGGAATCGGCTGACCCCGTCGTGCGTTACAGCTCCTGCGGCCCGAACAGCGAGAACGGGCCGTCACCACCGATCTGGGCAGGAGTTTCGCATGACCGTGGGAACCGAGAAGGCTGTGCTGGCCGGAGGCTGCTTCTGGGGCATGGAGGACCTGATCCGCAAGCAGCCCGGCGTGGTCTCCACGCGCGTGGGCTACAGCGGCGGTGACACCCCCAACGCCACCTACCGCAACCACGGCGACCACGCCGAGTCGATCGAGATCGTCTACGACCCGTCGGTGACCAGCTACCGGGACGTCCTGGAGTTCTTCTTCCAGATCCACGACCCGACGACCCGGGACCGGCAGGGCAACGACATCGGCCGCAGCTACCGTTCGGCCATCTTCTACGCCGACGAGGCGCAGCGCGCCGTCGCCGAGGACACCATCGCCGACGTCGACGCGAGCGGTCTGTGGCCGGGCAAGGTGGTCACCGAGGTCGCGCCGCTCGGCGACTTCTGGGAGGCCGAGCCGGAGCACCAGGACTACCTGGTGCGCTACCCCAACGGCTACACCTGCCACTTCCCCCGCCCGAACTGGAAGCTGCCGAAGCGCGCGGAGTCGGCCACCGGCTGACCTCGGGCGCCGCGGCGGGCGGTAGCGTGCTGCGGTGGACGGGGCGCGTGGGAGGGAGCCGGCGATGGTGGAGTGGAGACAGATCGGACGGGGCGTCCGGCAGGTCCCGGAACCGTGGGCGACCCCGCTCATATGGACCGCCGCCTACCTGGGCGCCTTCGCGCTCGTCGCCCTCCTCGACGTGCTCGGCTTCCTCGACCGTACGGGCCTCGCGCTGCTCGTGCTGATGCTGCTCGCGGCGCTGCTGGGCCTGCGGGGCCGCTTCATCGCGGCGCCCGGCACGGCGCTGCTCTGCTGGACGGGTCTCAATGTGCTCGGCACGGAGCCGGCCGGTGAGCTGTCGTGGGCCGGGCACCGCGATCCGGGCTGGATGGCGTGCCTGCTCGCGGCGGCGGTCGTGGGCACGGTCGCGGGCCGGGTGCTACACGCGCGGGCGGCGTACCACCGGGTGACACCGTTCGACGAGACGGCCTGACAACGACGGAAGGCCCCCTCCGCACACTGTGCGGAGGGGGCCTCCCGTCGTTCAGCGGGGTTCAGTGGGCCGGTTCAGGCGCCACTGGCGTCGAGCATGGCGTCGCGCTCGACGATCTTCACGCGCTCGCGGGACTGCGGCTCGCCGAGCGCCTTCTCGGCGGCGTCGAGCTTGTACCAGCCGTCCCAGGTGGTGTACCGGACGCCGTGCTCGCCGAGGAACGCCTCGACGGCCTCGGGGTCGGGGGAGGCGGGGGCGGGCAGCCGGCCGCTCTCGAAGTCCTCCAGGAGGTTGGCGACGGTCTCGTTGGCGTCGCCCTTGGTGTGGCCGATCAGGCCGATCGGGCCGCGCCGGATCCAGCCGGTGACGTAGGTGGAGGGCAGGTGCTCGCCGTTCTCCTGGATCACGCGGCCGCCCTCGTCGGGGACGGTGCCGGTGGCGACGTCCCAGGGCAGCTTGGGCAGCTCGTCGGAGAGGTAGCCGACCGCGCGGTAGACGGCGGTGACGTCCCACTCGGTGAAGTTCCCGGTGCCCTTGACGTTGCCGGTGCCGTCCAGCTCGGTGCGCTCGGTGCGCAGCGCGGTGACCTTGCCGTCCGCGCCGAGGATCTCGGTGGGCGACTCGAAGAAGTGCAGGAACAGTTTGTGCGGGCGCTCGCCGATGTCGCGGATCGCCCAGTTCTCCAGGGTTTTGGCGACCATGTCGGCCTGCTTGTTGGCGCGGCGGGTGGCGATCGAGCCCTCGTCGTAGTCGATGTCCTCGGGGTTGACGATGACCTCGATGGTGGGCGAGTGGTCCAGCTCGCGCAGCTCCATCGGGCTGAACTTGGCCTGCGCGGGGCCGCGGCGGCCGAAGACGTGGATCTCGCGCGCCTTGTTGGCCTTGAGGCCCTCGTGCACGTTCGGCGGGATCTCGGTGGGCAGGAGTTCCTCGGCGGTCTTGGCGAGGATGCGGGCGACGTCGAGGGCGACGTTGCCGACGCCGAGGACGGCGACCTTCTCCGCGTCCAGCGGCCAGGTGCGGGGCACGTCCGGGTGGCCGTCGTACCAGGACACGAAGTCCGCGGCACCGTAGGAACCGTCGAGCTCTATGCCCGGGATGTCGAGGTGGCGGTCGGCGGTGGCGCCGGTCGAGAAGACGACCGCGTCGTAGAAGCTGCGCAGGTCGTCGAGGTCGATGTCGCGCGGGTAGTCCACGTTGCCGAAGAGACGGATCTGCGGCTTGTCGAGAACCTGGTGCAGGGCGGTGACGATGCCCTTGATGCGCGGGTGGTCGGGCGCCACGCCGTAACGGATCAGGCCGAAGGGGGCGGGCATGCGCTCGAACAGGTCGATGGACACGCCGGGTTCGGTGGCCACTGCGGACTTCAGCAGAGCGTCGGCGGCGTAGATGCCGGCGGGGCCCGCTCCGACAATGGCGACCCGCAGAGGGCGAGGCATGTTCAGGTTCCCTTCGAAGGAAAGAGTCGTACTCCCCCTGATCTTAAAGTAAGGCAAGCCTTAGTTGGCAGGCGGGTCCGGTCTATGGGCTCATAAGCAAGGTTTATGGGATGTCATAGAGCTGCTTTGGGGGTGCGGGGCGGGCCCCGGAACGCGCTTGTACGGGCCGCGCCCGGCGCCTAGCGTGCCCCCGTGGATGCCTTCACGCGGTCATGGGCGGCCCTGCGCGCGGCCGTCGCGGGCCTCGCCGACGAGGACTACGAGCAGCCGTCGGGCTGTGCCGGATGGCTCGTCCGGGACCTGGTGTGCCATCTGGTCATCGACGCCCAGGACGTGCTGATCACCCTGGTCACCCCGGCCGACGAGGAGCCGACCGCCGACGCCGCCGGGTACTGGGACCTCCTCGCGGAGCCCCCGTCCGGTGACGATCCCCTGGACGCGCTGATCCCGCGCCTCGCCGCGGCGTACGGCGCACCGCACCTGCTCGCGTTCCACCTCGACGACGTCGGCTCCGCCGCCGGACGCGCCGCGGAGCTCGCGGACCCGGCCGCCCGCATCGCCACTCAGGACAAGGTGCTCACGGTCGGCGACTACCTGGCGGCGTACGTCCTGGAGTGGACCCTGCACCACCTGGACCTGATCGCCCACCTGCCCGCGGCCCCGCGGCCACCCGCCGAGACGCTCGCCGTGGCACGCGCCGCGCTGGAGACGATCGCGGGGGCCCCGTTCCCGGCCTCGTTCACGGACGCGGACGCGCTGCTCGTCGGGACGGGGCGCCGGGCGCCGACAGCCGCCGAGACGGCCGCCCTTGCCGAGTTCGCCGCGCGGCTTCCCCTGATTCTCGGCTGACCCGTACGTTGACGCCATGACACATGGAACAACCCCTGGTACAGCCTTGATCACCGGTTCCTCGCGCGGCCTCGGAGCCGTCATCGCCCGGCGCCTCGCGGACGACGGGCATCCGGTCGCCGTCGTCTACCGGTCCGGCGCGCAGGCGGCCGAGGCGGTCGTCGCCGACATCCGCGCGAAGGGCGGGACCGCCGAGGCGTTCGCCGCCGACGTGACGGACGAGGGCGCGGTGGCGGCGCTCGTGACCGACGTCGCCGACCGGCTCGGCGCCGTCACCACCCTCGTCGTCAACGCCACCGGACCGCAGCCCGAGGTCGATCCGACCGCGGTGACCTGGCAGGACCACCTCGACCAGCTCACCTTCTTCGTCAAGAGCCCCACCCTGCTCATGCAGGCCGTGCTGCCCGCGATGCGGGAGCGCGGCGGCGGCCGCATCGTCCAGATCGGCTCCGACGTCATCGAGCGCGTGCTGCCCGGCATGTCCGCGTACACGGCCGCCAAGGCCGCCCAGCACAGCCTCACCGAGATCTGGGCCCGCGCGCTCGGCCCGGACGGGGTCACCGTGAACACCGTGGCCCCGGGCTGGATCCCGGTCGAGCGGCACGCGGACGCGCCCGCCGACGCGCTGGCCGCCTACGCCGCCGACGTTCCGCTGCGCCGCATGGGGAATCCGGACGACATCGCCGCCGCCGTCTCCTACCTCGTCTCCCCGCAGGCGGCCTTCGTCACGGGTGAGCGCATACGGGTCAACGGCGGCCACGCGCTCGGCTGACACGGCCGTGCGGCACGGGCTCAGTTCAGGGTGTCGGGGTCCGGGCCCGTGCGCAGGCCGCGGTCGGAGGCGGCGAGCGCGTCAAGATCGTCGGCGGACAGCTCGAAGTCGTAGACGTCGAGGTTCTCGCGGATGCGGGACTCGGTGACCGACTTGGGGATCACCACGTTGCCGGTCTGGAGGTGCCAGCGCAGGACGACCTGGGCCGGGCTCTTGCCGTGGCGCGCGGCGATCGTGGTGACGGCCTCGTCCTTGAGGACGGCGCCCTGGGCGAGCGGGCTCCAGGCCTCGGTGACGATGCCGTGCTTGGCGTGGAAGTCGCGCAGCTCGCGCTGCTGGAGGCCCGGGTGCAGCTCGATCTGGTTGACGGCCGGGACGACCGAGCCCTCGGCGAGCAGGCGCTCCAGGTGGGCCGGCTGGAAGTTGGAGACGCCGATGGCGCGGGTGCGGCCGTCGGCGTACAGCTTCTCCAGGGCGCGCCAGGTGTCGGCGTACAGGTCGCGGGCCGGGGTCGGCCAGTGGATGAGGTACAGGTCGACGTGGTCGAGGCCGAGCTTGTCGAGGGAGGCGTCGAAGGCGGCGAGGGTGGCGTCGTGGCCCTGATCGGCGTTCCACAGCTTGGTGGTGACGAACAGCTCGTCGCGGGCGATGCCGGAGTCGGCGAGCGCCCGGCCGACGCCGCGCTCGTTGCCGTAGATCGCTGCGGTGTCGATGGAGCGGTAGCCGGCGTCGAGAGCGGTGGCCACGGCGGCGGTGGTCTCCTCGTCGGGCACCTGGAAGACGCCGAAGCCGAGGCGCGGCATGGTGACGCCGTTGTTGAGGGTGACGGTGGGGATGGTGGACATGTGCTCGTCCCTTGCCTTACTGCCGTGCGGTCGCGCCGCGCGAGGATGATGCGCGAGCGCCTTACGAGCGACAACAATAGTTGCGTACGCGGGTTAATTGCAAACGCGGGTAGTGGTGAGCCGGTGGGGCTGGAGGGGCGGGTGGCCGAGAGGCGCCCACCGGAGCAAATGCCGTGAAATGGGCGTTGCGGAGTCTTCCCATCACCGGGACGCTGGGCGCGTCGCCCAGGGGCGGTCGGGACCGCTACGGGACGCCGCGAGGAGGACGCTGCCGATGCTGGTTGTCGCTCTTTTGCTCTTGCCGGTCATGGGGCTCCTGGTGATCGCCATGGACCGGATCGAGGATCTGCTGAACAAGGAGGCGCGCCCGCCGGCCGGCCGGCGCGTACGCCATCTGCGCCTCGTCCCCACCGGACGCCGCGCGGGCCGCCACCGGGCACCGGCCGCCGACGATCACGCCCGCGCTGCCTGAGTGCCCATTGCTCCTGACGGGTACGGACGCGGACTGAGCACGCCCGGCCGGGGAAGACGTGCGGACATGACCGTACTGAGGAAAGCCGCACGTCCGATGCTCGCTTCGGTCTTCGTGACCAGCGGCGTGAGCACGCTGCGCGACCCGGCGCGGGTCGCGCCCGCCGCCGAACCGGTGGCCATGCCCGTCGCGCAGCGCATTCCGCGCCTGCCGGAGGATCCCGAGGAACTCGTCAGGATCAACGCCGCGGTGCAGGTCGGCGCCGGACTGCTGCTCGCGACCGGCAGGCTGCCGCGCGTCGCCTCGCTCGCGCTCGCCGGTTCGCTCGTGCCGACGACGCTCGCGGGCCACGCCTGGTGGAAGGAGAAGGACCCCGAGCGTCGCGCGCAGCAGCGGACGCAGTTCATGAAGAACCTCTCCCTGATCGGCGGACTGCTCATCGCCGCCGCCGACACGCACGGGAAGCCGTCGGTCGCCTACCGCACGCGGGGCGCCGTGGCCAGCGGCCGCAAGACCGCCCGGCGCGCGGGCAAGGACGCCGCGGGGACCCTGCGGGGAGCGTCCGACGCCGTGCGCGTGCTTCCGTCGAACGCCCGGAAGGCCGTCGCCGAGCATCTGTGAGGCGGCGCCGAGAGCAGAGAAACGGAGAACCCTCTCGTGACCACATTTGTCATCACCATCCCGGGGACGTTCCTGCGGGACGCGGACGCCCGCGCGCGGGCGGACATCGCCGAACGCCTGCGGCCCGTCGACCCGAACCAGACGGAGCTGGGGCGCGAGGAGGACCTCGACCTGCTCACCGTCAACGACGACAACACCTTCAGCATGCGTCTGGAGGTGACCGCGGGCGCGGGCGAGGAGGCCCAGCACAAGGCCGAGCGGACCGCCGCGGAGGCGCTGCGCGCCGCGGGCTTCTCCGCGGAGGACGCCCCGCTCGGCCCGCCGGCCGTCACCGGGATCGACAATCCGGCCTGATGGCGCCGCTCGCGCGAGGCGCCCGCCCCCTCGGGGGACGGGCGCCTTCGCCGTGAGCGGGCGGTGTCAGACCTGCCCGCGCTCGCGGGCGGCCGTCTCGGCGAGCTTCTGGAACTCGCCGAGGTCGTAGTTGGCCAGCGTCGAGTCGAGGTTGGTGAGGGCGCCCAGGCGCTCCACGAACCCCTTCGGGTCGTACTCGATCTGCAGCGTCACCCGGCTCGTGGTGTCGCTCAGCCGGTGGAAGGTGACCACTCCGGCATGGTCGACACCTTCGACGGTGTGCCAGGCGATCCGGTTCTCCGGGACCACCTCGGTCAGTTCGGCGACGAAGTTCTTCTCCGCCCCGGGCAGCTCGAGCTGCCACGCGAAACGCCGCCCGTCCATCGGCTCGACCAGGCGTACGTGGCTGAGGAAGGCGGGCCAGCGGGAGACGTCGCTCCACAGCTCCCAGGCGACGGAGACGGGGGCGTCGAGGTCGACGGACTCGAGCAGGGACGCGGACATGGGCACCTCTTTCCGATTCGTTCTCCGGGGTCAGGCCTTCTGCCCGGACGCGGCCAGTTCCTTCAGGTCGACGGTCTCGCCGGCCTCCGGCGCCTGCGGGCGGACCGGCTTGCCGTAGTCGCTGAACGTGGCCGTATTGGGCTCCTTGCCGCCGCTCGTCGTCGTACGCAGGATGTACGGCTTGCCTTCCGTGGCCACGTACAGGGTGAGCGTCTCGCCGCCCGACGCCTTCTTCGTCAGCTTGATCGCCTCGGCGCCGTCGACGGTGGTCGTGCCGCCCTTCTCCATCCCCTGGCGCTCCGACTTGTTCTCGTCCATGGACGCGACGAGCCCCTGCTTGTCGCACAGGCCCTGCGTCATCGCGTCGTCGGCGGGCGCCTTCACCCACTTGTCGGCAACCTTCGGTACGACCTTCTCGCCGCCCGGCCGGCTCTTGAGCGTGTTCTGCCAGTACTTCTCGTCGCCGCGCAGGTACAGCGTCGCGTCCGTGTGGCGTACGTCCGCCTTCGCGCCGCCGCTGCTGATGGTGCCCTCGCAGTTCTTCTCCTGGTCCACCGACAGGTCGACGGTGACCACGGCGTCCGAGGCGGCCCCGGCCTGGCGCACGGTGCCCTTCATGTGCAGCGAGTCGGCCTGCTTGGTGGCCTCCACCGCGTCCGCGGCGATGTCGTCGGCGCTCTTGCCCGCGAAGGGCTTGTCGTCACCGCTGTCGCTCCCGCACCCGGCCAGCGCGGCCAGGGCCGCCCCGGCGACCGCCGCCGTCATCGCCCTGCCGACCCTCGTGCCGACCCTCATGATCGCGCTCCCCTCTCGAAGACGTCCGAGGACATCTGCGCCCCCGTCCGGACCGCGGCCGTCAGGGCCGCGGAACGCCCCCCTTACCCCAAGTGTCCGAAGGGTCACCGGAACGTCGCTTGCCACTTTCCGCGCACCGTGCCCGCGCGCATCGCCCGCCGGGCGCTTACGGTGAACGAGCGGCAGACCGGAGACAGCGATGACGTCAGCCAGGAAGCCAAGGAAGCCAAGGAAGCCGAGCCAGCCGAGCCGGCCAGGAAAGCCGGGGAAGACCCCCATCGGTCTGGAACAGCGCATGTCCCTGACCGGCACAGGAACCTTCGACTGGGACCTGGACAGCGGCGAGGTGAGCCTCGACGCCAGCTCCCACGACCTGCTCGACCTGACCCCGGACGAGTTCGACGGCACCATGGCCTCCCTGCGGGAGCGGGTGTCCTCGGAGGAGATCGTCCGGATGACCTTCGCGGTCACCGAGGCGATCACCTCGGGCGCCGACTGCTACGGGGTCTACTTCCGCGCCCACCGCCGGGGCGGCGCCCTGCACCTCATCCACGCGCGCGGGCGCATCCTGCGCGACAGGGACGGCCGCCCCGTGCGCGTCGTCGGCGTGATCCGCCCGGCCGCGGGGGACGGGGCGGAGCTCGCGGCCGTCGATCCCCGGGAGGAGCACCGGCAGGGCATCGCGCTCATGGTGCAGGGCACCACCGACGCCCTCTCCCGTGCCGTCACCGTGGACGACGTGGTGGCCGTGCTCTCCGGGGCGAGCGGCCTCGACCGGTTCGCCGCCGACGGCCTCGTGCTCGGCCTCGTCGAGGGCGACCACCTGAAGCTGATCGCGCTCGTCGGACAGACGATGCGGGCCCTCGACGAGCTGAAGCTGCACAAGGTCGACGAGTCGGTGCCGCTCGCCCAGGCCGTCACGACCCGACGCCCCCGCTTCATGGGCTCCCTGTCGAGCCCCGCGCGCGAGTACACCCGCCTCGGGCCCTACATCGACGAGATGCGGCTCGACTCCGCGGCGTTCCTGCCGCTGGTCGCGCAGGACCGCGCGATCGGCGGACTCGCACTCTTCTACAAAGGGCGCAAGGAGTTCACCGACGCGGACCGCAACCTGTGCATCGGCCTGTCCGGCATCGTCGCGCAGTCCCTGCAGCGGGCCATGCTCTTCGACGAGGAACGCGACATCGCCAAGAGCCTCCAGGCGACCATGCTGCCGCGCGGCGTGCCCGAGGTCGCCGACACCGAGGTCGCCGTGCGCTACCACGCCGCCTGGGGCGGCCGGGAGGTCGGCGGCGACTTCTACGACGTCATCGCCCTGCCCCGGGGCCGCATCGGCGTGGTCGTCGGCGACGTCCAGGGCCACGACACCCACGCCGCCGCCATCATGGGCCAGCTCCGCATCGCCCTGCGGGCCTTCGCCGGGGAGGGCCACTCGCCCGCGACCGTCCTCTCCCGCACCTCACGGTTCCTGGCCGAGCTGGACACCGACCGCTTCGCCACCTGCACCTACGCCCAGTTCGACCCCGCCACCGGCATCGTGCGCGCCGTGCGGGCCGGGCATCTGCCGCCGCTGGTCCGGCACGTCGACGGCCAAGTCGGCGTGCCCCGCGTCCGGGGCGGGCTGCCGCTCGGCCTCGCCAGCGAGTTCGGCATGGAGGACTACCCCGAGGTACGGCTCGACCTCGTGCCCGGCGAGACGCTGGTGCTCTGCACGGACGGGCTCGTGGAGGACGCGGGTCTCGACCTCGACACAGGCATCGAGAACCTCGCGGAGGTCCTGCGCACCGGCCCCGAATCCGCCGAGGAGCTGGCGGACCATCTCTCGCGCGCGCTGTGGGAGCGCTGGGGCAGCAGTGACGACGTGGCGCTCCTCGTGCTGCGCCGCCTCCCCGACCCCGGCACCCCGCAGGAGCCGCGCATCCACCGCTACGTCCACCAGGCCGACCCCGAAGGGCTCGCCGACACCCGGGCCGCGCTCCGCGACCACCTCGCCTCGTGGGGCCTGCGCTCCGTCGCCGACGACGTCGAACTGGCGGCCGGTGAACTCCTCGTCAACGCCCTGGTCCACACCGAGGGCGGCGCCATCCTCACCCTGGAGGTGCTCACAGGGCCGCCCCGCCGCGTCCGCCTCTGGGTGAAGGACCGCTCCAGCTCCCGGCCCCGCCGCCGGTCCCCGGGCGAGACGGCCACCAGCGGGCGCGGCCTGCTCCTGGTGGAGGCGGTCGCGTCGTCCTGGGGCGTGGAACCGCGCGGCGAGGGCAAGGCGGTGTGGTGCGACTTCAGCGCCGACGAC
This sequence comes from Streptomyces sp. R818, assembly GCF_056172735.1. NCBI lineage: Bacteria > Bacillati > Actinomycetota > Actinomycetes > Kitasatosporales > Streptomycetaceae > Streptomyces > Streptomyces sp. R818. The sequence goes on from NZ_JAOCNE010000014.1 coordinate 583,602, forward strand.
CGCGCCGACGACTGACCGCCGCCGCGGCTTCAGTCGGCCGGGGCCAGATCCGTGATCTTCCGGGTCTGCAGATCCGACCGGACCTTGATCTTCGTGACGTCCGGATTGCTCCCGTCGTTCCACGTGAGCGTCACGAGTGCCGTGGAATGCCCGGCCCCGGAACCGGTGTACTTCACCGCCCACTTCACCGGAACGTTTTGCGCGAACAGAATTCCGTCCGCGTGTTCCCTTTCCTCGTAGGCGGCCACCTTCTTCCGCAGCGCGGGGGAGAGGTAGAAAGCGCGCAGAGCCTTCGCGTCGGCGGCGGATCCCGGATCCTCGTTGTCCCAGACGGCGTCGATGTAGGCGCCGTAGAAATTGGCCACGCGCGTGGTGGTGTTGCGGGGATCGCCCTGCGAGGCGGGGGCCGCGGCGGCGGTGCGGGTCCCGCCGGCGGCGGGGGACGGGCCCGCCAGGGCGGGTGTGACGGCTGCCAGCGCCAGTACGGCGGCGACGCCGCCCGCGGCGATGTAGCGGGTGCGAAGGATCTTGCGCATCGGTAGTGCCTTCCCCGTGTACGTGCTGTGGTTCGAGCTCGGTCACAAGAGAAGATGGCGAATTCCTGGCGGCAGTTCCAGGAATCCCGAAGAATTCCCGCCGGAGTCGCTGCCGAGTGGCGTAGCCAAATGGTTGTACGTCGAAAAGAAAAGAACCGGTAAAGGTGCTCGGGCGGCCCGGCGGCGCGAAAAGGGGCGGCACACGGGGTGCCGCCCCTCTCTATGTGCTCCAGCGCGCCCTCAGGACTGGGGGCGGCTGCCGTGGTTGGCGCCGTTCTTGCGGCGGGCCTTCTTCTTGCGGCGTCGCTTCGAGGACATCGCTACCTCCCAGGGTCGGTGCTTCTTGTGGATCTCCCTGGAATGTCCAGGCGAGCACGGGCCCGCCTACCCGGCCACACGCGCCTCATAGTGTGACGCCCGTCACTATTCGTCCTCGTCGTCACCTTCGAAGAAGTCCCCGACCTCGTCGACGACCTCGGCCGCGACCATGCCCCCGACGACGCCGACGGCGAGCCCCGCCGCGCCCACGGCGACCGCCGTGCCGACGCCGGGCCCGGAGCGGTGGCCCTCCTCGTGGAAGCCGCCGTGGTCCTGCCCGTACCCGGCGTGGCTGCCGTACGCGGACCGGTGTTCGATGACCTGTCGCACCCAGCCGTCGACGAGCGCGTTCCAGTCCTGGTGGTGGACGGCGTCGTGGCCGACCGTGAACCGGGTGACGGCGTCATGGCCGGACGAGAAGAGTCCGCCGCGCTTGTCCGCCTCCAGGACGACCTCCATGGAGGCGGGCGTGGCGAGGAAGGTCACCTCGATCTCGTTCACCTCGTGCGCGTACCGCGGCGCCGGGGTCAGCTCGATCTCCTGGTAGAAGGGCAGGCTCTGCCCGGTGCCGCCGATCCGCCCGTACTCCAGGTCCGCGGAGCGGAAGCCGAAGCCGAGCTGTCCGAACGCCTCCAGGATCGCTTCCTGCGCGGGGAGCGGCCCGACGGCGAGCTGGTCCAGGTCGCCCCGGTCCTTGGCGCCGGCGACGGAAAGCTCCGTGCGCACCCCGAGGGCGATGCCGAGCTGCTGCCCGTACAGCTCGGTGACCGGTGTCTCCCAGGGCAGGACCACGCTGAACGGCACGCTGTGCTCGGCGCCGTCCGCGAGCCGGAAGCCGCCGCCGACCACGAACCGGTCGAAGACGACCACACCCTCGCTCTCGCCCTGCTCGTGCTCGGCCTCGACGCGGGCGACGAGCTCGAGCGTGATCTGCTCGATGGTGAAGTCGCCGCTGCCGCCGCGGAGATGGACCTGGCCGGAGAGGCTGCCGCCGGGGACCGCGGCCCCCGGGGCGAGGACGGTGTCGACAGTGGGGCCGCCCACGCCTAGCGAGCTGAGCAGTCGTTTGAACACCATCGAAGCGTTCACTTCCTTGTCTGCGGGGTGGTGCGGAAGGGATCGGGAACACGGGTGGCGTTCCCTTCGTTCTGCAAGTCCTGCGAGTATTTCTACAAGCACGTAGAAGTTACCGCGCGCGGACGTCGCAGCGCGTGCAAGGTACCCGACATCCCCCGAACGAGAAGGAGTCACAGCCCGCGATGGGTGCGCCTCTCCTTGGCCAAGTCCTGCTCCTGACGCTCGCCTTGGCCCTCACACTCGCCTGCGCCCTCTTCGTGGCGGCCGAGTTCTCCCTGACGACCGTCGAGCGCGCCGATCTGGAGCGCGCCGCGCAGGCGGGGGAGCGGGGTGCGAGCGGCGCCCTGAAGGCGGTGCGCCGCCTGACGTTCCAGCTGTCCGGCGCGCAACTGGGCATCACCGTCACCTCCTTGGTGATCGGTATGCTCGCCGAGCCCTCCCTCGCCGCGCTCCTTCGCGGCCCCCTGAAGGCGGCCGGACTGGGCGGCGCCGCCTCCTCGGTGGCCTCCGTCCTCGGCGTCGCCCTGTCCACCGTGCTCCTGATGGTCATCGGTGAACTGGTGCCGAAGAACTGGGCGATCGCGCGCCCGGTCGCCGTCGCCAAGGTCGTCGCCGGGCCGCAGCGCGGTTTCACGGCGGCGTTCGGCCCGTTCATCCGCCACCTGAACAACACGGCGAACCGGTTCGTGCGCCGCTTCGGCCTGGAGCCCGCCGAGGAGCTGGCCTCGGCCCGCACCCCGCAGGAGCTGGTCGCGCTCGCCCGGCACTCCGCCGCCGCGGGCGCCCTGGAGCCGGACTCCGCCGAACTGTTCGTGCGCACCCTGCACCTGGGCGAGCTGAGCGCGGAGAACGTGATGACGCCGCGCGTCGACGTACAGGCCCTCGAAGCACACGCCACGGCGGCCGACACCGCGAACCTCGCCCATGCCACGGGCCTCTCCCGCTTCCCCGTCTACCGCGACAGCCTCGACGACGTCATCGGCACCGTCCACATCCGTGACGCCCTCGCCCTGGAACCGGAGAAGCGGCAGCTCACGCCGGTCACCGAACTCGCCACGCCGCCGCTGCTCGTGCCCGACAGCCTCCCCGCCGACCGGCTGCTCCAGCGGCTGCGGGAGAGCCGCACCATGGCCGTCGTCATCGACGAGTACGGGGGCACGGCCGGGGTCGCCACGGTCGAGGACATCGTGGAGGAGGTCGTCGGCGAGGTGCGCGACGAGCACGACCCGGCGGAGGCGCCCGGCCTGCGGCCCGCCGAGGCGCGCACGGACGGCCGCGCCGTCTGGGAGGCCGACGGCGGCGTCCGCATCGACGAACTCGCCGCGATCGGCTTCGCCGCCCCCGAGGGTCCGTACGAGACCGTGGCCGGACTCGTCGCGACGCGGCTCGCCCGGATTCCCGTCGAGGGCGACACGGTCACCGTCGAGGACTGGGAGCTGGCCGTGCTCGACGTCGACCACCACCGGGCCGACCGCGTCCGGATCACCGGACCCGACCCGGCCACCGCCGCCGACACGACCGCGCAGCTGACGGGAGAGGCCCGATGAGCACCCTGTCCGTCCTTCAACTCGCCATCGGCGCGCTCACCCTGCTCACCAACGCCTTCTTCGTCGGCGCCGAGTTCTCGCTCATCTCCGTACGCCGCGACCAGATCGAACCCCGCGCCCAGGAGGGCGAGAAGCGGGCCCGCGCCACGCTGTGGGCCCTGGAGCACATCTCCGCGATGCTGGCGACGGCCCAGCTCGGCATCACCGTCTCGTCGCTGGTCCTCGGCGCGGTCGCCGAGCCCGCCATCGCCCACCTCCTCGAACCCGCCTTCGAGGCCGTGCACGTGCCGCACGCCGCCGTGCACCCGATCTCGTTCGTCATCGCCCTGACCGTGGCGACCTACGCGCACATGCTGTTCGGCGAGATGGTCCCCAAGAACATCGCGCTGGCCGCGCCCGTGCGCACCGCGCTGCTCCTGGCCCCGCCGCTCGTCGCCGTCACCCGCCTGGTCAAGCCGGTCGTCTTCGGCATCAACTCCTTCGCCAACAGCCTGCTCCGGCTGCTGAAGGTGGAGCCGAAGGACGAGGTCGACGCCGTCTTCACCGACGACCAGCTCGCGCGGATGGTGCTCGACTCCAGCGAGGCAGGGCTGCTCTCCTCGGCCGACGGCGAACGGCTGCGGGACGCCCTGGAGCTGGGCACGCGGCCGGTCGGCGAGATAGTCGTGCCCGCGCAGCGCATGCGGACCGTCCCCGCGGACATCACGCCCGCGGGCCTGGAGCGGATCGCGGCGGGCGCCGGTTTCTCCCGCTTCCCGGTCACCGGCCAGGACGGCACGGCGCTCCTCGGCTATCTGCACATCAAGGACACCCTCGGCCGCGCCGACCGCGACCTGCCCTTCCCGCGCGCGGCCCTGCACCCGCTGACCCGGGTCCGCATCGACACCCCGCTCGACGACACGCTGACCGCGCTGCGCGCCCAGGGCAGCCACCTCGCCGCCGTCACCGGCGACAAGGGGACGGTCATCGGCTTCGTGACGATGGAGGACGTCCTGTCGGAGCTGGTGGGGCCCGCGGCACCGACCGGCGCCTGAAAGGTATGCTTCATTCATTGCGCAAGTAAGTAAGTGATCAGCAACGTATTGGAGGCAGTTCCGTGGGTCTTTCGCTGGCCAAGGGTGGCAACGTTTCCCTCAGCAAGCAGGCGCCCGGCCTGACCGCCGTCCTCGTCGGCCTCGGCTGGGACGTGCGCACCACCACCGGAGCCGACTACGACCTCGACGCCTCGGCGCTGCTGTGCGGCGCGGACGGCCGGGTCCTGTCCGACGGCGACTTCGTCTTCTACAACAACCTCAAGAGCCCCGACGGCTCGGTCGAGCACACCGGCGACAACCTCACCGGTGAGGGCGAGGGCGACGACGAGTCGGTCAAGGTGAACCTGGCGGCCGTGCCCGCCCAGGTCGACAAGATCGTCTTCCCGGTCTCCATCCACGACGCCGAGTCCCGCGGCCAGAGCTTCGGCCAGGTCCGCAACGCCTTCATCCGCGTCGTCAACCAGGCCGACAACCAGGAGATCGCCCGCTACGACCTCTCCGAGGACGCCTCGACCGAGACCGCCATGGTCTTCGGCGAGCTGTACCGGCACGGCGCCGAGTGGAAGTTCCGCGCCGTCGGCCAGGGCTACGCGTCCGGGCTGCGCGGCATCGCCCTCGACTACGGCGTCAACGTCTAGGGCGCACGACAATTCACGGGCGCCGCTTGCGGCGGCGCGTTACCGTGGCTGGCATGAACGTCAAGGGCCTGTGCACCACCGCGGCGACCGCGCGAGCGACCAGCTCGCCGGTTGCCGCCGCCTGACGTTCTTCCTCTCATCCATCGGCGACCGGAGACGGCCCGCCGATGGATTTCTGGTCCCGGGACCAGTTCCCGCCGGATCGCGCGGGCCCGTGTCCGGTGCCTCCCGCTCATCCGAGAAGGAGCCACCCCCGTGAACACGCAGCACACGCTCACCACCGACAGCGTCATCCGGACGTTCGTCGACTTCTACGAGGACCGCGGCCACCGGCGCATCACCGGCTCCACCCTGCTCCCGCCGCCCGGCGACCCCGTGCTCTTCACCACCTCGGGCATGCACCCCCTCACCCCGTACCTGGAGGGGCGGCCGCATCCCCAGGGGCGGCGCCTGGTCAACGTACAGCGGTGCCTGCGCACCACCGACGTGGACGAGATCGGCGACCCCACCCACCTCACGGTCTTCGAGATGCTCGGCACCTGGTCGCTCGGCGACTACGAAGGCCCGCAGAGCCTCACCTGGGGATACGACCTGCTCACCGAAGGGCTCGGCGTCGATCCGGGCCTGCTGCACGCCACCGTCTTCGGCGGTGACGAACAGGTGGGACGGGACACCGGCTCCCTGCGGGTCTGGCAGGAGCGCGGAGTGCCGGTGGAGTGCACCGTCGAGGACAACTGGTGGGACAACGGGCCGACAGGACCCTGCGGACCCGACTCGGAGATCTTCCTGTGGACCGGCGACACCCCGCCGCGCTCGACGCCCACCCGGGACGAACGCTGGGTCGAGGTGTGGAACCACGTGATGATGCGCCACCGCCGCCTGCCCGACGGCTCCCTCGTCCCGCTGCCGCAGCGCAACGTCGACACCGGCCTCGGCCTGGAACGCCTCGTCTCCCTCCTCCAGGGCAAGGACTCGGTCTACGAATGCGACGTGTTCGACCCGTGGCGCCGTGAGGTGCCGGGCGTGTGGCAGCTCGACGAAGCCTCCTGGCGCCTGGTCACCGACCATCTGCGCTCGGCCGTCGTGGTCGTCGGGGACGGTGTGCGGCCGGGCAGCACCGGCCGCGGCTACGTGCTCCGCCGCCTGCTGCGCCGCGCCCTCACGGTGCTGTGGCGCGACGACGCCCCGCGCGAACTGGGCGACCTGCCGCAGGAGTTGGTGCGCCACACCCTCGATCACTTCCGGCAGCCGACGGACCCGGACGAGGTGCGGCGGGTCCTCCTCGACGAGGAACGCCGTTTCGGACAGCTGCTGACCCGCGGCCGCCAGGTGCTCGCCCGGCCCCGCTTCCGGGGCCCGCTCGACGAGGAGGACCTGCACTACCTGCACGACACGCACGGCCTGCCGCGCGACCTCGTGCTGAGCCTGCGGCGGCAGGAAGGCTCGCCGCAGGAGGGCTAGAGGCGGTCGGCCCGTACGTCGCCGTTGACGGTCGCCAGCGTCATGGTGCGCGCGGAGCCGTCGTCGGCGGCGGGGAGGGCGATCGCGGGGTGGCCGTTGTCCGTCGTGGCGTCCACCCGGTAGCCGGGGGCGTCGTGCGGGACGGCGACGTCCACCGAGCCGTTCACGGTCCGCGCCGACACCCGGCGCGGGGCGGTGGCGCAGTCGAGCGTGACATCGCCGTTGACCGTGCGCACGCCGAGCGCCGAGGCGCGTACGGAGGTGGTGTGCACGGAGCCGTTGCGGGTCACGAGGCGCAGCGAGGCGTCGTCCGCGCCGGAATCGGCCACCGTGACGTCACCGTTGACGGTGGTCAGGTCGAGGGGACCGGTCAGCCCGGCGGCGTCGACGCCCGCGTTGCGGGCGGTGACCGTCACGGCGGTTCCCGCGGGGACGTCGATCTCCGGCATCCGCGGACACGGCCGGCCCGAGGGGTCCTGGTCGCGGCAGTCCAGGTCGAGGACGCGGGTGTCGTCGTGGCGCGACCAGTGGTGGGCGACGGCCTTGTCGACGCCCACCACGTCGCCGTCGGTGGGCCGCAGCCGCACCCCGTTCTCCGTGGTGATCGTCAGCCGGAGTCCGGAGGCGGCCAACTCGGCGCCGGGCGCCGCGTCATGCCCGTCCCCGTCGTTCCCGCCGCACCCCGCGAGGACGGGGATCATCGCAAGGCCGATCGCCGCGGCCGCCAGGCGCCGGGCGGCTGGATTCGTCGCTGCTCTCATTCCGGCCGCTTGCCCCGCACCGGGGACGGCACGCGCCTGTCCCGGAGCTTCCGGTGCGTCGCATGATGGGGGGCGTGCGCTGTGCGGGCCGGGGTAGGCGCCCCGCACACGAGCCGCCGCCGACGCGCGGCCCGAGGACCGAGGGACCGAGGGACCGAGATGGAGCGAGCGCGGGTGACCTTCCCGGCGCGGTGGACCGCCGGTGACGTCCTGGTCGTCGACGTGGCCGGGGCGTTCGACGACGCCGGGACGTTCGACGACGCGGTGGCGGCCGAGCTGTGCGGCCTCTTCGCGCGGATGGCACGCACCGGGCACCGGCTCTTCGCGGTGGACTTCCTGGGCGTCGAGCGCTGCACGGCGGGCGCGGTGCGGCAGTTCGTCGCGACGGGGCTGGAGACGGAGGGGGAGCCGGACGGCGGCTGCGTCGCGCTCGTCGCGAACGGCGCCGCGCGCTCCGCCCTGCGCGCCGCCGGAGCGGACCGTCTCACGGGCGGCCTCCACGCCACCGTCACGAACGCCGTCAAGGCCCTCCACCCGGCGGCCCCGGAGGAGCTGGGGGAACCGGCGCCCTGAGCCGGAGATGTCAGGACGTAGGGTCGCGCAGCGGATCTCGGCTCGTGCTGTCGCCCAGCGCCTCCCGCACCGCCGCCTCCGCGTGCAGCCGCGCCGTCGGGAAGACGGGGACCGGGCTGTCCTCCGCGCCGATCAGCAGCTCGATCTCCGTGCAGCCCAGGACGATGCCCTGCGCGCCCGCGGCCACGAGCCCGGCGATGACCTCCTGGTACGCGGCGCGCGAGGTGTCACGGACGATGCCCAGGCACAGCTCCTCGTAGATCACGCGGTGCACGAGGGCGCGGCCCGCCTCGTCGGGCACGAGCACGTCGAGGCCGTGGCCCGCGAGGCGGCCGCGGTAGAAGTCCTGCTCCATCGTGAACGCGGTGCCGAGCAGCCCGACCCGTTGCGCGCCCGCCGCGCGGACCGCGTCCGCCGTCGCGTCGGCGAGGTGCAGCAGCGGGACGGATGTGGCCGCCTGCACCGCGTCGGCGACCTTGTGCATCGTGTTCGTGCAGAGAAGGAGGAGATCGGCGCCGGCCGCCTCCAGACTCCGGGCCGCCGCGCCGAGGACCCGCCCTGCCTCGTCCCAGTCGCCCGCGACCTGCAACCGCTCGATCTCCGCGAAGTCGACGGAGTACAGCACGATCCGCGCCGAGTGCAGGCCGCCGAGCCGCTCCCGCGTCAGCTCGTTGAGCAGCCGGTAGTACTCGGCCGTGGACTCCCAGCTCATGCCGCCGATCAGGCCGATGGTCCTCATGGGCGACAGGGTATTGTGCGCTCCGGTACTGCCCGACACGGGGTGCCCCGCGCCATGACGGGGCTGAGATCACACCCGTAGAACCTGAACCAGTTAGCACTGGCGGAGGGATGTCAGCGAATGTCGATGCCGCATGTTTCCACGGATGCGCACGCTTCCACGGAACCGCACGCGTCCGCCTTCGACGGGCGGATGCCCGCCGCGCCCGGTGACTGGCGGCCCGAGGCGCGGGGCATCGCCCCCGTCCCCGAGAGCCACCGGTACGGCGGCGCCGGACGGCTGTTCACCGTGTGGTTCGCGCCCAATCTGACGATGAGCGGCGTCTTCACCGGCACCGTCGGCATCGCCCTCGGCCTGGACTTCGCCACCGCGCTGGCCGCCGTGGTCCTCGGCACGGTGCTCGGCGCCGTACCGACCGCGTACCTCGGTACGTGGGGGAGCGCCACCGGCGCCGGTCAACTGCCGCTCGCCAGGCTGGCGTTCGGCCGGGGTGTCGTCGTCCCCGGCACCCTGCAGTGGCTGTCCTCCATCGCCTGGGACGCGCTCATCGGACTGTTCGGCGGCGACGCGCTCGCCCGGCTCTGCGGCTGGCCGTTCTGGCTCGGGGCGCTCGTGATGATGGCCGCCCAGGGCGCGTTCGGCGCGCTCGGCTACGAGGCGATCCACCGCCTGCAACAGTGGATGACGGCCGTCCTCGCGGTCGCCTTCTGCGCCCTCGCGCTGCGTCTCGCGCACGCGGGAGTCACCCCGGCGGACCACGGCAGCGCCCACGGGGCCGACCGCATGGGCGCGTTCGCGCTGACCACCACCATCGCGCTGAGCCTGGCCATCTCCTGGGCGCCGTACGCGAGCGACTTCAGCCGCTATCTGCCGCGCGCCACGTCCCCGGTCCGGATGTTCTGGTGCATCCTCGCGGGCGTCGTCGTCTCCTTCACGGCCGTGCAGGCGCTCGGGCTGTGGGGCGCCTCCGTCTTCACCGACCAGACCGCGCAAGGCGTCGACACCCTGCTCGGCGGCAGTGTCCTCGGCTCGGTCGGCCTCCTGGCCGTCGCGCTCGCCGCGCTGTGCAGCAACGCCATGAACGACTACAGCGGCTCGCTCGCCCTCCAGACCATCGGTGCCAGGCTGCCCCGCCCGCTCGCCGCGGCCCTCGCCGCCGCGCTCGGCTTCCCGCTCGTGCTGTGGATGCACGCCGCCGACACCGCCGCCCGCTTCCAGAACGTCCTGCTGTTCGTGGGCTACTGGATCCCCGGGTTCGTCGCGGTCGTCCTCGTCGACTGGCGCGCCCGTGCCCGCGTGCGGGGCGGCGCCCCCGTCGACCTCGCGGCGGAGGAGACCCGGCGGCAGCCGCTCCTTCCCGCCTTGGTCGCGTTCCTCGCCGCGTTCGCCGCCACCGTCCCCTTCATGAACACGTCGCTGTACGTCGGACCGGTGGCGGAGGCGCTGCACGGCGCGGACCTCGGCTACTACGTGGCGTTCGGCACGGCCCTGCTCGTGTACGCCCCGTTCCGGCTGCGCCGAGGCTGACCGGACGCCTGTTCGCCTGTCTCGCCTACGATGCGCCGGGTGTGCGCAAACGTCATGGTCGCCGAAGACGACGAGAAGCAGGCCGAGCTGGTCCGCCGCTACCTGGAGCGGGAGGGCCACGCCGTCACCGTCGTACGGGACGGGCGGCAGGCCATTGAGGAGGTCCGGCGCAGGGAGCCCGACCTCCTCGTCCTCGATGTGATGATGCCGCGGACCGACGGCCTCGACGTCGTACGGGTGCTGCGGGCCGAGGCGCGGGAGGTGCCCGTCCTGATGCTGACCGCGCGCTCCACCGAGGACGATCTGCTCCTCGGCCTCGACCTCGGCGCCGACGACTACATGACGAAGCCGTACAGCCCGCGCGAGTTGATGGCCCGGGTGCGGACCCTGCTGCGCCGCACGCGCCGGGGCGCCGCCGGGGGTCCGGTGTCCGCGCGGCTCACCGTCGGCTCGCTCGTCGTCGACCCCGACCGGCACGAGGTGGCCGTCGACGGGGCGGCTGTCGAGTGCACGCCGGGCGAGTTCCGGCTGCTCGCGGCGATGGCGGCCGAACCCGGCCGGGTCTTCAGCAGGGAGCTGCTCCTCGCCGAACTGCACGGCTTCGACCGGTACATCAGCAATCGCACGGTCGACGTCCACGTCATGAACCTCCGCAAGAAGATCGAACCGGAACCGCGCTGCCCCGTCCGGCTGCTCACCGTCTTCGGCGTCGGCTACAAGCTGACGGACCCGGCGAAGGGCGCCCGCGATGCGTCGGCGTAGGACCGTCGACGGGCCGCGGACGGGCCGGCCCCCGCTGCGCAAGAGCCTGCGCGGACGGCTCCTCGGTGTCTCCGTCCTCGTCGCCACCTGCTCGGTGGCGGCGACGGCCTGGCTCGCCGTGCAGACCACGTCCGGCGCCATCAAGCAGGAGCAGGGCCAGAACCTCGCCGACGACACGAGGATCTACGACACCCTCCTCGGCTACGCCGCCACGCACCCCCGCTGGGACGGCGTCGACAAGGTCGTCCGCGACCTGGCCGACACCACCGGCCGCCACATCACCCTGACCACGCAGGCCCGCGAACCCCTCGCCGACTCGGCCGGGCACACGCCCGCGGTGACTTTGCCCGCGCAGGCGTCCGCGACCGTCGACCCGCTCTCCGTCGACACGGCGCTCGCCTCCGCCGGCACCGGGGCACAGGACGCGGCGGCGGACCGCATCGACGCGCGCGCGGTCGGCCCGTTCGCGCTGCCCGCCGCGGAACGGACGACGCTGCGCGGCATCGCCGAGCGGAACAAGGCGTGCCTGCGCTCGCTCGGCATCGCCGCCGACGTCATTGTGGGCCCGAGCGGACGCCCCAAGGTCCAGCCGGTCGGTTCGGCCGCCGAGGAACTCGGCTACGACAAGTGCGTGACGGGCGCGCTCGACGAGCCGACCAGGACCGAGGCCAAGGCGCTCACCGCGTTGACCCGGCTCACCAACTCCTGCCTGAAACGACAGGATCACGACCGCGTCGACCTCGCCCTCGACCTCACCTGGCAGCAAGGGCCGCGCGCGGTCGCGGCCAAGCGGCTGGCCGCCGAGGAGGCGGCCCGCTCCACGGCCCCGCGCCCGGTGCCGTCCCCCGCTCCGGCCGAGACCGCGCGGGACGACCGCACCGTCGCCACCTGCGTGGGCACGGCCCGGCGCGAACAGCTCACCTCGTACGTCGCCGCGCCCGTGCTCCTCTTCATCGGCGACCAGGGCGGCGCCACCGTCCCCGGCTTCGACCTCTCACCCCGCAACACCGCGAAGATCGCGGGCGTCGCCGCCCTCGTCCTCGCCCTGACCGTCGGCGCGTCCGTCCTGGCGGGCAGGCGCCTGGTCCGCCCGCTGTACGCGCTGACCGGCGCGGCCCAGCGGCTCAAGGACGGGCACGAGACCCAGCCGGTGCCGGTGACGACGGACAACGAGATCGGCAGGCTCGCGGCGGCGTTCAACGACATGTCGGCGCACCGCACCCGCCTGGAGGAGCAGCGCAAGGCGATGGTCAGCGACGTCGCCCACGAACTGCGCACCCCGCTCAGCACCATCCGGGGCTGGCTGGAGGCGGCGCAGGACGGCGTCGCCGAGCCCGACCCCGCGTTCATCGACTCACTCCTCGAAGAGGCCGTCCAGCTCCAGCACCTCATCGACGACCTCCAGGACCTGGCGGCGGCCGACGCGGACGCGCTGCGGCTGCACCCGCGAGCCGTGCGGGTCGAGGAGCTGCTCGGCCAGGTCGCCGCGGCGCACCAAGTCCGCGCGGAGACGGCCGCCGTGACCTTGTCGGTCGATCAACCGTCCGCGCCGCTGCCGGAGTTGCGCGCCGACCCCGTACGGCTGCGCCAGGCCGTCGCCAACCTCGTGTCGAACGCGATCCGGCACACGGGCCCCGGCGGCACGGTCACCCTGCGGGCCCGCGCGGACGGTGCCGACGTCGTGGTGGAGGTCGCGGACACCGGCAGCGGCATCTCCGCGGCGGACCTGCCGTACGTCTTCGACCGGTTCTGGCGCGCGGACAAGTCCCGCAACCGGCGCACCGGCGGCAGCGGACTCGGCCTGTCGATCGTGCGCAAACTGGCGCAGGCGCACGGGGGTTCGGCCGGCGCGGTCAGTACGGAGGGCGAGGGTTCGGTGTTCACGCTGCGGCTGCCGGTCGCGGGCCCGGCCGCGAGGTCCTGAACCTCCCCGAATCCCTTTCTGAACCCGGCCCTGAACCTCCCTGATGCGATGACCACAGCGGTCTGACAGCTTCTTCACAACTCCGCGCGAGCCTGAGGCTGCCGGTCAAGGGCGGACGCCGCCCGACGGTCGGCAGGGCGCGGCCGACCGGTCGCGCGCGTCCAGGAACGGAGTTCACACGATGTCCCACCGAGGTTCCCACCGCCGGCCCCGCCGCTCCGCCGTCCGCACCGCCGCCGTCGCGGCGGCCGTGACCGCCGGGGTGCTCGCCCCGGCCGGTGCCGCGCTCGCCTCCGACACGACGCCGAAGCCGGTGGCGAGCGAGGCCGCCGCCGCGGAGAAGGCCGACAAGGCGTCCCCCGTGCCGTCGACGCGCGAGGACGAGGTCGCGCGCAAGCGGGCGGCCGCGGAAGAGGCGGAGCGGGCCGACAAGACGAGCCCCGCCCCGGCGGCGCCGGGCAGCGACGAGGCGCGCAAGCGCGCGGCCGCCGCGGCGGCACCGCGCGGCGCCGTGGCCGCGGGCGAACGGCCCGTCTCCGACACCGGCACCGACTCCACCACGCTCGCCACGTCGCTCTCGGCGGCGGCCCTCCTGGCGGGCGCGGGCACGCTGGTGCTCCGCCGCCGGGCCTCGCAGCAGCGCTGACACCGGTCCCTTCCGGGTGGCGCCGCCGCCGGCCGTACGGAGACGGCGGCGCCACCACCCTGCTTTCCGCCCCAGGAGTCACTTGTGCACCAGTCGACGCGGCGCGCGGTCGTCGCCCTGCCTCTGCTCGCTCTGTTCATTCCGCTCGCGGCGTGCGAGTCCGGGACCGGCGCCCGGGTCAGCGGGGACGCCCGCGGCGTCGAGTCGCCCGCCGGACAGGCCCCCGTGGCCGAGGAGTCCGCGCCCGGGGGCCCCGCTCCCAGCCGGGTGACCATCCCCTCCCTCGGCGTTGACAGCGCGCTGCTGCCGCTCGGCCTGAACCAGGACGGCACCGTCGAGGTCCCGCCCGCCGAGCAGGGCATGACCGCCGGCTGGTACACGGGCGGCCCGGTGCCGGGCGAGCGCGGACCCGCGGTGATCATCGGGCACAACGACACGAGGTTCGGCAAGGCCGTCTTCCACGACCTGCACAAGCTCCGCGAGGGCGCGGACATCACGGTCCGCAACTCCGCCGACAGGACGGCCCACTTCACCGTCACGGCCACCGAGACCGTCAGCAAGAAGGCCTTCCCGACGCGCAAGGTCTACGGCGCCACGAACACCCGCGCCCTGCGTCTGATCACCTGCGACGGGACCTTCGACGCGCAGGGGCACCCGGTGGACAACCTGATCGTGTACGCCGAACTGGACCCGGCGGCGTAGCTCACCGGAACGGCCGGAAGAAGGCCCGCAGTTCCTCCGCGTACCGCTCGGGCTCCTCGAACGCCGCGAAGTGGCCGCCGCGCTCCGGTTCCGTGAAGCGGACGAGGTTCGTGGTGCGTTCGAGCCAGGCGCGCGGCGGGCGGACGACGTCGCCCTGGAAGATCGAGAAGCCGGACGGCACCTCGACCCTGCGGGTGCGCTGCTCCGTGTCGATCGCGGCGTTCGCGTGGTACATCCGCATCGACGAACCGATCGTGCCCGTCAGCCAGTACAGCGTGACGTTGGTGAGGATCTCGTCCTTGGTGAAGCTGCGTTCGATGTCACCGCCGCCCCCGCTCCAGGCCCGCATCTTCTCGACGATCCACGCGGCGAGCCCGGCGGGGGAGTCGGTGAGGCCGAACGCGGCGGTCTGCGGCTTGGTGCTGTGCATGGCGCCGTAGGCGCCCTCGCGCGCGCCCCACACCCTGACCTCCTCGAACCAGGCGCGCTCCGCCGGCGTCAGTTCGGCCGGGTCGCCGGTGAGGACGGGCAGCCCGCCGTCCGTGCGGTGCACGGCCACGACCCGGTCGGGATGGTCGAGCGCGAGGTAGCGGCTCACGTGGCTGCCCAGATCGCCGCCGCAGGCGCCGAACCGCTCATAGCCGAGTACGGACATCAGCTCGGCCCACAACCCGGCGACCGCGATCGTGTCGAGCGGCGCCCCGGCGGGGCGGTCGGAGTAGCCGAAGCCCGGGTTGTCGGGGACGACGACGTCGAACGCGTCGGCGGGGTCGGCGCCGTGCGCCCCTGGGTCGGTGAGCAGCGGAATCACCTTCGAGTACCGCCAGAAGGAGTCCGGCCAGCCGTGGCTGAGGACCAGCGGGAGGGCAGGACCGTCCGGGGCGACGGCCCGCGCGTGCACGTAGTGGATGCCGAGGCCGCCCAGGCGTACGCGATAGCGGGGCAGCCGGGCGAGGGCCTCCTCCTGGGCCATCCAGTCGAAGCCGTCGGCCCAGTGGGCGACCAGTTCGCGCAGGTAGTCGAGGTCGGTGCCGAGCGACCATCCGGCGTCCTCCGGCGCGTCCGGCCAGCGCGTGGCACGCAGCCGCGCGCGAAGGTCATCGAGGGCGCCGGGCTCGGTCTCGGGGATGAAGGGTTCCGGGCGGGGCGAAGTCTCCGACGGCATGGGCCGCATGCTAACCGGCGCCCGCCGGGCCGGCTGCGGAGTGGGGGATCGCCCGTCTCGGAACGGACCGCGCCGGGCTGCTCGGTGTGAGCAGCCCGGCGCGCGGTCGGCCGTGTGAGGGGCGGGGTCAGCGAGCTGTCCGGCCCGTCACCAGGCGGTAGATCACCAGCACGATCACCGATCCGACGATCGCCGCGATCCATGTGGAGAGGTGGAAGAACCCGTTGATGGAGTGGACCCCGAAGATGACCTTGCCCAGCCAGCCGCCGAGGAGTCCGCCCACGATGCCGATCAGCATGGTGACGAGGCAGCCGCCGGGGTCCTTGCCCGGCATGAGTGCCTTGGCGATCGCTCCCGCGATGAGCCCGATGAGGATCCAGGCGATGATGCCCACGAGATGGTCCTTCCGTTTCGTTTCACGTCGTCCGTGCCGTCGATATCTGCGGTGCGAAAGCCGCCGGGTGAGTCTGTCCGCCCCGCCGATCGGCTCCAGCATCCGTTCTTATGTCCCCGTTCGCCCGTCGTACACAGGACGAAAGTCCCGCCCGGTTGCCGCGCCATTACGGCCGACATAATTTTGCGCCGAGGCGACTTTCAGGGCTGACGGCCAAAAGCGGCACCCGGCACAGGGAGACAAAGCCTGATGGTGAAAGGCTCTCCGCACGAAACACGCAGGTCCAGCGCTGCGACGGACCGTATGGTGCGCACCGTTCTGCGGCGCCGCAAAAAAGCGCTCAGCGCCGAGGACGTGACCGTCTCGGACCGTCCAGCAGTGCGGCGCGCGGTGACGGCGGCCGCGCTCGGCAACACCATGGAGTGGTTCGATTTCGGGGTCTACGCCTATTTGGCGGGCACCATCGGTAAAGTCTTCTTCCCTTCCAGCTCGCCGGGCGCCCAGGTGGTCTCCACGTTCGCCACGTTCGCCGCGGCATTTCTCGTCCGGCCGCTCGGCGGACTCGTCTTCGGACCGCTCGGCGACCGTATCGGCCGCCAGCGCGTGCTCGCCGCCACCATGATCATGATGGCGATCAGCACCTTCGCCGTCGGCTGTCTGCCGACGTACGCCTCGGTCGGCTTCGCCGCCCCGCTGCTGCTCCTCGTGTGCCGCCTCGTCCAGGGCTTCTCCACCGGCGGCGAGTACGCGGGCGCCACGACGTACATCGCCGAGTACGCGCCCGACCAGCGCCGCGGGTTCCTCGGGAGCTGGCTCGACTTCGGCACCTTCGTCGGCTACTCCCTCGGCTCGGGCCTCGTCACCGTCCTGACCCTGACCCTGGGCACCGACGGCCTGGAGAGCTGGGGCTGGCGCATCCCCTTCTTCGTCGCGGGGCCGCTCGGTCTCATCGGCCTCTACATGCGCATGAAGCTGGAGGAGACCCCCGCGTTCAAGCAGGAGGCGGCCTACGCGGCGGCCGAGGGCGAGGACGGCGACGGCGAAACCGACCCCGTCGAGGCGGCCCGCCAGTCCGGCAAGGGACGCCTCAAGGAGATCTTCACCCAGCACTGGCAGGCCGTGCTCATCTGCATGGGCCTCGTGCTGCTCTACAACGTCACGAACTACATGGTGACGTCCTATCTGCCGACCTACATGACCGTGACGCTGGGCGAGAGCGACACCACCGCCCAACTCCTCGTCCTCGGCACCATGCTGCTCGTGGTGCTCACCATCACCGTCGTCGGCCGCAGCTCCGACCGGTGGGGCAGGCGCCCCATGTTCATGGGCGGCTCCATCGCGATGATCGTCCTCGCCGTCCCCGCGTTCATCCTGATCAGGGAGGGCGGCATCCTCTCGCCCGCCTTCGGCTGCGTACTCCTCGGCCTGCTCCTCGTCGTCTTCGCCGGAACCTCCGCGTCCACTCTCCCGGCTCTGTTCCCGACCCGGTTGCGCTACGGCGCCCTGTCCATCGCCTTCAACATCTCGGTCTCCGTGTTCGGCGGCACGACTCCGCTGTTCGCCTCCTTCCTCGTCGACACGACCGGCAACACGCTGGTGCCCGCGTACTACCTGATGGTGGCCGGAGCGGTCGGGCTCGTCTCCACGTTCTTCCTGCACGAGACGGCGGGCCGGCCGCTGCGCGGCTCCGGGCCGATGGTCGAGACGGCCGCGGAGGCCCGCGCGCTCGTGGCCCGCAGCCGCACCGACGCGGGGCGGCACGCCCGCGACGTCTGGCTGCGCGTACGGCACCCGCTCGGCGGCCGGAGCCGCGCCAGGAAGTCCGACGGCAAGGACCGCAAGGACCGCAAGGACCGCAAGGACTGACGTTCGAGCGTGCGGCTGTCGGGAACGGGCCGTCTCATCCGGCGTTTAGCGGGCACACGGTGGGGACCTCCGAAAATGACCTCACAGCCATGGAGCCCTGACGATGGACGATTCCTCCCTGCGCGCGGTCGGGTGGGCCCGCTCCCTGCCGCTGAGCAGCGGTGTGAAGGCGGCCCGGGACTGGACCCGCGACCACTTGCGCGCGCTCGGCTGGCTGGACGACGCGCCGGACACGGTCGACGCGGTCCTGCTCGCCGTCTCCGAGCTCGTCACCAACGCGCACGTGCACGCCAAGAGCACCGCCCTGCTCGTCCTGACCTGGGACGGCGACTGCCTGCACGTCACCGTGCACGACTCCTCGCCGAGCCCGCCCAAGCCGCGCACCCCGGACGAGGACGCCCTCGGCGGCCGCGGCATGCTCCTGATCGACGCGCTCGCGGAGACCTGGGAGGCCCATCCGTGCCCGCGCGGCAAGGACGTCACGGCCTGCTTCCGGCCGGACTTCGTGGCCTGACCGGCCCCCGCCCGGTCACGCCTCGTCGCCGGTCAGGATGCGGTCCGGCGTCAGCGGCAGCTCCCGGAACCGGATCCCGGTGGCGTGGTGGACGGCGTTGCCGATGGCCGCGGCCGTGCCCACGATGCCGATCTCCCCGATGCCCTTGCTGCCCATCGGATTGACGTGCGGGTCGTCCTCCTCGACCCAGTGCGCCTCGATCGCGGGGACATCCGCGTGTGCGGGCACGTGGTACGAGGCCAGGTCGCACTCGGTGAAGTCGCCGAACGCCGCGTCCATGGTGCTGTGCTCGGTGAGCGCCATGCCGATCCCCATCGTCATGCCGCCGATGAACTGGGAGCGCGCGGTGAGCGGATTGAGGATGCGCCCGGCCGCGTACACGCCGAGCAGGCGGCGCACCCGGACCTCCCCGGAGACGGAGTCGACGGACACCTCGGCGAAGTGGGCGCCGAAGGAGTGCCGGGCGTAGTCGGTGTCCCGGTGGTCCGCGTCCGCCGTGCCCTTGGTGTCGGCCGTGACGCCGACGCCCTCCGCCGGCAGCGGCTCGCCCCGCCGCCGGGCCAGGGTCTCGGCCAGCCGCTTCCCCGCCTCGTGGACGGCCCAGCCCCAGGACGCCGTGCCCGAGGAGCCGCCCGCCAGCGGCGCGTCCGGCAGATCGCTGTCGCCGATCTCGATGCGGACCCGCTCCAGCGGCACGGCCAGGGCGTCGGCGGCGACCTGCGCCAGCACCGTACGGGCGCCGGTGCCGATGTCGGTGGCGTTGATCCGGATGTCGTAGCTGCCGTCCGGGTGGGCGTGGGCGCTCGCGCGGCTCGGGGACGCCATCGCCGGGTATGTCGCGGCGGCCACCCCCGTACCGATGAGGAGGGACCCCTCGCGGTGCGAGCGGGGCCGCGGGTCGCGCTCGGACCAGCGGAAGCGCCGGGCGCCCTCGCGCAGGCACTCGGCGAGGTGGCGGCTGCTGAAGGGCTTGCCGCTGTCCGGCTCGGTGTCCGTGTCGTTGCGCAGGCGCAGCTCGACGGGGTCCATGCCGAGGGCCGAGGCGAGTTCGTCCATCGCGGACTCGAGCGCGTACATGCCCGGGGCCTCGCCCGGGGCGCGCATCCAGGAGGGGCTCGGCACGTCCAGCGCCACGAGGCGCTGGGTGGTCCTGGCGTGCGGCGAGGGGTAGATGACCCGGGTCGGGGCGGTGGCCGTCTCGGGGAACTCCTTGATGCGGGAGGTGTGCGAGGTGACCTCGTGCACCACGGTGGTCAGGGTGCCGTCGGCCTCGGCGGCGAGCCGCAGCCGGTGCAGGGTGGGGGAGCGGTGGCCGACCACGGCGGGCAGATGGCGCCGGTGCAGGGCGAGTTTGACGGGCCGTCCGGTCACCTTCGCCGCCATCGCGGCGAGCACCGGCTGCGGCCGGGGCGTCCCCTTGGAGCCGAAGCCGCCCCCGACGTGGTCGGAGATGACCGTGATCCGCTCCTTGTCCAGGTCGAACAGGTCGCCGAGGGTGTCGCGCACCTTGGTGGCGCCCTGGCTGGAGTCGTGCACGGTCAGCCGCCCGTCCTGCCAGACGGCGGTCGCGGCGTGCGGCTCCATGGGGTGGTTGTGCAGCGGCGGCACCCGGTACGCGACGTCGACCCGGAACGGCGCGGCGGCGAACGCGTTGTCGGCCTCGCCGCGCAGATGCTCGCCCGACGTGCCGTCCGTGTCCTCGGGCACGTACGCGTCGGGGTGGTCGGCGCGCAGCTCCACGTCGTACGGCTCCTCGGCGTAGGTGACCCGTACGGCGGCCGCCGCCTCCCGCGCCCCTTCCAGGGTGTCGGCGACGACGAGCGCCACGAACCAGCCCCAGTGCGGGACCCGCGCGTCCTGGAGCACGGCGAGCGTCGCGTCCTCCGGCTCGGTCAGGCGCGGCGCGTTCTCGTGGGTGAGGACGCCGACGACCCCGGGGAGCGCGAGCGCCGCCGAGGCGTCGATCTCCGTCACCGTGCCGCGCGCCACCGTGGCGGGGACGGGCCAGGCGTAAGCGCAGTCCGGAGGCGTGTGTTCCGCGGCGTAGCGGGCGGCGCCCGTCACCTTGGCGGGGCCTTCCCTGCGCCCGGCGGGCGAACCGAGTGCGCTGACCGTGTCCGGCATGATGTCTCTCCGTGAAGTCCGTTGAATCTGTGAAATCCGTTCAGTCCCGTTCAGTCCTGTTCAGGCGGCGGGTTCGGCCAGACGGCGCAGCACGTCGCAGGCGAGGTTGCGGGCGAGCGGCACCTTGAAGGCGTTGTCCCGCAGCGGTTCGGCGGCTTCGAGTTCGAGGTCGACCGCGCGGCGGAACGCCTCCTCCGTCGCGGGCCCGCCCCGCAGCGCCTCCTCGGCGCGGAGAGCGCGCCAGGGCCGGTGCGCGAGCCCGCCGAACGCGATCCTGACCTCGCGGACCGCCGCGTCCCGCACGTCGAGCGCCACCGCCACGGAGGCGAGCGCGAAGGCGTACGAGGCCCGGTCGCGGGCCTTGCGGTACACGGAGGGCAGTCCGGCGGCCGAGGCGGGCAGGAGCACACCGGTGACGAGTTCACCGGGCTCGATCTCCGTGTCGCGCTCGGGCCGGTCGCCGGGCAGCCGGTGGAACTCCGTCATCGGCACGGAGCGCGGGCCCTCGCCGCCGCGCAGCTCCACCCGGGCGTCGAGCGCGGCGAGCGCCACCGCCATGTCGGAGGGGTGCGTCGCGATGCACTGCGGCGAATGGCCGAGCACGGCGTGGTCGCGGTGGACGCCGTCGCGCGCGCCGCACCCCGATCCGGGCTCCCGCTTGTTGCAGGACTTCGCCGTGTCCTGGAAGTACGGGCAGCGGGTGCGCTGGAGCAGATTGCCGCCGGTCGTCGCCATGTTGCGGAGCTGGCCCGACGCGCCCGCGAGCAACGCCTGCGAAAGCAGCGGGAAGCGGTCCCGGACGAGGGGGTGCGCGGCCAGGTCGCTGTTGGGCACGGTCGCGCCGACGCGCAGCGAGCCGTCGGACAGCTCCTCGACGAAGTCGAGCGGCAGATCGGTGACGGAGACCAGGTTCTCCGGCCGCTCCACACCGAGTTTCATCAGGTCGACGAGGTTGGTGCCGCCGCCCAGATAGCGGGCCCCGGGCCGGCCCGCGTGGGCCGCGGTCGCCTCTTCGACGGTGCGGGCGCGTACGTACGCGAAGGGTTTCACCGGATCACGTCCTCGACGGCTTCGACGATGTGCGGGTAGGCGCCGCACCGGCACAGGTTGCCGCTGAGCCGCTCGCGGATCTCGTCCCGTGTCAGGTCCACGGGCGCGCCGGCGGCGGCGCCGGGCGGGGTGACGTGGGAAGGGTGGCCCGCCGCGGCCTCCGCGAGGGCGCCGACGGCGGAGCAGAGCTGGCCCGGCGTGCAGTAGCCGCACTGGAACGCGTCCCGCTCGATGAAGGCCTCCTGCAAGGGGTGGCGTTCATCGTCGGCGCCGCCGCGCAGCCCCTCGACCGTGGTGATCTCGGCGCCGTCGTGGGCGACGGCAAGCAGCAGGCAGCTGTTCGCGCGCCGCCCGTCGACCAGGACCGTGCACGCGCCGCACTGGCCGTGGTCGCAGCCCTTCTTGGCGCCGACGAGCCCGAGGTGTTCGCGCAGGGCGTCGAGCACGGTCGTGCGATGGTCGAGCGGGAGGCAGTACGGGCTGCCGTTGACCGTCAAGGACACTTCCGAACGGAAGTCGTCGGTGGGCATGGTGCCTGCTCCTCGGGTGACGCGTCGGCGGGGACTCCGGCTGGTACGGACGTGGCGTGTACCCAGCCTGTGCCAGACGAGACGGGGCGGCATGTCGACGCGGGGCGCTGCGCGGCTGGGTGGGGTGCTGGGGAGCGGGGCTGAGCGGGTGCGCTGTCCGGTGCGGCGGTGCGGCGGTGCGGCGGTGCGGCGGTGCGGCGGTGCGGCGGTGCGGCGGTGCGGCGGTGCGGCGGTGCGGCGGTGGGCCGATGGGCCGGTATGGCGGTGTGGCGGTGCCGCGGTGGGCCGGTGCGGCGGTGGGCCGGTAAGCCGGTGGGCCGGTACGGCGGTGTGGCAGGGTGCTCGTGTGGGCGCCCCGGGCGGAGGCGGTGTCGCCGTGTGGGCGGGCTGCCGTGCTGAGGGGATGGTCCGTGGGGAGGTAGGTCAGGGGCGGGCGCCCCGGCCCTCGTACCCGTTCGGCCCAGCGATACCGTCACCCGGAGGCCCCGTGCCCGACGCCTTGCCCGCCGCCTGCGACCACACCCACCTCTTCGCCGGGGCCCGCTGCCGGGTGGAGGGGCTGGCCGATCCCTCCGCCTTCGCCGCGTCGCCCGTCCCGATCGGAATGGACCTGCGCTTCTCCGACGGAACCACGGTCCCCGCCGAGCTCCTCCTCTCCGAGCGGAGCGACCTGGCCCTGACCGTCGCGCCGTACACCACGGCCGCCGGTACGCGGATGGGGGAGCGGCTCTGGGGCGTGCGGGAGGTCCGCGCCGACGGGGACACGGCGGAACTGGTGATCGGCCGCCGCCAGGAGAGCGCGGACCGCGACACACGCCTGTAGTCCCCTCGTCGAAAACCCCGTGCAGGGTTGATCGTTGGGCGGCCTGGAAAAGCACATCAGGTTCGCACACTCAGACGACCGACCGAGACTGGGGACAAGCGTCATGACCATCAGCCGCAGGGGACTGCTCGCCACCGGTGCCGCCTTCGGGCTGCTCACCGCGTGCGGGTCGAACACGGGCCGCGACGAGGGGGACGCGTCGGGGAGCGGCCCCGAACTGTCGCAGTGGTACCACCAGTACGGCGAGCAGGGCACCGAACAGGCCGTGAAGAAGTACGCCGCCGCGTACAAGAAGGCCCGGGTCGGCGTCCAGTGGCGGCCGGGCAACTACGACCAGCAGACGGCCGCGGCCCTGCTCACCACGTCAGGACCCGACGTCTTCGAGGTGAACGGCCCCTCCCTGGACCAGATCCAGGGCAAGCAGGTCGCCGACCTCACCGACCTCTTCGACGGCGTCAAGGACGACTTCAACCCGGCGGTGCTCGCCCCGAAGACGCACGACGGCAGGATCTGGGGCATCCCGCAGGTCATCGACATGCAGATGCTCTTCTACCGCAAGAGCATGCTCGACGACGCCGGGGTACGGCCGCCCGGCACGCTCGACGAACTCGTCGACGCGGCAGCCGAGTTGACCGACAAGAAGGTCAAGGGGCTCTTCCTCGGCAACGACGCCGGCGCCGGTGTCCTCGGGGGCACCCCGCTCTACGCCGCCGGTCTCTCCCTCGTCACCGAGGACGGCAAGGTCGGCTTCGACGATCCCGCCGCCGCCCGCGCCCTCGGCAAGCTGCACCGGCTCTACGCGGACAAGTCCCTGCTGCTCGGCGCGCCCGCCGACTGGTCGGACCCGTCGGCGTTCACGCAGGGCCTCACCGCCATGCAATGGTCGGGGCTCTGGGCGCTGCCCGCCGTGCGGATGGCGCTCGGCGACGACTTCGGTGTGCTGCCGTTCCCGAAGGACGGCACGGGCGGCGCCCCGTCCGTACCGGTCGGCGCCTACGCGGCGGCCGTCTCCACCCGCAGCAGGCACCAGCAGGCGGGCAAGGACTTCCTCAAGTGGCTGTGGATCGACCGGACCGACTACCAGGAGGACTTCGCCCTCGGCTACGGCTTCCACATCCCCGCCCGGATCTCTCTCGCCAAGAAGGCGGAGAAGCTCAAGGACGGCGCCGCGGCGGACGCCGTCCGCTTCACGACCGACCACGGCTACGCACAGCCCCTGTTGTGGACCCCGGCGTCCCAGACCGCGTACCAGGACGCCCTCAACCGGATCATCAAGGACGGCGCGAACCCGGAGAGCGAGCTGAGGTCGGTCGTGCGCAAGGTCTCCGCGGAGCTGGCCCGCGTGAACGCCGAGTGAGCGCCGCGCGGCCGCACCCGGCGGCGAAGCGGGTCGCCCGCCACCGCGCGGGCTGGTTCTGGGTCTTCGTCGGCCCGTTCGTCCTCGGCCTCGGCCTGTTCACGTACGTCCCGCTGGGCTGGAGCGTCTGGCTGAGCTTCTTCGACGCCCACAACACGGTCACCCCGGACCACTTCGTCGGCCTGGACAACTACACGGCGCTCCTGCGCGACGAGGCGTTCCGCAGCAGCCTGTGGACGTTCTGCGTCTTCACCCTCTTCATCGTGCCGACGACCTACGCGGCCTCGCTCGCCCTCGCCCTCATGGTGAACCGGCTCAAGCGCGCGCAGGCGTTCTTCCGCTCCGTCTTCTTCCTCCCGGCGGCCTGCAGCTATGTCGTCGCCGCGCTGATCTGGAAGATGTCGCTCTTCAACGGCGTGCGGTTCGGACTCGCCAACACCCTGCTCGCGTACGCCGGTTCGGACTCCGTCGCCTGGCTGTCGACCACGGATCCGCCCTGGTACTGGCTGGTCATCGTCACCGTACGCCTGTGGCTGCAGGCCGGGTTCTACATGATCCTGTTTCTGGCGGGCCTTCAGCGGATCAGCCCGACGCTGTACGAGGCCGCCGCCGTCGACGGGGCGCGGCCCGGCTGGCAGGTCTTCCGGCACATCACGTTCCCGCAGTTGCGGGCCACGTCGGTGGCGGTCGTGCTGCTGCTCGTCATCAACGCCTTCCAGGCGTTCGACGAGTTCTACAACCTGCTCTCCGACGCCCGCGGCTATCCGCCCTACGCGCGCCCGCCGCTCGTCTACCTCTACTACACGGCTCTCGGCCAGGGCCAGAACCTCGGGCTCGGCAGCGCGGGCGCCGTGCTGCTCGCGCTGATCATCGCGGTGGTCACGGTCGGGCAGGCCCGCTGGTTCGGGCTCGGCAGGAAGGAGGCCGACTGATGCCACCGCTCCACAGGAACCCCGTCGACCAGGGGGACGCTCTGGTCCGCACCGGCCGCGCCCTCCGTCTCGTCCTCCTCATCGCGCTCGCCGGGCTCTTCCTCATCCCCTTCTACCTGCTCGTCCGCAACGGCCTCGCCACCGAGCAGGACATCACCTCGCCCGACTGGACGTTCTTCCCCTCCGACGTGCAGTGGGGCAACCTGCGCGAACTCTTCGACGACACCTCGGTCCCCTTCACGCGCTCCCTGCTCAACTCGGCGGCCATCGCCGTCGCGACGACCCTCGGCACGCTGCTGCTCGCCTCGCTCGCCGGATACGGGCTCGCCCGCATCCCGTACCGCCATGCGAACAAGGTGTTCTACGCGATCCTGGGCACCCTCATGGTCCCGGCGGCGGTGACGTTCGTGCCGACGTTCGTCCTGGTGTCGTCGCTCGGCTGGGTCTCGACGCTGCGCGGGCTCGTCGTCCCGACCCTGTTCTCCGCGTTCGCCTGCTTCGTCTTCCGTCAGTTCTTCCTCGGCTTCCCCGGGGAGCTGGAGGACGCGGCCCGCGTCGACGGGCTCGGCTACTGGCGCACGTACTGGCTGGTGGTCGTCCCGAACGCCCGGCCGGTCTTCGCGGCCGTCGGCACGATCGTCTTCATCGGCGCCTGGAACGCCTTTCTCTGGCCGCTCGTCATCGGCCAGGACCGTGACGCGTGGACGGTGCAGGTCGCCCTGTCCTCGTTCACGACCTCCCAAGTGGTGCGGCTGCACGAGCTGTTCATCGCGGCGGCCGTCTCGATCGTGCCGCTGCTCGTGGTGTTCCTGCTGTTCCAGCGGTGGATCGTGGCGGGGGTGGAGCGCTCGGGCATCGACTGACTCCGGCCCTCGCACGCGGCCCACCACTTCGCATCGGATGCGCAAAGCTGCTTCAAACAATCATTGACGCGTCATCTTCAAGCAAATAGCGTCTGGGTATTCCGGTCCGGCCCGACCCAGGAAGGCCCCGCGTGCGCAGACGTTCCCTCCTCACGGCCGCCGCCACGACGCCGGCGGCGGCCCCGCTCGCGGCGGGCTGCGGCTCCGCGTCCGGCCAAGCGCGCGGCCCGCGAGATGCCGCTGTCGGCCGGGCTCGCCACCCTCCGGGGCGGCCACCTGACCGCATACCCGGGCCTCGTGGCCGGGTCCCTCCTCGCGACGCTTCCGGTGATCGTGGTGTTCGTCGCCATGCGGCGCCAGTTCATCCAGGGCATCGCCTTCTCCGGCATGAAGGGCTGAGCCGCGTGACCGACACCACCACCACCTCCACCCCCACCTCCTCACCGTCCACTCTGTCCAGCGCACCGTCCGGCAGCGGTGCGCACACCCGCGACCTGCGCCTCGGCGTCGTCGGCCTCGGTCTGCGTGCCACCCTCGCGCAGGAGGCCCACCACCCCGGCGAGGGCTCCGCCGTGGTCGCCGTCGCCGACACCGCGCCCGCCATGTTCAACCGGGCCCGCTCCTGGTTCGGCGACGACGTCCACACCTACGCGGGCCACCGGGAGATGATCGCCGCCGAGGACCTGGACGCCGTCTTCGTCATCACCCCCGACCACACCCACGAGGCGCTCGCCGTCGACCTGCTGCGGGCCGGTGTCGCCGTCTTCGTGGAGAAGCCCCTCGCCATCACGACGGAAGGGTGCGACCGCGTCCTCGAAGCCGCGCGCGAGGGCGGCGCCCGCCTCTACGTGGGCCACAACATGCGCCACATGCCCGTGGTCCGCGTCATGCGCGACCTCATCAAGCGCGGCGAGATCGGCGAGGTCAAGGCCGTCTGGTGCCGCCATTTCGTCGGCCACGGCGGCGACTTCTACTTCAAGGACTGGCACGCCGACCGGCGCAACACCACCAGCCTGCTCCTGCAGAAGGGCGCCCACGACCTCGACGTCATCCACTGGCTGGCCGGCGCCTACACCGAGCGGGTCAGCGCCCTCGGCGGCCTCACCGTCTACGGCGACATCGCCGACCGCTCCGGACAGGCGGCCGGGACCGTCATGCCGGACTGGTACGACCCCGAGAACAACTGGCCGCCGCTCTCCCTGACCGGGCTCAACCCCGTCGTCGACGTCGAGGACCTCTCCATGATGGTCATGCGGCTCGAAGGCGGCGTGCACGCCAGCTACCAGCAGTGCCACTACACGCCCGACTACTGGCGCAACTACACCGTCATCGGCACCGAGGGCCGCCTGGAGAACTTCGGCGACCACGGAGAGACGGCGGAGGTACGGGTCTGGAAGCGGCGCAGCGGCTACCGGGCCGACGCCGACCTCGTCGTCCCCATGCCGGCGCCCGGCGACGGCGGGCACGGCGGCTCCGACCCGATGCTCGTCGCCGAGTTCCTGCGCTTCGTCCGCAGCGGCGGCGCGACCGACACCAGCCCGGTCGCGGCCCGCGAGGCCGTCGCGGCGGGCGTCGCGGCGACCGAGTCCCTGCGTGCCGACGGCCGCCCGGTCACCGTCACCCGCGTCGACCCGGACCTCGCGCGGTGGTTCGAAAACGGCCGACGGTGACCCGGCCCGTTTAGCGGCACGGCCGCCGGATAGTCGGGTGGAGTCGCCGGACGGGACGCACGGTGCGGCCCCGCACCGCCTGCCCGGCACCGACACGAGGACGGAGGGAAGCACTATGACCGAGAACATCTGGAACTACCCGGCCAGTGCTGGTCACACTCCGAACGCCGACCTGACGGGTTACAAGGTCGAGGCCACCGACGGCCACATCGGCAAGGTGGACAAGCACTCCAACGACGTCGGCTCGCAGTACATCGTCGTCGACACCGGTGTGTGGATCTTCGGCAAGGAGGTCCTGCTGCCCGCCGGCACCATCACGGGCATCGACGCCGAGGCGAAGACGATCCAGGTCGCGCGCACCAAGGACGAGATCAAGCACGCGCCCGAGTTCGACAAGGAGAAGCACCTGGGCGACGCCGGGTACCACGAGTCGCTCGGCTCGTACTACGGCTCGACCGGCGTCTCCCGCACCCCCGGCACCCCGGGCACACCCGGTGTCTCCGACACACCCGGCACCCCGCGCACCCCGGGCGGCGGCACGTCGGCGACCGGCCGCCCGGTGATCTGACGGCCGGACACGTGTGAGAGCCAAGAGCACAAGGAACGGGCCGGGCCGCACACGTGCGGCCCGGCCCGCACACGTATGACCTCCGCCGTGGCCCCAGGTGGGAAAAGCGGCACTTCGGGGAACACGTCCGTGCATGCCCAAGGACCACACGCACCGTACGGACCACACGAAAGCCCCTTTCCTGGAAGCCGTCGACGCCTACCGCGAGGCGGAGATGCTGGCGTTCACCCCGCCCGGCCACAAGCAGGCGCGCGGCGCCGACCCGGAGACCCGGAGGATCCTGGGTGACGCCGTCTTCCTCGGCGACATGCTCGCCTCCGGCGGCCTGGACGACCGGCGCCAGCGCGGCCAGTACCTCCAGGACGCCGAGGAGCTGATGGCGGACGCGGTGCACGCGACGCACACCTTCTTCACCACCTGCGGCAGCTCGCTGTCGGTCAAGGCGGCGATGCTGGCGGTGGCGGGCCCGCACGAGAAGCTGCTGATCGGCCGGGACGCCCACAAGTCCGTGGTGTCCGCGCTGATCCTGTCCGGCATCGTGCCCGTGTGGGTCGAGCCCCGCTGGGACGCCGAGCGCCATCTGGCCCATCCGCCGTCCCCGGCGGACTTCGAGGCCGCCCTGGAGGCCCACCCCGAGGCCAGGGGAGCCCTGGTCACGAGCCCGACCCCGTACGGCGCGACCGCTGATCTGCAGGCCATCGCCGACGTCCTGCACCGCAGGGGCAAGCCGCTCGTCGTCGACGAGGCGTGGGGCGCGCACCTGCCGTTCCACCCCGACCTGCCGACCTGGGCGATGGACGGGGGAGCGGACGTCTGCGTCACCAGCATCCACAAGATGGGCAGCGGCCTCGAACAGGGATCGGTCTTCCACCTCCAGGGCGACCTCGTCGCGCCCGACGTCCTGAAGAACCGCGCCGACCTGTGGGGCACGACGAGCCCCTCGGTGCTCATCTTCGCGGGCCTCGACGGCTGGCGCCGGCAGATGGCGCTGCACGGCCGCGAGCTGCTGACCCACGCGCTCGACCTCGCCGCCGAGGTGCGCGCGGAGATCGAGACGATCGACGGCATGCACGTCAACGACCGCGACGACTTCTGCGGCCCGGGGCTCGCCGACGACTTCGACCCGCTGCCCGTCGTCATCGACCTGGAGAACCCCGCGCTCTCCGGCTACCGCGCCGCGGACTGGCTGCGCGAGCACAAGAACATCAACGTCCACCTCGCCGACCACCGCCGCATCAACGTGCAGATCACCTACGCCGACAGCCACGAGACGACCCGGCCGCTCGTGGCGGCGCTGCGGGACCTCGCCGAGGCCGCGCGCGACTGGGACCCGGCGCCCGAGGTGCGGGTCCCGGACCCGGGCGCGCTGCGGATGGAGCAGGCGTGCCTGCCGCGGGACGCGTTCTTCGCCCGGACCGAGGACGTGCCCGTCGAGAAGGCCGCGGGCCGGATCGCCGCCGAGATGGTGACGCCCTACCCGCCGGGCATCCCCGCGGTCCTGCCGGGCGAGCGGCTGACCGAGCCCGTGCTCGCCTATCTGTCCTCGGGTGTCGAGGCGGGGATGAACCTCCCCGACGCGGCCGACCCGGGCTTCCGCACCGTGCGGGTGACCGCCGATGAGGAGCCCGGGTCGGCGGACTGACCGGAGCAGACGTCCACAGGCGCCTTCCGGGCGCCTACAGGGCGTCGCGGGGGAGCGTCTCGTTCCAGGTCCGCGAGAAGACGCGGCGGTCGGACTCGTACGCGTCCAAGACCGCGTCGACCTGGAACGAGGTGGCGTCGCAGCGCAGCGTCGTGCTGGTGACCACCCGTACGTCCCAGTCGTCGCCGCGCCGGAACCGCATCGTCCACGTCGTCTCGCCCGCGGGTGAGGTGAAGTCGTCGGCGGTGGAGGTGTACTTCTCCACCGCGCGGAGACCCACGTCCAGGTCGATCGCGTCGAAGTGGACGATGCCCCGGTCCTTCACGATCTGCAGGGTCGAGCCGTAGTCGACCAGGTCACGCGTGACCTCCCAGCGCTCCTCGGGCTGGGTGACGGCGTGTGTCGTGAGCGGCCGGGTGCCCTCCGGGGCCTCGAACGGGGCCGGCGTCGTCGCCGGGTCGTCGTCGCTGTCGGCGGGCCGCACCGGAAGGACCAGGCGGCACGTCTCCTCGTCCACCGTCAGCGACGTGGGGCACGGCGGCGGCCACGCGAGCGGCCAGTACGACGTGGACAGGGAGAGCCGGATGCGGTGGCCGGGCGGGAACGCCTGCGCCACACCGTTGAGTTCGAACGCGACCCGGTACGGCCGCCCCGGCTCGACCGGCACCGGTTCGTCCGTGCCCTCGCGGCGCGTCAGGTTGAGGATGCCGTACGTGACCCGGGTCGCGCGGCCGTCGGGCGCCACGTCGGAGATCCGGGCCGCGACCATCGCCACCGGCCGGTCCGCGCTCACCTCCAGCTCCACGCGCGGCGAGCCGAGCACCTCGACCCGCTCGGTCAGCGGCTCCGTCTCGTAGACCAGGGAGCCGCCGTCCTCCTCGCGCTGGTCGTAGGGCAGGTCCGGCGGCGCGTTGTACGAGGCCCACTTCCCCGCGAACTGCCCGACGGACAGCGGCGACTGAATGCTGGTCCGCTTCGTGACGGGCGCCTTCTCGGCCGGGGACGCGAGCCGCCCCGAACCGAGCCGGTACGCCGTCTCCTCGATGCGCGGCGACGGCAGCGACTCGCCGACCCAGCGCCCGGGGCGCTCCTCGTACGCCGTGGACGGCGGGACGCTCTCCTGCATCCACGCCCGCAGCATCGGGCCGTCCATCGCGCCGTTGTCCGCGTCCTTGAGCCAGTGGTCGAACCAGCGCACGACCTCCTGGAGGTAGCCGATCGCGGGGCCCGGCTCGCCCAGGTGCGGGTACTTGTGCGACCAGGGGCCGACCAGGCCCTTGCGGGGCACGTCGAGGCGGCTGAGCAGGCGGGACACCGCGTTCGAGTAGCCGTCGGCCCAGCCGCTGGAGGCGAGGACCGGGGTGCGGACGGCCGTGTAGTCCTCGCAGACCGAGGCGTGCCGCCAGTAGGCGTCGCGGCGCTGGTGGCGCAGCCAGTTGAGCACCCACGGCTCGACGGCCTCCAGACGCTCGCGCCACATGTCCCGCCAGGCGTCGCCGACCGTCGCCGGGTCGGGCGGGCAGGTGGAGTAGGCGAACATGGTGCCCGCCTCGCCGAGGTTGTCGGAGAGCAGGGCGCCGCCCATGTAGTGCATGTCGTCGGAGTAGCGGTCGTCGGTGAACGAGGAGATGACGATCGCCTTGAGGCTCGGCGGGCGGCGCGCGGCCACCTGGAGCGCGGCGAACGCGCCCCACGAGATGCCCATCATCCCGGTGCTGCCGTCGCACCAGTCCTGCCCGGCAAGCCAGGCGAGGATGTCCTCGGCGTCCGCCTGCTCGCGCTCCAGGTACTCGTCGGTGAGGACGCCCTCGGAGTCGCCGGTGCCGCGCAGGTCGACGCGGACGCACGCGTAGCCGTGCCCGGCGATGTACGGATGGTGGATCGAGTCGCGGACCGAACTCAGGTCCCGCTTGCGGTAGGGGATGTACTCCAGGACGGCGGGGACCGGGGCGGTGTCGGAGGAGACCGGGCGCCAGACGCGGGCCGACAGATGGACGCCGTCCGACATCGGGATCCGGACGTTCTCCTCTTCCTTCGTGGCGTGCGGGAGGTTCTCGACGTAGCGCATAGGTGTCTCAGGGGCTCGCTCTCAGGAGGAAGGGGCGGACGGGGTGTCGAACGTCAGGCGCAGCGCCGCCACGCACCGGTCGTACTTCTCACGCAGCTCCTCCTCACTGTCACCCCCGGTGAAAATGTGTGCCACCTCGTAGCTGTAGCTGTCCTGCTGCCCGATCTCGGAGAGCCGTTGCGCCTCCTCGGGCACGACGTCGATGCGCACCCCCGGGACGGACTTCTCGATCCGCGCGACGTCCTCGGCGGACGGGGTCCGGTGGACCACACCGTCGGTGAACCAGCGGTAGTACCACTTGGCGGCCAGCGCGTACGGGCCCGCGCGGTGCGGCAGCGCCGGGTCCTCGCCGAGGGCGAGCGCCAGCATGGCGTGGTGGTTGGGGACGCCGTCGACGTACTCGAACAGCTCGGCGTGGGACTGCGAGTGGCGCGGGTTGATCTCCAGGATCGCCACCGAGTCGGTGTGCGGGTCGTAGAAGAACTCGATGCTGAACGTCGCCCCGTCCATGCCGATCTGCCGCATGACGCGCGCGGAGACGTCCCGCAGCCGCTGCTGCACCGGAGCGGGGAGCGCCGAGGGGTACTGGTGGCGCAGGAAGCTGGTGGAGTCCGGGTAGTTGATCGAGTCGAGGACGCCGTACACGGTGACCTCGCCGTCGTGGACGTACCCCTCGACCGCGACCTGGAGCCCTTCCAGCGCCTCCTCCGCCAGGCACACCTGACCGCCCACACCCGCCATCTCCGGCGGGAGTTCGAGCTGGTCGAGGATGTACTCGAAGGGGCGGCCGACGCGGGCGATACCGTCCCGGACGCGCCCGACGGCCTCCCGGAACTCGTCGATGTCCTTGACGCCGAAGGCGAGTTCGGAGGAGTACGACAGCGCGGGCTTGAGCCACATCGGGAAGGAGACGCCCTCCGGCGGGCGCGGGTCGTCGGCGGTGAGGTCGACGCGGCCGAAGTTCGGGTGCTCCGAGACGACCTCCGCCTGCACGAGGCGGCTCCAGTACTTGTGCTCGCACTTGACGATCGATTCCAGGCTCGTGGCCCGGGTGCCGTACCGCTCGCCGAGGATCGGCACCAGGGTGCTGACCGGGAAGTCCCAGTAGCCGACGATCGCGTCGATCGGCCCGTCGAAGGCGTCGAGCACCTTGCGGGCGCGGTCGATGAGGTCGGGGACGTTGACCTCGCCCTCCTGCAGCTCCTCGATGGTCAGGAGCGGGTGGAAGGAGAGCGTGTCCGCGTGCGGAACGGCTTGCAGGGTGGGCAGGTTGGCGTCGTCGAGACCGAGTACGAACACGTTCTGGCGGCGCTGAGTCACGTGCGGCTCCTTACGTTGGGTGACCCGGGCCTGGGTACCCGGGAGCCGCACGCCGACACACCTGCTACTTGTCGTGCTTGCCGCCCGGCAGCATCTCCTGCACCTTCGCCTTGAACCCCTGCTTCACCACGTCGGCGGTGTCCGGGTCGCCCTTGAGGATCGCCGTCGCCGCCGCCTCGATCTGGTCCAGGCTCGCGTGCGGCGGGATCGGCGGCACGGCAGGATCGGTGCGGAAGTCGAGCACGAACGGCCGGTCGGAGGCGAGCGCCTGCCGCCACGCGCCCTCCACCTCGCCCGGCTTCTCCACCCGTACGCCGTTCAGGCCGATGGAGCGGGCGAAGTCCGCGTACGCGACATCGGGCAGCGCCTGCGAGGGCAGGAACTGCGGCGCGCCGGACATGGCCCGCATCTCCCAGGTCACCTGATTGAGGTCCAGGTTGTTGAGGACGGCGATGACCAGCTGCGGGTTGCGCCACTCCTTCCAGTACTTGGCGGCCGTGATCAGCTCGGCCATGCCGTTCATCTGCATCGCCCCGTCCCCGACGAGCGCGATGACCGGCCGCTCCGGATGCGCGAATTTCGCCCCGATGACGTACGGGACGCCCGGCCCCATCGTGGCGAGCGTGCCCGACAGGGAGCCGCGCATCGCACCGCGGAAGCGCAGATGGCGGGCGTACCAGTTGGCGGCGGAACCGGAGTCCGCGGCGAGGATCGCGTCGTCCGGCAGCAGGCCGTCGAGGGTGTGCACGACGTACTCCGGGTTGATCGGATCGGCCTCCACGGCGGCGCGCCGCTCCATCACCTCCCACCAGCGCGCGACATCCTTCTCGATCTTCTTGCGCCACTTGCCGTGCGACTTCTTACGCAGGTGCGGAAGCAGCCGCGACAAGGTCTTCTGCGCGTCACCGACGAGGTTCAGCTCGAAGGGGTACCGCAGCCCGATCATGTGCGGATCGATGTCGATCTGCACCGCCCGCGCCTGCCCGAACTCCGGCAGGAACTGCGAGTACGGGAAGCTGGAGCCGATGACAAGGAGGGTGTCGCACTCCTGCATCAGCTCGTACGAGGGCCGGGTGCCGAGCAGTCCGATGGAACCGGTGACGTAGGGCAGGGTGTCGGGGAGGGCGTCCTTGCCGAGCAGCGCCTTCGCGACACCGGCGCCGAGGAGGTCCGCGACCTGCTCGACCTCCGCGCGGGCGCCGCGCGCGCCCTGGCCGACGAGGACGGCGACCTTCTCGCCCGCGTTCAGGATCTCGGCCGCCTTGAGGAGGTCCTCGTCCGCCGGGACGGGCGCGTAGGACGACATGCCGAGACTGGACGGGACCATCTTGAAGGCGTGCGTCGGCGGCGAGTAGTCCAGCTCCTGCACATCGGCCGGGACGATGATCGCGGTGACGGTGCGGCGCGCGTAGGCGGTGCGGAAGGCGCGGTCGATGACGCCGGGCAGCTGCTCGGGGACGGTCACCATCTCGCAGAAGTCGGAGGCCACGTCTTTGTAGAGGCTCAGCAGGTCGACCTCCTGCTGGTAGGAGCCGCCCATGGCGCTGCGGTTGGTCTGCCCGACGATGGCGACGACCGGCACATGGTCCAGCTTGGCGTCGTACAGGCCGTTCAGGAGGTGGATCGCGCCGGGCCCCGAGGTCGCCGCGCAGACACCGGCCTTCCCGGAGAACTTCGCGTAGCCGACCGCCTCGAACGCGGCCATCTCCTCATGGCGGGCCTGGATGAACTCGGGCTTGTTGCCGGCGCGGCCCCACGCGGCGAGAAGGCCGTTGATGCCGTCGCCCGCGTAGGCGAAGACATGCTCGACCTCCCAGTCGCGCAGGCGCTCGAGGATGTGGTCGGAGACCTTCTTCGACACGATGAGTCCTTTCCTGTCTCCCGAGGTGAGATGTCGGATTCCGGGTGTCCGTCCTGCGCGCACACATGCGCGGCTCCGCCGTCCGGACTACAGCCGGGGCAGGATCTCGGCCCGGTAGAAGTCGAAGAAGCCCTGCTGGTCGGGGCCGATCTGGTTGACGTAAACCTCGTCGAACCCGGCGTCGGCGAACTCCTTCACCGCGCTGAGATGCGCGTCCCTGTCGTCGCCGCAGACCACGGCGTCGGCGACCATCTCCTCCGTGACCAGCTCCGACGCCTGCTCGAAGTGGGCCGGGGTCGGCAGGACCTGCGGCAGCTCGCCGGGGAGCTGCTCGTTGGGCCAGAGCCGGTGCACGGTCTTCACGGCCTGCGCCCGGTCCGGACCCCAGCACACCTTGAGCCCGCCGATCACCGGGTTCTGCCCGCCGCCAGCGCGACGGAACTGGCCGACCAGATCCGCGTCCGGCGTCATCGTCACGAACCCGTCGCCGATCCGCCCGGCGAGCGCGGCGGCCTGCGGGCCGAACCCGGAGACGTAGAGCGGCGGCGGGCTGTCGGGGCGGGTGTAGAGCCGGGCGTTCTGCACGGTGTAGTGCGTGCCGTGATGGGTGACCTGCTCACCGGTGAAGAGGCGGCGCATCACGTGCACGGCCTCCTCCAGCATCTCCATGCGCTGCGGCGCCTCCGGCCAGGCGTCGCCGAGGATGTGCTCGTTCAGCGCCTCACCGGTGCCGATGCCGAACCGGAAGTTGCCCTCGGTCAGGACCGCCGCCGTGGCCGCCGCCTGCGCGTTGATCGCCGGGTGCATCCGTACCGTCGGACAGGTGACCAGCGTCGTCACCGGCAGCGACGTCACCTGGGAGAGCGCCCCGATCATCGACCAGACGAACGAGGCCTGCCCCTGCTCGTCGTTCCACGGATGGAAGTGGTCGGAGATCGCCAGCGCCCGGAACCCGGCCTGCTCGGCGGCGCGCGCCTGCGCGAGCAGCTCGGCGGGGGTGAACTCCTCGGAGGACAGGAAGTATCCGTACGTAGTCATGGTGGCCTTCCGACACTGTGCGCGGGGTCGCGGATCTCACGGGCCGCCGGGTACCCGCGAGGCACGACACGGAACGGCCGCACGCCACCACGCGGACCGGGTCACGCCGAGCGCCGCGCCCGTTTCGTCGCCGCCTTCTTCGCGGGCTGTTCGGCGGGCTGCCCGGCCGTCTTCTTCGCCGGGGCGGCCTTCTTCGAGGCCGTCGCCTTCTTCGTCGTCTTCTTGGCGGCCGCCTTCTTCTTCGGCATCTCGTGCACCGTCGCGTGCGCGTCGTCCCCCGAGCCGCGCGAGCTCTTCGCCTGCTGCACCGACTGCTCCAGCGCGGCCATGAGGTCCAGGACACGGCCCGACGCGGGCTCCTCGGGCGCGGCGGCGGGAGGCTGCCTGCCGTCGGCCTTGGCGTGGATGACCTCCTCCAGGGCCGCCGTGTAGCGGTCGGCGGCCCACTCGGCCTCCTCCAGCGGCTCCTCGCGGGTCATGGAGTCGATGAGCAGCAGGGCCTCGTCGACCTCGTCACCGGTGATGTCGACCGGGGCCGGGGCCAGCTCCTCGGGGGAGCGGACCTCGTCGGGCCACTTCAGGGCGTGCAGGGCGATCACGGACTCCTTGACGCGGAGCAGTCCGAGCCGCTCCCGGCCGTGCCAGGCGAACTTGGCGATGGCGGCCTTCGCGTTGCGCTCCAGGGCCTTGCGCAGCAGTACGTACGGTTTCGTGGCGGCCTGCCCGCCGGCCTCCAGGTAGTAGCCCTCGCCGATCTGGATCGGGTCGATGGACTCGTACGGCACGAACGCGACGATCTCGATCGCCTTCGCGGTGGGCAGCGGCATCTCGCGCAGCTCCTCGTCGGAGACGGCGACGACCTGCCCGGGGGCGATCTCATACCCCTTGCCGATCTCGTCCTGGGTGACCTCGCGGTCCTCAAGCTCGCACACCTTGCGGCTGCGGACCCGCCCCATGTCGTCCAGGTGGTACTGGTGGAAGCGGATGCTGTGGTCCTCGGTGGCGGTCATCACCCGGATCGGGATCGTGACGAGCCCGAACGAGATGGCGCCGGTCCACACGGGGCGGGGCATGGAGAACCTCCCTGGTCGGCCCCGAGAACGCCAGTCTAGGACGGGACCGGCGATCCGGCCGGGCCGCGCGCGGCGCCGGCCCGCTCCGCATGCGGCCCGCACCCGCCGCGCGTAGCGTGATCAGTGGCCCGCTGTTCGTCCTGGGGGACGACGGGCAGGCGGTGTGAGTGCTTGAGACCACAGGCGCGTCCGCGGGGAGCGGTACACCCGGATGCAGTCTGTTCTCTGCTTCTCGCGTTCTTTTCTTTCCAGCGTTGAGGAGCGAGTTCTCCATGGCCACTCGGCATGCGCACGACGATGCACCTGACACCGACCACACCTTCGCCCTGATGGCCGACAGCCCCCGGGGGCGCGAACACGACGTCCTCTTCGAGGAGCTGGTCGAGGCCTGGCTGCCGATGGCGAACCGCCTGGCCAGGAGGTTCCGCAACAAGGGCGAGAACATACAGGACCTGGAGCAGGTCGCCGCCATGGGCCTCGTCAAGGCCGTCGAGCGCTACGACGTCGGGCGCGGCGCCTTCGAGGCGTACGCGGTCCCCACCATCACCGGCGAGCTGCGGCGCCACTTCCGCGACCACACCTGGGACGTACGGGTGCCCCGCCGGGTGCAGGACCTGCGCAACAAGCTCCGGGTCGCGCGCCGCGAACTCATGGACGCCCCGGGCCACGAGGGCGAGCCGAGCGTCGAGGCGATCGCCGTCCACACCGACCTCACCTGCGACGACGTACGGGACGGGCTCGAAGCGCTGGAGAGCTACAGCGCGCTCTCCCTGGACGCGGAGACGGGCGCGGCGGACGACGGGTTCAGCCTGGCCGACACCCTCGGCGAGTCCGACGCGGGCTACGACCTCATCGCCGACCGCGAGGCCGCCAAGGAGGGCCTGCGCGATCTGCCCGAGCGCGAGCGCACCATCCTGTACCTCCGTTTCTTCGAGGACATGACGCAGGCCCGGATCGCCGAGGTGGTCGGCATCTCCCAGATGCACGTCTCCCGCCTCATCAACCGCAGCTGCGCCACGGTCCGCGAGCACGCGGCCCGGCCCGCCCGGCACGAGCAGGCCGCCTGAACCACAGAGAGGAGCTGCCGTGAGCGACGAGGACGGACTGCGGACCTATCGCGGGAAGCGGCACTTCGACCGGACGAGCGAGCCGAGCGGCGAGCAGGACGGGAAGACCGCACCGTCCGGCTCCGGCGCGGACTCCGACTCCGGTCCCGATTCCGGCGAGCCGGTCTTCGTGGTGCAGATCCACGACGCCAGCACCATGCACTTCGACTTCCGCCTGGAGGTCGACGGCGTCCTCAAGTCCTGGTCGATCCCGAAGGGCCCCTCGACGGACCCGCACGACAAACGGCTCGCCATCCCCACCGAGGACCACCCGATGTCGTACCGCGACTTCGAGGGGACGATCCCGGCGGGGGAGTACGGCGGCGGCACGGTCATCGTCTGGGACCAGGGCACCTACCGCCCGATGAGCCACGACAAGCGCCACCGCCCGGTCGACTTCGGCACCTCCCTGGAGAACGGCCACGCCACCTTCGAGCTGCACGGCGACAAACTGCGCGGACAGTACGCGCTCACCCGCTTCCACGGCCGTGAGGAACGGGACGGCGGTACGGCGAAGAAGCCGACCTGGCTGCTCGTGCGCAAGGGCGCGGCGGCCGGACACGGTTCGGGCACCGGCACCCCCGACCCCCGCAGGGCCCGCTCGGCCCGCACCGGGCGCACGCTGCGCCAGGTCGCCGACGAGGACCAGGCATGACGGGCCTCCTCGACACGCTGCCGCCCGCCCTCGACGGCCGTACGCGCCCGGCCGCGCCCGGCGTCGAACTCGCCGCGAGCCCCATGCTCGCGACGCTCAGCGACCGCCGGAACTTCCCCGCCGGCTGGATCTTCGAGCGGAAACTGGACGGCATCCGGGTGCTCGCCGTGCGCGAGCGCGGCGAGGTGACGATCCGGTCCCGCTCCGGCCGCCGGATCGACGCCACCTACCCCGAGATCGTCGAGGCGCTCGCCGCCCAGGACGGCGCGGACTTCACCCTCGACGGCGAGATCGTCGCCTACGCGCACGGGCGCACCGACTTCTCCCTGCTCCAGCAGCGTATGGGCCTCACCCGCCGCGCCGACGTCGAACGGAGCACCGTCGCCGTCACCTACTACGTCTTCGACCTGCTGCGCCTCGACGGCGTCGACGTGCGGCGCCTGCCGCTGCGCACCCGCAAGTCCCTGCTCCGGCGCGCCCTGACGTTCCGGGCGCCGCTGCGCTACACCACCCACCGCAACGAGGGCGGCCCCGCACTCCTCGCCGACGCCTGCGGGCGCGGCTGGGAGGGGCTCATCGCCAAACGGGCCGACAGCACCTACCAGCCCCGCCGCTCCGACGACTGGCTCAAGCTGAAGTGCAGCTTCGGCCAGGAGTTCGTGATCGGCGGCTTCACCGAACCCGCGGGCAGCCGCGAAGGGCTCGGCGCCCTCCTCATCGGCTACTACGACGAGGGCACCCTGCGGTACGCGGGCAAGGTCGGCACGGGGTTCGACCGGCGCACCCTGCTCGACCTGCGGCGCCGCCTCGACGCGATCGAGGAGAGCACGTCCCCGTTCGCGGGTCGCATCGCACAGCGCGGCGCCCACTGGGTGCGGCCCCGCCTCGTCGCGCAGATCGACTTCTCGGAGTGGACCCGCGACGGAATGCTCCGCCACCCCCGCTACCAGGGCCTGCGGAACGACAAGAACCCGGCCGACGTCGTCAGGGAACGCCCGGAGAAGACATGAGCGCGCACAAGACCGACCAGAAGAAGCTGATGGGGGAGCTGCTGCGCGGGTACGGGCAGACGTACGCCGCCGAGGCGGGCATCACCCTCAAGAACACCCCGCAGCCGCTGTACCGGACGCTCGTCCTGGCGAGCCTCCTCAGCGCCCGCATCCGCGCCTCCGTCGCCGTCGCGACCGCGCGGGCGCTGTACGACGACGGGCTGCGCGACCCGCGCACCATGCTCGACGCCACCTGGCAGCAGCGCGTCGACGCCCTCGGCAAGGGCCACTACCGGCGCTACGACGAGCGCACCGCCACCCAGCTCGGCGACGGCGCCCGCCTCGTCCTCGACGAGTGGGGCGGCGACCTGCGCAAAGTGCGCGAGCGGGCCGACGGCGACGCCGACGCCCTGCGCGCCGAGCTGCGCAAGGTGCCCGGCCTCGGCCCGACCGGCGTCGACATCTTCCTGCGCGAGGTCCAGGACCTCTGGCCCGAGTACGCGCCCTTCCTCGACGCCAAGACGCTGCAAGGCGCCGAACGCCTCGGCCTGCCGAAGGACACCGGCGCGCTGCTCCGCCTCGCGGGCGACGGCACCCCGCGCGCGGAGCTCGCCGCCGCGCTCGTCCGGGCCGCGCTCGACAAGAGCGTGGTGGAAGCGGTGCGGGTGACATAGCTCACGCACACGTACCGGTCGATCTTGGAATGTGCACGGTCCCCCGCACTGCTGCAATGCTGGTGGGCTTGCCCCCCGCAGAGCACGTCTGCGGACCGCTGTACTTCGAAAGGTCTCCTGCACCATGCCGCTGGCCCTGTTGGCCCTGGCTGTTGTCGCGTTCGGCATCGGCACGACCGAGTTCGCCACCATGGGGCTGCTGCCCCAGATCGCCGACGGCGTCGACGTCTCCGTGCCGCACGCCGGCAACCTCGTATCGGCCTACGCCCTCGGTGTCGTCGTCGGCGCCCCCGTCCTGACCGGCATCGGCGCCCGCATCCCGCACAAGCGGTTGCTGCTGCTCCTGTCGGGCCTCTTCGTCGTCGGCAACGTCGCCTCCGCGCTCGCCCCGAGCTTCGGGACGCTGTTCGCCGCCCGCTTCCTGGCCGGGCTGCCGCACGGCGCCCTGTTCGGCGTCGGCGCGGTGGTCGCCTCCCGGCTCGTCGCGCCCGAGCGGGCCGCGCGGGCCGTGTCGAAGATGTTCCTCGGGCTCACCGTCGCCAACATCGTCGGCGTCCCCGCGGGCACGGCGCTCGGCCAGCACCTGGGCTGGCGCGCCGCCTACTGGGCGGTCGCCGTCATCGGCGTCCTCGCCCTGGTCGCCCTCGCGCTGTTCGTCCCGCACCAGCCGCGCGGTCAGCAGTCGGGCATCCGGCACGAGCTGCGCGCCATGGGCAACAAGCAGGTCGTGATCGGCCTCGCGACCGCCGTCGTCGGCTTCGGCGGATTCTTCGCCGTCTACAGCTACCTCGTACCGATGCTGACCCACGTCACCGGCATCTCCGACACCTCCACCACGCTGGTCCTCGCGCTCTACGGCGTCGGCATGACGCTCGGCACGCTGCTCGCGGGCCCGCTCACCGACCGCGCCCTGCGCCCGACGCTCTACGGCGGCCTCGCGCTGCTCGCGGTGGCCCTGGTGACGTTCTACTTCACCGTCCACGCCACCGTCCCCGCGCTCATCACCATCACCGTCATCGGCGCGATGGGCTCCCTCATCACCACACCCGTGCAGATGCTGCTCATGGCCAAGGCGGAGAAGGCCCCGACCATGGCGGCGGCCTCCAACCACTCCGCCTTCAACCTCGCCAACGCGGGCGGCGCCTGGCTCGGCGGCCTCGCCATCTCGGCGGGCTGGGGCTGGGCCTCGCCCAACCTCGTCGGCGCGGTCCTCGCCGTCGCGGGCCTCGGCCTCGCCTTCACCGGCGGCGTCATGGACCGCGGCACCCGCCGCTCCGAGGTGATCAGCTCGTCCCTCGCGAAGACCCCGGCGGAGGAGACCACCCCCGCGCCCTGAGGCGCGGCAGGACACGCACAGGGGCCGTACGCCCGCCGGAATCCCCGGCAGGTGTACGGCCCCGGTTCACTTCTCGGCGACGTACGAGAACGAGACGTACGCGCACAGGGCGACGGCCGTGCCGACCCCGCCCAGACACCAGCCGAGACAGCGCGCCTTCAGCCTGGCGTACCGCTCGTCGTACTCCCCGCGCAGCTCACGCGCGCGGGCCGCGATCTGTGCGAGCGCCGCCTTGTGGAACGCGAGGCGCTCCTCGGTGA
This sequence comes from Streptomyces sp. R818, assembly GCF_056172735.1. Lineage (NCBI taxonomy): Bacteria > Bacillati > Actinomycetota > Actinomycetes > Kitasatosporales > Streptomycetaceae > Streptomyces > Streptomyces sp. R818. The sequence goes on from NZ_JAOCNE010000014.1 coordinate 625,725, forward strand.
AGACGCGCTCCACCTCCTCGCGCTGCCCCGTGGTGAGCCAGGGCAGCCGCCGGGTGAAGTCCTCGGCCTGCGCCCGCGCCTCGGTCACCTTCGACGTCCACAGCAGGTACCCCTCCATCTGCTGGAGGCCGGACTCCACGTCGCGGTCGGCGCTCATTCGGAGTGGGTCTCGTTGCGGTGCCGGTTCTGGTTCGAGTCCAGGGCCGCGACGCCCGGGTGGTGCAGGTCGAACGCGGGGGACTCGGAGCGGACCCGCGGCAGGGTGCAGAAGTTGTGCCGCGGCGGCGGGCAGGACGTCGCCCACTCCAGGGAGCGGCCGTACCCCCACGGGTCGTCCACCACGATCTTCCGGCCGTACTTGGCGGTCTTCCAGACGTTGTAGAGGAACGGCAGGAGGGAGAGCCCGAGCAGGAAGGACGAGATCGACGAGATGGTGTTGAGCGTGGTGAAGCCGTCGGCCGCGAGGTAGTCCGCGTACCGGCGCGGCATCCCCTCCACACCCAGCCAGTGCTGGATGAGGAACGTGCCGTGGAACCCGACGAACAGCGTCCAGAAGGTGATCTTGCCGAGCCGTTCGTCGAGCATCTTGCCGGTGAACTTCGGCCACCAGAAGTGGAAGCCCGCGAACATCGCGAAGACGACCGTGCCGAAGACCACGTAGTGGAAATGGGCCACGACGAAGTACGAGTCCGAGACGTGGAAGTCGAGCGGCGGCGCCGCCAGGATGACGCCGGTCAGACCGCCGAAGAGGAAGGTCACCAGGAAGCCCACCGACCACAGCATCGGTGTCTCGAACGACAGCGAGCCCTTCCACATCGTGCCGATCCAGTTGAAGAACTTCACACCGGTCGGCACCGCGATGAGGAACGTCATGAAGGAGAAGAACGGCAGCAGCGCGCCGCCCGTGACGTACATGTGGTGCGCCCACACCGTCACCGACAGACCGGCGATCGCGATGGTCGCGCCGACCAGACCGGAGTAGCCGAAGATCGGCTTGCGGGAGAAGACCGGGATGACCTCGGAGACGATGCCGAAGAACGGCAACGCGATGATGTACACCTCCGGATGGCCGAAGAACCAGAACAGGTGCTGCCACAGCAGCGGACCGCCGTTCGCCGCGTCGAAGACGTGCGCCCCGAACTTGCGGTCCGCCTCCAGGGCGAGCAGCGCGGCGGCGAGCACCGGGAAGGCGAGCAGCACGAGGACGGCCGTGAGCAGCACGTTCCAGGTGAAGATCGGCATACGGAACACGGTCATGCCGGGGGCGCGCATGCAGATGATGGTGGTGATGAAGTTGACCGAGCCGAGGATGGTGCCGAAGCCCTGGAAGGCGAGGCCCATGACCCACATGTCGCCGCCGATGCCCGGGGAGTGCACGGCGTCCGACAGCGGGCTGTAGGCGAACCAGCCGAAGTCGGCCGCGCCCTGCGGGGTGAGGAAGCTGCCCATCGCGATCAGCGAGCCGAACAGGTACATCCAGTAGGCGAACATGTTCAGCCGCGGGAACGCCACGTCGGGGGCGCCGATCTGCAACGGCATGATCCAGTTGGCGAACCCGACGAAGAGCGGCGTGGCGAACATCAGCAGCATCACGGTGCCGTGCATCGTGAACGCCTGGTTGAACTGCTCGTTCGACAGGATCTGGTTCCCCGGCCTGGCCAGCTCGGCGCGCATGAAGAGCGCCATGACGCCGCCGATCAGGAAGAACGCGAACGACGTCGACAGGTACATCGTGCCGATCGTCTTGTGGTCGGTGGTGGTGAGCCACTTCACCACGACCGAGCCGGGGCGCCGCGCGTGGGCACTCTCCGAGTTGGGTGCGTCGGGCGCGGCCTCCGCGCTCTCCAAGGACGTCATCAGGTGTGGCTCTCTTCGTCGGTGCCGGCGAGGGATACGCGCAGCGGGGGATACGACCACGACTAGCCCAGGCTCGCCGCCGAAGCCGCGACGCGCCCTCCCGCGCGCGCGTGGTTCCCCCGAATGCACCAGTTCCGGGGTTGACGGGCCCGCCCCGCGCCGCGGCGAGCGGGCACATCCCGGCGAACCGGCGGAACATGGGAGGCGTCAGACCGGCGAGATGCCGAGACGCACGAGACGCACGAGGACGGACGGGAGTGGCACAGGTGGGTGGTGGTGGGCGCGAGCACGGCCGTTCCGCGGAGTACGCCGCCGAGGTGCGCCAGGTCGAGGCGTTGAACCGGCTCGAGGGCCCGGCCGCCGACGGCACCGGCGACCCGGCCGAGCGCGTCCGGCACCGCGCCGCCGACCTGCTCGTCACCGGGCACGCCCTGGCGCGCACGGAGTCCCTCGGCGACGCCCTCGCCCTGATCTCCCGCCTGCACGACCCCGCGCTGCCCCTGTGCGGCCAGGCGGTCTTCCGCGCCGACCGCGAAGTCCTGCACTGCGTCGGCCACTTCGGCTTCCCCGGCTGCGAGGACCCCGCCTTCCGCGTACCGCTGGACAGCGACTACCCCGGGGCGCAGGTCGCCAGGACCGGCCGCCCCGTCTTCCTCGCCTCCCCCGAGGAGTACCGCGACCGCTCGCCCGCCACCTTCGAACGCTCCGACCGCGAGGGCCACAAGGCGTGGGCGTTCCTGCCGCTGACGACGTACGGGCAGGTCACCGGCGTCTGGCTGACCGCGTTCGACGCCCCGGTGCAGATGACCGACGGCGTCCGCGCCCTCCTCGTCGCCCTCGCACGGCTGCTCAGCCAGAGCGTCGAGCACACCTACACCGGCGAGGCCGACCGCGCGCTCTCCCAGAGCCTGCGCTCCAGCATGTCCGGGACCGCCGCCGGCGTCGAAGGCCTCACCACCGCCGCCCGCTACCTGCCCACCGGCGGCGGGCTCATGGTGGGCGGCGACTGGTTCGACTGCATCTCCCTGCCCGGCGGCCGCCTCGGCCTCGTCGTCGGCGACGTCCAGGGCCACGACATGCACGCCGCGGGACTGATGTCCCAGCTGCGCACCGCCATCCACGCGTACGCCATCGAGGGCCACGGCCCCGACGCCGTCCTGACCCGCGCCTCCCACTTCCTCGCCGCGCTGGACGAGGACCGCTTCGCGACCTGCATCTACATGGAGGCCGACCCCGCCACCGGCACCGTGCGCATCGCCCGCGCCGGACACCCGCACCCCGTCCTGCGCCTGCCCGACGGCACCTGCCTGCTCAAGCACCTCAGCGGCGGCCTCCCCCTCGGCCTGGAGCTCACCGAGGACAACTACCCGGTCAACGTCCTCAGCCTGCGCGAGAACGAGATCCTCATGCTGTGCACCGACGGCCTGATCGAGGCGGGCGGCCACGACATGTACTCCGGCTGGCTCCGCGTCCGCAGCGCTCTCTCGCCCGGCACCCCCGACGACCTCGACGCCATGGCGGACCGGCTCCTCGGCGCCGTCGTCGCCCCCGGCGACCCGCGCTCGCCCGACCAGCCGGCCTCCATCACCGAGGACGACATCGCCCTGCTCCTGCTGCGCCGCGACCCCTCCGTGCCGCACTCGGGCCCGCCCGTGCGCCGCCTGCGCCTCACCCTCGAACAGGACCAGGCGGAGGCGCTCAGCGAGGCCCGTATCGAGTTCCAGGGCCTGCTCCACGACTGGGCGCGGCCCGAGCAGATCGACACCGCCGTCCTGCTCGCCTCGGAGCTGCTCGGCAACGTGCTGGTCCACACCGAGCACTCCGCGCTCCTGCGCGCCGACATCAGCGGCGCCCCGGGGCAGCGGCGCCTCCGCGTGGAGGTCACCGACCGCAGCGACGACGTCCCCCACCGGCGCGCCCCCGGAGAGATGTCCTCCTCCGGGCGCGGCCTCGTCCTGCTCGACCTGCTCGCCCACCAGTGGAACGTGCGCCCCGAACCGGAGGGCAAGACCGTCTGGTTCCTCCTCGACGAGGACGGCCCCGAGGAGCCCTGAGGCTGAGCCCGGCTCAGGCGCGGCCGTGCAGGGCCGTGCGGACCTGGTGCGACGCGGTCGGGAACAGCTGCGGGTCGGGGCCCGCGCCGAGGGAGGCGGTGATGAGGGCCTCGGTGCGGGGTGCGGTGGCGGGACCGGCGTTGCGGGCCGTGTACACGGTCTCCTTGTGCCGCTTGCCGTCGCAGGTGGGCGTAATCGAGGCGGCGTAGATGCCGCCCTTCGAGGTGTCGGCGAGGGCGACGTGCAGCGTGTCGGTGCCCATCAGCGCGTCGCACCGGTAGCGGACGGTCACCGCGACGCGGTCGTTCGCCGCCGTCGCCGAGACGATGTCGATCCGGTCGGCGGCCGTCGCGGGCGGGGTGGTGAGCGCGGCGGCGGCCGCGGTCAGGGCGAGGACGGTCGCGGTGCGGACGAGGCCTTCGCGGGTGCGGGACATGGAACCTCCGGCGGCTGGGACGGGGCTGCGGGCCGATCGGCCCGGCCGGTTCGAGTCTGTGCCGCCCGCCCCGGGCGCGCAGCGCGCTCCGTGCGCGGTGGCCGCCGTACGGGGGAATTGCGCAAAGTGCGCAAAAACCGTTTACTCCTACATTTGAGCAGGTCAGAAGGGTTGCGAGGGGAGACAACGCTGTCGTTCGGATTTCACGCACGGTGATGGTTGCGGATGCGGGGCGTGCACGGAGGCGGCAACGTCGGACGCGGCGGAAGGTGGCCCGTTCCGCCGGACCCCGGCAATGGCGCCGGGGGCTTGCCTTGGGCCGGCGAACTCTGAAAGGACCGCATCAGATGCGCAAGATTGCCAAGTACGTCGCTGTCGGCGCCCTCGTCACCCCCCTCGTCATCGGCAGCGCCGGCCTGGCGTCGGCCCACGACGGTCCGGGCCACGACGGCCCGGGCTACGGGAAGGCGTCGAACTCCGCGGGCGTGAACGGCGGACGCACCTCCGCCACGTTCAGCGGCTTCGGCCCTGACGGCAAGGCCTACTTCGTCACTACCAGCAAGCAGGCCGGTCCCACGGGTGCCTCCGGCACCACGGTGGGCTCGCACTCCTGACGCGCTCCCCGGTGCGGCTCGACCGCTGAGCCGGACCGCGCCGTGTGCCCCGAAGTCGGCCGGCTTCGGGGCACACGGCTGTGCGGAACGCAAGGAGTCACGGGGTCGGGGTCAGGAGTGCGTGCGGATCGTGGACCAGGTGGGACCGCCGGGGCCGCCGACCGTCACGACCGACTTCTCGAAGTACGCGGTGCCCGCGTCGTCGAAGCCGGACGCGGTGGTGGTGCAGACGATGCGGCCGCCGCTGAAGTCCAGCGTCTCCTGGCCGAACGCCGGGCCGCCGGGGCTGAACGGCGCCTCCGCCGTGGGCATCCGCGCACCGGCCGCGGGGGGAGGCTCCGCGGCGGCTGCGGCCCCCGGCGCGGCCAGGCAGAACCCGGCGGCCAGGGCGAGGGTCAGAACGGTCGGACGCGGCGCGAGGCGGCGCCCCGAAGGCAGGATCGACATGGTCCGACCGTGCCCGCCGGGCACCGGCGGGGGCGGCGACGCACCGGCACGGGCCGGTCGCCGCCACCCGTAAGTGTCATTGTCCGACTGCGGTCGGGCTAGTGGCCGGAGGCCGTGGTGACGGGCAGCGGAAGCGGGCGCGTGGCGGCGCCCGCCGTGACCGGCACCTTCGAGTCGGCCGAGGCGGACGGGGCGGACGGGACGGCGGAAGCGGCCGGGGCCGCGGGCGTCGGCGACACCGCCCCCGGGATGCTGGTGGTGGTCTTCTCCGGCGCGAACAGGGCGTTGCCCCGGAACGTGACGGTGGCCGCGCTCATCTGATGCGGCGTCACATGGAACGTGCAGGTGAACCGGCCCTCGCGGGTCGTGGTGGTGTTGCACCTCTGCGGCGCGGTCCGGGCGTCGCCGCTGACCTCCACCGACACCGCGAGCCGGGCCAGGGGGAAGAGCAGGGTGTCGCCCTCGACGAGCCGCCCCTTGACCCGCAGCGTCGACGCGGAGCCGACGACGGTCTCCCGGGCGCTCAGTTCGGTGACGACCGTGGCCGTGCGCGTGGTGTCGGCGGGCCGGTGGTGCGGGGCCGCGGGCGGCCGGCCGGCGGCGCCCGCGGCCGGCGCGGCCACGCCGATGACCAGTGGCGTGACCGCGGCGAACAGCAGTTGTCTGCGGATATGCATCACACAGCGCTCCCGTGCAAGAGGAAAGACGAACGATCTTCTTGCGGGGTGTATGCCACTCGCGGGACGACGGTTAACGGGGCCGTGCGCGCCCCTCAGTGATCGGAGTAGCTGAAGTCCCCGACCGTCCAGGCGTTGACGTCCGAGATGGCCACCCGGTACATCCCGCCCGTCTCGGGGATGCCCATGGTGCCCTGGAGGATGCGCGCGACGTGGAAGTGCAGGTGGGTGGGTGTCCCGGCCGGCGCGGGCGGCGCGTCCGTGTCCAGCGAGATGAAGGCGGTCGCGAACGGGCCTAGGTGGTCGGAGTCCTTGAGGACCTCCGACACCCGCCGGCGCCAGACCGCTTCCGGCGCGAGGCGGCCGGTGATGACCGTGCCGCCGGTGACCACAGTCAGGGACATCTGAGTGCTCTGTTCCGACTCCACGGTGGCCGCGAGCACGGTGAGCAGTTCGTCAGGCTTCGACATGGCCGCAGATTCTATGTGACCCGGTCCCCCGTGACCGGGTCACCCCACGTCATCAGTAGATGTTGACCTCGACCTCGGGGCCGTCGCCCCGGGCCGCGTTGATCTGCGCGCGGAGCGAGATCTCGTCGTAGACGCGGAACTCCTTGACGATGCGGCCCTCCTGGACCAGGAACTGGGAGACGCCGAGCATGGTCACCGGCTGCCCGGTCAGCGGGCCGAAGTCCGGCGTGCCCCGGTAGCTGCCGTGCAGGGTCCACAGGACGGCGATGCGCAGGCCCGCGTAGCGCGGGTCGTGGTGGGTCTGCACGTCGCGGACGGCGAACTTCGCGTCGGGGAAGGCGCCGACCAGCGACAGGAGGTCGCTCTGGTAGCGCTCCGGGCGGATGACGGTGCGGTCGCCGACGGTGTGCAGGAACAGGTCGCGGACCATGTAGTCCTTGATCTTGTTCAGTCGGCGCTGCGACCACACCTCCTCGATGAACTCCAGGACCATCTCGCACTCGGGGCGGAAATCGTCCGGGCGCGGACCGCTGACGCCGCACGCCAGGACGTCGGCCGGGGGCTCCTCGGTCATCGAGCCGGTGTAGCCCTGGAAGCGCAGCGCGCGGGCGGCCTCGGCGGGGTCGATGCCGAGCTGCAGACAGTCCGCCAGCTCGTCGCGGACCACCCACTCCTCGACCATGCGGCCGCGCCGGTAGAGGCAGTTGGCCACCGTGCGCTTGCGGACGCGGATGTTGCGCCCGCCGACGAGGTGCTCGTCCGCGGAGAAGACCAGGTGCGAACTGAGGAACGCGTCGTCCCCGCGCGCCTCCCACACCACGTCCTCGGCCTGGCCGATGTGGCCCGGCGTGGAGCCGATCCGCATCGTGGTGCCCTCGATGACACCGTCACGGCCGACGACGGTGCCCAGGCTGGTGTGGACGATCGAGTCGGGCTCGTAGTTCTCGACGATGTGGGCGATGTCGCGGTCGACCCAGATGCGGTCGGTGACCTCGCGGATGAAGTCGTCCGGGTCCTTGTAGGGGAGGTAGGCGGCGGGGTCGAGCGGCACGGGTGGCTCCGTTCTCAGAGGGTGGGTATGTGTATGCGTATGCAGGTGGGCTGACGTTCCCGGTGCTCAGGACTGCTTGGCGAACTTGTCCGCGCCGAGCTGGCTCCGGTAGGTCTCCGTCATGAAGCGGCTCACCGTCACCAGGGCGAGGAGCGCGGCCACCGCCAAGTAGACCCAGACGGCATAGATCGTGTCGAAGGTGTTCACGAGCAGCGCGGCCACGAACGGCGTGATCCCCATGAAGATGGAGAACGAGCTGTTGTACGCGATGGCGCTGGCGCTGAACCGGGTGCGGGTCGCGAACAGCTCGGCCGCGCAGACCGTGATGATGCCGGTGAGGAAGAACTCCGGTACTAGGTAGATGAGTTGGCTGGCGACCGCGGCCCCGAAGGTGCCCGCCTCACCGACCCAGAAGGCGACCGGTACGAGAACGATGCAGGCGGCGGCGCCCGTCATCAGCATCGGCCTGCGCCCGATCCGGTCCGACAGCATGCCGGCCAGCGGCAGCATCGGGATGAGGACCGCGATGGAGATGGCGTTCGAGGCGAGGCCCATCCAGCGCGGAAGCCCGAGCGTGTCCGTCAGGTACTGCGGATAGAACGTGACCCAGGTGTAGGAGAGGATCGCGCACATGATGGAGATGCCGCAGTAGACGAGGATGGGGCGCGCCTGCGTGCGCAGCGCCTCGCGCACCGGCGCCTTCACGACCTGCGTCCCGTCGGCGGTGGCCCGGACGAACTCGGGCGTCTCCTGGATGTGCCGGCGCAGCCAGATCCCGACCAGGCTGAGCGGGATCGCGAGCAGGAACGGGATGCGCCAGCCGTAGGAGTCGAGCGCGTCCCCGTCGAAGACCCAACTGGTCAGCGCGGCCGTACCGGCACCCGCGAGCGTGCCGACGAAGCAGCTGTTCGAGGCGTACGAGGTGTAGTACGCCCGCCGGTTCGGCTCGGCCCACTCGACGATGAAGGCCACCGCGCCGACGTACTCGCCGCCCGAGACCGTGCCCTGCACGACGCGGAGCACGAGCAGCAGGACCGGCGCGAGGATGCCGACCTGGTGGTAGGTGGGCAGGGCGCCGATCAGCGCGGTCGCCACGCCCATGAACACGATCGTCCACAGCAGGGTCTTCTTGCGTCCTGCCCGGTCGCCCCAGCGGCCCACGAGGGTGCCGCCGAGCGGCCGGAACAGGCAGGCCACGGCGATGATCGCGTAGGTGCCGAGGACCGCCACGGTCCGGTCGCTCTCGGGGAAGAAGGCGGGGGCCATGATCGGGGCCATGTAGCCGTAGAGCCCGTAGTCGAACTGCTCTACGAAGTTGCCGATGCTGCCCGCGCCGATGGCCCGGCGGATCGCACGGCGCCGGACCGGATCGGACGGCGGCGCGTCGGGGAGGGTGGTGGGAGGCGCTGCGGCGGACATGGCTTCTCCGATCGCGCAGGGGGAGAGGGGTGCGGAACGTGCGGGGAGCACGGGGGAGCGGGGCGTTCATCCGTGGTGTGCATACGTATGAACTCGGAATGAACGCTAAGGGCCCCGTCAGGGGGCGTCAAGAGGCTGCCGGGGAGTAAGTGGCGTCCGGGGACGCCGGCTCCGCGAGGGCGCGGAACGTGTCCATCAGGACGTGCGCCATGTTGAAGAGAATCAGCTGCGAACCGGCCTTCTCGGCGGCCCTGGCACGCTCCTGACCGGGCACGATGGTCATGACGGCGCGACCGGTTGCGCGGGCGGCGCCCTGCGCATGGGCGATGAGCCCGTCGACGGTCTCCTGGCCCGGGAAACCGAGGTCCGCCGCGAGGTCGGCCGGGCCGACCAGGACGGCGTCCACACCCGGCGTCGCGGCGATCTCCTCGGCGGCGGCGCAGGCCCGCTCCGTCTCGATCATCGCCACGACGAGGGTGTCCTCGGCGGCGGCCACGTGCTCGGCGGCGGTGACCGTGCCGAACCGGCCCGCCCTGCTGTAGGTGGCGAACCCGCGCTCACCGAGCGGCGGATAGTGGCTCGCGGCCACCGCGCGGCGGGCGTCCCCGGCGCTGTCCACGTGCGGATGGATCAGTCCGACGGCGCCCAGGTCCAGGCAGCGCAGGGCGAGCGACGGCTCGGCCGTGCCCACGCGGACCAGGACGTCGATGCCCTGCGCCGCGGCGGCGGTGAGGTGGTGCTGGAGCAGCGCGGTGTCGGCGGGACCGTGCTCGCAGTCGATGACCACGTAGTCCAGGCCCGCGACGCCCGCCATCTCCACGAGCGTCTCAGAGGGCAGCCGCAGCAGCGCGCCGCGCAGGCGCTCACCTGCCGCGAGCCGCTGCTTGAGGCTGCGGCGCGGCTCTCCCGCGCGCGGCGCCGTCACCGTGCCACCATCCCGGCCGACAGGTCGATGTCGGCGCCGCACAGGCCGCGCATGCGCAGCATCGCGGTCACGGCGTCGCCCACCTCGTCCTCGGTGACCATCCGCCCGAGAGCGGAGCGCGCCACGAACGCCTGCTCCGCCTCGGCGTAACTGCTGCCCGTGCGCTCGGCCTCCAGGCGGAAGTTGCGCTCCATGCGCGGGCCCGAGACCGGGCCGGGGGAGAGCGAGTTGACCGTGACGCCCAGCGGCCCGACCTCGCCCGCAAGGGTCGTCGTGAGGCCGATGACCGCCATCTTCGAGGCGCAGTACGGCGTACGCCGAAGCAGCGGCCGTTTGCCGGACACGGAGGCGATGTTGATGACGTCACCGGCGCCGCGCCCGGTCATGGCGGGCAGGAAGGCGCGGCACATGAGGAACACGCCGCGCACGTTCACGTCGAAGACCTCGTCCCACTCCGCCGGGTCGATCTCGGTCAGCGGCGCGACGGGTCCGGCGATCCCGGCGTTGTTGACCAGGATCGATATCTCCTGGTCCGCGAGGCTCGCGGCGAGTTCCCGTACCTGGTCCGGCCGCGACACGTCGCAGACCCGGTGCTCGGCGCGCGGGCCGAGGGCGGCGACCGTCTCCTTCAGCGCGGTCTCGTTGCGGCCGGTGATCACGACGCGGGCACCGTCGGCGAGGAGGGAGCGCGCGACGGCGGCGCCGAGCCCGCTGCCTCCTCCGGTGACGAGCGCGGTCCGGCCGGCCAGCGGCTCGGCGGCGCTCACGCCCGGCCCTCCTCGTTCCACGGCAGCGTGCCCTTGCCGTACTTGGCGGCCCGTACGTCGCCGGAGCGGGCGTGGCCCTCGAACAGCTCGACCCGCGCGGCCCGCCCGCACACCTCACCGAGCAGGGCGGAGGAGGAGGTGTCGGTCACCTCCTGATACGTCACCGTCTTGAGGTACTTGCCGACCCACAGGCCACCCGTGTAGCGCGCGGCGCCCCTGGTGGGCAGCACATGGTTGGTGCCGATGACCTTGTCCCCGTACGAGACACATGTGCCCTCGCCGAGGAAGAGGGCGCCGTAGTCGTGCATCTTCTCCAGGGCCTGGCGCGGGTTCTCGGTGAGGACCTCGACGTGTTCACTGGCGTAGGAGTCGGCGATCTCGAAGGCCTCGTCGAGGGTGCCGGCGACGACGATCTCACCGTGGTCGCGCCAGGCGGGCCCGGCGAAGTCCTTGGTCGGCATCCCGGGCAGCAGCCGCTCGACGTGCGCGGCGACCTGGTGGCCAAGGTCCTCGGAGGTGGTGACGAGGACGGCGGGGGAGTCCGGGCCGTGCTCGGCCTGGGAGAGCAGGTCGACGGCGACGACGAACGGGTCCGCGTGCTCGTCGGCGATGACCAGGATCTCCGTCGGCCCGGCGAACAGGTCGATGCCGACCTCACCGAAGAGCTGCCGCTTGGCCTCGGCGACGTACGCGTTGCCCGGACCGGCGATCATCGGGACGCGCCCGATCGTCTCCGTGCCGAGGGCCAGCGCGGCGACGGCCTGGACGCCGCCCAGGAGGTAGATCTCGTCGGCGCCCGCGAGGTGCATCGCGGCGACCGTGGCGGCGGGGATCTCGCCCCGGATCGGCGGAGTGCAGGCGGCGACCCGGGGGACGCCCGCGACCTTGGCGGTCACGATCGTCATGTGCGCGGACGCGGTCAGCGGGTAGCGCCCGCCCGGCACGTACGCGCCCGCGCCGGACACCGGCACATGGTGGTGGCCGAGGCGGACCCCGGGCAGGGTCTCGATCTCCACGTCGCGCATCGAGTCGCGCTGCGCCTGTGCGAACGCCCGCACCTGTTCCTGCACGAAGCGGATGTCGTCCAGGACGGTCTCCGGGACGTCGGAGACGATGCGCGCGATGTCGTCGGGCGACAGCCGGAACGATTCGGGGCTCCAGCCGTCGAACTTCTCCGAGTACTGGCGAACGGCGTCGTCACCGCGCGCGCGGATGTCGTCGAGGATGGCGTGGACGCGCTCGGCGACATCGGCACGGCCGGCGCTGACCTGCGCGGCGGGCACGGGGGATTTCAGGTGTCGGGGCATGACGGCTCTCTTCTCACGGATTCTTACGGAGGTGCAGGGGTGCAGGGGTGCAGAAAGGTCAGGTCAGGTCAGGGCGACCGGGGCCGCGCCGCGCTCGGCGGCGTCGACGACCGCGCGCACCGCCTCGGTCACGGCACCAGGCCGTTGCCACGGCAGCAGGTGCCCCGCGTCGGGCAGCTCCCGCAGCCGGGCGCCGGGCACGGTGTCGGCGATCGCCCGGTGGAACACGGGCGGGCACAGGGCGTCCCGCGCGCCGCTCAGGACGAGGGCCGGGCAGCGCGCGGAGCGCAGCGCGTCGGCCGCGTCGGTGCGGGTGGCCTGCGCGGCGAGCTGGGCGCGGGCGGCGCCAGGACCTACCCGGTGAGCCATCTCCCGGTAACGGTCGGCCTGTTCGGGGGTGAAGCGGCGGCCGGGGAACATGTCGGGGAGGGTCTGTTCGACGACGTCCGCGAAGCGCCCGGCGTCGATCTTCTCGCCCATCGCGCGCCAGGCCGCGTACTGCTCGGGGCGCGGCGCCTGCGCGTTGGTCGACATCACGCACAGGCCCGCGATCCGCTCCGGGGCCCGGCGCAGCGCCTCGAAGCCGACGATGGCGCCCAGGCTGAGGCCGACCAGGACGAACGGGCCCGGCACCGAGGCCAGTACGTCGTCCGCGAGCGCCCCGATGTCCGGCTTCGTCAGCGGGACGTGACGCACCTCGCGGTCGCCGGGGAAGTCCACGTCCGCCCATAGACCCCGGTCGCAGAGCATCCCGGGAACGACGACCACCGGCAGCGGGCGGCCCTCGCCGCCGCCCCGGCGCACGGCGGCGGTCACCAGCGCCGGGCGGAGCGCGGCAGCAGCGCGTACGGGGCGACGTAGCCGTTGTGGTCGATGCCGAGGCCCGCGTCGGCGGCGGCCTTGCAGACCTCCTCGTCCCACTCCAGACGGACGCGGCCGTCGCCGGAGTTGACCACGAGGAGATCGCCCTCGGTGTCGCCGGCATTGCGCAGGGTCCGCCAGGCGTCCTGCGGCACGGAGAGCATGTCGCGCGGGCCGATCCGGACGGAGACAGGGTCCGTGCGGTTGAGCGTGATCTCCCACTCGCCGCTCTGCACGATCAGCGTCTGCGTCTCGTGCTGGCGGTGGTACGAGACGCCCTGGCCGGGCTCGGCGCGCAGCCACGCCGCGTTGTGGCCGTGCGGGTTGAAGATGCGCGGCTCCTGGTGCGGGTCCTCGGTCATGCCGTAACCGATGACGCAGGCGAGGCGGGCGCCGCCGCCGGGCAGGGAGCTGTCGAGGAAGGGGTGGTCCGACCAGACCAGGTCGTCGGTGGCGGCGACGCGGCGCTTCATCTCGTCGGGGCTGTAGTGGCGGAGGCGGTCGATCTGCTCCTGGGCCATCGGCGTGACGCGCTCGCTCTCCGGCGGCAGCGCGTCACCGGCGACGGTGTCGATGAGCTGATTGTCGGCGCTGAGGTAGAGGCCGTGGCCCGCCGCCTCGCGCAGGACCGAGGGGCCCCAGATGATGCCGCCGGTGTGGTCCATGCCGAGGACGGTGAACATCCAGCCGTCGTCCGGGCCGGTGTTGGTGAAGCCGCGGAAGATCCAGGTGGGGACGGAGGCGATGTCACCGGCGCGGAGCGTGAGTTCGCCCTCGGTGCCGTCGGCGCCCCAGCGCAGCAGGTACTCGCCCTCGGTGCAGATGAACACCTCGGCGGTGTAGTGCAGGTGCAGGTTGTTGGTGATGCCGTGCGGCATGGCGGCGGCGCCGATGTTGTAGCCGTGCGGCAGGCGGAGGTTGACGAACTGGCCGGCGGCCTGCGAGACGCCCGGCCCGATCATCGCGTAGTTCTCCTTCCGGTCCGAGCCGGGTGTGCGGCAGTCGATGAAGGCCTGGTTGCAGGAGACGAAGTCGCTGCGGCGCACCGTGCGCTCCGCGAGTTCGCTGCTGGTGACGGTGGCTTCGGGCATGACGGACGACTCCTTGCTGCACGCGCAGCCGACCTGCGGATGCGTTGTTGGAATACGTATGCATTCCCATGACAGGTGTTGGGGTGGCGTTGTGTCAAGGGGTCGGGCCGGATTCGGCATACGTATACTGATCCGGAAGCCCGCCGGGATGGCGGCGCGGTGCCGGGGACGAGGGGCGAGCCGATGGGGATCACCAGTCACGACGTGGCCAGGCTGGCCGGGGTCTCGCAGCCCACGGTCTCGCGGGCGCTGCGCGACGACCCCCGGGTGTCGCAGGCGACCAGGGAGAAGGTCAGGCGGGCCGCACTGGCGCTGAACTACGTGCCGAGCGAGGCGGGGCGCACCCTGTCCACGCGTTCGACCCGGCGCGTCGGCGTCATCGTCACCGACCTGACGAACCCGTTCTATCCGCATGTGATCGCCCCGCTCCACGACGAGCTGCGCGGTCTCGGCTACCGGATGATGCTGATCACCGAGCGGTCCGACGAGGCCGTCGCCGAGGAGAAGCTCCTCGACCAGTCCCTGGACGGGGTCGTCCTGGCGACGGCGACCACGGATTCCCGCCTGCCGGCCCAGCTGGAGCGGCGCGGTATGCCGTACGTCTTCCTCAACCGCGACACCGGCCGCCCGGACGACTACGCCTCGGTCGTCGACAACGAGGGCGGTGGCCGGCTCGTCGCGCGCGAACTCGTCGCCCTGGGCCACCGGCGCGTCGCGGGCGTCTTCGGCTCGGCCAACACCACCACCGGGCGCGACCGCGAGCTCGGGTTCCGGCTGGCTCTCGCCGAGGCGGGCGTCGGGCTCGCCGAGGACCGGGTGGTGCGCGGCGCCTTCGAGTTCGACACCGGCTACCGCGCGCTGCCCCGGCTCCTCGACGCCGCCGCGCCGCCGACCGCCGTGTTCTGCGGCAACGACGTGGTCGCCATCGGCGTCCTGAACGCCGCGCTCGCGGCGGGTGTCCGCGTCCCCGACGACCTCACCGTCATCGGTTTCGACGACCTTCCGATGGCGGCCTGGGAGGTGTTCCGGCTCACCACCGTCCGGCACGACCTCGGCGAACTGTCGCGGCAGGCGGCCCGGCTCCTGGTCCGGCGCATCGGCGGCGAGGTCGACGCGGCCGGTGAACGCCTCGTGCTGCCGACCGAGTTCGTGCCGAGGGCGACGCACGCGCGCGTGTCCTGACGGGCCGCGTCGTTCACAGCCGGGCGGCGGCGGGTTCAGCCGTGTCCGCGCCGCTGCCGGTGGATCCCCGTAGCCTGCGCTGGCGTACGACCCCCACGGCGACGAGGACCGCAGCGAGGCCCAGCGAGAGCCAGAGTTCGAGCCGGTGTCCGGGCAGGACGGCCATGAGGACGAGCACCCCGGCGATGAAGACGATCGTGGCGAGCGTGAGGTAGGGGAACGCCCACATGCGCACCTCGGCCGGGCGGCCGCCCTTGCGCCGGTTCGCGTACTGGGTGAGCGCGATGACGAGGTACATCATGAGCGCGATCGCGCCGCTGGAGGCGATGAGATACGTGAAGACGCTCGGCAGCAGGTAGTTGGCGACGACCGCGGCGGCGCCGATGACGGTGGAGGCGACGACCGCGTTGCGCGGCACTCCGTGGCGCGAGGTGCGGCCGAAGGCGGCGGGCGCGTCGCCGCGCTTGGCCAGCGAGAACACCATGCGCGACGCCGTGTAGACGGCGGAGTTGAGGCAGCTGCTGACGGCGACGACCAGGACGACGTCCATGATGCGGCCCGCGCCCGGGATGTTCATCAGCTCCAGGACGGCCTGGTACGAGCCGGCCTCCGCGAGGTCGGCGGAGTTCCACGGCACGAGGCAGACGACGACGAGGATCGAGCCGATGTAGAAGAGCCCGAGGCGCCAGACGACCGCGCGGACGGCCTTCTTGATGTTCTTCTTCGGCTCCTCCGACTCGGCGGCGGCGATGGTGACGATCTCGCTGCCCTGGAAGCTGAACATCGCGGTGAGCAGCCCGGCGAGGATCGCGACACCGCCCTTGGGGGCGAAACCGCCGTCGCTCCACAGATGGGAGATGCCGTGCGTGTCGGAGCCGGGCAGCACCCCGAGGATCGCGAGCACGCCGAGGACGAGGAAGGCGACGATCGCGACGACCTTCAACAGCGCGAACCAGTACTCGAACTCCCCGTAGTTGCGCACCGCGAGCAGGTTGCTGCCCGCGAGGAGCACGATCATCGCGAGCGCCGGGATCCAGCTCGGCAGCGAGGTGAGGGCGGCGATGACCTCACCGGCCGCGATCGCCTCGATGGGGATCACGAGAATGTAGAACCACCAGTAGAGCCACCCGATCGAGAACCCCGCCCAGCGGCCGAGCGCGCGGTCCGCGTATGTGGAGAAGGACCCGGTGTCGGGCTGCGCGACGGCCATCTCACCGAGCATCTGCATGACGAGCACGACGAGCGCGGCGGCCAGCAGGAACGAGATCAGGACGGCGGGGCCCGCGGCGGCCACCGCGGTGGAGGAGCCGACGAAGAGACCGGCGCCGATCACCCCGCCGATGGAGATCATGGTGATCTGGCGGCCCTTGAGGCCCTGGGTGAGAGCGGCGCCCGCGGGGGCGGCCGGTGGTGGCTCGGGCGGGTGGTGCGGCATACGGGGATCCTCGGATGGGCGTGGGGACGCGGGCGACCTGACGGGAGAAGGGGGCGGGGACGGGCCCGTGTCCGCGCCGCCGCACGGGTGGGAAGGCGGCGCGGACACGGGGGACGGGGGAGGCGGGCCCCGCCGCCGGGCAGCGCGGGCGGCGCGGCGGCGGGGAAGACGGCGGGACGGGTCAGAGCTGCTCGCGCAGCGCCGCCGGCACGGCGTCGAACATCTTGTCCGTGCGGCCGACCTTGTCGAGGCGCAGGGTCGCGGTCGCGCCGTGGGCGGCGAGGCCCTCGAACGCGGAGATCCGCTCGACGGCCGGGGCGAGCGCCGCCGTCCCCTCCTTCACGGCCCGTTGGTACGTCAGCGGCTTGAGGAAGCGGGAGACGGAGAGCCCGGCGTTGTAGCGGGCGGTCTTGCCGGTCGGCAGGACGTGGTTGGTGCCCGCGATGCCCTTGTCGGAGTAGGCGACCGTGGACCAGGGCCCGATGAAGAGGGAGCCGTAGCAGGTGAGGTTGTCCAGGTAGTAGTCGTCGTCCTCGGTCTGGATCTCCAGGTGCTCGGGGCCGAGGACGTCGGCGACGGCGACCGCGTCGGCCTTGTCGCCGACCACGATGACCGAGCCGAAGTCGCGCCAGGCCGGACCGGCGATGTCGCGGGTGGTCAGCGTCGCGAGCTGGCGCTCGATCTCCGCGATGACGGCGCGCCCGGTCGCCTCGGAGGTGGTGATGAGGGCGGCGGGGGAGTTGGGGCCGTGCTCGGCCTGGCCGAGGAGGTCCGCCGCGACCCACGCCGGGTCCGCGCTGTCGTCGGCGATGACCGCGACCTCGGAGGGGCCGGCCAGCAGGTCGATGCCGACCTGGCCGAAGAGCTGCCGCTTCGCCTCGGTGACGAACGCGTTCCCGGCGCCGACGAGCATGTCGACCGGGGCCTCGCCGAGCAGGCCGAACGCCATCGCGCCGAGTGCCTGGACGCCGCCGAGGGCGAAGACGCGGTCGGCGCGGGAGAGGTGGGCGCCGTAGAGGACGGCGGGGTGGGCGCCGTGCTCGCCCGACGGGGGAGTGCAGGCGAGGACGGTCGGGACACCGGCCGTCTTGGCCACGTTGACGGTCATGAAGGCGCTGGCGAGGAGCGGGAAGCGGCCCGCCGGGAGGTAGGCGCCGACGCGCGAGACCGGCACGTAGCGCTGGCCTCCCGCGACGCCCGGGGCGAGTTCGATCTCGAAGTCGGTGAGGTGCTCGCGCTGGGCGGCGGCGAACCTGTGGGTGCGCTCGTACCCCATTTCCAGGGCGGTGCGGACGTCCGGGGGCAGCGCGTCCCCGGACTTCTTCAGCTCGGTGGCGCCGATCTCCAGGTCGCCGGACCAGCCATCCAGCTCCTCGGCGTAGGCGCGGACCGCGTCCATGCCCTTGCGCTCGATCTCCGACAGCATCTGCGACACCCGCTCGACGACCTTCGGGTCGCGCTGGGCGGGGGGACCGTCGACGGACGGCTTCTTGAGCCAGTTCAGAGGGGGCAGGGCCTGGGCTTCGTCGTGCGTGATCTGCATGGCGAGGACGCTAGGCGCTCCGCTGGCACAGGACCAGAGGGGCAGTTCCTGTCCTGTCCACAGGGTTTACCTGTACTTCAGCTCCGTGCCGATCTCGCGCAGGGTGTCCTCGGCGATCCGGGCCAGCTCCCGGGTGGCCCGGGACAGCGGGTGCCCCCGGCGCCGGACGAGGGCGATGGTGTCGTACAGCGGCTCGTCGAAGGACGCGGTGTGCAGCCCGGCGGGGAAGGTCGGGCCCGCCACGACGGCCCGGCTGGCGATCGTGTCGCCCACCCCGGCGGCCACGAGCTTCAGGGCGGCCTCGACGTGTTCGAGCTCGATCAGCGGGTCGACGTTCACCCCGGCGAGCTGGGCGCGCTCCGCGATCTGCCGCCGCGTCGGGTCCTGCCAGCCGTAATGCGCGTCGTAGAGCACGAGCGGCGCGCGCGAGAACGCCTGGATGGTCACGGGCGCACGGGTGCGCTCCTCGTCCGCGCTGACGTAGTACACCTCGTCGCGCAGGAGCGGGGTCACGGCAAGACCCTCGTCGTCGATGGGCAGGACGACCAGGCCCGCCTCGATGCGTCCGGCGGCGACGGCTGCGGCGGTCTCCGCCGAGTTCTGGCCGACGAGGCGGACACGGACCGACGGATAGCGGGCGTGGAAGAGCTGGACGAGGTTGGAGAGCAGGTAGTAGTCGGCGTTGCGCAGCACCCCGAAGGTGGCGGTGCCGCCGCCGAGCGAGCCGAGCGAGCGCACCGCCCGCGTCCCGTGGTCGGCGGCCTCGACCGCCTGCTGCGCGTACGGCAGCAGCTCCTGCCCGGCCGACGTCAGGGTCAGGGTGCGGCTGCCGCGGACGAACAGCTCGGCGTCCAGCTCGGCCTCCAGACGGCGGACGAGTTCGGAGGCCGATGCCTGCGCCATGTCCAGGGCCTGCGCCGCGGCGGTGAACGACCCGAGCCGCTCCGCCTCGACGAAGGCCCTCAGCTGAGTGAGGGTCATGGCCGCCATGCAAGCACAGGTTCACCCTGTGGTTCGCACAGGGTCCGGGGCCCTTGTCCTGGGGGCGGCCCGGGTGATTGGCTCGGCCGCGCCGCCCGCCCACCGGAGAGTGACGCCCATGTCCCAGCCTTTGCCGATCGGCCTCGTCCAGGCCGCCGCCCGCCCGCACGGCGCGCCCGACCTGGACTCCTTCGCGGCGGAGGTGAGCCGCCACACCAGGACCTACCCGGGTGTGCGGCTGTTCGCCCACCCGGAGCTGCACCTGTGCGGGCACACGCCGGACGAGGACCCCGAAGAGGTCATGGCCGCGGCGGCGCAACCGCTCGACGGGCCGCGCGGCAAGACGCTGGCCGCCCTCGCGGGCGACCTCGGCATCTGGCTCGTCCCGGGCAGCGTCTACGAGCTCGGCGAGGACGGGCGGATCTACAACACGGCCGTCGTGTACTCGCCGCAGGGCAGGCGTGTGGCGGCCTACCGCAAGATCTTCCCGTGGCGCCCGTACGAGACCACGGCCCCGGGTACGGAGTTCGTCGTCTTCGACATGACCGGGTACGGGCGCGTCGGCCTGTCCATCTGCTACGACGCCTGGTTCCCCGAGGTCACCCGGCACCTGGCCTGGCAGGGCGCGGACCTCGTCCTGAACCTGGTGCGCACCCCGACCGTGGACCGGGCGCAGGAGCTGGTGCTCGCCCGCGCCAACGCGATCGTCAACCAGACCTTCATGGCCAGCGTCAACGCGGCCCCGCCGGACGGCATCGGCCGCAGCGTCCTCGTCGACCCCGAGGGCCGGGTCCGCGCCGAGACCGGCCCCGAGCCGGAACAGGTCCTGACGGACGTGGTCGACCTGGCCGAGGCCCGCAGGGTCCGCACCCACGGCACCGCTGGCCTCACCCGCGTATGGGACCCCTTCGCCCAGGGCCAGGCACCGCTCGAACTCCCCTTGTACGGGGGCCGGATGGACCCGGCGCGGTGGCACGCGGGGCTGGGGGACTGACGCGCCGAGCTGCTCGGGCACCTCAGCCGGGCAGTAGTTCTTCGGCTCCGGCGGCGAGTTCGAGGGGCACTTGGCGCACGGTGCCGGACTCGGCGATGAGCACGTCGGGGATGTGGTTCTCGTGGAAGCGCACGTACCCGATGGTTCCGCGGGTGGTCGTCCGTGCGGCCAGCCGGCGCAGGAGTTCCCGCAGGGGTTCGAACTCGTCGGGGTGCACCTCCTGACGTGCCAGGAGGGACCAGCCCCGGGGCCCGCGCCGCAGAGTGGCGGTCAGCGCCCCGCCTATGCGGTGCGCGGGACCCGCGGCGGCCAGGAGCGGATACTCCTCGCTCTCGTCCTGCCCGTCGTCCCGCGGCGTCTCGCCCAGGTGCCACCGCAGGAGATCCAGCTCGGGGGAGTCCGGCAGGTCCAGGGCCAGGCACAGCTCGTAGAGGTCACTCACGCCGCAACGCTAACCCCTCCCGCCGGAGGCGGCTCTCAGGCCGTCCCGCGCACGACCAAGCGGTGCGGGACGATCAGGTCCTGTGGGGGGACGGCGTTGCCGGGGCTGTATATGCGGTCCGCCAGGCATTGCAGGGAGCGTTCCGCGATCTGGTGTTTGTCCGGGGCGATGGTGGTCAGGGGCGGGTGGCTGTAGCGGCCGTCCTCGATGTCGTCGAAGCCGACGATCGCGATGTCCTCGGGGACGCGGAGGCCGCGTTCGTGAGCGATGTGGAGAGCGCCGAGGGCGAGTTCGTCGCTGAAGGCGAAGACGGCGTCGGGCGCGGCGCCGCTGTCGAGGAGTTCGGTCATGGCGCGGGCGCCGTCCGCCCGGTGCAGGGCGGTCACCGGGCGGCGCAGCGCGTCGGGCCGGGGAAGACCGGCCCGGTCGAGCGCCCGGGCGTGGCCCTCGGCGCGCAGCAGGGCCGTGCCGTTGTGCAGATGGGGCTGGAGCCCGATCGCGGCGATCCGCCGCCGGCCGAGGCCGACGAGGTGGCGGGTCGCCTCGTCGGCGGCGGTGACGTTGTCGACGACCACGCGGTCCGCGGCCCCGTGCGGGCTGCGCTCGCCGAGCAGGACGAGCGGCACGGCCGGTGCGGTGGCGGCGAGTTCGGCCGGGTCGAGGGCCCAGGGGCTGATGATCAGGCCGTCGACGACGCGGCCGCCGCCCTGGGTGAGCAGCCGGCGCTCGGCGTCGGCGTCGCCCCGCGTCTGGTCGATGATCACGGTCCAGGAGCGGCGCCGCGCCTCGTCGACGAGGAGCCCCGCGAGTTCGCCGAAGTACGGGGAGTGCAGTTCGGGGATGGCCAGACCGATGATGCCGGTGCGGCCCGCGCGCAGGCTGCGGGCGGCCAGGTTCGGCTGGTAGCCGAGCGCGTCGATCGCCTCCTGGACGCGCTGCCGGGTCTCCGGCGCCACCGCGGCGCTGCCGCTGACGACGTTGGACACGGTGCGCACGGAGACCCCGGCCCGTGCGGCCACATCTTTCAGACGACTGCTCACCGCGTCATCTTTGCATGCCCGGTCCCGCCCGGAGCGGACCGTGTCCGCCCTCACGAAATCCCCGCGCCAAAGGGTATTGCAACGTTGCATTCAACGATGCAATGTAGGGCGCAAGCGAAAGCTCTGCTTGCAAGGAGGCAAGGATGACGGACGTCGACGTGGCCCAGGACGTGGCGAACCTGTACGAGGACGGCATCACCGCGCACAAGGGCGCCTTCACCCCGGAGTGGGCCGACCGGCTGCGCGAGGACATCGAGGCCGCCTACGAGGAGGCGCGCGCCCGGCCCGACGGCGCCGTGGGCCGCGGCCCGAACCGCTACTACGTGGAGATCCACCCCGAGCAGCTGCGCGGCTTCGTCGACCTCGTCGACCACCCCTGGGTCCGCTCCGTCGCCACCGCCGTGCTCGGCCCCGACTACCGCATCGTCGAACTCGGCTTCGACGTCCCCCTGGAGGGCGCGGTCAACCAGCCGTGGCACCGCGACTTCCCGATCCCCGACGAGACGCGCGCCGAACGCCGCCTGACCTCCCTGGCGTTCAACGTCACCGCGGTCGACACCGCCGAGGACATGGGCCCCTTCGAGATAGCCCCCGGCACCCAGTGGGACGACGAGCCCGACTTCGAGCACGGCATGTTCCCGCCCCGCGAGCGCTACGGCCGCTACGAGGAGCGCGCCGTGCGCAAGTACCCGCAGCGCGGCGACATCTCGGCCCGCACCGCGCTCACCATCCACCGCGGCACGAAGAACGAGTCCGCGAAGGCGCGGCCCGTCCTCGTCCTCGGCCTCGACGGGCCCGAGGCGCACAACGCGGACCGCCACGACACCGCCGTCACCAGGGAGTTCTGGGAGACGCTGCCCGAGCGGGTCCGCCACCACCTGGACTGCCCGGTCGTCGACAAGCTGACGCCGATCACGCAGAAGCACACCATCGAGGGTCTGGTCATGGGCGATGCCTGAGGCGTCGACCCTGGGCACCCGCCCCACGGCACACCCGCCCAGTACGGGACGGACACCGCTCCTCGTCTACGCGGTCGCCGCCGTCTCGGCCCTCGGCGGCCTGCTCTTCGGCTACGACACCGGCATCATCTCCGGCGCCCTGCTCCACCTCCGCGACGACCTCGACCTCTCCTCGCGCGAACAGGAGATCGTCGTCAGCGTCATCCTGCTCGGCGCCATGGTCGGCGCGCTCGTCTCCGGACGCGCCGCCGTGCGGCACGGGCGGCGCAAGGTCGTGGCGACCGTCGCGGTGATCTTCGGCGTCGGCGCGGTGGCCGCCGCGCTCGCCCCCGGCGTGACCACCCTGATCGCCGCGCGCTTCGTGCTCGGCCTCGCGGTCGGCGGCGCCTCCAACATGGTGCCCGTCTACATCGCGGAGCTGGCCCCCGCCGCCGTCCGCGGCCGCCTCATGGTGCTCTTCCAGCTCATGGTCGCCATCGGACAGCTCATCGCTTACCTGTGCGGCTGGGCGCTGAACGACAGCGGCGGCTGGCGCGTCATGTTCGCCCTCGCCGTCATCCCCGCCGTGGCCCTCGCCGTCGGCATGGCGTTCCTGCCCGAGAGCCCGCGCTGGCTCATCGAGCAGCACCGCCACGACGACGCCGCACGGACGCTGCGCAGGCTGCGGCCCGCCGGGGCGGACGTGGCGGCGGAGATCGCCGAGATCACCACGGTCACGGCCGACACGGCGTCCCACAGCGGCGGTTGGCGTCAGCTGCGGCAGCGGTGGCTGCGCCCGGCGCTGCTCATCGCCGTCGGCATCGCCGCCTTCTCGCAGCTCACCGGCATCAACGCCATCGTCTACTACGCCCCGACGATCCTGGACGACGCGGGCTTCGGGAACTCCGTGGCGCTGCTCACCGGCATCGGCATCGGCGCCATGCTGGTCGTCGCCGGTGTGGTGGGCGCCATCGCCGTCGACAAGGCGGGGCGGCGCCGCACGATGCTGTGGTTCCTGCCCGGCTCGGCGCTGGCCATGGCGGTGCTCGCGCTCGCCTTCGCCACCGGTTCGGGCTCGGCCGCCCAGCGCTGGACGGTGATCGTCTCCCTGTTCGCGTACATCCTGTGCAACGGCGTCGGCATGCAGGCCGTGCTGTGGCTGATCGGCCCCGAGATCCTGCCGCTGAGCGTGCGCGGCCCGGCCACCAGCCTCGCCACGCTGTCGGTGTGGGGCTTCGACCTGCTCATCGCCATGACGGCGCTGACGGCCATCAACACCGTCGGCCGCTCGGGCACGTTCCTCTTCTACGCGCTGATGAACGTCGCCTGCATCGTCTTCGTCGTCGCCAAGGTGCCGGAGACCAAGGGCCGGAGCCTGGAGAGCATCGAGCGCGCCCTGCGCGGCCCGCTGCCCTTCCGCAGAGCGCTGGACGAGAAGTGAGACGCCCGGCCGGTCAGGCGCCTCACACGCCCGGGTCGGGCTCCGCGGGGCCCGGCCGCAGGGCGCGGACCGCCTCCAGCTGGGCCGCGAACGACAGGCCGAGGAAGAGCGCGATGGACGTGAGATAGGCCCACAGGAGCAGGGACATGAACGCGCTGAGCGGCCCGTAGACGGTGTCGAAGGAACCGCTGAGCGAGAGGTACAGGCTCAGCGCCCACGTCAGCAGCGACCACAGCACCAGATACACGGCCGCGCCGAACGCCAGCCACGTGTAACCCGGTTGGCGGCGACGCGGCGAGCGCCGGAAGATCGCGCTCGCCGAGAGCAGCGCGAGGAGCAGGCCGAGGGGCCAGCGCAGGGTGTTCCAGGCCGCGCGGGCGCCGTCACCGAGGTCGTAGACGGACACGGCCGCCGCCCCCAGGTCACCGCCGGCCACCATCATGACGAAGCCGAGGCCCAGGGGGAGTCCGGCGCTGAGCGCCATGACGAGGCCGCGCGCGTACTTCCGCAGGAAGGGCCGGTCGCGCTCATTGCCGTAGATGCGGTTCGCGCCGCGCTCGACCTGGCACATGGCCGTCGTGATGTTGGACAGCGAGAACGCGAGGGCGAACCAGAGCGCCACCTGCGTGCCGCCTCCCGCGGTGCGACGGCTCCTGGCGAGCGCGTCGTCGACGACCTCCGCGCTCGGCCCGGCCGCGATGCGGTGGATGGTCTGCTCCGCGAACCGTCCGACGCTCTCGGTATGCAGCGTCGTCGACAGACCGACGAAGACGATGGCGAGCGGGATCAGTGAGAGCACCGTCTGCAGCGCCAGCGCACGGGCGTGGCTGAACCCGTCCGCGTAACGGAACCGCACGAACGCGTCCCGCAGCAACTGACGGCCGCCGTAGCGGCGCAGCGCCTCGAACGCCTCGTCGCCGGAGAGTTCGTCGCCCCGCATGTCGCGGGTCTCGGGGACCTTGGTCGCCGTACCCATCGCTCCCCCTCGTCACTCACCCGCCCGGCTGTGTTCCGCGCACTTCCCTGCCCCCGATCAGGGCGCGCAATCGGGAGCGGCGCCCCCGGGCCGGGCGGTACCCGGTCCGGGGGCGCCGACGTCACAGCGCTGCGAGTGCCCGGGGGCTCAGCGGTAGCCGTCCTCGCGGCCGTCCTCGGGGAGCAGCGGCTGCGTGTCGTCCTCGCGGCGCCTGTCGCGCTCCTGGTCGCGGCGGTCGCGCCCCGGCTCCTGACGGCCCCGCTCGTCCTGGGGGTCGAACGGGTCGTAGGTCGGGTCCTCGATGTTGCTGCGGTCGGCCATGTCGGCTCCTTCGTCTGTGCGAGTGGATGGGTGCGGGTGTTTCCGTGTTGGTGGAACACGACCCACGGTGAGCCGGTCGTCGGCCCCGCGCACGTCGGGGGCGGCGCCGACCACTCGACTGGGCGCATGTGTCGTCGGCCCGGCCCCGGGCATCCGGTGTCCGTGGACAGGTGGACGGACGGCTCGGTACCCGCGGCGCTGGCGGCGGGTGCGCGCGCCCCCGACTTCGTGCCCCTGTGGGCGCAGGCCCTGATCGTGGTGGTGGCCTTCACCGTCGTCGGCCTGGCCTGGCACCGCCGGAACCGGCGCAACAGACGCTGACGGACTCGGCCCCGCGCGCCGCGACAGCGCTCCCGCGCGGTGCGAGGCTGGGTTTCCGCCCCGCGGACCACGGGCGGACCGTGGTCACGGCCGACATGTCGAGCGTCCAGGAAGGCGGCCCGTTCCATGCCCAGCTCCACCTCCGTGCCCGCCCCCGCCGTGGACGTCCCGACACTGGAGGCGGCGCTCCGGGCAGAGGCGGACGGCGAGGTCCGGTTCGACGCGGGCAGCCGCGGCGCCCACGCCGGACGACCAGGACGTGAAGCGGCTCGCGGCGCGGTTCCGGACCTTCGCCGAGCAACTGGTCCACCACGCCCCGACGACTGGCAGCCGCCGCGCCTCGCCCGGCAGGGGACCGTCCAGACCCCCTGCCACCAGCACGCCGTCATGAAGTCCGACGCCGACCGCGAAATCATGCGCCGCGCCCACCTCGACGCCGACGTCCTCGACGAGGGCTGCTGCGGCCTGGCGGGCGACTTCGGCTTCGAACGCGACCACCACGACGTCTCCATGACCGTCGCCGAGCAAGGCGTCCTGCCCGCCGTGCGCGCCGCCGCTCCCGGCGCCCGCGTCCTCGCCGACGGCTTCAGCTGCCGCACCCAGATCGAGGACGGCGCCACCGGCCGTCGCGCCCTGCACCTGGCCGAGGCGCTGGCCCTGGCCCTGGCCCACCCCGGCTTGCCCAGCGACTCCCCGGAACGCCTGGCGCGGCGCCCCGCGCCCCCGTCCCGTACCGCCCTGGTGGCCCCGACCGCGACCGCCGCAGCGCTGACGGCGACGGCGGCCACGGTGACGGTCCGAGCGGTCCGGCGCGCCACGCACCGCCGATGACACCCGCCCCGAGCGGGCCGCCCCTTCTGCACACGACACCCCCCACACCGGGGCCCCGCCCCATCCCAGGAGGCCGAACTCGTGACCCGCACCCCCTCCACCCCCTTCCCGCCCCACGCGCTGCACGATTACGCGCTGCTCGCCGACGGTGAGCGGGGCGCGCTGGTCGGGCCGGACGGGGCGCTGAACTGGTTGTGCGCGCCCGCCTGGCACGACGACGCCGTGTTCGCCTCGCTCATCGGCGGCGGAGGCGTCTACGCCGTGACCCCGCACGAGCGCTGGGTGCCCGGCGGGTACTACGAGGCGGGCACCCTGATCTGGCGGAACCGGTGGATCACCACGAGCGGAGTCGTCGAGTGCCGCGACGCCCTCGCCTTCCCCGGTGACGAGCGGCGCCTGGTCCTGCTCCGGCAGCTGTACGCGGTCGAGGGCACCGCCCACCTGCGCGTCGTCCTGGACCCGCGCGCCGACTACGGCCGCGCCCCGCTCGCCGACACCCACCGCGACGACGGGGACGTCTGGCACCTGCGGACCGGCCGCCACCGGCTGCGCTGGCAGGGCGCCCCCACCGCGAGCGCCGGTGCCGACGGCCTCGTCGCCGACCTCGTGCTGCGGCCCGGCGAGCGCCGCGACCTCGTACTCGAATGCTCCGACCGGCCGCTCCCCGACGAACTGCCCCGCGCCGAACGGGAATGGGCCCGGACCGAGCGGGCCTGGCACGACGCACAACCCGAGCTGACCCACACCATCGCGGGCGCCGACGCGCAACGCGCCTACACCCTGCTGCGCGGCCTGACCACACGCGGCGGCGGCATGGTCGCCGCGGCCACCACCAGCCTGCCCGAACGCGCGGAGGCGGGCCGCAACTACGACTACCGCTACGTCTGGATCCGCGACCAGAGCTACGCGGGCCAGGCCGCGGCCGCCGCCGGCGCCCACGACCTGCTCGACGCGGCCGTGCGCTTCACCGGGCAGCGGCTGCTCGCCGACGGCGCGCGCCTCACGCCCGCCTACACGATCCACGGCGACCCGATCCCCGGCCAGGAAGAACTCGACCTGCCCGGCTACCCCGGCGGCCACAGCCGCATCGGCAACCACGTACGCCAACAGTTCCAGCTCGACTGCTTCGGCGAGGCGCTGCTCCTGTTCGCCGCCGCCCAGCGCCTCGACCGGCTCGACTCCGAGGGCTGGAAGGCCGCCGACGCCGCCGTGCGGGCGATCGGCGAACGGTGGCGGGAGCCCGACGCGGGGATCTGGGAGCTGGACACCCGCGTGTGGACGCACAGCCGCCTCGTCTGCGTCGCCGGACTGCGTGCCCTGGCCCGCGCCGCTCCCCGCCACCCGCTCGCCGACACCTGCACCGCGCTCGCCGACACCGTCCTGGCCGCCACCGAGGCCACCTCCGTGCACCCCGACGGGCACTGGCAGCGCGCGCCGGACGATCCCGCCGTCGACGCCGCCCTGCTCCTCCCGGCTGTCCGCGGCGCCCGGCCCGCCGACGACCCCCGCACGCGCGCCACGCTCGCCGTCTGCCGCGAACAGCTCGCCGAGGACCACTTCATGTACCGGTTCCGCCACGACGACCGGCCCCTCGGCGACGCCGAGGGCGCGTTCCTGCTGTGCGGGTTCGTCATGGCGCTCGCCGAGCACCAGCAGGGCAACGCGGTCGACGCGCACCGCTGGTTCGAACGCAACCGCGGCGCGTGCGGCGCCTCAGGGCTGTACGCGGAGGAGTTCGACATCGCCCAGCGCCAACTGCGCGGCAACCTGCCGCAGGCCTTCGTGCACGCCCTCCTCCTGGAGACCACCGCCACGCTCGCGAAGGCCCCCGAGACCCACTCCGCAGACCACTGAGCCAAGGAGCTGACCCGAGCCATGTCCCAGACCGTCCTCATCACCGGTGCGAGCGCCGGGATCGGCCGCGCCACCGCCCGCGCGTTCGCGCGGCGCGGCGCGAACATCGTCCTGATCGCCCGCGGCAAGGCCGGACTCGACTCGGCCGCCGAGGACGTCGAGTCGCTCGGCGGCAGGCCCCTCGTCCAGGTCGCCGACGTCTCCGACGCGGCGCAGGTCGAGGCCGCCGCCGACGCCGCCGAGCAGACGTTCGGGCCCATCGACGTATGGGTCAACTGCGCCTTCAGCACCGTCTTCGCGCCGTTCGACGAGGTCACCGCCGAGGAGTTCGACCGGGCGACCCGGGTGACGTACCTGGGCTTCGTCAACGGCACCCGCACCGCCCTCCACCGGATGCTGCCCCGTGATCGCGGCACGATCGTGCAGGTCGGCTCCGCGCTCGGGGAGCGGTCCGTGCCGCTGCAGTCGGCGTACTGCGGCGCCAAGCACGCCATCAACGGCTTCACGTCGTCGCTGCGCACCGAACTGCTGCACCGCAGGAGCAACGTGCACATCACCATCGCGCAGATGCCCGCCCTCAACACCCCGCAGTTCTCCTGGGTCTCCTCCAAGCTGCCCCAGCATCCGCAGCCCGTCGCCCCCATCTACCAGCCGGAGGTCGCGGCCCGCGCGGTCGTGCACGCGGCGGACCATCCGCGCCGCAAGCAGTACTACGTCGGCGCCAGCACGGTGGCGACCCTGTGGGGCAACCGCCTGGTCCCCGCGCTGCTCGACCGCTATCTCGCGCGTACCGGCATCGACTCCCAGCAGACCGACCAGCTCCCGCCGACCGGCAGGAGCAACCTCTTCGAACCGGTCGACCGCACCGAGGACGGCCTGCACGGCGCCCACGGCGTCTTCGACGACCGGTCCCACGGCCGCTCTTGGCAGGCCGCCGTCTCCCGCCACCCGGTCGCGGGCCTGTCGGCGCTCGCGTCCGTCGCCGCCGCCACGGCCTGGGCCGGCCGGCGCGCCCGACGCTGACCAGGACGTGTGCCGAAACCGTTCCCCGCAGTCGCCGCCGGCGCCAGAATGGTGGCAGAGTCACGCGGTTCACCCGGGAACCGCGCTCGGCCGCGCCTCGCGGGGGACGACATCATGGAGCAGCCGGAGCGGGACGAGCGCCTGGCCCGCGCCGTGCTGGAACTGACGGCCACGGCGACGGACGAGTTCCACCTCGTCGACCTCCTGCGCGTACTGACCGAGTACGTGGTGGAGCTGCTCGGCGTCCCCGCGTCCGGGGCGGTCCTCGTCGACGACCGGGGGCGCCTCGTGCCCGTCGCGGCCACCACGGGCGCCTCGCACCGGCTGGGCGCGACCGAGGCCGAGTTCGACGAAGGGCCGGGCCGCGACTGCTGCGCCGGGCACGCGGCCGTCGGTCCGGTGGACCTGGGTGCGCGCACCGGCGCCGAACGCTGGCCGCTTCACCGCGGCCGCCCGCGCCGCCGGGTTCGGCGCGGTGGCCGCCCTGCCGATGCGGCTGCGCAAGGAGGCCGTCGGCGCGGTCAGCGTGTTCGACACCGGGCCCGGCCGGCTGCACCCGGCGGACCTGCGCGTGGCCCAGATTCTCGCCGACGCCACCACCATCGGGATCGTGCACCGCCGCTTCCGCCGCGAACTGGCCGACAGGGCCGACCGTTTGCGGACCGACCTCACCCGCCGCATCGCCGTCGAACAGGCCACGGGAGCGGTCGCGGCCCACCTCGGCATCGGCCCGGACGCCGCCCTCCTCCGCCTGCGCGCCCACGCCCGTGCCCGGCACATGACGCTGCCGGAACTGTGCGCGCGGATCGTGGCGGAGCGGGTGGACGCGGACCTGCCGGCTCTGCCCGGCGAACCGTACGAAGACTGAGACGGGGAGTGACTCGGGGGACCGACGGGTGAGTCGGCCGGCTCCGCCGACACGGGGATACGGGGCGGCGGAGCCGGCTGCCGCCCGGAAGCGGCCTCCGTATGGTGCCGCGTGGGATGAGCGCCCCACCAGGGCGCTTCGGCGGATCCGGGGGCGCACGGCGCGTGTCCCTCCAAGCCCGTCCTTTCAAGCCCGCCGGTGCTTGGCCCCGTAGAACGCGGAGCGTGCCGCCCGGATGCGGGCGCTCTGCCGGTCGGTGTCCCGGGCCCGCGCGAGAGCCTCCCGCAAGGCCCCGGGGTCGGCCAGATGCCCGCTGCCGTCCGGGGCGGTGCGCCACAGGAGGGCGTGGCGCTGCACGCCGGTCAGGGCATCGGCGTTCGGTGACGGGACGGCGATGCTCTCACCGGTGGACAGGACGGACGAGGAGCGCGGTTGCGGCGGCCAGCCGTCGGCGTCGTCGGGGTGGGCGAGGAGGTAGAAGACGGGGCGCGGCTCGATGTGCTGCTCCAGGACCGGCACCTTCTCGGCGAGGCCGCCGAGCTCCCACAGCACGGTCAGGCCGAGCGGCTGGGTCAGCCGCAGCGCGTCGAAACGGCGTCCGGTGGGGATCCGGGCCACATGCGGGGGCCGGTCCCACTGCCGCTGAACTTCCGCAGGGTCAGGGTGGCAGGACGCCAACCACGTCTCGCCGTCCATGCGTTGACCGTACGCCGCAAAGTCGTGCGCGTCAGCCGGACCGCATTACCGGCGGTCTCAGGACCAGGTCTCAGACGCGCCCCGACGGCGACCAGCCCAGCCACCAGATCACCAGGCCGCCCAGGACGAGCAGCAGAAAGATCGCGGCGTTGGTCCTGCGGTAGGTGAGCAGGAGCGCGACGAACTCGCGGATCATGGCGCTCGGCCAGAAGTACGAGGCGGTGCGGGCGCCGATGACATGGCCGCGCACGCCGGTGCGACGGGCGGTCACCGCGGCGCGGAACACGTGGTAGTTGTTCGTGACGATCACGCACCGGTAGTCCGGCTTGGCCTGCTGCATCAGGGCCTTGCTGAACCGCAGGTTCTCCTCGGTGGTGGTCGAGCGGTCCTCGCGCTGGACCAGGTCCTCCGGGACGCCGCGCGCGATCAGGTAGTCGGCCATCGCGTGGGACTCGGGCAGCTTCTCGTCCGGGCCCTGCCCGCCGGAGGCGAGCAGGACGGGCCGCCTTCCCCGCCGCGACAGCCTGGCGTGCTCCTCGCGGGCCCGGTCGAGGCGGCTCGCGAGCAGCGGCGGCACGGTGTCGCCGCCGATCAGACCGGAGCCGAGGACCACCACGTAGTCCGCCTTGCGCCGGATGCGCACCCTTTCGTAGAGCTGCGCGTAGAGGAGGAAGCAGGCGAAGAGGAAGACGACGAGTCCCGTCAGCACGACGGCGGTCGCCGCCGCCACCAGGAGCGTGCGGGTGTGCAGGACCAGGGCGGTGACCAGGAGACCGAGCAGCGCGACCAGGGCGAGACCCGCGCCGAGGGACAGCAGGTTGCCCGGGCTCCTGCCCTCCTTGCGCACCATGGTGACGCCATTGGCGAGCAGGAACCACGCAAGGGCGACGACCCCGAGCGCCGCGAGCACCAGCAGGGCTATGGCGACATCACTGCCCAACTGCGGCCTCTTTGCGGCCAGTCGCAGGAACAGCGCGGTCGCCGCGAAGACGATCGCGAGCCCGAGGAAGACGGCGTTGCTGACCCGGCGCCGTTCACGCAGCACTCCGAAACAGAACACGAGGAAACACACGAGCGCCGGGACGTAGGCCAACATGCCGCCATGCTACTGACGTGCGGGAAGCCCCGGTCGCGGCCCCTCGCCGAGGTGCCGGGTGCGAACAGTGCGCAGCGGCCTGGTCCGCCGTGCCGGACGACCGTTCGGTTACGTTGATCATCTCGCACCGGCCGGAAGGAACACGCCCGTTGAGCACCGACAGTATCGCCGGCACCGACAGCTACTACGAGCCGATCGACGCCCACCGCTACAAGCCGACCGCGCACGCGAGCGGCGCCTGGGACCCCGGCGAGCAGCACTTCAGCCCGCTCGGCGGCCTTGTCGTGCACGCCATCGACCGCCACCTGGCCGCGCGTCCCGGGCCCAGCGGCCTGGTCCTGGCGCGGATCAGCTTCGACATCCTCGGGCGGCTCGGCCTGGAGGAGTGCGAGATACGGGTGGAGACGGTCCGGCCCGGCCGCACCATCGAACTGCTCGAGGCCGTCGTCGTCATCGCGGGCCGGGCCGTGGTGCGCGCCCGCGCCTGGCTGCTCGCGCCGGGCGACACCGCCCGGGTCGCGGGCGGCGGCCCGGCGCCGCTCACGCCGCCCGAGGGACTCGCGTCCTGGGCGCTGGACGAGGAGTGGCCGGGCGGGTACATCGCCTCGGTCGACGTCCGCCCGGTCGGGCCGCCGCGCCCCGGCCGCACGACCGCCTGGGTGTCCACGCCGCTGAACCTGGTCGCCGGGCAGCCGAGCAGCGCGCTCGCGTCCTACGTGGCCCTGGTCGACACCGCGAACGGCATCGCCGTACGGGAGTCACCCGCGGAGTGGATGTTCCCGAACGTCGATCTCACGGTGCATCTGCACCGGCAGCCGGAGGGCCGCTGGACGGGTCTGGACACCACGGTGACGTTCGGCCCGGCCGGACACGGGGTGACCAGCACCGTTCTGCACGACGTACGCGGCCCGGTCGGCCACGCCGAGCAGATCCTCACCGTCCGCCCGCAGCAGGCGTGACGCCGCGCCCTACTTGCGGATGAGCAGGACGAGCGCCGCCATCACAAGCGCGAGCAGCACGGCGGCGACGCCGTAGCGCAGCCGGTGCGCGCGCAGGCCGGGCAGGAAGCGGTCCACGGCGATCCGGCCGGGACCGGTGAGGGCGAGCCCGGCGGCCCCGGCGGCGAGGAGCAGCTCGTACTCGACGCCGGCGGGCGCGAAGAAGCCGCCGCCCCACTTGACGGCCAGCGCGTTGATCATGGTGCCGAGCACGGCCGCGCCCGCGAGCGGCGTCAGGATGCCGAGGACGAGCCCGAGCCCGCCGAGGGTCTCACTGAGCCCGGCGACGACCGCCATGGCCTTGCCCGAGGGGTAGCCGCTCTGCTCGAAGAACTGGCCGGTGCCCTTGATGCCGCCGCCCCCGAACCAGCCGAAGAGCTTCTGCGTGCCGTGCGCGGCGACGGTCAGGCCGAGCGCGAGGCGCAGGACGAGGAGGCCGATGTCGTAGGCGTGGGGGGACGCGCTCTCGGGGGTGGTGTCCGGGGCGGACGGGCGGGTCGTCAGGACGGAGGTCATGTGGGGGTCCTTCCGGCGGGTCGGCTGCTGCCTCGTATGACGTACAACTTGAACTTTCAAGATCGTGGACGAGCCTAGCCGATGCGTGAAAGTTAAACAACGCGGCGGGGGAGGCGCGGCACGACTGACGCGCCCGCTCCGGGGCACATGGACGACATGAAGCTGCTGATCATCGTCATCCTCGTCGTCCTGGCCGTGGCCTGGTTCATGAACTCGCGGAAGGGGCGGTGACCGGCGACCCTGGAACCATGACGAGTGCCCCGATCATCGTGCACCCGCCGTCGCGCACGGGCGGCCGGCGGGTGACGGCGCGCGGCCGGATCCTCGGCCTCGCGCACTCGGACGACGACGTCGTGGAGTTCCTGCGGCGCGCCGGGCTCACCGACGCCGAGTCGCTCCTCGACGACCCGGCGTGGGTGAAATGGCGCGGCGGACGCGCCCACGACTACGAAGCGGCGTGAGCGGCGCGCTTTCTCAGGAGGTCACCGGCGGCTGTCCGAAGAGCCAGTTGCCCGGCGCCTTCGGATCGTCGCTGGTGAAGTACTCGACCACGGCCTGCTTCAGCTCGTCCTTGGAGATCACACCGTTGCCGTCCCTGTCGATCCGGCGGAAGCTCTCCTCGATCTCCGCGTGCGCGAGGCGCGGCGTCTGCCCCAGAACGAAGGCCCGGTACGCCGCCGGGGCGATCTCTCCTGTGCCCTTGATGTCCGCGAGGCTCAGCACCGACCGCAGGATGGATTCGCAGACCTCGTCCGCGAGCGCCGCGTCGGCTAAGAGGGCCTGGACCGAATCGACGAAGACGCGACGGGAGAGCCTGCCCTCGGCGTCCGTGTTGTGCCGGTGCGCCTGCTGCCAGGCGTTGCGGTAGGCGTCCACCATCGCCTCGGTCTGGGCCGGCTCGGGCGTCCGGTGCAGCTCCTTCGCCGAGCGCTGTCCCATGAGGACGTGGTCCGCCTCGGTCAGGACGCCGTCCCCGTCGGTGTCGAGCAGGTCGAAGGCGTGCTCCACCTTGGCCGTCAGGAAGTCGTGGGCAGGCATGCGGGGTCCTCTCGTCGGTGCCGGGACGCCTTCGCGGCGTGCGGGCGAGGCGCCTCATGCTGCAGGCCGTGGCGTCCGGCGAGCCGCCCTTGCCCGGCGGATCACCCGACCCGGTGACGCGGCGGGTGCCCGCGTCGACCCGCGCGTCAGCCGGGCCTGACGAACGAACGGCCTAGCCGGGACTGCGGTTTCCGCTCCGTTCGGCAAGCCTTGACGTGTGGAGTTTCCTGTCGCTGTCGCGCTCGCCGAGTCCGTGCCCACGCTGCCCACCGGAGCCGACTGGTGGTACGAGCCCAAGTTCGACGGCCAGCGGCTCGTCATGCACCGCACCGAGGAGGGGGTGAAGTGCCACGCCCGTACCGGGCGCACCGTCACCACCGCGTGGATGGACCTCGTCGCCGCGGCGCAGGGCGCGCTGCGCCCCGGGACCGTCCTCGACGGCGAAGCCGTCGTCTGGATCGACGGCCGCCTCGACCTCGCCGCCGCGGAGGCCCGCGGGAACGCGACGCCCCGCCGGGCGTCCGCGCTCGCGGCGGAGTACCCCGCGTACTACGCCGTCTGGGACTGCCTCGCCGTGGACGGCGTGGACCTGCGCGAACGTCCCTACCGGGAGCGGCGCGCGGCGCTGCTCGACGTCCTGGCCGACGCGAAGCCGCCGATCCGGCCGGTGCCCGCGACGGACGACGCGGAGGTGGCCCGGGTCTGGTTCGAGCAGCTCCAGGCGCAGGGCGTCGAGGGGGTCGTCGCCAAGCGCGCGGAGTCGCCCTACCGGCCGGACCGGGTCTGGCGGACGGCCCGGCACAGCGAGACGGTGGACGCGGAGGTCGTCGGCTACGTCGGCCCGGCCGTCCAGCCGCTGCGGGTCGTCGTCCGTCTCCCGGACGGCCGGCACCTGCTGTCCCAGACGGTCATCGCCCAGGTGGCCGCCGACATGGCCCGCCACATCACGCACGCGGGCCCCGGCCGCCGCGCCCGCACGGACGACGGCGAGACGTACACGACGACGGGGCGCGGCTTGGTGGTGGAGGTGGTCGCGGGCACGACGCGACATGCGACGGTCACGCGTGTGCGGTGACGTCCCCTGGGGCGCCGGACCCGCAGGCGCTGCAGACCCGTCAAGTCCGCCAGCCGCAGGCCCTGCGTTCGCGGCCCCTCCGCCCCGGCGCAAACCGTGCGGCTCGCGGGTTGTCAGGCCGGGCGCATGCGCTCAGGGGCGTTCGCCGCGCGCAGCCACACCGTCGTCCACGGCGGCAGCAGGCCGTCCCGCACGGGGCCGGAGGCCAGCAGGACCTTGCCCGCCGGGAGCGGCGCCGGGGCGTCCGACAGGTTGCTGACGGTGTGCCAGCCGTCTGCGCGGGCGAAGTGCAGCAGGCCGTGTTCTGTCTCGCGGGGTGTGCTCAGCCACGTCAGGTCCTCGTCCCGGACGAGCGAACGGCGCAGGCGCAGGGCCGCGCGGTACAGCTCCAGGACCGAGCCCTCGTCACCGCGCTGGACCTCGGCCGCGTACCGGCCCCAGTCCGCGGGCTGCGGCAGCCAGGAGCCGCCGGGGCCGAAGCCGAAGCTCGGGCCCCCGGCGGTCCAGGGCAGCGGCACCCGGCACCCGTCACGGCCCTTGACGAGCCCGGCGCTCCGCACCCACATCGGATCGCGCAGATCCTCGCGGGCCAGGTCGGCGACCTCGGGAAGGCCCAGCTCCTCGCCCTGGTACACGTAGGCGGAGCCGGGCAGCGCCAGCATCAGGAGGGCGGCGGCACGGGCCTTGCGCAGACCTGATTCAACGTCGGGCGCGGGGCTCTGCCCGTCGGTGAGCAGCCATGCCTCGATGTCCGGCTTGGCGGCTCCGTCGGGCAGGGCGTAGCGCGACGGGTGGCGCACCACGTCGTGGTTGGAGAGCACCCAGGTGCTGGTGGTGCCCGCGGCGCGGGCGTCGGCGAGCCCGGCGGTGACGGTGCCGCGCAGCTCGGCGGCGTTCAGGCGCGCGTAGAGGAAGTCGAAGTTGAACGCCTGGCCGAGCCCGTCCGGCGAGGCGTACGCGGCGCGCCGTGACGCCCGGACCCAGGCTTCCGCGACGGCGAAGCGCGGCGGGTCGTACGCGTCGAAGACCTTCCGCCAGCCCCGGTAGATCTCGTGCACGGCGTCCCGGTCCCACAGGGGGTGGCTGCCGTCGTCGGGCAGGGTGCCGGGCTGGTAGTCGGCTCCGTCGCCGAGGTCGCGCAGCGGTTCGCTCAGGTCCTTGGCGAGGCCGTGGGCGACGTCGATGCGGAAGCCCGCGACACCCCGGTCCGACCAGAAGCGCAGCGTCTCGTGGAAGTCCGCGCGCACCTCGGGGTGGTCCCAGTCGAAGTCGGGCTGCTCGGGCGCGTACAGGTGGAGGTACCACTGTCCGTCGGGGACCCGGGTCCATGCGGGCCCGCCGAAGCTGGACGGCCAGTCGGTGGGCGGCAGTTCTCCGTGCTCGCCCTTGCCGTCGCGGAAGACGTAGCGCTCGCGCGCGGCGGACCCGGGCCCGGCCGCGAGCGCCTCCTGGAACCAGCGGTGCCGGTCCGAGGAGTGGTTCGGCACGATGTCGACCATGATCTTCAGCCCGAGCCGGCCGGCCTCGGCGACCATCGCGTCGAAGTCGGCGAGCGTGCCGAGCCGCGGGTCGACGTTCCGGTGGTCGGCGACGTCGTAGCCGCCGTCCGCCAGCTCGGAGGGGTAGAACGGGCTGAGCCAGACGGCGTCCACGCCGAGGTCAGCGAGGTGGGGGAGGCGGGAGGTGAGACCGGCGATGTCGCCGATGCCGTCGCCGTCGGAGTCGGCGAAACTGCGCGGGTAGACCTGGTAGACGACGGCCTGCCGCCACCAGTCCGCCTCGTTCGACGGTCCGGCGGGGGCGTGGTGCTGGGTCATGCGGGGCCTTTCGGAACGTGCGAGCTTGCAAAGCGTGCGAGAGGACGTACAGGGGCGGGCGTCAGCCCTTCACCGCCCCCGTGGTCATGCCGGACACGATCGACCGGCGGAAGATCAGCACCAGGACCGCGATCGGCACGGTGGCGACCATCGCGCCCGCGAAGATCACCCCGTACGGCACCTGGTACTGGCTGGTGAACAGGGCGATCCCGACGGGCACGGTGCGCCGGTCGTCGGCGCCGTTGAAGGTGAGGGCGAGCAGGAACTCGGACCAGGTGGCCGTGAAGGAGAAGACCCCGGCGGTGAACAGTCCGGGCCGGGCCAGCGGCAGGATGACGGTCAGCGCGGTGCGCAGCGGCCCCGCCCCGTCGACGGTCGCCGCCTCCTCCAGTTCGCGCGGGATGCCGCTGAGGTAGTTGCGGAGGATCCAGATCGCGAAGGGCAGGTTGAGCGCCACGTACGGGATGACGAGGCCGGGGTAGCTGTTGAGCAGTCCCGCCTGGCGTTCCATCAGGAACAGCGGGACGAGCATCGCGATCGGCGGGAACACCGACAGCATGAGCAGCACCGTCATGATGGCCCCGCGCCCGCGCAGGGGCAGCCGGGCGAGCGCGTACCCGGCGAGGAACGCCAGGGACAGGATGAGGACGGTCGACGCGGAAGCCACGACGACACTGTTCAGGAAGTAGCGGCCGATGCCGTTGCGGTGGAAGGCGATGTCGTAGTTGTCGAGCGTGGGCTCGTTGGGGATGAACGAGGGCGGCGTCGCGCTGATCTCGCCCGGCCCCTTGAGCGACGCGGAGACCATCCAGAGCAGCGGCAGTGTCGTACAGACGACGATGAGCAGTCCGCCCAGATTGACGGGATTGACGTACCTGCGGACACCGGTGCGGGGGATGCGGCGGCTCATGCCTGGCCTCCTTCGTCGACCTGGGTGCGGAAGACGCGCAGCGACAGCAGGCAGCAGCCCATGACGATGGCGGCGGTGAGGACGGCGACGGCGGCGCCGCCGCCGAAGTCGAGGTTCTGGAACAGGATGCGGTAGCCGAGGATCGCCACCGACTGCGTCGCCGTTCCCGGCCCGCCCTGTGTCAGGACGAACGGCAGGTCGAAGATGCCGAACGCCTGGAGGATGCGGAAGAGCACCGCGATGGCGACGATGGGCCGCAACTGCGGCAGCGTCACCTTCCAGAACGTCGTCCAGGCGGACGCGCCGTCGATCTCGGCGGCCTCGTAGACGTCGCCCGGGATCAGCATGAGCCCCGCGAGGACGACGATCGCGACGAACGGTGTCGTCTTCCACACGTCGACGGCCACCATCGCCGCCATCGCGGGCGCCGGCTCGCCGAGGATGTCCGGCTGGCCGCCGAAGAGTTGCCCGCACAGCCAGCTGACCGCGCCGTACGTGCTGTTGAAGAGGTACGACCACAGCTGCGCGGCCACGACGTTGATCAGCGCCCACGGCAGCAGGAGCAGCGCGAGGATCCAGCCGCGGGCGGCGCCGAGCCGCTCCAGGACGAGCGCGACGACCGTGCCGAGGACGAGTTCCAGGGAGACGGAGACGATCGTGAAGCCCAGTGTGAAGGCGAGTGCCTGGTACCACTCGGGGCTGGTCAGCAGCGCCTCGTAGTGCGCGAGCGTGGGCGAGCCGAGGCGCAGGCCGCCGTAGTCGAGCTTGACCTCGCAGAAGGAGAGGAGCAGCGAGAAGAGGACGGGGAAGACCGTCACGGCCGCCACGACCAGGAGCGCCGGGGAGGCGAACAGCCAGCCGGTGCGGCGGCGCGGCGAAGCGCCCTTCTTCTTCGTGGCGCGCGGTGGATCGGCTCTCGGGGACGGATCGGGGGCGAGCCGGGTCTCCACCCTCGGTGCCGGGTTCACTGGGCCTTCCCTTCCAGCGCCTTGCGCAGCCCTTCGCGCGCGGCACGTACTCCGGCGGCGGGGGAGAGGTCGCCCCCGACGACGCCGTTCACGGGTGTGTAGAGCGCCTTGCTGACCTGCGGGTAGTACGGGGTCTGCACGGGCCGGTCGACGAGGGTGAGATCAGCGGCGCGCAGCACGGTCGGGTCGGCCGCCGCGCGCGCCTCCTCGCTCCGCAGCGCCGAAGTCAGCGCGGGCACGACGCCCGCCTCCCGGGCGAGGAGGCGCTGCACCTCGTCCCCGGCGCAGAACGTCGCGAACTCCATGGCCGCGCCCAGCTCCTGCGAACTGGGGTTCACGAAGTTGCTCCAGCCGCCCGCGCAGGAGATCCCGGAGCGGCCGGTGCCCTCGAACCCGGGCCGCGGCGTGACCCCGACCTTCCCGGCGACGCCGGAGACCTTCGGGGTGTTCGCGTTGACCCAGGCGTAGGACCAGTTGCGCAGAAAGAGTCCGCGCCCTCCGACGAACGCGTCCTGCGCGTCGGACTCCTCGTACGTCGTCACACTGCGCGGCGTGACCCCGCTGGACGTGAACTTCGCCATCAGGGAGAACGCCCGCTCGGCCGCGTCGCCGCCGAGCACCGCCCGCCCGGTGCCGTCGAGGACCGGCGCGCCCGCGTCCGCGAGGAACTCCGCGACGTTGGCGGTCAGCGCCTCGGTCACCGCGGCCTGCCAGAGGAACCCGGCGGAGACGTCCCCGGCGCGCTGCACCGTGCGCGAGGTGTGCAGCAGCTCCTCCCAGCTCCTCGGCACCCGCAGACCGTGCTTGGCCAGGAGGTCCTTGCGGTAGAAGAGGTAGGTGCTGTCCGTGAAGAACGGCACCGCGTAGACCTTGCCCTCGTACGTGGTACTGCGCCGCAGCGCCGCCGGATAGGCGTCCCAGAAGTCGCCCGGGAGCAGCGTCTCGACGGGCAGCGCGAGCGAGGCGTGGCCGAACTGCGCGGGCCAGGTCGTGTCGCCGAGGTACACGTCGGGCCGCGAGGAGCCGCCGGCGAGCTGGGTGGCGATGGCGCTGCGGTTGCCGTCGCTGGTGGACAGCGCGTTGATCTTCGTGACGCGGATGCCGGGGTGGCGGCGCTCGAACGCCCGGATGATCAGATCGGCCACGATGGCGCCGCGCCGCGAGGGGATCTCGGAGACCCACCACGTCAGCCGCGCTCCCGGCCTGGGCCGGGCCGCCGCCTGCGTGAGCAGGTCGTCGAGGTTCTTGCCCCCGCAACCGGACAGCAGACCCGCCGCGACGGCGCTCACGCCGCCCGCCAGCAGGGCTCTGCGTTTCAGGGCCATGGCACGCTCCTCACCATTGAGTGCCGCCCGATGACAGCGCTAGCACGGTACGAACGACGTTTTCGCGCTGTCAATGGGGGAGTAGCCGTTTGTTCAGCTCGAACCGGTGCCATGGAGGGCTCCGACGGTGACAGCGCTGTCATACGAAGGCCCGACCCTGTGTTAGCGTCCCGGGCATGGCCGGTGAGAATGGCGCCACGCTCGCGGATGTCGCTGAGCGGGCCGGAGTGTCCCCCTCGACCGTCTCGCGCACGATGCGCGGCCTGTCGACGGTGTCGCCCGCGACCCGCGCACGGGTCGAACAGGCGGCGCGCGAGCTGTCGTTCTCGATCTCGCGCAGCGCCTCCAGCCTGGTCACCGGGCGCACCGGCCGGGTCGCCGTCCTCGTGCCGAACCTGGAGTCCTGGTTCCTCGGCGCCACGCTCGCCGGCATGGCCCCCGCCCTCGCCGAGGCGGGCATGGACATGCTGGTCTACAGCGTCACCACGCCCGAGGAGCGCGCCCACTTCTTCGACCGCCTGCCCGCGCGCCGCAACGCCGACGCGCTGCTCGTCGTCAGCTTCGCGCTCTCCCCGGCGGAGCGGGAGCGCCTCGACGACCTCGGCCTGCCGCTGGTCTTCGTCAGCCAGCACGAGGAGCACCGGGCCAGTGTGTACGTGGACGACGCCGAGGCCGCCCTGCGCGGCACCCGGCACCTGCTCCACCTCGGCCACCGGCGCATCGCCTACCTGGAGCCCGCGGACCCCTCCGGTTTCGCCTGGAGCAGCAGGGCGCGCCTCGACGGCTACCGCGCCGCGCTGGCGGAGGCGGGCGTCGAGCACGACGAGGAACTCGTGCGGCAGGTCGCCGACTGGCAGGGGCCGGTCCTCGACGCCGCGGTGGGGCGGCTGCTGAGCCTCCCGCACCCGCCCACCGCGATCTTCGCCGAGACGGACGACATCGCCTTCCGGCTGCTGACCGTGTTGCGCGGGGCCAATGTCCCGGTGCCCGGCCGGGTCTCGGTCCTCGGCTTCGACGACCATGCGATGGCCGGCGCCTGGGACCTGTCCACGATGGCGCAGCCCGTACGCCAACTGGGCCGTGCCGCGGCCGAGTTGGCCCATGCGGTCATCCAGGAGCCGGACGGCAACATGGAGCGCCACGTGGTGCTGCCGGTGGAACTCATCCCGCGCGGCAGCACCGGCCCCGCGCCGGGGACCGCTTAGCGGCCCAGACGGTGCGGGTGCGCCGGGTACACGCCGAGGATGCGCACCTCGGAGGAGAAGAAGCGCAGCTCCTGGAGGGCGAGGGCGACGCGCTCCTCGTCCGGGTGACCCTCGACCTCGACGTAGAAGCAGCTCGGATTGAGCCCCGCGCCCATCTGGTAGCTCTCGATCTTCGTGAGGTTCACCGCGTTGCTGGCGAAGCCGCCGAGCGCCTTGTACAGGGCGCTGGGGATGTTCCGCACGGCGAAGAAGAGGCTCGTCATGGTCGGGCCCGCGTCGAGCGGCGCGAAGGCGGCGTCCCGGGAGAGGACCACGAAGCGGGTGGTGTTGTCCGGGTCGTCCTCGACCCCGCCGCGCAGCACGTCCAGCCCGTAGTGCGCGGCGGCGGCGGGCGGGGCGAGCGCCGCGTGGCGCGGGTCGCCCAGCTCGGCCACCTCACGGGCGGCCCCGGCGGTGTCGTCGCTGACGAGGGTGCGCCAGCCGCCCTCGCGAAGGATCTTGCGGCACTGGCCGAGCGCGTGCACGTGGCTGCGCACGCACTCCACCTGGTCGAGAGCGGCCCCGGGGGCGCCCACCAGGTCGAAGTGGATCGCGAGGAAGTACTCGCCGATGACGAACAGGCCCGACTCGGGCAGGAGGTGGTGGACGTCGGCGACGCGGCCCGCCGCGGAGTTGTCCACCGGGATGACCGCCAGGTCGGCGGCGCCGAGCGTCACGGCGTCGAGGGCCTGCTCGAAGTTGGAGCAGGGCAGCTCGGCGCTGCCGGGGAACAGCGCTTGGGTGGCGGCCGCCGAGTTGGAGCCGAATTCGCCCTGGTAAGCGACGGTCGTCACTGTCAGACACCTCTCAGCCGGGGACCGGCCTCTTCGGGTAGTGCTCTGGTCTCCGCGTGTGCGGTCCACGCGCGGTCCGTGTGCGGTTCGTGCACGGTGAAAGGGCCACCGTAGCTCCCGGACGAGGGGGAGCCGTGGCGCTGTCCACCACGAGAGATCGCGCGGGCCGCCGCAGGCCGGGAAATCCCGGTGCGGTCACGGGGCGCGATGGTGTGGGATCACCGTCATGGCGACAACGCTGCACCAACCGGAGGCCGGCCGGCTGAGCGAGATCCTGGACGCGCTGCGGGAGTGGCAGCACGACGAGGCGCCCGTGCAGCTCCATCCGGGGGACGTGGGCTGGTTCTGGCGCTCGGGCGAGCGGGCGACGGCCGCGGCGCTGCGGACCTGGCGCAGGGACGGCCGCATCCTCGCCGTCGGTCTCCTCGACGAGCCGGACGTGCTGCGGCTGACGATCGCGCCGTACGCCCGGCAGGACGCCGAGCTCGCCGAGCGCCTGGTGGCGGACGTGACGCTGCCGGAGCGCGGGGTCCTCGGCGCGGGGCGCGCCGCCGTCGACTCGCCGGGCGAGGCACTCGTCCA
Organism: Streptomyces sp. R818; assembly: GCF_056172735.1. Taxonomy (NCBI): domain Bacteria; kingdom Bacillati; phylum Actinomycetota; class Actinomycetes; order Kitasatosporales; family Streptomycetaceae; genus Streptomyces; species Streptomyces sp. R818. Next base: position 668,950 of record NZ_JAOCNE010000014.1, read on the forward strand.
CAAGCTGCTGGCCGAGGCCGGCTGGGGCCTCGACGAGCCGTGGACGCCGCTCCTGCGCGACCTCACGGAACCGGTGCCCGACCCGGGCCCCGGCCTGCGCGTCGAGGTGACCGGACCCGGGCGGGCGCGGGTGCGCACGGCGGTGCACCGGGCCGCGTTCGGCCGGCCCGCGTTCACCGACGAGCGCTGGCGCACGATGGCGGCCGGACCGGCCTACGCCGACGCGCGCTGTCTCGTCGTGCACGACGGCCGGGGCGACGCCGTCGCGGCGGCGACCGTGTGGTCGGCGGGGAGCGGCCGCCCCGGGCTCCTCGAACCCGTGGGCGTGCACCCGGACCACCGCGGCCGCGGCCACGGCAGAGCGGTCACCGTCGCCGCGGCGGCCGCCCTGCGCCGGCTGGGCGCGTCCAGCGCGCTGGTCTCCACCCCCAGCGCCAACGCCGCCGCCGTCGCCACCTACAGGTCCGCCGGTTTCCGGGAACTGCCCGGCACGAGGGACCAGTACCGGAGCGCGTAGGGCCGCGACCTCCGTCTCCGCTAGGGGCGGACGTACGGCCGGGTCATGATCTCCATGTTGTGCCCGTCCGGGTCCTCGAAGTACGCGCCGCGACCGCCGAACAAGGTGTTGACCCTGCCGGGTTCGGTGTGGCCGGGGTCGGCGTAGTAGGTGGTCCCGAGCGTCTCCAGGCGGTCGATCATGGCGTCGAAGCGTGCCTCGGGCACGAGGAACGCGTAGTGCTGCGGCTGGATCGGCTCGTCCCGCTTCTCGTAGTAGTCGAGCGTCACGCCGTTGCCGAGGTCGACGGGCAGGAACGGGCCGAACGGGGCACCGACCCGAAGGCCGAGGACGGCGGCGATGAACTCCGCCGACAGGTGACGGTCGCTCGCGTAGACGGCGGTGTGGTTCAACTCGACGGCGTGCGCCACTCGTTCGGAGGCGTGCGGGTGCTGCTGGGTGGGTGACATAGGTGTGTGGCTCCGGGTCTCTGGATGTGTCGGGACGAGGTGCCACGGACGGGCACCGGAAGAAGACACGGAGACGACGGCGGGCCTCTCGCCCGCCCCGGGCTCACGCCGAGGCCGGGACCCTCACTCGTGCGTGGCCCAAGGCCGACCCGGCAGTCACGCAGCCGACCCTAGGGCCTGTCGTCAAATTCCCGTCTGCCCCACGACGCCTGGCACGCACTCTCGCCGCACCGGGCACAAGGCCAAGTACGTCCAGTACGAGGCCTTGCACCCGGCACGCCGAGAGCACGCACCAGACGCCGCGGGGCCGCCCTCCGGGCGACGACGGGAATTTGACGACAGGCCCTAACCGCCCCGCACATGACGGAGCAACGTCTCACACCTTCGGTGCCACCTGCCCCGAGCGGCGATAGGGCAGGGCGATCATGGGGCAGCAGACGCCCATGAGCGAGAAACACGATGAGCCCGCCCGCGCACACCAGCGGCCCGACGGTGTGAGTGACGCGACCGTGGAGGCCCTCGGGTCGGTGTCGAAGGCGCTGGAGACGGTCGAGCAGGCGCGCGGCCACCTCTACGCCTTCCACCAGCTGACCGGCACCGCCGACCTCGAACTGGGCCGCGCCGTCGAGCTGTTGCGCACCGCGGGGCACGAGAAGTGGGCCGAGCGGATCGACCGCGAACTGGTCGGGCGCAATGTCCTCGACGGCCGGTGGACCTTCCAGGTCGTCGAGGAGTACGACGCCGGGTTCTACGCGCTGTACAAGGACACGGAGCGCGAGGTGCGCGAGGAGCTGGCCCAGGGACGTACGCACCTGTACGAGGCGGAGATGAAGGAGGCCCGCCGCACGAAGGGGCACCCCGACCACACCGCGCGCCCCGACACCGCGACATAGACGCACGGGGCGCTCCCGGCAGCCGTAGGTGTCACAGCGCGCGCAGGGACGTGACCTCGTACGCCATCGCCGAACTCGGCGACTTCCCCTGGCAGGTGAGCCGGTACGGCGGTGTGCGGCGCGAGCGCACCTCGACGTCGAAGGCCGCCGCGAGCGGTGGCCGGCCGGCCAGGCGGATCCGCCAGAGGTCGTGGTCGCGGGCGGTCGACTCGACGGTGTACGCGTGCCGGCCCGCCGGACCGGCACGTTTGAGGACGGCCGCCAGCGCCGCCTGCTGGGGCGGGAAGAGATCCGTGTAGCCGCGCAGGTGGGTGGCGGTGATCCGGTCCGCCAGATGGTCCTCGACCGTGGTGACGGCGGAGTCCGGGGCGAGGCCGCCGTAGTAGACGCCGTCCGGCAGGACGACGACATTGGCGGCGAACCGGTCCCCGCCCACATGCGTGCACTCCCAGACCAGGTGCGGCCACCGCTCGCTGAGCGCGCGGCCGACCGGACGGCCGCGCACGGCGCAGCAGACGTCGTGCAGCCCGTGCGCGCAGACGAGGACGACCGGCGGATGGCCCCGCTCCCCGGGCGCGCCGAGGGCGTGGACGATCCCGGCGAGGTCCTGGTCGCGGCTCCACACGCCCCACACCTGGCGGTCCGTGCCGTCGGCGCCGCGCCGCAGCACGGCCCAGCGCCGGGGCCCGCCGCCGGGCAGGAGCCGGCCGTGCCGCCTGATCAGGAGGATGCGGGCGCGCACCTTCTGGGCCGCACCGAACACGAGCCCTTTGATCTCCGGTGCCAGGCCGAGTCCGTCGAACCCGTTGGACGGCCAGCCACCCCGGTACTCGATGAGGACCCACACCGAGCCGTACGGGGCGGTGCCCGCGAGCGCGTCGCCGCGCTCCAGGGCGGCGTCGGCGCAGAAGAAGCGCGCTGCGGCGGTCACCGCGGCCCCGTCACCGCTCGGCGGGCACCAGGACGCCCGCGCGCAGGAGTCTTTCGACGAGGGCGAGCCCCAGCCGGCCGGCGGTGTGGACGCCGCCGTCGAGGAGGCGGGCGACGGACGGCAGGTCGGCCTCCGTGAGGTCGAGCCAGCCGACGCGGGTGGACAGGCGCAGGCCGTCGAGGCGGGCGTCGAGCGCCGCGCGGAGCTGCACCGGCGTGTCGGGCGCGAGGGCGTCGACCGCCGCGAGCTGGGCCAGCGGCCCCAGCGGCGCGGGCCGCGCCCGGCCCCGCCGGGCGCGGTGGAACAACGGCGCGGGATCGGCCCGCGCGAGCGCGGCGGCGAGGCGTTCGCGCACGAACTCCACCTCGTCCGGCGGCGCTTCGGCGCCCAGCGGCAGGGAGGCGCGCAGCTGCGGGTCGTCGCGAAGGAGCGTGAGCGCCGCCTGGGCGAGGTGTTCGGCCAGCGCGTGCCGCGTCCAGGTGTGCACCCCGAGCGTCAGATGGATCGAGACGGCGCCCTGCGCCCGCGCGGCGTGCAGCCAGCCCCTCGGCAGGTAGAGGACGTCGCCCGGTCCGAGGACGGTGTCGAGGAACGGCTCGCCCGCGGCGGCCTCGGCCACCGCCGTACGGTGCTCGGTCCAGGGCTGGTCGCGCAGCGGGTCGGGGTGGACCGGCTCGTGGATCGTCCACCGCTTGGACCCGGCGATCTGGACGACGAACACGTCATGGACGTCGTAGTGCGCGTCGAACCCGCGGTTCTGCGGAGGCGTGACATAGGCGTTGGCCTGCACCGGATGGCCCAGCTCCGTGCCGAGCCGGGAGGCGAGGTCCGCGACCGGCTCCCAGGTGCGGTGCAGCGCCTGGAGAACGAGGGTCGCTCCGTCGGCGAAGTGGCGCCACAGCGCCGTGTCGTCGAGCTGGTCCCCGATCGTCGCGCCGACGCCGGCGGACGAGGTGAACGACGCCTCGGGCAGCGTGACGCCGTCCTTGGCGACGCGGAGGAAGGGCGTCCGCAGTCCGCGCCGCGAGATCAGCTCGTCGACGGCCGCCGCGGAGAACAAGTCCGAGAAGTCGCTCGCGGCGCGGTGCAGCAGGGGCGCGCGCCCCCACACGTCGCGCGCGAACTCCGCCCGGCCCAGACCGGTCAGACGCGCTTCGAGGAGGCCGGTGCCCGTGTCGGCGCCGGCCTCCCGGAGTGCGATGGGGGGCGTGCTCAAATGGAGCCGCCCTACTTGTCGGCGCTGCCGTCGGCGCCACCGTCATGGACGCCCGGCGTACCGGCGGCGCCGCCGTCCGCAGGACCTTCGGCACCGCCGTCGGCCCCGCCGTCGTGGACGCCCGGGGTGCCCGCCGCGCCGCCGTCCGCGGGGCCCTCGGCGCCTCCGTCCGCACCGCCGTCGTGGACGCCCGGCGTACCGGCGGCGCCGCCGTCCGCGGGGCCCTCGTTCGGGTTCGGGTCCTGCTCGGGGTTGCTCATGGTTCCTCCTGGGAAGCGAACGGCTGGGAGCGAGCGGGCGACACCTGCATTCCGACCCCCTCGGTGCTTTACAAACTCGCTCACCCCGCCCGCACCGGCAACCGGAGACGATCAGGCATGACAGACATGGGATGCTGCCGGACGACCGGAAGGCGGAAAGGAGCGGCACATGGCGAACCCGGGGACGACGGCGGTCCTGGCCCTGGTGCCGGAGGCCCGGCCACTCCTCGAACTGGCCGCCGACATGGACCCGCGAGCGGTACGGCCGGGCATCCCCGCCCACGCCGCGCTGCTCTACCCGTGGCTGCCCGCCGACCGCGTCGGCGCCCAGGAGCTCGACCGGTTGCGGGCGGCGCTCCCGCCAGGACCGGTCCGGACTCGCCTGACCACGGTCGAGCGCACCGGCGGCTTCGTCGGTGTCCCCGTGCCCGGGCTACGAGGCGCGGCGACGGCCGTACGCACCGCGTTCCCGGCGCATGTGCCCTACGGGGGCCGGTTCGGTGCGGACCCGCCCGTGCACGTCACCGTGGCCCTGGACGCGGAGCCGGGCACCGCCGCGGAGATCGCCCGCCGGGCCGGTGACCGGCTGCCCCTCGACGTCGAGATCACCGCTCTGCACGTGGTCGCGCTCACGCCCGACGGCTGGCGGGCGGTGACGGAACTGCCGCTGACGCCCTGACGCGTGCTGTCCCCTTGCTCGCCACTGGAACTCGGTGGCGCTCATCGAGAAGATCGGGAAAGCTCCCGCCATGGTCACAGCACCGCAGGAACAGGCAGCCGTACGGATCGGCGCCCTGGCACCGCTCACCCGCCCCGGCTGGACCGAGGCGGGCGCCCACCTGCTGGCAGGTCTCGAACTGGGGGTGCGCGAGGCCAACGAGAGCGGCGGCATCCACGGCCGCCCGCTCGAACTGCTCGTCAGGGACACCGCCGCCGACCCCGGGAAAGCTGTGGCGGCGATCGACGAACTGGCGGCGTCGGGCGTGGCCGCCGTGGTGGGGGAGTACCACAGCGTCGTCGCACGCGCCGCTGCCACCAGGGCCGACGCGCTCGGGCTGCCGTTCCTGTGCTCCTCGGCGGTGCTCGACACCCTCACCGACCGGCCGACCCCGTGGGTCGCCCGGCTGTGCCCGCCGCAGTCACGGGGCTGGGGGCTCTACGCCGACTTCCTGCGCGGCGCGGGCCACACCCGTGTCGCCGTGGCGACGCAGCCGAGCGTCTACTGGGCCGCGGGCACCGGCATCCTGCGCGACCGTCTCGCGCCGCACGGCGCCACCGTCGTCGAGCTCGATGCGCGGGCGCTCACCCCGGCGGAGATCGGCGACGCGCTCCTCGCCCAGGGCGCGACCGCCCTCCTCCTGCTCGTCGGCCACCCGGAACCGGCGGTGCCGATCGTCCGGTCCGTCCGCCGCGACCCGCGCCTCTCCGACCTCCTGATCGGCGCGCCCGCCGGACAGCCGGAGTTCGCCGGATGGGCGTCGGCGCTGGACGAGGACGGCGCCGCGATCCCGTTCCTGCGCTATCTGCCCGAGCGCCTCGGCCCTCTCGGCACGCGCGTCGCCGCGGCCCTGCGCCACCGTTTGACCGGCCCGCCGTCGTTCGTCGCCTTCGAGGGCCACGACGCGATCACGGTCCTGGCCGAAGTGCTGCGCTCGCACGGTACGGAGCGGGAGCGGATCGCCGAGGCGTGGCCCCGCGTCGCGGTCGAGGGCACCCGGGGCCGGATCGCGTTCACCCGGACTCCGGGCGGCCATGTACGACAGTGGGACGGGGCGCCGATCCAGATAGTGGAGCGCGATCCGGCGGAGATGGAGCACTTCCGCGTCCTGCGCTCTTCCACGTGATCCGGCGGAGCCGGACCGCTTCCGGGCCCTCCGCTCTTCCACGTGATCCGGGCAGAACCGGACCGCTCCCGGATCCTGGCTCTTCCAGGTGATCCGGTGGCGCCGGATGTGGCGGGGCAGGCGGTCGCTGGACCACCGGACAGGGACCGCCCGCCCAGGCCACCGGCAGACCCGCGGACGGGGGGCGTGACGCGAGCCTGCGCCCCGGCCGAGTGCCCGGGGCCCGCACACACAAACGCCCCCGGCGCCCCGGTGGCCACACACGCACACGTGTGAGGGGGCGGCTCCCTCGCGGGAAAGCCGCCCCCTCACACGGTCGGGGTCGTGCCGACAGGCCCTCGGGCCGTCAGTGCTTGCCGATGTCCTTGGTCTTCTCCTTGGCCTGACGGGCGTCGCCCTTCATCTGCTGCGCGCGGCCCTCGGCGGTGAGGCGCTCATTGCCCACGGCCCGCCCCGCGGCGGCCTTCGCGGCGCCCGTGGCCTGCTCGGTCTTCGCCTTGGCCTTCTCGTTGGCGGTCATGTCCGCTCACGCTCCCTTGGCATCGACATCATGTGCTCGACATCCGCCTGGCCGGGAAATGGGCCGTCAAACATGTGCGCGGCTACCCATCTCGTCCACATGTCGTCCATGAGCAGGCCGAAACGCCGTCGGATGCCCGGCAAGTCGTGAAAGAAACGCGGGTTTTGTGTGTTTGTAGGGGAGGGCTAAGAGCAAACGATGGCCAGGAGGTAATAACAATGGTTCCCCTGCTTCTGGTTCTTCTTCTGGCTCTGATCCTTTTCGGCGCGGGCTTCGCCCTCAAGGCGCTGTGGTGGATCGCGATCATCGTGCTCGTGGTGTGGCTGCTCGGCTTCGTGATCCGGCCCGCGGCGAGTGGCGGCCGCAAGGGCCGCTGGTACCGATGGTGACGATGACCACGCAGGAACGAAGGAACGCATAGACGTTCCGTGGACCGGCGCGACGCCACGGGCGGTGGTGTGTGCGCGCCGAGGGGTGGGCCCGGCCTGGGACGGCCGGGCCCACCCGCTTTTGTTCGCGGGGCCGAGTGTGTGCGAGGGTGCTCCACATGACGTCCGGCAGCGGGAAAGTACGCTTTGACCAGCAAGAACGTGTGGCAGTTGTCACCGTCAGCGGAGAGATGGACCTGCATGACCTGACCGAGATCGTCGACGGTTTCGCGCAGGCACTCTCCGACCCCGCGACGGACGCGACCCTGATCGACCTCTCGCGCGTGACCTTCGCCGACAGCGTCTTCCTCAACCAGCTCCTGGTCACCTACACGGGGCATGGTGTGCGAAGACGCCCGCTGACTGTGTGCGGACCGCTGCACGCCTCGCTTCGGCGCCTGCTCGAACTCACCGGTACGGACACGGTCCTGCCGCTCGCCACGGACCGGCAGGACGCGCTGGCGCGCCTGCGCATGGCCGACCCGTCCTGACCCCCTCTCGGCCGCCTTGGCCCGACAGGCCGGCTGAAACGGTTCCTCACCGCCTCGCGCTACGCCGCCGAGGTCCAGTCCGCCGATGCGGCCGTGTCCGTGTCGCGCTCGCGCTTCAGGTGCCGCTTCTCGTTGGCCCGGGCCACGGCCCACAGGGCGGCCGAGACGGGGAGTGCGGCCCAGAAGAGGTGGAGGGCGGTGCGGTACCGGTCGGCGTCGAGCCACGCCACGGCCGCCGCGCCCGCCATGGCGAGGGCGAGATGCCCGCACAGCAGGCGGCCGAGATTGCGGGCGAGGGCGGTGGCGGTGTGCGTGGTCACCGGGTGGACTCCTGGCGAGGTGTCGGCCCTGCGCAGGGGCCGGTGCGGCTGTGCGGAGGGCGCGCCGGGGGCGTGTGATCAGAGTGCCTTCCGAGCGGCGGAAGATGACGGCGAAATGTAGCCATTCGCCGGGTCACGGTCACCCGTTTGGCCTAATACCTGTTGTCCCGGTTGTTCTGCGCCGATCTCCGGGTTACGCCCTGCGGCAGCGGCTGTCGCCCCTGCGCCGACCCCTGTCGCCCCCGCGCTACCGTACCAATTCAGGTTGCTACGTGCTCATTTCGGGTGTTTTGGTGAGGTGGTTGGGGCACTGCGACAGTGCCGACGTCAATGCAGAGGAGCAGCGATGATGCTCACTCTCCAGTCCACGAGCCTCGTGCTCGACAAGGAAGTCGTCGAAGGGTTGATGGTTCCAGCGGAAGCGCCGGTGAGTGACGCTCCGATCCCCTCGGTGGAGGATGCCGGCGGCGGCGTCGGGGCCCTTCTGCTCGGCCTGGGCCTCCTGCTCTCGCCGAAGGAGCCGAAGGAACCGAAGGGCCGGTGATCAGCGAACGCTCACGCACCGCCCACAACGGGTCGGCTGAGCAATTGGCTCGCCGTGTGCTCGACGCCCTGCGGGACGCCGGGCACACGGCGCCTGCCGCCGCCCACCTCGAGTCCGCCGTGTCGCTCCCGCCGCAGGAGCAGGGCGTGGCCGTGGCGGCGGTGCGCATGCTGGGCGCCGACGTCCTCGCCCCGTACGCCCTGACCGGCCGCACGCCGCCGCCGGAGGAGGGCGCCGCCGTCGCGCTGGCCCTCGATGCCCTGCCCCCGGCTCAGTCCGCCCCGGCGCCGCCGCCCGACGGGCCCGAGCAAGCGTGGATCAGGGCGTGGCTCGACTGGTCCATCGTCACGGTCCTCGCCCGGCTCGACCCCGCGACGGCCGCCCCGGCCGCGCCCGTCCCGCAGGCACCGCCGCGGTGCGACCCGGGCCCGGAGCGCCGGCGTCCGCCGACCGCCGCCGCGGACGGAGCCGCCTACGAGGGCTGGGTGCCGTGGTCGGTACGGATGAGCCAGCTCTCCTCCCTCGCCCTGCCCGGCCTGGACGGGCCGGTGCACGACAGCGCACGGTCCGGGGTGACGGGCCTCGCGCGCGGTGCCACCCGCGCCGTCCTGCGCCGCGACTTCCCCACAGCGGCGCGCATCACCCGCTGGCTGGCCTGGGCCCACGCCGCAGGCGTACCCCTGCCTCTCGACCCGGCGCCGCTCACCGAGCACATCGCCCTGCTCGGCGGTGGCGGACGCCTCGCCCTGGACATCGCCATCGCCCGTCGACTGCTCGGCCTGGGGCCCGTATGAGCCACCCACCCATGAGCCACCCACCCACCGAACTCGCCCACTCCGTCAGCTCGCGGGCGCTGCACTGGCTGCACGCCAACCGCGAGTACGGCTCCCTGTCCGAGCTCCCCGACGCCGACCTCAGCTCCGACCGCGGCGCCTACAAGGCGCTCGGCGAGACCGCCCTCGCGGCCTCCCTCGTCCTGCGCAGCGGCGCCGCCGGAACGGCCGAACTCGCCCTCGCACGCGACCTGTTGGCCCACTGCTGGGAGCAGACGGCCAACGGATCGCTGCTGTACGAGCGCCTGCTGCGCAACCCCTTGAAGACCGACCCGCTGGAGACCTACGCCCACTTCACCCGCGGTGGCTACCGCCTCGCGGAGCTGGACGAACTCCTCGCGCACACCGTCGGGCTCACCTCCACACACGCCGTGGAACATGTGCCGAACCGGCGCCTGGGTGTCGCCAACGCCGTCCGCGTCACCGGCCTGGACCACGGATCCGGCACACCTCGCTGGGACGCGCTCACCCGCGCCACCTGGCTCGGCGGCACACCCGAGCCGTGGCACATCGACTGGCTGACCGCGTACGCCGTCACGCACACCGTCTACCACCTCACGGACTGGGGACGCCTGCCCGCCGGGCTGCCCGACGACCTCTCCGCCTACCTGCGCGACTGGCTCCCGGTGTGGACCGACGTGTGGGCGGAGGCCGGGCACTGGGACCTCATGGCCGAGCTGATGATCGTCGAGCTGTGCCGAGCCGATCCGCGAGTCGATCTGGAGGACTGGCGGCGCCTCGCCGAGGTCCAGCACGAGGACGGCATGGTCCCCCGCGACAACCAGCCCGTCGACGACGACCCGGCCCAACGCTTCGAGGACCACCAGCACCCCACGATCGTCGCAGCGATCGCCGGCAACCTGGCCCTGGCCAAGGCCCTGGAGAACCCGGGCCGGACCTGAGGAAGCCCGGCGCCGCGGGCCGGAGCCGCCCCCGCCGGGAAGCCCCGCCTCGACCGATGGAGTTGCTCCCGCCAATGGCGACCCACCCAGCACCCCGCCCCCCGGACACCGCACCCTGGCCCGCTGCCGCCCGGCGGCTGCCCGCGCTGTTGGCCGCCGCCCCGGCGGCCAGTGCTGTCGCGGTGGGGATGCTTCATGACAGTCGTCGTACCGTCGTCGCTCAGGGGACCTCGGCGCATCACGAAGGCCGGCAGGCGGACGCGGGGACCCGGTTCGAGGTCGGTTCCGTCACCAAGACGTTCACCGCGCTGCTCCTCGCCGAGCAGGCCGCACGCGGTGCGGTGCACCCGCACGACCCCCTCATCAGCCACCTGCCGCCCGGCACCCGCCCTCCGCCCGGCGGGTCCGGCATCCGCCTGCTGCACCTCGCCACCCACACCTCCGGCCTGCCCCGCCTGCCCCCGGGCCTGTTGCGCACGGCGCTCCCGCGCCTCTTCAGCAACCCCTACGAGGCGTTCAGCGCCGCCGACACCCTGGACGCCCTGGCCCGCACGCGCCTGAGGTCCCGCCCCGGCACCCGCACGCACTACTCGAACTTCGGCGTCGGCCTCCTGGGCCACGCCCTGGCCGGCGCGGCGGGCACCCAGGACGACTACGCCTCCCTGCTGGCCGCGCGGGTCCTGCGCCCGCTCGGCCTGCACGACACCGACTGCGTGCCCACCCCGCCGGACGACTTCGCGGCGCGCGGCGCGGGCGACGACGTCACCGGCTACTGGCACGGCCGCCCGAGGCCCCCGTTCCGCATCCCCGGGATGCCCGCGGCAGGCGCCGTCCGCTCCAGCGCGCGCGATCTGCTGACGTTCACCGAAGCGCTGCTCGACCCCGAGCGGTTCGTACGGGCGACGGTCCTGCCGGACTCCCTGCGCACGGCCCTGCACGACACGACCCGGCCCCGGATCGCCGTCCGGCAAGGCGTGCGCGCCGACACCCAGCAGATCGCGCTGGTCTGGAACATCCGCCCGCGCGCCGACGGATCCCGTATCCACCACCACTCGGGCGGCACCCGCGGCTGCACCGTCTTCGCGGGCTTCGACCCGCGACGGCGTACGGCCGTCGTCGCGCTGGCCAACTGCGCCCCCGGCAGCGGCAACCACCTCATCCAGCAGGCCTACGACACCCTGCTGAGCCTGGACGCCTGAGCACGCGTCACCGGGGCCGACCGGCCTCCCAGGCCGCCTCGATCATGCGGAAGATCTCGTCCACCGCCGCCTCCGGCTCGGGCGCCTCGCGGCCCAGCGCATACGCGTCGAGCACGAACCGCGCGATCGTCCGGCAGGCCGTCGTCGGCTCGGGCAGGGAGAGGTCGGCGGCGATGGCCGCCGCCAGCGCGTCCGCGTGGCGCAGCCGCATGGCCTCCTCGTAGTCGCGCAGGGCGGGCGACGCGTCGATCATGCGCCAGACCGGTTCCGCGCCCTCCGCCGAGCAGTGGCGGACCATCGCGTGGATCTCGCGGCGCAGCGCGGGCACGAGCGGTTCCCGCGGCCCCCGGTCGGTGACCGCTCGCGCGAGGCGTTCCCTGAAGTCGTCGTCCCGCTCGAAAACCAGCGCCTCCTTGGAGGCGAAGTGGGAGAAGAGCGTGGTCACGGCCACGTCGGCCTCGGCGGCCACGTCGCGGATGCCGACGGCGTCATATCCGCGTTCGAGGAAGAGCCGCAGGGCCGCGTCGGCGATCTTCTGGCGGGTCGCGGCCTTCTTGCGTTCACGACGTCCGGTCGGCACGGTCATGCGCCCACGCTATCAGCGCCACCGACTTCAAAAACGTAACAGCCACAAAAGGCTAACCGTTAGTGCTACGGTCGGCCGCATGAAGAAAGTGAGCTTCGCCGAGTTCGGCGGTCCGGACGTCCTTCGCCTCATCGACGCCGAGGAGCCTCACGCCGGCCCCGGCCAGATACGTGTCGCCGTACGGGCGGCAGGTGTGAACCCCGTCGACTGGCGGATCCGCGAGGGCCAGATCCTGGGAGCACACCCGACCGAACTGCCCGCGGGGGTCGGCATCGACGCCGCCGGGGTCGTGGACGAGGTGGGCGCAGGTGTGGAGGGCGTCGAGATCGGTGACCACGTGTTCGGCGAAGGCGCGGACACGTATGCCGACTTCGCCGTCCTCGGCGCCTGGGCCCGGATGCCCGAGGGCCTGTCGTTCGAGGAGGCGGCCGGGTACCCGTCCGTGGTCGAGACCGCGCTGCGCGTCATCGCCGAGGTCGGGGCGGAGCCGGGGCAGACGCTGCTGGTGAGCGGCGCGGCCGGGGGAGTCGGCTCGGCGGTGCTGCAAATCGCCCGCGACCGGGGCATCAAGGTCATCGGCACCGCCTCCGCCGCCAACCAGGACTACCTGCGCGACCTCGGCGCCCTCGCCACGACCTACGGCGACGGCTGGGCCGGGCGCGTCCGGGAACTCGGCCCCGTCGACGCGGCCCTCGACCTGTCCGGCTCCGGCGTCGTTGCCGAACTGGTCGAGCTCACCGGAGACCCCCGCAAGGTCGTCACCATCGCGGATCTCGGCGCCTCCGAGTTCGGCGTCCGCTTCTCCGGCGTGGCCGGGAGCGTGCCGGACGCGCTCGCCGAGGCGGCGGCCCTCATCGCACGCGGGAGGCTGCACATCCCCGTCGCCAAGACGTACACACTCGGCGAGGCCGCGGCGGCACACATCGACAGCAAGGCGGGTCACACGCGCGGACGCCGCGTCATCGTCGTCTGAGTCCGACCCGACCCGACCCGACCCGGCCCGCTCCGGCCGCCTCCGTTTGACCTTGACACAGTGACAAGGTCTTCACTGCGGCCGAGGAGGTGGTCTCGATGACGATCACAGGTGCCGGACAGACCGAGCAGACCGGGCAGACCGAACGGACCGAGCAGACCGAACGGACCGGGCAGACCGAACGGACCGGGCAGCCCGGACAGAGCCGGCCGCTGGAGGTAGCGCTGGAGGTAGCGCTGGAGCCGGAGCAGCAGGCGTTGCTCCTGGCGCTGGCGGACGGCCGTTCCTCGGTGCGGCTGCGGGCCGCCATGGCGGCGGGCACGGAGCCCGACCCGCGCTTCGTCGCCCCGCTCGTCGAGCGGAGCGCCGTCGAGCCGGAGTTCTTCGTCCGCGACATGCTGACCTGGGCGCTCACCCGCCATCCGGTCGCCCTGACACTCCCCGAACTGCTCCGGGAGGTCCGCTCGGAGCGTGCGCAGGCGCGCAGCCAGGCGCTGCACACCCTGTCCAAGATCGGTGACCGGCGCGCCTGGCCCGCGATCACCAAGGCGCTGCTGACCGACCCCGAGGTCGAGGTGGCCCGCAGCGCCTGGCGGACCGCGGTCGTGCTCGTACCGGAGGGGGAGGGGCCCGCGTTGGCCGCGGTGCTCGCGACCCAGCTCGGGCGCGGGGAGCGGGAGACGCAGCTCAGTCTCAGCCGGGCGCTCGTCGCGCTCGGCGACGCCGCCGAGCCCGCGCTGCACGCCGCGACCACCGGCACGGACGCGCACGTCCACGCGCACGCGCTCGCCACGCGACAACTGCTCCGCGACCCGGACACCGGGTTCGGGTTCGCGATCGAGGAGGCGAAGCGTGTCGTCGCCCTCGGCGGGCCGGGCGCGGCGGAGGAGGGACGATAAGGGCGTGTTGATCGGTGAGGTGGCGCGACGGTCCGGGGTGAGCGCCCGCATGCTGCGGCATTACGAGTCGCTCGGCCTGGTGGGTCCGTCAGGCCGGACGGGCTCCGGCTACCGGGAGTACTCCGGGGACGACGTCCGGCGGATCTTCCACATCGAGAGCCTGCGCTCGCTCGGCCTGTCCCTGCGCGAGATCAAACGGGCCCTCGACGACCCCGGGTTCACGCCCTCGGCCCTCGTCGGCGACCTCATCGAGCAGACCCGCGCACGCATCGCCGCCGAGACGGAGTTGCTGGCGCGGCTGCGTCGTATCGACGCGGCGGACCCCGCCGGCTGGGAGGACGTCCTCCACGTCGTCGCGCTGCTCCAGGCGCTGGGGTCCGCGAACCCGGACGCGCGTCAGCGGGCCGCGCTCTCCTCGGGCGACGAGGTCCCGGTGCCGGTGGAGGCGCTGGTCGAGGCGGCGCTCGGCGAGGCGGACCCGGTGGTGGCGGGAGCCCTGCGGTGGGCGCTGGCGCGCGCGGGCGACGAGGGCCCCGGGCTCCTCGCGGAGGGGCTCGGCTCGCCGGTGGCCGCCGTGCGGGAACGTGCCGCCCAGTCCCTGGCGAAGCTGCCGGGCGACGCGGCGGCCGGGGAGTTGCGGCGGGCGCTCGCTCACCCGGACGGCGTGGTCCGCGGGCACGCGGCGCTCGCGCTCGGCGCCCGCGGCGCGACCGAGGCGGTGCCGACGCTCCTGGACATGATCGTGGACGGGCGGAACGACACCGACGCGGCCGACGCGCTGAGCGTGCTCGCGGGCGACGCGGCGATGGCGGACCGGATCGCGGCAGGGCTCGTCGGCCGCCTCGCCGATCCCCGTACGAGCGCGTCGGCGCGCGGGCGTCTGACCCAGGCGCTCGCCGGGATCCCGGGCCCGAGGACAACCGAGGCGCTCGTGGAGCTGTCGCGCGACGAGGACCGTGCCGTCGCCGTGACGGCGACGTACCTGCTGCGGCTGCGCGACGAAGGGCGCTGAGCCGTTCGGCCGCCGCCGAATGCCTCCGCATCCCACCCCCTCTTCCGCACGTGCGCGCTGCGCGTATCGGCCGAAGGGAACACACGGACGGGTGGCTTCGGTCCGTGCCCGTGTGAGCCGTGGACGGACCGGTTAAAGCTTCGATTGATCTTTCCACCCCCTCGAAGCAAAGGACTGCCACATGCGCTTGCGTACAGCTGTCACCGCCACCGTTCTGGCCGCCATCGCCGTCCTCGGCGGCTCGGGCCTCGCCGCCGCCGACGACGGGTTCGGCCTCGGCCCCGGCGACGGGTTCAACGACAACGAGCAGAGCATCAGCAACAGCACCCCGGCCGTCATCCAGTTCGGTGACCTCGTCTCGGACTGACCAGCACAGCTGTCTCTGACCCCCTGGCGCCGCGCCCTCGCCCCCGGGCGCTGGCGTGGCGCCAGGGGGTCTGGTGCGCCAGGGGATATGTACTGTCGTGGAAAACCCGAAGTGAGGAACACGTATGTCCAAGCCGCCCCTGCCGCCCGAGGCCGTGGAGATGCTGCGCCGGCCGAACCCCGCCGTCATGGCCACCCTGCGCTCCGACGGCACACCTGTCTCCACCCCCACCTGGTACCTGTGGGAGGACGGCCGCGTCGTCATCAGCCTCGACGAGGGCCGGGTCCGCCTGAAGCACCTCCAGCGTGACCCGCGCGTCACCCTCACCGTCCTCGACGGTGACGACTGGTACACCCACGTCACCCTCATCGGCCGCGTCGTCGAGACCCACGACGACGAGGGCCTCACCGACATCGACCGCATCTCCACCCACTACACCGGCAGCGCCTACCCCGACCAGGTCCGCCGCCGCGTCACCGCCGTCATCGAGATCGACCGCTGGCACGGCTGGGGCGCCCACCGCGACAGCGACCAGGCCAGTACCTGACCGGCCGCCGCGCGCGACGTGGGCGTGGCACAATCGCCGCATGCCGACGACCCCGCCGACCCGAGAGGGCGATGCCGCGTAGGCGCCCGAAGGATGTGCGCGCCGAACGATGGCGCCCGCGCACACATGTGAGGGTGCGGCGCATCCCAGGTGTCTCCGCACGCACGCGGGCTGCGGTACGCCGGGTGGAGGAGGAGCGGCTGGACCGGCCGGATGTCGTCGCGGACGCGCTGGCGCGCTTCCGGTCCGCGTTCCGTCAGCCGGGGCGTTATCTGGACGCGTCGCAGGTGTGGCAGCCCGGGCTCGAGATCGAGGACGCCCGCGACGACCTGGCGGAGGTCTTGCGGTTGCTTCCGCCCGCCGGCCGCCGTGACCTGGGACGCCTTGTCGCCCGGATAGACGCCGAGTTCGAACGCCGCACTCTGCCGGACCCGGGCCCGACCAGCGAGTGGGCGTCGAGTGCGGGCCGCTGGTGGTGGCGGCGGAGCCGGGAGCGGTGAGGGCCCGTCCGGCCAACGGTCAGATCACGCGGAACAGGTCGGCCGTTGCGTGGACGTCTGTGAAGTCTTCTATCGCGCGTAGGTTGTCGCTGAGGGTGTCCAGGACGGAGTCGGTCGCGGCCACGCGGGGGGCGCCGACCGCGACGCCGAAGAGACGGAAGCCGAGCCGGTGCTTGGACTGTTTCCAGCCGCGCAGCCACTCCTCGGTGACGCCGCAGTCGTCGTCGGTGAGCAGCACGATGTCGCCGCGGGAGCGGGCCGCGTCGTCAAACTCCTCCGCGAGTACCTCCGCGGCGACGGAGAGCGGCCGCTGGTAGCTGGTGCCGCCGCCGAGGAACGTCTCCGCGAACTCCAGGACGCGGGTGACGTCCGCGGCCTCGGCCGCCGGGAACCGGAACACCCGGACCTTGTCCGCCGCGGAGAACAGCACCCCGACGAAGTCGCGTCCGGCGGCGCGGGCCTGGTCGAGGAGGGCGAGCGCGCACGCCTTCGCCCAGGCCTCGCGGGTGATGCCGCCGGGCCCCTCCTCGTACATGGAGTGCGAGGTGTCGACGCACGCGACGACGGCGCCCCGGCCCGTGCGCTGCTCACCCCGGTGGTCGTAGAGCATCAGCTCCCCGGCGGCGTACCGCGCGGCGAACACGGCGCGCAGCGCGGGCAGTCCGAGGTGGGCCAGTTCGGAGGGGACGACGCGGGAGAGGTCGTCGCCCAGCGTGACGCCGACCAGTTCTCCGCTCGTGTTCTCCACCTTGTGGGCCCGCTCGCCGGCCGCCATCTGCCGGAAGCGGCCGATCAGATCGGCCCATCGGGCGAGCCGACTGCCGCGCAGTCGCTCGGCGAGGCGCAGCCGTTCGGCGAACGGCAATCGCTCCGTCTCGCCGGGCGTGACGCCCCAGGCCCGCAGCATCGCGGCCTCCTGCCGCGCGGACGTGGCCGCACGCGCCGACGCCGCGTGGGCGGCGGCGCGCAGGGTTGATCCTGCGGCCGCGAGGGCCTGCGCGGCTTGCCCCTCTGCGGCTTCGGTCGCCTCGGCGGCTGCGTCCTCCTCGTCCCGGGCCGACTTCAGCATCCGGCGCAGCGCCGGGCCCATGGCGAGGACGGCCATCGCGGCGGCGTAGGCGTCACCGGCCGTCGTGCGGCGCAACTCCGCGAAGTCCGGCGGCTCCATGAGCGCGGTGAGGAGGTCATGGTGGAGCAGCCGGGACGGATGCATCCGCGCCCGCTCGCGCAAGCGCGGCGTGGGCTGGTACGCGGCCGCGAACACGTCCGCCAGCAGGTCGGCGGCGCCGCGGTGGCGCACGGTCAGTTCGTCGGCCAGTTCGCGCAGGCCCGCCGACTGGGCGTAGGTGTCGCGCCAGGCGAAGCGGTCGAAGCGGTCGGGGACCACGCAGGTGTGCTCGGTCGCCGCGGGCCGGGCGGGAGCACTGGGTGTCTCGTTCATGTGTGTGCCTCCGGCGGGTCAGAGCTGGCCCTGCACCATGCTCGTGTCCATGCCGAGCGCCTCGGTCAGCACGCGGGCGCGGACCGCTCGCTGACGGTTCGTCACCCGGTCGATGGTGGCCGTGGACCGGCCCGCCGCGGTGGCCTGCGCGTGCAGCTGCTCCAGCCGTCGGCCCGCCGTGGCGAGCTTGTTGTGGGCGTTCTTGATGACCCAGTCGCTCAGCGCCTCGCGCGACTGACCGGCCATGGCGTCGAGCTGCGTCTCCAGCTCGTCGAGGACGTCCGCGAGGTCCAGCGTCTCCTTGGCGTCGGGGTTGACCAGGTGCAGCACCTCCCGTTCGACGGTGGGGCGCTGCGCGGGCGAGTCCCACAACACGTGGGTCAGCACGGACAGATCGGTCGCGGCGACCTCCGGACGGCCGTCGAGGTACGCGGACGCCTGCAGCAGACCCACCGCCTGCCGCCAGCGCCGGTCGGAGGCGATCAGCTCCTTGCGGCGCAGGGCGGCGCGCAGCGTGCACACCGCGTCCACGATCGCGTCCGGGACCTCCACGGCCGGCACGGCCTCGGCCACCGCGCACTGCAACGCGGACAGCTCGACGGTCGTCCGGGCGGGCGGCACCGGACGGCCGACGGCGGACCGGACGAGCGCGGCGAAGTTCGAGGGGTCGGTGAGGTAACCGACCTCGATGCGGACGAGCAGCCGGTCGTAGATGGCGGCGGTGTCCTCGCCGCTGGGCAGCTCGTTGCTGGCCGTGATGGCGCCGATCAGCGGGCAGTGGATGGGCGCCCCGCCGCTCTCGGGGTGGTAGATGCGCTCGTTGAGATAGCCGAGTGTCTCGTTCAGCGCCGCCGTGGAGCACTTGAATATCTCGTCGATGAACGCGATGTGCGCGGTCGTGGCGCGGCCGTCGTAGATCTGCCGGTACTCGCCCCGCGCCAGCGCGGCGACGTCGACCGGCCCGAACATCCGCGTCGGCGCCGTGAACTTCGACAGCAGGATCTCCCAGTACGACGCCCCCTCGACGCGGCCCGTCAGCTCCCGGGCCAGCTCCGACTTGGCGGTCCCGGGCGGCCCGAGCACCAAGGAGTGCTGCCCGGCGAGCAACGCCACCACCAGCGTCCGCACCACATCGTCCCGCTCGTAGAACCGCCCCGCCAACTCCCCGCACACGTCCCGGAGTCGAGCGGCCGTCCCCTGCGCGTCCTGCGCTGTCATGTGTCTGTACCTCCCCCGCGATGTTCTCAGGAGGGGTCACACTGAGACCCACCGCACTCGACGACAGGCATGAGAGAGGGGACCCCGCGTGGCCCAGACCGAGAGTGACTCCTCCTACTTCACCCTGGACGACGACGGCGTCTTCGTGCCCGGGGAGCGGGCACGGGGCTGGTGGGCGCCCGGGACCGTGCACGGGCGGTTGCTCGCCGGGCTCGCCGCGCGGGCGCTGGAGCGGGAGCACGGGGCCGAGGGGATGCACTTCGCCCGGCTCACCGTCGACCTGTTCCGCAGCGCACCCCTGGCCCCCGTCCGCGTAACGACCGAGCGGGTGCGGGACGGCCGGCGCATACGGGTCGCCGACGCCGTCGTGCTCGGCGCCGACGGGGAGGGGGACGGTGCGCCGCTGGCGCGGGTCAGCGCGGTCCTGCTGCGGACGAGCGCACCGCCGCCCGGGCACGTCCCCGCCACCGGCCCGTGGGACGCCCCGCCGCCCGACGCGCTGCCCGCCTCCCACACGGCGCGCACGTTCTGGCGGTTCGACGAGGATTTGCAGCCGGTGCGCGAGTGGCGCGCCGACCAGCGGCGCAGGGCTTGGCTCCGCGAGTCGCGGCCGCTGGTGGCGGGGGAGTCCGTCTCCCCGCTCGTCCGCGTCACGCTCGCCGCCGACGCGGCCAGCCCGATGGCCCACGCCAGCGACGAGGGGCTGCGCTACATCAACGCCGACTACACCCTCACCCTCAGCCGCCTCCCGCTCAGCGACGAGATCGGCCTGGAGGCCACCGCCCACACGGCCGAGGACGGCATCGCCGTCGGCCACTGCGCCCTGTACGACGCGGCGGGCCCGATCGGCTACTGCGTCACCACCGCCGTCGCCAACGACGTCCGGTGACGGGCCGCGGCGGAGGTGGGGGGCGGGACGTCACGAGAGGGCGGGGGAGGAGGTGTCCCGTCCACGGGCCTGACGTCCGGAGTGCGACGAACCCGGACCAGCGCGGCGGACGCGGGCTCCCGCTGGTGAACGTGGTGGCCGCCCTCGTACGGACGCACGGCACGCCGGAGCACGGGACGGCCACCCACGTCTACTTCGCCGCCTGAACGCCCCCACCGTCCCCGACGGTCGGCGGGACAGGCGCCCCCGGACGCACACAGTGCCACCGGTGCCCCTCCCCGCCCGTCTCCGGCGCCGGGAACGCGGTGGCGCACGCGTCGTCCGCCTTCCAGCACCGCGTACGGAACGGACAGCCGGACGGCGGATGCGTCGCGGACGGCACCGGGCCGTGCAGCACGATGCGTTCGGGCCGCTCCAGGAGGCTCGGCGTCGCCGACAGCAGGGCCTCGGTGTACGGGTGCCGGGGACGGCCCGTGACCGCGTCGGCCGGGCCCTCCTCCACCACGCGCCCGAGGTACAGGACGGCGATGCGGTCCGCGAGGTAGCGCACGGTCTGCACGTCGTGCGAGATGAACACCATGCCGAGGCCGAGCCGCGCCCGCAGATCCGTGAGCAGATTGAGGATCTGGGCGCGCACCGACACGTCCAGGGCGCTGGTGGGCTCGTCCGCGACGATGAGTTCGGGCTCCAGGGCAAGGGCGCGGGCGATCGCCACGCGCTGCCGCTGCCCGCCGGAGAGTTGGCCCGGCAGCGCGTCGAGGGTGTGTCCGGGCAGGCCGACCAGGTCGAGGAGTTCCGCGACGCGCCGTTCGCGGTCGGCGCGACTGCCCCGGCGGTGCACGTCGAGCGGGTCGCGCAGGATGCGGCGGACCGGGAGGCGCGGGTTGAGCGCCGTGGACGGGTCCTGGAACACGACGCCGACCGAGGGCCCGAACTCCGTACGCCGTTCGGCGGCGGACATCCGCCACAGGTCGCGGCCGTGGAAGAGGACCTGGCCCTCGGTCGGGCGCTGCAGGCCCGTGACCACGCGGGCCAGCGTCGACTTGCCGCAGCCGGACTCGCCGACCAGGCCCACGATCTCGCCGCGCCGCACCTCCAGGGACGCGTCGGTGAGGGCGTGCACGGAGTCCCGGCGCAGTACGCCGCCGCTGCGGGCCTTGTGGCGTACGTGGATGCCGTCGAGGCGGATCAGCGGAGCGTCGTCCTCGGCGGTGTCCGGGGAGGGGCTGCGCAGAGGGGCGGGTGCGGTCATCGGGCGCTCTCCAGGTGCTGGGCCGTGCGGTCCGCCGGGGCCGGG
Source organism: Streptomyces sp. R818 (assembly GCF_056172735.1). Lineage (NCBI taxonomy): Bacteria > Bacillati > Actinomycetota > Actinomycetes > Kitasatosporales > Streptomycetaceae > Streptomyces > Streptomyces sp. R818. Next base: position 690,026 of record NZ_JAOCNE010000014.1, read on the forward strand.
TGGTGGCAGGCGAAGGCGTGGTCGCCGGCCGGGCCCCGTTCGGTGGCGGGAGGTGGCGTGGTGGCGCACAGGTCGGTCGCGGCGGCGCAGCGCGAGGCGAAGCGGCAGCCCGCGCCGAACGACCGGGGCGCGGGCACCACACCCCGGATCTGGTGCAGCCGCTCGGCGCCCGCCTCCAGGGAGACGACGGAGCCGAGCAGTCCGCGGCTGTAGTGGTGCGCCGGGTCGGTCAGCAGGGAGCGGGTCGTCCCGGCCTCGGCGACCTGGCCCGCGTACATGACGGCCACGCGGTGGGCGAGGTCGCCGACGAGCGCGAGGTCGTGCGAGACGAGGACGATCGCGAAGCCGAGCTCGTCCCGCAACTTCACCAGCAGCTCGACGACTTGGGCCTGCACGGTGACGTCGAGCGCGGTCGTCGGCTCGTCCGCGATGAGCAGGCGCGGGCTGCGGGAGAGCGCCATGGCGATGAGGACGCGCTGGCGCTGGCCGCCGGAGAGCTCGTGCGGGTAGCTGCGCAGGGTGCGTTCGGGGGAGAGGCCGACGAGGTCGAGGAGTTCGGCCGGGGTGCGGGTGCCGCCGCGCGAGGTGAGCCGCTTGAGCTGGGTGCCGATCAGGACGGACGGGTTCAGGGACGACATGGCGTCCTGGTAGACCATCGCGATTTCCGGGCCCATCAGGGCGCGGCGCTCCTTCGGCGTCAGCGTCAGCAGGTCGCGGCCCCGGTAGCGGATCACGCCCTCGACCTCGGCGTTGCGGGCGAGGAGCCCCATGATGGCGAGGCTGGTGATGGACTTGCCGCAGCCGGACTCGCCGACCAGGCCCAGCGTCTCGCCCTCGCGGACGGTGAAGGAGATGCCGTCGACGACCCGGGTGTCGCCGTAGCGGTCGGGGAAGCGGATGGTCAGGTCGCGTACGGCGAGGAGCTCGGGCGCGTCGGCGGGCAGCGGCGGCACCGAGGGCTCGGTCGCGGCGAGGCGCGTGGCGAGTGCGCCGAGGGACGCCCGCACCTCCGCCTCGTCCGCGACGGCCGCCGCGGGTGTCTCCACGGGGTCGCCGCCGCCCGTGCGGGAGGTGTCGGGGGCGGCCGAGGCGTCGGTCATGCCCTCCGACAGGACGTTCAGGGCGAGCACCGTGACGAGGAGGCACAGGCCGGGGAAGAACGTCGCCCACCAGCCGCCGGACAGCAGGATCTGCCGGCCGTACGCGAGGACGCTGCCCCAGCTCGGGTCCGGGTCCTGCACACCGGCTCCGATGAACGACAGGCTCGCCTCGAAGATGATCGAGTCGGCGACCATCACGGTGGCGAACACCAGGACAGGCGCCGCACAGTTGACGGCGACATGGCGGGCGACGACGTAGCCGCGCCGCGCGCCGATGACCTGCTCGGCGGCCACGTAGTCCTCGCCGTACTGCTCGAGGACGTTGGCGCGCACGACCCGGGCCAGCGACGGCGCGTAGACGAACGCGATGGTGAAGATGATGACCGGGACGCTCGGCCCGAACACGGCGACGAGGACGGCGGCGAGCGCGATCGGCGGGAACGACATGACGACGTCGAGCGTGCGCATCACCGACTCGTCCGCGAGCTTGCGCGAGGTCGCGGCGAGCGCGCCGAGCACGGAGCCGAGCGCGAGGGCGAGCAGGGTCGCGCCGAAGCCGATGGTCAGTGAGTAGCGGGCGCCGTGCACGACGCGGGCGAAGATGTCGCGTCCCGCGCGGTCGGTGCCGAACCAGTGGTCGCCGCTCGGTCCTTGCGCGGGTGTGCCGGTGGCGAGCGGGTCCTGGGTGAGCAGCGGCGCGAGCACCGCGCCGAGGACGACGACCAGGAGCACGCCGAGGGCGATCCGGGAGGCGGGCGGCAGGCGGCGAAGGCGGGCGCCGGGCCGGGCGAGACGCCCGGCGAGGGAACGTGGGGCGAGCATCACACCGTCCTGATACGCGGGTTGACGAGCAGGTAGAGCAGGTCGACGACGACGTTGACCACGAGGAACGCGATGGCGATGGTGAGCACGGTGCCCTGCACGAGCGCGACGTCGCCGCCGGTGACGCCTTCGAGGATCAGCTTGCCCATGCCGGGCAGGTCGAAGATCGCCTCGATGACGACGGCGCCGCTGAGCAGATAGCCCACCTTGACACCGAGCACGGTGAGCGGTGTGACGAGCGCGTTGCGCAGCACCGAGCGGATGATGAGGAACGGCGGCAGGCCGCTGCCGCGCGCGGTGCGCACGTAGTCGCGGTCGAGTTCCGCCACCATCGACGTGCGGACGAGGCGGGCGAGGGACGCGGCGACGGGCAGCGCGAGCGAGATCGCGGGCAGGGCGAGGGAGCGCAGCCAGCCGGTGAAGGACTCCGCCGGGTTGACGTACCCGCCCGTCGGGAAGAGCGGCGTGTTCAGCGCGAACTGCTGGATGAGCAGTACCCCGAGCCAGAACGACGGCAGGGCGATCCCGGCCATGGACAGGACGCGGAAGACCTGGTCGGGCCAGCGGTCGCGGTACACGGCGCTGGTGACACCGACGGCCAGCGCGAGCACGATCGCAAGGGCGAGGCCGAGCAGCGTCAGTTGCAGGGTCAGCGGGAACGCGGTCGTGATGCGGTCGATCACGGGCTGGCTGGGCGGCACGGTGACCCCGAGATCGCCCTGGACCAGCTGGCCCAGGAAGGCGAAGTACCGTACCGGCAACGGGTCGTCGAGGCCGTGCGCCTCGGCGAACGCGGCGCGCGCCTCGGGGCTCGCGCTGTCGCCGAGCGCGTTGTACGCGGGGTCGGCGGGCGAGAACTGCAGGACCACGAAGACAAGCAGTGCGATGCCGAGGATCATCACCGGCATCATCGCGACGCGGCGCAGCGCGAGCCGGAGGAAAGCAACCATCGTGTAGTTCCTAGGAGTTGGGGCTCACAGCGGCTCAGGCGCGGCCGACGTCGACGAAGGACAGGCCCGTGGTGGGCAGCGGCTTGAAGCCGGTGAGCGCGTCGGAGGTCCAGGCGGTGGGCAGCTTGCGGTGGAGCACCGGGTAGAGCGCGGCCTCCTCGGCGACGAGGTCGGTGACCTGGCCCCACAGTTCCTTGCGTTTGTTCTCGTCGGTGGCTCCGGCCGCCCGGTCCAGCAGCGACCTGGTCTTCTTGTACGCGGCCGAACCGGCCCACGCGTACCGCTTCTCGGGCCAGAACCCGTAGTAGAACCAGCGCAGGAGCAGGTCGGCGTCGTTGCCGAAGACCGACGGGTCGCCCGGCGCGGCCATCACGTCGAACGCGCCCTTGTCGACCTTGGCGTACTGCGCGGGGGACTGGGCGATGTCGAGCTTGGCGTCGATCCCGGCCGCCGCCCAGCTCTCCTTGATCAGCGGGGCGATGTCCTTGACCCAGCCGGTGTCGGTGAGCAGGAGGGTGAAGGACAGCTTCGAGACCCCGGCGTCGGCGAGGAGCCGCTTCGCCTCGGCGAGGTCGTGGCCGTAGACGGTGGCGGCCTTGCGGTAGTCGGGGTGGGTCGCCGGGACGTACCCGGTGGCCGGTTCGGCGTTGCCGAGCAGCGCGGTCCTGATGAGCTTCTCGGTGTCCAGGGCGTAGTGCAGCGCCTGGCGCACCCGCTTGTCCGCGAACCGCTTGTCGGCGCAGTTGAACATGAGGAACAGCAGCCCGAAGGACTGCACGGACTCGACCTGGTTCTTGCCGGTGAAGCCCTTCATGTCGATGTAGGGCACGTCCTCGATGGCCTGGACGCGGCCCGACTGCAGGGCGCTGACCCGGGCGGACGGGTCCGAGATGAGGTGCCAGGTGATCTTCTCGGCCTTGGCCGGGCGGGGTCCGTTGTACTCGTCGTACTTCGCCATCACGATCTTGTCCTCGCGGACCGCGGAGACGAAGCGATAGGGCCCGGAGCCGACCGGCTTCGCGTCGAACGCCTTCGCGTCGGCGCCCGCGATCTTCTTCGGCACGATGCGCACGACGGAGATCCTGGAGGGGAAGAGCGCGAAGGGGTGCTTCAGCTTGAACTCGACCGTGCCCGCGTCCACGGCGCGCACGGTGTCGATGAACGGCACGAACTGCGCCATCAGCGACGCGTTCGCCGGGTCGAGGACCCGCTCGAAGCTGAACACCACGTCCTCGGCGGTCACGGGCGAGCCGTCGTGGAAGGTGGCGCCCTTGCGCAGAGTGGCGCGGTACGTTGTCGCGTTGATCTTCTGCGGCATCCCGGTGGCGAGGGCGGGCCGGGCGACGAGCGTGGCCGGATCGAGATCGACGAGGCCCTCGAAGATGTGCATGTTGGCGGCGTACGGGGTCGCGCCGGACGTGATCATCGGGTCGAACCCGGTGGACAGCGGGTACGACAGGCCGGCCTCGATCGTCCTCGCACCGGCGCCGGACGTCTCCGCGCCGTCGCCGGTGGAGGCGGGGCCGCCGCAGGCCGAGAGCCCGGCGGTGACCGCGGTCGTCACACCGATGGCGCTCGTGTATCTGATGAAGGTGCGGCGGTCGACGCCGGTTGCGCTGCGCGAGAGCACGAAATCCTCCGGAAGGCGGATGAGGGGGACCACGGAGAGGCAGAGGGGGTCAGACGTCTGATGTCTGATGCCTTGATAGTGTGGGAACGTAGCCCGGCGAACCGAAAGGGGTCAAGAGGTGGCGGTGGAACAGGGGGCGGCCCGGGCGGTCATGCCCGAGCCCAAGTCGGCACGACAGCCGTTGCGACAGGAGGTCGTCGACGGCATCAAGGCGTACATCCTGCACAACAAGCTCCGCCCCGGTGACCCGCTGCCGACCGAGCCCGCGCTGTGCGAGGCGCTCGGCGCGAGCCGCTCCAGCGTGCGCGAGGCCATCAGGATCCTCACCGCGCTGGACATCGTCGAGGTCCGGCACGGGCACGGCACCTATGTCGGCAGGCTGAGCCTGTCCGCGCTCGTCGAGAGCCTGACCTTCCGCGGACTGCTCAGCCCCGACGACGACTTCCAGGTGATGTCGGACCTCATCGAGGTGCGCGAACTCTTCGAGCGCGGCATGGCCGAACGGCTCGTCGACGCGCTGGAGGACGAGCAGATCGACCGCCTCCAGGGGCTCGTCGACACGATGCGCGAGGCCGGCGCGGGGAAGGGGAACGGGTTCGTCGACGCGGACCGGTCCTTCCACACCCTGCTCGTGGCGCCGCTCGGCAACAATCTCATCGGCCAGCTCTCCGCCGCGTTTTGGGACGTGTACGTCATCGTCGCCCCGCACCTCGACGTGTTCACCCACGAGCACGAGGTGTCGACCATCACCAACCACCAGCGCATCGTGGACGCCGTGCGCGCCCGGGACGCGGCCGGGTTCGCCGCCGCGCTCACCGACCACTACGCGCCCGTTCGGCAGCGGATCGCCGAGGCGCGCGCCCGCCGCTGACCTGCGGTTCCATCCATCGGCGCAGCCCGTCGCGCAGAGGGCTGCGCCGCTTCGGCACGCCCGCCCGAGGTGAACGGGGCGGCGCACACCCGCACTTGACGCCTGTCGCGGGGATCCCTAAGGTCCCAGGACAGCAGACATCAGACGTCTGCCGTCAGCTGCGCCGACTGGCTGCTCGCACGTGCGTCGACCACGCACACCCGCACTCACACGTACCCCGGGGCCCCTTCATGCCACAGACGGACCTCACCCTCGCCCAGTGCCTCGCACTCCGGCCCGACCTCGACGAACCGGCCGACCTCGACCGGTTCTGGTCCCGCACCCTCGACCGGGCCCGCGCCACCGGCACACGTCCGCGCTTCACACGTGTCGACACCGGCCTGACCCAGGTCGACACCTACGACGCCACCGTGCCCGGCTTCGACGGCGAACCCGTACGCGGCTGGCTGCACCTGCCCGCCGGGGCGCGGGAACCGCTCGGCTGCGTCGTCGAGTTCCTCGGCTACGGCCGCGGGCGCGGCCTCGCCCACGAGCAACTGCTGTGGGCCAACGCCGGATACGCGCACTTCCTGATGGACACCCGGGGCCAGGGCTGGTCCACCGCGGGCGGCGACACCCCCGACCCCGCCGCCCTCGCGCCCGGCACGGTCCCCGGCTTCCTGACCCGCGGCGTCGAGAGCCCGCAACAGCACTACTACCGCCGGGTGTTCACCGACGCGGTGCGCTGTGTCGACGCCGTCCGCGCGCACCCCGCCGTCGACCCCGGCCGGATCGTGGTGACCGGCATCAGCCAGGGCGGCGGCATCGCCCTCGCGGTGGCCGCGCTCGTCCCGGGACTCGCCGGTGCCATGCCCGACGTCCCGTTCCTGTGCGACATCCGCCGTGCCGCACGTATCTCGGCAACCAGCCCGTACACCGAGGTCGCCGAGTACCTGCGCCTGCACCGCGACCGCGCAGACTCGGTCTTCACCACACTCTCCTACGTCGACGCCGCCGTCCTCGCCTCCCGCGCCACCGCCCCGGCCCTGTTCTCCATCGCCATGATGGACGACGTCTGCCCGCCCTCCACCTGCTTCGCCGCCTACCACCGGTACGCGGGCCCGAAGGACGTCCGCGTCTACGAGTTCAACGGACACGAGGGCGGCGGCGGCCACCATCGGCGGGAGCAACTCGACTGGCTGCGGGCCCTGTTCGCCCCCGGCACCGACCCGACCGCCCGCCCCCTGCACGACCCGCACCTCGTCTGAGGCCCACCCATCCGGAGAAGAGGTCCGTCCATGCAGCGCAGAACCACCCTGGCCACCCTCGCCGCGGCGCTCACCGTCGTCGCCGCCACCACGACCGGCGCCCACGGCGCCGCCACCGCCACCCTCGCCTCCCAGGACCTGGCGACCGCCGGCACCGGATCGCCGTACTACCGCATCCCCGCCCTGACCAGGACCGTCAAGGGCACGGTCCTCGCCGCGTACGACGCCCGTCCGACCCTCGCCGACCTGCCGGGCAACATCGGCGTCGTCGTGCGCCGCAGCACCGACGGAGGCGCCACCTGGCAGGCCCAGCAGGTGGTCCGCAAGGACGCGGCCCCGAAGGGGTACGGCGACCCGAGCCTCCTCGTGGACCGCGACACCGGCCGGATCTTCCTCTTCTACGCGGCCTCCGTGAACCAGGGCTTCCTCGGCTCCGCCACCGGCACCGACGAGAGCGACCCGAACGTCCTCCAGGCCGACTACAGCTACTCCGACGACGACGGCCTGACCTGGAAGCACCAGCGCATCACCGCCGCCGTCAAGAACCCGGCGTGGGGCGGCATGTTCGCCGCGTCCGGCGAAGGCGTACAACTGCGCCGGGGCGCGTACAAAGGCCGCCTCATCCAGCAGTACGCGATCCGCAGCAACGGCGCCAACTACGCGGTCAGCGCGTACAGCGACGACCATGGCGCCACCTGGAGGACGGGAACTCCGGTCGGCCCGGGCGGCGACGAGAACAAGACCGTCGAGCTGTCCGACGGCCGGGTCATGCTCAACAACCGCTCGGCGCCCTACCGCTCGGTCGCGTACTCCACCGACGGGGGCGTGACCTACACCCCGTTCCAGCAGGACACCGAGCTGCCCGACCCCGGCAACAACGGCTCGATCGCCCGCTTCGCGCCCGTCGTCGACCCCTCGCACCCGCGCGCTTCCTGGCTGCTGTTCTCCAACACCGCGACGACCAGCGGCCGCAGCAACCTCACCGTCCGCCTCTCCTGCGACAACGGGCAGAACTGGCCGGTCCGCAAAGTCGTCGAGGCGGGCTCCGCCGCGTACTCCACGCTGACCCCGCTCAGCGACGGCACCGCGGCCAACCCGGGCGTCGGCCTGCTCTGGGAACGCGACAACTACCGGCACATCACCTACTCCTCCTTCGACCTCCAGTGGCTCGGCGGTGTCTGCGCGCCGGTCACCGTCACCCCGCCCGCGAGCCTGAAGGCGGGCGCCACCACCGAGGTCGCCGTCCGCGTCGTCAGCCAGAACGACGTGGCCCTGCCCGCCGGCGCGGTCTCGCTCACCCTCCCGCAGGGCTACAGCGCGCCCGCCGTGACCATGCCCGCGCTCGATCCCGGCCAGGGCGCCACGGTGAAGATCCCGGTCACGGTCCCGGCGACCGCGCCTGCCGGAACCGTCAAGGCGACCGCCGACTATCAGGTCCGCGGACGCCAGCACGCCTACGGCGACGCCCAGTTGACCGTCGTCGCCCCCTAGCTCCCTCCTGCTCGTCCCTCTCCGCACCCACGTACCACCTGGAGTCCTCCATGTCCTGGTCCCAGCCCCTCCGCGGCGTCGTCCCGCCCGTCTGCACCCCGCTGGACGCGCGCGGCGAGGTCGACACGGCCTCGCTCACCCGCCTCGTCGGCCACCTCATCGACGGGGGAGTGCACGGCCTGTTCGCCCTGGGCTCCAGCAGCGAGGTCGCCTTCCTCACGGACCGCCAACGCGCCACCGCACTGGAGACGGTCGTCGAGGCAACCGGCGGGCGCGTGCCCGTGCTCGCCGGTGTCATCGACATGACCACGCCCCGCGTCGTGGAGCACGGCCGCGCCGCCCTCGCGGCGGGCGCCGACGCGCTGGTGGCGACCGCCCCCTTCTACACCCGTACGCACCCGGTCGAGATCGCCCGCCACTTCCGCACCCTGCGCGACCGCGTCGACCTGCCCCTGTTCGCCTACGACCTGCCCGTCTGCGTGCACAGCAAGCTCTCCACCGCCCTGGTGCGCGACCTCGCGCTGGACGGCACCCTCGCCGGGCTCAAGGACAGCAGCGGCGACGAGGGTTCCCTGCGGCGGCTGATCGTCGGACTCGGCGGCCGGCACGGGCGCGCCGACGGACCCGCCCCCTCCTTCAGCATCCTCACCGGCTCCGAACTGACGGTGGACGCGGCCCTGCTGGCGGGCGCCGACGGCGTGGTCCCCGGCCTCGGCAACGTGGACCCGGCCGGTTACGTCCGCCTCTACGACGCCGTGCGCGGCGGCGACCTGGACACCGCCGTCAAGGAGCAGGAGCGCCTCGTCGAACTGTTCGGCCTCGTCGACACGGGTCCGGAGAGCGAGATGGGCCGCAACTCCTCGGCCCTGGGGGGCTTCAAGCACGCCCTGCGGCTGCTCGGCGTGTTCACCGAGGGCACGACGGCCGCGCCGCAGATACCGCTCGGCGCGACCTCGATCGCGTCGGTCGAGGAGCACCTGCGCGCCGCCGGTCTGCTGCCCGTCCGATGACGGTTCGGACGCGCCCGGTGATCGGGCTCGACCTGGGCGGCACGAAGATCGACGCCGCCCTCGTCGCGGGCGACGGAAGCATCCTCGCCCGGCACACCAAACCCACCCCGGCGGCGGAGGGCCCCGAGGCCGTGCTCAACGCCCTGGCGGAAGCCGCCCGCGCGGTGTCCGCACCGGCGGCCGGGGCGATCGGGGTGGCCGCCGCCGGGGTCATCGACCCGGTCACCGGCACCGTCACCAGCGCCACCGACACCCTGCGCGGCTGGGCGGGCACGGCCCTCGCCGCCGGTCTCGCCGCCCGTACGGGGCTGCCGGTCGCCTGCGACAACGACGTACGGGCCGCCGCGGCCACCGAACTCGGCGCCCTCGCCGGAGCGGACGGCTCGCTCCTCTACCTGGCCGTCGGCACCGGCGTCGGCGGCGCGGTCGCCGCCCGGGGACGGATCCTGCACGGCGCCTCGGGCGTCGCGGGACACCTCGGGCACCTGCCGAGCCCCGAAGCCGCCGGCCTGCCCTGCACCTGCGGGGCGACGGGCCACCTCGAAGCCATCGCGGCCGGGCCCGCCATCGCCGCGCACTACGCGCGGATGACGGGGAAGGCGGTCGTCCCTCTGCAACGGGTCGCCGAGCACGCCCGCCACGGAGACCCGCACGCCGCGTCCGCCATCGCCCTCGGAGCGCGCGCGGCGGGCCGGGCGCTCGGCGGCCTCGCCAACGCGCTCGGCTCCGAACGCGTCGTCGTCGCGGGCGGCGTCCCGCGCATCGGCCCCCTCTACTGGGACGCGCTGCGCGAGGCGTTCGCCGCCGAACTCATGCCGCCGCTCCGGGGGTTGGAGCCGTCACCGCCCCGTGTCGGTGCCGCCGCCGCGGTGCTCGGCGCCGCCGCCCTCACCCGCACCCTCCCCCTGCACACACCCAGCACGACCGGAGTGACCCCGTGACCCCAGACGCCCTCACCGCGGCCCTCGCCGGACGCCTCGTCGTCTCCTGCCAGGCGCCGCCCGGAGATCCGATGCGCCACACCGACACGCTCGTACGGATGGCCGTGGCGGCCCGGGACGGTGGCGCCGCCGCCGTCCGTGTCAACGAGCCGGAGGTCGTCGCCGCCACCGTCGCGGCGGTCGGCCTGCCGGTGATCGGCCTGTGGAAGGACGGCGACACCGGGGTCTACATCACCCCGACCGTGCGCCACGCCCTCGCCCTGGTCGAGGCGGGCGCGGCCGTCGTCGCCGCCGACGCCACGGCCCGCCCGCGCCCCGACGGCGGCACCTTCGCTGACCTCGTGGCGGCCGTGCACGCGGCGGGCGCCCTGGTGATGGCCGACGTCTCGAACCTCACCGAAGGGTGCGAGGCCGCGCGCCGGGGCGCCGACCTCGTCTCGACGACCCTCTCCGGCTACGTGCCGGGCTCCCCGCGCCGAGACGGCCCTGACCTGCGGCTTGTCGCGGAACTCGCCGCCGCCGTCGGCGTCCCGGTCGTCGCCGAGGGCCGCATCGCGACCCCCGCGCAGGCCGCGGAGGCGCTGGCGGCGGGTGCGACCAGCGTCGTCGTCGGCACGGCGATCACCGCGCCGACGGCGTTGACGCGCCTGTTCGTGGCGGGGCTCACGGACGATGGTGGTCAGCGGGCATAGACGGCGACGAAGTCGCGGGTGGCCTGGTGGTAATAGCGGGTGGCCGGGTTCTCGAAGTCGAGGATGTTGGCCGGCGTCGGGTTGTGCGGGGTGCGGCGGCCGTCGTAGCTCATGAACGACGGCCAGGCGCGGTTCATGTCGAGCGGCATCGCCCGCACCGCCCCCGCCCGCTGCATGAGGTGGGCGAGCGTGGGCGCGGAGAGCGCCTGGCCGACGACCATGACGACGTCGCCCTCGGCGGTGACGCCGACGCCCGAGCGCTCCACGAACATGCGGGACTGGTCGGATGCGCCCCACTTGCTGTCGTCGTCGATGTCGCGCACCACCTTCCCGTCGTCCACCATCAGCTCCAGACACTGGCGCACCCCGACCACGTCGGGTGTCATCCGTACGTCCCGTCCCCACACCCCGATGTCCATGGAGCCGTCGCGGTGGAAGACCTCGGAGGCCGCGCCGTCGCGCAGGGCGCCGACGGTCTTGCCGTCGAGGTGGAAGCCGCCGCGCGACCCACCATCGGTGATCTTGAAGCCGCCGTTCCAGGTGGCGAGCAGCCCGGTGCGGGAACCGGCCGGGATGGTCGGAGGTGTGCGGAAGGTGGCTCCGGGTTCGCGCAGGCCGGGGTGGAGCTGGAAGCGGGTGTGTTTCGCGCTGATCCAGGCGATGGCGGCCTGGTAGGAGGTGTGCTCGCCGTCGGGGCGCACGTAGGTGCCCTGGACCAGCGGCCGGCCCTTGTCACTGGCCAGGGTCCGCCACACGCCTTCGCCCTTCAGTGCGGGGGTGACCAGCGGCTTCATGGGCGGGCGCACCTGCACGTCACCGGCCGCGGGGGCGGCAGCGGCGGGCACGTCCTTCATCCGGTCCGCGGCGGCCCGCGGCAGCTCGCCGCCGACCTCGGGCGGGTCCAGCCGGTACTTCGCGTTCTCCAACTGGTCGACGACCGCGCCCATGCGGTGCTCGCGGGCCCACCCGGCGAGGCGCGCCGCGGTGCTGTCGTCACCGGGGTAGGTGAGCGCCTTGGACACCGACCAGCCGAGCGTGCCGGTGGCGAGGACGATGGTCGCGAGCACGGCGCGGCCGGCCCGCGGGTGCCGCCTCAGCACCCCGGGCTTCTTCCGCGCGGCCTCGGAGGCTGCCTCCGGCGCGGCCTCCTCCGGTGAGCCCTTGCGCCGCCCGCGCAGGAGGACGAGGGGGAGGGTGAGCCCGGCGAGGACGACCAGGGCGATCCCGGCGGGCCGGTCGAAGTCGTGCGCGCTCAGGGGTGCGGCCGTGAATCCCGTACACGTCAGGGTGGCCGCGGCGACACACGTGTGGGTGAGGTGACGTCGGGTCAGGCAGCGGCGGAACACACGCTTTTCGGGCATGGCGGAAACTTATGAGCGGCGCTGACACCTTGCCATCGGAGCTGAGCCACACGTGTGAGACACCGGCCTGGCACCCGGCCGCGGGGCACACTCGTGGTGTGCAGAAGAAACGCAGTGTCGAGCCGACCGACGACGGCCACCACGTCATCATCGACGGCCGGAAGTGGCGGGCCACGGACCCGTCGCTGCCGGAGGAGACCGCGGCGGAGCTCCGCAAGCATCTGATGGCGGCCCGCCGCGCGGTGCGTGACGCCCTCCGCCAGGAGGACCCCGAGGCCGAGCGCCGGGCCCGCGCCCGGGTCCAGCTCGCGAAGACCGCTCTCGGCGAACGGGGGCCCGCCTGGTGGGAGCAGTCGGAGGCGGAGCGCAGGGAGAGATGGGAGGCGGGGCTCGACCGGCTCAGGACGGAGTGACCGGTGCACCACTCCCCAGGGCGAACCACCCGACAGTGACCGGTGCACCACTCCCGAGGGCGAACCACCGAACAACGAGGCCGGGCCCCGGAGTGACGGCGGTCACTCCGGGGCCCGGCAGCTGCCGTGCGGTACTACGTGGTTCAGTACTGCTCGGTCTCGATGAACCCGGCGTCCGAGTCATCGGTGGCCGCGAACGTGTCGGCCGCGGTGGTCGGGTCGAACCCGGGCGGGCTGTCACGGAGCGCGAGGCCCATACCGGCCAGCTTCGCCTTGATCTCGTCGATCGACTTCGCACCGAAGTTGCGGATGTCGAGCAGGTCCGCCTCCGAGCGGGCGACGAGCTCACCCACGGAGTGGATGCCCTCGCGCTTGAGGCAGTTGTAGGACCGGACCGTGAGGTCGAGGTCCTCGATCGGCAGCACGAGGTCGGCGGCGAGCGCGGCGTCCGTCGGGGACGGACCCATGTCGATGCCCTCGGCGTCGACGTTCAGCTCGCGGGCCAGACCGAACAGCTCGACCAGGGTCTTGCCGGCCGACGCCATGGCGTCACGGGGACGCATGGCCTGCTTGGTCTCGACGTCGACGATCAGCTTGTCGAAGTCGGTGCGCTGCTCGACACGCGTGGCCTCGACCTTGTACGTGACCTTGAGAACGGGCGAGTAGATCGAGTCGACCGGGATGCGCCCGATCTCCTGACCGACCTGCTTGTTCTGCACGGCGGAGACGTAGCCGCGACCGCGCTCGACGGTCAGCTCCATCTCCAGCTTGCCCTTGCCGTTGAGCGTGGCGAGGACGAGGTCGGGGTTGTGCACCTCGACACCGGCCGGGGGCGCGATGTCGGCGCCGGTGACCAGACCCGGACCCTGCTTGCGCAGGTACATCACGACCGGCTCGTCGTGCTCCGAGGAGACGACGAGCTGCTTGATGTTGAGGATGAGGTCGGTGACGTCTTCCTTGACGCCCGGCACGGTGGTGAACTCGTGCAGGACCCCGTCGATACGGATGCTGGTGACAGCAGCGCCCGGGATGGACGAGAGAAGGGTCCGGCGAAGTGAGTTGCCGAGGGTGTAGCCGAAGCCCGGCTCCAGCGGCTCGATCACGAACCGGGAGCGGAATTCGTCGACGACCTCTTCGGTCAACGAAGGACGCTGAGCGATCAGCATGAAGTGTTGCCTCCAGTGTTCGGCGCCCGCTATCTGGCGCCCTAGACACTGCGAGGGTAACGGGCGAAACGGCCCCGCAAGATCCGGCCCGCCCGAAAGTGGCGCCCGCGCGGGCTATGCGTGTGGCCCCACGGACACCGGTCCCACCGTCAACTGGGCTTTTCCTTCGGCGACTTCACCGACGCGCTCGGCCTGGCGTGCCAAATCTTTCCGTTGTCCGACTGTGAGGTGGCTCAAAGATTCGACCGTGACGGTGACGCGCCGGCCCGAGCGCCGCTGGTGCCAGACGCCCGCCACGACGCCGCCGACGAGGAGCAGCGGATAGTTCCCCGCCTGGCCGCGGGCGAGCGCGCGCTCGAAGGCCCGGCCCGGGAAGAGCAGCTCGCGGGGGTGCGAGGCGATCCCGAACGCATCGAAGTAGGGCAGAAGCCGCACTTCCCCTTTTTCCGTCTCCGGCCCCGGTTCCGGGAAGTCGCCGTCACCGGCCGCCACCCACGCCGGTCCGGCGCCCTCGAACTCCACCGGTTCGATCCGCCCGTCACCGGCCAGCTCCGCGAAGAGCGCGGTGGCCCAGCCCTGGGGAGCCGCCAGCCACCTGGCGAAGTGGCGCGGGGTGGCCGGACCGTAGGCGTACAGACAGCGGCGGACGAGCGCGGCGAGCGCGGCGTCCCGCTCCATCGGCGTCACACCCGGGTTCGTGTAGGTGACCTGCCGACCCCGGTTCGGGCCGAACGCCAGCACGCCGCGGTGCGCCACCGTGTGCGTCGCCTGCCGCCACCGCGGCCACATGCCCTGGAAGGCGGGCATCACGAGATCACCGGCCCACGGACCCGTCCGCGCCACGATCGCCTCCGTCAGCTCGTCGGCGGTCAGCTCCGCGCCGGACAGCGCGTCCCCGGCGGCCGCGACGACGGCGTCCGTCTGCTCCGCCGTGAGCCTGATGTCCTTCGCCATCCGCCCGGCGCCGGGGACCGCGGAGAGCGCGCCGGTCCACATCGGCATGTCGGCGGCAGCGAGCAGGTGAACGGTGCCGCGCGGCCCGTACGTCTTCACCAGTGACCGCTCCCGCCACAGCGCCTCGCGTACGTGGGTGCGCGTCGCCCTCTCGATACGCAGCCCCAGTGACAGCTCGGCCGCGGACAACACCTGGGCGTGCGCGCCGAGCATGGCGGCGGCCAGGTCGGGTACCGCGGTGGGGGAGCCGGGGACCGGCGTGAGCAGGCCCTGGCGCCGCATGCGACGGGCGTTCGCGGCGGACCAGGGCACGAAAGGTGGCGTCGTCGGCATGGTGCGACGCTAATTCGCATCTAGGTCAGGGGCTGTCCGCGTTGCACCGCAAGACCAGGAAGGCCGACGCAGGCGGGCCGCCCGCCTGTCGGCGTGTTCGTACGTACCTATACCATTTCAAAGAGGTATCAATCGGATACTTCGCACTTGGCCAGCACGGGAGCACCGCCGCATGAGCGATCTGAAACTGACCACCGACGCGTCGCAGAGCCCCCGCGTCGTGGTGCACGCCGAGGGCGAACTCGACCTGCACTCGGCGACCGACCTCTACACCCTGCTCGGCGACCTGCTCGACCGGCACCCCGCGGTCTTCCTCGACCTGTCCCAGGTCACCTTCTGCGACTCCTCCGGGTACAACGCGCTGCTGCGCCTGCACCGCCGCGCCTCGGAGTCCGGCAGCCGCTTCGTCCTCGTGTCACCGCACCCCACGATCAGCCGGCTGCTCGCCCTGACCGCCTCCGAGGGCATCTTCGACGTCTACGAGAGCCAGGACGAGGCCTTCGCCGCGCACCCCGTCGCCGACGGCGGCTGAGCCGGGGCGGGCGCTGTCCGCCGCGGGACGGCGCCGCAGCGTGCGGCTCGCCTCTATCAGGTCCCGGCTCTGCCTCCGGAGTTCGGCGGCGACGGCCCGCGCCGCCGACACGCGTTCCTGCGTGTGCCACATCCGTCTCTGATCCACCCCGCGCACCGCGCCCTTCCCGGGACCCTCACTCCGTCACCCGAGCGTCGGCCGGGTCCTCGGCGGACCGCAGCACAGGGAACGAACCGTCGCGGCCGTCCCCTGTCCGCCGAACGAAGCGGCCGGGGCCGCCTCCGAATGGTGCGGATCGACGGTTGCTGCAACCGTTCAGGGAGGTGGGCGGGAATGGATGAGAGGGGGTACGGCGCGGAAGACGACCAGAGAGGCGCCCGCATCATGGAGCTCAAAGACGAACTTCCCCTTGATCACAGACTGGCACGGGTCTACCGGTGGGGCGCCGCGTTCTGCGGTGTCGTCCTGCTGGTCTTCGGCTGTCTCGGGTTCGCCGACAGCCTCACGCCCTTCGACACGGCGGGTCAGCACCTGGCGGGAATGAGCACCAACGGCGTCCTGAGCCTCGTCTCGGTCGTCGTGGGGCTCGTCCTCATCGCCGGAGCCGTCGTCGGCGGCAATGTCGCCTCCACCGTCAACATGACCGTCGGCATCCTGTTCCTGGTGAGCGGCTTCGTCCACATCTTCCTCCTGGACAAGCCCGGGAACGTGCTCGACTTCGGCATGACCAACGTCGTCTTCAGCTTCGTGATGGGCCTGGTCATCCTCACGTTCGGGATGTACGGGCGGGTGTCGAGCCGGCTGTCCCACGACAACCCGTACTGGCAGCGCCGCCACCCGGAGGAGGCGGCGAAGGAGGCGGAGGCGCGCCGCGCCGCTCCGGAGCCCGCGCCGCTGCCGATCGCGTCGCACGCGCCGACGGGCAGGCGTTAACCGTGGTCGGCGGCGACGAGGCGGTGGCGGAGGCGGGTCAGGCCGCGCCGGGAGTGGCTCTTGACCGTGCCCAGGGGCCAGCCCGTCACCTGCACGATCTGGCTGTGCGTGAGATCCCCGAAAAAGGCCAGCTCCAGGACGCGCCGCTGCGGCGCGGGCAGCAGCGCCAGCTCGTGGCGGACCACGACGCGGTCGAGCGCGAGGTGCGCGGCGTCCTCCACGACCGGCGACGCGACGCTCAGCATCGCCTCCGCGGCGGACGCGAGGACGGCCCGGCGGGTCCGCGCGCTCAGCGCGTCGGCGATCTTGCGGCGCGCGATCCCGACGATCCACCCCGCGACGGCGCCCCGGTCGGGGTTGTACCCCGCGCGGCCCCGCCACACCGCGAGGAAGACCTGCTGCGTCACGTCCTCGGCCTCGAGCGGGTCGCCCAGCGACCGGTAGGCCAGGGTGTGGACGAGGGTCCCCCAGCGGCGGTAGGCCGCCTCCAGACACGCCTCCCGGCCGTGTCTGAGGCCCGCGGCGAGCTCGTCATCGGGCAGTGACTCCTCGGCCGCCGTCCAGCGACCGCCCCGAAGAGTCCGCGTGATGCCTTGAGCGCGCATGGGCCCGTGCCCTCCCGTCGCCGAACCTGTGATCTTCACAATGGCCAGCGCGCCCGCTCACTTCGACTCGCATCGAATGTGCATCGCTTTCCGAAGGGCCCCGCAGTGTCTTCTTCTCCAGCCTCTTCGCAGGCCGCATCGGTTCTGCAGCGTTCGACCGGCGACGGCGCCGGGATCACCTCCGGCGCGCTCGCGCGCCGCCTGGGCGTCTCACCCACGACGCTGCGCTCGTGGGACCAGCGCTACGACCTCGGCCCCGCCGGCCGCGACCAGGGCCGCCACCGCCGCTGGTCGCCCCGCGACGTCGCCATGCTCGAGGACATGTGCCGCCTGACAGCCGCCGGAATCCCGCCGGCGGAAGCGGCCCGGGTGGCGAAGGAGCGCGCACGAGCGGCCCGAGAGGGCGAAACCTTCTTGCGGGCGGAGGAGGGTACCCGGGGCGGCGCGGGGCGCGCCGGGGCGGGCGGTGCGGGGGATGGTGGCGCGGGTCGCGCCGCGCCGGGCGGTGGCGGTGCCGAGGTCGACGCCGTGCCGGGCGGCGAGCGGGGCAGGGGCGCTGTGCGCGCGGCGCCGGGCGGTGAGGGTGATGGTGGCGGCGTCCACGCTGTGCCGGGTGGCGCGGGGGACGGTGTCGCTGCGCGTGCCGTGCCGGGCGGTGATGGTGCCGACGTCGCCGTGCACGCCGCGCTGCACGGCGATAGTCCCGGTGTCCGCGCTGCGCCGGGCGGTGATCGCGCCGTACCGGCCGGCGCGGCCAGCGGGTCCGAGGTCCCAGCCGGGACCCCGGAAGCGTCCGTCGGCGTGGCGCCTCTGCCGCCGCTCGGTACCGTCCGGGCCGAATGCCGGGGCCTCGCGCGGGCAGCCTTCCGGCTCGACTCCGCCGCGCTTCAGGAGCAGCTGGACGCCTTCGTGCGGCGGCACGGCGTGATCACCGCCTGGGAGGAGCTCATGATGCCCGCGCTGCATGCGATCGGACGCACCTGGGCCTCGTCCGGCGACCGCTACATCGAGGTCGAACACCTCCTGGCCTGGCACGTCTCCACGGCTTTGCGCAACGCCCAGTTCCTGCTCGGGCCCGCGCCGACCCCCAGGGACGACGCCTCGGTGCTCCTGGCCTGCGTCCCCGGCGAACAGCACACCTTGCCGCTCGAAGCCGCCGCCGCGGCCCTCGCGCGCGTCGGGCGGCCGGTGCGGATGCTGGGCGCGGCCGTCCCGGCCGAGGCGCTGATCACCGCCGTGCGCCGCACAGGCCCCGCCGCCGTCATGCTCTGGGCGCAGACCCGCTCCCAGGCGGACACCCCGCTCGCGACGCACCTGCTGCGGACGACGTGGGGCTCCAAGGGCGCGCGCCAGAAGCCCACGCTGTACCTGGCGGGCCCGGGCTGGCGCGGCACCACGCTGGAGGGAGCGGTGCACCCACAGGGGCTGCGGGAGGCCGTCACTCTGCTGGCATCGGCGCCTCACCGCTGACGGGGCTACGGGAGCCGTGACCAAGCTGGCACCCGCGCTCCACCGCTGACGGGGCTACGGAAGTCGTGACCAAGCTGGCACCTGCGCCCTATCGCTGACGGGGCTGTGGGAGGCCGTCACCCTGCTGGCACCGGCGCCTCACCGCCGACGGGGCTACGGAAGTCGTGACCAAGCTGGCACCTGCGCCCTATCGCTGACGGGGCTGTGGGAGGCCGTCACCCTGCTGGCACCGGCGCCTCACCGCTGACGGGGCTACTGGGAGCCGTGACCAAGCTGGCCCCCGCGCCCCATCGCTGACGGGGCTGCGGAAGCCGTAACCAAGCTGGCCCCCGCGCCCCCTCACCGACGGGGCCACTCGAGCCGTCACCGAACCAGCCCCGCGCCCCACCGCTGACGGCGACAGCGCCTCAGCGGGCCAGGTGTCGCAGCACGGCGCTGCGTCCGCGCGTCGGGACCGTCCAGACCTCGTGCCCCCGCAGCCGCCACTGCCGCAGCAGCGCGTCGGCAGCGAGCAGGCCGCTGGTCGCGGCCCGCTCCATCAGCGCCACCGGCAGCTCCGTACGCACCAGGTCCCCGGCGACCATCAGGCACGGGTGGGAGGTGCGCACCGTCGGCCGGTCCGGGTAGCCGCCGACCTCGAACAGCGGGCAGTCGTCCCGCCACTCGTGCCGCGCGTCGACGACCATGGCGTCCCGTGTCTCGGGGTAGACGCGGTGCAACTGCTCGACCAAGTCGTCCTGTTCGGCCTTCCGGTCGGCGCCGTCCTCGACCGCGTACGCGTGCAGCTCGACGACCGAACCACCCGACCGGCGCGACCAGTTCTGCGCCTCGTGCTCCCAGCGTTCGAGCACGCTCACATTGTCGAGGCCGCCGTAGCCGCTGGTGCCGAGGAAGCCCGCGCGGTCGGCGGCGACCGGCCGGTCCAGCCACAGCCGGGAGACGAGGAAGGCGGGCGCCGTCCGCAGCCGGGCGATCCGGGCGCGCCAGCCCTCGTCGGCGAGCGCGGGGCTGCGCTCGGCCAGTTGCTGGAGGCCGCGGGTGTCGAGCGCGAGTACGCACGCGTCGTAGGTCTCGCTCCGGGCCCCCGCCTCCAGGAGGAAGCCGCCGCCGGACACGGGCGTGACGCGGTCGACCGGTGCCGAGACCCGGATGTCGACGCCCAGCGCCTCCAGATAGCGGCTCAGCGGGTCCCACAGGGCCGACGGGAACGGCTCGTTGGGCACGTCGAACAGGAGCCCTTCGGCGGAGCCCAGGAAGTAGATGTGGAACATGAGCGCCATCTCGGCCGCCGACAGCTCGCGCGGATCGGCGAAGAAGCTCCGCGAGAACACCTCGAAGGCCAGGTGGTGGGCGGCCTCGGGGAAGCGGATGGTGGCCAGGAGGTCGTGGGCGCTGACCGCGTCCAGGCGCTCGTAGACCTCCGGCACGCGTACGTCCATCAGCGGCAGGGCCGCCCGCGCGTTGATCCGGGGCAGATCGCGCAGTGTGAACGTGGGGCTGGTCAGGGCGAAGCCCATGGCGCTCCACGGCGGGGTCCGCGGCACGTGCTGAAAGCTGTCCCGCGCGCCGCCCGCGTGCCACAGCGGGTAGTCCGGCAGCCGGGTCAGGCGCTCCAGGTGCGGGTCCGTGCGCCGCAGCAGGGCCCGCAGGTTGTAGTACTGCCGGAAGAAGGCGTGGAAGCCGCGGCTCATGGTGGCCGTCGAGCCGTCCGCTAGGCGGGTGCTCCAGCCCGCGAGACGGCCGCCGAGCGTGGCCTCGCGCTCGAACAGGGTGACCCGCACGCCGCGTTCGGCGAGGGCGGCCGCGGTCGCGAGTCCGGCGATGCCGCCTCCCACGACGGCGGTCGACGGAGGCGTGCCGGTCGCGGACGGCGCGCCGGGAGCGGCCGGGAGACGGACGGCCAGGCGGTCGCGTGCCCCGGGCGGCAGATCGGTCCCTCGCCTCACGCGCGGGCCCCTTCCCGCGGCACCTGGCCGACGCCGGGGCGCGTCTGTTCGTGCGGGTCGTGCGGCACCTGGCCGACGATGGTGTGCGTGATGCCGGTCTGCCAGCCGGGCAGCGGCAGGACGCGGACCCGTTCGAACCCCGCGCCCGTGAGCCGCCCGGCGAACCGCTCGGCGGTGTCGAACTCGACGACGCTGCGCCACAGATGCCGGTACAGCGCCCCGTCGCCCAGGGCGGCGGTCACGGGCAGCAGCCCCGCGCAGACCGCCGACCACACGGCGCGGTGGCGCAGCGTGCCGCTCAGCGTGTAGTCGTGCACCGCCAGCCGGCCGCCGGGGCGCAGCACGTCGCGCACGGCGGACAGGACCTGGCCGGGCTCCACCGTGTTGCGGAACAGGTAGGCGGCGAAGACCGCGTCGAACGGGCCGTCGACCCCGGCGTCGGCCAGCCGCTCCGCCGGGGAGTGGACGAAGGCGACGCGGCTCGGCCAGCGCTTGGCCGCGGCCCGCTCCAGCATCCCGGCCGAGGCGTCCACGGCGGTGATCTCCGCGTCCGGCAGCGCGGACAGCAGGGCGGCGGTCGACGCGCCCGTGCCGCACCCCAGGTCGAGGACGCGCGGAGTGTGCCCCCGCGCGGGAAGACCGAGGCGGCGCGCCGAGCGCCGCAGGTGGGCGTGGTAGCCGGGGTTGGCCCGTACGAGCGCGTCGTAGCTTCGGGCGGCGTGGTCGAACGCCCCGGCGAGGGAGGCGTCGTGCAGCGTCGGCATGGTTCTCCTTGACAGGGCCCGGCGGGGTCTCAGGGGCCGGGAAAGGGGCGCAGGGGCTGGGCGGGGAGCGTCGCCGCGCTGCGCAGCAGGGGCAGCACGGGGCTGTTCAGGCCGATGGCGAGGTCCTCGTAGACGGTGGTGGCGCCGTCGAGGAAGCGCAGCAGGCGCGGGGCGGGGACGCGTGAGAACAGGCGGGTGAAGAAGGCCGCCCCGTCGAGGCGGCCGCTCGCCAGGGCGTGCAGCAGGATCGCGTCCATGGCGCGCGAGCGCAGCGAGTGCGGGGCGGGCGGCACCGGCCGCCGTCCCGCGTGCAGGGCGGCGGCGATGGCCGCCGTCTGGCGCTGGATGGCGGCGAACGTGTAGCCCGTGGAGGGACGGGTGGCGCCGCCCGCCGCGCCGATCCGGAAGACGGACTGGCCGCTCTGGCGCGCGAACCGGGCGTCCGTCATGGGGATGACGCCCTCCTCCCGCGCCTCCACGTCGAAGTCGCCGACCGCGAGGACCGTGTCCAGATAAGCGCGCAGGGCACGGTCGTACTCCTCGGACGGCAGCACCGACGACGAGAACTGCGTGTACTCCACCAGCGCGGTGTGCGGGCTCGTGGGCAGGACGTAGCTGAAGGCCAGGCCGCGCTCCGGCTGCGGCGTGCGGAAGTCCATCAGCTCGACGGAACCGGCGTCGAACACGGGCCGCGGGGTGCGCACGAACCAGCCGCGGAAGTGCTGCAGCAGCGTCGTACGCGCCGGGGGCAGGCTGCCGAGCGGCCGTGAGTCGAAGACCCAGCGGGCCGACAGGGTCTCCTGGCGCCCTTGGGCCGTACGCAGCAGTACCTGCGCCCCGCGCGCGGTGCCCTCGATCCCCTCGACGACGCCCTCCGTGCGGGTCAGCGCGGAGCGGGACGCGAGGCGCCGCTCGACGGCCGCCTCGAAGTCGGGGGAGCGGATCATCTTGTACCGCAGGGCGCCGGTACGGGTGTCCACCAGGCGCCCGTCGGTCCCGCGCACCCGCATCCGGTTCCAGGCGGCGGTGACGGCCTCGTCGTAGCGTCCGACGCCGCTCTCCCAGAAACACCAGGTCCGCGGCGGTGGGCGCAGCGGACCAGGCGGCGGCTGCACGAGGGACACCGTCAGCGCCGACCGGCCCGTGGCGGTGCACAGCCGCTCCGCCAGGGAGAGCCCGGCGGCTCCCGCGCCGATGATCACCACGTCCGACCGCACGCACACCTCCTGCCCTCGGGATCGCTGCTCCGGACATCTTTTCCGCCGCAGTCCCCATCATGGATGCGCGATTCCGTGGATCCGGCGGTACGGGATGCGGGCGGCGGGCGAAGTTGCTCCGGTTGCCGCAGCACGGCGCATCCGATCACGTGGGTGACAAGGAATGCCCTGCAACACCTTTTGATCACTTGCCCATGCGAAGCCACCACGAAGGAGCCGACATGCCTCCCGACGAGGCGACAGGCGCCACCACGACTGTCGCACCCCACCGGGCGGGCCGGGCTGACCACGGTCCTTCCCCGCACGGCGGACGCCCGCCCGTGCCCGCGCGCGTGCGGCAGATCGACGCCGAGGTAGCGCGGACGGTCGAACGACGCCTCGGCCAGTTGCTCGCGCCGCGCGTCGCGCAGGCCACCGCCGCCGACGCGACGTTCGGCACCGACGTCGCCGGACGCGTCGCCCGCTTCACGCTCGACGGCGGACGGCGCCTTCGTCCGCAGTTCCTGTGGTGGGGCCTGCGCGTGTGCGGCCCTCCCGACGAGGAGCAGACCGAGGCCGCCGTACGGCTCGGCGCCGCGCTCGAACTCATCCAGACCTGCGCCCTGGTCCACGACGACGTCATGGACCGCGCGGAGACGCGCCGCGACGGGCCCGCCCTCCATGTCGACCTGGCCGCGGACCACGAGCCCGCCGCGCACCCGGGCCGCGACCGGTTCGGCGAGTCCGCCGCCATCCTCGCCGGGGACCTCGCCCTCGCCTGGGCCGACGACGAGGCCGCCGCCGTCCGGCTGCCCGAGCGGCGCGCGGCCCGCGTCCGCGACACCTGGTCCCGGATGCGGACGGAGATGGTCGCCGGGCAGTACCTGGACCTGCGGGGCGAGCTGACCCGCAGCAGGTCCCTGCGGCGTGCCCTGAGCGCCGCCTGCCTCAAGACCGCCCTGTACACGGTGGAGCGGCCCCTCCAGCTCGGCGCGCTCCTGGCCGACGCCGACGAAACGACCCTGCACGCACTCGGCGCGGCGGGCCGCGGCGCCGGTCTCGCCTTCCAGCTCCGCAACGACCTGGACGACGTCTTCGCCGACGACACCGGGCGAAGCAAACCCGCGGGCGGCGATCTTTGCGCCGGAAAACCCACCTACCTGGTCGCCCTCGCCCACGCGCGCGCCGAGGCGGACGGCGACCGGCACGCGCTGCGCGTCCTGGACCACTGCCTCGGCCGCCCGGATCTCGACGACAGCGACCTGGACGAGATCCGCCGCGTCCTCGAACGCACCGGCGCCCGGCACAACGTCGAGGACAAGATCCGCAGCCTGATCGCCCGCAGCACCCGCCATCTGGACACGGCGCCGCTGGACCCGGTGGCCCGCACGCGGCTGCGGACCCTGATGCACCGGGCGGCGGGCGCCCGCACCACGGCGGCCGCCGCCGCCCAGGGGGCGGCCGAATGAGGACCGTCCGAGGAAAGACCGACCACGTCGTCGTCGTGGGCGCCGGCCTGTCCGGGCTCGCGGCCGCGCTGCACCTGCTCGGCGCGGGGCGCCGGGTCACCGTCGTCGAGCGCGAGGAGCTGCCCGGCGGCCGGGCCGGGCGGCTGACGCGCGGCGGCTACTCGATCGACACGGGGCCGACCGTGCTCACCATGCCGGAGCTGGCCGACGAGGCCTTCGCCGCCGTGGGGGAGCGGCTGCGCGACCGCGTCGAGCTCATCCCCCTCCACCCCGCCTACCGGGCCTCCTTCGCCGACGGCAGCACCCTCGACGTGCACACCGACGCCGCCGCCATGCGACAGGCCGTCGAGGAGTTCGCGGGACCGGCGGAGGCGGCCGGGTACGCGCGCCTGCGCGCGTGGCTGCACCGCCTCTACCGGGCGCAGATGCGGCACTTCATCGACACCAACTTCGACTCGCCCCTGCAACTGCTCACCCCCGACCTGGCCCGCCTCGCCGCACTCGGCGGTTTCGGCCGCATGGACGCCCGGATCAGCCGGTTCATCAAGGACGAACGGCTGCGCCGCGTCTTCTCCTTCCAGGCGCTGTACGCCGGGGTCCCGCCGGCCCGCGCCCTGGCCGCCTACGCGGTCATCGCCTACATGGACACCGTCGCGGGCGTGTACTTCCCGCGCGGCGGCATGCACGCGCTGCCGCAGGCCATGGCGGACGCCGCGGCGGCGGCAGGCGCCGAGCTGCGCTACGGGCGCCGGGTGGAGCGCCTGGAACGCAGCGGCGACCGCGTCACCGCCGTCGTCACCGACACCGAGCGGATCCCCTGCGACGCCGTCGTCCTCACCCCCGACCTGCCCGTCACCTACCGCCTGCTCGGCCGCGCCCCACGCCGCACCGTGCCGCTGCGCCACGCCCCGTCGGCCGTCATCCTGCACGCCGGGACCGACCGCACCTGGCCCCAGCTGGCGCACCACACACTGTCGTTCGGGGCCGCCTGGCACGGCACCTTCGACGAACTCACCAAGCACGGCCGCCTCATGAGCGACCCTTCCCTGCTCATCACCCGGCCCACCGCCACCGACCCCGGCCTGGCCCCTCCGGGCAAGCACCTGCACTACATCCTGGCGCCCTGCCCCAACACCGACATCGGGCCGAGCGCCGCGCACTGGGGCGACCTCGCGCCCCGCTACCGCGCCGAACTCCTCACCGAACTGGAGCGGCGCGGCCTGGAGGGCATCGGCGACGCCATCGACGAGCAGTGCCTCGTCACCCCCGCCGACTGGCACGCCCAGGACCACGCGGCGGGCACCCCGTTCTCCGCCGCCCACACCTTCGCCCAGACCGGCCCCTTCCGCCCCCGCAACCTCGTGCGCGGCACGGCGAACGCGGTCCTCGCGGGCTGCGGCACCACCCCGGGCGTCGGCGTGCCCACGGTGCTGCTGTCCGGGAAGCTCGCCGCCGCCAGGATCACCGGCCTGCGCACGACCCCGAAGTCCCGCGCCCCGTACCGGCTCACGACCTCAGAAGGAGCGCCCTCGTGACCGCCCGAGAACTCGACGCCGCAGGCATCACCGACCCGGCGCTGCGGCGCGCGTACGCCCACTGCCGCGCCCTCAACGCCCGCCACGGCAAGACGTACTTCCTCGCCACCCGCCTCCTCCCGGCCCACCGCCGCCCGGCCGTGCACGCCCTGTACGGCTTCGCCCGCTGGGCCGACGACATCGTCGACACGGGCCCGTCCGACCCGCTGGAGCGCACCGCCGCGCTGGAACGCCTTTCGATGAGCCTGCGCCACGGCCTGAGCGCCGGGCGCAGCACCGAGCCCGTCGTGCTCGCGCTCGCCGACACCGCGCGGCGCTATGCGATCGACGCCCGCCACTTCCACGACTTCATGGCGGCGATGCGCGCCGACCTGACCGTCACGGATTACCCCGCCTACGCGGACCTGCGCCGCTACATGCACGGTTCGGCCGCCGTGATCGGGCTCCAGATGGTCCCCGTCCTCGGCACCACCGTGCCGCGCGAGGAGGCGGAGCCGTACGCGGCCGACCTCGGCGTCGCCTTCCAGCTCACCAACTTCCTGCGGGACGTGGGCGAGGACCTCGACCGGGGCCGGATCTACGTCCCCGGTGACCTGCTCGGCGCGCACGGCGTCGACCGTGAACTGCTGCGGTGGAGCCGGGACACCGGCCGCCGCGACCCCCGCATCACCCGGGCGCTCAAGGCTTTCGAGGAGCTGACGCGCGGCGTCTACCGGCAGGCGCTGCCCGGCATCGCCCTGCTCGACCCGGTCTCCCGCCCCTGCATCCGCAGCGCCTTCGTGCTCTACTCCGGCATCCTCGACGCCGTCGCCGACGACGGCTACAGCGTGCTGCACCGGCGCGCGGTCGTCCCGCGCCGCCGCCGCACGGTCGTCGCCCTCGACGGCCTCGCCCGCATCGCGCACGCCCGGATCAGCCACCGCTCGGCGCCACCGGCCCCGCCCGTCGCCCCGGTCGCCGTGCACGAGGAAGCGACCGCCGAAACCGTGTGCCGGGGGGCCGCATGAGCGGCGACCGGCCGACGCGCTCCCGCTTCCCGCTGACCCTGCGCAGGAACCCGCCCGCCTGGCACCGCCAGGAGCCCACCTGGCGCGCGGCCCGCCCCGCGCTGATCGAGGCGGCGCTGAAACGCTCCCAGACCCGCCCCTCCGGCAACTGGTACGTGGTCGGGGCCTCCCGCGACGTACCCCGCGACAAGCCGCTCGGCCGCACCGTGGCGGGCCGGGAACTCGTCGTCTGGCGTGACGCGGAGGGCAACCTCGCCGCCGGTCCCGGCGCCTGCCCGCACCTGGGCGCGCCGCTGAAGGACAGCCCCGTACGGTGCGGCGAGGTCGTCTGCCACTGGCACGGTCTTGCCCTGGGCGCGCACGGCAAGGCGGGCTGGCGCACGCTGCCCGTCCACGACGACGGGGTGCTCATGTGGGTGCGCCTGAACGGCGCGGGCGACGAGCAGCCGCTGGACCAGCCCGTCATCCCGCCGCGCCCGGAGCCGGCCGAGTCCCTCCACGCCGTCTACACGGGCGTCGGCCGCTGCGAACCGGAGGACATCGTCGCCAACCGGCTCGACCCCTGGCACGGCGCCTGGTTCCACCCGTACTCGTTCGTGGACCTGCGCGTCGTCGACAGCCCGGCGGGTGACGCGGGCGACGGCGAGGACGACGCGTTCGTCGTGGAGGTCTCCTTCCGGCTCACCTCCCGGCTCGTCGTCCCGGTCCGCGCCGTCTTCACCGCGCCGGAGCCCCGTACGGTCGTCATGCACATCACCGACGGCGAGGGCCGCGACTCCGTGGTGGAGACCCACGCGACGCCCCTGACGCCCGACGGCCACCCCAGACCCCGTACGGCCGTCGTGGAAGCGGTGATCGCCACGTCCGGGCGGCCGGGCTTCGCCCTCGCCCGGCACGCCTCCGCGGTCATGCGGCCTCTGATGCGCGCGGCGGCGGGACGGCTGTGGCGCGACGACCTGGCCTACGCGGAGCGCCGCTTCGCGCTGCGCACCCGCGAGAGCCTGCCGTACTGACGCGGGGGCGCCGCCGTCACAGCCCGGAGATGCGGGCCGCGAAGAAGGCGGCGACCAGCACGGAGCCGATCACGATGAGCCACACCCACCAGGCGGGGTGCTCCCACACCCCGCCGTCGGCACGCTCCTGATGCGCCTCGGCGGTCGAGCCCTCGACCGGGGGCGTCTCTGTCGGGGGGACGCGTATGTCTGTCATCCCTCCACGGTCCCTCGCGCCGGGCATGCCCGCATGTCGGGCGCGAGGGCGGGAGCCGCGGGCCGGTTCACGTGCGGCCCGGCCCGCTCATGAGCCGGCCACGACACCGTTCAGCGCCTCGGCGATGCCCGCGTCCAGGTCGGTCCGGTAGCCGGTGTCGAAGGCGCGGTCGTAGGCGGCCTCACCGAGCGCCGTACGGGTGCGGGCGACGCAGTCCTCGTGGGCCGCGACCCAGGACGGGATGCCGACCTGGGGCCGGCCGAGGGTGTCCCACAGCTGGTGGGCGAGGCCGAGCAGCCGGGCCGCCCGCTCCGCCTGCCCGTCGGCGATCGCGCACTGGGCGATGGCCTCCAGGCACATGCCGGAGCCGAAGCTGTCGTGCATGCGGTGCTTGACGGTCAGCGAGGCGCGGGCGGACAGTTCGGCGTCGGCGACGCGGCCCAGGGCGAGCTCGGCCTGGGCGCGGATGGAGTCGCCCCAGGCGCGCATCCACGTCTCGCCCGCGCTGTCGCACACCTGCCGCATCTCGTCCAGGCCGGGCAGGGCTTCCTCGGCCATCCCCATGGCCACGCGCGCGTGGCTGCCGACGGAGAGCGACCCGAGGCCGGGGACGCTGAGCATGGCCTCGGGGGAGCGGCTGTGCCGGGCGCGCAGTTCGTCGGTCAGCTTCAGCACGGTCACCGCGTCACCGCGCAGCGCCGCCGTCACCACCGCGATCGACTTGGCGAGGCTGTCCTCCTCCTCGCCGAACCGTGCCGCCAGGGCGGTGCACTCGGCGTCGATCTCCTCCAGGGCGGGCAGGTCCCCGAGTTCGGTCAGGACGAGGCCCTGGGCGTAGAGCGCCTTCAGGCGGAGCGGGCTGGGGCCCGAGAACGCGGCCAGGGCCCGGTCGAGGTAGTGCCGTCCTTCCCGGGCGAGGCCGCACGCGTACCACAGGAACCACAGGTCACCGGCCATGCCGAGGCCGATGCGGCTGTCGGCGGAGCCGAGGCAGGACTCCAGGGCGAGGCGGAGGTTGTCGAACTCGGCGTGCATGCGCTCGTACCAGAAGAACTGGTCGGGCCCCATCCAGGCCGCGTCGCCCTCGCGGGCGAGCCGCAGGTACCAGGTGCGGTGGCGGCGGCGGAACTCGCGGCCCTCGCCCAGGCTGCGCAGCCAGTCCTCGCCGTACTCGCGGATCGTGTCGAGCATCCGGTAGCGCTCGCCGGCCGCCGTCGGCTCCCACGTGATGATGGACTTCTCGGCGAGCCCGGACAGGAGGCGCGGGATGTCCGCGCGGTCCAGGCGGTCGTCGCCGCAGACCTGTACGGCGCCCTCCGCGTCGAAGCTGCCGACGAAGACCGACAGGCGCGCCCAGAGCAACCGCTCGGCGGGGGTGCAGAGTTGGTGGCTCCAGCCGATCGCGGTGCGCAGCGCCTGGTGCCACAGCGGGTCCGCGGTCTCGGCGCCCTCGGCGTCTTCGCTGGCTACGGCGTCTTCGGTGTTTCCGGTGTCTGCGGCGCCCTCGCGCTCTGTCCCCGTAGCGCCGCCGGTTGTCCGGCCGTCGTCGTCGAGCACCGCGAAGCGGTCGGAGATACGGTCCGCGAGACGGTCCGCCAGTTCGCCCGGGGACAGCTCCCGCAGCCGGGCCGCCGCCAGCTCGATCGCCAGCGGCAAACCCTCCAACTGACGGCACAGACGCTCCAGATCGGGACGCCCCGCCTCGGTGACCGTGAACCCGGGGACGACCCGCGCCGCCCGGTCGGCGAGGAGCACCAGGGCGTCCGCGTCCGGCCCGCTCACCCGGGCCGCCGGCCGCACGGGGCCGGGGACCGGCAGCGGCTCCACGGCCAGCAGCTCCTCCGCCGCGACGCCGAGCGGGCGCCGGCTCGTCGCGAGGATCCGCAGGCCCGGCGACGCGCCGATCAGCCGCTCCACCACGGGCCGCAGTTCGGCCGTCAGGTGCTCACACGTGTCGAGGACGAGGAGCAGGCTGCGCTCGGCGAGGTAGTGCGCCAGGGCGTCGATCACCGGAACGGCCGTCTGGTGCGCCATCGGCAGCGCCTCGGCGATGGTGTGCGGCAGCAACGCGCCGTCGCGCAGCCCCGACAGGGACACCCACCACGCCCCGTCCCGCAGCTCCGGGCGCGGTCGCGCGGCGACGCTCTGCGCCACCCGGGTCTTGCCCACGCCCCCGACACCGACGAGCGTCACCACCTGGCGGTCCTCGAGCGCCTGTACGACCTGTGCCAGCTCCGTCCGGCGGCCGACCAGATCACCGGTGGTCCGGGGCGGCTCACCCGCCCGCCGCTCGCGCTGCTTGTCCGCCGCCATGATGTCCACTCCTGCGTGATGTGACGTGTCTCACCGTCAGTGCTATCAACTCGGCAGGGTGCGGCGGGGCGTTATGGCAACTTCGGCAGCGCTGCTTGGATGGCGCCGCTTCGGCGGAGCTACCTCGGCAGCGTGAGGATCTCGGCCCCGTCCTCGGTGATGGCGATGGTGTGCTCCGTGTGCGCGGTACGGCAGCCGGTCGCGCTGCGCAGCGTCCAGCCGTCGTCGTCGGTGACGAGCTCGGCGGTGTCCGCCATGACCCACGGCTCCAGGGCGAGCAGGAGACCGGGGCGCAGGGTGTAACCGCGCCCGGGGCGGCCGGTGTTGGGGACGTGCGGGTCCTGGTGCATCGTCGAGCCGATGCCGTGGCCGCCGAACTCGGTGTTGATCGGGTAGCCCGCGTCGCCGAGGACCGTGCCGATGGCATGGGAGAGGTCGCCGATACGGGCGCCGGGTCCTGCGGCGGCGATGCCCGCGGCGAGGGCGCGCTCGGTCACCTCGATCAGCGCGAGGCTCTGCGGGTCCTTTGTCCGGCCGACGACGAAGCTGATGGCGGCGTCCGCGGCGACGCCGTTCAGGGAGACGGCGAGGTCCAGCGTCAGGAGGTCGCCGTCGGCCAGCGTGTAGTCGTGCGGCAGCCCGTGCAGGACGGCGTCGTTGACCGCCGTGCAGATGTAGTGGCCGAACGGGCCGCGGCCGAAGGAGGGCGCGTAGTCCACGTAGCAGGACTGCGCGCCCGCCTCGGCGATCATCTTCTGGGTCCACCGGTCGATGTCGAGCAGGTTCGTCCCGACGGTGCTGCGGCCGCGCAGGTCCTGGAGGATGGAGCCGACCAGGGCGCCGGTGTCCCTGGCCCGGCTCACGAGGGTGGGGTTCAGAATCTCGATCACGTCATGCTCTTCTCACGCAGGCAACCAATAACAATACCGGCCTTACTATACCGGTATTAAAATCGAAGGCGTGATCGACCGGGGCCCTCGCCCGGGACGTGCGGTTCCTCGCCCGGGTCGTGCGGTTCCACACCCGGGACGTGCGGTCAGGAGATCTTCTGGTGACGGGCCGAACGCCGCTTCAGCAGCATCGGCAGCGCGTACCAGCACAGCGCGAACCACACGAGGATCAGGGCGGCCAGGATCTCGGCGAGCAGATTCGGCAGCACCACGTGCAGGATCAGGAGGACCGTGCCGCTGATCGTGAGCGCCAGGAGGACGAGCCCCGTGACCATCAGCCGCCCCGCCGTGCGCACCAGGTCGTCCTTCAGCCGCTGGCCCGTCAGCAGCCGGTGCAGGGAGACCGGCGCGATGAGCACGCCGGTCGCGGCGGCGCCGAGCAGCACGGTCGCCACGTAGACGGTGGTGTCGAAGGCGCCGAGGTCGCGAAAGGTCGGGGTGAAGGCGACGCTCAGCAGGAACCCGAAGAGGATCTGCACGCCGGTCTGCGCGACCCGTGTCTCCTGCAGGATCTCGGCCCACCGCCGATTGGCCCTCTCATGTGCCTCTTCCCGCGCGACCTCCTCGCTGTCACGCTGCCCGACACCCGTTCTCGATATCTCACCAATGCTCACGGACACTCCCTTCGTACGGACCCGGATGCCCAGGGAGGCGACAAATACGTGACGCTTCTATGAACCCGTCGGGGGAGCGCGGCACCCTGCATCGGGTCGCGGCGCGCCACCGCATGTGGACCCAGGCGTGGACCGCCCTGTGCGTCCTCCTCGTCGTGTGGTCCGTGGCCTGGGGCATCGGCTGGGCCACGGGAACCGCGAACGCCTGGGCATACGGCCTGGCCGGTCTCGCCCTGCTGGGCTGCGCCCTCTGGGCCCGCCGCTCCACGATCCGCAACACCCCGCCCCGCCATCTCTGACCGGGTGCCGCCTGCGGGCCCGGCCCTCGCCGGAGACTCCGTGCCCGATCACCGGATCATCGCGCTCCGGCGGTGGAGCCGACGGAGGGATGGGGCGGCGGCACCCGGGTGACCGTCGCGCCGCGCGGCGTCCTGGTCCTGTCAGGTCGCACCGTAACGTGGCGATATGAGTACAGAACAGAACATTTACAACCCTGTGCGCCGCCGCGTGAGCGTGTCGCGCGGCCTCGGTCTGGTGTGTGCCGTCGCGGCGGCGGGCGCCCTGCTCGCGGGGTGCGGCGACGACAGCGATCCGGCGCAGACCGGCTCGGCCCCCGACAACGCCCGCGCCTCGACGTCCCCCTCGGGCGCGGACTCCGCCTCGGGCTCGACGTCGCCCTCGGCCTCGGCGAGCGGCCTCACCGAGGACCAGTCCGAGCGCAAGGCTCTCGTGCCGCAGGCCAAGGTCGGCTACGACAAGGCGATGGACACCGCCGTCAAGGCCGTGAACGGCTCGAAGCCGGTCTCCATCGAGCTCAAGGGCCCGGCGGACAAGCCGACTTGGGAGGCCGAGGTCGCGACGGGCGACGGCACGAAGAGCGCCGTCCGCGTCGACGCGGCCACGGGCAAGGCCGGCGAGGCCCGCACCGACTCGGACCAGGACAGCGACGACAAGAAGGAACTCGCCGGCCGGCTGTCCAAAGCCAAGGTGACGCCGAAGCAGGCCGCCGACACCGCGACCGGCAGGACCAAGGGCACGGTCACCTCCGTCGAACTCGACGACACCGACCAGGGCGGGGCCATGTGGTCCGTCGACGTCGTGGACACCGCCGACTGGAACAAGACGACGTACGACATCGACGCGGCCGACCGCAAGGTGCTCCGCACACACGTCGACCGGGACTGAACCGTCACCTGGGTGTGATGGCGATGCCCTCGGGCTGGTGACCCGTGGGCAGGGTCGCCCGTACCTTCGGGACCGTCGGGTCGACGACCGAGACGGTGTCGGAACCCTCGTTGGTGACCCACACGCGGGTGCCGCCCGGGGCGACGGCGAGCCCCTGCGGGACTTTGCCGACGGGCACCCGCGACAGCACGCGCCCGCTCTTCGTGTCGATGACGAGGAGACTGTCGGCCCCGGAGTCCGCGGCGTACAGCCGCAGCCCGTCGGGGCTGACACCCAGGCTCAGCGGCGCCTTGCCGACCGGCCAGGTCGCCGTCACCTTACGCGTGGCGGCGTCGATCACCGAGATGGTCCCGGCGCCCGTGTTGGCGACGAAGACCCGGTCCCCTTTCGCGGTGGCGCTGATTCCGCTGGGGAAATCGCCGACCGGAATACGGGCCACGGGTTTGTTCGCCGTGGACAGGACCGTGACGTTGTTGCTGCCACTGTTGGTGACGTAAGCGGTGCCGTCGGGCAAAGTGGCCACGCTGTGCGGCAGACCGCCGGCCCGCGGCGTCGCGACGACCTTCCGGCTGCGCGTGTCGACGACCGAGACATCGTCCCCGCCCCAGTTCGCCGCGAATACCCGGCGCCCGTCGCGACTGGGATAAGCGGAATAGGGAAAGGCGCCGACGCGAACGGTCGCGACCACCTTCTGGCCGGTGGTCTCGATGAAGGAGACCGTCCCGGACCGGCCGTTCGCCACGTACGCCCGCGACCCGTCGGGGGCCGCGCCGACCCCGGTCGGCTCCTTGCCCACGGGGACGGTCCTGAGCGGCTGTTCGCGGCGGACATCGAAGGCAGAGACGCTTCCGGAGCCGCTGTTGGCGACGAAGGCGACAATGCGCATCGGGAAGTCCCCGGCCGCGCGGCCGTCCTTCGGCGAGGGGCGGACCGGTGACGGCGGCGGGGCGGACAGCGCGGGAGACGTGCACGCCAGGACGGCGAGCAGGCACCCGAGCGTCAGACGGACGGGAAAGCGGCGGCAGCCCATGAATGCACCTTTGCGGCTGGTGTGTGGGAGGCCCTGAACGGACACATCTGGCAAAACGCACGCATTGCGCATTCCGCACGGGTGGAGATGCGAGCGGAAAGCGAATTCGTTCTTTCGGAGGCCCCGCTCGTGGCAATCCGACCATTACGCATATGTGCGTGCGTCATATGAGCGGTGTTCACCCCACTCCCATGGCCCCGGGTGCGGGGTAAGGTGCGAATCTTCCGGAGAGCGGGTTCCAGGGGAGGGGCATCATGACGCGTCGGACGCGCACGGTCGGAGCGACGGCAAAGCGATGGACGACGGTGATGCTCGCCGCGCTGAGCAGTTGCGCGCTCACCGCGGGAATGACCGGCACGGCCGGGGCCGCCACCCCGGGCGAGCAGTCGAGAGGCCACCGCACGGCCTACGTGGCGCTCGGCGACTCCTACACCTCTGGGCCCGGCATCCCCGTCCAGGTCGACGCGGACTGCGCCCGCTCCGACCACAACTACCCCTCCCTCACCGCCCGCACCCGCCTCGTCACATCGTTCACGGACGTCAGCTGCGGCGGCGCGACGACCGCCGAGATGTGGCAGGCGCAAGGGAGCAACAAGCCCCAACTGGACGCCGTACGACGCGACACCGACCTCGTGACCCTGCAGATCGGCGGCAACGACATCGGCTTCGGCTCCATCATCAGCACGTGCGCGGGGCTCAGCGCGCAGGACCTGTCCGGCGACCCGTGCCGACGGCACTACAACGCGGCGGGCCACGACGCGTTGACGCTGAAGATCAACCAGACCGCACCGAAGGTCACCCGAATCCTGCGGGCTGTGCACGCCAAGGCGCCGCACGCGCGCGTGGTCGTCGTCGGCTACCCCGCCCTCCTCCCCGACGACGGCACCGGCTGCTACCCGACCGTCCCCTTCGCCGCCCAGGACTTCCCCTACCTGCGGGACACCCAGAAACGCCTCAATCTCATGCTGCGCGCCGTGGCACACCTGAACCGTGCCGACTACGTCGACACGTATCGCCCGACCGTGGGCCACGACATGTGCAAGGCGCCCGCCGACCGCTGGATCGAACCGCTCGTCCCGGCGTCCCCGGCCGCCCCGGCCCACCCCAACGCCAAGGGCCAGGAGGCGATGGCGCGGGCGCTCCTCAAGACCCTCACGCGAGGAAAGGCGTGAGGAGCCGCAGCAGCGCGGCGGGCCGGTGCAGCGGCACGATGTGACCGCAGTCGTCGAGCAAGTGCCCCGTCAAGTCGTCCGTCAATGAACGCAGTTGGCGTTCAAGTGCCGGGCCCACCGGGTGCGCGCCGATGGTCAGTACGGGCATGGTGAGCCGCGCCCGCTCCGCCGCCCGCCGGATCTGCCGTGCGCTCTCCGGCAGGGCGCGGTAGTACGCGAAGGCGCGGCGCAGGGCGTCGTGCCCCGTGTACGCGGCGACGAACGCGTCCCGCACGGCGGGCGGCACGCCTTCGCCGAGGGTGCCGCTGTCGAGGAAGAAGTCCACGTACCGCGCCTCGTTGCCGACCAGCACGGATTCGGCGAGGCCCGGCACGGAGTGGAACCCGAACCACCACGGGGGCCCGCCGGCCAGGAAGTCCTCCGCGCCCGGCAGGCCGCCCGCCACCGCTTCCATGACGGCCAGCCGCCGTACGAGGCCGGGGTGGCGCAACGCGAGGGAGAGGGCCGGGGTCACACCCGCGTCGATGGCGACCACCGCGGCGGACGTGATCCCCAGTGAGGTGAGCAGGGCGCGGGCGTCGTCGGCGAGCGTGTCGGCGTCGTAGCCCGTGGCGGCGTGTTCGCTGGCCCCGAACCCGCGCAGGTCGGGTGCGATCACCCGGTGCCGGGCGGACAGCGGGCCGAGCACGCGCTCCCAGACCCGCCAGGTGTGCGGGAAGCCGTGGAGCAGGAGGACGGCGGGGCCGCGCCCGGCGAGCGCGACGTTCAGATGCACGCCGTTGGCCCGGACGCGGCGGAGTTCGACCGGGGGAGGGGAGGGAGGGGGAGCGGAAGAGGGCACGGCGCGCCTTTCGCAGGACCAGGACCGGTGGCCGGGTTGGTGCCCACCACCGAGCCAGGTCGGTAACCATCGGATACCACGGCACGCTAAGTGACTAGGCTGAGCGCCGGAAGACGGCACTTCGACGACAGGTGGTGAGGTCCAGGTGACCGACTCGACGGCGCACGGCACGGCCGGCCCGCGCGGTGATCTCTTCACCCCCGGGTGCCCGACCCGCAAGCTCCTCGACCGCATTGGCACCAAGTGGGTCTCCATGGCCGTCAAGGTGCTGGCCGAGGAGGCGGGCGAGGTGCGGTTCTCGGAGCTGCGGCGCCGGATGCCGGGGATCTCGCAGAAGATGCTCTCGGTCACCTTGCAGGGGATGGTGCGCGACGGCCTGGTCGCCAGGCGCGTCGAACCGGCCGTGCCGCCGCGGGTGTTCTACCGCCTCACGCCGCTCGGCCTCTCGCTGGACGAACCGCTCGCCGTGCTCCGGGAGTGGGCCGAGACGCACATGCCGGAGATCGACCGGGCCAACGAACGGTTCGCCCGGGAGGAGACGCCCGCGTAGGGGGTCCGGGAGCCTGCCTCGGCGCGGCGGCAGAGGGCAGAGAGAGCTCACCTCGGCGCGGCGGCAGGGGTCCGAGGGGGCTCACCTCGGCGCGGTGGCAGGGGTCCGAGGGAGCTCACCTCGACACGGTGGCAGGGGTCCGAGGGGGCTCACCTCGGCACGGTGGAGCCGGAGGGCCCACTGCCTCGGCGAAGGCCCGCGAGTGCGTCACCGCCCCGCGGGCCCCCGTCAGGCCGCCAACACAGCGCTCACCACGACGACTTGGTGACCCCGGGCAGGAACCCGGCATGGGCCTGCTCCCGCACCCGTACGCGCGAGAGCCCGAACTTGCGCAGGTGGCCGCGCGGGCGGCCGTCCACGCTGTCGCGGTTGCGGACCCGGGTCGCGCTGGCGTCACGCGGCTGGCGGCGCAGCTCGGCCAGCGCGGCCTCCCGTTCGGCGGGCGGGGTGTCCGGGCGCCCGATGACCCGCTTCAGCTCGGCGCGCCGGGCGGCGTACCGCGCGACGATCACCTTGCGCTTCTCGTTCTGCGCGATCTTGCTCTTCTTGGCCATCAGACCTTTCCTCCCCGGGCGCGGATGCGGGCGACCGCGGCCTCGATGCCGATGCGGTCGACGGCCTTGATGCCGCGCGCGCTGAGCGTGAGGCGGACGTGCCGGCCCTCGCTCGGCAGCCAGTACCGCTTGCGCTGGATGTTGGGGTCGAAGCGGCGCGAGGTGCGCCGGTGCGAATGGGACACGGAGTTGCCGAAGCCCGGCTGTGCTCCGGTCAGTTGGCAGTGGGCGGACACGGGGTGACCTGCCTTTCAGAGGGCTTTCACGGGGCAAGCGCGGACATGCGACTTGGAAATGGAAACCATTGTCATTAGAGTACGGCATGGCATCCGGCGCGATGCTTACCCGCCCCGCACCCGCACCCGCACCGAGCCCCCCGGCTCGCCCGCCCGGAGGACCCCTATGAACCACGGAACCCGCATGCCCGTCCTGATCGTGGCCGGGCTCCACTCCACCGCACGCCGGGAGACGGTGGACGGCCTGCTGCGCACCGTTCCCGACAGCGTCGCCCTCCACCACGACCTGTCCACCGCCGGTGACGGCACCGTCCTGCGCGTCCTGCGCGACGCCTCGGGCGAGCTGTCCCGCGGCGAGACCCCGCTCGTGA
This sequence comes from Streptomyces sp. R818, assembly GCF_056172735.1. Lineage (NCBI taxonomy): Bacteria > Bacillati > Actinomycetota > Actinomycetes > Kitasatosporales > Streptomycetaceae > Streptomyces > Streptomyces sp. R818. Next base: position 727,489 of record NZ_JAOCNE010000014.1, read on the forward strand.
ACGACTGCGCGTGCTGCGCCCTGCGCGAGGACCTGATCCCCGAACTGGAGCGGCTGGCGGACGGCGGCCTCACCCGGCTCGCGATCGTCGAACTGTGGGACTCCGTCGAGCCGCGGGCGATGGCCGAGGTCGTCGCAGCGCACGGCGGCGACACACTCCGACTCACCAATGTCGTCACGGCCGTCGATCCCGCTCTCGTCCTGCCCTGCCTCGGCAACGGCGACGACCTCGCCGACGTGGGGCTCGCGGCCGCGGCGAGCGACCAGCGGACGGTCAGCGACACGTGGGCGAGGCAGCTGGAGTACGCGCCCGTCCTCGCCGTCGTCGACAGCGAGGAGGCGGACGACGAGGACCGCGCCCTCCTCGCTCAACTCCACCCCCTCGCCCAGCGCGTGACCGCCGGATCTCCCGAACTCGCACGCCTCGCCTTCGCGGGGTTCGACGTGGAGACGGCCGCCGCCGCCCAGCACCCGGCGTGCGCGCTGCTGCCACAGGATGCGGACGCGGCCGGCGTCGTCACCTTCGTCTGGCACCACGACCGGCCGTTCCACCCCGGCCGTCTCTACCAGGCGCTCGAGGACCTGTGCTGCGCCGCCGCGCGCAGCCGGGGCCGCTTCTGGCTCGCGGACCGCCCCGACACCCTGCTCGCCTGGGACGCGGCGGGCGGCGCCCTGTGCGTCGAGAACGCCGGGCCCTGGCTCGCCTCGCTGCCCGACGCGGCCTGGGACCTGGTCCCGCCCGTGCGCAGGGCGGCCGCCGCGCTCGACTGGCATCCCGCGCACGGCGACCGCTGCCAGCACCTCGTCTTCACCTCGCCCGGCCTCGACCGCGACAACCTGGCCCGGTTGCTCGACTCGTGCCTGCTCACCGACGCGGAGTACGCCGCCGGGCGCGAGGCGTGGAAGCGCCTGCCGTCCGCCTTCGACACCCTGCTCGACGCCGCTTGAGACACCCGAGCACACCTGGCCGGGTGGCCACCTGGACATCCGCGCACACGGCCGGGTGACCGCTTGAGACACCTGCGCACACGGCCGGGTGAATACCCGGCGGGCGCGCTCCTCAGGTGTGCGAAACGGGGAGGGACGCTCCATGCGAGCACTGGTCATCAACTGCACCCTCAAACCCTCACCCCAGCCCTCGAACACCGAGGCCCTCGCGGGCACGGTCATCGCGGCCCTCAAAGGGCACGGCGTCGACGTGGACCTCGTACGGGCCGTCGACCTGAACCTGAAACCCGGAGTCGAGACGGACATGGGGGAGGGGGACGACTGGCCGGACGTGCACGAGAAGCTGCTCGCGGCGCAGATCCTGGTCATCGCCTCGCCGACCTGGGTCGGCCGTCCTTCCTCCGTCGCCCAGCGGGTGCTTGAGCGGATGGACGCGATGCTCAGCGAGACCGACGACCAGGAGCGCCCCGTCGCCTTCAACCGGGTGGCGGGCGTCCTCGTCACCGGCAACGAGGACGGCGCCCACCACGTCATCAGCGAGATCAGCGGCGCCCTCGGCGACATCGGCTACACCGTCCCCGGCCAGGCGTGGACCTACTGGCACCTCGGTCCGGGCCCCGGCCCCGACTACCTCGACGACGAGCGCGGCCACGACTGGTCGGCGTCGACCGGCCGCGCCATGGCCTCCCATCTCGTCCACGTGGCCCAGGCGCTCGACCGTCACCCGGTGCCCGCGCCGCCCTCATAGGACCTGCCGAGTGTCTGCACGGCACCTTCATCGTTGTCCCTCCTGTTACCGGGCCATGACATGTCGATCTTGACAATGACTGTCCGCGCGCACGTAGGTTCGGTATGCACCGAGTTCTGCCACGAGCCGACGCGCCCGCGCCGGGAAAGAAGGACGCCTGATGGGTTCGCACGCCCGCCCCCACCGGATCCACCGCACCGGAGCCAGGATCGCGACGGTCGCGCTCGTCGGGGCCGTCCTGCCGATCACGGCCGGCGGCCTCGCCGAGGCGGCCACCGCCGCACCTGCCGTGCGGGACCAGGGCGCGGCGACCGCGAGAGACCAGGCCGCCCCGGACATCACCGCCGACCACGCCTTCCTCCTCGACGCCCGCGACGGCAGCCAGGAACGCGCCATGTGGGCGGGTGTCAAGGCCGACGTCAGCGTCTCGATGGCCAGCACGACCAAGATCATGACGGCCATGGTGGTGCTCCAGCACCCGGAGTGGCTCGACCGGCAGATCACCGTGAAGCAGGAGTACCGGGACTACGTGGCGGAGAACGGCGCCAGCACCGCCGACCTCCAGGTCGGCGACAGGCTGACCGCCCGTCAGCTTCTGCACGCCATGCTGATCCCCTCCGGCGGCGACGCCGCGATGGCCCTCGCCGACAGCTTCGGCGCCGGTGACACCATCGACGCGCGGATCGCCGACTTCCAGGACCGGATGAACGCCGAGGCGCGCGAACTCGGCCTCACCGGCACGCACTTCGACTCCTTCGACGGCATCTCGCACGGCGACAACCGCTCCACCGCCCGCGATCTCGCCAAGCTCGGCCAGCGCGCCATGCTCAAGCCGGTCTTCGCCGACATCGTGAAGCTCAAGCAGTTCAAGACGGAGGCCCCCGCCGCCAACGGCCGCACCCGGTACTACACCTGGAACACCACCAACGACCTGCTGAGCGCCTACGAGGGCGCCCTCGGCATCAAGACCGGCAGCGGCGCCGAGGCCGGCTACTCCCTCGTGTTCGCGGCCGAGCGCGACCACCGCACCCTCGTCGGCGCCATCGTCGGCTCCGACAAGGAGGTCTTCGACGACGCCGCGAAGATGCTCGACTGGGGCTTCGCGAACTAGCGAGCAGGCCGACCAGGGGCCGGGCGCGACAAGTTGATCTCTGTTCGGTGACGGCATCTGTCGGCGTCCGTGCCGAATGCGTAGGGTCACCGCCATGGCACTGCGACCTGTGAACGTGAACATCAAGGCCCTGGACGACGCGGTGGTCGGCGGTTTCTGGGCCGAGGCGCTCGGCTGGGGTGTCTCCAGCGAGGCACCCGGCGTCACCAACGTCGAACCCGGCGGCGGCTTCGTCTGGCCGGACGCGTCCGCCGTCTGCATCGACGTCGTCACCGTCCCGGAACCCAAGTCGGCCACCAAGAACCGGGTGCACCTCGACCTCGCCACCACCTCGACGGCGCACCAGGCGGAGCTGGTCGCCCGCCTGCGCGCGCTCGGCGCGACCCCCGTCGACGTGGGACAGGGCGACGTGCCCTGGGTGGTCCTCGCCGACCCCGAGGGCAACGAGTTCTGCGTGCTCGAACCGCGTGACATGTACCGCGACACCGGCCCGGTCGCCGCCATCGTGATCGACTGCGTGGATCCGCGCGCCATGGCCGAGTTCTGGGACGCGGCCACGGACTGGACCCTCCACGAGGTCGACGACGACCATGCGCGCCTGCGCTCCGCCCAGGGCGTCGGCCCGTACATCGAGTTCCTCCGCAAGGGCGGGAAGACGGTGCCGGACCGTGTCCACGTCGACCTGCTGCCGTACGCGGGCGACGACCAGGGGGCGGAGGTGGCGCGCCTGCGCGAGCTGGGCGCCACCGACCTCGACCTCGGTCAGGGCGACGTCTCGTGGAAGTGCCTGAGCGACCCCGAAGGGCACGAGTTCTGCGTGCTCGGGCGAGGCTGAACCCCGCTGGTTCCAGGCCGACTTCTTCTTCCGGCGCAGCCCCGCACTGTGCGGCGTGGATGTCCCTCGCCGCCGCACAGTGCAGCCCCCAACTACAGCTCGGCGCTGCTCCCCTCGGCCGATGGCCGGAGCCTCCTGGAGATCGCCACGGACTACGACGGAACGGTCTGCAAGCCCTACTACGCCACCGGCACGGTGCCCTCCGCGTAACCGCCCGGCCGCATCGCCCCGCGACCCCTGCACGGCCGCGGGGCGGGACCGATTACTCCCGCACGGCACGGGCAACCGGTCGCCATGACCTTGGCCCGAACACTGCCGGACAGCACGCCGCACGACGCCGGCGACGGAAGGCCGAGCCCTTACGTGAACCCTGGCCGCCACCGCGCACCGTTTGCCCCCGCCCCCCATTCGCCGTGTCCGAGGAGTGGATGTCCGTCGCGTCCGGCGGGGGCGCCGCGGTCGAAGGCCGCAGGCAGGGTAAGGGTGGGCCGATGGATCTGACGACAAGGGGCGGGTTCTTCACCCGCGCGTTCGGGACGCCTCCGCGCGAAGGCGAACCGGCCGTGGTGCTCGTCCACGGACTGGGGCTCTCGGGCCGCTACTTCGTACCGCTCGCCCGACGGCTCGCCGCCCAGGGAGCGAGCGTCCTGGTGCCCGACCTGCCCGGCAACGCGCGCTCACGGGGAGCCGCCACCCGCGCGCCGGACATCACCGAGCACGCCCGCGCCCTTGCGGTCTGGCACCGGCGGCTGTCCCTGGGCCCGGTCGTCCTTGTGGCCAACTCGGTCGGCTGCCAGGTCGCCGCGGCCCTCGCCGCCGGGCACCCGGACACGGTGAGCCGCATGGTCCTGGTCGGCCCGGCGCTCGACCCCGCCGTCCCAGCCTGGCGCCAGTGCGCGCTCCTCGCCCGGGACGCGCCCCGCGAGCCGCTGCGCCTGTTCGGCCTGGCGGTCTCCGACTACCTGGTCACCGGCCTGCTGCGGTGCGCCGCCGAGTACCGGCACGCGCTGCGGGACGCGGCCGGGTCGTTCGAGGCGAACCTGGCGCGGGTCCACGCACCGACCCTCGTCGTACGCGGAGAGGGCGACCCCCTCGCGTCCCCGTCCTGGACGCGCCGGATCGCGTCCCTCGTCGACGACGGCCACACCGCCGAGATCCCCGGCGCCGCCCACGCGGCCCACTACAGCGCGCCCGACGCCATGGCGACGCTGGTCCAGAAGTTCACGGCGGACGGCCCCGGAGGACCCGCATGATGTCGACACCCCTGCGCGACCGCGCCCGCGACAGCGAGGACACCAAGAAGTTCGCGCCCTGGCTGCGCCTGCTGCCCGGCATCTCACCGAAGCGCCGCGGCTACGTCCTCGCCTGGTACGGGTTCACGCTCACCTTCGGCGGGATGCGGCTGCTCACCTGGCTCATCCACATCGACGTGGGCGGCTTCGGCGACGTGAGCGCGGGCGGGGTCCACCTGCACCACTACGTGTGGGGCATCCTGCTGCTGATGATCGTCGGCGCGACGGCCCTCTCGGAGAGTTCACCGCGCGCCCGCGCCTGGATCGGCCTCGCCTACGGGGTCGGAATGGCCCTCGTCATCGACGAGGCGGCCCTGCTGATCAGCCTGGAGGACGTGTACTGGGACACCGAGGGCGGTCTCAGCATCGCCATCGCGATCGCGGTGATCGCGGTGGTGGGCACCGTCCTGGCGGTGACACGAGGACGGCGCGCGTCCCGTGCGGACGAGGAGGCGGAGGAGGGCTAGGGCAAGAAAAAAGGCGAGGAAAGCGAAGAGGCTTGTTTTCGTTGGAGGAAATGAGAAGGAAGCCCCTTCATGGCCTCGCCTTCGGCCACGCTAGCACTCACGCCGGGATCAAGTCGCGCAGATTTTCGAGGGTGATGACGCGGGAGTCCGGGTGCAGCCCCTCGGGCCGCTGCAGACCGATGTACGTGACGGGCTCGTCCGGCACCGGAGCACCGCTCTCCCACACGTCCAGGACCGTGCTGTCGTCGGACATCAGATCGGCAAGGTAGGCCACCGTCAGCTGGTCGCGCTCCGCGACGGCGCGGACCACTTTCGCCACCGACGCCTGGTTCTCCTCGACCTGGTTGCCGTCCGAGATGCCGCGCAGGTACAGGTGCAGCCACTTGGCGCGCCACCGTCCGTCGGCCCCGCGCCGGAACACCAGCGGCAGCGCCACCCGGCCCGTCCCGCGCAGCTCCGACTTCATCCGGACCGTTCGGGGCTCGAACGGGCGGCCCTGTTGCGCGCCGTCGCGCACCATGAACCCGAAGAACGACTCCTCGACCTCGTCGAACCCCTCGCCCGCGAAGACGTTCACCTGGGGCGCGATGAAAGCACTGCGGACACGGTCCAGGGACAGGTCGATGAACTCCGAGGCGCCGTCGGGCGCTTCGGTGATGTCACCGGAGTGCCGGCCCCCGACGGTCCTGAGCGACGTGTACGAGAGCCAGGTGTCGGTGCTGTAGTCGCCCCGCAGAAGCAGCGCGGAGAGGTCGAAGTCGGTCCGCCTGCCGGTCTCCTTCCAGTACACGAAGAAGCGCAGGCGGTCGCCGTCGACCCGGGAGACCGAGCCGCGCGGCAGGACGCCGAGCCCGGCCGCGGTCGCCCTGCCGCTGAGCGGGAGCGCCACGTCGAGCACGTCGGGGTCGAGCAGCAGCCGGTCCGCGGCCGGCAGTCGGCGGCGCAGCTCGGCGTCGAGGGCCGCGATCAGCCGGTCGCGGTCGGCGGCGGGCAGCGGCCGCCGGGCGTCCGGGGTCACCCGGGCGCGGCCCCGGCCGTTGACGAAGATGCGGGGTTCGCCGGTCTCCCGCTGCCGGTTGTGCAGGTGCTCGCGCACCGCGAGCACGACCCGGCCGGAGACACCGGGGGCGGCCCGCACCGCGGCGGCGACCACCGTGTCCCGCTCCTCCTGGCCGTCGGCGGCGCGCAGCAGGTGGTCGAGGGCGCGGAACAGCTGGCCGGGGGCGGACTCCAGCAGCTTCACCGCCCCGGGCACGTCGGCCGCGTCGAGCAGCGCCTCGACCCGGCTGCCGAAGGTGGGTGCCTGCTTCTCGCCGCGTGCGACGGCGAACACGTCCGCGGCGTGCGGCCAGCGCGGGTACTCGTGCGGGTGCAGCCGCTCGCCGAGCCGCTTAAAGGGCTCCCGGTGGGCGTGCACGTCGGCGAGTTTCGCCGGGTTCGCCGCGACCACCGCGTCGAGACCCGCGAGCAGCGCGCGGCGCACTGGCCGCGGCAGCGTACGGAACCGGGTCGGCTCCCGCAGGGACACGTCGCCGTCCGACAGTGCGCAGGCGAGGCGCAGCACGTCGGTGACGGTGTCGAGGAGCGGATCGGCGCCCATGGCGAGGCGGACCTCGTTGACGACCGCCCGGTTCTCCCGGACGGGGATCGCCTCCGGCTGCGGGCCGAGGGCGCACTGCCCGGCGAGCAGGCGCAGGTCGCGCAGGTCGTCCCCGCCGAGCGGAGTGGCACTGCCCGCGAGGGCCAGGTACAGCTCGGTCAGTTCAGCGTCCAGGTCCCGGCCGAGGTGCAGGACGGTGACCCGGTCGCCCGCCGCCGCGATCAGCTCGTCGTGGCGCGCGAGCATGTCCTCGTAGCTGTGCCGGTAGAGGCCGTAGGTGGGCAGGCTGAGCAGGTTGACGCTGTGCCGGGCCAGCTGAGCGAGGACGCTCTCGCGGGCGGTCTCGTCCCCGAGGGCCTCCGCCACACACCGCGTCCAGAACTCCAGGGTATTCGGCACATGTGCCGGGAAGTCGATGAAATACGTGTTGTGTTGTACGTGGTCGCCCACCATCTCGGCGACGGTGCGCAGGGTCCGCCTGGCCGTGTGCACGACCGCGGCCCCGGACAGCCCCGAGAGGTGGTGCAGCAGTTCGGCCGAGAGCTTGAAGCCGACCGAGGCCAGCGCCGCGTCGAACTGCCGCGCGGCGACACCCCCTTGACCGGTGGACGCGGCGGGGAGGGGGAGGCGATGGGTGTGCCGGACTACCAGCGATTCGAAACTCTGCGCCATGCGGGCAGGATTGCAGAGGCGGGTGGCTCGACGCATGTGAGTTGTTTGCGTGTGAGGCGGCGCTGTAGGTGTGTTCTCCGGTGTCTCACCCGTGCAGGTGTGCAAGCAAGTCGTCGAGCGGTGCCGGTACCTGGTCCGGGGCGAGGGCCTCCACGAGGAGGCGGCCGTACCGGATCTTGCGCCCCTTCTTCGTGCCGAGGAAGCGCCGGGCCTGCTGGTGCGCGGACCGGCCGAGCTGTGCGGGCTGGCGCCGGAAGGTCTGCCAGGCACGGAAGTCGCCCTCGGCGCGGAAGATGTCCTCGACCCTGGGGGTGCCGAGCGCGCGGATCAGTTCGTCCTCCAGATCCGCCGCGCACACGTGGATGTCGTCGGGACACGCCCGCGCCCGCGCGAGGCCGCGCTCGTAGTAACCCCTCTCGTTCTCGTCGCAGAGCCCTGTCAGACGGAGGCCGAGACCGGCCGGGCCGAGGAGAGCGGCGTACCGGCCGACGCTCATGGCTCCGCCCATCGCCACGACACACACGCCTTCGGCGCTCAAGTCCCGCTCCCGCGCCGCGGCCAGGGCCTCCACCGCCGCGAGATCGCTGAGTCCTTCGAGCAGTACGGCGGTCCGTACGCCGAGTTCCTCCGCGAGCCGGTGCGCCGGTTCCCCCGGGCCGCCCGCCGCCCAGTGGGCCACCGCGTCCTGGAGCGCCCTCATGTCCACCATGCCGGGAGTCTGCCCGGTCAGGCGACGCGCCGCGACAGCACCTGGCCGGGCCAGGTGCCGACCGCGAAACGGTCGGTGCGGGCGAAGCCGTTGCGTTCGTAGTACGCGACCAGGGCGCCTCCGCCGCCCGCCCAGCAGTCCACCCGCAGCAGCTCCACACCCGCGCGCCGGGTCTCGCGCACGGCGTGGGCGAGGAGCGCGGCCCCGATGCCGAGACCGGCGCGCCGACGGTCGGTGACCAGCAGCCGCACGTACCGTTCGGGTTCCCCGGCGGGGGCGATCGGCATCTTCGGACTGGGCCCGGAGTCGAGGACCACGGCACCGGCGACCTGACCGTGCAGCTCCGCGATGAACGGGGTGTTCACGCTCATGTACCCCTGAACCCGTGCGACCCCGCCGGGCTTCCGCGAGTACGGGGTCGTGCCCCATTGCTCGGTGTTGCCGCGGGAGTTCATCCAGGCGACGGCGGAGTCGAGCAGGTCGAGGACGGCGGGTGCGTCGGCCGGGGTGCCCGGCCGTATGCGGAGGTCGTGCGCGCTGTCGTTCACGGCGGCAGCCTATGCGGTGCGCCGGCGGGGGAGGGCGAACAGGGCGTCGGCGTCGCTGAGGATCAGGGCGAGTTCGGCCTGCAGCCGGTCGAGGGGGTGGTTCAGGTCGAGGCCGGTCAGCACACGGATGGAGCGCAGCCGGTAGGTGAGGGTGTGCCGGTGGATGTACAGACTGCGGGCGGCCGAGGCGGAGCACATGTTGTGGGCCAGGTAGGCGGCCAGAGTCTGCTGCAGATACCGGTGGCGGGGATCGGTGTGCAGCGGGCCGAGCCGCGCGGTGACGAAGGCGCCGCGGTCCTGCGCGGTCAGGTCGAGCGCCGCGACCAGGGGTGACACCTGCTCGGTGGTCAGGCAGCGGCCGTAGCGCCGCGCGACCACGGCAGCCAGCATGGCCTGCCGCGCGGCGCTCCCCGTGTCGCCGTCGGCGACCGGGACGAGCGCGTAGGGCGCCAACTCGTCGGCTCCGGAGGGCCGGTGCCGCGTGAACGAGGTCACATGTGTCTCCGCCACGGCGATGACGGCCAGCGGGTTGGCGGCCCGGAACCGGCGCAGCGCGTCCTTCGCGTCGTGGCCGGAGTTCCGCAGGGCCACCAGGCACCAGCGGGGTTGCGCGTGCGGGCGCGTACGGTCGTGCCCGGCGTGGGGTGCGTCGTGCGCCTCCGGTGGGGGAGACTCGGCCTGCGCGTTCCGGCCCGCGCCCTCCACCCGACCCCGTACGACGGACGCGTTGGCCACCCGCAGGGCCCGCAGCGCCGTGCTGAGGAACACCCTCTCCAGCGCCTCCCGGAAGCGGGTGTCGGGGAGGCGGCCGGTCAGGGCGCGGTGGAGCACCTCCACGCACGCGTGGTGCAGGACGAGGCTGTCCTCCGCGGAGAGCCCGGCCCGGGCGTGTGCCGTGGCGCGGGCCTCGAACGCGGTGTCCAGGGTGGTGGCGGACACCTCACCGGCGAGGACGGAGATCCAGAGCGCGATGTCGGCCGCGACCGTGGGGGCGGCGACCGGGCCGGTCGTGTGCCGCGCCACCTCGCCGAGGGTCTGGCGGACGAGACCCTCGGTGTGCTGGGGGGTCAGGCTGTGGACGGCCCGGGAGAGCACCGGCGTGCACTCGGGCGACAGGGCGGTCGGATCCGGCTGGGAACGATGCGGCACGGTGGCTCCTTGCATCAGGCGTCTGCTGGGGCGTCTGGACGATCGGCCGTGTTCGCCAGCATGTATTTGCGTCGCTCTGCATAGCAATCGACCAACTGCACAAAGATCGAGCGTTTCGGACCGGGCATGTGTGCAATGTGCTCAAAGTGAGCCCGCCCACCGCATTGTTGTGGCTCTTCTTGATTGGGCCTGTGCCTGGCCGGGCAGATTGTTGTCCGCTGTGGACGAGAAAGTCCCGGCTCTGTGCGCACTGCCCCTCCCCGTCCCGCCTAATGCACTGTGCGGCCACGCCCCGAAGGCGTGGCCGCTCTCATCGGCGAGGCGAGGGAGACACAAGCAAATGATGCGGCGCGCGCTGCTGATCGGTGGAGTCCTCGGCGCGGTCGCGCTGACCGTCGTCCTACGGGCCTGGAACCTTGCGGGCAGCCCTTTCCCCAACGACGACGAGGGAACATATCTGGCGCAGGCCTGGGCCGTCCGCACCGGAACGGGCCTGTCCCACTACACGTACTGGTACGACCATCCGCCCCTCGGCTGGGCCCAGTTGGCGGCTCTCTCCTGGTTCACGGACCACCTGCCCCCGCAGCGGATGGCGTTGGTGCAAGGGCGTGTCGCAATGCTGGCGGTGGCCGCCGCGACCGCGCTCCTCATGTACAGCGTGGCGCGCCGCCTGCGGATGAGCCGGCCGGCCGCGTGGGCCGCGCTCGTCGTCAACGCCGTCTCGCCCCTCGCCATCGACATGCAACGGCAGGTGTACCTCGACGGCTTCGCCGTCCTGTGGTTCCTCGCGGCCCTCGCCCTGGCCCTGTCCCCGCACCGGCGCCTGTGGGCGCACTGCGGCAGCGGTGTCTGTTTCGCGATCGCCGTGCTGTCCAAGGAGACCATCGCCGTCCTCCTGCCCGCCCTGGTCCTCGCGGTGTGGCAGCACAGCGACCGCAGACTCCGGGTCTTCTCCTTCACCGCCTTCACGGCGGGCTGCGCGGTGCTGCTCAGCTACCCGCTGTACTCCCTGCTCAAGGGTGAACTGCTGCCCGGCGGCTGTCACTCCTCGCTGCTGCGCGCACTGAAGTGGCAGCTCGTCGCACGCGGCGGATCCGGATCCGTGTTCCAGCAGGGCACCGTGGCGCATGAGTTGGCCGCGCAGTGGCTGAACACCGATCCGATCCTGCTGGCAGGCGGCGTGGTCGCGGGGTGCGCGATCCTCCTCGTACGTCCGCTGCGCCCGCTCGGAGCGGTGGTCACGCTGTTCGTGCTGGTCGCGCTGCGCCCCGGGGGCTACATGCCCAAGATGTACGCCGTGCAGATGCTGCCGTTCTGCGCTCTCGCCCTGGTCGCGCTGGTGGACCACCTGCTGCGCGCGGAGCGGGTACGGGCGCGCACACGGCGGGAGCTCCTGCGGATGGCGACCATGACGGCCGTGGCCCTGGCGCTGGTCCTGCTCGGCCCGGGGTGGCGCGCGCAGTGGGAGTGCGTGCAGACCGACGACCTCATGAAGGGCTACCGCGCCGCCGGCGCGTGGCTGCGGGACCCCGCGGTCCACCACAAGCGGTCGGTCCGTCTTGTCACCGACGACGTGCTGTGGCTGGACGCCGTGCGCGCCGGATACACACCCGGCGCCGGAGCCATCTGGCACTACAAACTCGACAAGGACCCGGCCGTCGTCGCCTCGATGCCGCGCGGATGGCGCGACATCGATCTCGTGCTCGCCACCCCGACCATGTACGAGGCGCAGAGCGAACTCCCCACCCTGCGGCAGTTGTTGCGCCTGGGGAAGACCGTCGAGAGTTTCGACTACGGGCAGATCAAGGCGCTGCGCATCCCCGAGAAGCCGCCCGAGGGAGCGTCCGGACCCGCACCCGTCCCGCCCGGACTGCGCAAGTGCCTGGAGGAGTCCGACGACATCTGGCCGTACGCGTGAGGCGCACCGGTTGCCCTCGCGGCCTTCGCCGCTCTGTCCAAGAACCCCTCGCATCCGCTCTGTGCCGCGATGCGGCCGGGCAGCTTCCGGGCGACCGATCAATGGCCCGGGGAGCCGGGCGACACAGCACGGAGGTGCGTCGAATGGGAATCATCAGGACCACGGGGAAATGGACGGCCGTCCTGCCGGAACCGCACAACCTCACGGGGGTGGGGTCGAGCCAGGTGCAATGGGGCACGGCCACCTCGGGCGAGGGCAGGAGCGGATACATCTTCACCGGAGGCGCCACGCAGGCCCAGCTCAACGGGAACGAGTTCACCCTCGCCTCCTTCAAGCACGAGAACTTCCCCATCAACAGCGGTATCAGCGACCGTGAATGGGATGTCACGCTCCAGGTCAACGTCACGTTCGAGGACCACACGTCACGGGACTTCACCTTCAAGTTCCACCACAACGAGACGGACAACGGCGGGGACCACCCGGACGACATCGTCTCGCTGCCCGAGTTCATCTCGCCGGAGACGGTGACGGTGGACGGACAGCCCTACAAGGTCATGCTCAGCGGCTTCAAGCGGGGCGGACAGGTCGTCCGGCAGTTCGACAGCCCGGAGGGCGGCGCCAACAGCGCCGACATCGTCGCGGTGTTCGCCAAGCCGGGCAAGCCGGACGTCGCGATCGTCCACGTGGAGGCCGAGGGCTCGGAGCCCGGCCAGCCGAACGAGTACGCCGAGATCTTCAACAAGGGCACCGAGGCGGCCGACCTCGGCGGGTGGAAGCTGCACGCGCGGAACTCCGGCAAGGAGTTCGCCTTCCCCGCGGGCACGAAGCTCGCACCCGGCACCCGCGTCCGCGTGTACACCAACGAACAGCACCAGGAGACGGGCGGCTTCTCCTTCGGCAGCAGCGACCCCGTCTGGGACGACCGCGCCGACGTCGCCCTCCTCAGCGACGGCCAGGGCAAGGAGACGGCCCGGCTGCGCTACGGCCAGCGGATCACGCCGGACCCGGTCCCCGAGGAGGTCCAGGGGCCGGGCGAGGCCCACCCGCACATCGTCGTCGCCAGCAACGACAGCCGGCCCGTGGGCAAGCAGAAGGTCGTCCTCACGCTGTCGCCGAACGGGCCGATCCGCTTCAACCCGGACCACAAGTCGATCTCCGCGTGGAGCAACGCGAAGAACAGGATGGTGGAGTACACCGGCACGCTCTCCGCCGACAAGCGCACCCTCACCATCGACGCCGACCTGGAACTCCCCGCCGACGGGCAGCCGCGCCAGTACCAGGTGCAGGTCGCCGTGGACAAGGGCGCGCCGAGCGGCTCCTACACCCTGCACTGGGAGCTGGGCGAGCTGGGCTCCGTGGACAGCGTGATCAACGTCAAGTGAGCCGGCGGGTGCGCACCGGGTCACGGGCGGCCCGGTGCGCACCCCCGCGCCCCGCCACGACCCGAACGCGAGGCCCCTTCGTGGTAGTCGCCTGCCTGCTCACCCTGACCGTCCTGCACACCCTCAACGCCGCGCTGACACTGCGCTGGATGCTCTACGCCTGGGAGACCCCCGACCGGCTCCGCGTCACCTCCTTCGCCGAACCGGACGCGCCCCGGCTCTCCTTCTCCCTGCTGCTGCCCGCCCGGCACGAGGAGAGGGTGCTGCGCCACACGGTCCGCACCATGCTGGCCGCCGACCACCCCGACTTCGACGTCGTCATCATCACCGGCGACGACGACCCGGGAACCGCCGCCCTCGCCGACGACCTGGCCGCCGCACACCCGGACCGGGTCCGGCACGTCGTCGACCACCACCCCCAGAAGAACAAGCCGCGCGCCCTGAACACCGCGCTGCCCGCGTGCCGGGGCGACATCGTCGGCGTGTTCGACGCCGAGGACGTCGTCCACCCCCGCCTGCTCCGCCACATCGACGCCGCCTTCCGCACCCACGGCGCCGACGTCGTGCAGGGCGGCGTCCAGCTGATGAACTTCCAGGACAGCTGGTTCGCGCTGCGCAACTGCCTGGAGTACTTCTTCTGGTTCCGCAGCCGGCTGCACCTCCACGCGCGCCAGGGGTTCATCCCGCTGGGCGGCAACACCGTCTTCGTCCGCGCGGCCCTGCTGCGTGAAGCGGGCGGCTGGGACGGCGACTGCCTCGCCGAGGACTGCGAACTGGGCGTACGGCTCTCCAGCCGCGGCGTCAACGTCGTCGTCGGCTACCACCCCGCCCTGGTCACCCGCGAGGAGACCCCCGCGACCCTGCGCGCGCTGCTGCGCCAGCGCACCCGCTGGAACCAGGGCTTCCTCCAGGTCCTGCGCAAGGGCGAGTGGCGCCACCTGGCCACCGCCCGCAGGCGCCTGCTCGCCCGGTACGTGCTCGCCGCCCCGTTCCTGCAAGCCGTCTCCGGCCTGTGCGTTCCGGTGACCTTCACCCTCGCGCTCCTGGACGGCATCCCCCTCGCGGCCGCCATGGCCGCCTGGGTGCCGATGCTGCTGCTCCTGGCGATGACCCTGTTCGAGTGCGCGGCCCTGCACAACTTCGGCCGCGAGTACGGGCTCGCCGTCCGCCCCGTCCACCATCTGCGCCTCCTGTGGGGGCTGCCCCCGTACTCCCTCCTCCTCGCCCTCGCCGCGCTCCGGGCCGTCTGGCGTGAATGCCGCCACCACAACGACTGGGAGCTGACCGCGCACAGCGGCGCCCACCACCCGCCACCGCACACCGGGAAGAGCCCATGAACGCGCACGCACCGCCCCCTCGCTCCCGGCCCGCCATGGCCGTGGTCATCCCGACCCGCAACGAGGCGCACAACGTCGACCGGCTGCTCGGCCGGCTCGACAGCGCCGTCCCGGCCGGCCTCCCCGCCGAAGTGCTCTTCGTCGACGACTCCTCCGACGGGACACCGCGGCGGATCCGCGCCGCCGCCGAACGCTGCCGCATCGCCGTCGCCGTCCACCACCGCGAGAGGCCGGAAGGCGGCCTCGCGGGCGCCGTCCTGGAAGGCATCGACCGGACGACCGCGCCCTGGATCGTCGTCATGGACGCGGACCTGCAGCACCCGCCCGAACTCGTCCACCCGCTGGTACGGCGCGGCGACGCCAGCGGCGCCGACCTCGTCGTCGCCAGCCGCTACACCGCCGGCGGAAGCAACGCGGGCCTCGCCGGCGGCTGCCGGACAGTCCTCTCGCGCTCCGCGACCTGGCTGGTCAAAGCCCTCTTCCCGCGCGCCCTGCGCGGCATCTCCGACCCCATGAGCGGCTTCTTCGCCCTGCGCCGCGACCTGCTGTCACCGCCCGCGGGAACGAGCTCGCCACTGCGTCCGCTGGGCTACAAGATCCTGCTCGAACTGGCGGTCCGCCGGCCACCGCGCACGGTCGCCGAACTCCCCTACACCTTCGCCGAACGCCACCTCGGCGACTCCAAGAGCGGCCTGCGCGAAGGCGTCCGCTTCCTGCGCCACGTCCTGCTGCTGCGCACCACGAGCGCCTGGTCCCGGATCACCGTCCTCGGACTCATCGGCCTGTCCGGCTTCCTGCCCAACCTGGGCGTCCTCGCCCTGCTCACGGCCCTGACGCCGCTGCACTACCTGACCGCCGAAGCGCTCGCCACCCAGGCGGCGGTCGTCTGGAACTTCGTCCTCGCCGAGGCGCTGCTCCCGCCCGAGAACGTACGGCGCTCCCGGTGGTGCCGCCGGTTCCCGGCCTTCGCGGCGATCGGCAACACCGACCTGCTCGCCCGCCTGTTCCTCACCGGTCTCCTTGTCGACGGCGGCGCCCTGACCCCGGTGGCCGCCACCGCCGTCGTCCTGCTCGGCGCCGTCCTCGTCCGCCTGACCCTGCTTGAGCGGCTGCTGTACGGACGCGGGACGGGGAGGGCCCGGACCTCCGGACCCTCCCCGTCGGCGCCGGACGGTCAGACGCGGTCGGCGGCGATCAGCACGTACTGGAAGGAGCCGTCCTGATACGAGTTGATGAACGCGTCCTCGATCCCCGTGACCAGCGAGGACGTGGCCCGCAGCTCCCAGTACGGCAGCGTGTCGGGCGTGAGGTCGATGACCGCCTGCGGCACGAGGCGGTTGTCGGCCATCGCCCGCAGGTACTCACGGCGCGAGTGGATGTTGCACTCGAAGTGCGCGTTGATCTGCGACACCCACTTCGAGGGCTGCCCGTACCGCGGGTTCCAGCAGCCGGTGATGGTCACGTAGCGGCCGCCGACCGACAGGATGCGGGAGTGCTCCGCCATCAGGTCGTGCAGGTCGACGTACATGCTCGACTCGTTGTTCCACGACGCGGCCATCCGCCCGCTCTCGAAGGGCATGTCGAGCATGTTGCACACGCGGGCCCGCACGTGGTCCTCGATGCCGAGTTCGGCGGCGCGGCCGTTGGCGAAGTCGGCCTGCTTGGCCGAGAGGGTGACACCTTCGACCTTGCACCCGAAGCGCTGGTGCGCCATCACCATCGAGCCGCCGCGGCCGCACCCGGCGTCCACCAGGGTGTCACCGCGGCCGATGGAGCCGAGGTGGCGCAACAGGACCTCGGCCTGCGCCGACTCCAGGCGGTGCAGCTCGGCGATGAGCTTCTGCTCGCTGTCCTTGGCATTGCTGTCGCCGAGCGCGGCGTGGTCGACCTCACCGATGCCGTAGTGGTGGTGGTACAGACCGTCGACATCGCCGAGCCGCAGGTTCACGGGCCGGGCCTCGCCGTCCCAGTACCGGGCGATGTCCCCCTGGTAGGGCGTGGCGGGGCCGGGGACGAGGTGAGGCAGGCCGGCGGTCGGGGCGGTGAGTTCGGTGCTGGTCACTGATGGTTCCAATCTCTTACCAGAAGTCGGGCAGGCTGTAGCGGTAGGTGTTGTTCTGGTGCCAGTAGTGGTTGCCGTCGACCCACGCGGCCACGCCGCGCAGGAAACGCTGGAGGTGCGGTTCGGGGCAGGCCGCGGCCAGGGCCGCCGCCTCGTCCTCGAAGGCGTGCATGAGGTCGTTGTGGACCTCGACCGCCTTCAGGTAGGCGTCCCGCTCGGAGAGGTCCTCCCGGTGCGCGAGCACGACCGGCAGGTTCAGGTGGAGGCCGGGTGCGTCGAGCTCCTTGGTGTACGAGTACAGGTCGTTGACGATCGTCGTCGCGTTGCCCGCGAGGGCGATGACCCGCTGCGTCTCGGGACGGGCGTGCAGGTCCGCGGGCAGCTCGTAGCCGCCGACGGTGTCGGTGATGGTGGGGCAGGGGCGGAAGTTGTTGAACTGGCGCATCGCCAGGTACTCCCACACCTCGGGGACCCGCTCCTCCTGCGCCCAGGCGGCCTCGGCGAGGTAGCCCATGTGCAGGCGGGCCATGTCGTGCCGGTACCGGTCGGCCTGCGAGGGGCTGCTCGCCCGGACGAAGTACTCCATGGCGGAGCGGTAGGCGCGCCGGGGCGCGTCCGAGTGCAGGGACTCCGCCCAGTGCGGGTGGTACTCCGCCGTGGTGTGCAGCGGGTCGAGGGCGGTGTGCGCGAGCAGGAGGCGCTCGCCGAGGCCGACGGGTGAGCCGCCGTGGTCCTCGCAGTAGCAGTCGTCCACCGCGTTCTCGGCCACCATCAGGCGCGTGGCCAGCATGACGTGGTCGACGCTGGGCGCGTCGGGGTGGCAGCCGACCATGTAACTGCCCACCGAGAACCCGTCGAACTCCTCCTCCCAGTCGTCCGGGTACAGGGAGACCTCGTCCATCGCCCAGGACTTGATGCGTTGGCTGACCTCCTCGACGCGCACCGGGTCGGGGTCGGGCACCGGGTGGTAGTACAGCCCGGGGACGGCCGGGCCCGGCTCGGCGGACGACGCGGGCAGCGGGGCCGCCGACGGCTCGACCGCCTCCGGCGGGCTCGGCGGCTCCTCCTCCCGCGGGCTCAGCCGCAGCCCGGCCGTGCCGAGTCCGCTGGGCCCGCGCAGGATCGCCGCCAGGTCGGCCCGCGGCGCCGGGGCCTCGACCACCGCGGTCTGCGCGGGCGGTGCGGCGGGGGCGCCGCCCAGAAAGGCGCTGATGTCGCGGGCGTGCGCCGCCGCGTCGGCCAGTACGCGGGCCCCGAAGCCCGCGGCGGCCTCCGGCAGGGTCGACTGGGGCGGGGTGAGCTCAGGCGGAGGCATCCATGACTCCTCGGGGACTCCTCGGTGGGGTGGGGGCCTGTCGTGTCACGAGCCGGGCCCGCTACCGGGGCCAGTTCGAGATCTGCACGTTCTCCAGAACGCCGCACGCGTCCGGCACGAGGATCGCGGCGGAGTAGTAGGTGGAGACGAGGTAGGACGTGATCGCCCGCTCGTCGAGGCCCATGAAGCGGACGTTGAGGCCCGGCTCGACCTCGTCCGGCAGATCCGTCTGGCGCAGGCCGATGACGCCCTGCTCCTCCAGGCCCGTACGCATGGCGAGGATGGAGCTGGTCCGCTCCGGGGTGATCGGGATCTTGTTGCACGGCAGGATCGGGACGCCGCGCCAGGCCGGGACCTGCTGGCCGCCGACGTCGACGTGGTCCGGGTAGAGCCCGCGCGCGTTGAACTCGCGCCCGATCGCCGCGATGGTGCGCGGGTGCGCGAGGTAGAACTTGGTGCCGCGCCGACGGCACAGCAGGTTGTCCAGGTCGTCCGGGGTGGGCGGGCCCGCGTGCGGCTGGATGCGCTGCTTGAAGTCGGAGTTGTGCAGCAGGCCGAACTCGCGGTTGTTGATCAGCTCGTCCTCCTGGCGTTCGCGCAACGCCTCGATGGTGAGCCGGAGTTGTTCCTTCGTCTGGTTGAACGGCTCGCTGTAGAGGTCGGCGACGCGGGTGTGGACCCGCAGGATCGTCTGCGCCACCGACAGCTCGTACTCGCGCGGCTTGGACTCGTAGTCGACGAACGCGCCGGGCAGTTCGTGCTCGCCCTGGTGGCCGGCGGACATCGCGATCTCCGCCTCGCCGCGGTGGTTCTGGCTGCGCTGCGAGCGCGCCTTGAACTCCTCCACGTGGGCCCGCAGGTTCGGCGCGTTGTCCAGCACGCTCGTGAAGTCGGCGCGCGACAGGGTGAGCAGTGTGCCGGAGGTCTCGGCGACCGCCGTCTGCTCCCAGAGCGCGTTCTCGTCGAGGAGCGCTTCGTCCCCGAACCGGTCGCCGTCGGCGAGTACGTCGAGCGTGACCTGGTCCCCGTACTCGCCCACGGTGTGCTGGCGGACGCGGCCGTGCGCGATGAGGTGCAGCTCCTCGGCGGGCGTCCCGCGCTGGACCAGGGTGTCGCCGGCGGCGAAGTCGCGCTGGACGCACTTGTCGGCGACGGCGGTCAGGACGTCCACGTCGTCGAAGCCGCGCAGCGGCGCCAGTTCACCTAGTTCGCGGGGGATCACGCGGACGTGGGCGCCGTCCTGGATGAACTCCACGCTGCCGTCGCCGACCGTGTACGTCAGGCGCCGGTTCACCCGGTAGGTACCACCGGTCGTCTCGACCCAGGGGAGCATCCGCAGCAGCCAGCGGGAGGTGATCTCCTGCATCTGCGGGGCGGACTTGGTGGTGGTGGAGAGGTTGCGGGCAGCGGCGGTGCCCAGACTGCTCTGCCGGGGCGGCTCGGTGCGGGCCTCCGGGGTCGAGTCAACGGTTGTCATCGGGGGAAGCTCTCCTTGGTCGGGCGGTTGCGCGCGTGCCCGGGCGGGGTGTGCGGGATGTGCGGGATGTGCGGGGGCGGGATGTGACAACAGGACGAAATGCCGGGATACAGACGGGAATCTGTCGGGATTTCGCGAGAACAGTAGTGGCGTCCTCGACCGCCGAACCAAGAGAAGCCCGGGACATTAACTCGAAACGATGATCACGGCCGCCGGATGTTTGACCGGGCACGGGCGGAACTCGGCCTGTTCCTGGTGGCGTGTCGGGGATCGCGGCGGCGCTGTGCCACTGGTTGACGGGGGTCCGGGGCGCGCGTGCGCGTGTCGCGGCGTCGGAAACCGGACAGGGGCCGGACGGCCGTGATGATCGTCGGCGTTCGATCCCGAGGGGGGCCGCATCGCGCGGGTGCGCGCCCGGCGGCCTACGCTGGCGCTCTCGTCCGTACGCCGTTCATCGCACAAGGAGCCGCTCATGACCACCGCACGGGACCTCGCGATCGTCGCCCTGGGCGGGTCGGCCGCCGGGACGGTGGAGCAGGGCGACCTGTCGCTCGCGCTCGCGGGCGCCGAGGTGCTCGACCTCGTTGCGGCCCGGGCCGTCGCACTGGACGGCGAACGCCTCGTGCCCGGCGACCGGTCGCTCACCGGCGACGGGCTGCTCGACGAGGCGGCCTCGGCGCTCGTGCGCGAGGAGCCGCGCGAAACGGTCGAGGACTGGCTGTGGCGCCGGGGGCGCGGTCTCGCGGCGGCGTACACCGACGAGTTCGAGCGCGCGGGACTCGCGGTGCCGCGCCGGGGCCGCCGCACCCCGCTGCCGACCGGGCGGACGCAGCTGGTGGAGTCCGCCGCCCGGCGCGCGGCGGAGGAGCGCTGGGCGGCGGCCGAGCCCGTCCTCACCGCGCTCGCCGCCGCGGCGGGGCTCCGCGACGAGGATCCGGTCGCGGAGCCGGGCGACGAGACGCTGCTGACCGTCCTGGTCGCCGTCGGCACGGCGGTGCAGGAGCTGCAGGCCGTACGGCAGCGCAGGCAGATCGAGAACGCCGCGTTCGACAACATCTGGCGCGGTCTCTAACCCTCGTCGCGGGACAGAGCCCGGCGCGCGTGCAGGACGCGGCCGTCCAGGGGGAGCGGACTGTGGCCGACGAGGGTGAGGCCCGCGTCGGTGAGGAGCTGGGCGTAGTGGTCGGCGGTGCGTTCGCGGCCGCCGACGTTGCACCGCATGTGCAGGTCCCAGGCGGGCGCCAGGGACGGTGAGCTGTCGGTGGGCAGCAGGCGTTCGACGATGAGGAGGTCGGCGTCGGCGGGCATGGCGCGGGCGATGTGCCGCAGGATGTCGCGGCACCGTGCGTCGTCCCAGTCGTGCAGGATCCGCGAGAGCAGGTAGACGTCGGCGCCTGGCGGCACGTCCGCGAAGTCGCCGGGCAGGAACGTGCAGCGGGCCGTGGAGAGACGGGCGCGGGCGGCGTCGATGACGTGGGGGCGTTCGAGGAGGACGGCGTCGAGGCCCGGGTGGGCGGCGAGGATGTGGGTGAGGAGTTCGCCGTTGCCGCCCGCGATGTCGACGACCGTGGCGCCGCGCGGCTCGCGTGCGGCGGCGGCGAGCACCGGGTGGGCGGGGAGCGGCTCGAACATGCGGCGGCTCGCGGCCATCGACTGGTCGAAGAGCGCGGCGAGTTCGGGGTCGCGCGCGAAGTGCTCGAAGTGGTGCCTGCCGAAGACGTGGTCGAAGGCGGTCTCGCCGGTGCGCACGGTGTGGTCGAGCGCGCCGAACGACTCGTAGAACGGGCCGCCGTACATCAGGGCCAGCGCGCGCATGGAGCCCGGATCGTCCGCGCGCAGCAGGGCGCCGAGCGGGGTGAGGCGGAACCCGGCGGGGTTCTCGTCGGTGACGACGCCGAGCCCGGTGAGGTGGCGGAGCAGCACGGCCAGGCTGTCCGCGTCGGCGCCGGCCGCGCGCGCCAGTGTCTCCGCGTCGACGGCCCGCCCGGTGTCCATGGCGTCGGGCACGCGCAACTGGGCGAACACCGCGAGCGCTTGAGTGGTCCAGGCGCCGGTGAGCAGGCGCAGCATCGTTTCCGCGGCCTGGCCGGTGCGGAACGCGTCGAGGTGCGCGCCGAGCTGGTCGCGGTGGTCGCCGGGCGCGTACAGCTCGATGCGGCGGTAGTCGGCCTTGGCGTCGGCGGGGGCGGCGAAGTAGAACACCGTGCCGTTCTCGTGCGGGTTGTAGCCGCCGCCGTCGGGCAGGGCGCCGTAGCGGTCGAACGCCGCGCGCAGGCCGCGCAGGACGAGCGGGTCGGGGGCGGCGACCTCGAAGGCGACGTGCGCCTCCTCGTGGCGGGCGCGCTCCCGCTCGGCGAGCGGCGCCAGGCCGGAGCCGGGCGGCACGGTCAGCGCGAACACCTCGACCGAACGGGGCTGTCCGTCGCGGCCCCGCACGGCCGGGCGCAGGATGGTCACGTCCAGGTCGGCGGCGGCGCGGTGGTGGCGCAGCGCGAGCCGGTCCCGTACGACGACGCTCGGCTGCGACGCCGTGTCCGGCGGCAGCCCGCACGCGGCGAGGGTCGCGGCAAGGGCGCGCGGGTCCGGTGGGAAGACGAGCAGCGCGGCGTGCGCGAAGCGGCAGCGCTCGACGAGCGCGCGCAGTTCCGGGCCGTCGAGCCCGGGCAGCAGGAGCGGCAGGAGGGTCTCGCTGTCCTGCGCGGAGACGAAGTCGACCGTCGCGCGCAGGCGCGACGTGTCGTCCGACAACGCCGTGATCATTACGGGCAGTTCCTCATCTGTGTGGAGCATGGTGCGGGGTCAGACGCCGACGTAGCGCTCGGCGAACCAGTCCTGCTGGCTGCGCGAGGTGCGCAGCGCCGTCATGCGGGCGCGCCGCAGGCGGTCGTGGAACGGCGCCTCGCCGTCGCCGCCGGGCGATCTGTGGAGCAGCTCGATCAGCCAGTGCGAGAACTCCTGGGCGGGCCAGACGCGGGCGAGGCAGCGCGCGGAGTAGGTGTCGAGCCCGGTGGAGTCGGAGCGGGTGAGGTCGTCGATCAGGGCGAGGGCGAGGAGCTCGGCCTCCAGGACGGCGAGGTTGGCGCCCTTGGCGGCGGACGGGCTGATCAGCCCCGCGGCGTCGCCCGCGAGGAACAGGGCGCCGTGGCGCAGCGGTTCGAGGACGTCGGACGCGAAGTCGACGAGGTCGCGCTGCACGATCCGGCCGCGGCGCAGCGGCCCGTACTCCTTGGCGCGCATCCGCAGGTCCAGCTCCTCCCAGATCCGGTCCTCGGACCAGGCGCCCGGCGGGGTGCCGCGCTCGCACTGGAGGTAGTAGCGGGTGATGTCGGCGGTGCGGGCCATGTGTCCGGCGAAGCCGCGCTCGTGCACGGCGTAGCCGACCGCGTCCATGCTGGGCGGCGCCTGTGCGAGCAGTCCCAGCCAGGTCACCCGGTGGTCGCGGCGGTAGTGGCGGACCGCGCCCTCGGGCAGGGAGCGGCGCGCGGCCCCGTGCCGCCCGTCGCATCCGGCGACGTACCGTGCCCGCCAGCGGCCGGGCCGACCGTCCGGGGCGCGCACACTCACCGACGGCGCGCCGCTGTCGGCGTCGTGCACGGCGAGCGCCTCGGTCTCGTAGCGGATACGGCCCCCGGCCTTCAGGTAGTGGGTCAACAGGTCGGTGACGAGCGCCTGTTGAGGGTAGACGGTGTGCCGCTCGCCGAGGCCGAGCTCGCTGTAGTCGAGGCGGAAGCGGCCGTCGTCCGTGCGGAACTCGCAGGTGCTGTGGGTCAGGCCGTGCCGGTGCAGCCCGTCCGCGAGGCCGTGCCGTTCCAGGATCCGTACGGTGTTGGCGGCCAGGAATCCGGCGCGCGCCCGGGTCTGGATGTGGTCGCGGGTGGCGCGCTCCAGGACGGCGCAGTCGATGCCGCGCGCCTGGAGCACGTTGGCGAGGAGGAGCCCGGCCGGTCCGGCGCCGAGGACGACGACGTCCGCCGACTCGACGGCGGCTGTGATGTGTTGACGTGATGTCACGGACTGGAGCTTATGCACTGAAAATGCACGTACTCTCACCAATTCACCTGAACGTACGCACAGTATCCGTAACGCGTCCGGGACCGACCTACGTCGACATGGGGGAGTGTCAGTGGTCCTGTCCTGTGGTCGGTATGTCGATGACGCCCTGCGCCCGCAACCGCTCGATGGCGGCGGCGTCGCGCCCGAGAGCAGTGAGGATCCGCTCGGTGTGCTCTCCGGCGACGGGCACGGGGTCCATGCGCGGCGCCACCCCGGACAGGTCCGCCGGTGGCAGCAGCGCCTGTACGGGGCCGGGGGCGCCCGGCACCTCGATGTCGCGCCAGCGGTCGCGCCCGGCGAGCGAGGGGTGCGCGAGGAACTCGGCGACGGAGTTCACGCCCGCGTTGGCGATGCCCGCCTCGTCCAGGAGGGCCATGGCGTCCTCGCTGCCGAGTCCGGCGAAGCGGGCGGCGACGGCGGCGTCGACCTCGGCGCGGTGGGCGACACGGGTGGCGCCGGTGGCGAACCGGGGGTCGTCGGCGAGTTCGGGGCGGCCGAGGACCGTTTCGCACAGGGCTTCCCACTCGCGCTCGTTCTGTACGGAGAGCAGCACGTCCTTGCCGTCGGCGGCGGTGAACGGGCCGTACGGGGCGATCGTGGCGTGCCGGGCACCGACGCGGGGCGGCTGGGTGCCGCCGTAGCGCGTGTAGTAGGCGGGCTGGCCCATCCACTCGGCCAGCGCCTCGAACAAGGAGACCTCGACGGTGGGTGCCCGGCCGGTCGTGGCCCGCGTGTAGAGGGCGGTGAGGACACCGCTGTAGGCGTACATCCCGGCGGCGATGTCGGCGACCGAGATTCCGGCGCGGGCCGGTTCGTCGGGCGACCCGGTGAGCGAGAGCAGGCCCGTCTGGCACTGGACGAGCAGGTCGTAGGCCTTGCGGTGAGCCCAGGGTCCTGTGGTGCCGTAGCCGCTGATGGTGCAGGGGATCAGGCGCGGGTGGCGGGCCTGGAGCGCGCCCGGGCCGAGGTCCAGGCGGTCGGCGGCGCCCGGCGCCAGGTTCTGCACGAACACGTCGGCGCCCGCGAGCAGCTCCTCCAGGACGGCGCGGCCTGCCGTCGACTTCACGTCCAGGGTGAGCGATTCCTTGGACCGGTTGAGCCAGACGAAATAGCTGGCCTGGCCGTGCACGGTGGTGTCGTACCGGCGGGCGAAGTCGCCGCCGCCGGGCCGCTCGACCTTGATGACACGGGCGCCGAGGTCGGCGAGCTGCCGGGTGGCGAAGGGGGCGGCGACGGCCTGTTCGAGGCTGACGACGGTGATGCCGTCGAGGGGGAGGGGGTGGGGGTCGGTCACGGGGTGCCTTTCCGGGAAAGGGGCGCGGGCTGCGCAGCGGTGCCTGCGCGTGGCGCGCGACGCGCCGCGTCGATCTCTTCTACGGCCCGTGGGCGCGCCGGACAAGGGAGCGGCCGCGGGGCGTGGCCGCGGGCTGGTGCGGCGCGCCCGCGGGGCTCCGCCACGGGCGGCCCCATGGCGCCGGTACGACAGGCCCTGGGGGCTCCGGCCCTGCTCACAAGATGCGCGGAGCGCACCGCGCGGGCACAGTGGACGAGGGTCTCTCGTGGAGCGGGGGCGATCGATGTTCCGCAGCGGGTCCGCCGAGGACGGTGAGGAGCTGCTGGCCAAGCTCGGCGCGCTCACCGCCCGCGCGCGTGAGCTCGCGCAGATGCAGCGCTCCCGGGTGGAGCTGGCGGTGGCGCTCCAGCAGGGCATGCTGCCCCGGGATTTGCCGCAGCCGCCGGGGGTCCACCTCGCCGTCGGCTACGTGCCCGCCAACCGCGGCCTCAACGTCGGCGGCGACTGGTACGACGCCTTCACCATGGCCGACGGCCGCATCGGCCTGTCCATCGGCGACGTGCAGGGGCACAACATCCGGGCCGCCGCGTTCATGGGCCAGGTCCGGGTGGGCCTGCGCGCCCTCGCCTCCGTCACCGGCGACCCCGGGGAACTCCTGAGCCGCACCAACGACCTCCTGCTCGCCCTGGACGCGGACCTCTTCACCACCTGCACCTTCCTGCGCCTCGACCCGGCCACCGGCATCCTGGAGTGCGCGCGGGCCGGGCACATCCCGCACATCTGGGCCACCGCCGACGGCCGCTCCGGCATCGACGACGGCGAGGGCGGACCCCCGCTCGGCGTCCTGCCCGGCGCCTCGTACCCCGTGAGCAGGCACCGGCTGGACACCGGCGGCGTCTTCGTCCTGCCCACGGACGGCGTGGTCGAGGGGCCGTCCCTGGACCTCGACGACGGGCTCGCGCAGGTGCGGCGGCTCGCCGAGGTCACCGCCGCAGCGGGCCTCGGCGTGGACACCCTGGTCGGCGGTGTCATGAAGCTGGCGGACTCGGTGGGGCACGAGGACGACGCGGCCGTGCTCGTCGTCGGCCACGACGGGGGAACCGCGTGGCGGCGCCCGCCCGGCGACCGGGGCGGACACGGGCGGGGGCGTCCATATGGCCGGGAAGGCCCGGCCGGTGTCTGATGGCTGCTGTGTTGGTCACCCGGCGGTCCCCCAGGCCGGCCCTGGAGACGGCTGCGAAGGCACTGGCCGTGGCCGCCTGCTACTACGTGGCCGGACGCCTCGGCCTCCTGGGCCAACTCACGATCGAGGGCGTGGTCGTCACGCCCGTCTGGCCGCCTACCGGCGTCGCCGTCGCCGCCCTGCTGCTCTTCGGCGTGGGCGTCTGGCCCGGCATCGCCCTCGGTTCCTTCTTCGTCATCCTCAGCCTCACCACGCCGCAGCTCACGACGGTGCTCACCGTGGCGGGCAACACGGCCGCGCCGCTCGTCTCCTACCTGCTGCTGCGCCGGGTCGGTTTCCGGCTCGACGTCTCACGCCTGCGGGACGGGCTCGGCCTGGTCTTCCTCGGCGGGCTCGGCGCCATGCTCATCAGCGCCACGATGGGGATTGCCCCGCAGGTGTGGACCGGCGGCCTGGAGGCGGGGGACTTCTGGACCGTGTGGCTCGCGTGGTGGGTGGGCGACGCGATGGGCGTCCTGCTCGTCACCCCGCTCCTGCTCGTGCTGTTCCGGGGCGTACGCGGACGGCCCCCGGGCCGCCACTGGCTGGAGGCGGTGTGCCTCGCGCTCGCCACCCTCGGGCTCGTGCCGCTGGACGTGCTGAACCGGACGAGCCTGCTGTTCCTCATCTTCCCGCTGCTGATCTGGGCCGCGCTCCGCTTCCAGCTGACCGGGAGCATGCTGTGCGCCCTGGCCGCGTCCGTCTTCACGACGTTCGCGGCGCACGAGCGGGAGGGAGCGTTCCAGGGCCTGTCCGGCGTCGAGGTCATGGTCAAGCTGCAGGCGTTCAACGGGACCGCCGCGCTGACCGCCCTGCTGCTCTCCGCCCTCGTCGCCGAACAGCGCGCCACACGCCGCTCGGTGCAGCGGGCGTGCAAGGAGCTGGCCGAGGTCCTCGAGCACCTCGCGGCGGGCGAGGACCCCACGGAGCCTTCCGACAGGCCACCGCCCGGTCCCGACTGACGTAGCGCCCGTTTTCGGACGGATCATGGCCGGAACGCCTGTCCTCCGTTGACAGACCTCCGGGGGATTCGTAGCTTCTCGGATCGTTGGTAATTCCGATGATTTAGATTCTTGATCATTAAGATTTCGGGGGAACGATGTCCGGACGAACGACGCCGACGACGAGCGGGCGGGGGTGGACCCTGGCCGTCGTGTGCGTGGCCACGTTCATGCTGCTGCTCGATCTGACGGTGGTGAATGTGGCGCTGCCCGACATCAGGGACGCGTTCGACGCGAGCTTCACCTCCCTGCAGTGGGTGCTCGACGCCTACGCCCTGGGCCTCGCGGCCGTCCTCCTGACGGCCGGGTCGCTGGCGGACCGCCTGGGGCGCAAGCGCGTCTTCAACGTGGGCTTCGTCGTGTTCCTCCTCTCCTCGCTCGCCTGCGGCCTCGCGGGCGACGTGGTCGTGCTCTCCGTGGCCCGCGGCATCCAGGGCCTCGGCGGAGCGGTGCTCTTCGCCGTCGGCCCCGCACTGATCGGCCAGGAGTTCCAGGGCAAGGACCGCGGCAAGGCGTTCGGGATCTTCGGCGGTGTGGCCGGCCTCTCCATCGCCTTCGGGCCGCTCATCGGCGGCGCCCTGACCGACGGCCTGAGCTGGCGCTGGATCTTCCTGGTGAACGTGCCGGTCGGCCTGCTCGCCCTGGCCATCAGCGGACTGCGGATGCGCGAGTCCCGCGACGAGGCGGCCCCGGCCGTCGACTGGTGGGGCCAGGCGCTCTTCACCAGCGCGCTGACCCTGCTCGTCCTCGGCCTGCTGCGCGGCGAGGCGGAGGGCTGGGGCAGCGCGCCCATCGTCGCCATGTTCGCGGGCGCCGCCGTCCTGTTCGCGGTGTTCACCCTCGTGGAGCGGCGCCTCGGCGAACGCGCCATGCTCCAGCTCGCGCTGTTCAGGAACAGGACCTTCAACGGCGTCTCGGTGGTGACGCTCCTCGGCCCCGCCGCCACCATGGCGGCGATCTTCCTCCTGGTGTCCTACGTGCAGAACGTGCTCGCCTTCTCCCCGTGGGAGACCGGCCTGCGCTTCCTGCCGCTGACCGGCACCCTGTTCGTCGCGGCGGCGATCGCCGGTTCACTGACCACGCGCGTGCCGCAGCGGCTGCTCATGGGCGCGTCCCTCGCGCTCATCGCGATCGGCCTCGCCCTGGTCGCCCTCACGGGACCGGACACCGCGTGGACCGCGCTGCTCCCGAGCATGTTCGGCATCGGCCTCGGCATGGGCCTGTTCAACCCGCCGCGCGCCTCGCTCTCCATCGCCGTCGTGGAACCGTCCAAGGCGGGCATGGCCTCCGGCATCAACGAGACGTTCCAGCAGGTCGGTGTCGCCATCGGCATCGCCGGGTTCGGCGCGGCGTTCCAGAGCCGGGTCACCGACCTGTTCGCGCAGTCCGACGCGGGGCGCCAACTGGGCTCCTCCGCGCACGAGTTCGGCGAGGCCGTGGCGGCGGGCGGCGGTGCGGAAGCCGCCTCCCGCGCACCGTCGGCGCTCGCCCCCGCGCTCGAGACGGCGGCACGCACCGCCTTCGTCGACGGGCTGACCGACGTGATGCTCGTCTGCGCGGCCGTCGCCGTGGTCGGCTCGCTCGTCGGCTTCCTCTTCATCCGCACGCGCGACCTGCACGAGAGCGCCAGGGGCGAGACCGCGCCCGCGGAGGACGTGCCGTACGAGGCTCCGGCGGCGGAGGGGGCCGCCGGCACGCCTGTCGCGGCCGAATCCGTGGCGGCCGTACGCGCCGGGGGAGAGCGGTAGGGGCCCAGGCGCGACGGACTGGCGGCGGCACCGGCCTTCTGGCCCGGAGCCGCCGCCAGTACGCTTTGCGGAACCGACGATCGGCACGACGGACGTTCGGCCACGGACAACGCCCGGCACGGAACGACCGCACACGACAAGCGGGACAGACCGCACACGACAAGCGGGACAGACCGCACACGACAAGCGGGACAGACCGCACACGACAAGCGGGACAGACCGCACACGACAAGCGGGACAGACCGCACACGACAAGGGGGAACGGCCCGATGACACAGGCGACGCCCGCCCCGGCACAGACCGCCGGCCTCGACTTCCCTCTCGTCCGCAGAACCGGCTACCTCCTCAACAAGGCCGGGTCGATCCTGATGGAGGACGCGGAGCGCGCGCTCGCGGAACAGGGCATGCGGCTGCGCTACTTCTA
Source organism: Streptomyces sp. R818 (assembly GCF_056172735.1). NCBI lineage: Bacteria > Bacillati > Actinomycetota > Actinomycetes > Kitasatosporales > Streptomycetaceae > Streptomyces > Streptomyces sp. R818. Next base: position 756,800 of record NZ_JAOCNE010000014.1, read on the forward strand.
CGTGCTCGCCGCCCTGGAGAGCGATCTGACCCTCTCCCAGCAGGACTTGAGCAAACTGCTCCACCTGGACCCCACCACCATGGTCGCCCTCATCGACGAGATGGAGGGCGCGGGCCACGTGGAGCGGCGGCGCAACCCGGCGGACCGCCGGCGCTACATCCTGCGGCTCACCGACGACGGCCGTGCGGCGCTCGCCCGCGCGGGAAGCGCCGTCGACGCCGTGGAGCGGGAGTTCCTCGAGGCGGTGCCCGCCGAGGACCGCGAGCGGCTGCGCACGCTCCTCGGCGACCTGCTCGCCGACCGCTGGCCCCGCGTGATCGCCTGCGAATGAACCCGGGCATGTCAATTCGACCCGCCGGTTTTGGAGAAACCGGAAATGGAATTGATTAGTCCCTTCTTGAGGATTACTTAGGGTTGATCTGTGGAGGGTGTCACACCTTCCCCCGTAAAACGCTTCCCGCACGGCTTGCCGTGTTAATGTCTTTCTGTCCGGGCCGCGCGGCCCGGACACGGGGGAAGGTAAAACGGGGAATGGACTGCATAGCGAACGGCAAGAAAAGCAAAGAACTCTTCTACGGATCTCTCGACAGCTGCCTCGGACCCGGCAGCACCCGCTTCTTCGGAAGCGGGTACAAGCGCGTCACCCAGACGCTCAGGGACATCTCCACCGACGGCAGCGCCCGGCCGGGCGCGCGCGTCACCGCGCGCGGCACCCTCACGTATCCGCGTGACTGGTCCCGCAAGGCGGGCAGCGGCGATCTGCGCCCGCACCTGAGCAGCATCGACGCCCTGGTCCTCGCCGCCAGCCTGGCGGAGGTGCACATCGCCCGCTCCTTCGGCCTCGACCCCGCGCAGCGGCGCCGGGTCTGGCTGCGCCACGCCGACGTCCGCGCCGGCAGCAGCCCGCACGAGGAGCTCGCGGACTTTCCCGTCCGGGGCGAGCTGATCGACGTAGCCACGGCGGACGGCGAGGAGTCCGCGCTGGCCAGTACGTTCGAGTGCCGCGTCGGAGCGCTCAAGGTGCGCTGCACGCTCGTGCACGGACAGGGCGCGGGACCCGTCGGCCCCGCCACCTACGCGGACGAGAAACAGGCGCTCGGACCTGCGGGAACGCGCCACTACGGGACCGGCTACAAGCAGCACCAGCAGTACGGCGAGCAGGTCCGCGTCGACCTGGAGCGGCAGCGGGTGCGCGTACTGCAGCGCGTCGTCGCCCAGGACGCGTCCGCGCCCACGCAGGGAGCCGAGGCGGCCTACGGTCCGTCGGTCTCCCTGGTCGACGCGCTCGTGGGCGTCGCCCAGCTCGCCCAGATCCTGCTCTACGCCCAGGACGGCCTGGAGCGCGGCGACAGCGACACCCTCTGGATGCGGCGCTTCGTCATCAGTGCGCGCACGCCGGTGCGTCCCCTGGGGCGCAGCTTCGTACCGACCGTCTCCACCGTGGGCGGCAGGATCCTGTCCATGGGCGACGCGCGCTGGCGCACCGCCGAGCTGGCCGTCGACGACTTCGCGGGGATCGGCGGCCGCTGCTGGCTCGCCCACCGGCTGCCCGCCGCCGCGTAACAGGAGAAACACGCCGTTCACGGCGTATTCATTGAACGGCAACGGCGTCCCGTACGTATTTCTGTACGGGACCGCCATGCCCGGCGCCACGCCTTTTCGCATTCACCGCACGGCGCTTTTACCGGGCTGCTCGTTCGCGAGAAATACAAGAAACAGCAACGGGGGCAATTCGCCATGCGTTTCACACCCACGCTCCGATTAGGAGACGTGCTCGTCATCCTCGAAGGACCGGCCCGGATGCTCTGGAACGAGCCCGCGGCCGTGCCCGGCAAGCGGGCCTGGACACCGACCGGGCTGTGGCCGGACGAGGCGCAGCACGCGCAGGTCCGCGCCCACGTGGACAGCGGGCGTCCGCTGCTCGTCCTCCTCGACGAGGCACGCAGCCGCGTACCCCTGCTGCGTGAGGAGTGGCAGGCCGCGTCCCGCCGCCTCGTGCGCGAACTGGCGGGCGTCCGCTGCGAGAACCTCACCGCCGACACCGACGAACTCGTCGAGGTCAGGCTGCCGTTCCTCGACTGGCTGCCGACGGCCCACCGCGAGCGCGCCCGGCGCTTCCTCGCCGAGAGCGACGCGGTCCTGGCCCGCACCCCCAAGGCGCTGCTGCCGCCGCTGCTCGCCGAGGAGCCGGTGGACGGGGCGGTGCCCAACCCGCGCTTCGCTCGCCGGCTCCAGCCGCACACGCTGGGCGCCGACCGGTTCGCGGCGGCCGTGCACCATCTGTTCGCCGACGCACCGCTGCGTCCGTGCGCCTCGGAGATGCTCTGCGGGGGGCCCCGATGAAGCAACCGCGACAGCCGCAGCACCGTGACGAGCACCCGGCCGACACCTTCGACGTGCTCAGCCGGCACGGGCTCGGGCGGCTGCTCGCCGCGACCGCCGCGCGCAACCTGGCGCGCACCGGCCGCGGCCCGCACGCCACCGGCGCCCGTACGACCGCGAGGAGCCGATGATGGGACGCTCGGTCCTGGTCACCGGCGGCAACCGCGGCATCGGACTCGCCGTCGCCACCGCTCTGGCGGCCGACGGCGACCGGGTCGCCGTCACCCACCGCGACAGCGGCCCGCCCGACGGACTGCTCGGTGTGCCCGCGGAGATGACCGACGCGGCGAGCATCGACGCCGCCTTCGCGAAGGCGGAGGCCGCGCACGGCCCGGTCGAGGTGCTCGTCGTCAACGCGGGCATCACCCGCGACGGCCTGGTCCTGCGCATGGAGGAGCGGGACTTCACGGACGTCGTCGACGTCAACCTGCACGGCGCCTTCCGCACCGTGCGGCGCGCGGTCCGCTCCATGATGCGGGCCCGCTGGGGCCGGATCGTGCTGATCTCGTCCATGACCTACGCCTACGGGGCCCCGGGCCAGGTCAACTATGCGGCGGCGAAAGCCGGGATGCTCGGCATGGCCCGCTCCCTCGCCTGGGAGCTGGGGCCGCGCAACATCACGGTCAACGTCGTCGCGCCGGGCCTCATCGACACCGCCATGAGCCGCGAGATCACCGACCAGCGGCGCGAACACCTGCTGTCCATCACGCCGTTGGGGCGTACCGGGGAGCCGGAGGACGTGGCCGCCGCCGTCCGCTTCCTGGCCGGGGAGTCGGGCCGCTTCGTCACCGGGGCGGTCCTCCCGGTCAGCGGCGGCCTGGGGCTCGGCGGCTGACAGCACCGCACCGCAGCGCATCACCACCCACACACCAAGGGAAGAGAACCCATCATGGGGAACACAAGCACCCCCGCACCCACTCAGCGGCGCGGTCTGCACCTGGCGATCTCGGGCACGTACTCCAGCGGCAAGAGCACCACGACCGAGACGCTGTCGATGGCGACGGGCATCCCCCGCACCCACGCGATGACGTCCCGGGAGATCCTCCTCGACCTCGTCCCCGGCAAGCAGGTCCAGGAACTCAGCGCGATGGAGCTGACGATGCTGGGTCTGCGCCGCCTGGAGGAGCGCATCCACAACGAGGCGGGCGAGGGCGCGTTCATCTCGGACGGCTCCGTCATCCACGAGTGGATCTACGGCGAGGCCCGGATGCGGGTCGGCATCAACCCCGGCGCCAACCTGTTCCTGCGCACGGTGAAGAACGTCGCCGGGCTGCCGGTCAAGCGGTTCTACCGCCAGTACATGGACGCGTACGGCGCCGTCGCGAAGGCGCGCGCCAAGCGGATCTACGACGCCTACGTGCATCTGCCGGTGGAGTTCGAGATGAAGGCGGACGGCCACCGGCCGGTCTCCGAGCCGTTCCGGAAGATGTCCGACGAGCTCCTGATCGAGACCCTGGAGGAGCTGGAGATCCCGTACCACGTGGTGCGCGGCAGCGTCCGGGAGCGGATCGAGCAGATCGTCGACATCTTCGACCTGCCGCTGGTGATGCCGCTGGACGAGGCGATCGAGCGGGCGGGCGCGAAGGTGACCGAGGCGACCCGGGTCCTGGAGCAGGACGCGCGCTTCCACGAGGCGCAGCGGGTGAAGTCGTTGCGGCGGCGCGTCTCGTACGCGCTGCGGTTCTGACGCGGCAGGGGGGCGGTTGCCGGTGGGCGCCCCGTGTCGCCCACCGGCCGCACCGGCTAGCTCAGGGTCTGGAGCGCCGCCACGTCGTAGGGCTTCAGCTCGTCGAAGCGGCCCGCGAGGACCTTCGCGGCCCACTCCGGGTCCTGGAGCAGCGCGCGGCCGACGGCGACCATGTCGAACTCGTCGCGCTCCAGGCGGTCGAGGAGGTCGTCGATGCCCTTGGTCCGGGAGTTCTCGCCGGCGAACGCGGCGATGAAGTCGCCGTCGAGACCGACGGAGCCGACCGTGATGGTGGGCTTGCCGGTGAGCTTCTTGGTCCAGCCCGCGAGGTTGAGGTCGCTGCCGTCGAACTCGGGGACCCAGTAGCGGCGGGTCGAGGCGTGGAAGGCGTCGACACCGGCGGCGGCGAGCGGGTTCAGGATCGCCTCAAGATCCTCCGGGGTCTCGGCGAGCCGGGCGTCGTAGGCGTCCTGCTTCCACTGCGAGTACCGGAAGATGACGGGGAAGTCCGGGGAGACGTTCTCGCGGATCGCCGCGACGATCTCGGCGGCGAACTTCGTGCGGGCCACGGGGTCGCCGCCGTAGGCGTCGGTGCGGCGGTTCGTGCCGGCCCACAGGAACTGGTCGAGCAGGTAACCGTGGGCGCCGTGCACCTCGACGCCGTCGAGACCGATGCGCTCGGCGTCCTTGGCGGCCTGCGCGAAGGCGCCGATGACGTCGTCCACGTCCGACTGGGTCATCACCTTGCCCTCGCCCTCGGTGCCGTCCGTGAGCAGCCCGGAGGGGCCGACCGGCGGAGCGTCCGCGAAGGGTGGGCGGCCCGGCTTGCGCACCATGCCGATGTGCCACAGCTGCGGCACGATGGCGCCGCCCGCCGCGTGCACGTCCTCGGCGACCTTCGCCCAGCCGGCCAGCTGCTCCTCGCCGTGGAAGCGCGGCACCCTGCTGCTCTCGCCCGCCGAGGGGTGACCGACGTAGGTGCCCTCGGTGATGATCAGGCCGACACCGGCCGCGGCCCGCCGGGAGTAGTACGAGCGGACGTCCTCGCCCGGCACGCCGCCGGGGGAGAACATGCGGGTCATCGGCGCCATCGCGATGCGGTTCCGCACGGTCAGGCCGTTGAGCGCGAGCGGGCGGGAGAGGGTGTCGGCGGCGCGGGACGCGGGCGTCGCGGTGTCAGTCACGGAGTGTTCCTCCTGGGTACCAGTCAGTATGTGCACGTGCATTCACTGCATACTCGCGTGCAAACCGACGAAGGCCCCGCGGCATTCCGTCACCACGCACCCGCGCGGTGTGATCCGGGCCACTCCCGGAGGAGGGCCCGGAGCACACCGCGCGCGGCGTTCTCAGTTGGTCGGGATCGCGCCTACGGGAACGACGTGATCTTGGACGGGATGGTGTCGGTGCCCGAGGTCGGGGCGCCGGTGTTGTTCACGACGTGGGCGTACTGGCCCTTGCCGCCGAGCGAGATGACCTGGATGCTGTGCAGCTTGATGCCCGACTTCACCGGGACCTGGAAGCCGTGCTGCTGCACGATGCTCGGGTCGGAGGTGAAGTTGCAGTAGCTGCCGAGCCCCCACGCCTCATGGGTGTTGACGCTGTCGGCGACCTTGTAGGCCGCGTAGCCGACGATGCCGTCATGAGTGATGGCGGCGGCGTTGGGCGCGTCGTACGCCTTCTCGTTCTGGAAGAAGATCGTGCGGCCGCGCTCGCCGTTCCAGAGCACGTCGTACTTGTTGAAGTGCTCCACGAACAGGCCGGTGGTGAGGACGTCGTCGCCGTTGACCACGAGCCCGTAGTCGGCGCGGTTGGTCTCCCAGCCGACGCCGTCGCCGTGGTCGGCGCGCCAGATCCAGGTGTGGTCGACGATCACGTCGTCGCTGTTGACGACCACGGAGTTGGTGGCGAGGCCGGGGCCCGCGCCGCCGATCCGCACGAACACGTCCTGCATGGAGGTCGGGTTCGCGGCGTGGTCGGCGCTCGCACCGGCCCCGCCGATCTGGAGGAGCGTGTCGGACTTCTTCGCACCCGCGTCGATGAGGAAGCCGGCGAGCTTCACACCGTCGACGTCGGCGACGTGCATGGCGTCGACGCCGTTGTCCGGGACGATCGTCGCGAGGCCGAGGCCGAGCACGACCGTGTTGGCGCGGTTGACGTTGATCGTCTGGTCGAGGTGGTAGACCCCGGGCGTGAACAGCAGGTTCAGGCCCTGCGAGAGCGCCTGGTTGATGGTGGCCGCCGTCGCGCCGGGCTTGACGACGTAGAACTGGCTCAGCGGGAGCGAGGAACCCGCATTGGCGGGCCAGGAGACGCCGCGCGCGTTGGTGCGCTTCGCGGGCACGAACACCTTGTACTCACTGCCGTCCAGGTACAGGAACGGCTTCTCGCGCGAGATCGGCGTGGTGTCGAGGGTGGTGTACGGGCCGGTGTCGAAGTTGGTCGCCGGGGCGCCCTGCACACCGGTGAACGTCATGTTCCACACGCCGTTGGTCCAGCCGCCGACGGAGCTGTCGCGGGTGTACCACTGCTGCTGCGAGTACGGGCCGACCGTGCCGTCGATCTTGGAGTCGGCTATGTAGCCGCCCGAGGCCCACCCGTAGCCGTTCGGCGCGAGGTTGAGGCCGCCGGTGACGTGCATGCGGCGGAACGGCGCGGCCTGGGCGACGGCCCAGCGGTCGGTGCCGTTGACCGGGTTGAGCGAGAGGTTCTCGGCGGAGCGCCAGAAGTTCTGCGTGGCGTTGCCGTTGAACCAGCCCGCGTCGACGGTCACGTCACCGTTGATCTTCGTGTCGTCGGGGTTGAGGCCGAGACCGGAGATCGAGGTGTAGAAGCCGAGCTGGGCGTTGATGTTGTTGTACGTGCCCGGCTTGAGCAGGAACTGGTAGCGCTGCGAGCCGAACTGGTTCGACTCCTGCTGCTGGAAGACCTGGTCGAACTTGGCCTGGAGGTTCGGCGTGCTCGGGTCCACGACGATGACGTTCGGGCCGAGGTCGCCGCCGCCCTCGACGGGCCCGCCGGAGCCGCCGGAGCCGGTGTGCACCCCGACCTCCCACAGTGAGTAGCCGTAGGCGGTGGCCCGGGTGGTCCCCTGTATCCGCAGGTAGCGGCCGGTGCCGCTGACGTCGTACGAGGTCTGGCCGCCGGTCCCGTTGGTGACGTCCTTCAGGGTGGTCCAGCTCTGGCCGTCCGCGGACGCCTGGATCTTGAACGCCTTGGCGTACGCGGCCTCCCAGTTGAGGTCCACCTTGCAGATGCTCTGCGAGGAGCCGAGGTCGACCTGGACCCACTGCGGGTCCGAGGCGGCGCTCGACCAGCGGGTACCGGTGTTGCCGTCGAACGCGGCCGAGGCGGGCGTGCCCGCGTTCTCCGTGGACGAGGCGGTCGCCGGGCGGCCCTGGGCGGCGTTCGCGGTCGAGCAGCCGTCGCCCGGGGTGGTCCCGCCGGTGCCGAAGACCTGGAACTCCCAGAGCGAGTAGCCGTACGGGGTCGCGCGGGAGACGCCCTGCATGCGGACGTAGCGGCCGGTGCCGGAGACGTCGAGGGTGTCGGTGCCGCCGTCCGAGCCGGTGACGGACTTCAGGTCCGACCAGCTGCTGCCGTTGGCGGAGACCTGGATCTTGTAGTCCTTGGCGTATGCGGCCTCCCAGTTGAGGACGACCTTGCCGATGCTCGCCGAGGCGCCGAGGTCGACCTGGAGCCACTGACTGTCGCTCGCGGCGGACGACCAGCGGGTGCCGAGGTCGCCGTCGACCGCGGCCGACGCGAGCGTCCCGCCGTTCTCGGTGGAGGAGGCGGTGGCGGTCTTGCCCTGGGAGAGCGGCGTGTCCGCCGCGGCGGCCGGTGCGGCCGTCACGGCCTGGGCGGGGATGGTGAGCAGCGCCGCCGCCGTGGCGAGCGCGATCCCCATGGATCTGTGTCTCATGCGTTTCACTCCGTGCGGGGGTGGGTGATGACCCCTGCCGCGCGGCGGCAAGGGTCGACGGGTGATCAACTGACAACTGGAACGGCTTAGTTCGAGGTTTGATTTAAGGGTGAAGGCAACTGTTCGGCAATACCCCGGGAACGACTTATTTTCAGAACCTGAACGGACCGCCTCCGGCTCCGGGGGTCGTGTCGTCAGTAAGTGGAGGCCGGGGGAGGTGGCCGCATGTCGTCAAGGGCTTGAGTGGGTGTATCGAGCAGGTAGATCATGGACCTGGGGTCGGCCGGGCATCGGCCGAAGTGAGGGGGGAGTGGCGATGGGGCACAAGCCGTTGTTCCGCTGGGTGTTGACGCTCGGCGTGTTGCTGTTCGGGTGGGCGGCGTATCTCTACTGGTCGTATCCCGATGTCGAGCAGGTCGAACTCACCGTGCTCAGCGAGAAGGCCGACGGGCGCTGCACGGTGCGCTGGACGGACCCGTACCACGACGGGGGCCGTCGGATGGAGGGCGCCTATCAGTGCGAGGCCGCCCGAGGCTCCACGCTCAAGCCGTCGCACTCCATCCTGGGTACGGACTACGGCTGGGACACCGGGTTCATGTACACCGAAGGCTCCCGCCAAGGCCATCTCGAGCCGGCGGACGACGACTTCGAACCCTTCGCCGCGTCCGACATGTTCCTGCTGGCCGGCGTCGCGCTGGTCGCCGTCGGCCTCGTCGGGGGGAACGTGCGCGCCGCGGCGCGACTGAGCGGCGTACGCCCGAAGGCTGTCGCCCGCGCCCGGAAGTTGTATACGGTCGCCGACCAAGTGGCCCACGACCACGCGCAGGCGTGCGACGCCGTGCGCGCGGGCTGGGACGCGCTGCGTCACGAGCGGACCGGGGCGGAGTTGAGCCGTGTCCCCGTCGCCGAACTGTCCGAGGGCGCGACCGCGGACCAGGATGCGCTACGGGTCCTGGAGGCGGCCGGGGTGCGCACCGCGCGCGATGTGCTCGACGCCGGTGTGTCCGGGCTGCGACACATGGGTGTGAGCACGTGTGCCGCTGAACAGCTCCACGCCGCCACCCGCAGCCGCGCCGACGCCATCGAGGCCGCTCTGCCCATGCGCCTCGAAGGCGATTCCGGCACGGAGCGGAACGTGGCCCTGCTCGCCGCGCTCCAAGTCCTCCTGGACGCGGGCGACGAGGCCCGCAGGACCGCCCGCGCCGGAGCGTCGCTCGCCGCCGAGCTCGAACGGGCCCTCCAGCGGGCCGAACCCGCGTCGACGTACCGCACCATGCTGCGCGCCGGCCGGGACCGGCGCGAGACCGCCCGCGACGCCGTCGACCATCTGCGGCGCCTCGTGGCCCGTGCCGAACGCGACGGACTGCCCGCCCGTTTCGCGCAGACGTCCGTGGACCTGCTGCGCGCACCCGACGCCCGTCGGCAGGCGGGCCTGTCCGCACGCGCGGACTTCGAGAAGCGCCCGGGTCGTTACTACGGGCTGCTCGCACACATCGTGGACGAGGCGGAAGCGGTCGGCACGGGTGTCCCCAGCCTCCCCTGACACCGGCACCCCATGCGTGTTTCTGCTCGAAAAGCTCTCACTCCGATCATGTTCGAACTATTGACACGACTCCTGCGGCTCGATTTACTCCCTGGCATGCCGATGCCGAGCAGTCGGCGCAGAGGTACGCCTAGCCGGTATGTGGCCGTCGCCACGAGCCCGGACTGAGTCGCCAGGGACGTGCGCGCCCGAGGCGGGGACGTACCCTCCACCTCTGGAGCTCTGCGAATGAGCCTCAAGCACGTAGTGCGCAGATGCATGACCGTGACCGCCGCCGCCACGGCCGCAGCGGCGGCCGGTCTGGCCGTCCTCCCCACCCCGGCCTCCGCCGCCGCGTCCGCGGTGACCCTCCCGCCCGCCCACGCCGGTTTCGACTACCAGATCGGCGGCGCGTACACCCCGCCGGCCGGGGTGAAGGTCGTCAGCCGGGACCGGAGCGCCGCCCCGGCGGCCGGTCTCTACAACATCTGCTACGTCAACGCCTTCCAGGCCCAGCCCGGCGCCGAGTCCTCCTGGGACGCCGACCTGCTCCTGCGCGACGGCAACGGCGACATCGTCTACGACGACTCCTGGGGCGAGGCCGTCCTCGACATCCGCACCGCCGACAAACGCAAGCGCATCGCCGCCAAGGTCAACACCTGGATCGACGGCTGCGCGGGCAAGGGCTACAAGGCCGTCGAGCCCGACAACTACGACACCTTCACCCGCTTCCCCGCCTACCTGACGGGCGCCCAGGCCAAGGCCTACATCTCCCTCCTCGCCGCCCACGCCCACGGCAAGGGCCTGGCCGTCGCCCAGAAGAACACGGGCGAACTGGCCGACGCGGGCAAGGAGACCGGCCTCGACTTCGCCGTCGTCGAGGAGTGCGGCTACTACGACGAGTGCGGCGACTTCACCGCCGAGTACGGCAACAACGTCATCGTCGTCGAGTACACCGCCAAGGGCATGGACAACGCCTGCGCGAAGTGGGGCTCCAAGCTGAGCGTCGTCCGCCGCGACCTCGACGTGTCGCCCGCGGGCAGCAGCGGATACCTGCGCAAGACCTGCTGACGCGTTCCGCTCGGCCGTTCCTCCAGGGAGGTAGTGATGACTGCAACATCCGGTGCGCCCGGGGCCCCGGCACGCCGCACCGTCCTGCGCACCGGGTCCGCCGTGGCGCTCGCGGCGGTAGCGGGCGCGACCGTCACCGGCTGCGGCGGCGGCGCGGCCGACGGGGTGGCGGCCGACGGCACGGTCACCATCCAGGTGTGGCACGGGCAGACGGACACCGCCCTGAAGGTGATCAAGAGCCTCGTCGCCGAGTTCCACCGCGCACACCCGAAGATACGTGTCGACCTGGGCGGGGGAGTCCTGGCCGACACCATGCTGCAGAAGGTCACCGCCGCGCTCGCCTCGGGCGCCTATCCGGACGTGGCGTTCATCTTCGGCTCGGACCTGGCGAGCGTCGCCCGCAGCCCCCGGGCCGTCGACCTGACGTCGTACGTGCAGAGCCGGAAAACCCCCTGGAACAGTTACTGGCCCTCCGCCCGGCAGGCCGTCACCATCAACGACCGCGTCCGCGCCCTGCCCGCGGTCGTCGACTGCCTCGCCATGGTCTGCAACAAGAAGATGTTCGCCGACGCCGGGATCGACCTGCCCGAACCCGGCTGGACCTGGGACGACTTCACCGACCTGTGCCGCCGCCTGACCGACGCGGGCCGGGGCCGGTTCGGCACGGGATGGCCCGGCACCGGCGACGAGGACACCGTATGGCGCCTGTGGCCCATGATCTGGGGGCTCGGCGGCGACGTCATCGCCGAGGACGGCAAACACATCGGCTTCGCGGACGAAGGCGTACGCGCCCTGGAGGTCGTCCGGAGACTGGTGCGCGACAAGAGCGTCTACATCGACCCCAAGCCCGGCAGCGACCAGATGTACAAGGTGTTCCTGGCCGGGCGGATGGCCATGGTGCCGACCGGGCCCTGGCAACTGCCCGACATCCAGCAGGCGAAGGTCGACTACCACGTGGTGCCGCTGCCCACCTTCGACGGCAAGGCCGTGACCATCTCAGGACCCGACACCTGGACGGTCTTCGACAACGGCGAGGCCCGCACCCGCGCCGCCCGCACCTTCGTCAGCTGGCTCATCGACCCCGCCCAGGACAGCCGCTGGGACGCGCGGGCGGGCAGCCTCCCGCTGAGCCGGGGCAGCGAGGACACACATGTCTGGCGCGAACACACGAAGCGGACACACGGCCTGGAGGTGTGGACCGACGCGCTGCCCTCGGCCCGCGTCCGCCCCGTGCACCCCGCCTACCCCAGCATCTCCCAGGCGCTCGGCGAGGCCACCGTCTCCGTGCTCCTGGGCCGCTCCAGCCCGCGGGCGGCCATCCGCGCCTGCGCCGACGACGCCAACGCCACCCTGCTCATCCCGCGTTGAGGACCTGACATGCCCCGACTTCCCACCCCCGTGACGCTGTCACCCACCCGGTCGCAGCCGCGCGCCCTGCGCAGGCGGCGCCGTCGTGAGTCCGCCACGGCCTGGGCGTTCGTCTCCCCGTCCGTCCTGGTCATCATCGGCCTCAGCGTCGTCCCCGTCCTGTGGTCGCTGCTGCTCTCCTTCCGCGCCGACGACCTCGTCACCCCCAGCCGGTGGGTCGGCCTGGACAACTACGACGCGCTCGTGCAGGACCCGCACTTCCACGAGGCCGTGCGCAACACCCTGCTCTACACGCTCCTCTACGTGCCGCTGTCCATCGTCGCGGGCCTCGCGCTCGCCCTGGCCCTCAACCGCAGCATCCGTTTCGTGGGCTTCTACCGGACCCTCTTCTTCGTCCCCTTCGTCGTCTCCGCGACCGCGCAGGGCGTGCTGTTCTCCTTCGTGCTCGACCCCGAGTTCGGCGCCGCCAACTCCGTGCTCCACCGCCTCGGCATCTCCCCGCAAGGCTTTCTCACCGACCCCTCGCAGGCGCTGTACGTGCTGATCGTCATCAGCCTGTGGAGCGGCACCGGACTCTGCACCGTCATCTACCTGGCCGCGCTCCAGGACGTACCCAAGGAACTGATCGAGGCGGCCCGGCTCGACGGCGCCGAACACCGGCACGTGCTGCGCCACGTCACCCTGCCGGTCGTCACCCCCGTCACCGTGTTCCTGCTCCTGTGGCAGACGATCCAGGCCCTCCAGGTCTTCGACCTCGTCTACGTCACCACCAAGGGCGGCCCGCTCGGCTCCACCACGGTCATCGTCTACTTCATCTGGGAGCAGGCGTTCAAGAACTTCACCGCCGGATACGGGGCCGCCGCGGCGTACGTCCTTGCCCTGGCGCTGCTCGTGCCGGCCGTGGTGCCGCGCCTCGTCCGCGCCGGCCGCGAGCGCCACTCCCGCAAGGAAGCAGCCGCCTCATGACCACGACGACCCACCTGCCCCGCCACACCGGCCGGCGGCCGGTCGCCGAACCGGTGGAGACCGCGCGCCCGCGCCGCCGCCTGCCCTTCAGCCCCTGGCACCTGCTGCTCGCCCCGCTCGCCGTGCTCTTCGCGCTGCCGCTGCTCTGGCTGCTCCTCAGCTCCGTGATGAGCGACGCCCAGTTCAACCGGTTCCCGACCGCGCTGCTCCCCGACGGCATCGACCTCAGCGGCTACCGCTACGTCCTCAGCAACGGCATGTTCCCGCGCTGGCTGCTCAACTCGGTGATCGTCTCGGCGGTCGCGGTCGCCTCCAACCTCGTCCTCGGCGCCCTCGGCGGCTACGCCTTCGCCCGGATGCGGTTCGCCGGGTCGCGCCTCCTGATGATGCTGATGCTGGCGACCATGGCCGTGCCGTTCCAGCTCACGATGGTCCCGACCTTCCTGGTCATGAAGAAGCTCGGCCTCATCGACACGCTCGGCGCCCTCATCGTGCCCTCGCTCGTCACCCCGTTCGCGGTGTTCCTGCTGCGCCAGTTCTTCCTCTCCCTCCCGCGCGAGCTGGAGGAGGCCGCGTGGATCGACGGCTGCGCGCGCCTGCGGGTCCTGTGGTCGATCGTGCTGCCGCTGGCCCGCCCCGCGCTCGCCACCGTCGCCGTCCTCACCTTCCTGACGACGTGGAACGACCTGTCCTGGCCCCTCATCGCCATCAACCACGACACCCAGTACACGCTCCAGCTGGGCCTCACCACCTTCCAGGGCACGCACCACACCCGGTGGTCCGCGGTGATGGCGGGCAATGTGATCACCGTCCTTCCGGTGCTGCTCGCGTTCCTCTTCGCGCAGAAGACGTTCATCCGCTCCCTCACGTCGAGCGGCCTCAAGGGCTGACCGCCCGCACCTGTGGACACACCTCCGAAACCGACCGCAAGGACATGTGATGCCGCACCGATACGACCTGCTCGTCATCGGCGACGCCAACCCCGACGTGATCGTCGGCCCCCTGACCGAACCGCTCGCCTTCGACCAGCGCGAACAACTCGTGGACACCGGCTCCCTGACGCTCGGCGGCTCCGCCGCGATCATGGCGTGCGGCGCCGCGCGGCTCGGCCTGGACGTCGCGTTCGCGGGCCGTGTCGGGGACGACGACGCCGGACGCTACGTCCGTGACACCCTCGCCGGGCACGGCGTCGACACCCGCGCCCTGCACGTGGACCCGGCCCTGCCGACCCCGATGACCGTCGTCCTCACCCAGTACGAGGACCGCGCCATCCTCACCTCGCCCGGCACCCTCACCGCGACCAGCGGCGCGGACGTCCCCGCCGGGCTGCTGGCCGCCGCCCGGCACGTCCACAGCGCCTCTTACTTCCTCCAGCCACGCCTCGCCGCCGACCTGCCGGACCTTTTCCGGGCCGCGCGCTCGCACGGCGCGACCACGTCCCTGGACACCCAGGACGACCCCTCGGGCGCCTGGACCGGCCTCGGCGCGGTCCTCGCCGAGACCGACATCCTGCTGCCGAACGCCGCCGAGGCCCGACGGCTGGCCGGACCCCGGGCCCGTACGCCGGAGGAAGCGGCCGAACTGCTGGCCGCGCGCGGCCCGTTGACGGTCGTGAAGAACGGCGCGGACGGCGCCCTGTGCCACGACGGGCGGCAGTTGCTGACCGCCCCCGCGCTGCCCGTGGAACCCAAGGACACGGTCGGCGCGGGCGACAGCTTCGACGCCGGGTTCGTCGCCGCCACCCTCGACGGCCTGCCCCTGCTCGAAGCCCTGCGGTTCGCCGCCGCGTGCGGGGCGCTGTCGACCCGGGCCCACGGCGGCACCCCGGCCCAGCCGACCCGCGACGAAGTCCTCTCCCACCTCACCCGCACCGGAGCACCCACCTCATGAACCACCCCAGGATCGCCTTCGTCGGCGCCGGCAGCGTCGTCTTCACCCAGGGCCTGCTCGCCGACCTGTTCGCCCTGCCCGAGCTGACCGGCGCGCACATCGCCCTGCACGACATCGACCCCGAGCGCCTGACCACCGCGCGCGTGGCCGCCGAGTACATCGCCAAGGAGCGGGGCGCGGCGCACGCCACGATCACCGCGCACGCGGACCGCCGTGCGGCCCTGACCGGCGCCGACTTCGTCATCAACATCGTGCAGATCGGCATGGGCGAGGCCACCCGCACCGACTTCGAGGTCCCGGCCCGGTACGGGCTGCGCCAGACGATCGGCGACACGCTGGGCGTCGGCGGCATCTTCCGCGCGCTGCGCACGTTCCCGTTCCTCAAGGAGCTGGGCGCGGACATCGCCGAGGTGTGCCCCGACGCGTGGCTGCTGAACTACACCAACCCGATGGCGATGAACGTCCAGTACCTGACGGCGGCGACGGGCCTGACGAAGGTCGTCGGCCTGTGCCACTCCGTCTACTGGACGATGCAGGACCTCGCCCAGCTCGTGAAGGTCCCCTACGAGGAGATCACCTACCGGGCGGCGGGCGTCAACCACCAGGCGTGGGTGCTCCGCTTCGAGCACGAGGGCCGGAACCTGTACGAGAAGCTCGACGAACTGATCGCCTCCGACGCGCAGTTGCGGCGCCGGGTACGTGTCGACATGTATCGCCGCCTGGGCTACTACCCGACCGAGACGAGTGAGCACTCCAGCGAGTACGTGCCCTGGTATCTGCACCACGACCGCGAGGTCGAGCGCCTGCGGCTGCCGATCGGGGCCTATCTCGGCATCGTGGACGACAATGTCGCCGAGTACGAGCGCACGCGCGAGGCGCTGGGCGCGGGCGAGCCGCTCACGGTCGAGGGCACGATGGAGTACGCCCCGCAGATCATCCACTCCGTCGTGACCGGCACCCCGCGCACCGTGTACGGCAACGTGCCCAACCAGGGCCTGATCGAGAACCTCCCCGCGCACGGGGTCGTCGAGGTTCCCTGCCTGGTGGACGCGACGGGCCTCCAGCCCACGCGGGTGGGCGCGCTGCCGCCGCAACTCGCCGCGCTCAACCGCACCTATCTGAGCGCCAACGACCTCGTGGTCCGCGCCGCTCTGGAGGACGACCCCCGCCACATCCGGCACGCGGCCATGACCGACCCGGCCACCGCGGCGGCCCTCCCCGTGGAGCGCATCTGGCAGCTCTGCGACGACATGGTCGCGGCGCACGGGGAGCGGTTGCAGCCGGGGCTGCGGGCGCGGTTGGGGGACTGACCGGGACGGGCCCGGCCGGCCGGCCGACCGGCCGGCCGGGTCAGCGGACCGGGAACCCGAACGTGTAGCCCTGCTCCTTGAGCTCCGGGAGGAGGCGGCGCAGGGCTTCCACGGTCTGGGTGCGGTCGCCGCCCGCGTCGTGGAAGAGGAGCGTCGGTCCGTTGGACAGCTCCTCCTTCGCCGTGATGACGATGGCCTCCGTGCCCGGGCGCTCGAAGTCCTTGGTGTCCACGTTCCAGCCCAGCGGACGCATCCCGTGCGCAGCGGCCAGCTTGCGGCTGTACGGGGTGAAGGCGCCGCCCGGCGCCCGGTAGTACATCGGCCGGACGCCGCCGGACGCCTTCGTGATCATGCGCTCGGCGTCGAGGATCTGCTGGGACTGGTAGGACTCGGACGCCTTGTCCATGGCGGTGTCGTGCGCCACCGTGTGGTCGCACAGCCGGTGCCCCTCCGCGACGACCCGCTTCACCAGGTCGGGGTGGGCCTGCGCCTGCGTCCCCACCATGCAGAAGGTCGCCTTCACCTCGAACTGCCGCAGGATGTCGAGGACTTGCGGCGTCCACGTCGGGTCGGGGCCGTCGTCGATGGTGAGATTGATGCCGCGCTCGCCCTTGTCGGAGGCGTGCACGATGCTCACCGCGACCGGCTTGACGGCGTCCCGCGCGGCCGGGGCGCTCGCCTTCGGCGGCGGGCCGTCGACGGAACCGGCCTGCGCGGTCCACACGGAGGCGCCGGTCGCGAGCAACGTCACTCCGAGTGCCGCGCCGATCATCTTGCTGTTCCAGCCCCGCCCGCCGCCGTGCTGCGCCATGCCCGCCCCTTTGTCACGCTGTCTCTCGCCGTTCCCCGGTCACCCTGTGACCACATGGGAGGACGAGACGCGCAGGTCGGGGGATGCCTCTGTTACAGAGCGCGGACAATTCCGGGAAAGCCCGCGGACAACGCCTGCGAACGACGGCGCTCACGGACGGAGCAGCCCGCGCTCGTAAGCCTTCCGCAGGTGCTGGGGCACGAGATACGTGTGCCCGTCGAGGGTGAAGGGGACGAGCGCGGGGGTGTCCGCCCGCCACTGGGCCCGGCGGTGCCGGGTGTTGCTGCGGGACATCTTGCGTTTGGGAACGGCCATGAAGTTCCTTCCGTAGGTGTGTGTCTTGTCCTGTGACCGGCTCAGCGGCCGGGGTAGGGGAGCAGCGCCATCTCGCGCGCGTTCTTGACGGCCGCGGCGAGCTGCCGCTGCTGCTGCCGACTGACCCGCGTCACCCGCCGGCTCCGGATCTTGCCGCGGTCGGAGATGAACTTCCGCAGCAGGTCGGTGTCCTTGTAGTCGATACGCGTGATCCCGGCCGCGTCGAGCGGATTGGGCCGGTTCTTGCGCGCGAGCGCGGACTTGGCGGGGCGGGGCATGACGGCTCCTCATGATCGAGCGGTACGCGGTCGTGCACGCAGCTTACGACAATGATTTCCATTATCGAAAACGGGGTGACGCGGTTGCCTCGGCTCGGCCTGCGACCATTCCCGCCATGACTGTTGTGTGGAGCGGCGACGACATCACCTTCAGACGCGCCCGGGGCTCGGACACCGCCGAGGTCGTGAGCGTCCTGGACGAGGCCGCGCAGTGGCTCGCCGCGCGCGGGGTGTCCCAGTGGCCCCGGCGCTTCGACCCCGGCTGGGTCACGGATGCCATCGCGCGCGGCGAGACCTGGCTGATCGACCTCGCCGGTGAGGCGGCCGGCACCGTCACCTTGGACTGGGCGGACCCGCTGTGGAGACGTGGGTCAGCCGCTACGAGCTGCGACTGACGCCGGAACGGCCGTAATGCCGTGCGTACGCGAAGGGCCCACGGAACCCCTCGGTTCCGCGGGCCCTTCGGGCGGTCGGTTCAGGGGTCAGTGGGCGCCGTGGCGTACCGGCTTCGCGTTGACCAGGAGGGCCGCCGCGCAGCCCGCGAGGAGCATGGCGATGACCGCGTAGCCGATCGCGTGGGTGTAGCCGTGGACCACGCCGGAGGCGACGACCTGCGCCTTCTTCGACGGGTCGGTGAGGTGGCTCGCGATGTACGTGGACGTCGCCGACGTGGCGATGGTGTTCAGGAGGGCCGTGCCCAGCGAGCCGCCGACCTGCTGCGAGGTGTTCACCATGGCCGAGGTGACACCGGCGTCCTGCGGTCGCACACCGTGCGTGGCCGTGGAGAAGACCGGCATGAACGTCAGACCCATGCCGAGGCCCATGATGAGCTCGGCGGGCAGGACGTGCGTCGCGTACGCCGAGTCGACGTCGAGCTGGGTCAGGATCGCCAGGCCGCCCGCGGCGAGCAGCATGCCGGGCACCATCAGGGCGCGGGCCTGGACGCGGGGCAGCAGCCGGGCGGAGATCTGCGTCGAGCCGAGGATGATCGCGACCGACATCGGCAGGAAGGCGAGGCCCGTCTTGACGGGGGAGTAGCCGAGGATGCCCTGCAGGTAGTAGGTCATGAACAGGAACAGGCCGAACATGCCGATCGTGGCGAGGCCCATCGTCAGGAAGCAGCCCGCGCGGTTGCGGTCCCGCAGGATGTGCAGCGGCAGCAGCGGCGACTTCGCGCGCGCCTGCCACAGGACGAACGCGATCAGCGCCACCACACCGCCGATGAGCAGTGAGACGACCATCGCGTCGCCCCAGCCGCGCGGCTCGGCCTCGGAGAAGCCGTACACGATGGCGACGAGGCCGCCGCAGCCCAGGATGACGCCGGGGACGTCGAGCCTGACGTCCTTGTGGCCGGGGCGGTCGTGCAGCAGGATCTTCGCGCCGATGACGGCGACGATCGCGATCGGGATGTTGACGTAGAGGCACCAGCGCCAGTTCAGGTACGAGGTCAGGATGCCGCCGAGCAGCAGACCGACGGCGCCGCCCGCGCCGGCGAGCGCCCCGTAGATGCCGAACGCCTTGCCGCGTTCGCGCGGGTCGGTGAACGTCGTCGTCATCAGGGACAGCGCCGACGGCGCGAGGACCGCGCCGAAGACACCCTGCGCCGCGCGGGCGGCGAACAGCATGCCGGAGCCGGTGGCCGCGCCGCCGACCGCGGAGGCGAGGGCGAAGCCGACCAGGCCGATCATGAAGGTGCGCTTGCGGCCGACGAGGTCGGCGACGCGGCCGCCGAGCAGCAGCAGGCCGCCGAAGGCCAGGGTGTAGGCGGTGATGACCCACTGGCGGTTGGCGTCCGACATGCCCAGATCGGTCTGGGCGGACGGCAGCGCGATGTTCACGATGGTCGCGTCGAGCACGACCATGAGCTGGGCCAGGGCGATGACGACCAGGCCCCACCAGCGCCGGGGGTCGGGTGCCTCCGCCGCGCCGGGGGAGTGCGAGCCCGGCGCCGTCCGCGTGGCGCCGGTGGATATGGAGTCGCTCATGTCGAGGACGTCGCTTCCTTGCTGAGGGCTTGCTGAGAGCTTGAGAGCTTTTGGGTGGTGCGATGCGCCGCTTGATTGCGGTGCCTGCCGGTGACGCGGGATGCCTGCCGGGACGTCGATGTCCGGGCGAAATGTCCGGGTACCCAGGGTCGGGTGGGTCCCACGTCGGGTGGGCCCCACATGTCCGCGCTTCGTTCGTGTGGGGAATCGTCAGTAGTGCTGATTATCAGATACAGGATACGCTATCAGGCATGACGGACGACGCCGGTCTGGCCGGCCTGCTCACCGAACGGCTCGGCTACCTGATGAAGCACGCGTATCTGCGCCTGGCCGATCTGCTGGGCGAGGCGCTGGCCCCGTACGACGTGCATCCCAAGGAGCTCGGCGTGCTCTCCGTCATCGCGGCGGACGGCGCGGAGCGCTCGCAGAACGAGCTGGCCTCGGCCATCGGCATGGACCGCACCACGATGGTCGCCGTCATCGACGCGCTGGAGAGCAAGGGCCTCGTCGAGCGCCACCGCAGCGCCCGGGACCGCCGGCGCAACGTCGTCACGCTCACCGAGGCCGGCGCCACCTGCCTCCATGACGCCGACCGCGCCCGCACCGAGGCCGAAGCGGCGTTCCTCGCCCCGCTCGACGACGACACGGCGCGCCAGTTGGCGGCGGCGCTGCGCACGCTGTACGACGCGCACGGCGCCGGGCCCGCCTCCATGCGGGCCGTCGTACCCGGTCAGGACGGGTCCACCTGATACGCGGCGAAGAGCTGATCCCCGGAGCCGACCCCCGACAAGGCGTTCACCGGGACGCTTGCGCTCTGCACGTGTCGCGGACCCGCATCTGCCCCTGCCATGTGACCGGAAGGACAGACGAACCCCCGGCACCGCACGAAGGGCCCGGGGTACGGCCGACCGGATGGAGTCGCTGTGGCCGAGAGTGTGGATCCTGGACCAATGAGGGGCGTGACAGCGCCCTACACGCATGTCGACGTGGCGTATCGCGCGCTGCTCGACCATGCGACGAGCTGCCACCGCTGCGTGGCCAACTGGCGCCAGTGCGCCACCCGTCGCGCGCTGTCCGAGATGCTGCGGCAGGCGCGCTGAGACCTCGCGGGCCCGCGCCCCCACATCGCGGGCCCGCCGGTGGCGCGCCGCCCGTCAGCGCGCCGGGCCGGAGACCTGCTGCGTACCGACGACGGCCAGCAGATCGAGAAGGTCAGCGCTGTCCGTACCGACAGCCGGGGTGAACCAGAGCAGCCGCTGCCGTCCGTCCTCGCTGAACAGGTTGAGGCAGTTGACCTCAAGGAGGCCGAGGTCCGGGTGGATGAGGCGCTTGCGGTCGTCGCGGCGGACGGCCACGTCGTGGACGGCCCACACCTCCGCGAACTCGGCGGACGCCTCGCGCAGCGCCGCGATCATCGAACTGGCCTCCGTGTCCTTCGCGTCCCGCCGCGCGGCGGCGGCCCGCAGATCGGCGACGAACGCCCTCGACTGCCGCGCGTGATCGGCCTCCGGATACAGCTCCCGCGCCGCGGGCTCGGTGAACCACCGGTGCACGAAACTCGCCCGGGCGCCCCGGAACCCGGACTGGTCCCCGAGCAGCGCCACGGCCAGCGGATTCTGTACGAGGGTGACGTGCAGGTCCGTGATCACCTGGGCCGGGGTCGAGGTCAGCCGGGACAGCAGGTCTAGCATCCCGGGATGGACGTGCGAGGCCGCTCCGCCGTGCGCGGGCACCGGACGGTCGGCCAGGTGGAAGAGGTGGTCCCGCTCGTCGGCGGTCAGGCGCAGCGCCCTGGCGAGCGCGGCGAGCATCTGCTCGGACGGCTGGGACCCGGCGCCGCGTTCGAGTTCGTTGTAGTAGTCGACCGAGGCGCCGGCGAGCTGGGCGACCTCGTCGCGGCGCAGGCCCGGCACGCGGCGGCGCGGCCCGTGGGGGAGGCCCACGTCGGCCGGGCGGATGCGTTCACGCCGCGAGCGCAGGAACGCTCCCAGCTCGGTGTGTCTCACAGAACCCATGCCCGCCATTGTGCGCCGGGCCGGGGCGCTCACCCAGGGGATGACATCCCCTGGTTCCCGTCGGCGGCGCCGCGCATCGTGGAGGACATGACTACGAACCCTGACCTCACCAGCACAGCGCCCTCGGCGTCGGTGCGCGTCGCCGTCGTCACCGGCGGATCACGCGGCATCGGCCGGGCCGTCTCCCTCGAACTGGCCCGGCAGGACTTCGCCGTGATCGTGAACTACGCCCGCGACGCGGCGGCGGCCGACGAGACGGTCGCGGCGATCACCGACAAGGGCGGGCGGGCCGTCGCCGTACAGGCGGACGTGGCGGACGAGGACGCGGTCGCCGCGCTGTTCGACCGGGCGGAGCGGGAGTTCGGCGGCGTCGACGCGGTGGTGAACTGCGCCGGACGGATGTCCCTGTCGACCGTCGCCGAACTGGATTTGGCGCAGCTCGACGCCATGCACCGCACCAACATCCGGGGCGCCTTCGTCGTCGCCCAGCAGGCCGCGCGGCGGCTGCGCGCGGGCGGGTCCTTCGTGGGCTTCTCCACCTCGGTGGTCGGCACCCAGTTCCCCGCTTACGG
This sequence comes from Streptomyces sp. R818, assembly GCF_056172735.1. NCBI lineage: Bacteria > Bacillati > Actinomycetota > Actinomycetes > Kitasatosporales > Streptomycetaceae > Streptomyces > Streptomyces sp. R818. Next base: position 778,894 of record NZ_JAOCNE010000014.1, read on the forward strand.
CGCGTACGCCGCGAGCAAGGCGGCCACGGAGGCGCTCACGCTGATCCTCGCCCGTGAGCTGCGCGGCCGGGACATCACCGTGAACACCGTCGCTCCCGGTCCCACCGCGACGGACCTGTTCCTGGAGGGCAAGACGCCCGAGGAGGTCGACCGGCTCGCGAAGGTCCCGCCGCTGGAGCGGCTCGGCACCCCCGAGGACATCGCGCAGGTCGTCGCCTTCCTCACCGGCCCGGCGGGGCGCTGGGTCAACGGCCAGATCCTGCGGGCGAACGGCGGCCTGGTCTGAGGACCGCACGACCGACCACGCATCCGTACTCACCCCCGCACACCCGAGGAGAACATCCATGCCCTTCGCTCAGTTCAAGGTTCCCGCCGGCACCCTCACCGTCGACGACAAGAAGAAGATCGTCGAGCGCACCACCGATCTGTACGCCGAGATCTACGGCGAGCGCGCCCGCCCCACCACCGTCGTCCTGGTCGACGAGGTCCCGGACGGCGGCTGGGGCGTCGCGGGCGACGTCCTGACCGCCGCCATGCTCAACGGCGAGGCGTGACGCGGCTTCCGTAGCGGTGGCCGGGTGGGGCGGGCGAGGGGCCGGCGCTCACTTCGCCGCCGGGCTCTCGGCATCCGCGTCCGTGTCTTCGGCCTGCGAGGCGTCGGGTGCGGCGCCGTCGGACCCGGTGCCGCGGGCCACCGAGGAGGCGCGGGTGTCGGCGGCGGAGGCGAGGGCGATGGCCGCGACGACGAACACCAGCACCACCAGCATCGCGGAGCGCAAGCCGTAGTGGTCGCCGAGGAAGCCGAGGGCGGGCGGGCCCACGAGGAAGGCCACGTAGCCGATGGTGGCGACCAGGCTGACGCGGGCCGTCTGGTCGGGGCCCGAGTCGCCCGCCGCCGACAGGGCGACGGGGAAGCCGAGCGCCGCGCCGAGCCCCCAGAACACGACGGCGGCGGCCGCGACGACGGCGCTGTCGGAGAAGATGACCAGGACGAGCCCGATCGACCCGGAGACGGCGCTGGCCCGCACGACGGCGACCCGTCCGAACCGGTTGAGGAAGAACGTGCCGCTGAAGCGGCCCAGCGTCATCGCGGCGGCGAACCCGACGTAGACGAGGGAGCCGAGGGCCGCGTCCACGCCGTGGCCGTCCACCATGAGGAGCGGGAGCCAGTCGTTGGCGGCGCCCTCGGCGAGGGCCATGGCCAGGACGATGCCGCCGATCAGCAGCAGCCTGCGGTCCTTCCACACGGGTTGCCCGTTCTGCGCCGTCCCTGTCGCCGCGGAGGCTGTGGTCGTGCCGGGCGTGTCGCTGATGCCGATGCCCTTGGGGACGGAGCGCAGGGCGTAGGCGAGGATGGCCGCGGAGACGGCGGCGATCGCCGCGAGGTGCCAGGCGACCGGGAAGTTGCCCGCGGTGGCCGCCATGCCGGTGAGGCCGCCGAGGACGGTGCCGAGGCTGAAGCAGCCGTGCAGGGTGGGCAGGACGGCGCTGTCGGTGAGGCGTTCGACGTCGGCGCCGTCCACGTTGACCGCCACCTCGCCCGACCCCATCCCCGCGCCGAACAGGCACAGCCCGGCCGCGACCATCGGCGCGGAGGACACCGCGCTGCCCGTTCCGACGACGGCCATGCTCACGATGATGAGGCTGGTGCCGAGCGCGATCACGGGCCGGGTGCCGAACCGCGACACGAGACGCCCCGAGCAGAGGATGCCCGCCATGGAGCCGACGGAGAGCCCGAACAGGACGAGCCCCATCTGGCCGGTGGAGACGCCCAGTTGATCGCGCACGTCCGGGGTGCGGGTGACCCAGGACGACATCGAGATGCCCGGGAGGAAGAAGAAGAGGAACAGGGCCTGGCGGCGTCTGCGCAGGGCGCGGTCGATCACGGGGAGGCTCCACTGGGATCCGGAAGAATGCGGGGCGACAGGGTCGGCACCTGAGTATGTACAAACGTACACAGTCGGCGGCGGAGAGAGAAGACACCGCCGGCGGCTGGGAGAGAAAGCGGAGCGAAGAGATGACCGGCAGCAATCGCGGCCCCAACGACCCGCGGCGGCGCGACCGCATCCTCGACGCCGCCCTGGACGTCGTGGCCGAGCACGGCGCCATCAAGGTGACCTTCCGCAAGATCGCGGAGGCGGCGGGCGTCCCGCTCGGCTCGCTCACCTACTACTTCGACGACATGCAGCACCTGCTCACCGAGGCGTTCACGCGGCTCGCCGAGTCCGTCTCCGTGCGCTACGGGGCGCTGCTGAAGGCCGCGCGCACGCCCGAGGAGGCCGAGGCCGCCGTCGTGGAGATCATCTGCGGCAAGGTCTGGGGCACCGACCGCAACCTGCTGCTCAGCTATGAGCTCTACGCCTTCGCCACCCGCCACCCCGAACTCCGCGCGGTGACCCGCTCCTGGATGCAGGCCAGCCGCGACTCCCTGGCCCGCCACTTCGACCCCCTCACGGCACGCGCGCTCGACGCCCTCGTGGAGGGCTTCTCCATCCACAACTCCTTCGACACGAGACCCACGGACCGGGCGAGCGTGGCGGCGGTGGTCCACGCGGTCGCCTCCCGCGGGGCGCACGGGGCTGATGCGTAGAATCCCGGCGTGTTCGAGTACCACGGCTGGATCACGGTCAGGGAGAGCGCGACAGCGGACGACGACGAAGCCGGTCTGCGGCGGATCGTCGACGCCCTCCGGCTCCGCATCGACCGGCTCGACAGCCCCTACCTCCTCGACCTGCGCTGGATGAACGGCGAGCCCTTCCTCCACGTGGGCGGACACTCCAACCACCGCTCGTCGCCGGACATCGTCGGCCTGTTCGAGCATGTGGCGGAGGTGGCCCCAGGCTCCTACGGACTCCTCCACATCCGCGACGACGAGGATCCGGGCCACGAGAACGAAATGCGGGTGCTCAGGCTCGTGCGGGGCGCGGTCACCCGGCACACCGAGGCGCTGCTCTCCCCGTGCGTTCCGGTGGTCGAGGACCCCTTCGGAGCGTGATCCGGCCATCCTGCGGCGCGGCTGTTTCGGGGATGTGCGGGGGGATCGTGAAGAGTTGGCGCGCGGTGCTGGGGGGCCGGGCGTGGGGGCGGGAAGATCGAGGGCTCATTCGGTGCTCGCGCATCCGTCGGGCGCCGGTCGGGCGATGGGAGACCGATCAGCCATGTTCACCCGGATACGGAGCAGAGCGCGGAGCGCCGCGCTCGCCTTCTCGGCCGCCGTAACTCTCACCCTAAGCTTCAGCTTTACGGCTGGCGCGGCGGCGTTCCATGATCCCGCCCCCGCGACCCCCGTCGCCGCTGTCGCCAAACAGGGGCCGACCTCGGTGGCCTACGTCGAAGTGAACAACAACAGCATGCGCAACGTCGGGAAATACACCCTCGCCAGCGGCGGTGACAACGTTTTCGACGTTGCCGTGATCTTCGCCGCGAACATCAACTACGACACCGGCACCAAGGCCGCCTACCTGCACTTCAACGAGAACGTGCAGCGCGTCCTCGACAACGCCGCCACGGAGATCCGGCCCCTGCAGCAGAAGGGCATCAAGGTCGTCCTGTCGGTGCTCGGCAACCACCAGGGCGCGGGCTTCGCCAACTTCCCCTCGCAGGCGGCGGCCTCGGCGTTCGCGAAGCAGCTGTCGGACACCGTGACCAAGTACGGCCTCGACGGCATCGACTTCGACGACGAGTACGCCGAGTACGGCAACAACGGCACCGGCCAGCCCAACGCGAGCTCGTTCGTGTACCTGGTGTCGGCGCTGCGCGCGAACCTGCCGGGCAAGATCATCAGCCTCTACAACATCGGCCCGGCGGCGACCCGGCTCTCCTACGGCGGCGTGAACGTCTCGTCCGCGTTCACTTACGCCTGGAACCCGTACTACGGCAGCTGGCAGGTCCCGAACCTCGGTCTGCCCAAGTCGAAGCTGTCACCCGCGGCGGTGGAGATCGGCCGGACCGCGCAGAGCACGGCGGCGTCCCTCGCGCGCCGCACCGTCAGCGAGGGGTACGGCGTCTACCTGACCTACAACCTCGACGGCGCGAACCGCAGCGCGGACGTGTCGGCGTTCACGCGGGAGCTCTACGGCAGCGACGCGGTCTATACGCCGTAGAGCGGTCGGCTGTGACCCGTGCGGGACAGGCCCTCCCGCGTGCCGAACGCGGCTCCGCCGCTCATCCTGAGGAGGGACTGACCAGTCGAACGGGAGCGGCTTGATGGCGGTGTCCAAGGCGAACAGAGATCCGGCGCGCGACGCGGTGCGGGCGCTCGAGCGGATCGCGTTCCTGCTGGAGCGCGACCGCGCCCCGACCTACCGGGTCCGCGCCTTCCGCACGGCCGCCGAGGTGATCACCGGCCTGCCGGAGTCCCAGTTCACCGAGCGGATGCGCACCGGCTCGCTGGAGGCGCTGAAGGGGATCGGCCCCAAGACCGCCGCGGTGATCCGGGAGGCGTACGCCGGAGACGTCCCCGCGTATCTGACCCGCCTGGAGGAGGAGGCGCGCACGACACCCCTGGTGGCGGACGGGGCGGGCAGCACGCTGCGGGCGCTGCTCCGCGGCGACTGCCACCTGCACTCCGACTGGTCGGACGGCGGCAGCCCGATCGAGGAGATGGGGCGGGCCGCCCGGGAGATCGGGCACGAGTGGGCCGTTCTGACCGACCACTCCCCGCGCCTGACCGTGGCCCGCGGCCTGTCTCCAGAACGGCTCCGCGAGCAACTGGCGGTGGTGGCCGGCCTCAATGAACGCTGGGCGCCGTTCCGGCTGCTCACCGGCATCGAGTGCGACATCCTCGACGACGGCTCGCTCGACCAGGAGCCCGAACTGCTCGACCAGCTCGACGTCGTGGTCGTCTCCGTCCACTCCAAACTGCGGATGGACGCCGACGCGATGACCCGGCGCATGATCGCGGCGGTCCGCAACCCGCGCGCCGACATCCTCGGCCACTGCACCGGCCGCCTGGTGACGGGGCGCGGCAGGCCCGAGTCGCAGTTCGACGCCGACGCCGTCTTCGAGGCGTGCGCCGCCGCGGGCACCGCCGTCGAGATCAACAGCCGCCCTGAACGCCTCGATCCGCCACGCCGCCTGCTCCGCCGCGCCGTCGCGGCCGGGACCCTCTTCTCGGTGGACACCGACGCCCACGCCCCCGGCCAGCTGGACTGGCAGGTGATCGGCTGCGCCCGCGCGGAGGAGTGCGAGGTGCCCGCCGAGCGGGTGGTCACGACGTGGCCCGCGGGGAAGGTGCTGCGGTGGACGCGGGCGAAGCGCGGAGTCGGTTGAGTACTGGTGCCGCCGTGGCGGGCGCTGTCGCATGGCGCTCATGGCAGACCACAACGCGGCCCCGGCCCGCTCGACCACGACATCAAGTGGCATGTGCTGGCCGACCCGGAGGGGCCGAGTTCTGCGTCTTCGTCCCGTGACCTGACCGCTACCTGCGCCGCTCCCACTCCGCCCGGTCGAGGACGTACTCCACCTCGCCGTGCTCGGAGCCCGCGATCCGGTCCGGCCAGTCACCGGTGAAGTGCCGCAGGAAGGAGAGGCCCGCCTTCTCCATCACCCGCCGGGACCGTACGTTCACCGCCATGGTGTTCGCGGTGACCCGTTCCACGCCGAGGTCGGAGAACGCCTTGTCGACCAGCGCCCTGGAACCTTCCGTGGCGTACCCCGCGCCCCAGGCCGCCTTGTTCAGCCGGTAACCGAGCTCCACCACGGTGGCGCTGTCTTCGTCCAGGGGCCGGAGTTCGAACCAGCCCAGGAAGGTGCCGGTGCTCCTCTCCTCCGCGGCCCAGTAGCCGCGGGTGCCGAAGCACGGATACGTGTGAAGGAGGCGCGGCAGGGTGCGCGTGAGGATCGACTCGCGGCTCGTCGCCTTGCCGCCGTTGATGAAGCGCATGACGTCGGGGTCGTTGTCCAGGGCGAGGAGATGGTCGGCGTCGGCCGTGGTGAAGGGGCGCAGCGCGAGCCGGCCGGTTTCCAGGAAGACGTGCATGGCGCGATCCTCCCCGAGCACATGGGGAACAGGGCAGTCATTTTCCGACGGCCGACCGGTTGTCAGTGGGCCGTGCCAGCATGAGTGGTGAGGGAGGGGGAGCCGTGGTGTGGATCGACAGGTACTGGCGCAGGGACGGTACGGAGGTCAGGGCGCACGCCCGATGGGCCGCCGGGGCCCGCCGTGAGGTGGCCGTGTTCGTCGGCATAGCCGCGCTGGTCGTGATCGGTGGGAACTCCATGCAGCCCCCTTCCGACGCGGCCGGTTCGCGCTCGGGGACCTCCGGTTCGCACTCGGGGACCTCCGGTCCGAACTCGGGGGACCCCACGCGGACGTCGCAGTCCGAGCGCGACGCGAACCGGTCCCCCCAGCGCTCCCCTCACCCCACGCCCACCTCGGTCTACCCCGTGCGCTTCCCGGGTTGGGAGGAGCCGAAGAAGCAGCCGAAGCCCACGGTCTCGTACCCGATCCGCTTCCCGCGCGACGGCGAACGATGACCGGGCGGGCTCCCACGAGGAGGTTTCCGGCCCATGACGACGAACGAGACCGATCTCCTGCTCAAGCGCTTCGTCTCCGAGATACAGCAGGCGGTGCCCACGGTGGCGGTGTGGGCGCACGGTTCGCTCGCGCTGGGCGACTTCCAGCCGGGCCGCAGCGACCTGGATCTCCTCGCGGTGGTCGAGGAACCGCTGACCGCGGACGAGAAGAAAGCGCTGGCGCGCATCCATCGAAGACTGCTGGCCGAGGAGCCGGCCGCCGCCAAGCTGCACTGCTCGTACATGGTGGTCGCGGAGCTGGGCGAGGTCGGGGCCGACCATGTCACCTGGGCGCACCGCACGCTCTACGCCCGTCCGGTGACACCGGTGACCCGCCAGGAACTTCTCACCGGCGGCCTCGCGCTCCACGGCCCCGCCCCGTCCGGGCTGCTGCCGCCGCTCGCGCCCGGCGAGTTGCAGCGGTTCGTCCGGTACGACCTGGAGAGCTACTGGCTTCCGGCCACCCGCAGATACTGGCGCTGGCTCAAGGACCCTTGGGTCGACCTCGGTCTCCTGGTCCTGGCCCGCGCCGACGCCACCCTGCGCGACGGGCGGCTGATCTCCAAGCGTGAGGCGCTGACGGACCTGGCGGCCCTCGGCGCTCCCGAGGATGTCGTCCGTGACATCCACGACCGCCGCTACGGGGACCCGACCCCGATCGGTTTCCCGCGGCGCGTACGGCGGGGAGCGCGCGCCCGCGCCTTCGTGCGGCACGGCATCGAGCGGACGCTCGCCAGGACGCGGCACCTGGAGTAGAGCCGGGTCGGCGCGGCCTCAGGCGAGGCGGCCGAAGAGGTGGTTCGCCGGTGCGTCGGGGTCGTCGCCGTAGAAGAACTCGGAGGCCGCCTTGTGGTACTCGGCGCGGCTCAGGGCTCCTGAGGCGTCGAGGTCGAGGGCGTTGAAGACCTCGGCGCACTCGGCGTCGTCGGCCCGGCCGGTGCTGCCGAAGATGTGGGTGAACTCGGTGCGGGTGATCGCGCCGTCGCCGTCGCTGTCGGCCAGGTCGAAGAAGTGGTCGGCGACCGGGGCGAGTTCCTCCGGGTAGCGGGCGCGGTCGGAGAAGGCGGCGGTGAAGGCCTGCGTCAGTTCGGCCGAGGTCACCCGGTCGTCCTTGTCGGTGTCGAACGGGGCGACGACGGACTCCCAGAACCGGTGCATGGTCTCGTACATCTGCCGTGCCTGCGGGGCGTCCGGGAGCATGCCGCGGGCCTGGACGTAGCGTTCGCTCATGAGGACGACGTCCTGCCGGGTGATCGCGCCGTCGCCGTCGACGTCCGCGGCGTGGAACCACCGCTCGTACTTGCGTGTGCGCAGCTCGGTCATAGGCGCAACGTAGAGCCGCCGACGCGGTTCGGCCAGGTCCATTCCCGGTCGCCACGCTTCACTGCGCCTGTTCGCGTCGCGCGGTGGCGGCGGCGCGCTCGGCGTCCGCGTGCCCGAGGGCGCGGCCGACCTGCCGGGCGAGCGAGGGGTGGTCGGTGAGGTGCGTGCGCAGGTCGGCGAGGGGGCCGAGGAGCCGGGCCGCGTCACTGTGGCCGAGCGCCTCGCGGACGCGGTCGAGCGGTGGCTGGGCGGTGCTCGGAAGGTCGGCGAGGGCGGCGAGCTGACCGGCGAGCCGGCGCAGTTCGCCGGCGTGCGCGCGGGCCCAGGAGGTGACGTGGCGGTCGGCGGCGCGTTCGTCGCGGACGGCCTGGGCGCGCTGATCGCCGGTCGAACCGGGGGCGCCGGGGCGCAGGCGCAGGTAGCGGCGCTCGGCGGCCTGGCGGCTGTTGACGCCCATGGGCCGGGCCAGGCTCGCCCAGCTGGCGCCCGCGTCCCGCGCCGTCTCGATCAGTGACGCCTCCCAGCCCGCGATCTGACCGCGCAGCTCGCGCAGGAGGATCAGGGCGTCCAGGGCGGCGTCGACTCCGGGAGCGGGGACGGCGGGAGCGTCGTCGTGCGCGCGGCGCGCGGAACGCGTCATGTCCTGCAGCGCCGCGTAGGCGGCATGGAAGGAATCGGGGGCCTGCGAGTCCTGGGCCTGCGAGCCCGGGGCCGGGGAGTCGGAAGCCTCGGGGTGCGGGTTCGGGTGCGGGTGCGGGGGCTTGGCCACGATTGCTCCTCCTGCGGGTGCCCTGCGAGTGTCATCGCCTCGCTGACAGAGTCACTTGTCATCGTTCCGATGACATGCTACAACGATGGCAGGTGCAGCGCATGAGGCAGGAAATGCCCTGGAACCTTGGAGGTGTAGCGACAATGCTGATGCGCACTGACCCCTTCCGTGAGTTCGACCGACTCGCCCAGCAGCTGTTCGCCACAGGCGCCGGTACGTGGTCGAAGCCCTCGCAGATGCCGATGGACGCCTACCGCGACGGCGACGCCTATGTCATCGCCCTCGATCTGCCCGGGGTCGACCCCGACGCCGTCGACATCGACGTGGAACGCAACATGCTGACCGTGAAGGCGGAGCGCCGCCCGGCCGTGACCGGCGAGGGCGTGCAACTGGAGCTCTCCGAGCGGCCGATGGGGGTCTTCTCCCGGCAGCTGGTCCTGGCCGACTCGCTCGACACCGAGCGGATCGACGCCACGTACGACGCGGGCGTGCTGACGCTGCGCATCCCGATCGCCGAGCGCGCCAAGCCGCGCAAGATCAACATCAGCCGCGCGAGCGACGGCGGGCCCAGGCAGCTGTCCTCCTGAGTCCCCGCGACTCCCACCACCCCCGCCCACCCCGCTGACCGCAGGGGGCCGGACGCCCGCCCGTTCCAGGCGACGTGCGCGGCCCCCGGCGGTCAGCCGTGCGATGCGTGAAAGGCCACCGCTCCCATGCCCACCCCGACCCCGACCCCTGCCCGGGCGCCCCGCCCGACCCTGACGCCCGCCCCTGCCCCGGCCTCGCTCCCGATGCCGTCCGCGACGGCGAACCGCTCCGACTCCGCCCTGCTGGAGCAGATCCGGTACCAGGGCGCCTACGCCACCACAGAGCAGGCGGAGCGCGTCACCGCGACCGTCCTCGACGCGCTCGGTCAGCAGATCGTCGGCGACGAACGCGTCGACCTCGCACGCCAGTTGCCGCCGCGAGCCGCCCGGCACTTCACCCAGGCCCTGCCCGCTCCGCGCCCGCTGACGGCGCACGCCTTCGTCAAGGCGCTCGCCGAGGCCACGGACGCGCCGTACGCCACCACCCGCTGGCACGTCGGATCCGTCCTGGGCGTCCTCGCCCGTACCGTGGACAAGGAGCTGCTCCACCGCATCCTGGCGCAACTCCCCAGCGGCTACGCCCTGTTGTTCGGGCAGGCGGACCTCATGGTGGCGGCGCGCAGCCTTCCGGCCGACGACGTGGTGCAAGCGGCCTGACGTTGCGCGCCGCGCACCGTCAGGCCCCTTCAACCGCCGGGACAGGACACCTTGGTCAGCTCCTCGGAGACGCGCCAGACGCGTCGTGCCTCCTCGGGGTCGCGCAGGCGGGAGTACAGCTTCTGCTCGGCCGGAGGTCCGCCGAGGTGCCCGGGCCCGCTCGGCCCGTACAGGCGACCGGGCAGCGCGTCGGGCGCTGTCGCCGCGTGGAGGGCGGGGAGCTGGGCGCTCTCGACGGTGCCGAGGAGGATGCCGCGCCGGGAGAGGGCGCTGATCAGCTTCCTGCCGCCGGTCTCCGTGGCGCGGCCGACCTCGGGGCGCGCGGCGAGCAGGTTGGTCGGGGCGACTCCGGGGTGGGCGAGGTTGCTGGTGATGCCCCAGTCGTGGACCGTGCTGAGCCGCTGCAGTTCGAGGCCGAAGAGGCCGAAGGCGATCTTCGACTGGCTGTAGGCCTTCATGCCGTTGTACGAGCGTTCCCAGTTCAGGTCCTGCCAGTTGATGGCGTGGCGGTTCGCGGCGACGCTGATCTGCGAGGTCACCCGGGCCCGCCCGGCGCGCAGCAGGGGCAGCAGATGGGCCACCAGGGCGAAGTGGCCGAGGTGGTTGGTGCCGAATTGCAGCTCGAAGCCGTCGGCGGTCGTCTGCCGGTCGGGCGGGGTCATCACCCCGGCGTTGTTGACGAGGAGATGGATCGGGCGGCCGTCCTCGCGCAGCGTGTCGCCGAGCGCCGCGACCGAGTCGAGGGACGACAGGTCCAGGGTGTGCAGGGACACGTCGGCCCCGGGGACCGCTTGAGTGATCTTGTCGACCGCCGCCCGTCCCTTCCGGGGATTGCGTACGGGCAGGAGGACCTCGGCCCCGGCCGCGGCGAGCCTCGTCGCGATGCCGAGGCCGATGCCGTCGCTCGCGCCGGTCACGAGCGCCCGCCGCCCGCCGAGGTCGGGCAGGGTGATGTCGATGGGTGTGCGCGGCATGGCGCTCCTCCTGGGTCGTCCCGCTGAGTCCGCTGAGTTCCGCTGAGCCACAGGTAGGGGCCCGCCTCCAATGTATGCACCGATCACAATGTATGCAACGTCTACATGCATCGTGTCCGGTTTAGGCTGACGCCATGACGAAGCGCCCCTACCACCACGGAGACCTCCGCGCCGCCCTGCTCGAACGGGCCGAGCACACACTGCGCGAGCGGGGATCGGGCGCGCTGTCCCTGCGGGAACTGGCCCGCGACCTCGGCGTGAGCCCGGCCGCGCCCAGCCGCCACTTCCGCTCCAAGCAGGCGCTGCTCGACGCGCTGGCCCTGACCGGTTTCGAGCGGCTCGCCGAGACGCTCGCGGCGTCCCGGGACGGTGTCGGGCCGGCCTTCCCCGAGCGCCTGGCCGCGATGGCCCGCTCCTACGTCGGCTTCTCCCTGGCGAACGCCGCCCTGCTCGACCTGATGTTCTCGGCCAAGCACAGCCCGGAGGCGTCCCAGGCGCTCGGGGACGCCGCGCGCCGGTGGATCGAGCAGGGCCTGGAGCTCGTCGGCACCGGGCAGCGGCGCGGGGAGGTCAGGGAAGGCCCCCTGGAGCACGTCGCCCTGACGGTGTTCGCCCCGCTGCACGGGTACGTCAGCCTGGCCGTGAGCGGCGTGCCGCTGCCGGAGACGGACGACCGCGGGCTCGACGATGTCATCGCGTCGATCGTGCGCGGCTGCAGTCCGGATTGAGGTGCGGGCGGTTGTCGATCCGGCCGCTCCCCGTTCGACGTCGTGATGTGCGGGGCATTCCCGCACCCTGATCGCGCAGCGCGACAGGAGCCGGACGACAGAACGGACGGGCAGGCCCGTGGAGCGAGAGCAACTGCTGAGAGTCATGAACTTCATGGTGTCGGCCGACGGGATCGCCGCCGGTGTGCACCAGAGCCTTGAGCGGCCGTTCGGGGTGGACCGTCCCGAGCGGCTGTTCTCGTGGGCCGGGGCCACGGCGAGCTGGCCCAACCGCACGGAGCCCGGCGGCACCCGGGGCCTCGACGACTACTTCACCCGGGACTTCGCCAGGAACATCGGCGCCGAGATCATGGGCCGCAACAAGTTCGGGCCGCAGCGCGGTCCCTGGCAGGACCACGAGTGGCAGGGCTGGTGGGGCGACGAGCCGCCGTTCCGTACCCCGGTGTTCGTCATGACCCACCACCCGCGTCCGTCGTTCAGCCTCTCCGACACCACGTTCCACTTCGTCGACGGCGACCCCGTGACGGTCCTGGAGCGGGCGCGCGAGGCGGCGGGGGGCCAGGACGTCCGGCTCGGCGGCGGCGTCACCACCGTCCGCCAGTTCCTCGACGCCGGTCTCGTCGACACCCTGCACGTGGCGGTCGCGCCCGTGAAGCTCGGATCGGGGCTCCGGCTCTGGGACTCCCCGCACGAACTGCGCGACCGCTTCCACCTGGAGGTCGTGCCGAGCCCGAGCGGCGTGACGCACCACTTGTTCTGGCGGCGGTGAGGCGGCCCGGCGGTGAGGCGGCCCGGCGGTGAGGCGCTGACGTGCGGCAGGCGGGCGCCGGGCTCACGCCCCCTTGCTGCTCGCCGGCGCCCCGGCCGCGTTCGGCGGGTGGCGCAGACTCAGGGCCCGTAACGCGAGCTGCATCTCGAACTGGGCCGTCGTGTCGCGGAGCCGGTCGCCGAAGACCTCCTCCAGCTGGCGCAGCCGGTAGCGGACGGTCTGCGGGTGCACGGCGAGGCGCTGGGCGACCTCGCTCGCGTTGCGGGCGCAGCTCAGCCAGCACAGCAGGGTCTCGGCGAGCCGCTCGCGCTGCGGGGAGCGGACGGCGTCGAGCGGGCCCAGATGCTGGCGGGCGAGCGCGTCGACCAGGTCCTCGTCGCGGAAGAGCAGCAGCGTGGCGAGGTGGTCGGTGCAGCGGACGAGCCCGGCGGCGGGCAGCGCGCCACGGCGTACGAGGTCGAGCGCGTCGCGGGCCCAGCGCAGGGAGCGGGCGCCCTCGTCGAGCGCGACCGTCGGGCCGAGCGCGGCGCGCAGGCCCCGTAACGCGGCGGTGATCGCCCGCTGCCGTCCGGGACCCTCCGGGTCGGGTACGACGACGACGCCGGACTGCCCCTCGAAGCGGGCCAGGAACTCGGGCGGCACGATGGGGCGGACCGCCTCGCCCCGGCCCTCGGCCACCACGAGGGCGATCTCCTTCGGTACCGGCCACTGCGCGGTGTGCGCGAGGTCGGCGATGGCCTCGGGGGAGACCGGGGGATCGACGGTCAGCAGGTCGATCAGCCGGCTGCGCCGCTGCTGCAGCTCACCGGCCGTGTGCAGCCGCGCCTCCGTGTACCCGGCGGTGGTCGCGGCCGCCATCTCGTCGAGGTGCAGGAACATGGCCTCGCCGAACGCGACGAGGACGTGCGGCGGGAGCCGGTCGGCCTGGACCAGTTCGCTGACGCGCCGCCAGGTGACGCGGGCGCCGAGCCGCAACGCGGCCTGGAACGAGTCCAGGCTGCGGCCCTCGTCGGCCTCGCCGCGCCCGATGCGCTGGTACGTCGCCTTGACGTCCTCCCAGTCGGTCTCGGAGTCCGCGACCCGGGCGAGGAAACCCTCCAGGGCCTGCTCGACACCGCGGTGCACGACGTGCATGTACGTCTCGTCCATCGGCCGGGCGTACTCGGCGATCTCGGTCCTGATGGCCCGTACGACGTCGTCGGTGAGGTCGCCGAGGAACGGCCGCAACTGCTCGTGGAGTTCGGCGGGGAAGGACCGGAACGCGGTGGTGGCCGTGGGGCGTTCGGCCGTGGTGTGGGCTCCGTCGACCATGGGGCTCCCTCTGCGCGTGGGGTCATCAGGGGCTCGGCGACGATACTGCCCGGTCGCCGGACGCGCCCCGTCGGGGACACACAGATTCGACGGTGCGCTCTGTCACCCGAGTGACAACGCGGCCGCCCGTTCCGCGCGTGCGGGCGAGGCGGCGGTGGTTCTGGTCACCGGGGTGACAACACACATGGGTGTTCTGCGCGGGCGGACACAAGTGAGCGGCATGTGTCATCCGCCACCCCGCGCAGGTGTCATCCGCCACCCCGCACCGCGCGCGACGGAAGTGTCCGTGCGCGCTCCGCCGGACCTCCGCGACGGCGGTGACGGCCCCTGCGCCGCAGCGTCATGACGGTGACCAGGGCGCCCACCGACACACACGCGGCCGCCAGCCGCAGCCCGGTGTCGTAGCCGTCGAGGAACGCCGTGGGCGGATCGGCGCCGTCGCGCAGCGCGGCGCGCTCCGTGCGGGTGAGGACGATGCCGATCAGGACCACGCCGAACACGCCGCTGATCTCACGCGCCGCGCTGACCAGGCCGGACGCCGTCCCGGTGCGGGAGGCGGGGACCGCTTCGACGGACCGTACGGTCAGCGGGGTGGTCAGGGACGAGCCGACGCCGATGAGGACGAGGCCGGGCTGCAGGTCGGCGTAGGCGGCACCGGCGCCCACCTGGGCGACCAGCAGCAGGCCCACCGCGACGAGCGCCAGACCGGCGGCGATGGAACGGTGGGCGCCGCCCATGAGCCGGGCGGCCCGTTCGGCGAACGGCGTGCACAGCAGCAGCGCACCGGCCAGCGGCAGGAACGCGAGGCCCGCCTCGACCGGGGAGAACCCCAGGACCTGCTGGAGGCAGAGGGCGGTGAAGAAGAACACGCCGTTGACGCCCATGCCCCAGAGCACCTGTGCGGCGACCCCGCCGACCAGGAGCCGGTCGCGCAGCATCCGCAGATCGAGGAGGGGCAGGGCGGTGCGCGCCTCGACCACCAGGAAGGCCACACCTGTCGCCGCCGACAGCCCGAGGCACAGCGGGACGGGCGGTGTGCTGAAGCCGTCCTCGCCGCCCTTCACCAGGGCGTAGGTCAGGAGGAACAGGGAGAGGGCGGACAGCGTCGCGCCGGGCAGGTCGAGGAGCGCGGTCAGGCGGCCCGCGCGGCCACGGCCGGCCGACGGGATCGCCGGTACGAGCAACAGGGCCAGCGCCCCGAACGGCACGTTGAGCAGGAACACCCAGCTCCAGCCCCAGTGTTCGGTGACGAAGCCGCCGATGACCGGGCCGAGCGCGAGCGCCACGGCGAGCGCCGCCGTCCACAGCCCCACGGCGGTCGAGCGGCGCCGCTCCGGCAGATCGGCGGCGACGACCGCGAGCGAGGCCGGGATGGTGAGCGCGGCTCCGGCGCCCTGGACCGTACGGGCCGCGATGAGCGCGGCGCCGCTGCCCGCCAGGGCCGCCGCGCCCGAGGCGAGGGTGAACACGACGAGCCCGGCGGCGAGCACGGCGCGGCGCCCGACGAGGTCGGTGAGGCGCCCTCCGGCGAGCAGCAGCGCCCCGAAGGAGAGCACGTAGCTGCTCGCCACCCACTCCAAATCGCCGACCGACAAGCCGAGTTCGGACTGGAGCGTGGGCAGGGCGACGTTGATGACGGTGTTGTCGAGCGTGGTCAGGAACCCGGCCACGGACACCAGGGCGAGGAGCGCCGACAGTCTTCCCCGGTGCATGGCCGCCCCGCCCCTCGGTCGATCGCACAGGTCGCGTCCTCGGTCTCGGCACACGTCTCTGCGCGCCCCATGGATTGTGGGCGCGCGAACGTGCCGCGCTCTCCTGCGCCGGCTGCCGAATCACGCCGGACGCGTTGTCACCTCGCTGACAGTCCGTCTCACCACAACTGTCAGCGCCTCGTCTTTCTCAGCCGTCCCACGGCAGCCAACCTGGGGCCTTGGCCGCACGGTCCGTCACCACTGCCCGTCCCCACCCTCCGTCACGCAGGGAGCAGCCGAGATGACCGCTACGTTGACGCCCGCGCCCACGCCCGAGCCGCTGCTCACCGACCGGCTGCGGCAATGGGCCCACGACCGCCCCCACCAGCGGGCCTTCACCTTCGTCGAATTCCCCGATCCGCACTCGCCCGGACTGCACCGCAGCCTCAGCTGGCGCGGTCTGGACACGCGGGCCCGCGCGCTCGCCGGGCAGCTCGTGTCCACGGTGCGGCCCGGCGACCGGGTCGCGCTGCTGCTGCCGCAGGGCCTGGAGTACGCGGTGGCGTTCCTCGGCTGCCTGTACGCCGGGGTGATCGCGGTGCCGCTCTTCACGCCCGACCTGCCGGGCCACGCCGGACGGCTGCGGGCGGTCCTCGACGACTGCGAACCGTCCTGCGTACTGGCCTTGTCCGACGACGCGGCCCGCACCTCGGCGGAGACATTCACGGGCGGGCGCCTGCCGGTGCTCGCCGCGGACGGCCTCCCGCAGGCACCGCCCGCGGCCGAGCTGCCCCGGGCCGCCCCGGACGACGTGGCGTACCTGCAGTACACGTCCGGCTCCACCCGCACCCCGTCCGGCGTGATGGTGACGCACGCAGGCGTCGTCGCCAACGCCCGCCAGGCCGTCACCGCCCTCGGCATCGCACCCGGACGCAACACCTCGGTGGGCTGGCTGCCGCTCTTCCACGACATGGGGCTCGTGCTGAGCGTCGCCGCCCCGGTCTGCACGGGGTACGCGTCCGTCCTGCTCGACCCGGTGGCGTTCCTGGAGCGCCCGGTGCGCTGGCTGCGGCTGCTCGGCGGCTATCCGGGGACGATCAGCGCGGCGCCCAACTTCGCGTACGACTACTGCGTCGGCCGCGTCGATCCGCAGGAGGCCGCCGGGCTGCGCCTCGACCGCGTGGCGACGCTGCTCAACGGCAGCGAACCGGTGCGGCCGGGCACGCTGGAGCGGTTCTCCGCCGCGTTCGGCCCGGCAGGGCTCCCCGAGGCGGCCATGAGCCCGGCCTACGGGCTCGCCGAGGCCACCGTGTTCGTGACGGCCGACCCGCCGGGCCGTCCGGCGGCGACCGTGCGGGCGAGCGCCGCCGCCCTCGCGGCGGGCCGGATCGAGGAGGTCCCCGACGCGGCGGCGGAGCCGGTCGTACGGCTCGCCGACTGCGGGCGCCCCGTCGGGCAGGAGGTACGCATCGCCGCGCCCGAGACGGGGACCGTGCTCGACGAGGACCGGGTCGGCGAGATCCAGGTCCGTGGCCCCAACGTCGGCGCGGGCTACTGGAAGCAGCCCGAGCGCACCGCCGAGACGTTCCGCGACGGATGGCTGCGCACCGGCGACCTCGGCGCCCTGCACGGCGGCAGGCTCCTGGTGACCGGGCGGCTCAAGGACCTCATCATCGTGGACGGCCGCAACCACTACCCCCAGGACATCGAGGAGACCGTGCAGTCGGCGGTCGGGCTGGTCCGCAGGGACCGCCTCGCCGCGTTCCTCGTGCCCCGCGACGACGGCGCGGAGGGCGAGGAACTGGTGGTCGTGGCGGAGACGCGGCGGGGTGCCGCCGCCCCGGACGAGGCCGCCGCGTGCGACGCCTCGGTCACCGCGCGCGCGGCCATCGCCACCCGGCACGGTCTGCGCCTGGCCGAACTCGTCCTCGTACCCGCAGGGACGGTGCCCCGGACGTCGAGCGGCAAGATCGCCCGCGCGGCGTGCCGGCAGCGGTTCCTCTCCGGTGAGCTGCGCGCGGGGACGCCGCGGTGAGCGCCGCTCAGCGGGTGCGCGAGGTGCTCGTCGAGCGGCTCGGCGAGTGGTACGGGGTGGCGCCCGACGAGGTGGGCGACGACCGTCCGCTCGCCGAGCTCGGCCTCACCTCGCGGGACGCCGTCGCCCTCACGGCGCAGCTCGGGGACGTCGTGGGGCGCCGCCTGCCCGCCACACTGCTGTGGGACACGCCGACGCCGGGCGCGCTGGTGGCGGCGCTCACGACGGACGAGATGCCCGAGCCGCTCAACGAGCCTGCTGCGCACGCCGGTTGTGCTGTCGCCGTCGTCGGGATCGGCTGCCGCTTCCCCGGCGGGGCCGACTCCCCGGCCGCGTACTGGCGGCTGCTCAGCGAGCGCCGGGACGCCGTCGGGACGGTGCCCGAGGGGCGCTGGGAGCAGTTCGTGCCGCCCGGGTCCGTCCTGCCCGCCGATCTCAGCCGGCACGGCGCCTTCCTGGACGGCATCGCCGACTTCGACGCCGAGTTCTTCGGCATCGGCGCCGACGAGGCGGTCGCCCTCGACCCGCAGCAGCGCCTGCTCCTCGAAGTGACCCGGGAGGCGCTCGACCACGCGGCGCTGCCCGCGCCCTCCCTCGCCGGGACGCGGACCGGGGTGTTCGTCGGCATCAGCGGAACCGAGTACGCGCACCTCACCGCCGCCCGGCCGGAGGCGGTGACGCCGTGGACCGCGCCCGGGGGAGCGCTGAGCATCGCCGCCGGCCGTCTCTCGTACGCGCTCGATCTGCGCGGGCCGAGCCTCGCCGTGGACACGGCCTGCTCGTCCTCGCTGGTCGCCGTCGACCACGCGGTGCGCAGTCTGGCGGACGGCACGTCCGACACGGCGCTCGCGGCGGGCGTCAACGTCCTGCTCTCGCCCGCCGTGACCCTGGGCTTCCAGCGGGCGGGCGCGCTGGCCGCGGACGGACGCTGCAAGGCGTTCGACGCGGCGGCCGACGGGATGGTGCGCGGCGAGGGCTGCGGCGTCGTCGTCCTCAAGCGCCTCGCGGACGCCGAGCGCGACGGCGACCGCGTCCTCGCCGTCATCACCGGTACGGGCGTCAACTCCGACGGCCGCTCGAACGGGCTCACCGCGCCGAACGCGTCCGCGCAACGCGCCCTGCTCAACCAAGTGCACGGCTTGGAAGGCCAGTTATTGGACTACGTCGAAGCGCACGGCACCGGTACACCGCTCGGGGACCCGGTCGAGGCGGGCGCGCTCGGCGCCGTCCTGGGCCGCGACCGCGACCCCGCACAACCCCTGCTCCTCGGCTCGGTGAAGACCAACCTCGGCCACTTGGAGGCCGCCGCCGGGATCGCCGGGCTCATCAAGACCGTTCTCGCGCTGCACCACGACGAACTGCCGCCCCAGCTCCACTTCACCGAGCCGGGCCCGCACGTCGACCTCGACGCGCTCGGCCTGCGCGTCGTCACCGACCCCGAACCGTGGCCGCGCTACTCGGGAACGGCGACGGCGGGCGTCTCGGCGTTCGGCTTCGGCGGCACGAACGCGCATGTGGCGCTCGCCGAGTACCGGGAGGCGACAGGCGCTTCGGTGCCCGCCCCTTCGTCGGCCGACGGCGAGCAGCCCTCCGTGCTGCTGCTCGACGCGCCCACCGACGCACGGCTCCGCGCGCAGGCGGGCGCCCTGGCCGATTGGCTCGGCTCGGGAGCCGGTCGCGGCGTGCGCCTGACGGACCTGGCCCGCACGCTGACGGGCCGCACGGGACGCGGCCGCCGCCGCGCCGCCGTGGTCGGCCGGGACCCGGCGTCCGCCACGACGGCCCTGCACCGCCTTGCGGCGGGCGCCCCCGACACCCACCTGGTCACGGCCGACCGCGCTCCACTCACCACCGGCGCGCCCGGACCCGTCTGGGTCTTCTCCGGCTACGGGTCGCAGTGGCCCGGCATGGGGCGCGAACTTCTCGCCACGGAACCGGTGTTCGCGGCCACCGTCGACCGGCTCGAACCCGTCCTGCGCGAACACGCCGGGGTCTCCCTGCGCGCCGCGACCGAGCCCGACGCCGACCTGTCCTCCCTCACCGTCGTCATGCCGGTCCTGTACGGGCTCCAGGTCGCGCTCGCCGAACTTTGGCGGTCCTACGGTGTCGAACCCGCCGCCGTCATCGGGCACTCCCTGGGCGAGATCGCGGCGGCCGTCGCGGCGGGCGCCCTCGACCCGTCGACCGGGGCACGGATCGTCGCGGTGCGCTCCCGGCTCCTCGCCACGCTGAGCGGCGGGCTGATGGCGGTCGTCGACCTCCCGGCCGAGGCCGTGACCCGCCTCGCCGGGAGACTGAGGTCCCTGAACATCGCGGTGCACGCCTCGCCCGCGCAGTGCGTGGTGACGGGCTCGGCCTCGGACGTGGAGGCGCTCGTCGCCAAGGTGACCGCCGAGGGCGGCTTCGCGCGGGCCATGCCCGTGACGGCGGCGGGCCACTCACTGGACGTCGAACCGCTGCTCCCCGAGTTCGCGTGGGAGCTCGGCGGCATCCGGCACACGCGGCCCGAGTGCCGCCGCTACTCGACGGTCCTGGACGACCCGCGCGCCGCCGACCCGTACGACACGGCGTACTGGCTGGCCAACGCCCGCCGCCCTGTCCGGTTCGCGCAGGCGGTGCGGGCCGCCGCCGAGGACGGGCACCGCGTCTTCGTCGAGGTCGCCCCGCACCCGACGCAGCTGCATCCGCTGACCCGGACGCTGGAGGACGCGGGCGTGGACCGCCCGCTGGTGCTGCCGACCCTGCGCCGCGGCACCGACGACGCGCTGACGTTCCGCTCGTCGCTCGCCTCGCTCCTCGTGCACGGTGTACGGGTGCCCGCGGCGCGCGAAACGCTGCACCGCACCGGCCGGATCATCGACGTCCCCTCACCGCCGTGGCAGCACCGCCGGTTCTGGGTGGGCGAGGCGCCCGAGGAGCCGGCGGTCCCGGAGGCGGCCGCACCCACGTCGCCGACCACCCCGCTCGACCGCCTGCGCACGGTGATCGCCCATGTCATGGGCTACGCCCCCGACCGCCTCGACCCGGACGTCCCCCTGACGGACCTGGGCCTCGACTCCCTCACGGCGGTCCGCATCCGCACAGCCGTGGAGCACGAGTTCGGGGTGGCCCTGGAGGCGGGCGTACTGCTGCGGCAGGGCACGTTGCGGGGGGTGGGGACGCTGCTCGACAGCGCGGGGGACACCGGCTCCGCGCCCAGGCTCTTCGCGGGGGACACCGGCCTCGCGCCCAGGCCCCCCGCTGCCCTCGCCCACTCCGCCGAACCGGCCCTCGGCACCCCCGGCCCCCTGCGCTCGTTCCCCGGCACCGGCCCCCACCCCCCGCTCTTCCTCGCCCACGCCGCAGGCGGCTCATCCGCCGTGTACGGGCGGCTGGCCGAGCGGCTCGACGGGTCGCGGCCCGTGTTCGGGTTCGACCGGGTCGAGCGGCCGGACGATGTGGCGGGGCGGGCCGAGGAGTTCGCGCGCCGCATCCGCACGGTGCGGCCCGACGGGCCCTGGACCCTGGGCGGCTGGTCCTACGGCGGGGTCGTCGCGCAGGAGGCGGCGCGCTTGCTGGCACCGCACGGGGAGGTCGACGCGCTCGTCCTCATCGACTCGGTGCTGCCGCTGCCCGCCCCGCCCGACGAGAGCCCGGCAGGCGAGGCACGGCGCCGCTTCGAGGGCTTCGCCGCGTACATCCGGACCGCCTACGGGGCCGAACTCCCGCTCCCGTACGACGCACTGGCCGACCTCGACGACCGCGGCCAGATCGACCTCGTCCTCAAGATCCTGGAACAGGCCGTCGAGCTGCCCGCCGCCGTCCTGGCCCACCAGCGCACCTCCTACCTGGACCTGCGCAGCGGCGAACGCCACACCCCGGGCCGCTACGACGGCCGCACCCTGCTCCACCGGGCCACCCGCCCCGCCCCCCACACGGTCCGCGACCGCCGCTACGAGCGCACCGACGCCGCCCTCGGCTGGGACGCGTACTGCACGGACCTCACCGTGACCCCGCTGCCGGGACACCATCTGGCCCTGCTCGACCCCCCGGTGGTGGACGTCCTCGCCGAGCACCTGCTGCGCGCCCTCGCACCCCGCCTCCCCTGAATCCCCTCACCTCTGGAGCCGCCATGCCCCTCGGACCCCGCCGCACCCGGCTCGCCGCCTGCACCGCCACCGCCGCGCTCCTCCTCACCGGCGGCGCACTCGGCGCGTCCCCCGCCCAGGGCGCCCCCGCCGTCACCGCGAAGGCCGCGACCGCCGCCGACGGCGCCCAGATCATCGCCCGGAAGTGGCTCGACGCGCGGACCGTCGACCTGACCGTACGGTCGCCGGCCGTGGGCGCCGACGTACCGGTGCGCGTCCTGCTCCCCGCCTCGTACGCCGAGGATCCCGACCGCGAGCGGCCCGTCCTGTACCTCCTCCAGGGCGCGCACGACGACTACACGTCCTGGACGCGGGAGACGGACATCGAGTCCTTTCTCGCCGGGCAGGACGTCATCACCGTCATGCCGTCGTCGGGCGCCACCGGCATCCCCACGGACTGGTGGAACCTCGGCCGCCGCAGCCCCGACTACGAGACGTTCCAGGTCGACGAGGTCATGCGACTGCTCCGCACCGAGTTCCACGCGGGGGAGCGGCGGGCCGTCGCCGGGGTGTCGACGGGCGGCTACGGGGCGCTGGCGTTCGCCGCGCGCAGACCCGGCACGTTCGCGGCGGCGGCCTCGTACAGCGGGGTTCTCGACACGACGGCGCTCGGCATGGTCACCGTCGTCAACGCGATCGTCGCCCGGGAGCTGCAACTGCCAGGACTGCTGTGGGGCGACCCGCTGCTCCAGCGCTCGAACTGGACCGCGCACAACCCGTACGCCCTCGCCGAGAAACTGAAAGGCACCCGCCTGTACGTCTCCCAGGGCAGCGGCATCCCCAGCGACGACTACGGGAACCTCCAGGGCGCCGTCCTGGAAGGCACCTTGTACGCGCAGGCCCGGAAGTTCACCAGCCGCCTCACCGCCCTCGGCGTGCCCGCGCAGACCCACCTGTACACGGGCGGCTCGCACGCCTGGTCGTCCTGGCAGGGCGAGTTCAAGGCGTCGTGGCCGACGCTCGCCGCCGGACTCGGACTGCCCACCAGCCCTTGATCACTGTCCGCCCCTTCAAGCCCGAAAGGAACGCCATGGAAGCCGATCCCCTCGCCGCGGCCGTGGTGGCCGACGCCCCCGCCGCCACGCTCGCCGAACTGCCCGTGCCGACGCACTACTTGGCGGCCCATCTGCGCGCCGAGGACCAGGACACGTTCAGCGGCGTCGACGACAAGGACGTCCGCAAGTCGATCCACCTCGGCCACGTGCCGATGCCGGAGCTGGCCCCGGACGAGGTACTCGTGGCCGTCCTCGCGAGCGGCATCAACCACAACACCGTCTGGTCGGCGATGTTCGAGCCGGTGCCGACCTTCTCCTTCCTGCGCAAGTTCGGCCGCGACGGCGGCTGGGCGGCGCGCCACGACGCCCCGCACCACGTCATCGGCTCGGACGCGTCGGGCGTCGTCGTCCGGGCAGGGGCGGGGGTGCGGCGCTGGCGGGTCGGCGACCGGGTCGTGGTCTCGCCCGTGTACGTCGACGACGAGGACCCGGCGGGGCACGCCGACGGCATGATGGGCCCCTCCCAGCTGGCCTGGGGCTTCGAGACGAACTTCGGCGGCCTCGCCCACTACTGCGTCGCCCGCGCCAACCAGCTCCTGCCCAAGCCCGCCCACCTGACGTGGGAGGAGGCGGCGAGCAACCCGCTGTGCGCGGGCACCGCCTACCGGATGCTCGTCAGCGAACGCGGCGCCCGCATGAAACAGGGCGACGTCGTGCTGATCTGGGGCGCCTCGGGCGGCCTCGGCGCGTACGCGGCGCAGCTCGTGCGCAGCGGCGGCGGCATCGCGGTCGGCGTCGTCGGCAGCGAGGAGAAGGCGCGCGCGGCCCGGGAGTTCGGCTGCCACGTCGTCATCGACCGCCGCGAGGTCGGCCTCGACGGCACCGTGCCCGAGGATCCGGCGGTCCCCGGCCGCCGCCTCGGCAAGCTGATCAGAAGCGCCGTCGGCGCGGACCCGGACATCGTGTTCGAGCACGTGGGACGGGCCACCTTCGGCGTCTCCGTGTACGTGGTCGGGCGCGGCGGCACCGTCGTGACGTGCGGCTCGACCACCGGCTACCAGCACGAGTTCGACAACCGGTTCCTGTGGATGCGACTCAAGCGGATCATCGGCAGCCACGGCGTGAACCTGGCCGAACTGAACGAGATGCAGCGTCTGCTGGGGCTCGGCCTGCTGCGCCCCGCGCTCTCGGCGACGTACCCCCTGGAGGAGACGCGGGAGGCCGCCCGCCTGGTCCAGCGCAGCCTGCACACGGGCAAGGTCGGCGTGCTCGGCCTCGCCCCGCGCACCGGTCTCGGCGTCTCCGACCCCGGGAGGCGGCGGGCGCTCATGCGATGATGTGACCCAGAACACGTTACCGAGGGTATCTGAAACACCGTGTCGCAGGTAAGTTGCCTTTACACGCAGAAGTGGAACCACGTGTCTGAGCAACTGCCGTGCCCCGAGGGGCGGGGCGCACCTCCGCCCCTGCCTCTCCCGGGGGCCCGCGAGCGAGAGTGAGGACCCTCCGCGATGGAGCAGACCCACGCCACCCCCGAGACCTCCGTCACTTACGTCGACGTGTTGGTCATCGGCGCCGGCATATCCGGCATCAGCGCCGCCCGCCATGTCCTGCGCGACAACCCGGCCGCCTCGCTCGTCGTCCTGGAGCGCCGCGCCCGGGTCGGTGGCACCTGGGACCTCTTCCGGTACCCCGGCATCCGCTCCGACTCCGACATGCCCACCTTCGGCTTCGGCTTCCGCCCGTGGCGCGACAAGCGCATCCTCGCCGACGGCGCGAAGATCCGGCAGTACGTGGAGGACGCCGCGGCCGACGGCGGCATCCTGGACCGCACCCGCTTCGGGCGCCGCGCGCTCAGCGCCGACTTCTCGCACGACAGCGGGCGCTGGACCGTCGAGGCCGAGGACGAGACCACCGGCGCCCGCGAGACGTACAGCGCGGGCTACCTCGTCGGCGCGACCGGCTACTACGACTACGACACCCCCTACCGGCCGCGGTTCCCCGGCGAGGCGGAGTTCCGGGGCACGCTCGTCCACCCGCAGCAGTGGCCCGAGGACCTCGACCACACCGGCAAGCGCGTCGCCGTCATCGGCTCCGGCGCCACCGCCATCACCCTGCTGCCCGCGATGGCCGGCAGCGGCGCCGCGCACGTCACCATGGTGCAGCGCTCGCCCACGTACGTCCTCGCGTTGCCGGAGGTCGACCCGCTGACCTCCGTCATGCAGAAGCTGCACGCCCCGGCCCGGCTCACGCACAAGGTCGTCCGCGCCCGCAACATCGCGCTGCAGCGCGGCAGTTACGCCTTCTGCCGCAAGTACCCGCGCCTCGCCCGCCGGGTGCTCCTCGGCCTCGTCCGCGCCCAGGCGGGCAAGAGCGTGGACATGCGCCACTTCAGCCCGAAGTACAAGCCGTGGGACCAGCGTCTGTGCGTCGTCCCCGGCGGCGACCTGTTCAAGGTGCTCAAGCGCGGCGAGGCGTCGATCGCCACCGGCCAGATCGACACGTTCACCGCAGACGGCATCCGGCTGAAGTCGGGCCGGGAGATCAAGGCCGACATCATCGTCACCGCCACCGGCCTGACCGTGCGCCTCATGGGCGGCATGGCCCTGTCCGTCGACGGCGAGCCCGTGGACGTCAAGGACCGCGTCCTCTACAAGGCCGTCCTGCTCGAAGGCGTCCCGAACATGTCCCTCGTCATCGGGTACACCAACGCCTCCTGGACCCTGAAGGCCGACCTCGCGGGCGCCTACACCGCCCGGCTCCTCGCCCACATGCGGCGCCACGGCCACGCCATCGCCACCCCCGTGGCCTCCGACAGCGACCGCTCGGAGTTCTCCGTCATGGGCGAGGCGCTGACCTCCGGCTACATCGCCCGCGCCAACGAGGTCATGCCGCGCCAGGGCACCCGCGACCCCTGGCGCCTGTGGAACAACTACTACCGCGACCGCGCCCTGCTCCAGGACGCACCGCTCGACGACAGCCCCCTGCGCTTCGAGAAGGCGGGCGTGGCCCAGGACGCCCCCACCCGCGCCGCCTGACCGTACGGCCGTACAACAGGAACCGAGGACGATGATGACCGCGAACCTGACCAGGAAGCTGTACGACGAGCGCCTGCGGACCCTGTCCGAGGGCTCCGTGAACGTCAACTTCAACGCCTTCAAAGACATCGCGTGGGACGACCCCGAGTTCGCCGTGGACCTGAGCGACCCGCGCTGGGTCCTCACCAGCGCCGACGCCCTCGGCGCCCACCCCTGGTACAAGGAACAGCCGCTGGAGACGCAGATCCGCATCGGGATCTGGCGCTGGGCGGTGATCGCCAAGGTCGGCATGCAGTTCGAGAACATCCTCATGCGCGGCGCCCTCGACTACCTCTACGAACTCGGCAACCGCAACGAGGAGTTCCGCTACCTCACGCACGAGATCACCGAGGAGACCCACCACACCCAGATGTTCCAGGAGCTGGTCAACCGGACCGGCGTCGACACCGCGGGCGGCAAGCGCTGGTTCCGCAAGGTCAGCCGCTTCCTGCCGCTGGCCGGATCGCTCTACCCCGAGGCGTTCTTCACCGGCATCCTCGCCGGCGAGGAGCCCATCGACCACCTCCAGAAGTCGGCCCTGCGCAGCGGCGAACCCGTCCACCCCCTGCCGCAGCGGATCATGCAGATCCACATAGCCGAGGAGGCGCGGCACATCTCCTTCGCCCACGAGTTCCTGCGGCTTCGCGTCCCGCACATGCGCAAGGCCCGGCGCGGCGCCCTGTCCGTCCTCTTCCCGCTGATCATGCGGGTCCTGTGCGACGTCATCATGATCCCGGACCGCAAGTCCGCCGAGCAGGTCGGCATCCCGGCCTGGGTGGTCAAGGACGTCTTCTGGAAGTCCGAGGCGGGCCGCAAGATGCTCCACGACCTCTTCTCCGACGTACGGATGCTCGCCGAGGACATCGGCCTGATGAACAAGGTGTCCCGGCCGGTGTGGAGGGCCCTGCGCATCGACGGCCGCCCGGCCCGCTTCCGCGGCGAGCCCGCCCTGCACACCGACTGAAAGACCGCCGCTCCTCTTCCTCGAACGTCCCCGAACGGAGACCAGCCAGCCGTGCCGTACGTCGTCACCCGATCCTGCTGCGCCGACGCCTCCTGCGTGCTGGCCTGCCCGGTCAACTGCATCCACCCCGCGCCGGGCGAACCCGGCTTCGGCACGGCCGAGATGCTCTACGTCGACCCGCGCACCTGCGTGGACTGTGGCGCCTGCACGACGGCCTGCCCCGTCGACGCGCTCAAGCCGCACACGAAACTCGGCGCGGGCGAGCTGCCGTTCCTCCAGCTCAACGCCGACTACTACAAGCGCAACCCGCACAGCGACCGCACCCCCATGTACGTCGTGCCGCGCCAACGCGACGTACCCGACGGCGAGTTGTCCGTGGCCGTCATCGGCGCGGGCCCGGCCGGGATGTTCGCCGCCGACGAACTGCTGCGCCACCCCGGCGTCCGCGTCACCGTCCACGACCGGCTGCCGACGCCGTACGGACTCGCGCGGGCCGGTGTCGCCCCCGACCACCAGGACACCAAGCAGGTCACCCGGCTGTTCCGGACGATCGAGTCGCAGCCCGGCTTCAGCTACCGCCTCGGCGTCGAGATCGGCACCGACCTCACCCACGACGAGCTGCTGCGCGAGCACCACGCGGTGCTCTACGCCGTCGGCGCCGCGACCGACCGGCGCCTCGGCGTCGATGGCGAGGACCTGCGCGGCAGCGTCTCCGCCACCGACTTCGTCGGCTGGTACAACGGCCACCCGGACCGCGCCCACGACACCTACCCCCTGGACACCGAGCGCGCCGTCGTCATCGGCAACGGCAACGTCGCCCTCGACGTCGCCCGCATCCTCACCGCCGACCCCGACACCCTGGCCCGCACCGACATCTCCGACCGCGCCCTCGCCGCGCTGCGTACGAGCAAGGTCCGCGAGGTCGTCCTCCTGGGCCGCAGGGGACCCGCCCAGGCGGCGTTCACCGTCCCCGAACTCCTCGCGCTGTCCGCTCTGAAGGACGTGGACGTGCTGGTCGAGGGCTGGCCCGAGGAGCTCGACGCGGAAGCGACCGACAAGACCCGGCTCCTGTCGCAACTGGCCGCCCGTGCACCGGTCGAGGGCCGCCGCCGCATCGTCCTGCGCTTCCTGACGAGCCCGGTGCGGCTGGTCGGCGAGACGGCCGTACGCGCCCTGGAGATCACCCCGACCGAGCTGCACACGGACGCCGACGGCACCGTCCGCGCCCGCCCCACCGGCGACACCGAGACCCTGGAGACCGGCCTCGTCCTGCGCTCCGTCGGCTACCGCGCCCGGCCCGTGCCAGGGCTGCCCTTCGACGAGGCGAGCGCGACCGTGCCGCACGACGGCGGCCGGGTCGAGCCCGGCGTCTACGTCGCGGGCTGGATCAAGCGCGGCCCTACCGGCTTCATCGGCACCAACAAGACCTGCGCCCAGGAGACCGTCGAGTCGCTCCTCGACGACTTCGCCGCAGGCCGCCTCACCGCGCCCGCACCCGCACGCGCCGTCCGTACGACGACGCGGGCGCTCGACCTGGACGCCTGGCGGGCGATCGACCGGGCGGAACGCGCGGCGGGCGAGGCGCAGGGCCGCCCGCGCGTCAAGTTCACGGACACCGAGTCCCTGCGGCGGGCGGCGGAGGCGGTCCCGGCGGTACGCGGCTGATCATCCCGGGGGACACGGAGCGGGGTCAGGCCCGCTCCAGGTCCGCCACCCGCTGCTCCGGGGACAGCTTCACACCCAGATCCCTCAGCGTGGCGTCGAGAACCGCCCACACCGAGCGGCACAGCATCGCGCGCAGCTCCTCCTCGGACTGCTCGCGCCGCTCGTCCCGCATCCACTGGTTGACCGAGGTGTCGACGAAGCCGACGATGCCGATCGCGACCGAACGGATCGGCGCCTCGCTGATCCCGAGCGCCTTGAGCACGTCACCGAACCGGTCGCTGAGCATCATCGCGATGGCCGTCTTCGTGTCCGCGACCAGCGACCCGTCGCCCATCGCGTGTTCCCCGACGCCCATGAACGCGTACAGGCGCGGATGCTGGGACACCCAGTCGAGGTGCGCGCCGACCACGCGCCGCACCGCCTCCTCGATCGTCCCGTCGAAGGTGAGCGTCGGCTCCATGCGCCGCATGAACGACTCCACGACCCGGCGGCGGATCAACCCGTCCAGATCGGCGCGGTCCTTGAAGTGCCGGTACAGCACCGAGCGGGGCAGACGCACCCGCTCCGCGAGCCGCTGCACCCGGAACCGCGCTCCCTCCTCCTCGATGAGGGCGACCGCCGCGTCCACCAGCTCGACCTGACGCTGCGCCTTGTGCTCGTCCCACCGGGTGGAGCGCCCGTCGATCTGCGGCTCGCCGCCGGTTCTGTCCGCCATCGCGCCAGGATATCGGGCACCCGAACGTCAAGGGCGGGCATCTTCGTTCATACGGCCGAATTGCGGCGCCACCGCGGGTGTTGCCCCGGCCGCGACCCGGTGGTGACGGAGTCGTTCACCGGGCACGTACCCGCCCGCCGGAAGCCGACCGAAGGTGGCAAGCAATGACCGAGCCCATGGACAGCGGAGCCGACTACCGCGAACGCGTCCTGCCCTACTACCGGCGCTGGGAGTCCCGCTGGGGCTACGCCATGCTGCTCGGCCGCACCCGGCACTTCGGCTGGTACGAGCCCGGCGGTTCACCCTGGGCCTTCGGTGCGGCCTTGCGCCGCATGGAGGCCGTCGCGGCGCGCGAACTGGCGGTGCCCGCGGCGTCCGCCGTCCTCGACGCGGGCTGCGGGGTCGGCGACGTGGCCCGTACGGTCGCCCGGGAGACCGGCGCGCTCGTCACCGGGATCGACGGCATCGAGGCGGACATCGGCCTCGCCCGCGGACGTTCGAGGCGGCTGCGGCACGTCCGGGGCGGGACACGGTTCCTGGTCGCCGACTACCACGCGCTGCCGTTCGCCGCGGACTCCTTCGATGGCCTCTACACCATGGAGTCCTTCGTCCACTCCGCCGACCCGGAGACGGCCCTGTCCGAGTTCCACCGGGTGCTGCGGCCCGGGAGCCGCCTGGTGATGTTCGAGTACTCGAGCACTCCGCCGGACCGGCTCACTCCGGAGGCGGACCGGGCGCTGCGCCGGGTCTGCGAGCTGTCGGCGATGCCCGCGATGCTGAGGTTGCACCACGGTCACCTGGAACGGCTTCTCACCGACGCGGGGTTCGTGGTCGACGCGACCCTGGACGCCACGGCCCACGTCCTGCCGATGCTGCGGGCGTTCGCGGTGCTCGGCGCGCTGCCGTACGGGGTCGCCGAGAGGTTCGGGTACGGCGACTCGCTGATCAACGCGATGAGCGGGGTGGAGATGTACCGCCACCAGGAGGCATGGCGCTACAACATCCACACGGCGAGGAAGCCGTGACGGGGCCGGGCATGTGCGCTACGGCGCCGGGTAATCGGAGGGGCGAAACTCCTCTACCCGGGGCGGTCGTTCCTCGCGATACTGGCCCGCCTGGCGGGAATCTCCCTCGGCGGTCTCGCGGTGATCCTCTCCGTCCGCCGCAAGGAGCGGAAGGCCGCCGGAGGCACGGACGGCCTCGTCACCCTCGACCAGCGGCTGCGCCGCGGCGACCCGCCGACCGACCCCGGGGAGCAGCGGGCGATGCGCGAACTCGTCGACGAGCGTCTGCACCGCTCCCGGCACCGCGTGGCCGCGCTCGTCATGCTGGCGGTCATGTTCGTGACGATCACCGTCCTGACGGGCCTCACCGCGGGCACCCGCCAGACCGTCGGCTTCGCGCTGCTCACCGTGGTCTTCCTCGGCTGGCTGACCTACGCGGGCAATCTTCAGACGCGCCGTCTGCGCGCCATGGACGAGGCGCTGCGCACGCGTACGGTGACACCCCAGCGGCGTTAGGGGCCATGCACGGTGTTCGAGGGTTTTCGTTCGACGCGGGTCGAACTCGGCGAGGCGTCCGCCTTCGTCCGGTACGGCGGGGAAGGTCCGCCCGTGGTGCTGCTGCACGGCCACCCCCGCACCTCGGCGACCTGGCACCGGGTCGCCCCGCTCCTGGTCCGCGCCGGGCACACCGTGGTCTGCCCCGACCTGAGGGGCTACGGGCGCTCCAGGGGCCCGCGCTTCACCGCCGACCACGCGGGCTACTCGAAACGCGCCGTCGCCGGTGACGTGGTGGCCGTCATGCGGCACCTCGGACACCGCCGCTTCGCGCTCGTGGGGCACGACCGCGGCGGCAGCGTCGCCCTGCGCCTCGCTCTCGACCACCCCGGGTCCGTCTCCCGCGTGGCCTTCGCCGACGCCCTGCCCGTGACGGAACACCTGTCCCGGATCACCGTCGACTTCGCCACGCGGTGGTGGCACTGGTTCTTCTTCGCCCAGCCGGACGTCCCCGAACGCGTCATCACCGCCGACCCCGACAGCTGGTACCAGGGCGACCCCGCGGTCATGGGCGCCGAGAACCACGCCGAGTGGCGGCAGGCCACCCGCGACCCCGACGTCGTCCGCGCCATGCTGGAGGACTACCGCGCGGGCCTCACCGTCGACCGCCGCCACGAGGAGACCGACCGCGCCGCCGGCACTCGCCTCACCTGCCCCACCCAGGTCCTCTGGTCCCTCCGCGACGACCTGGAGGACCTCCACGGCGACCCCCGCGCGATCTGGCGCGCCTGGTCCGACGACGTCACCGGCCACGGCATCGACTCCGGCCACCACATGGCGGAGGAGGCCCCGGAGGCACTGGCCGAATCGCTCACCGAGTTCCTGCGGCCGGAGCGGGACAGCACGGCGAGGTAGCCGCTGCGTCACGGCGTGCGGCTTCGGGCCGACGGACGCGGAACTCATCGCGCTGCGCTGACCGCTCAGGTGCCGAGCCGGTGCCAGGTCTCCCCGTGCGCGGGCTCGGGGACGCTGGTCAGCCGTGTCTCCAGTGCCTCCAGAAGACCCGGCAGGTCGGGGGAGACGGCCAGGTCGTCCAGGGTGGACGCGGGCAGGAAGCCGGAGTCGGCGATGGAGCGCAGGGAGGCGAGCAGGGGTGTCCAGAAGCCCGCGGCGTCCAGGAAGCCGACGGGCTTGGTGTGGAAGCCGAGCTGGCGCCACGACCACACCTCGAAGATCTCCTCCAGGGTGCCGAGGCCGCCGGGCAGGGCGACGAAGGCGTCGGCGTGCTCGGCCATGATCGCCTTGCGCTCGTGCATGGAGTCGCAGAGGATCAGCTTCGTCACGCCCTCGTGCGCCCATTCCCGCTCGACCATGCTGCGCGGCATGACGCCGACGACCTCGCCGCCCGCCTCGAGCACGCTGTCCGCGATGACACCCATCAGGCCGCTGTGACCGCCCCCGTAGACGAGCCCGATGGAGCGCCGGGCCAGCTCCTTGCCGACGGCGGCGGCGAGTTCGGCGTGGGCCGGGTCGTGGCCGTTGGACGAGGCGAGGAAGACGGCGAGGCGGCGCATGGAGGATCCCCAGGACATCGGCGACAGGTCCTCCGGTCTACCACGCGGGAGGCTTTGGTGGTGAGGACGGGGGCGGGTCGGCGGCTTCGAAAACTATCGGCGACTTCCTCCGACGTCTCGTCACCCCGGCCGCACCAGCGCCATCGGCGCATTCTCCGGCCATCTCGACCCAAGTGGTTGACCTGCTTCCCGTCTGTCCGTACGGTCTCCGCAGTGTTTCGGGAACAAGACTGAAACTTTCGGCGTCGCGCCCCGCCCTGCATCGTCCTGCATCGCCTGCACCGCATCGCACCGCCCGCCGCACGTCCGTCCGCTCCTCACGCACCACCCGTCCCCGGCGCGTCGCGACGCCTCCGGAAAGGGATGAGATGGCAACGAGCAACCGTTCACGTGCCCGCGTCGCCCTGCGCACCGGCGTGGCCTCGATCCTCGCCGCGGCGACCGTCGCGGCGCTGTCGCAGACCGCCGCGGCGGCCGACAGCCTCGGCTCGGCGGCGGCCGCCAAGGGCCGCTACTTCGGCGCCGCCGTGGCCGCGAACCACCTGGGCGAATCCGCCTACGCGTCCACACTGGACCGGGAGTTCAACCAGGTGACCCCGGAGAACGAGATGAAGTGGGACGCCACCGAGTCCACCCGCGGCTCCTTCACGTTCACGAACGCCGACCAGATCGTCGGCCACGCGCAGAGCAAGGGCATGAAGGTCCGCGGGCACACCCTGGTGTGGCACTCGCAGCTGCCCTCGTGGGTCGGCGGCCTGTCCGCGACGGATCTGCGCTCGGCGATGAACAACCACATCACCCAGGTCATGCAGCGCTACAAGGGCGACATCTACGCCTGGGACGTCGTCAACGAGGCCTTCCAGGACGGCGGCAGCGGCGCCCGGCGCAGCTCCCCGTTCCAGGACAAGCTCGGCGACGGCTTCATCGAGGAGGCGTTCCGCACCGCCCGCTCCGTCGATCCGGCCGCCAAGCTCTGCTACAACGACTACAACACCGACGGTGTCAACGCGAAGAGCAACGCGGTGTACGCGATGGTCAAGGACTTCAAGGCGCGCGGGGTGCCGATCGACTGCGTCGGCTTCCAGTCCCACTTCAACAGCGCGTCGCCGGTCCCGTCCGACTACCAGGCCAACCTGCAGCGCTTCGCCGATCTCGGCGTCGACGTGCAGATCACCGAGCTCGACATCGAGGGCTCCGGCACCGCCCAGGCGACCAACTACGGCAATGTGGTCAAGGCCTGTCTCGCCGTGTCCCGCTGCACCGGCATCACCGTCTGGGGTGTGACCGACAAGTATTCGTGGCGCAGCAGCGGCACCCCTCTCCTCTTCGACTCCAACTACACCGCCAAACCGGCCTACTCGGCGGCGCTCACCGCGCTGGGCGGCTCCGGAACCCCCGGTGGCGGCGACGGTTCGGGGGCGACGTGCAGCGTCTCGTACACGACGTCGGAGGCGTGGAACGACGGGTACAACGGCAAGGTCACCGTCACCGCGGGCAGTTCGCCGATCACCGCCTGGTCGACGACCGTGACGGTGCCGGCCCCGCAGAAGGTCGTCACCACCTGGAACGGCACGCCGAGCTGGGACAGCGGCGGCACCGTCATGACCGTGAAGAACGCCGCCTACAACGGCGGCCTCGCGCCGGGCGCCTCGACCAGTTTCGGCTTCACCGTCCAGAAGAACGGCAACGGGGCCGCACCCGTACTGGGCGCCTGCACCGCGTCGTGACGACGGCGGAGAGCCGCTGATACCTCGTCAGTAGAAGACATGTGTGCAGGTGTCGTGCCCGGAGTGCTTCCTGTATGCGGGGCGGAGTCCTGGGTTCACACCCTCCGCGCAGGTCACAGCGGCCCCGGCACACCGGCACCGCCCCCGCCCGCACGGCCCCCGGCGCAGTCGCCGCTTGGGCCGTCGCGGGCGGGGGCAGTTACGGGCTCGGCATGCCCCGGACGCCGCGGCGCCCGGGGGCACGTTCCGCACGTCCCCTTCCCGACGGGAGAAACCTGTGCTGAGCCTGAGCTCGTCGCACCCACTTCTGCGAAGACACGTGTCCCGCGCAGCGGGAGCCCTCCTCACCCTGACCTTCCTGGGCGCCGCCGTCGCCGCTCCCACCCATGCGCGCGCCGACACCACCTTCTCCGCGAAGGTCGACTTCGCCACCGCCACCACCACGCCCGTGAGCGGCTACGCACTCGACCACGGCCAGTCCTACGCCGCCCGGACCGGCCCGAACCAGGGCACCGGCCTCACCTACGGCTGGGTGGGCCTGACGAACTCCACCCCGCTCGACCTGACGGGCAACGGCCGCGACCGGGGCACGGCCGAACCGGACCGGCTGCTCGCCACCTTCGTGCACATGCAGCTCCCGGCCTCCTCGGCAGGTGTGAAGACGCCCGGCCGGTGGGAGATGGCCGTGCCCGACGGCACGTACACCGTGACGGTCGCCGTCGGCGACGCGACGAGTGTGGACAGCGCGCACGCGATCCAGGTCGAGAACCAGAACGCGGTCGACGGATTCGTGCCGACCTCCACCACCAGGTACCGGACCCGGACCGTGCACCCCACCGTCACGGACGGCCGGTTGACCATCAGCCCGCTCGGCGGCACCA
Organism: Streptomyces sp. R818; assembly: GCF_056172735.1. Lineage (NCBI taxonomy): Bacteria > Bacillati > Actinomycetota > Actinomycetes > Kitasatosporales > Streptomycetaceae > Streptomyces > Streptomyces sp. R818. The sequence goes on from NZ_JAOCNE010000014.1 coordinate 813,478, forward strand.
ACACCAAGATCGCGTACGTGACCGTCGCCCCGCTCGCCGATCCCGCCGACCACCCCGAGGTCAGGACGGTGACTCCGGGGAACACGGCGACCGGCGCGGCACCGACCGGCAGCGTCGTGGCCGACCTCAAGCTGGTCGGGTCCGGCGTCGACACCGCGACCCTCACCTCGGCGACGGTCACCTTGACGGAGTCGGCGACCGGAGCCGCCGTGCCCGCACACGTGCTCACCAGTGGCGGCGGCGACGTCATCAACCTGTCACCCACCGCCGGGCTCAAGGCGAACACCCGCTACCGCTTCGCGGTCACCAGCGGCGTCCGCGACCTGGCCGGACACACCTTCACCCCCTGGAGCTCGGTGTTCACCACGGGCGCCGGGAGCGGCGGTGGCACCGTCGCCTTCGACAAGGTGGCCACGGCGGCGACGGGCCGAAGCTTCGCCTCCGTGGTCAAGGGGCCCGACGGCAAGCTGTACGCGTCCACCCTCGACGGGTACATCCTGCGGTACGCGATCGCCGCCGACGGCACCCTCGGCGCGGCGGAGACGATCTCCACGGTGCGTACGGACGCGACAGCCCGGGGCCTGCCCGGAGCGCCCCACCGCACGATCATCGGCATGGCCTTCGACCCCGCGTCGACAGCGGCGGACCCCATTCTGTGGATCACCTCCAACACCATGTACGCGGGCGGCACTCCGAGCGAACCCGACTGGTCCAGCAGCATCGCCAAGCTGACCGGCCCGAACCTCGCCACGTACACCGAGGTCGTCAGCCGGCTGCCCCGCTCGGTGAAGGACCACGAGACGAACTCGCTCGCCTTCGGCCCCGACGGCGCGCTCTACATCACCCAGGGCGCCAACAACGCCATGGGTGCCCCCGACCCCACCTGGGGCAACCGCCCCGAGCACCTGCTCAACGCGGCGGTGCTCCGCCTCGACCCGGCCAGGCTCCCCGCCTCCGGCGCCGTCGACGTACGGACGGAGAGCCCGGGCACATACGATCCCTACGCCGCGAACGCGCCGCTCACCCTCTACGCGACCGGCATTCGCAACGCCTACGACCTGGTGTGGCACACCAACGGTCACCTGTACACACCCACCAACGGCTCCGCGGCAGGCGGCAACACACCCGCGACCCCCTCCCCGCTGCCCGCCGCCTGCACACGCCGGATCGACGCGGCGACGGCAGGCGCCTACACGGGTCCGGCCGTCCCGGGGATCACCTCCAACCCCGTCGCGGAGACCGACTACGTCTTCGACGTGAAGAAGAACCGCTACTACGGACACCCCAACCCGTCCCGCTGCGAATGGGTCCTGGCCGGCGGCAACCCCACCTCGGGCACCACCCCCTTCGAGGTCACCGGCTACCCGGTCGGCACCCGGCCCGACCGGAACCTCGACGCGGCCGGCATGTACGACGCCGGACTGCACGCCTCCGCCGACGGCGTCGTCGAGTACCGCGGCAACGCCTTCGGCGGCGCGCTCAAGGGCAGACTCCTCGTCGTCCGCTACAGCAGCGGCCAGGACATCGAGGTGTTCGACGTCGACACGCAAGGCGGGCTGTCGGCGCCCACGACGGGCATCACCGGCTTCACCGGCTTCCAACAGCCTCTGGACATCACGGAGGACACCGCCAAGGGCAACCTCTACGTCACGGAACAGGGCGCATCCCGCATCACCCTGCTGCGGCCTCGTACATGAGACTTCGTACGTGACCCGTCCGCACGTCGCTGTGGGGGAGTGCCCGGGCCGGGGGAGTGCCCGGGCCGGTAACGCACGTCACGGTATTCCCCTCCGGCCCACCCATGCCGGACAGTGAGCGGTATGAAGTGCTTACGTGTCCTCCTCGTGGCCGCGGCACTCACCGCGTGCCAGGCACTCGTCCCCACGGCCATGGCGGCCGCCGCACCCCGCGCGGGTGCGGCGGCCGCCGTCTGCAACACCTACTGCGACGCCCGCGACCCCGCGCAGGCGGGCGGCGACCGCACTCCCGTCTCCGCGAAGCTCGCGAACCGCACCCTCGCCCTGCACCTCGACGACGGCTCCGCCATGGGCTGGGCCTCGATCGACGGTGGCGCGGCGGGCGACGAGGTGTGGCTCGACCGCTCCTTCGACGGCGGCCGCACCTGGGCCTCCGGCAGCCGCCTCGGCAACACGGCCGTGCCCGCGGGCCGCACCGGCTGGCGCACGCTCATGTACAACAACGACGACTGGGCGCAACGCGGCGTCGGCGCCCTGCGCGCCTGCGGCAAGGCCGCCGACCGGGCCGACATCGCCTGCACCCCCTGGGCGCGCACCACCTGGAACGCGGGCAGCCGCGCCAAGGCCGCCGCGACCGCCCAGATGATGTTCTACGACCGGAGCACAGGCCTGTTCGCCACCACCGGCTGGTGGAACTCCGCCAACGCCCTCACCGCGCTCATCGACAACATCCGCACCACCGGCATGGGCAGCTACCGCTACGCCATCTCCACCACTTACGAGAAGCAACTCGGCGCCGCCCAGGGCCAGTTCCGCAACGAGTACCTGGACGACACCGGCTGGTGGGGCCTGGCCTGGATCGCCGCCTACGACCTGACGGGGGAGCGGCGCTACCTCGACACCGCGCGCGCCGACGCCGACCACATGGCCGCCTACTGGGACAACACGTGTGGCGGCGGGGTGTGGTGGAGCACGGCCAGGACGTACAAGAACGCCATCCCCAACTCCCTCTACATCGAGCTGAACGCGGCACTGCACCAGCGCATCCCCGGCGACAGCACGTATCTGGGGCGGGCCCGCGCGGGCTGGGACTGGTTCAGGAACAGCGGCATGATCAACAGCGGCCATCTGGTCAACGACGGCCTCGACCTCGCCACCTGCCGCACCAACAACGGCACCGTCTGGTCCTACAACCAGGGCGTCCTCCTGGGCGCCCTCACCGAACTGCACCGCGCGACCGGTGACGCGGCGACGCTGACGGCCGCCCGTCAGATCGCCGACGCCGCGACCACGTCCTCCGCGCTCAACACCGCCGACGGCATCCTGCGCGATCCGTGCGAGAGCGGCGACTGCGGTGCGGACGGCCCGTCCTTCAAGGGCGCCCACGTCCGCGGCCTCGCCACCCTCGACGCGGCGCTCTCCGACCACCCGTACCGCACCTACCTGCGCAGACAGGCCGACCGCGCGTATCAGGCGGACCGCAACCCGCTCGACCAGTACGGGCTGCGCTGGTCCGGCCCGCTCGACCGCACCGACGCGGCCCGTCAGCAGAGCGCGCTCGACCTCATGAACGCGGCTCCGTAGCCGTCATCCGACGAGCCGCAGCTTGGTGGGGCACAGGCCGAGGCGGATCGTCTGGCCCCAGGTGAGTTCGAGCGCGTCGCTCTCCATGCCGTCCCCGAAGGCGACGAGGCGCTCGGACTCCACGGTCACCGTCAGCCGCGTGCCCACCGCCAGTTCGCCCGCGTTCAGCCGCGTCCCCGTGGTGGGGGACGGCCACGCCTCCCGGACGAACCACGCGAGCCGCTCCTCCGTGGGGTGCGGCAGCCGGAGTTCGATCGAGCGGTCCTGCCACACGGACCGCAGCCAGCCGCTCGCCCCCGTCCCCGTGCCGATCAGCACCCCCGAGGAGGCCTGGGTCTCGACGGCACCCCTGTCGCCGTCGAGACCCAGGCGGTACCGGGCGGTGCGGTGACCGGCCGCACCGACGTAGATCTCGTTCAGCGCCACCAGGCGCTGCGTGTCGTCGGTGACGGCCTCGACCATGGTCAGTTCGTCGCCGCCCGCGGAGGCGGAGAAGGCGGCGGGCAGCAGCCGGGCGACGTCCGCCGGGCGGTGCCGCACCAGGACCCCCGGGTTGCGGCCCGGCTCCGCGTCGACGCCGATCACCGGCCGGTCGCCGACGTACTGGGCGACGTTGGCCACGAGCCCGTCCTGCCCGACCACCACGACGACGTCCTCGGGACCGAACAGGAAACGGTCCAGGTCCGCCCGCTCCACCTGCGCGCGCCGCCAGTTCAGCGGCACCGCGGCCGACACGAGCGCGAGCGCCCGTTCCGTCCTGCGGTGCCGCTCGACGACCTCCTCGATGGACCGGCCCCGCGAGGACAGGAAGAACGCCGCCTGCCCGTGGGTGCCGTGCCGGGCGACCAACTCCTCGTACTCCGTGGCGCGATGCACGAGGACGGCCCGGGGCGCGAGGCTCACGCCGCCGGCTCCTGGCCCGCCCCGAGCCGAGCGAGCAGCCCGGTCAGCACGTCGGGGGTGACGGTGACGCTGTCGATGCGCGGCAGGTTCTCGGCCAGCCGGGTGCCGGTCAGCGCGCGCAGGACCGCCACGTCGACATCGCCGTGCACCCGCAGCCAGGCCGCCTGCGCCTGGGCGCGGGCCTCGCCGACCGTACGGGCGCCCTCGGCCTCGGCCTGCGCGAGGCGCACCGCGCGCTCCGCCTCCGCGCCGGTCCGGACCGCGTCGGCCGCCGCCTTCTCCTCGGCCTCCCGGCGGCTGTTGGCACCGCGCTGTTCGACCAACTGCTTCTCGCGGCGCGCGAGTTCGATCTGGCTGGCCAGCTCGTTCTCGGCGATCGCGCGCTCCCGCTCCACGGCGACCGCGCGCCGCTCGTACGTGGCCCGGTCCGCCTCCTGCTGGATCAGCTCCCGGGCAGGTGTGCGCAGGGCGCGCTCCACCTCCGGCTCGGGCCGCACCGCCATCACCCGGACCGCCACGATCTCGATGCCGGTGGCGGGCAGCCGCGGCTCCTCGCGCAGCCCTTGCACCACCCGCTCCCGCACCGCGGGCACCCCTTCGGCGAGCGCCGCCGCGAGAGGTGTGCGGGCCAGCACCTCCAGCGCGTGCTGCTGAGCGCTCTCGGTCAGCAGCGTGGCCAGCTGCTCCAGCGGGGCGCCGCGCCACACTCCCGTGTCGGGGTCGACGGAGAAGTCGAGCCGCTCGGCCGCGACGGCCGGATCGGCGATGCGGTAGGTGACCGTCGCCTGCACGGCCACGTCCTGGAAGTCGACGGTCCGGGCGTGGAACGTCATCGCCAACTCCCGGTCGTCGACCGGCACTTCGGAGAGCGCTGCGGCCAGCGGCCGGAACCAGAAGCTCAGCCCGGGGCCGTCGTGCGCGAGCCGTCCCGAACGGTGGTGCCGTACGTGGGCCGTGGGCGCCGCCCGCAGATGGCGCCAGCCGAAACGCTTCGTGATGTCGGCCATGAGAGCCCCCTCCTTCTTTAAGGTCACATTGACTCTAAAGAGGGAGTCGGCTCTCGTCAAGGGGACGAGAAGGTTCTTAAGGCGGCGTCCGATATGACTGTTGCCCCAAGCAGGTGACTGGGCGTGCGTTCCGGCCCGTTCTTGATCGGAACGCCGATAGAAAGGGCCCGTTCTGTCGACCTCCTGATGGGGTGCACCACATGTTGAAGGCCGCTCTCGGCGTCCTCGCCGCTTCCGCTCTCGCCACCGCCTCGCTGACCGTCGCCGCCCCGGCGGGGGCGACCGACGGCGACCGCGCCTCCACCGCACGGGTCGCGGCCCCGGACACCGGACCCTGCGGACCGGTCACGCAGTACGACCCGACGGACTGGTGGCGCACGACCACCTCCCGCTCGATCGCCACGGCCATGTGGCAGAAGGCCGGCGAGGAGGACTGGCAGTGGCGCGACGACACCAACACACTCTGGCGCGGCGACCGGCGCGAGAACGTGGAGCAGCTCTTCCACGAGGGCTTCACCCCGCGCGGCAACACGCTCACCCCGCTGGCCGAGTACATCGTCAAGGGCGGCGGCCAGGACACCGCACACCTCAGCACGAGCTGTGAGAAGTGGGTGGCGCAGAAGTTCGCCACGTACGGGTCCGCCAAGACCGGGTGGGTCTACGAGATCGAGGCCCCCGGCGGCATCGACGTCAACGCCACCGCCCACCGCAACGGCTACGAGTCCCCGTACCTGTGGAACAAGGAGATCGACTTCCCCGGCGGCGTCGCGGGCGACCACATCAAGAGCGCCTGCAAGTACCACCTGGTGCGTACCGACCCGAAGACCAAGGTCAACACGTACGAGGAGCTGGGCTGCCGGACCAACCCGGACTTCCGGCGCCCCCTCGAACCGGCGCTCTGAGCCCGCCCCGCTTCGACGCTGCCGCGGGCCGGTCCGTCACGGACCGGTCCGTCACGGGCCGGTCCGTCACGGGCCGGTCCGCGCGAGGACCTCGGCGACGAGGCGGCGCGCGTACGCCGCGTCCAGCCCCTCCGGGCGGAAGAGGATGCGGTACATGATGGGTGCGACGACGCGGTCGACGACCGTCTCCACGTCGGGCAGTCCGCCCTTGTTCTCCGTGCCCTCGGCCGCGTGGGCGAGGACGAGGCCGATCTGCTCGGCGGCGTAGGCCGAGCACTGCCCCGCGTTGCTGCCGTCCGGGTCGCCGAGCAGGGCGTCCCGGATGTAGGCGCGCCCGGCGGGGGAGGCCATCTCGTCGAGGAACTGCTCGGCCCACGCCGTCAGGCTGGACGCCAGGTCGCCGAGGTCCTTGGGCGCGGTGTCGGGCCGCAGCCGCTCGACCGCCACGTCCGAGAGCAGCGCTTGCAGGTCGCCCCAGCGACGGTAGACCGTCGACGGCGTCACACCCGCGCGCTGGGCGACCAGCGGCACCGTCAGTGCGTCCCGCCCCACTTCCGCCGCCAGTTCGCGCACAGCGGCGTGGACCGACGCCTGGACCCGGGCGCTGCGGCCGCCGGGGCGCACCATCTGCCTGCTCATGGCGCCCAGCCTAAAGCGACATCTTGGCGTCTGACCAACGGGCCGCCCGCCCCCCGGGCGGTGTCATCGGTCATGCCGCCTGCGCGAGAGGGCGGGCGGGCCGCGTCTGCTCATAGGCGTGGCCGACCCGCAGGAGCGTGTGCTCGCCGAGCGGGCGCCCGATGAGCTGCATGCCGATCGGCAGCCCCGCGCTGTCCTGGCCGACGGGGACGGACAGCGACGGCACCCCGGTGATGTTCGCGGGGGACGACAGGCGCACGTATGCGTCGGAGACACCTTCCACGGTGCCGTCGGCCCAGGTGACCGTCGGCCGTCCCGCCTCGACGGCGGTGGCGGGGACGGTCGGGGCGGCGATCACGTCGACCTCGCGCGCCATGTGTGCCCACTCCTCGCGCATCCGGGTGCGGGCGCGTTGTGCGCGCAAGTAGTCGCCCGCGGGCATGAGTTCACCGGCTTCGAGGAGGAGGCGTACGTCGTCCTGGTACAGCTCGGGGACCGTGCGCAGGGTGTGCGCGTGGTAGGCGGTCGCCTCGGGCACCATCAGGCCCCAGTGGGTGGCCTTGATGTAGCGGGTCATGGGGATGTCGACCTCGACCGGGCGTGCGCCGAGGGAGCGGAGCCGGTCGACGGCGTCCCGGACGGCGGCCTCGACCTCCGGGTCGACGTGGTCGAAGTAGTAGGTGCGCGGGATGCCCACACGTATCCCTTTCAGGTGCGTGTTCGCGCGGGGACGGAAGTCGGTCGGGGGTGTGACCAGGGAGGCGGGGTCGCGCGGGTCGTGACCGGTCAGGGCGGTGAGGACCAGGCCCGCGTCCTCGACGGTGCGGGTGATCGGGCCCACATGGTCGAGGGACCAGGACAGGGAGGTGACGCCGTGGCGGGGGACGAGGCCGTAGGTCGGTTTGAGCCCGACGACCCCGTTGAGCGCGGCGGGCACCCGGATCGATCCGCCGGTGTCGGTGCCGAGCGCGAAGGTCGCGGCACCCGCCGCCACGGCGACGGCGGACCCGCCGCTCGAACCGCCCGCGACGCGCCCGGTGTTCCAGGCGTTGCTGGTCTGCGGGGTCGTCAGCCCGTAGGCGAACTCATGGGTGTGCGTCTTGCCGACGAGCAGCGCGCCGGCCGCGGTCAGGCGGGCGGTGACGGTGCTGTCGGCCCGCGCCCGGTGGTCGGCCCGCACGCGTGAACTGGCCGTCGTCGCCGCGCCCGCGACATCGATGAGGTCCTTGAGTCCCATCGGGATGCCGTGCAGCGGGCCCCGGTGACGGCCGGCCGCTATCTCGCGCTCCGCGTCGCGCGCGGCCCGGCGGGCCCGCTCGGCCGTGACGGTGACGTAGGCGTGGAGCTCAGGCTCCACCCGCGCGACGCGGTCGAGGACGGAGTCGGTCAGCTCCACGGGTGACAGCCGCCGTGTCCGGATCGCGTCGGCGGCCGCGGCCAGGGTGAGTTCATACGGCTGCATCGGGGGCCTCCTGCTCGGCGGCGCGGTAGGCGGTCGCGGGCGGGGTGTCCCCGAGGTCCAGTTCGCGCAGGACCGCGACGACGGAGTGGATGTGATCGGCGGTGGCCGCGACCGCGGCGTGCCGGTCGGCGGGCAGGGCAAGCCCGGCGCGTGCGGCCCAGACGGCGGCTTGCGCGGGAGTGAGTTCGGCGGAGGACATGACGGTTCTCCCTGGACTGGTGACGGTTAAAGCAAAGCTTTTGCGTTAGTCGACGGTAAGGCCTACGGTGACCTAACGCAAACGAATAGCCTTTAAGGGCTTGTCCGTACTGCCCGTACTGTCCTTACCGCACCAAGGAGACGACCGATCGTGAGCGCTGCACCCACAACGGACTCGGCCGACTTGACCGGCACGCCGTCCTGGACCGTCGGTGACGCGACCGTCCACCGCATCGACGAGGTCGCCCTGCCGCCCGCCACCGGTCCATGGCTGCTGCCCGACGCCACTCCGGAGGTCGTCACCGGACAGGACTGGCTGCACCCGCACTTCGCCGACCGGGACGGGGCGCTGCGCCTCGACAGCCACAGCTTCGCGTTCGTCCTCGACGGCCTGCGCATCGTGGTCGACACGGGCATCGGCAACGGCAAGGAGCGGGCCAACCCCGCCTGGCACGACCTGGACACCGACTACCTCCGGCGTCTCGAGGCCGCCGGATTCCCGCCGGACGCCGTCGACCTCGTGCTCCTCACCCACCTGCACGCCGATCACGTCGGCTGGAACACCCGCCGCGAGAACGGCACTTGGGTGCCCACCTTTCCCCGCGCCCGCTACGTCACCTCGCGCGTCGAGCGCGAGTTCTGGGCCGGGTACGCCATGGACGAGGCGCGGGCGCAGTTGTTCCGGGACTCCGTGCTTCCGGTCGAGGAAGCGGGGCTGCTCGACCTCGTCGACGTACCGGGCGACGGCGTCGAGGTCGTCCCGGGCCTTCGTCTGCTCCCCACACCCGGACACACCCCGGGACATGTCGCGGTCGAGCTGACGAGCCGCGGGCGGACTGCGGTGATCACCGGGGACTGTGTGCACCACCCGGTCCAGTTCGCCCACCCCGCCATCGGCGCAGGCGTCGACATCGACCCCGTACGGTCCGAGGCCACCCGCCGTACGCTGCTCGGCTCGCTCGCCGGGACGGACACGCTCGTCCTGGGCACCCACTTCGCGCCACCCACCGCGGGACGGGTCGTGGCACACCGAGGGGCCTACCGGTTGGCGCCGGTCGCACCACGCTGACCTGGGCCCTTGCCGCGCACCCTTGACATGTACTCTTTCGCTCCGACAACGCGGCGATCGCCCGACAGCGGGCGCGTGCCGCACAGGGGAGGGACATTGCGCAAGGGAAGGCTGTGGGCCGTCGCAGCGGCGGCCGCGGCGACGAGCGTGCTGGTGACACCGGCCGCGCACGCGGAGGGCACGGGGGACATCCGTGTCATCAAGACGGTCGTCGACCACGGGACCAACGTCATCGTCGGCACGTCGAAGACGATCAACTACCCGGTCCAGATCACGATCAAGGACAACTCCGGCGTCAAGGGGCTCAGTCGCGTGAGCACCTTCAACCGGTACAACGGCTACGGCTTCGCGGACTGGACCGGCACGTCGTGCGTCAAGAAGAGCGCCACGACCTCGGTGTGCACGGCCACCATGACCATCAAGCCGGAGTGGATCGCGTCCAGCGACGACATCGACTCCAACAAGGTCGCCGGAGTCTGGCAGGTCAACGCCACCGTGCGGGCGAAGGACGGGAACTACTGGATCTCCGACAACATCGCCCAGTACAAGGTGAAGCGGGCGTCCGTCCTCGTGACGAACGCGGCGCCCGAGCCGGTGAAGCGCGGCGGAAAGCTCACCGTCACCGGCAAACTGACCCGCGCCAACTGGGAGGACCGCAAGTATCACGGCTACTCGGGCCAGTCGGTCACCCTGCAGTTCAAGAAGGCCGGGAGGACGTCGTACAAGAGCGTCAGGACGGTGAAGACGAACGGCACCGGCGACCTGCGCACCACCGTCACCGCGAGCGCGGCCGGAACCTGGCGCTGGTCCTTCCCGGGCACCACCTCGACGGCCGCGGTCACCTCGACCGGGGACAACGTGAAGCTGGGGTAGTGGCCGACACATCGGTGAGTCGGTGAGTCGGTGAGCCAGTAAGCCGATCCGTCGCTGAAGCGGTTCCCCGTCGGCCGTCGTCGCTGGTGAGCGCGGTGCTCGGCGGGGAAGCCGCGGCCGGGGCCCGCACGGGCCTACGCGTCCGGGACCCAGCTTCCGTGGAAGCCCAGCGGCACCCGGCCGGGCAACTGGACCCGGGCGAGCGGACGGCCGCCGAAGTCCTGGGCGGACAGGATCAGCAGGTCGGTGGCGCCCCGGTCGGGGTCGTTCACGTAGGACAGGACATAGCCGTCGTCCTCGTCGCGCGCACCGCGCCGGGGCACGAACACGGGCTCGCTGACGGCCGCGCCCCTCGGGCAGCGGTGCAGCTGCCGACTGCCGCGCAGCATGTCGTGTTTCACCAGGTAGTTCGAGAACTTCTCGTCCGGCGGCACACCGTCCACGGTCTCGTACGCGCGCCACATCTCGGCCGTGCTCGCCGTGTAGGCGTAGCGGTGCCTGCGCGCGACCAGGGCCTCGTTGACGCGGGGGAATTCCTGCGGGCGGTCGTCGAGGCACGTCGCGCCGACCCGGCCCGTGCGGAGATCGACGGTCCAGCGGTTCAGCGTCGGGGAGCCGGTCGCGGACGGGCCGCCCGAGCCGCGGCCCGCGACGTAGAACGGTGCGGGGAACCCGATGTACTCCACGACGACGGTGTCCCCCTCGTCGTAGGCGTTGAGGGTGTGCGAGTAGTACACCGCGGGTATCTCGAACCAACGTGTGCAGCCGCCGGTGCGCGGCAACAGGCCGATGCGCATGGGGTGTGCGTCGTTCCACACGTAGGGGACGGCCGCGCCCGCCTCCGCCGCGGCGGCGTCGAAGGTGATGGGCACATCCACGATCACCACGTACTTCCCGGTGAGCGCGAAGTCGTGCATCATCGGCGCGTCCGCCACCGGGACGTGTGTCGTCCGGGCCACCCGGCCGGTCCCGTCGATCATGATGTGGCGCACGTGGTCCCAGGCCGGGTAGTACGCGACGGCGTGCAGTTCGTCGGCCGCCGCGTCGTACTTGGTGTGCGCGGTGAACGCCCCCGAGAGCGTCGAGCGGAAGTCGTACGGGCGCAGGGTGCGGAGTTCGCCGTCCAGCTCGTACGGCAGCGGCCCGCTCTCCTGCATTGCAAGGATGCGGCCCTTGTAGGGGATGACATGTGTGTTGCACGCGAAGTCGTCCGGCGGCACCCGGCCCGGATATGTCTCACCGAGTTTCCCGGCCACCTGCGAGGAGCGCACCCAGCGGTTGCGGTACCACTCCGCGCGCCCGCCGCGCAGCCGGACCCCGTGCACCATGCCGTCGCCGAGCATCCAGTGGTGGGCGCGGACGTCCTCCAGGCCCAGCGCGTTCGGGCCGTTGCGCAGATAGCGGCCGTCCAGGTCGCGGGGGATGCGGCCGATGACCCGGAGATCGAAGGCGGTCAGCTCCTCGGTGGCCGGCGCGAACGCCCCCTCCAGGAACGGGAACGAGCCCGCCCCCGTACGTGTTCGCGTGCCTCCGCCGCTCGCCCTCACATGCGTACGCGCGTCTCCGCCGCTCGCCCGTGCCGTGGCCGTGAGGGCGCCGGGCAGCGGACCGCCCGCGACCACACCGCCCGCCGCCGCGACCGCGACACCTTTGAGTACGTTCCGCCGTGTGTGCCCGGACATCATGAACTCCCCGCGTCGTGGTCCCGTTACTGCGTCGTCGTGGCTGGTGGCTTCACCACGAACCACCCTCCTCCTCGGCCTGCGGCGGCACAGTCGGCCCAGGCCCCGGACCGGGGGTGGTGCTGACACCACCGCCGGGCCCGGACGGGCCGTAGTATCGGGTGATCTCAGGCGGGGAGGCGGGGGTGGGGTATGGGCCGGCAGCGTCCTGACGTCCCGACGCTGGAGGAGGTGGCGGCCCGCGCGGGTGTGGGGCGCGGCACCGTCTCCCGCGTCATCAACAACGCGCCGGGCGTGCGGAGTTCGACCCGGGACGCGGTCCGCCGCGCCATCGCCGAACTGGGCTACGTGCCCAACTTCGCCGCCCGCTCCCTCGCCGTCCGGCGCGCCGACGCCGTGGCGCTCGTGATGATGGAGTCGGACTGGCGGCTGTTCGGCGAGCCCTTCTTCAGCGAGATCGTCCGCGCCGTCGGCAACGCCCTGACGGACAGCGGGATGCAGCTCCTGCTCACTTTGATCCGCTCCGGGACCGAGCGGCAGCGCTTCCTGGAGTACGCCCGGGGCGGCCGGGTGGACGGCGTCCTGCTGATGTCCGTCCGCGCCCAGGACCCACTGCCCGACATGCTCGCGGACGCGGGCCTGCCCACCGTGCTGCTCGGCCGCCGCACCGGCGAGGAATGTGTGACCTACGTCGACGCGGACAACGTCGGCGGTGCGCGCAGCGCAGTCTCCCACCTCCTCGACAGCGGGCGCCGCACCATCGCCGCGATCACCGGACCGCTCGACATGTACGTCGCCCAGTGCCGGCTGCGCGGCTACCGCGAGGCCCTGCGGCGCGCGGGCGTCGAGGACGTGCCGTCGCTGGTCGTGGAGGGTGACTTCACCGAGGAGCGCGGACGCCTCGCCATGGCGGGACTCATCGAGCGACACCCGGGGATCGACGGGGTCTTCGCCGCGTCGGACACCACGGCGGCCGGCGCGCTCACCGCCCTGCGCGCGGCCGGCCGCCGGGTCCCTGACGACGTCAAAGTGATCGGCTTCGACGACTTCCCGTTGGCCGAGCGGACGGACCCGAAGCTGACCACCGTGCGCCAGCCCGTGGACGAGATCGGCCGGACGATGGTGCGGTTGCTCCAGGAGGAGATGCGGGAGCCCGCCGCGGCCTGGCGCCACGTCATCCTCCGCACGGAGCTGGTGCTGCGCGACTCGGCCTGAAGCCCGATCGCATGACCGCAGGGCTGTCGGCGCGCGGTGCACGGAAGCGCTCCCAGCCAACGTTGTGCACGGGAGCGCTCCCAGCCAACGTCGCCCCCTCCAGCCCGATCCTGCCCAGTCTCTTGTCAGGGACATGCGCGACTTCTACAGTCCCTACCGCATCGCGATTGGGAGCGCTCCCAACCGGCCGGGTGTCCCACTGCCCCGGGCGGAGCGCGCCCAGACGTCTCGGCTGTCCTTCCCCCACTCAGAGAGGCCCCCGCATGCGATCGTCACCGCATCCGCGCAGTACGCGCAGCACCGCACACGGCCTGCTCGGCGCACTGCTCACCGCCGTGGCCCTGATGGCGGCGCTCATCACCGCCACGCCCCCGGCGCACGCCGACACCACCCTGTGCGAGGAGTTCGGGTCGACCACGGTCCAAGGGCGCTACGTGGTCCAGAACAACCGCTGGGGCACGAGCGCGACCCAGTGCATCACCGCCACGGACACGGGTTTCCGGGTCGACCAGGCCGACGGCTCCGTGCCCACCAACGGCGCCCCGAAGTCGTACCCGTCGATCTACAACGGCTGCCACTACACCAACTGTTCACCGGGGACCAACCTCCCCGCGCAGCTCAGCACCATCTCCTCCGCACCGACCAGCATCAGCTACAGCTACGTCGGCAACGCGGTCTACGACGCCGCGTACGACATCTGGCTCGACCCCACCCCCAAGAAGGACGGGGTGAACCGGACCGAGATCATGGTGTGGTTCAACAAGGTCGGGGCGGTCCAGCCCGTGGGGTCGCAGGTCGGGACCGCGACCGTGGCCGGGCGCACCTGGCAGGTCTGGTCCGGCAACAACGGCGGCAACGACGTGCTGTCCTTCGTCGCCCCCTCGGCGATCTCCAGCTGGAGTTTCGACGTCATGGACTTCGTGCGGCAGGCCGTCTCGCGCGGACTCGCCCAGAACAACTGGTACCTGACGAGCATTCAGGCCGGTTTCGAGCCGTGGCAGAACGGCGCCGGGCTGGCCGTCACCTCCTTCTCCTCCACGGTCAACACCGGCGGCGGCAGCGACCCGGGCGGCCCCGGCGGCTCGACGGCCTGCAAGGTCGCGTACGGGACCAACGTCTGGCAGGGCGGCTTCACGGCCGACGTCACCGTCACCAACTCCGGGTCGACGCCGGTCGACGGATGGCAGCTCGCCTTCACCCTGCCCTCGGGGCAGCGCGTCACCAGCGCCTGGAACGCCTCGCTGTCCGCGCAGTCGGGCGCGGTGACCGCGAGCGGCCTGGCGCACAACGCGCGCATCGGCGCCGGTGGCAGCCAGAGCTTCGGCTTCCAGGGAACCTACGGCGGCACGTTCGCGAAACCGGTGGCCTTCAGCCTGAACGGGACCGCGTGCGCCGTGGCGTAGCGCCCCCGGCCCGGGACGAAACCGAGGTGCCCCGAGAGGGGCAGGTCGGGTAGCGTACGGGCCATGTCGAGTCCTGAATCAGACGAGGTGGGGGCTTTCGGTCACGCCGTCAGCCCCCTGCACCACTGAACCACGCAGTCCAGCGATGAGGGCTGGCCGCGGTGACGAGATGACCTTCCGTCCTTCTCCTCACCCCGGAGCGACTCGATGCCTCTCCCTCTCCCCGTCCCTCTCTACCTGCTCGCCGTGGCGGTCTTCGCCATGGGCACGTCCGAGTTCATGCTCGCCGGTCTGCTGCCGGACATCGCCGCCGACCTCGGCGTCCCGGTCGGGACCGCGTCCACCCTGACCTCCGCCTTCGCGATCGGCATGATCGTCGGCGCGCCCCTCGCGGCCGCGCTCTCCCGCAGCTGGCCCCCGCGCTCCAGCCTCTTCGGGTGCGTCGTGGCGTTCGCCGCGGCGCACGTGGTGGGCGCCTGTGCCATGAGTTTCCCGGTGCTGTTCGCCGCCCGCGTCGTCGCCGCGCTCGCGAACGCCGGGTTCCTCGCCATCGCCCTCACCGTCACCGCCACGCTGGTCGCGCCCGGCAAGCAGGGCCGGGCGCTGGCCGTGCTCCTCGCAGGCACGACACTGGCCACGATCGCCGGCGTCCCCGGCGGCTCACTGCTCGGCACGCTGCTCGGCTGGCGGGCCACCTTCTGGGCCGTCGCCGCGCTCTGCGCGCCCGCGGCGTACGGCATCCTGCGGGGCGTCCCGGCGGGCCGCACGAAGGAGCGGACGGCGGACGGACCGGCCCTCCGGGCGGAGTTCGCACAACTGGCGAGGCCGAGGCTGCTGCACGCGATGCTGCTCGGCACCCTGGTGAACGCCGCGACCTTCGCCGGGTTCACGTTCCTCGCGCCCGTCGTCACCGGCGTCGCCGGGCTGAGCGACGCGTGGATCCCCGCCGCGCTCGTGCTGTTCGGCGTGGGCGCGTTCGCGGGAGTCACCGTGGCCGGACGGCTGTCCGACCGGTACCCCGGCCGGATCGTCGCGGTCGGCGGACCGACGGCGCTGATCGGCTGGTGCGCCCTGGCGGCGTTCGCGGACCAGCCGGTCACGCTGCTCGCCCTGGTGTGCGTACAGGGAGCGCTGTCGTTCGCGCTCGGCTCCACCCTGATCGCGCGGGTCCTGCACGAGGCGGCGGCGGCCCCCGTCATGGCCGGCTCGTACGCGACGGCGGCGCTCAACATCGGCGCCGCCGGCGGCCCGCTCCTCGCCGCGGCCACGCTCGGAACGGGTCCGGGGGAGGTCGGGCCGCTGTGGGCCAGCGGGGCCCTGATCGCCGTAGCACTGCTCATCGCGCTTCTCGCCGCACCCTCGGCCGTACGAGGACGGGGGCGGGGGCGCCGGCGTCAGTTGCCGTCGTCGGAGGCCGGGGCGCCCGGGACGCGGCGGTCGCCGCCGTTGCGGTCCTGCCACAGGCGGTAGACGTCCACGGCGCCGTCGCGCGGCTCGTGCCGCATCGGCAGCCGGCGCTCCTGCCACGGCTTGGCGAACTCGTCGTAGAACGTGGACAGCTCGAAGTACTTGCGGTCGTCGACGTAGTGCGGCTCGTAGGCCTCACGGGTCGCGACGAAGACGACCTCGTCGGGGGAGCAGTAGTAGAGCGCGCCCAGACACATCGGGCACGGCTGCGCCAGGACGTAGATCGTGGCGCCGGTGAGGTGCTCGGTGCCGAGCTTCACGCAGGCGTCCCGGACGGCGAGGATCTCGGCGTGCGCCGTCGGGTCGTTGGTCTGGGCGACCTGATTGCCGCGCTCCGCGACGATCTCGCCGTCCTTCACGATGACGGTGGCGAAGGGACGGCCGCCGTCCAGGACGTTGGTGCGGGCCAGGTCGATGGTGCGCTGGACGTAGTCCATGGAATGCCTCCGGTCGTTGGCGGGCTGTTTCTCGTGCGCTGCTTCCATCGTGGCTGAGCAGGCGGTATAGCGTCCAAGACGCGCTGATGATGCCTCCTATAGAAGTCACCTATATGTGGCGGGTGCGCGGCGTAGGCTCGGCGGATGGATGGCTCCCGTGCAGCTCCGGCACCTGCAGTAGCTGCTCGCCGTCGTCGAGCACGGCACCTTGACCTGGGCCGCCGAGGTGCTGCACGTGTCCCAGGCGACCCTGTCGCAGCAGATCCGGTCGCTGGAGCGGACGCGCCGCCCTGCACGCCAGGTCGGGCGGCCACCGTTCGGCGGCGCTACGCGCTTTCGGGGCGTTGGTGCGGGCGCAGATGGCGGAGCGGGGCCTGCCACCCGCGACCTGAGGCGGCAGGCATCCATGGCCCGCAGGCACATCGACGGCCGAGTCGGCGCAGCTGTCGCGCCGCTGGACCCGGACCAGGCCACGAAACTGGTGGCCGTCTTCCGGGCGTTGGGTGGGCCCACTACTGGCTGCTCCCGGCCATGACGGACCGCCTGGCGAACCTCCTCACGCGCCCGGCGCCGACGTATGGTCGGGGCGCATGATGATGCGTTGGCACCCGGCCACCCTGAGCTGGGACGAAGTGGACCCGGCACGCCACGCGTTCGACGACGCGGCCGCGGCACGGCTGGTGCGCTCACTTCCGCACGGCGAGACCACGGAGTGGGCCGACGCCGTGTCGTACGCCCTCGTCCAGCGGTACGGGACCTGGGCCGTCGGATGGCGCTGGTCCCACGACGAGGGGGACTTCGACGGTGGCCCGGTCGGCAGCTGGTGCTGTCCGCGGCACTCCCTCACCACGCCGGAGGAGACGCGGGCCCGCGTCGTCGCGGCGCTCGGCGAATGGCGCGAGTGGCTGGAGACCCTGGCCGACTGGTTCGAGGCGTACCCGCTGGACCTGGGCGACATCGAGGACCAGCGGATCCTGTGGGAGCGCGCGGCGCGGAATCTGATCCTTCAGGTCGTCGACCGCACCGGGTGCGGCAGCGGCTGGCACCACCACTGTCGCCAGGTGCTCACCTGGTTCCTCGCGCGCTGGGGCGTCGCACCCGACAAGGCGCGGGACCTGGCCGACGCGGCGATCGGCGGACGCTTCCACAGCTGGACGGAGCCGCGCACCGTGCTGGTCGACGACATCGCGGAACAACTGGCGTACTCCGTCCACGCGGAGGACGCCGCCGCGCCCTCGGAGACGCCGCCCCCGGACCACCTGGCACGCTGGCTGGCGGTGCGTGCGGCGGTGCCGTGGCACGAGGCACCGGAGACCGGGACGACAGGGCCGGTGACGCCGTCCCGCGACGGGGCGGCGGAGGACATCCGGGCCTTCGACGGCGTCATCGACCCGGCCCGCGCGGACGGCATGCTCGCCGCCCTGCGACTCCTCCGGGCCGACGCGGCACGCGGCGCCCGACTCGACTTCGCGCTGCTCAGCACATGGCAACGGCACGTCCTCACCACCCCGCAGCCACCACCGTTCCGCGACGGACCGGCCTTCGCCAAAGGAGGCCGCGAACGGTACGGCATCGGTCCCGACACCCGGGCCCTCTTCGACACCTGCCTGAGCGAGGCCGCTCCCGACGCGAGCCCCTCGCTCCCGCTGACTGCCCGCGCCGCCCGCGCCTACCTGGACGTCTGCTTCTTCCACCCCTTCGACGACGGCAACGCCCGCTCCGCCTTCCTCACCCTCGTCCACGTCCTGGCCCGCGAGGACGTCACCCTCGACGGGGTCTCCCTGCTGCGCCGCGTCAGCTTCCCTCCGGACAGCCCCGAGGACGCGCTCCTCCTCGCCCGCTTCATCGGCGTCCATCTCAGGGAAACGCTCGGCCGCGCACAGGCAGCTCCGGCAGCCAGTCGTGGCCCGGGTCGTACTCCAGCCACCGGTTCCGCGACGCCTGTTCCGCGCACGCTGCGGTGAGGCGGTCGAGGCCTGGATGTGTGTGTTCGGTGCGCCAGAGGAGGGACCAGGCGTAGAGCGGTGTCGGGTCGACCAAGGGGACGGAGCGGATTCCGGGGGCGTCGGGCAGAGGGACGTCCGCCGGGAGGAGGGAGAAGCGTTCCGGGGACTCGGCTATCTCGCTCAGGAAGTGGGGGAGCCCGAGGTTGATGCTCGAAGCCCTGTCGCGCAGACCGAAGCGTTCGGCGAACTGGTGGAGGAAGTCGAGCCGGTCCAGGGTGCCGGGCGCCCACAGGACGCTGCCGCGCAATTGCGCGGGGCGTAGCGCCCGCGCGGAGGCGAGCGGATGCTCGGAGCTGAGCACGGCGTCGACGGGTTCGAGGCGGATGAGCCGGTGCGTGAGGTCCGAGTGCAGCGGAGGGTGGACCCGGCCGAACGCCGCGTCGATGTCTCCGTTGAGCAGGGCCGTGGTCACCGAGGGCAGGTCGCGGCCATGGCCGAGGGTCAACTCACCTGCCTGCGAGGCTACTTGCGTCAAGGTTCGCATCGGTGCGTACAGGTGTCCCCAGACGTCCACGCGCAGCGGGCCCTCGTCCCCGGTCACCGCAGCCACCGCGGCGTCGGCGGCGTTCACCGTGTGGCGGGCCGGCGGCAGAAAGCGCTGCCCCGCCTCGGTGAGACGGACTCCGGTACCACCACGCTCCAACAACCGCGTCCCGAGCAGAACCTCCAGCCGCGCGATCCGTTTCGACAGGGCCTGCTGGGAGATGCCGAGGGTGCCGGCGGCCCGCCCGAAGTGCAGTTCCTCGGCGGTGCGGACGAAGGCGCGTACCTGGGCCACATCGAGATCCACGGCGCTCACCATAGGCGACAACCGTCGGTTGTCGGCGGCGGGTGGGGGTTGTTGGAGCTAAGGGCGGTGCCGAGGGTTGCATCCCCGGTATGCGAAGACTTGTTGCCACAGGGGAAGCGGCGTGTCCGGTCGCCTTCACCGACGTCTCCCAGCCCGTCCCGGCACCGGACGAGGCACTGATCAAGGTCGAGGCGTTCGCGCCGAACCGCGGTGAGACGTTCCTCGTCGAGCGCCCCGCGCCGGGGTGGCTGCCCGGCAAGGACGTCGCGGGCCTGGTCGTGCAGGCCGCGGCGGACGGATCGGGCCCAGCCATGGGCACCCGTGTGGTCGGGCACCCGGCGCACAGCGGCTGGGCCGAGTACGCGGCCGTGCCCACCCACTCCCTCGCCCCACTCCCGGACGGCGTCGACACCGTACAGGCGGCGGCCCTGCCCCTGGCCGGAATCACGGCCCTGCGCCTCCTGCGTACGGCCCCTTGCTCAGCAGGCCTCCGGGTGCTGCTGACGGGCGCCTCCGGCGGAGTCGGCCACTACGTCACCGAACTCGCCCTGGGGGCCGGCGCCGAAGTGACCGCCGTGACGGCGACGCCCGTACGCGGTGCACGGCTCAAGGCGTTGGGCGCCCGGGTGGTCCACGACATCGCGGACGCGGAAGGACCGTTCGACATCGTCCTGGAGTCCACTGGCGGCCCCGCACTCGCGGCCGCACTGCGCAGAACGCGCCCTGGCGGCACACTCATCTGGTCGGCCAGGCGAGCCGTACCCCGGCCACGCTGGACTTCTTCGACCTGTTGCACGGACCCGAACGCGTCACGATCCAGCACTTCCACTACGCGGGCGCCCCCTACGGCCCCGACCTCGCGGCACTGGTGCGCCTCGTCGCGCAGGACCGCTTGCATCCCGAAATCGACCGGGTCGCTGACTGGTCGCAGGCCGCCCCGACCCTCGTCGACCTGCGCGAGCGCCGTATCCGCGGCAAAGCCGTCCTGCTGACCGGAGGAACCGCACGATGAACGTTCACGAGTTCGCCGCCGCCCAAGGGACCCGTGCGACCGGCGCGGGCGTCGATCCGCACGAGTACCGGCGGGTCACCGGCGCCCTCACCTCCGTCACCGGCTGGGGCCCGGCCCTCGTACGCACCGCACACGCCCATCTCGCCCGCGCGGAGGCGGCGGACTCGGCCGTCTCCTGTGGTGAACACGTGCTGATGGCGGCCCGGTGGTTCCACCTCGCCACGCTCGCGCCGTACACGGATGCGCACCGCGCCGCGGCCGAGGCGGACCGGGCGCTCGGCCGCGCCCTGAAGCTGCTGGAGCCGGGCGCGCGACGCGTGAGCGGTGACGGCTTCACCGGCTGGCTGCGCGGCCCCCGCGACGCCTCCGGGACCGTGCTCGTCATCCCCGGCCTCGACTCCGCCAAGGAGGAGTTCCTCGACCTGGCGTCGGCGCTCCTTGCCAGGGGCCTCGCGGTGTTCGCGATGGACGGCCCGGGGCAGGGCTCGCTCGCGGGCACGACGACCATGCGGCCCGACTACGAGCAGGTCGTGGGCCGGGTCATCGACGCCCTGGGCGTTCCGCGGGTCGCCGTCGTCGGCCTGAGCCTGGGTGGATACTTCGCCGCCCGCACCGCCGCACTGGAACCGCGCGTGAACGCGGTCGCCACCGTCAGCGGGCCGTTCCGCCTCGACTGGGAGCAACTGCCCGATCCCGTACGGGACATCATGGCCGACCGCACCGGAAGCGCCGACGCCGCCCGCGACTTCGCCCGGCACGTGGACCTCTCCGCACTGGCGCCCCGCATCACGGCCCCCTTGCTGGTCGTGGACGGCGGCCAGGACACCATCCCCGGCGTGACGAACGGCGAACCACTGGCCGCACTGGCACCGCACGGCACCCACCTGTCCGTCCCGCACGGCGACCACCTGCTGGGCAACGCCCGCTCCGACTGGCTGCCCCAGGTGGCCGACCACCTCACGGGCGGGTGAAAGGCGCGTTCACCGCAGACGCTCACCGGAGCAGTGCGGACTACGCTTAAACGCGCACCGTGAGCCGTTCAGGCCGGGTGGGACCGGTGGAGGAGTGGCTCGGACGGTCCACGGGGATCGAGGACAGCCAGCTCCGTCAGCGGACACTTCACGGCTGTGTGCCGGCCGGCCAAGGCCGTGTCCGACCTGGCCGCGCGCCCGGAGGGGTGCGCTCGGAGGGGTGCGCTCGGTCGGGGTGACCGTGCTGCACGGCGACGGCAGGGTCGACCACCTCACCGCCTCCGACGAGGTGTGCAGGCGTCCGGAGGAGGCCCGGATCGAGTGGGGCGAGGGGCCTTGCCTGGACAGCGCGCGCAGCGGTCGGGTCCTCGATCCGGTGAACCTGCGGACCGAGGGCCCCGGTTCGGAGCGCTGGCCCAGGTTCATGCCGCGGGCCCGGGCCGCCGGATACACCAGCGTCGCCTCGGTGCCGCTGCGCGTCGCCGTGGGCGCGGTGAACCTCCTGCACGCGGGCCCGCCCGCAGCGACGTCATCGCCCGGCTGGAGACCGCCCTCGACTCCCGCATCGTCATCGAGCAGGCCAAAGGCGCCCTGGCCTCCCGGCTCGGCACCGACGTGCATGAGGCGCCCCGAGCGCCCTGGTCCTCGTCCTCGTACTCGTCCTAGTCGATGCAGAACTCGTTGCCCTCGATGTCCAGCATGGGGATGCAGGCGTCGTTGCCGTCGTACAGCGTCTGGACGTGGACCGCTCCGAGCGGTTCGAGCCGGGCGCGTTCGGCCTCCAGGGCGGCCAGGCGCTCCTCGCCGACGAGACCGGTGCCGACCCGGACGTCGAGGTGCACGCGGTTCTTGACGGCCTTGCCCTCGGGGACGCGCTGGAAGTACAGCCGCGGCCCCTCGCCGGTCGGGTCCACGCACGCGAACCAGGCGTCCCGTCGCTCCGGGGGCTGTGCGCGCTTGTACTCGTCCCACGTGGCGAACCCCGAGGGCGGCGGGGGCACGACGTACCCGAGCACCTCGCACCAGAACCGGGCGAGACGCTCCGGCTCCGCGCAGTCGAAGGTGACCTGGAACTTCTTGATCGACGACGTCATCGGGCCACGATATGAGCACACGCCGGACGGCGACACCGATTATGACGGGACGGCAGGAGCGGTACGGACGCGGTTCGTTGCGTGCAACGCCCCTCGCCGACCCCCTCCGTCCTCGGGACCGCGACCCGTCGGCGCGCTACGGTGGTGAGGGCGGACGGCGCGCGGAGTGCGCCGCCCGCGTGAGCGATCCGCTCCCGACCCCGGAAGGGGGCTGCGGATGGGCAGCGGCGGCGTGACGATCCGGCAACTCCTCGACCGCATGGACACCGTGACGAGCGAGGAGCAGCGCCGTTCCTGGGCGGTCGACTGCGCGCACGCCCTGGGCCTGGACGGCGTCGCCGTCTCGGTGCAGGGGGAACTGCTCTGGTTCAGCGACGACACGAGCGCCCGGCTCGAGGACGTGCAGGCCGTCCTCGGACAGGGCCCCGGCCTGCGCTTCCCCGTCGGCGAGGGCGTGCGGGAAGTCCCCGACGTGGACCGGCTCGTGATGCGGTTCTGGCCGCAGTTCGTGCCCGAGGCGCAGGAGCTGGGCGTGGCCGCGGTGTTCGTGTGGCCGGTGCGCATCGGCGCGGTCGACAGCGGCACCCTGACCGGCTACCGGCGCACCGAGGGCGCGCTGAGCGAGCAGCAGCGGGCCGAGGGCTGGCTGGTCGCGGACCATCTCGCCGCGCACATGCTGGCCCGCTGGCCCGACAACACCGCCGGTCACAACGGGCCGGGGCGCGCGGGCGCGGTGGATCTGCACCGGGCCGAGGTGCACCAGGCCACCGGCGTCCTCAGCGGAAAACTCGACATCCCGTTGCCCGAAGCGCTGGTCCGGCTGCGCGCCGAGGCCTACTCCTCCGGCCGGACCCTGACGGAGACGGCCCAGAGCGTCCTGGAGCGCGAACTGCCCGCCTAGTCCGGCACATCTCCCCTCACACGACCCTGTGCTGAGAACGCAGAAAGAAGACGCCGCATGAGCAGGGAAGAACACATCGCCCGCACGTTCCTGGAGCTCGCGGACACGCTGGTGGAGGACTTCGACCTGATCGAGTTCTTGCAGCAGATGACGGTCCGCTGCCGGGAGCTCCTCGACATCACCGACGCCGTCGTCCTCCTCGCGCACCCCGCCCCGCGCCTCTACAGCCCCGCCCCGTGCGACCCGCAGCCCGCCCTGCAGCGTGTCATCGACGCGGCGTGCGTGGAGGGCCCGGCTGTCGAGGCGTACCGCCTGACCCACGCGGTCATCCCCGACTATCCTGCCCCCGGCGAACAGTCCGCCGAGTGGCCGGAGCTGCACTCCGCGCTCGATCAGGCGGGGTACGCCCTGCCGACCGCGGTGCCCATGCGGCTGCGCGGCGAGAGCCTGGGCGCGCTGCTCCTGCTGCACACCGGGGACCGTGCCCTGTCCCCGGACGACCTGCTGCTGGCCCAGGCGCTGGCGGACGCCGCCACGATCGGCCTGCTGCACGCCCGTACGCTGGGCCGGCAGGAGACGATCAACGGGCAGCTGCACACCGCCCTGCACAACCGCATCATCATCGAGCAGGCGAAGGGCATCGTCGCCGTCCGCCGCCAGATCTCCCTCAACAACGCCTTCGCGGCCCTGCGCGCGCACGCCCGCGACCACGACGCCCGGATCAGCACGATCGCCATGGACGTCATCGACACCGGCCTCCTGCCCGCCGTCCCGGCCACCGGCCCGCACCAGGAACCCGGCGGCTCCGCATAGCGGACGATCACCATCGGCGCCCCCACAGCCCCACACCGCGCCAGGCACGACCCCCGTTTCAGGACACGCCAGTCGACATCTGGACAAGGCCGTCGGCCGCGCCCGAGCATGGTCCTGTCCTTGTGACCGGTCAATGTCAAAGGCGCATGAGTGCCGCGCCCCGCCCTGGAGAGCCGATGCCCGTGACGGACCACAGTCTGGCAGCCGCGATCCGGCGCATCGCCCGCACCGAGGGGTTCGGCCCGGCGGCGCGCGAGCTGTGCTCGTCGACGGTGCCGCTGCTCGCCGACGCCGTACTCGTCCACCTCGAGGAGACGGGCGCCGACGGCGCGCCCCGGGAGCTGCGCCTCGTCGCCTCCGCCGGATGCGGCCCGCTGCCGCCCGAGCGCACCGGCGTCCTGCTCGGTGGGAAGCTGTCCCAGCTGCTCCTGGCGAAGGCACCGCTGTGCGGCGAGGACCCGGACGTCGAGGCCGCCCTGACCGAGATGTGGGGCACGGGAGCGTGGTCGAC
Source organism: Streptomyces sp. R818 (assembly GCF_056172735.1). Classification (NCBI taxonomy): domain Bacteria; kingdom Bacillati; phylum Actinomycetota; class Actinomycetes; order Kitasatosporales; family Streptomycetaceae; genus Streptomyces; species Streptomyces sp. R818. The sequence continues at coordinate 838,114 of NZ_JAOCNE010000014.1, forward strand.
CGGCGCGGACCGTGTACTCGTCGCCCCGTTCCGTGGACCCGAGCGGGCATCCGGCCTGGTCGTCATGGTGCGCAGGACCGACCGGCTCGCGTTCGCCGCCGACGACGTCGCGGCCGCCGACCAGTTGTCCACCCACCTGTCCCTCACGTCTGCCACGGCTCCCGCGTCCCCTGCGGCCCCCGCGTCCACGAACGGAGAAGTGCCCCGGGAGGCGGCCGAGGAGGCCATCCGGGCGGCCCGGTCGCTCCCGGCCGAACAGCCGACCCCGACCATGCGCCGCGACGGCGACCGCCTGCGCTTCGTCGGAGCGGCGACCCGGAGGATCGCGCGCGGATTCGACCTCGACGAGATCGTCCTCGGCCTGTGCCGGGCGACCGTGCCCACCTTCTCCGACGCGATCCTGGTCTACCTGTGCGAACCGCTGCCGGTCGGCGACGAGCGCCCGGCCGGGCCGATGGTGCTGCGCCGCCGCCGCACCGACCGGGTCCCGGGCGGCTACGGCAGGGACCCGGACCTCGGACCGCTGTCCGCGCCGCCCCGCGCCGAACTCCTGCCGCCCACCGTCGAGTTGTGCGAGGTGCGGCCCGGCGGCGCGCTCGCCGAGGTGCTGCGCGGGGTGCGGCCCGTCTTCGCGGACTCGCCCGTGGCGCTGTCCGCGCTGCCCGAACTCTTCGGCGGCGATCCGCAGGTGCCGCTGGGGCGCCGCGCGATCCTGGCGCCCCTGCGCGGGCGCCGCCGGGTGATCGGCGCGGCGGTGTTCCTGCGCTCCTCGGACCGGCCGCCGTTCCACTCCGAGGACCTCCTTGTGGCGGGGACGCTGGTGACGCACGGCGCGCTCGGCATCGACAAGGCGGTCCTGTACGGGCGCGAGGCGTACATCGCGGACGAGTTGCAGCGCCGGATGCTCCCCGCGTCGCTCGTCCACCCCGCGGGCGCGCGGCTCGCCTCGCGCTATCTGCCCGCGGCGGAGACGGCACGGGTCGGCGGCGACTGGTACGACGCGATTCCGCTGCCCGGCAGCCGCGTCGCCCTCGTCGTCGGCGACGTCATGGGCCACTCCATGACCTCCGCCGCGATCATGGGCCAGCTCCGCACCACCGCGCGGGTCCTCGCCGGACTCGACCTGCCGCCGCACGAGATCCTGGAGCACCTGGACGAGCACGCGGTCGAGGCGGACTGCATGGCGACCTGCGTGTACGCCATCTACGACCCGGTCTCGCACCGCATCACGATCGCCAACGCCGGGCATCCGCCGCCGATCATGCTGCACCTGGGCGGCCGCGCCGAGGTCCTGCGGGTCCCGCCGGGGGCGCCCGTCGGGGTGGGCGGCGTGGACTTCGAGACGGTCGAGCTGGACGCCCCGTCCGGCGCCACGCTGCTCTTCTACACCGACGGCCTGGTCGAGTCGCGCCTGCGCGACGTGGGCAGCGGCATCGAGCAGCTGCGGGAACGGCTCGCCGCCACCGCGCAGTTGACCGGCCCCGACCACCCGCCGCCCCTCGAAGCGCTCTGCGACGACGTGCTGGACATGACCGGACACGGGGAGCGGGACGACGACATCGCGCTGCTCGCCGCCCGCTTCGACGGGATCCCGCCCAGCGATGTCGCGTACTGGTTCCTGGACCCGGAGGACTCCGCGCCCGGCCGCGCCCGCCGCCTCGCCCGGGGTGTGCTGGCGCGCTGGGGCCTGGAGGAGCTGTCGGACTCCGTCGAGCTGCTCGTGAGCGAGGTCGTCACCAACGCGGTGCGCTACGCCTCACGGCCGGTGACCCTGCGCCTGCTCCGCACCGACGTGCTGCGCTGCGAGGTCGGCGACGACGTCCCGCAACTGCCGCGCCAGCGCCAGGCCCGCGCCACCGACGAGGACGGCCGCGGCCTGTTCCTGGTGAACCGGCTGGCCAAGCGGTGGGGTGCGACGCGTCTGTCGACGGGGAAGATCGTCTGGTTCGAGATGCCCGCGCCCTGATCCTCTTCGGCGATGCCCGCGCCCTAATCCTCTTCGGCTGCGATGAGGGTGGTCACCCGGACCAGCGCCGGGCGTGGGGGAGTGGAGCCGAAACCGAAGCGGACCGGCGGGGTGACGCTCGTGAGCGCGCCCTGGTCGTGTCCCTCCACGCGGACGGACGCCGAGGTCAGCGCGTGCTCGTCGAGGGCGCAGTAGTACTCGTGGCGTCCGCCTCCCGCCGTGCCGACGGTGCGGACGCCGCGGCGTGCCAGGCGGGCCACGGGGTCGATCAGCCGGCACCAGGCGCGGGTCCGCGCGAGCGGCCGGGGGACGAGGGTGAGCAGGAGCCCGACGCCCGTACGGGCCCCGGTGGCCAGCGTGAGGTCTACCGAGGAGGACCGGACGGCGATGCGGCCGGGGCCCTCCACGGTGAGCGCGACGGGTTCCACCCGGACCTCGTCGAACGTGTACGTGGCCGCGATGTACGCGGCGAGCTCGGCGGTCGGGGCGATGAGGACGCGGTGTCCGTCGGGCCGCTCCATCATGAGGTCGGTCACCGGTCCGAACGGTGACTCCCGCCACATGCCGACGACCAGCCGGACACCGGCCCGGGTGCCGAGTCCCGCGATCGCTCCGTCGAATCGGTCCACGCCGGCCAGCCTAGGCGCTGCGGCGCGGGGTCACGACCGGGGCCACGGCTGGCCGCTGAGCCGCTCGATGCTCGTGTTGAAGCGCTGGAGGTACTGCGCGAAGGCCCGCACGTCGTCCGCCGGCCAGTCCTCGAAGACCTTGTCCAGCTGCTCGACGTGCACCCGCTGCTCCGCGTCGAGGCGGCGTATGCCCTCCTCGGTCAGCCGGAACTTGCGGGCCATGCCGCCGTCGGGGTCCGGGATGCGTTCGAGCAGGCCCGCCCGCATCGCGTGGGCCGTCTGCCGGTTGACGGTCGAGGCGTCGAGCACGAACGCCTCGCTGAGCTGGCCGATCGACATCGGGCCCTGCACCCGGATCCGGCTGAGCATGATGTACGCGCTGCGTTCGAGGCGGTCCGCCTCCCGGCGGCGCTTGTCGTTGCCGAGCTGATGCCAGCCGAGCACCATGTGCTCGAACTCGACCAACTGCGAGGGCTTCTCCATGTGCGTGCGTCCTCCCAGGTCCGACGGTATCGCAGGGTGTGAGCCCGCTCCCGTGTGTGCCCTCTGCATGTGATGTGCACGATACATTGCATGTGTATGCTGCACATCGCTGCACGTGCCGTGCCGACGTGACGCACGAAACGACGCACGTGTCGAAAGAGACTGAGGAGTCCGTATGGATGCCCCCGAGACGACCAGCCGCTCAGGCGCTGTCGTCGCCACGCTGGCGCTCGCCGGTACCGTCGCCGCGATCATGCAGACGCTGGTGACGCCGCTCATCGCCGAGCTGCCGCGGATCCTGGACACGTCGTCCTCGAACGCGGCCTGGGTGATCACGGTGACGCTGCTCGTGTCGGGTGTGTGCGTGCCGGTCTCCGGCCGCCTCGGCGACCTCATAGGCAAGCGCCGCATGATGCTCGTCTGCGCCGTGCCGCTGATCCTGGGCTCCGTGGTGTGCGCGCTGTCCTCCTCCCTCGTACCGATGATCGTCGGACGGGGACTGCAGGGCATGGGCATGGGCATGGTCCCGCTCGGCATCGCGCTCCTTCGCGACGTCGTGCCCACCGAGAAGCTCAGCGGCTCCATCGCCCTGGTCAGTGCCTCCATGGGTATCGGCGGCGCCATCGGCCTGCCGATCGCCGCGGCCGTCGCCCAGTACGCCAACTGGCGCGTGCTGTTCTGGGGCGCGGCCGTGCTCGCCCTGATCGTCAGCGTGATGATCTTCGTCATCGTGCCCGACGTCCCGGCGGGCGCGAAGGGGCAGCGGTTCGACGCGCCCGGCGCCGTCGGTCTCGCCATCGGCCTGGTCTCGCTGCTGCTCGCCATCTCCAAGGGCGCCGACTGGGGCTGGGCCTCCGGCACCACGCTCGGCCTGTTCGCGGTCGCCGTCGTCGCCCTGGGCGTCTGGGGCCTCTACGAGCTGCGCACCCGCGACCCGCTCGTCGACCTGCGCACCACGGCCCGCCCGCGCGTGCTGTTCACCAACGCCGCCTCGATCCTCATCGGCGTCGGCATGTACTCCTTCATGCTGATCGCGCCCCAGCTGCTCCAGTTCCCGAAGGCGACGGGGTACGGTCTCGGCCAGTCGATGCTCGCCGCCGGTCTGTGGATCGCGCCCGGCGGCATCATGATGATGCTGATCTCGCCGCTCGGCGGGAAGCTGATCAACGCGCGCGGCCCGAAGACCGCGCTCATCCTCGGTGCCCTGGTGATCGCCGCCGGCTACGGCGTAGCGCTGCCGCTCATGGGCACGGCCTGGGGCATCATGGTCTCCGGCATCGTGATCAACAGCGGTGTCGCCCTCGCGTACGGCGCCATGCCCGCCCTCATCATGAGCTCGGTGCCGCTCTCCGAGACGGCCGCCGCCAACGGGTTCAACACCCTGATGCGCTCGCTCGGCACCACCATCGGCTCCGCCGTCATCGGTGTCGTCCTGGCCCAGATGACCATCAGCATGGGCGGCTTCACCTTCGCGTCCGAGAGCGGGTTCCGCACCGGCCTGATGATCGGCTGCGGCGTGGCCCTCGTCTCCGCCGCCGTCGCGACCCTCATTCCGGGGCTGCGCGAGCCGGCTGGGGACGCGGCCGCCAAGGGCGAGCCGGCCGACGCCGACCAGGCGCCCGCCGCGGCCTGACCCTCCCAGGTGTGCGCTGTGCCGTCCCACGTGTGTGCGGGTACCGGGTGCCGGTGTTCACACGTACAGCCGCTTTCCGCATGAGGAACGCGTGTGCGGGGAACTGCACGTGGGTCGGTCGACCGCAGCGACACGAGGAGCACGCACGTTGGCACCGCGCACCATGCGTTCCCGTGGAGCGTTCCTCACCCTGGTCAGCGCGTTCGCGTGTGTGATGCTCGGAGCAACGCTTCCCACGCCCATGTACCCCCTGTGGCAACAGGAGTTGGGGTTCTCACCCGTCGTCCAGACGGTGATCTTCGCCTCCTACGCCGTGGGGGTGCTCGCGGCGCTTCTGCTGTGCGGCGGCTGGTCGGACCTCAGGGGGCGCAGGCCCCTGCTCCTCGCCGGACTGCTGTTCTCCCTGGTCAGCAGCCTCGTCTTCCTCGGCGCGGAGGAGGTCTGGATCCTGCTGGTGGGGCGGCTGCTCTCGGGCGTCTCGGCCGGCATCTTCGCGGGGACGGCCACGGCCGCGGTGATCGAGAGCGCCCCCGAACCGTGGCGCGGCCGGGCGTCGAACGCGGCGACGGCCGCCAACATCGGCGGCCTGGGCCTGGGATCCGCGCTCGCCGGGCTCTTCGTCCAGTACCTCCCGGCGCCGCTGAAGCTGTCGTTCGCCGTGCACGCCGCCGCGACCTGCGTCCTCGTCGTCCTGCTGAGGTTCGTGCCGGAGACGGTGGAGCGCGACCCCGCCGCCCGGCTGCGCCCGCGCAAGATCAAGGTGCCGCAGGCGGCCCGGTCCGTGTTCGTCAGCGCCGCGACGGTCGGCTTCGCCGGGTTCGCCGTCACCGGCCTGTTCACCGCGGTGTCCCCGCGCATCGTCTCCGAGGTCGTCGGCGACCCGAACCACGCGCTGGCCGGGGCGATGCCGCTGCTGCTGCTCGGCGCGTCGGCACTCACCCAAGTGGTCCTTCCCCCGGCGCGGACGCGCCTGTTCCTCCTGTCCGGGTGCCTGCTCCTCGCGACGGGCATCCTGCTGGTCGCGCTCTCGGTGCACCTGGCGTCCCTGCCGTTGCTGGCGGTCGGCGCGGTGATCGCGGGGTGCGGGCAGGGCATGTCCTTCGCCAAGGGTCTCGCCGCCGTCAACGACCGGGTCGACTCCGCCGACCGGGCCGCCGTCTCCTCCGCCTACTTCCTCGTCCTGTACGTGGCGATCTCGCTGCCGGTGGTGGGGCTCGGCGAGGCATCGCAGGCGTGGGGGCTGCGCCCGGCGGGCATCTGGTTCTGCGTCGCGGCCGCGGTGCTCGCCGTGGCGGCGTGGGGGTCGCTGGCGTGGCGGCGGGAGGGTGATCGTACGGGTGAGGGTGAGGGTGGTCGTACGGGTGAGGAGCGGGTTCACCGGCCCTGAAGGGCCGCATCGTACGGGTGAGGAGCGGGTTCACCGGTCCTGAAGGGCCGCCCGTTTCCGGCGCTCGCTCGGGTGCCTACCCGCCCGTACGGGATCCGTGGCATATACCGGCGCGAGCCGATCAGTGCGCGGGGTATTGACGCGTACACGCTTAGTGGCTTCCATGGGCGCGGCCCCGGTTTTGACGGGCGGGCGGTGCGGAGCGGGACGCTCCGGACGGTCCGCGGCAGCGTCATGCCGGGTGCCTCGACCCTCCCGTCTCCCACACTCCTCGTCAATCCTCCGCCGCAAAATGGGAGCGCTCCCAAGCTCCGCCGCAGCTCACAGCCCCGCCTCGACGCCCCCTCGAGAGGACCCCCCATGAGACACCCGCCCGCCCGCCGCTCCCGCAACCTCGTAATCGCCTTCCTCGCCACGCTCGCGATCGCCCTCGTGCCCCTGCTCGCCGTGCCCGCCCAGGCGGCTCCCGCGCGCACCGCCTCTTCCCCCTCTTCCTCGGACGCGGCGCTCGCGGCGGCGGGCTCCGGTTACTGGCACACCAGCGGCCGCCGCATCCTCGACGCGCAGAACCAGCCGGTACGGATGGCGGGGATCAACTGGTTCGGGTTCGAGACCGCCAACTACGTCCCGCACGGCCTCTGGTCCCGCGACTACAAGTCGATGCTGGACCAGATGAAGTCGCTCGGGTACAACACCGTCCGCATGCCCTACAGCGACGACATCTTCAAGGGCACGACGCCGACGGGGATCACGTACGCGAACGGGTTGAACAGCGACCTGGAAGGCCTGAACTCCCTCCAGGTGATGGACAAGCTGGTGGACTACGCGGGCTCCATCGGGCTCAAGATCGTCCTTGACCGGCACCGTCCCGACTCCTCGGCGCAGTCGGCGCTCTGGTACACCGCGTCGGTACCCGAGACGACCTGGATCGCCAACCTCAAGGCGCTCGCCGCCCGGTACAAGGGCGACACCGCCGTGGTCGGCATCGACCTGCACAACGAGCCGCATGATCCGGCCTGCTGGGGCTGCGGCGACACGAACACCGACTGGCGGCTCGCCGCCGAGCGGGCGGGTAACGCCGTGCTGTCGGTCAACCCCGACCTCCTCATCTTCGTCGAGGGCGTACAGACCGTGAACGGCCAGTCGACGTGGTGGGGCGGCAACCTCGCGGGTGTGGCCACGGCCCCCGTACGGCTCGACGTGGCGAACCGGATCGTCTACTCGGCCCACGACTACGCCACGAGCGTCGCGCAGCAACCCTGGTTCAACGACCCGTCGTTCCCCGCGAACATGCCCGGCGTCTGGGACAAGAACTGGGGCTACATCTTCAAGCAGAACATCGCGCCGGTGTGGCTGGGCGAGTTCGGCACGACGCTCCAGTCGGGCATCGACCAGAAGTGGCTCGCCGCGCTGGTCGACTACCTCCGTCCCACCGGGACCTACGGCGCGGACAGCATCAGCTGGACCTTCTGGTCGTGGAACCCCAACTCGGGTGACACGGGCGGCATCCTGAAGGACGACTGGCAGACCGTCGACACTGTCAAGGACGGCTACCTGACGTCCATCAAGGCGCCGGACTTCGGCGGCGGCGGGGGAGGGGGCGGGGACGACACCACGGCGCCCTCCACGCCCGCCGGGCTGAAGGTCACCGCCACGACCTCCTCCAGCGTCTCCCTCTCCTGGACCGCCTCCACCGACGACACAGGCGTCACGGCCTACGACGTCTACAGGGGCACCGGCAAGGTCGGGTCCGCGACCGGCACGACCTACACCGACACCGGACTCACCGCGTCGACCCGCTACGAGTACACGGTGCGGGCGCGCGACGCCGCGGGCAACACGTCACCGGCCTCGGCGTCGGTCGCCGCGACGACCTCGGCCGGTTCGGGCGGCGGTTCGTCCGGCTGCACCGCCACGTACAAGGTGAGCAGTGACTGGGGCGGCGGCTTCAACGCCGACGTCACCGTCACCAACACCGGCACGTCGGCCACCACGTCCTGGCAGGTCACCTGGGACTGGCCCGGCAGCCAGACCGTCACCAGCATGTGGAACGCCGTCCACACGCAGACCGGCAAGACGGTGACGGCCCGCAACGCCGCGCACAACGGCACCCTCGCCGCCAAGGCCTCGACCTCGTTCGGCTTCGGCGCGACGCCGGGCGGCGCGGGCACGCCGACGCTCGTCTGCCAGGCGAGTTAGCACGTCACGGCGTCCGCGGCCGGCCGATCGAACCCGGTGGCGGACGCCGGGACACTGGACGGCCTGCGGCGCGTCCACGACCATGACCCGCGTGCCTGCTTCCTGGACGATCAATGCCGAACCCGTCGACGACCCGGCTGTCGACGCCGTGATGCGGCAGTACTTCACGGAGATGGGGCAACGGGTCCTCGGACGAACCGCGACGGACGCCGAACTCCGGACGGTGCTGGCGAGGGACCCGCACCGCGACCTCACCCCGCCGAACGGACAGTTCCTCGTGGCACGGGGCGACGGCCGCGCGTTCCTCGGCTGTGTGGGCCTGCGTCTCCTCGGCGGCACCCCGGGAACCGCCGAACTCAAGCGGATGTACGTGCACCCCGCCGGACGCGGTGCCGGCCTGGGCCGCGGCCTGCTGCTCGCCGCGGAGGAGGCCGCCAGGCGGCTGGGCGCCGAGCGCATCGTGTGCGAGACCAACACGCAACTCACCGAGGCGCGGGCCCTGTACACCCGTTACGGATACGTGGACACGGAGCCGTACGAGGGTCATGGCCGGGCCGATCACTGGTACGCCAAGGAGATCTGAGTCAGGGCGTCACCGGGTTGGTGCGCAGGTGGGCCGTGCCCGAGCGGACCGCCCAGGTGAAGACCGCGAAGGCGAGGGCCGCGACCGTCAGGGAGTCGTAGGGGGCGGGCAGGTGTGCGGAGCCGCCGAAGGTGCCGAGCCAGGAGAGCAGGGTCAGCGCCGCGAGATGGACGACGAGCCAGGCGCCGTGGCGTAGTTCCTGGGCGGGGGAGCGGCCCGCCTCGCGGCGCTGGAGCAGGTACAGGGGGACGCCGACGAGGACGAGCGGCAGGGCCAGGCGCAGGTCGTCCCAGCCCGACCAGTAGACGAACTCGGTCGCGACGGCGAAGCTGACCGGCGCGATCCAGCGCACCCCCGGCATGGCACCGTCCGCGAGCGGCAGCCCACGCGCGCGGTCGTGCGCCCGGAAGGAGGCGACGGCCACCGCCGACGCGGCGTAGATGATGAGATACATGTCGCCCATCACGCTGACGATGTCCTGCCAGCCGCCGAACGGCAGCATGAAGACGATGATGACCGCGAGGTTGAGGACCAGGGCGCGGCGCGCGATCCCGGAGCGCGGGTCGATGCGCATGAAGAAGCGGGGCAGCAGGCCGTTCTTCGCGAGGGCATACGTGTGACGGGCGTCGATCGCCACACCCACGTACGCCGAGCCGCCCGGCGAGACCACCGCGTCGGCGTAGAGCAGGGTGGCGAGCCAGTGCAGGTTGAGGACGAGGGCGAGCTGCCCGAACGGCGACTCGAAGTTGACTCCCTGCCAGCCGTGCGCGAGCAGGGAGTCGGGCACCGTGTAGAGGAAGGCGAGCTGCAGCCCGAGGTAGACGAGGACCGCGAGGCCGATCCCGGTGAGGACGGCGGCGGGGACGGTGCGGCGCGGATTGCGGGCCTCGCCGGAGAAGTCGAGCGGAGCCTGGAACCCGTTCACGGAGTAGACGATGCCGCCGCCCGCGAGTGCGGTGAGACAGGCCGCGTACCCGTACGGCGCGAAGCCTCCGTGGTCGGTGAGGCGGCCTGAATGCGTCCCGGAGAGGAACAGGGCGGCGACGGTGAGGACCGGCACGACGACCTTGAACACCGAGACCAGGTTGTTCATGCGGGCGAAGAGGCGGACCGCGAACCAGTTCAGCGCGGTGAGTAGCACACTCAGCGCGGTGGCGACGCCCAGTCCTGACGCGGTGATGCTGCCGTCGCGGTAGAGCCCGGGGACGTAATGGGCTGCGTACTGCATGATCGCGCTGATCTCGGCGGCGGTGCCGCCCACGGAGAGCAGCACGGACCAGCCGACGACCGTGCCGACGAGCCGCCCGTTCGCGTACAGCGGCCAGCGGACCGTGCCGCCGCCCTCCGGCCTGGTCGCGCCGAGTTCCACCATGACCAGGGCGACCAGGGCGCAGAGCAGGCCCGCCGCGATCCAGGAGAGGAGCGCGGCGGGCCCGGCGGTCTGGGCGGCGTACATGGCGGCGAACAGCCATCCCGAGCCGAGGATGTTGGAGAAGCCGATCGCGGTCAGACCCCAGAACCCGAGGTCCTTGCGCAGCCGGCCCTCCTCGGCGCGGACGTCGGGAGACCCCGCGACCTCCGTCGGCTGTTGCTGCGCCACGTGGCGGACCTCCTCGACGATCACGGACGACGTACGAGGTCAGCGTGCCACGCATGGCGCCGGGTATGCCGAACCGCGGCCCGCGCCGCCCTGTCGGGAGCGGCCGGGGTGCCCGGCGCGGCGGTTTCAGCAGGTGTCCCGTCGGCGCATCGGCGAACTCAGCAGGCGCCCTCGTCGGTCCAGGGGCCCCACTCGGCGGCGCCGGGCTTCTCGTTCTGGGTCCACCACTTGGCTTTCCAGTTGTGCCCGTTGTAGCCGACCTCGTTGCCGGCGGTGTAGACGGCCGTCGCGCTCCAGGCGGTCGCGCAGTCCCCGGTGGGCGGCGTGGTGGGAGGGTCGGTGGGCGGCGTGGTCGGTGGGTCGGTGGGCGGATCGCTGGGCGGGGTCGCGCCCGCGAACTTCACCGAGTACTTGGCGAAGTCCCAGGTGTTCTGCGGGACGCTGGAGCAGGTGCCCGAGGTGCGGCCGCCGTTGTCGGCCGGGGTGCACTGGCGGTCGCGGTTGAGGGACCAGAACGTGAAGCGGTCCATCTTGTGACTCGTCGCGAAGTCCAGGACGGTCTGGAAGTCGGCCTGGGGGAACATCTCGCCGGTGTCGCTGCGGCCGTTCATCCCGGAGAAGCCCTCGTGGGCGTAGGCGGTGGCCTCGTCCCAGCCGAAGGTCGACTGGAGGACCTGATTGAACTTGGTCAGCGCGCTGGTCTGCGAGGCCGCGCCGTTGAAGCCGCCGTCGAACGGCATGATGGAGAAGTTGTTCGGCGTGAACCCCTGCGCCTTGGCCTCCAGCAGCATCTGCTTGCCGAACCAGCCGGTGCCGTCGGCGGTGCCGGCCGTGGTGACAGAGACGTAGAGCCCGGGGTTGTTCTTCTGCAGGATCTTGGCCGCGCCGAGTTCGTTCTTGATGGCGGCGGTGTTCTCGTACTCGGGCTCCTCCAGGTCGAAGTCGATGGCGTGGAGCCCGTACTTGGTGATGACCTGCTGGTACGCGGCGGCGGTCGAGGCCGCGTCCGCACACGCCTGGCCGAGCTTGGTGCCGCCGTAGCCGCCGATGGAGACCGACACGTCGCCGCCCTTGGCGCGGATCTTGTCGATGACCGCGCCGACCTTGGTGTCGGAGGACACCGGCGCCGTCCCGTCCCACGTGGGCGTACAGCCGCCGCCGTTCGGCGCGAGGACGAAGGCGAGCTGGAACGCCTTGAGCCCGGTGGCGTCCATGATGGTGCCCGCGTCCGGCGGGTCGTTGTCCAACGGCATCAGATACGGGGCGGCGGCGTACCACCGATTGCTCAACGCGGCGGCGGCACCGGCCGCGCCCGCGGCGTCCGCCGAACTCGACGCGACGAACGCCGTGGCGGCGAGCGCGGTGGTGGCGACGGCGGTGGCCGCGCCCAGGCATGCGCGCATACGTCTCACTCTGTGACTCCTGTCGTGTCCACTCTCCGGGGGAGAAGGCACAGCTTGTGGAGTGTGAGTGGGACACGTCAATGGATTGGACTGGACCACAGAATGCTTTGGACTAGACCATGCCAACTCTTTGCCACCTGGCGAGGCTCGTGGTGGCGCGACACTAGGTTCGTGAACAGCGCAGGCCGACGAATCCAAGTGCGGCCTCGACCGCCGGCCAGTCCACGATCAGCAACTCGATCTCCACGCCCACCGCTGCGGCGTACGGAAACTGCGTGGCCGCCCCACGTGCGTGATCGATACTGTCGGGCTCCCGGGTCGGCCGTATCGGCGGCTGCCGCGTTCAGGGAGTTCTTGTCGTGACCACTCGGCGAACGACCACTTTGTGGCGTCCCACCGGCCCCGCTGAGCTGGAGTTGCTGCGTGAGGCGGAGTGGCGGGCGTGGCCGCCGCGGTTGCCCGGGCAGCCGATCTTCTATCCCGTGCTCAATGAGGAGTACGCCGTCGCGATCGCGCGGGACTGGAATGTGAAGCACGACGGGGCCGGGTTCGTGACCCGGTTCGAGGTCGACTCGGAGTACCTGCGCAGATACCCGGTCCAGCAGGCGGGCGGCCGCACGATCCTCGAACTGTGGGTGCCCGCCGAGGAGCTTGAGGAGTTCAACCGGCACATCGTCGGTGAGATCCAGGTTGTTCACGAGTTCCGCTGAGTGGCGCGATGCCGTCAGGTTGTGGTCCGGTTGTCGTCAGCTCCACGTCTGGCCGGCCGGTTCCTTGCCGACGCGGACGACGCGGTCCAGGAGGCATGGCTGCGGTTGTCGCGCCAGGACGCCGGCGCCATCGACAACCTCGGTGCGTGGCTGACCACCGTGGTCGGCCGCATCAGCCTCGACCTTCTGCGGTCGGGCCGCACGCGTTCGACCGTTCCTCTCAACCTCGACGACCAGCAGTCAGGGGTCACTGAGGCCACAGAGGTCGCCGTGACACACGACCACGGTCCCGCCCCGGACGAGGTCGTGGCGCTGGGCGACTCCGTGAGCCTCGCCCTGTTGACAGTTCTGGACGCGCTGCGCCCCGACGAGCGCCTGGCCTTCGTCCTGCACGACGTGTTCGCCGGCCCGCACGGCGAGATCGGAACCATCCTCGGCAAGTCGACCGACGCGACGAAGATGCTCACCAGCCGCGTCCGCTGGAAGGTGCGGGGCGCCCGGAAGTGCAGTTCACCGTGCACACCCCGGGCGGACGGTTCGTCACGATCGGGGCGACCGAGGTCGCGGGCCGTGCCCGCGTGGCCGGCGGCGCGGCGCACTGATCCATGCGCAGCCACGGAACGCGGGTTCGCGGCACGCGTACCTTGGGCCCATCATCAGCGAACTTCCCGACCACCCGACGTCAGGAGCATCCGTGCCGGAAGACCGTCCTCCCTACCCGCCGTTCACGCGGGAGACCGCCCTGCGGAAGGTCCAGGCCGCCGAGGACGCGTGGAACACGCGCGACCCGCACCGCGTGGCACTCGCCTACACCCCTGACTCGCAGTGGCGCAACCGGTCCACGTTCCTCACCGGCCGGGAGGAGATCGTCGGCTTCCTGACGCGGAAGTGGGAGCGCGAACTCGACTACGCGCTGCGGAAAAGCCTCTGGTCGTTCGACGAGAACCGGATCGCCGTCCGTTTCCAGTACGAGTGGCATGACGCGGACGGCGCCTGGTGGCGCAGTTACGGCAACGAGCTGTGGGAGTTCGACGAGCGCGGGCTGATGCGACGCCGCGAGGCCAGCATCAACGACATGGCCATCTCGGAATCCGACCGCCGCATCCACGGACCCCGGCCGGCGGACGAGCATGGGCTTGACTTTCCACTGCGGTAGAGCGGTAGAGCAGCCGGGAGTCAGCCACTGACGCCGTCGCCGTCGCCGGGATCCGCCGAAGTCGCGTCAGAACCCGCCGCTCACTGCACGGCGCCGTCCGGGATGCACACGTATCCCTTGCCCCAGCCGTTCCGTTCGACATGGTCGTGCTCCGCGGAGCGCAGGCAGAAGAGCCACGCCTCGCGGTAGGACGGGTCCGTCGCGAGGAGCAGCGGGTCGTTCTGGTCGGTGCGCAGGAGGCGGTCGTACGTCTCGTCGGACAGGACGGCCGTGCCGTTGCCGTTGCCGTGGGTGGTGCCGGTGTCCGTGCCCGGCTCAGGGGTGACGGCCGAGGCGGGCAGGGACCAGAGCCCGGACGCGGCCAGGGCGAGGGTGCCGGTGGCGACGGCGGTGCGGAAGCGCATGGGGATCTCCGAGGGAGGGAGGGGTTGAGGGGGTGGGCATCGCGTGCCCACCCCCTCAACCCCCCGAGCCCCGGCTTGGTCACGGTTGCGCGGGTGGCGCTGTGTCGCGCACACGTGTGCCCCGTCAGCCGCCCGGGCGGCCATTGGCGGCCATTGACCCGCACCCGATTGCTTCCTATGTTGTTTGGAACCAAACGAGTTGGAAGGCCGGTGCGCCCGCACCCCCTTCACGCGCCGGGGCCCCGGCCCACAGGAGGACAGGCCCATGAAGGTCGTCGTCGACAGGAACAAGTGCCAGGACCACGGCCAGTGCGTCTTCGCCGCCCCGGACGTCTTCGGGTTCGACGACGCCGGTCACCTGGCCTACGTCGCGGACGCGGACGACGCGCTGCGCGACGAGGTCGAGGAAGCCGCCGACATGTGCCCCCTCCAGGCCATCCGGATCGAGGACCGCCCGTGAGCGCACCCCTCGTGGTGGTCGGCGCCTCCCTGGCCGGACTGCGCGCCGCCGAGCAGCTGCGCGTCGCGGGCCGGCGCGAGCCGATCACGCTCGTCGGCGCCGAACCCCACATGCCCTACAACCGGCCGCCCCTCTCCAAGGAGGTCCTCGCGGGGACGGCGTCCTTCGACTCCCTCGCCTTCCGGCCCCGCGCCGGCGTGGCCGACGTCGAATGGCGCCTCGGCACCCGGGCCGTACGCGCTGACCTGGACCGGCGCACCGTCGAACTCTCCGACGGCGGGACGCTGACGTACGCCGGGCTCGTCGTGGCCACCGGGATGCGGCCCCGCCGGCTGCGCTGCCCCGGTCCCGCCGCCGGACGGCACACCGTGCGCACCCTGGACGACGCCCGCGCGTTGCGGACCGCCCTGACCCGGCCGGGGGTGCGCGTCGTCGTGGTCGGCGCCGGGTTCATCGGCTGCGAGGTCGCCGCCACCGCGGTGCGGCTCGGGGCCGCCGAGGTCACCGTCGTCGATCCGCTGCCGCTGCCCATGGTCGGGCCGCTGGGCGAACCGCTCGCCCGGTCGCTGCGGGCGCGCCATGAACGGCGAGGCGTCCGTTTCGTCCTCGGCACCGGCGTGGCCGGGTTCGAGGGGGACAGCCGGGTCACCGGCGTACTCCTGGCGGACGGGGCCGTCCTCGCGGCGGACGTGGTGGTCGAATCGGTGGGCTCCGTCGCCAACACCGAGTGGCTCCAGGGCAACGGGCTCGATCTGACCGACGGCGTACGCACCGACGAGCACCTGCGTGTGGGCGATCGCCCGGACGTGGTCGCCGTCGGCGACATCGCACGCTTCCCCAACGCCCGCTACGACGGGGTGCCGCGCCGCGTCGAGCACTGGTCCATCCCCACGGACACCGCCAAGCACGCCGCCAAGGTGCTCGCGGCCCACCTGTCCGGTGCGGGGGCGGACGGGGCGGACCTCGCGCCGTTCGCCCCGCTGCCCACGTTCTGGAGCGATCAGCACGACTTCCGGATCCAGTCGTTCGGCGCACCGGTCCTCGGCAAGGACGACATGCGTGTCCTGGACGGCGACCTCGACGGGGACCCGGTGGTCGGCTACCACCGGGCGGGCCGGCTCGTCGGCGTCGTCGCGCTCGGCGGCCAGGGCGCGGCAGCGGCGGCCGCCCGCTACCGCGCCGCGCTCCTCGAGCCGCCCGTCCCGACAGCCACAGGAGCATGAGATGAGTGGTGTGCGTGGGTACTTCCATCCGAAGACGGCCACGGGCGCCTCGTCCCTGATCCCGTCGCCGCCCTGGCGGTACTCCGGCGATCTGCTCACCGTCGAGTACCGCACGGACCCCGCGTGCGTACGTGAACTGCTGCCCCCGCCACTGGAGTTGACGGACGACGACCCCGGTGCGGTCGCGCTCATCTGGGCCGACTGGCAGTCCTGCTCCGCCGGCGGCCGCGAACTGCTCGACCCGGTGCGCGCCCAGTACAAGGAGGCCTTCGCGGTCGTCCGCTGCCGGTACCGGGGCCGGACCTTCACCCGCTGCGTGTACATCTGGGTCGATAAGGACTTCGCCGTCGCCCGCGGACTGCACCAGGGCTATCCGAAGAAGCTCGGCTCCATCCACCAGACCCGCCCGCACCCCTACGGACCCGCGCCGCGCATCGAGGCGGGCGCCCGGTTCGGCGCCACGCTCGCCGCCGCCGACCGGCGCCTGGCCGAGGCCGTCGTCACGCTGCGCGAGCCGTGCGCGACCAACGGGTTCGTCAACGCCCACCCGATGGCCCACCACCGGTGGCTGCCCTCGATCGAGACCGGCAAGGGCCTGGCCCTCGACGAGCTGATCGAGACCGGCGCCGCTTCCTTCGAAGGCGGCCAACCCTGGACCGGCGAAGCCGAGTTGCACCTGTTCGAGGCGCCGACCGAGGAGCTCGCCCGGCTGGAGATCCGCGAACCGATCGCCGCGTACTACCGCCAGGTCGGCGTCGTCTGGGACGGCGGCCGGCTCCTCGAGTCGAACACGTCCGGGGCCGGATGATGCCCGCCCGCCGACACCCTCAGGAGGCCCGGCACATGCCCGATCCCGCGCACACGCTCACCGTCGCCGGGGTCGCCGTCGACACCCGGCACTGGATCGGCGGCGAGCGGATCGCCTCCGCCGGGACCTTCACCGACGTGTCGCCCGTCGACGGCACCGCCCTGGGCGAGATCGCTCGCGGCACCCCGGCCGAGGCCGACGCGGCCGTCGCCGCCGCCCGAGCCGCCTTTCCCGGCTGGGCCGCCACCCCGCGCACCGAACGCGCCCGTGTTCTGCGCGCCGTCGCCGACGGGGTCGACAAGCACCTCGAAGAGCTGGCCGCCGTCGAGACCGCCGACAACGGCGCGCTGCTGCGCTCGCACCGCCGCGGCGTCATGCCGCGCGTCGCGCACAACTTCCGCTTCTTCGCCGACCGGCTGCTCACCCTCGACCACCCGGACTTCGCGACCCGCGGCCACACCAACCACGTCACTTGGGACCCGGCGGGCCCCTGTGTGCTGATCACGCCGTGGAACGCGCCGCTGATGCTGGAGTCGTGGAAGGTCGCCCCGGCGCTCGCGGCCGGCAACACCGTCGTCCTCAAACCCGCCGAGTGGACCCCGCTGACCGCTTCGCTGCTCGCCGACATCGCGGACCGTGCCGGACTGCCCGCCGGTGTCCTCAACGTCGTACAGGGCTACGGCTCCGAGATCGGCGACGCCCTGACCGGCCATCCCGACGTGCGCCGCATCAGCTTCACCGGCTCGGTGCCCACGGCCCGCCGCATCGCCGCCTCGGCCGCGCCGCACCTGACACCGACCAGCTTCGAGCTCGGCGGCAAGTCCCCGCTGCTCGTCTTCGCCGACGCCGATCCCGACCTGGCCGCCGCTCTCGCCGTGGAGCAGTACGACAACGCGGGGCAGGTCTGCCTCGCCGTGACCCGCATCCTCGTGGAGGAGTCGGTCGCCGACGCGTTCGTGCGCCGCTTCACCGACAAGGTGCGACGGCTGCGGCAGGGCGACCCGCGCGACGACTCCACCGACATCGGGCCGACCATCCACCCCCGCCAGCTGGAGCGCATCGACGGCTTCGTGCGGCGGGCTCTCGCCACCGGCGCCCGCGCGGTCATCGGCGGCCACCGCGTGGCCGAGCGGTACTACGCCCCGACCCTCCTCACCGACGTGGACCAGGACGCCGAGATCGTGCAGGAGGAGGTCTTCGGACCGGTCCTGACCCTGCAGACCTTCCGCGACGGGGACGAGGACGAGGCCGTCCGGCTGGCCAACGGCACCCGGTTCGGCCTGGCCGCCACCCTCGCCACCGGCGACCCCGCGCGCGCCGAACGCGTCAGCGCACGGCTCGTCGCGGGCACCGTCTGGGTCAACTGCTTCTTCGTCCGCGACCTCCAGGCACCCTTCGGCGGCTCGCGCCGGTCCGGCGTCGGACGCGAGGGCGGCAACTGGAGCTTCGACTTCTTCTGCGACCTCAAGAACACCGTCACCGCGCCGAAGGGATGGCAGGGCCATGGGTGAGATCGTCGGGGCGGGGCTGCTCGCCCACGTCCCCACCGTCGTACTGCCGGAGAAGACCCGACTGGAGCTGAACGAGGGCAAGGAGATCACCCTCGTCACCGGGCTCCGGGAACTGCGCGCGGACGTCTTCGAGCGCGACGGCCGCGACGGCCGCGATGACTACGACACCGTGGTCGTCCTGGACTCCCACTGGGCGACCACCGTCGAGTTCGTCGTTACCGCGCACAGCCGCCGCGCGGGCCTGTTCACCTCGGAG
Source organism: Streptomyces sp. R818 (assembly GCF_056172735.1). Lineage (NCBI taxonomy): Bacteria > Bacillati > Actinomycetota > Actinomycetes > Kitasatosporales > Streptomycetaceae > Streptomyces > Streptomyces sp. R818. Next base: position 856,525 of record NZ_JAOCNE010000014.1, read on the forward strand.
GAGCTGCCGCGCGGCATGTGCCGTATGCCGTACGACTTCCCCGGCGACCCCGAACTCGCCGGAAACATCGCGCTGTCCGCCGACCGGCACTCCACCTGGATCACCGCGATCGACGACCCGTACCTGCCGATCTACTACGCCACCGTCAACCTGTGGAAGTACCTCGGCGAGGGCCTGCCGGACAAGCGCTGGGTGACCATCGGCGTCTGCCAGACCGGTGACACGGAGGACCACCTGCGCCTGGGCCGCGCGCTCGCCGACGGCGTCGCCGCCACCCCCGGCCGCCGCGTCCTGCTGATCGCCTCCGGCGCGCTCTCCCACACCTTCTGGCCCCTGCGCGAGCTGCGCGACCACGAGGCCAGCGACCCGGCCCACATCTTCACCCCCGAGGCGCGCGAGGCCGACCTCGAACGCATCGCCTGGTTCAAGGAGGGCCGCCACGACAAGGTGCTCGACACCATGGACGCCTTCCGGCGGTTCAGGCCCGAGGCGAAGTTCTTCCACTACCTGATGATGGCGGGCGCCCTCGGCGGCCACGCCTGCACCGCGACGGCCCGCCAGTACGGGCAGTACGAGAACTCGATCGGCACCGGCCAGGCCCACCTCTGGTTCGACCGCCCCGCGAACGGCTGGACCGGCACCGGAGCCGGTACACCCACCGAGCCCGCCACGCCTCCTCGCAGTCGCGCATAGAAGGGTCCGCCATGACCGAGTACCGCCGCATCCTTCTCGACGGCGCCGCCGTGCAGGTCACGGTCGACGGGGACGAACTCGTCGCCGGTGACGGCCGCCGCGTGAAGGCGGGGGAGGCCCGGCACCTGCCGCCCGTCGTCCCTTCCAAGGTCGTCGCCGTCCACCTCAACCACCGCAGCCGCGTCGAGGAGTTCGGGATCGCCCTGCCGGGCACTCCCACCTACTTCCACAAGCCGACCTCCGCGCTCAACAGCCACCAGGGCGCCGTCGTCCGCCCCGAGGGCTGCAAGTGGCTCAACTACGAGGGGGAGGTCGCCGTCGTCATCGGCAGGAACGCGCGCAACATCGCCCCCTCCGACGCGGGCGCGTACATCGCCGGGTACACCATCGCCAACGACTACGGCCTGCACGACTTCCGCGACACCGACGCCGGGTCCATGCTGCGGGTGAAGGGATCGGACACGCTGTGCCCGCTGGGTCCGGGGCTCGTCACGGACTGGGACTTCCGGGGCAAGCGGCTGCGGACGTACGTCAACGGCGCTGTCGTCCAGGACGGTTCGACGGACGAGATGAAGTGGGACATGCACTACCTCGTCGCCGACGTCGCCCGCACCATCACCCTGTTCCCCGGGGACGTGCTGCTCTCCGGCACCCCGGCGAACTCCCGGCCGGTGCGTCCCGGCGACGTCGTCGAGGTCGAGGTCGAGGGCTTGGGGCGGCTGACCAACCACATCGTCACCGGGCCCACCGCGATCCGGACCGACGTCGGCGCCCAGCCGACCGAGTCCGAGGAAGTGCTGTCCACCGCGCTCGGCGGCGACTGGGAGTTCCGCGGTGTCCGGCCGCCGAAGCGCTGACCGTAGTTCCGCCGACGGGCCAGACGCCCCGCCGAAGCGCTGACCGTAGTTCCGCCGACGGGCCAGACACCCCGCCGAAGCGCTGACCGCAGTTCCGCCGACGGGCCAGGCACCCCGCCGAAGCGCTGATCACAGGTCCACCGACGGGCCAGGCACCCCGCCCGCGCCGCCTTCCGCTCCCCGGAGGTCCGCATGACCACAACCCCCACCCACCACACCTGGCTCCAGCGGGCCAAGGAATTCCGGCCGCCCGGCGCGCACCTGATCGACGGCGCCGAGGAGCCCGGCGACAGCGGGGAGTTCCCCGTCGTCTCACCGCGTGACGGCCAGGTCCTCGGGCCGGTCGCCGACGGCGGCGAGGCCGAGGTGGACGCCGCCGTCGCCGCCGCGCGCCGCGCCTTCGACCTCGGCCCCTGGCCCCGCCTGGCCCCCGCCGAACGAGGCCGCCTCCTCCTCCGTGTCGCCGAACTCCTCGACGCGCACCGGGCGGAGCTGGCGCTCGCCGTCAGCCTGGAGATGGGCAAACCCGTCACCGACGCGTACGACATCGAACTGCGCGCCGTCATCAGCACCTTCCGCTGGTACGGCCAGCTCGCCGACAAGCTCACCGACACCGCCCCGCACACCGCGCCCGACGCCCTCGCCCTCGTCACCCGCGAGCCCACCGGCGTCGTCGGCGCGGTCGTGCCCTGGAACTTCCCGCTGACGCTGGCCGGCTGGAAGATCGCCCCCGCGCTCGCCGCGGGCTGCACGGTGGTCCTCAAACCGTCGGAGAACGCGCCCCTGTCGGCCCTGCTCCTCGGCCGCATCGCCCTGGAGGCCGGACTGCCGCCCGGCGTGCTCAACGTCGTCAACGGCACCGGACCGGTGGCCGGGCGCGCCCTCGGCCTGCACCCCGACGTCGACGTCCTCGCCTTCACCGGGTCCACCGCCGTCGGCCGCCACTTCCTGCGTCATGCGGCGGACTCCAACCTCAAACGGGTCTGGCTCGAACTGGGCGGCAAGTCGCCGAACATCATCCTCCCCGACGCCCCCGACCTGGAGAAAGCCGCCGCCACCGCCGCCTGGGGCATCTTCTTCAACCAGGGCGAGATGTGCACCGCGCCCTCCCGCCTCCTCGTCCACACCTCCATCGCCGACCAGGTCACCGAGGCCGTCGTGGACCGCGCCCGCGCCCTGCGCGTCGGCGACCCCCTCGACCCGGCCACCGAGATGGGCGCCCTCGTCGGCGAGCGGCACCTGGCCCGCGTCCTCGACCACGTCCGCGCGGGCGCCGACGACGGGGCCCGCCTGCGCACCGGCGGCGCCCGCACCCTCACCGGGACCGGCGGTGCCTACCTCGAACCCACCGTCCTGGACCGGGTCTCCCCGGACAGCCGCCTCGCGCGCGAGGAGATCTTCGGCCCGGTCCTGTCGGTACTGACCTTCGACGACCTCGACGAGGCCGTGGCCCTGGCCAACGCGACCGAGTACGGCCTCGCCGCCGGGCTGTGGACGGCCGACCTGTCGACGGCCCACCAGGTCTCCCGCGCGCTCAGGGCGGGCACGGTGTGGGTCAACTGCTACGAGGAAGGCGATTTGACCGTCCCCTTCGGAGGCGTGAAGCGGTCGGGCAACGGCCGCGACAAGTCCGCGCACGCCCTGGACAAGTACACGGACCTGAAGACGACCTGGATCCAGCTGTGACGGCCGACGCCCCGCGGCCGGCCGCGCATCCGGCGGCACGCCCGCTCATCGCCGTCCCCGCCCGCTTCGCCGCCACCACCTCCGCCCTGCGGTACGCGGCCGAGGTCAACGCCCGCGCCCTGATCGACGCCGTCTGGCGGGCGGGCGGCGAACCGGTCGGCGTCCACCCCGCCGACCCGGCCGACCACGACGTGGCCGCCCGGCTCGCCCGTTTCGACGGCGTCCTGCTCCCCGGCGGCGGCGACCTCGCCCCGCACCGCTACGGCGCCCACCAGGCCCACGCGGCGGTCTACGACGTCGACGACGTGCAGGACGCGTTCGACCTCGAAACCGCCCGGCACTCCCTGGCGAACGGGCTCCCGCTGCTCGCGATCTGCCGCGGACTGCAGGTGGTCAACACCGCCCTGGGCGGCACCCTGCACCAGGACATGGGCGGCCCGCGGCGCGAGCACCGGCACATCCGCCAGTCCGTCTCCCTGGCCCCCGGCTCGGTGGTGGCACGGATCACCGGGACGGACAAGATCGAGGCGTCCTGCTACCACCACCAGCACGTGGACCGGCTCGGGGAGGGGTTACGGGTGACGGCCCGCGCCGCCGACGACACGGTCGAGGGCGTCGAACTCGCGGACAGCCCGGCCCTGTTCGTGGCCGTGCAGTGGCACCCTGAGGACACCGCCCACGAGGACCCGGCCCAGCAGCGGCTCTTCGACGCGCTCGTACGGGCCGCGGCGGACGGACGCTGACCGGATCACAGCGCGCCGCGTGCCGTGTCCGCGCCGCGCCCAGTGAAGAAAGCGATTGACCCCCACCGCCCCGTTCGTGCAGCATTCCCGGCCGTGACGACGACCGACAGCGCGCAGGAACAGCCCGCCTCCGGACCGGAACGCGGGCCCGGCCGCCGCCCCCTCGCCCTCGTCACCGGCGTGGGCCGCACCGTCGGGATCGGCGCCGGTGTCGCCCGCGGGCTGGCGGCGTCCGGGTGGGACATCGCCTTCACCTACTGGAGCCCGTACGACGACCGGATGAGCTGGGGCCGCGAGCCGGGTGAGAGCGACGCGATCAGCCGGGAGCTGGAGGGGCTCGGGGCCTCCACCGCCGCGATCGAGGCGGATCTCGCCGACCCGGACGCCCCGGCCCGCGTCTTCGACGAGGTCGAACGGCGGATGGGCCGCGTCACCGGCTTGGTGATGTGCCACTGCGAGTCCGTGGACTCCGGGCTGCTCGACACCACCGTCGAGAGCTTCGACCGGCACTTCGCCGTCAACGCGCGCGCCACCTGGCTGCTCGTCCGGGAGTTCGGGCGCCGTTTCGACGGCGCGCACGGGACCGGCCGGATCATCGCCCTCACCAGTGATCACACGGTCGGCAATCTGCCGTACGGGGCGAGCAAGGGCGCCCTGGACCGGATCACACTGGCCGCCGCCCACGAACTGGCCCACCTCGGGGTGACCGCCAACGTGATCAACCCGGGCCCCGTCGACACGGGCTGGATGCCGGACGACGTCCGGGAACACTGCGTCCGCGGAACCCCGCTCGGCCGGCTCGGCACACCGCGCGACACCGCGCACCTCGTGGACTTCCTCTGCTCCCCGGAGGGCGGATGGCTCAACGGCCAGCTGCTGATGAGCAACGGCGGGCTCGCGTAGGCGGGCGGTTCACAGGCGGCCCGCCTCCACGATCCGCCGCAGGAAGCGGCGGGTGCGTTCGTGCCGCGCGTCCTCGAACACGGCCTGCGGCGTGCCCCGTTCGAGCACGACCCCGTCCTCCAGGAAGCACACCTGGTCGGCGATCTCGCGGGCGAACGCCATCTCGTGAGTGGCGAGCACCATGGTCATGCCCTGCTCCTTCACGTCGCGTACGACGTCGAGGACCTCGCCCACCAGCTCCGGGTCGAGCGCGGCCGTGATCTCGTCGAGGAGCAGAAGACGGGGGCGTACGGCGAGCGCCCGCACGATCGCGGTCCGCTGCTGCTGGCCTCCGCTGAGCCGGTCCGGGTACTCCCGCGCCTTCGCGCCGAGGCCGAGCCGTTCGAGGAGTGCCATGCCGCGCTCCTCCGCCTCCTCGCGGCTCAGTCCGTGCACCCGGCGCGGCGCGAGGGTCACGTTCTGCAGGACGGTCAGGTGCGGGAAGAGGTTGTACGCCTGGAAGACGACGCCGATCCTGCGGCGCACGGCGTCGGCGTCGGCCCGCGGGTCGGTGATCTCCTCGCCGTCCAGCCAGATGGCGCCGTCGTCGATCTCCTCCAGGAGGTTGGCGCAGCGCAGCAGCGTCGACTTGCCCGAGCCCGAGGCGCCGATCAGCGCGGTCACGGTGTGCGGGGCGACCTTCAGGTCCACGTCGCGCAGTACCACCGTGGCGCCGAACGACTTGCGCACGGACTCCATCCGCAGCACCGGCCCGGTCATACGAGTCCTCCTTGTGCCCGGCGCCGGTCCATCCGGGCCGTCACCCAGTCCGTGAACCGTGTCATCGGGATGGTCAGCGCGATGAAGGCGAGGCCGGCGATCACGTAGGGCGTGTAGTTGAAGTCCTTGCCGGCGATGATCTGCGCCGCGTACACGGCGTCCACGGCGCCGCCGATCGAGACGAGACCCGTGTCCTTCTGCAGCGACACCAGGTCGTTGAGGAGCGGCGGCACCACGCGGCGCAGCGCCTGGGGAAGCACCACGTAGCGCAGCGCCTGGCGGCTGCTGAGCCCGAGGGAGCGCGCCGCGGCCCGCTGGGAGGGGTGGACCGCCTCGATCCCGGCGCGGAACACCTCCGCCACGTAGGCCGAGTACGTGAGGACGAGCGCGGCCCCGCCGAGCAGGACCGGGTCCGTCGTCACCCCCTGGAGGCGGAGCGCCGGAACCCCGAAGATGACCATCAGCAGGCAGATGATGAGCGGCAGTCCGCGGAAGAAGTCGGTGTACGCGGTCGCCAGCGCGCGCAGCGGGAAGAAGACGGGGCCGCGCAGGGTGCGGGCGAGGGCGAGCAGCAGGCCGAGGACGAGCACACATGCCCCGCACACCACGAGGAGACGCAGGTTCAGCCAGAGCCCTTCCAGGACGTCGGGGAGGGCCACGCGTGCGTAGTGCGCGCTGAAGAACGTCTCCTTCGTGCGGTCCCAGCCGGGGGAGTTGACCACGATCAGGGTCAGCGCCGCGACCGTCAGGACGGTGCTGGCCACGGCCAAGCCGGCGGAGCGTCGCGCGCGGGTCCTCTTGTAGCGGTCCCGCGCGAGACGGCGTGCGGACGGGACATAGGTGTCGTCGACCGTGAGCGGCTGTTTCTCCGCACTCACTTGAGCACCGGGGCGTCGACCGCTTCGGACAGCCACTTCTTCTCCAGGGCGGCGAGCGTGCCGTCCTCGCGGAGTGCGTCGACCGCGCGCGTGACGCACGACGTGAGGGTGGACTGCTTGTCGAGGACGAGACCGAACTGCTCGGGTGTGCCGGTGCCGTTCTCGAACTGGCCCACCACCTTCGCGTCGGTGACCTCGGCCCCGGTGATGTAGAAGGCGGTCGGCAGGTCGACGACGATGGCATCCACCTGGCCGTTCTTCAGCGCGGACTTGGCGAAGTCGTTCTTCTGGTAGACGGCGGGCTTCTCGCTCGGCCGCACCACGTCGTTGATGTAGTCGAGGCTGGTCGTGCCCACCTGGGCGCCCAGCTTCACGCCCTTGAGGTCGGCGACGGTCTTCGCGCCCGCGGCCTTGGAGGACTTGAGGGCGACGACGGCCTGCCTGACGTCGTAGTAGCCCGACGAGAACGCGACAGCCTTCTTGCGCTCGTCACTGATCGACACCTGGTTGATGTCGAAGTCGAACTTCTTGGCGCCGGGCGCGAAGGAGCTGTTGAACGGCACGGTCTGCCAGACGACCCGGTCCTTCGGGTAGCCGAGGCGGTCCGCCACCGCGTAGGCGACCGCGGACTCGAAGCCCTTGCCGTTGGCCGGGTCGTCGTCCTCGAACCAGGGGGCGTAGGCGGGCTTGTCCGTGCCGACGGTCAGCTTGCCCGAGGCCACCGTCGCGAGCTTGCCGGACGCACACGAGGCGGCGGTCGTGGGGGCGTCCCCGGTCTGGTTGTCGGGCTCGGGCGCGCAGGCCGCGACGGCGGTGAGGAGGAGGGCGGAGCAGACGGCGAGCCGCGCGGTGCGGTGGACGGAATGCATGCCGGGAGACTGTCAGCGCGACGCCCCTCCTGTCGAGGTCGGACGGTGTGAAGTCCGCTATGTGGGAACGGGTGTTGCGGGTGTGTGAAGCCGCCGGCGGAGCGTCCCGCGCAGGTGTCTTCATGTCGCGGAAGTGACGTGCTGTGTCCGCCGTGCCACGTGTGCGACGCGGCTGTGTGCACGCATGACAGACGTGTGACATGTCCATGGAATCCCTTCACCGGCGCCTGTCCGGAGGCGGAAGGTCGCTCTGCGGCACCGACCCGGGTGCCGCGCCCCGCACCTCTCGCAGAGAAGGACATCTCTCATGGCAGCAGTGCGTACGACGAAGCGGCGGATCGCCGCGTCCCTTGCCTCGACGGCCGCGGTGGCGGCGGTGGTCGGAGCCCTCGCCGTGCCTCCCGCGCAGGCGGCGGCGCCGGCCGGGCCGACGGGCACGGTCCTCGGAGCGAACTCCGCGCAGGCCGTGCCCGGCAGCTACATCGTCACCCTCAAGAAGAGCGCCGGCTTCAAGGCGACCGCCGCGCGGGGCGAGAACCTCGTCTCCGCGTACGGCGGCACGGTCAGGCGGACGTTCACCTCCGCGCTCAACGGCTACGCCGCCACGCTGACCGCCGCCGAGGCCGGCAGACTCGCGGCCGACCCCGCCGTCGCGTCGGTCGAGCAGGACCAGCGGGTGCACACCACCGGCACCCAGACCAGCGCGCCCTGGGGCCTGGACCGCATCGACCAGGCCAACCTCCCGCTGAACGGCAGCTACACCTACCCCGACAGCGCGGGCGGCGGCGCGACCGTCTACGTCCTGGACACCGGCGTCCGCATCACCCACAAGGACCTCGCGGGCCGGGCCTCGTACGGCTATGACTTCGTCGACAACGACGCCACCGCGCAGGACGGTTACGGCCACGGAACGTTCGTCGCCACCGTCGCCGCGGGCAGCACCTACGGCGTGGCCAAGAAGGCGAAGGTCGTCGCGGTACGGGTCCTCGGCAACGACGGCTCCGGTACGACGGCCGGGGTCATCGCGGGCGTCGACTGGATCACCGCGCACCACGGCGCCGACTCCGTCGCCAACGTCTCCCTGGGCGGCGGGGCCAGCACCGCCCTCGACACCGCGGTGAAGAACTCCATCGCCTCGGGCGTCACCTACTCCATAGCCGCCGGCAACTCCGGCGCGCCCGCCGCCAACTACTCACCCTCCCGCGTCCCGCAGGCGCTCACCGTCGGCGCGACGACGAGCTCGGACGCCCGCGCGAGTTACTCCAACTACGGCTTCACGGTGGACCTCTTCGCCCCCGGCTCCACCATCACGGCCGGCTGGAACAGCTCCGACACGGCCACCTACACCGGCAACGGCACGAGCCACCAGCGAGGCATGCCGCGCTCCGCAGGGGGCGCGGCATTGCGCTTGCCGCGCGGGGAAGGTCACCGGGTCACGTCGGCGCGGGTCGTGCCCATGGAGAGGGCCGCGACCCAGTTGATGGAGGCCGTGCCGGTGTCGGTGCCGAAGTAGGTGCCCCAGCGGGGCTTGTTGCCCAGGTCGTCCCAAGTGCGGGCGCCGGTCCGGGAGGCGAACCGCGTGCCGTCCAGGTAGACGGACAGGGTTCCGGCGCCGCCCGCGTCCGTGGTGATGCCGAGCTGGACGGAGTGCCATTCCCCGGCCGTCCACGGGGTGGTCCCGATGGATATCCAGGTTTCGCCGGGAGCCACGTACCAGACCTTGAGCCGGTCGTCCTCGACCTTCATCAGGACCGGGTAGTTCTGGCTGTTCTGGTCGTTGGTGCCGTTGGACTTCCACTGGAAGACGGTCTGCGCGTCACCGGTCTTGGTCATGGAGTCCCAGCCGAACCAGTACGTGCTGTCGTCCTCGAAGGCGTACTCGCCGGCGGAGGTGCGAACACTGTGCGCCTCGCAGCGCGGCGTCCCGACCGGCTTGTTGAACTTGAAGAAGGTGCCGTGGCCGTCGCCCCAGTTGCCCGTGGTGACGGAGCCGGGGCTGTCGCAGAGCGTGGTCGCGAAGACGCCGACGCCCTGAGCCGCATCCGCGTCCCAGATGACGGACGCCTGAGCGGGGGACGCCGCCAGGACGGTGGCGCAGGCGGTGGCGGCGGCTGTGCAGATCCAGGCACGCAGTGGGGTGCGGTACATGGGTCACCTCTTCGATCGGTGGGTCGATGCGCGCCCCGTTCTAACGAAGACAGTCGAAACGCTCAATAGTTTCCACGAAGTTGATCGTTTCGATCGTTCGGGGGCGTGGTGGCTGCCGTACCGTGTCAGCCGCAGGTTCCAGCAGTCGACGACGTCATCTGGGGAGCGGACCGTGGCCGAGAGAGAAGCGCTGGTCGGCGGGGCGGTCAACGCGGGCGCGGTCTTCCGCGTCGGAGACCTCGTCGAACGCCCCGCACCGCGCACGGCACGCGCCCTGCACGCTCATCTCACCGCGCTCAAGGAGCAGGGGTTCGACGCCGCCCCGGAGCCGGTGGCTCTCACGGCGGACGGCCGGGAGAGGCTGACGTTCGTCCCCGGCGATGTCGCACTGCCGCCGTTCCCGCACTGGGCGATGACCGAGGGAGCGCTGTGCTCGGTGGGCCGTCTGCTGCGGCGCCTGCACGACGCCGCGACGGCCGTCGAGGTGGACGAAAGCGCCGAGTGGCCGCGCGCGCTGAGCGATCCGGCCGGCGGAACCATGCTGTGCCACAACGACGTGTGCCCGGACAACGTCGTGTTCCGCGACGGCCGGGCCGCGGCGCTCATCGACTTCGACATGGCGGCGCCGGGCCGGCCGGTGTGGGACGTCGCCATGACCGCCCGCTACTGGGTACCCCTGCTCGACCCCGCCTCCAGGGCGGACCTCTACCCCGCGGGCCTCGATGCCCCGTCCCGTCTGCGCACCCTCGCCGACAGCTACGGCCTCTCCCCGCGGGACCGCGCCGACCTCCCCGCCGTCCTCGAACAGGCCACCGCCTCCTGCCGCGCTTTCGTCGCGGCCCGCGTGGCCGACGGCGACCCCGTCTACGTCGAGACGCTGGCACGGCGCGGAGGATGGCAGCGGTGGGACCGCGTGCAGGAGTGGCTGGCGGCGCGGCGCGGGGCGTTGGCTGCCGCGCTGTGACGGCCGCGCGGACGGCCGCGCGAACGGCCGCCGGCCGCGTCGGTCAGGCGCGGACGAGCGGGGTGTCGACCAAGTGTTCCGCCAGGAACCACGCCTGGCGTTCGCCGGTCCTGATGATTTGGGAGACCAGGACGTCGTTGGAGCCGTCGTCGCCGAGTTCGGCGGTGCGGGCGGCGGCGTCATGGGCGTCGATCAGGATGGTCTCGTGGGCCTCCAGCAGGCGGGAGAGCATCGCCGGAACCTCCTCCACGCCGTCCGGGGGCCGCGGGATCGAGGTGATCTCGGCGACGTGCCGGGCGTCACCGATCGCGACGCCGCCCAGGGACTGGACGCGCTCGGCGAGGGTGTCGATCAGTTCGAGCTGTTCCCCGGCGTGCTTGTCCAGGACGATGTGCAGCTGGTAGAAGGTCGCGCCGCGCATCAGCCAGTGGTGCTTCTTGTAGAGGCCGTGCAGGATCTGGGTGTCGGCCAGGACCTTGTTGAGGCGCTGGCAGGCGTACATCCGGGCCTCGTAGGACAGGCCGACGGGGAACTGCTTGACGGTGCCGAACTCCTGGATCACCTCGCCCTTCTGGTGCAGCCACGGCTGACTGCCATGCGTGGGCGTGGAGTTGCTGGTCATGGTCGGTCTCCTGGGGTGCGGTGGTACGGAGGTGACGACGTTAGGCGGCGGCGGACGGAGGACTTGCCGGTGAGCGCATGGGTATGTGTCCGCCAGTGCACTCGACATGTGTGTGCGCTGTCAGGTCACACCTCGTGCGCTGACGGTCAAGTGGCCCGCTCCTCCCCTTCTAGCTTTTCGGCATCGCCCGCCGGAGTGTCCGGCGTGGGCGAACGAAGTGCTGAGGAGCTCTCATGTCCGATGTCGTCGAGCCGGTCACCCCGGTCCTCGAGCCCGCGGCGGCCGCTTTCGCGGAGGCCACCGCCCGTCCGCCGTTCCTGTTCGAGCTGGCGCCCGCCGAGGGGCGCAAGGCGGTCGACGAGGTGCAGTCGGGTCCGGTCGAGCTGCCCGAGGTGGACGAGGAGTGGGTGACCGTCCAGGGCGGCCCCACCGGCAGTGTGCGGGCGCGGATCGTGCGGCCCGCCGGGGTCGCCAGAACGCTTCCGGTGATCTTCTACATCCACGGCGCGGGCTGGGTGTTCGGCAACGCGCACACCCACGACCGCCTGGTACGCGAACTCGCCGTCGGCGTCGGCGCGGCCGTAGTCTTCCCCGAGTACGACCTCTCGCCCGAGGCCCGCTACCCGGTCGCCATCGAGCAGAACTACGCGGTGGCCCGCTGGGTCGTCACCGAGGGCGCCTCGCACGGCCTCGACGGCCAGCGCCTCGCGGTCGCCGGTGACTCGGTCGGCGGCAACATGACCGCCGCCCTGACGCTGATGGCCAAGGAGCGCGGCGACGTTCCCCTGCTCGGCCAGGTGCTCTTCTACCCGGTGACCGACGCGAGCTTCGACACCGGCTCCTACCACCAGTTCGCGGAGGGCTACTTCCTGCGCCGCGACGGCATGCAGTGGTTCTGGGACCAGTACACGACCGACGAGAGCGAGCGCGCGCAGATCACCGCGTCGCCGCTGCGGGCCACCACCGAGCAGCTCGCCGGGCTGCCGCCGGCCCTCGTCATCACGGGCGAGGCCGACGTGCTGCGCGACGAGGGCGAGGCGTACGCGAACAAGCTGCGCCAGGCCGGGGTGCCGGTCACCGCGGTCCGTTTCCAGGGCGTCATCCACGACTTCGTGATGCTCAACGCGCTGCGGGACACGCACGCCGCCGAGGCCGCCATCACCATGGCCGTCCGCACCCTGCGCACCACCCTCGGCACCCGCTGACGCGCGCGGCCTCCGCCCACACCCCCGACCTCCCACCCTCTCCCAGGAGACACACCGATCATGGCCACTGAAGCCACCGCCACCCCCACCGTCGTCCTCGTGCACGGCGCCTTCGCCGACGCCGCCAGCTGGTCCGGCGTCATCGCCGAACTGCAGAGCCAGGGCGTCCCCGTCGTCGCCCCGCCCAACCCGCTGCGCGGTCTGGCCTCGGACGCCGCGTACATCGCCTCCGTGGCCGCCCAGATCGACGGCCCCGTCGTCCTCGTCGGCCACTCCTACGGCGGCGCGCTGATCACCGTCGCCGGTACCACGGAGAACGTCGTCGGCCTCGTCTACGTCGCCGCCTACGTCCTCGAAGAGGGCGAGAGCCTCGGCGAGCTGCAGGGCCGCTTCCCGCTCTCGCCGCTGGTCAGCAACTTGAAGGAGGCCACCTACCCGGTCGACGGCGCCGCGCCCGCGACCGAGGTGACCATCGCCGCCGACGCGTTCCCGGCGATCTTCGCGGCGGACGTGCCCGCCGACGTCACCAAGGTCCTCGCCGTGGCCCAGCGGCCGCTGGCCGCCGCCGCGTTCGAGGAGAAGGCGAGCGCCGCCGCCTGGCACACCAAGCCCGCGTGGGCCCTCGTCGCCGGTGGCGACCAGGCCATCAACCCCGAGGTCGAGCGGTTCGGCGCGGAGCGCGCCGGCGCCACTGTCGTCGAGCTGGAGGGCGCCTCGCACGCCGTCGCCGTCTCGCGCCCCAAGGACGTCGCGGGCCTCATCCTCGACGCCGTCCGCGCCACCAGCTGACGTACGGGGGCCCGGCCGCGCGGCCGGGCCCCGCTCACCGTGCCGGTGCGGTGCGCAGGCTGCGCCACTCCCGCGGGGAGACGCCGTAGGCGCCGCGGAACACCCGGCTGAAGTGGGCGGGGTTGACGAACCCCCAGCGCTGCGCCACGGACGCGACCGAGGGCCTGGCCCGGCCGCCCCGGGCCAGCTCACGGGCGCACTCCTCCAGGCGGCGGCGCTGCACCAGGCGGCCGACGGTGATGCCCTCGTCCTGGAAGAGGCGGTGCAGGTAGCGCACGGAGATGTGATGCGCCCTCGCGATGTCCTCGGGGGACAGCGCCGGGTCCGTCAGATGCCGGTCGATGTGGTCGCGGATGCGCGTCACCAGGTGGGCGCGGCCGGTGTCCGCTCCGGCCCGGTCGTTCCTGGCGTGCTCGGCGACCAGGACCGCGAAGAGGTCGACGACGCTGGAGGCCAGCCGGGTCGCGACCGCGGGGGAGTAGGCGCCGGCGGAGTCGGTCAGTGTCGTCAGGAAGGGGCGGAGGACCGCACCGCAGCCGTCACCGGTGCCGAGCGCGGTGGCCGTGACGCGGCGCAGGTCCTCGTCGGCGACGGCCAGGGCGCGGCGGGGGACGTGGACGAGCCGGGCCGCGAACGGTTCGGGGTGGTCCATGAAGAACGGGCGGGCGGTGTCGTACACGAACAGGCCGCCCCGGCCCACGTCGGCGCGTCGGCCGTCCTGGGTGAGGACGGTCCGGCCCGTGAGCTGGACACCGATCACGACGAACCGGTCGGTGGAGCGGGCGATGTGCTGGGCCCTGTGACTGACCTGGTGCGGGTCCGCCTCCACGGTGCGGATGCGCAGGCAGCCGACCCGGGCGGTGACGAAGCGTCCGGTGAACGGGCCGTCACCGCCGTCACGGGTGACGGCGGTCGGTATGTCGACCGTGGCCATCGCGGTGCGCCAGTAGTCGAGGCGGTCGCCCTCGGACACCGCGTCAGTGGTCAGCACCGGAGTCATCCGGCTCTCCTCTCCATGCACACCCCTGGCGGAGAGCTCGGGTCCGCGGCGCACATGGATCCGGCCGGGAGTTCGGTGCCTGGTCCTGCGCGGATGCCCGGACGGCAACGTCGTCGCCCGGTTTCTCCGCCATGTCCAGACAATCAGGGCGCGCGGACGGTCGCCAGGCAGGAAGCAGGCAGAAGTTCTGCCGGTGACACCGGGCTACTGTTCCCGTTCCATCCCGGCCAGGTGCTGCCGCGCGTCCGTGAGCGCCTGCGGTGCGGCGTCGGAGCCGAGCGCGAGGCAGCGCGTGAAGGCTTCCCGTGCCTGTTCCTCCCGCCCGGCGGAGAGCAGCAGCAGCCCGAGACGGACGAGTTCGCTGCTCTCCTGCGTGAAGTTGTCCGCGTCGTGCCAGAGGTCCGCCGCGATCCGGCGCTCCGCGACCGCCTCGTCCCACTCCTCCAGCCTGGCCAGGGCGTGCGCCATGCCGGAGTGCAGCCCTGCCCGCACGAAGTCCGCGATGTGCGGGGCGATGCGGTCTCCCGTCCGGTCCAGGAAGGCGAGCGTGGAGCGGAAGGACGCGAGGGCTGCCTCGGCACGGCCGTCCTGGGCCAGGGTGAGGGCGTGCCCGTGCCGCGCGTTGAGACTCCCGTGCAGATCGCCTGCCGCCTCGAAGAGCCGGCCGGCCCGCTCCATGTGGTCGACGGACGACGCGTACTCCTCCAACTTGCGCAGCGCCCAGGAGCTGTAGAAGTGCGCCCACGCCTCCTGGACGGTATCGCCCGCGCGCTCGGCGGCGGCCAGCGCCTCGGCGGACCGGGCGAGGCTGTCCTGGAAGCGGCCCTCGCACAGCAGCAGGGCCCACGCGTGGTAGTTGAGCTGCGTCGCCTCGATGAGCGGGTCGTCCAGGGCGCGGGCGGCGCGGACGGCGGTGTCGAAGACCTCGGGCCAGTGCCCCCAGAAGATCCACTGGTCGGAGAACCAGTGCAGCGCCTCGGCCACCTCCACGACCAGGCCGTGCTGACCGCCGGCGGCGACCGCGCGCAGGGCAGCCAGCCAGTTGGCGCCCTCGGTCTTCAGCCACCGCATCGCCTTGTCGGCGGAGGACAGGTCGACCGACCCCCGCCAGTCGGCCGGCGGCGCGCCGTGGCCGGGTTCGAACCAGCGGCCCGCCACCACCGTCGTCTCCAGGAGCCAGTGGTGCAGGTCGGTGCGGGCCCGCTCGACGTCCCCCGGGTCCTCCTCGGCGGTCAGCCGCGTACGGGCGAAGAGGCACACCAGGTCGTGCAGGCGGTAGCGGTCCTGCTCGCCGCCGAGCAGGCCGACCTCGACCAGTTCCTCCAGGGTGTCCTCGGCGTCGTACAGGCGCTGGCCGGTGAGGCGGGCGGCGGCAGCGGCGCTCGTGTCCGGCCCCGGGACGAGGGAGAGGCGCCGGAAGAGGCGGGCGGCCGTGGGGGTGAGCTGACGGTAGGACAGGTCGAAGGCGGCGGAGACCCGGAGGTCACCGGCGGCCAGCGCGTCCAGGCGCCGCTCGTCGAGGGCGAGGCGGTCGGCGAGGCGGCGCAGGGACCAGCCGGTGCGGGTGGCCAGCCAGTTGCCCGCCACTCGCAGCGCCAGCGGCAGATGGCCGCAGCGGTACGCGACCTCGGCGAGCGCCGCCGGATCGGCCCCGGCGCGCTCCGCCCCGACCAGGGTGGTCAGGAACGCGGCGGCCTCCTCCGGGCTCAGTACGCCCAACTGCAGCCGGTGCACGCTCTCGAGCCCGGTGAGCATGCGCCGGCTCGTCACGAGGACCATCCCCGCACCGGCGCCCGGCAGGAGCGGGCGGACCTGGGCCTCATCGCGGGCGTTGTCCAGGACCAGGAGCGTGCGACGCTCTGCGAGCATCTCCCGGTACAGCCCCGGATGCCCCTGCGGCCCGGCCTTCGCCAGGTCCCGGTCGGGCACCTGGAACGCCTTGAGGACACTGAGCATCAACTCGGCGGGCGCGGGCGGCTCGTCGTCCATGCCACGCAGATCGAGGACGAGCTGCCCGTCCGGAAAACGACCCGCGAGCGTACGGGCGGCGTGCAGCGCGAGGGTGGTCTTCCCGGTACCGGGCGGCCCGGAGACGGCGACGGTCACGGGGACGCGGGCGATCGTGGCACCACTGGGCCTCCCGGTCCCGTCGGCCACCGCCACGGACCTAGCGGCGCTCTCGGGCCCACCGGCCGTCTCGGGATCGCGGGCTGTCACGGGCCCACCGGCGCTCTCGGGCCCGCCAGCTGTCATGGGCCCGCGGGCCGTCTCGGGCTCGCCCGCTGTTACGGACCCGCGGGCTGTCATGGGTCCGCGGGCCGTTTCGGGATCGCGGGCTGTCACGGGCCCGCGGGCGCTCTCGGGTCCGCCAGCTGTCTTGGGCCCGCGGGCCGTTTCGGGATCGCGGGCTGTCACGCGCCCACCGGCGCTCTCGAATCCGCCAGCTGTCATGGGCCCGCGGGCCGTCCCGGGGTCGCTGGCTGTCACAGGCTCGCCCGCTGTCTCGTGCTCGCCCGCTGTCTCGGGCTCGCCGGCTGTCACGGGATCGTGGGCGCTCTCGGGCCCACCGGCGCTCTCGGGCCCGTCGGCGCTCTCGGGCCCACCGGCTGTCACCGGCCCACGGGCACTCACGGGCCCACCGGCCGTCACGGGCCCACCGGCCGTCACGGGATCACCGGCCCCCACGGGACCACCAACCCCCACGGAACCACCAGCCCCCACGGGACCACCGGCCCTATCGGGGCTGTCGGTCGTCACCGGCCAACCAGACCCCACGGGACTGCCGTCAGGCACTGGCGGCGTCGCGAGTGCGACGAGTTTTGCGATTTCGGGCTCGCGGCCCACGAAGTCGTCGATGCCGCGGGGGAAGGCGCGCACCCCGGACGGGCTGTAGCCGGCGTCGCGTCCGCTGCGCGCGACGGACAGGAGGCGCTCGCGCTCCGCCTCGCCGAGGCCGAGCCCGTCCGCGAGGGCGGCCACCGTACGGCGCTGCGGAGCGGCCCGCCGCCCCCGCTCCAGGTCCCCGATGCCCCGGACGCTGACGCCCGACGCCTCCGCGAGACCCTCGATGGTCAACGACGCCGCGAGCCGCAGCTCCCGCAGCGCGGCCCCGAACGCCCCGCGCTCCCCGCTCACCCACCCGCTCCTTCCCGCACGCCCTTGCCGTTCCCCCGGCGTGACCCGTAGATCTTATGCAAAACCCGAGGTCGGGGGCGTAGCGGGCCGGTTCGGGTACGGTCCGCCCGCCGCGCCCGCCGACAAAGACGTGGACAACGACCGCGGTGATCGTGGACGCTTCGCGCGATGACCAGAACCGATGACACCCCGCCCGCCTGGGACGAGCGCACGCAGCTCACCACGTTCCTCGACTACGCGCGCGACACCGCCCGCGCCAAGTGCGAAGGCGTCTCCGCCGAGAACGCACGCAGAGCGCTCCTGCCGGGATCGCCGCTGATGACCCTGTGCGGGGTGATCAACCATCTCCGCTGGGTCGAGTACTACTGGTTCCAGGTGGTCCTCCTGGGCGAGGAGGACCAGGGCCCGTGGACCGACGAGGACCCCGACAGGGAGATGCGGATCGCCGTCGACTTCCCGCTCGCACAGTTGCTTGACGAGTACGCGGAGCAGAGCGCCCGCTACCGGGAACTGGTGGCCGGGAGCGACCTGGACCGGCGCGCCGAGCGAACCGTCCGCGACGGGCTCCACGTCGACCTGCGCTGGATCCTGCTGCACCTCACCGAGGAGACGGCCCGGCACAACGGCCACCTCGACATCCTGCGCGAGCTGCTCGACGGAACGACGGGCGACTAGAGGCACGTTCAGGTCACGCGTCGACGATGTCGACCGCGATGCCCGTCGCGCGGCGGGCCGCCCCCGAGGGCGTGTGCGCCGGCCCGGCCGCCGTGTCGGTGCCGTTGGCGACCGCCGCGGACTCGGCGCCGGCCCAGCTGAACACGCCGCGCGCCATGGTGGAGGTCTCACGCGCGGCGCGGTCGCGGTGGACATCGGCACGGACCCGGCGATCCACTGGTCGTCGGGAGCGGCGAGCGCCGCGGCCTCGGCACACCGCACGGGGCAGCGCTGGCCGTGGGGTCACTCCTCCTGCATGACGGCGACACGGATACCGGCCCGACCGCCTCTACTGCCCCGATGCCGCACCGGAGTTGAGGGACGCCGCCCCCACCCCCACCCGCAGCATCGGACGCGGCGTCGACGTCACCACCAGTACCGCCGCCACGACCACCACCGCCCCCTCGACAGGATCGGCCAGCGTCCACAACGCCCCGGGCAGAAGCACCCGTTCACACAGGTGCAGGGCGATCGCCCTCCCGGTCCACGTCCGCGCCCCGCACACCACCACCCCGGCCGTCGACGTCGCCCCGAGCAGCAGCACCCAGAACACCGGGGGAGCATGCCGGTCCAGTACCAGCGGGGTCAGCGCGGACGCCCCGTACGACATCGCCGCCAGCGTGCCCAGGACCCGTACCGAGGTCCGTACCCCGCACCGCACCGGCAGGGTACGGCTGCCCGCGCGGCGGTCCTGGTCCACGTCGTGGATCGCGAGCAGGAGATTGCTGAACGTGCCCTGCAAGCCCAGTGCCAGTGCGGGCAGGAGCAGTGCGGGCTGTGGCCAGACGGAGCTGAAGCACGCCCCGGCAAGCAGCGGGCACGTCCAGCCCGCGAAGCCCGAGGCAGCGTCGCCCCACAGTCCGCGGCCCTTGAGCCCGGCCCCGTACGCGGCGTAGGAGACAGCGGCGAGCAGCACGAACAGCAAGGAGTGCCACGCGACGACGGCGTCGAGCACCAGCGTGCCGGACGCCAGCACGACCGCCGCCCACTTCGCGGCGCTCGCCGTCAGCCGCCCCGACGGGATCGGCCGGTGCGGCTTGTCCACGAGGTCGTCGGCCCGGGTCAGCCAGTCCGCGGCGTACAGCGCGCCCGCGCAGCCCGACAACCCGGAGACGATTGCGAGCAGCACGGCGGGGACCTGAGGAACAGGTGCCGCCAGCGTGGCGCCGAGTCCGCCGACGACGGCCACGACCACGAGGTCGTACAGCCGCAGCGTCTCCGCGTGCGCGCGCACACGGTCCCAGCGGCCCACCACCCGGCCCGCACGTGCCCCCGCGTCCTCCGACTCATTCATCGGCCTGTCAACGATCACGGCCCTACGGTGTCACCACCGGTCCCTACCAGCGCACCCGGAGTTCGCTCAGGCCGCGCATGAGGCTCGCCCGCCACTTGGGTGTGCCGTCCCCGTCGAACGCGAGGCGGGGGAAGCGGTCGAGCAGGAGGCGCAGGGCCAGAGTCGCCTCCAGGCGGGCCAGCGGGGCGCCGAGGCAGTGGTGCAGGCCGTGCCCGAAGGCGAGATGGGCGCGGGTGGAGGCCGGGTCGCGGCGGATGTCGAAGCGTTCGGGTGCGGGGAAACGCGCCGGGTCGCGGTTGGCGGCGGCGATGGACAGGACGACCCGCGCACCGGCCGGTATGCGCACGCCTCCGAGGTCGACCGGTTCGACGGGGTAGCGGTAGGTGCCCGCCGGGGCCGGGGACTCGAAGCGCAGGGTCTCCTCCACGGCGCCCTCGACGAGACCCGGGTCCGCGCGCAGGGCGGTGAGCTGTTCGGGGTGGCTGAGCAGCAGCTGTACGGAGTTGGCGATGAGGTTGACGGTGGTCTCGTGCCCCGCGACCAGCAACAGGAAGGCCATACCGAGCAACTCCTCGGGCGCGAGCCGGTCGGCATCGGCGCCGTCGCCCTCACGGGCTCTGTCGTGCGCGCGGACCAGCGCGTGCAGCAGGTCGCTCTCCGCCGCGTCCCGCTGCCGTCGCTTCTCCTCCGCGAGCCCGGCGAGGTAGCCGGCCATCTCCCGGGACGCCCCGGCGGACCCCTCGGGGTCGTCGAGGGCGACGACTTGTGTGGACCACGCCCGGAAGGCGGCGCGGTCCGCGTCCGGCACGCCGAGCAGCTCGCAGATGATGGTGAGCGGCAGCGGATACGCGTACGCGGCCACGAGGTCGGCGCGGCCGTCGGCGGCCACGGCGTCCAGGAGCGCACCAGCCGCCTCCTGGACGCGCGGACGCAGCGCCTGCACGCGGCGAGCGGTGAACTCGCGGGCCACCAGGGTCCGCAGCCGGGTGTGGTCGGGCGGGTCGACCTGGAGCATGTTGCGGCCCACGGCGTACAGCCCGTCGTCCTCGAAGTCGGCGGAGTGCCGCACGTCGTTGCGCAGCCGGGGGTCGGCGAACGCGGCGCGAACCTCGGCGTGCCCCACCACCAGCCACGACTCGTCCCCGGTGGGGAAGCGGACATGGTGAACGGGGCCGCGCGCCCGCAGCGCGGTGAACGCGGCATAGGGGTCGGTGACGAAGTCGTCCGTCAGGTCGGCGAGGGGGACGGTGGGGTGCTGGTGCGTACGCATGGCGACTCCCGGCGGGCGGCGGAACAGAAGTGGGGAGAGATCCCCGTTTGCCTGTCGGGAGTGACCGTAACATGAGGCGGGGAGTGCTCCCCGTTTGATCCCCCGCGCCCGAGAGCCGCCCTGCGACGGTGCCGTGGACGTCGACGGAGTCGATGCGGCGGGAACAGGCCGCTTCGTCCGGGGCCGGGCGGCCGGGAAAGAGAGCGGTGTAGTCGTCCAGCGGCGTGCTCCCGGCCGGTCATCCCCTCGCCGGGCACGGGCCGCTGCCCGTACAGGCGCTGGCCGACCAGACCTGGGTGGAGGACAACGACGGCTCCGCGGCCCTGCTGCGCCGGCACGCCGCCCGCGCCGGAGTCAGCCCCCGCATCGACCTCACCGCGGCCGACCTGCTCGGCAAACTGGCCCTCGTCGCGACCGGCCACGCCATCGCGCTGATCCCCGGCGTCCTGACCCGCGCACTACGTGCCGACGTCACCACGGCACCGCTCGTCGACCCCCCGACCCGCAGCATCTACGCGATCACCCCGCACCGGAACACCCACCCCGGCGCGGCGCCCCTCCTGGACGAACTCGCGACCGCTTTCCGCTGAGAGCGGCGGCCGCACGGCGCCCGGTGCGGCGGACCGCCACGCCGGCCGCACAGCGGTCGACGGGTTCACGCACGGCACTGTGCCCCAGCACAACCCCAACGCCTCTTCACTGTGCGTACGGCTCCGGAACACCTCCGTCCCCTGTACGCGGCGGCGGGTGGGCTGGTGCCATGCCCCGCATGTCTTGCGCGACGCGATCAACTCCGCCCCCGTACAGCCTCGTTCACCGTGACAGACCTTGTACGCGGGAGCGTCGGTCGTGAGCGGGGGCGACGGGCAGTCGTTCGCGCTCGTGGTGTTTCTCGGTTTCGTCGCCGTGTCGTTGCTCCTGTGCGGGCTCGCGGCGGCGGACGTGGACGACCCCGAGCACTTCTACGCGGGCGGGAGCGCGGCGTTCGGGCCGGTCGGCGGCGGGCTCGCCATCGCCGGGGACTACATCTCCGCGGCCACCCTCCTGAGCACCACGGGCGCGGTCGCCCTCGACGGCGCCGACGGCATGCTCTTCGCCGCCGCCACCGTCCTCTCGCTCTTCCTGCTCATGCGGATCCTGGGCGAACCCCTGCGCCGTGGCGGCGTGTTCACCCTGGGGGACTTCCTCACCGACCGGCTCCGTGACCCGTCCCTACGCCGGGCGCTCGGCATCGCGGGCCTCGTCGTCCTCGCCCCGCTGCTCCTGGTGCAGCTCACCACCGCGGGCCGCATCATGACCGCGATGTTCGGCCTGCCCGAGTCCGCGCTGACGTGGTGCACGGTCACCGGCGGCGCCCTCATGATCTGCTACGCGGCGGTGGGCGGAATGCGCGGCGTCGGATACGTCCAGATCCTCAAGGTGGGCGTGGCCCTCACCGCGCTGCTGCTGCTCGCCGGCATCGTCCTCGCCCGGTTCGGCTGGTCGCCGGTCGGCCTCTTCGACGCGGCCCGCCACCAGTCGGGAGCAGGAGCCGATTACGCGCTGCCGGGCCTGCACTTCGGTCACTCCCCGGCCGGCCGCCTCGACCTCATCAGCTTCGAGGCCACCCTGCTCATCGGCGCCGCCTGTCTGCCGCACGTCACCATGCGCCTGCATCCGCTGCGGGACGCCCGCACCGCCCGCCGCGCCGTCGGCTGGGCGGTCGGACCGGTCGCGATGGTGTGCGCCGGGGTGGTCGTGGCCGGGCTCGGCGCCTGCGCGCTGATCGGCCGGGACGCCGTCCGGGCCGCCGACCCCGGCGGAGCGACCGCGCTGCTCATGGTCACCGGCGCGCTCGACCCCGTGGAGGGCGGAGCGCGGCACAGCATGCTCTTCGCGATCGTCGCGTGCGCCGTCTTCGCGACCACCCTCGCGGCCGTCGCCGGGATCACCCTCGCCGCCGCCTCCAGCATCGCGCGCGACTTCCGGGAGCGGCCCGCGCGGGGGACGGGCGACCGGTCGGCGGCGCGGGAGATCCGGCAGGCGCGCGTGAGCATCGTCGTCGTGGGCGTCGTCGCCGTCGTGTGCGCGGCCCTCCTCGCGGACCGCGGCACGATGACGCTGATCGCGCTGTCGTTCACGGTGTCCGCATCGGTCCTCGCGCCGGTGCTGCTGTACACGCTGTTCCTGCCGGGTTTCTCCGCCACGGGTGTGCGCTGGATCGTCTACGGGACCCTGCCGCTCGTCGTGGTGCTGCTGACCGGGTCCCCGGCGATGACCGGCTCGCCCGTCGCGGTCTTCCCCGGCCACGACATCCACTGGTTCCCGCTGCAGACACCGGGGCTCCTCACCATCCCGGCCGGTTTCCTGCTCGGCCTCGTCGGCCGCACACGTGTGAGCGCGGTGCGGCCACATGCCCGTACCCCCTACGACGAGGTGCGGACAGGCGGCTGATCCGGACGTGTTCCGGCGTACCGGCTCTCCGGCCGCACCAGCCCGAGATGTCCGCGCAGCGTGTCGCTCGTGTAGGCCGTACGGAAGGCGCCCCGGCGCTGGAGCGCCGGGACCAGCCGCCGGGTGATCGCCGTCAGGTCGTGCGGCAGGACGGCGGGGCGCAGCCGGAACCCGTCGAGCCCGGCGGAGCGGCGGTCCAGGAGGAGGTCGGCGAGTTCGTCGGGGGTGCCCGCGAAGATCTCGGCGTCGGAGGTGAGCGGCGCGCCCGCGAGGTCGTCGAGGCGGGCCAGCCGGCGCGCCGCCTCGCCGGGCGTGTCGTCGAGGAGGACCAGCAGGTCGGCGAGGACGAGGAGCGGCTGGGCCGTACGGTCGCGCCCGGCCGATGCCACCGCCGCGTCGACCTCGCCGAGCACCGCCTTCGTGCCGGCCCTGTCGTGCGGGGTGACGAAGACGATGTCGGAGGCGCGCGCCGCGAACTCGTACGGCACGGAGGCGTGCGCGAGACTCGCCACCGGCGGTTGGCCCTGGGGCGGGCGGGGGGTGACGGAGGGGCCGCGGACACTGAAGTGCGGCCCCTCGAAGTCGATGTGGTGGATCTTGGCGCGGTCGATGAAGCGGCCGGTGGCGACATCACGGATCTCCGCGTCGTCCTCCCAGCTGTCCCACAGGCGGCGTACGACCTCCACGGCGTCGGCGGCCTCGTCGAACAGCGGGCGCAGGCGCGCGGCGATGCGTTCCGGCTCGCGCGCCTCCTCGTCGGTGAGCTGCGGAGTCGTACGGCGGCCGAAGTGGGCGGCGTCCGCGGCCCGTGAGGCGATCTGGGGACGCCAGCCCGCACGCCCCGTGGCGGCGAAGTCGAGCGTGGCGACGGCCAGGGAGAGGTGGAACGGTTCGGTGTGCGTGACGTTGGCGGTCGGTATGAGCCCGATGTGCCGGGTCAGCGGGGCGAGCCGGGCGGCGAGCAGCACCGCGTCGAGGTTGCCGCGCACCTGGTCGGTGCGGTCGTCGGGGCGGTGGAAGGCGGCGGACTGCGGGCCCAGCGAGTCCTCCAGGGTGACGAAGTCGAGCAGCCCGCGCTCGGCCTCCGCCACGAGAGCGGCCCAGTACTCGGCGGTGAACAGCTCGGCGGGCCGGACCCCGCTCGTACGCCAGGCCGCCGGGTGCCAGCCCGCACCGTCGAGGGCGACGGCGAGGTGGAAGGGGGTACCGGTCATCGCGTCGTGCTGCCTTCCTGCGAGGACGTACGGGCATGGGTGCGGGGGCGCGCCGGGCCGAGGCCCAGATGGTCGCGAAGGGTGGTGCCGGTGTACTCCGTGCGGAAGACGCCGCGCTCCTGGAGCAGCGGGACGACACGGTCGACCACGTCGTCGAGGCCGCCGGGGGTCAGGTGCGGGACCAGGACGAAACCGTCGGCGCCGCCGCTCCGCACGAAGTGCTCGATCGCGTCGGCGACGGTGCGCGGGCTGCCGACGAAGGTCTGCCCGCCGTGCACCTCGGTGACGAGTTCGCGGATGCTGAGACCGCGCTCCTCCGCCAGCGCCCGCCAGCGGCGCGCCGTTTCGAGGCGGCCGGTGCGGAAGACGGAATGGCCGCGCAGGAGGAGCGAGTCCGGATCGGGGTCGACGTCGGGCAGGGGCCCGTCGGGGTCGTAGGCGGACAGGTCGCGGCCCCACACCCCTTCCAGGTGGGCGAGGGCCGTCTCCGGGCCGACCTGGGCGCGGGTGATCTCGTCGGCGTACGCGGCGGCCTCCGCGTCGGTGTCGGCGACGACAGCGGTGGCGGTGGGCAGCACCTTCAGCTCGTCGTGGGTGCGGCCGTGCCGGGCGAGGCGGCCCTTGACGTCGCGGTAGAAGGCGCGCGCCTCGTCCAGGCGGTTGTACTTGCTGAAGATGACATCGGCGTCGGACGCGGCGAACTCGCGGCCCGCGTCCGACTCCCCGGCCTGGATGACCACCGGGTGGCCCTGCGGGGCGCGGGGCGAGGTGAAGCGGCCGCTGATGTCGAAGTGCTCGCCCTGGTGCGCGAACCGCCCGGTGCCGGGACGGCGCAGGAAGTGGCCCTGTGCGGTGTCGTCGGCGAGGGCGTCGTCGTCCCAGCTGTCCCACAACTGCCGCGTGGCAGCCAGGAACTCGGCCGCCCGCGTGTAGCGGTCTGCCTCCTTCAGGAAGCCGCCCCGGCGGAAGTTCTCGCCGGTGAAGGCGTCGAAGCTGGTCACGACGTTCCAGGCGGCGCGACCGCCGCTCAAGTGGTCCAGGGTGGCCAGCCTGCGGGCGACTTCGTAGGGCTCGTTGAAGGTCGCGTTGACCGTCGCGGCGAGGCCGAGGCGCCGGGTGACGGCCGCCAGCGCGGCAAGCACCGTCAGGTTCTCGGGGCGGCCCGCGACGTCGAACTCGTAGAACTCGTCCTTGTGCTCGCGCAGCCGCAGGCCCTCGGCGAGGAAGAAGAAGTCGAAGAGGCCGCGCTCCGCCGTGCGGGCCAGCGCGGCGAACGACTCGAAGGCGATCTGGCTGCGCGACCTCGGGTCGGACCATACGGTCACGTTGTGGATGCCGGGCAGCTGCGCGGCGAGGATCACCTGTTTCCCGGCCGGGGCGGTCACGGTTGTCCTACCTCCTGATGGTGGGGTGTGCCCCGAGCCTGCACGAGCGCCGACGGCGGCGAACAGGCCAAGGGCCCCTATTTCACGCCGTGTTCATGGCCGGAGCGGGTGCGGGGTGGTGTAACGCACGGTGTTGTCGAGGGTCACGCCGTGGCTCTTCACCTCGATGGCGATACGGTCCCCGTCCGCGATCCGGAAACCGTCGTGGAAACTGGCCTCGTCGGCGCCGAGCAGCAGGTAGTTGACGAGGCCGGGCCTGCGCACGGCGGGGAAGGTGAAGAAATACGCGGCCATGTCGGCGATGCGGAAGTACAGCGCGTCGTCGCCGCAGTCGAAGGAACCCTCCCACGCGGTGGCGCCGTCGCGGACGATGGTGGTCCTGCCGGTCACGGAGGCGGGCGGCGGGCCGAGGAAGAGCCAGGGCGCGAGCGCGGTGTCGCACAGCTTGCAGTACGGGTTGTAGCCAGGGTCCTTGCGGTGCAGGCCGATGTCGCACAGGTCGTTGCCGAAGGTGTAGCCGGCGTAGTGCGGGGTGCCGTCGGCGTCGTTGACGTAGACGAGGGCGACCTCGGGCTCCTCGATGAGCGCCACGGGAGCGGCGGGCACGACGAGATCCTCACCGGGCAGCCGCGCCCAGTCTCCGAAGCCCTTGAAGAACCACTTCGGCGGCGTGAACTCCCCGTCCTCCGGCGCCTTCTCGCCGCCCCACTTCTTGGTGTGGGTGCCCATGAAGCCGCTGAGCAGCGCGCTGCCCGTGGCCTCCGGCAGCAGGGGCGGGCGCAGCCGCAGCTCCGGGTCGTCGGCGGGCACGGTGACGGACTCGGCTGTCGGGAGCGCGGCCCGGACCGCCTCGGGCGAACCGTCGGTGGTGAGAAACGTGTCGGTGAGGGTGTGTGCGTCGACCGGGTGGAGGGTGAGCGCGGCGCCCGGCCCGGGCAGGCCGAAGCCGACGTGGCGGCGGCCCCGGTAGGTGGCTTCGTAGAGCACGGGAGGCACGGGGGACGGGGCGTCGAGTTCGGGCATGGGGAAGTCCTCGTTCCGTAGCAAGGGGTGTGTGTCAGGTGTGCGCAGGGGAGGTGAGGTGGGCGAACGCCGTTCCTACGTGGTCGAGCGCGGCGTCGATCCACGGCAGCCGCAGCGGGTCGGAGGCGTCGAGCGCGGCCTGCCGCTCGTCGTCGGTGGTGCCGTAGAGGCGGCTGGTGGCGACGCGCAGCCGCAGCGGATCGCCGGGTTCACCGAAGGCGCGGGCGGGCAGCACGCCGACGCCGTGCCGGTCGAGCAGCCACCGGGCGGCGGACTCGCCGCCGGTCACGCCGAGCGCGGTCAGCCGCTCCCGGCGCGGTGCGAGATCCGGGTACAGGTAGCAGGTGGCGACGACCGGGGCCAGTTCGGCGCCGGCGTCCGTGAGCCGCGCGGCGACGGCCCGCGCCACCGTGGCGTGCAGCCGCCTGCTCGCCGCCACCCGCGCCACCACCTCGGGCGGTTCGGCCAGGGCGTAGGCGGCGGCCTCCTGCACCGGGGCGGGCGGGCTCGACCAGATCTGGCTGGCCACCGAGGCGAGCGCCGTGTGCAGGGTGTGGCCGGGCTCGCCGTCGGGCAGCCGGGCGACCCCGGTGCGCCAGCCCCCGACGGCGAGGTTCTTGGTGAGACCGGAGGTGACGACGGTGCGCTCCGGCGCGTACCTGGCCGGGGAGACCGGGGGAGCGGCGGGGTCGTGCACGAGGTCGTGGTAGATCTCGTCGGAGATGATGAAGAGGCCCACATCGCGTGCCACGGTGGCGAGTTGCCGTACCGTCTCGGCCGGTGCCACGTTTCCCGTGGGGTTGTCGGGGACCGTCACCACGACCGCGCGCGGGTCGCGGCCCGCCTCCCGGGCGCGGACGACCGCCTCGCGCAGCAGCTCCGGGTCGGGCACGCCGCCGCGCCCCGGCGCCACCGGTACGGGCAGGGGTGTGCCGCCCGCGAGCCGGGTCTGGGCGCCGTAGCTGACCCAGCCCGGGACCGGGACGACCACGTCGCCGCCGATCGCCAGTTGCAGCGCGAACAGGAGCGCCTTGCTGCCCGGCCCCGCCACCACCTGCTCCGGTGCGGTGGCCAGACCGCGCCGCGTCCAGTACCCGGTGGCGGCGGTACGGAGTGCGAGGCTGCCGGTGACCGGTCCGTAGGCGGTGCGGTGGGCGGCGCCTGCCAGGCGTGCGGCGAGTTCGGGCAGGACGGGCAGGCCGATCTCGCCGCTGGCCATGGGCAGGATCCGCTGTCCGGCGCGTTGTCTGCGGGCCAGCACCGCGTCGGCCGCGAGCGTCGCGGACATGGGGACCGGGGTGGGCATCAGTGCTCCGTATCAGGGGCGGTCGGGTCAGTGCACGGCGGGCGTGGGGTTGGCGGGTCAGCGCTCGGCGGGCGTTGGGTGGTCGGGTCGGCGCTCGGCAGAGGTGGGGTGGTCGGGTCGGCGCTCGGCGGGCGTGGGGTGGGCGGGTCAGTGCTCGCCGGGCGTGAAGCGGGTGCGGAGCACGGCCTTGCGGACCTTTCCGGTGAGGGTCTTCGGCAGCGCGGGCACCGCCTCGACCCGGTCGGGCAGGAACCGCTCGCCGTGCCCCTGGGCGCGCAGATGGTCGCGGACGGCGTCGAGCGTCGGCCCTGTGCCGCCGTCGCGGGGCACGACGACGGCGAGGATCGTCGCGTCGTCCAGACCGACCAGCGCCGCCTCGACGGCCGCCGGATGCGTGCCGATGGCCCCCTCCAGCTGGGCCGCCGGGGCCACCTCCCCGTCGCGGACGATGGCGTCGCGGGCGCGGCCGAGGACGCGGATGCCGCCGCGGCCGTCGTCGCGGGCCAGGTCGCCGGTGTCGAACCAGCCGTCCGCGTCCAGCTCGGCGGCGAACGCCTCCGGGCGCCGGTGGTAGCCGAGCGCGAGGGAGGCGCCGCGCACCCGGAGCCGGCCGACGCCGCCCGCGCCGCCGTCCGGCAGGGGGTCGACACGTGTCTCCATGGCGTCGATGGCGCGGCCGTTGCTGTGTGCCGCCCAGCCGTCGGGGTCGTCGGGGCGGGTGGTGGTCACGGGCCCGTTCTCCGACATGCCCCACAGCGAATGGGCGCGGGCGCCGAGCGTGGCGCGCACCTCCTCGGCGAGGGAGGCCAGGACCGGGGCGGAGCCGATCACGACATGGCGCAGGCTGCTCGTGTCGCGCGGGGCGGCGCGCTGGGCCTCCGCCACGTCGGCGAGAGTGGCGGGAGGCCCGTAGAGCAGGGTGGCACCGTAGCGCTCGACCAGGTCGAGGAGCGCGGGGTTGTCCCGCAGGTCCTGGAAGGCGACGGTGCCGCCGAGCAGCACACCCGCCAGCACACCTTGCGCGAAGCCGGAGTAGTGGACGAGAGGGGTGGAGACGGCGACGACCCAGTCGGGGCCGAGGCCGAAGGCGTCGACGTACCCGCGCACCGCCGAGTGCACGGTGTTCTGGCTGTGCAGAACGCCCTTGGACTCGCCGGTCGTGCCGGAGGTGAACAGCACCACGAACGGTTCGTCGGCGGTGAGTTCGCGGCCTTCGAGGTCCTGTGCCCGCAGGTTCTCCCACGGGGTGGCGACGAAGTGGTCGTGGAAGGAGCGGACGCCCTCCGGCGCCGGACCGCCGCCGACGGCGAACACATGCCCCAGTTCGGGCAGTTCGGCCCGCAGCCCGGCGACGGTGGCCGCGAGCGGCACACCCTCCCAGTCCGGCAGGGTCACATGGACCCGGGCCCGGGTGAGTCCGAGCCGGTGGCGCAGCTCGTCCTCCGGGCAGACGGGGGAGATCGGGACGATGACCGCGCCGACCCGGATGGTGGCGTACATCAGCGCCACCAGCTCCCACCGGTTGGGCAGTTGCACGGCGACCGCGTCGCCGCGCCGGACGCCCAGGTCGAGCAGGGCCCCGGCGAACCGGTCGGTGAGCCGGGCGAGTTCGGCGTAGTCGAGGGTGTCGGTGCGCGACTCCTTCAGGCGGCGTGCGGCGATCGCGAGCTTGCGGGGCCGCTCGCGGGCCTGGCGGCGCAGGTCGTCGAGGAAGGTGTCGGTGCGCCACCAGCCCCGTTCCAGATACGTGTGCCGCGGGGTATCGGGCCGGACGAAGTCCGCCGTGAGGGCGCTCATCGGCGTCCCTCGCGCTCCGCGCGGCGCACGGACAGCAGCTCGGCCAGCGGGTCGCCGGCCTGCCCCGCGGCGATGTCCAGGAGGTCACGGGTGTTGGTGCGCACCCGGTCCGCGACCCAGTCGAAGACCCACTCCTTGCGGGCGTCCGCGGACAGGTCGAAGGGGACGACGCGGGTGACCGCGAGCGCGGCGGAGGCGGCGCCGCCGATGTTGGCGATCACGCCGGGCACCAGGTGGGCGCCGGAGGCGGTGACCTTCTCGCGGGCGGCGTCGGTGGAGGCGAGGTTGGCGCCCTCGACGACGAGCCGGGCCCGCAGCCGGTGCGCGTTGGCCTCGGTCAGCGCGTGCTTCTGCGCGGCGAGGACCAGCAGGTCGGCGTCGACGTCCAGCCACGCCTCGGGCTCGGTGGAGGTGGTGACGTGCTGGGGCAGCCGGGAGCGGTCGATGCGGCCGTAGGTGTCGGTGACGGCGATCAGGTCGTCCACCGGGAGCCGGTCGGCGCTGATGGTGCCCCCGACATCGGCGACGCCGACGACCGTGTGGCCGCGCGTCTCCAGGAAGCGGGCGACGGCCCGGCCGACGGCGCCGAACCCCTGGATGACGACGCGCGCCGGCCCGCTGCGGCCCCCTGCCTCCAGGGCGGTGAGCGCGGCGGTCCCGACACCGTGCCCGGTGGCGTCGATCAGCGGCTCGTAGTACGTGCGCCAGTCCACGGGCATGTCCGGGGCGCCGCGCCGGAAGCGCGGGTCGTACCCGGCCTCGGCGAAGAAGACGGCCCGGTCGGCGGGGGTGACGCCCATGTCGATGCCGAGGTGGATGCCGCCGTGCAGGAGGGGCTTGACGGTGCGGCCGAAGGTGCGGAAGGTCTCCTCGCGGGCGGCGCCTTCGCCGGTGGCGCCGTCGGAGACGATGCCCGCCTTCGCGCCGCCGATGGGCAGCTTGGCGAGCGTGAACTTGTGGGTCATGTCCCGGGCGAGACCCGCGACTTCCTCCTCGGTGACGGTGCCGGTCATCCTGGTGCCGCCCATGGCAAGTCCGTCGACCAGGGTGTCCACCACGACCCAGCCGCGCAGCGGGCCGCCGCTGCCGTTGAGGTGGACGGTGAAGGCGGGTTGTTCGTTGTCTGCCGTGAAACTCATGGCCGGGGTCCTTCGCGGGGTCGGGGTCATCTTCGGAACAGCGGGGCAGGGTGGGGTTCAGCGGTTCAGGTGTGGCTCAGCGGTACAGGTATGGCTCAGCGGTACAGGTCGGCGAAGCCGCGCAGGATCTCCAGGCCGTCCTTGCGGAACTCCAGGTGCGCCTGCGAGCCGTGGATGCGGCCGTCGTCGGAGCGCAGGAACTCGACGGGCGCCTGCGCGGAGCGGCCGATGGAACGGAAGCCGGGCGGGGCCGCCTCCAGGTAGAGGGTGTGCCGGTGGAAGACGGTCACCTTGGGCTTGACGTAGGTGAAGAGGGGCTCGTCCTTGTCGACCTCGGCCTCGTGACCGCCGACGCGCTGCGGGCCCGGGACGAGCCGTCCGCCGGCCTGGGTGGCGAGCAGCTGCATGCCGCCGCAGATCCCGAAGACCGGGAGGCGGGAGCCGAGGACGAGGTCGACGAGGGGCTTGTAGTGGTCGAGGTCGTAGGCGCGGACCTTGGTGCCGCTGAGCACGACCGCCTGGTAGCGGCCGTCGAGCCGGTCGGGCAGCGAGGCCACGTCGGTCGTCTCGGTCCGCGCACCCAGCTCCTCGAAGCGGGCGCGGAGCTGGGGCAGGGACAAGGTGCCGTTGTTGACGAGGAGGACGCGGGGGAGGACGCGGGGTTGTGGCACGGGGGCGCTCCAGGGGCGGAAGGGGGGACGTGGGCCGTCGGGTTCAGGCCGCGGGCCGGGCCGCCTCGGGGGCGATGACCGTGCCGGTGCGGGCGGCGAGCAGGTCGCTGACGCTGCCGCTGCCGAGCACCACCGAGGGCACCCCGCGCTCCAGCGCCTCACCGGCCGCGCGCAGCTTCTTGCGCATGCCGCCGGTGGCCTTCGTGTCGCGGAACCGGGCCGCCGCGCCGGCGTCGATCCGGGTGACGGGCTCGCCGTCCACCAGCAGATGGGGCACGTCCGTGACGAGGACGAGGGTGGCGGCGCCCACCGCTCCGGCCAGCGCGGCGGCGGCGCGGTCGCCGTCGGTGTTGACCTCCTGCCCGGCCGCGTCGCGGGCGAGCGGGGTGATCAAGTGGGCTCGTCCCGGCCGCAGTTCGCCCAGGGGTCCGGGGTCGACGGCGGTGATCGGCCCGACCAGGTTGTCCAGTTCGACGAGCCGCTTCTCACGCCACCACCAGCGCTCACCGGCGCCCGCCGCGACGATCCCGTCGCTGCCGAGCAGCCGCCGCGCGGTGACGCCGCGCCGTTCCAGGCGGTCGAGGACGTCCGCGCCGAGCCGCGCGCTGACCGTCTTGATGTCGGCGATCACCTCGGGCGTGGTCCACCGGCTCTGGTTGCCGTAGCGGTCGCGCAGGACCGCGGCCGGGTCCGCGTGCCGCCCGCCGAGCCGCTTGAGCGGCTTGGACCAGCCGTGCACGAGGATCAGCGGGCGGCGCCGGGCGTGCTCGGCGAGATCGTCCCACCAGGGGTCCGACAGGTCGTCGAGGGCGCTGCCGCCCAGCTTCACGACGAGGGGTGCGGTGCTCACGCGGGCATCACCGGCTGCATGGTCAGTCCTGTCTCCTCGGGCAGGCCGAAGCGGAGGTTGGCGGCCTGCACGGCCTGTCCGGCGGCGCCCTTGACGAGGTTGTCGAGCGCGGCGAGCACCACGATGCGTCCCGCGTCGGGGTCGTGGAGCACCGTCACGTCGCAGTAGTTGGAGCCGAGGACGGCCTGCGGATCGGGTACGGGGATGAGCGTCTCGGTGTGCCTTCGTACGCGTACGAAGGGCTGCCCCTTGTAGAAGCGCAGGTAGGCGCGGTGCAGCTCGCGCTGGTCGACCGGCCCGGCGGGGAACGCGTAGGTGCTGGTGAGCAGGCCGCGCACGTGCGAGACGCCGTACGCGGACATGCTGAGGGAGCCGATGGCGCCGGCCCCTTCACCGGCCTTGCCGGCCCTGCCGGCCCTGCCGGACGCGCGGGCATCGCAGGCATCGCGGACATCGCGGGTTTCGCGGGCGAGGAAGTCACTGACCTCGGCGGCGTGCCGGTGGCCGGTCGGCGCGTACGGGGCGATGGCGCCGTTGCGCAGGGCGTGCAGGTCGGTGGCGCGCAGTTGGAGGCCGCCCCCGCTGGAGCCGCTCTTGCCGTCGACGACGACGGTGGTGAGGTCCAGGCCGAGGCCCAGGGTGAGCGGGGCGAGGCCCAGGGTGAGGGCGGTCGCATAGCAGCCGGGCAGAGAGATGAGCGCGGCGTCCGGGAGCCGGTCGCGGACGAGCTCGGGGACGCCGTAGACGAAGCGCTCGGCGAGGTCGGGGCGGCGCTGCACCTTCGGGTACCAGCGGTCGTGCAGCTCGGGGGTGCGGATGCGGAAGGCGCCGCTGAGGTCGACGAGGGCGGGGACGCGGTCGGCGAGCAGCGCGGCCAGGTCGGCGGAGACGGGCGCGGGTGTGGCGAGGAAGAGGACGTCGACGCGGTCGGCCACGTCCTCGGTGACGGGCTCCACGGCGAGCCCGAGGCCCTGGCGCAGGTTCGGATGGAGTTCGGCGGGGCGTCTGCCGATGTGGGAGGAGCCGCCCAGGAAGGTCAGCTCGAACTCCGGGTGCTGGGCGATCAGCCGGATGAGGTCGCCGCCCGCGAGCCCGGAGGCGCCGGCGATCCCTGCGCGGATCATGCGAGCAGCTCCTGTACGTAGCGGCCGACGGCGGACGGGACGTCGGCCCCGGTGGCGGTGGCCACGGCCCGGAAGCCGGGGGCGTGGTTCACCTCGTTGACGACGAGTCCTTCGGGGGTGCGGAACAGGTCGACGCCGTAGATTCCGGGGCCGAGGACGTCGATCACCGCGTCCACGGTCTTGGTGATCTCGGGCTCGTGGTCCAGGGCCGCCCGGGTGTGGTCGCCGAGCGCGGCGTTGTTGCGCCAGTCGGCGCCGCCGGGCGCGAACTCGGCGACGGCGACGAGCTCCCGGCCGACCACCAGGCAGCGCACCGAGCCGCCGCCGAGGAACGGTTCGACCAGCGCGGCCTGCTCGAAGGCGTGGCCGAGGTCCTCCACGTAGTCGTAGACGGACTGGGCGGTGTCGGCGTCGCGCAGCAGGGTGACGCGTTTGCCCATGCCGCCGAAGACGGGTTTCAGGACGACGGGCGGCGGGAGTTCGGCGAGGGCGCGGGTGAAGTCCTTGCGGGACAGGACGAGGCGGTGCTCGGGCACGGGCACGTCGGCGGTGCGCAGCGCGGCCCGCAGGGCGGCCTTGTTCTCGCAGGCGTGGATGGCGGAGGCGGTGTTGAGGGTCGGGACCCCGGCGGCCTCGGCGAGGGTGGCGATCAGTCCGCCGCGGGTGTAGCTGCGGCTGCGGACGAGCAGCAGGTCGAAGTCGGCGACGGAGGACGCGTCGGCCGAACCGAGGCACAGGGACTCGTCGTTGACCCAGGTGACGGAGAGGCCGAGGGCGGGGCCGGCCTCGATGAGGCGGCGCTCCTCCCAGGCGATCCGGTCGGCGACGACGCCGATCTTCGGGATTCCCAGGGCCATCTCACTGGCCCCAGTCGCGCAGCTGGACCTCGATGGTGTCCAGTGTCAGCACACCGTCGACGACGCTCTCGACGCGCAGCGTCAGCAGGCACTCGGGGCAGGACAGGGTCTCGCCCGGGCCGATCGGCGGCACGGTCAGCTCCGTCTCGCACTCGGGGCAGACGCCGGAGAGGGTGGCGGTGGTCATGGAAGCACTCCGATGATGGGGATGAGGTGGGGGCGGTGGTACGGGTGGCACGGGTGGTACCGGTGGTACGGCCGGTCAGGCGGCGGTGAAGTCGACGGCCGCCTTGCGGATGGCGTCGCGGTCGAGCAGCGGGCGCCCGTTCTCCTCCTGCCGTGCGGCCAGCCACGGGGTGAAGGCGGCGACGTCGACATCGAGCCCCGAATCGGTCAGGGCCCAGCCGACCAGCGCCGTGGTGAGCCGGGTGCGCACCTTCAACTCGCGTGTTTTGCCGACGAGTTCGGCGGGCAGCGTCTCGTACGCCTCCGGGTGGGTGAGCTGGCCGGGCAGTTCGTAGGCGAAGGCGTGCGCGGTGGTGGGACCCGGCTGGAACGCCTCGCCTAGCTGGGCTCCGCGCAGCGCCAGGCGGGACAGTTCGGTGAGGTGGCGCAGGTCGAAACGGGTGTCGCCGTGGAGGACGCGGAGCGCGGTGAGGAGTTCGGCGAGCGGCGCGTTGCCGCCGCGCTCGCCGATGCCGCCGACGGTGGCGGAGACCCACTGCGCTCCCGCGCGGACGGCGGCCAGCGAGTTGGCGACGGCCAGGCCGAGCATGTTGTGCGAGTGGATCTCGATCTCGGCGCCGTCGATCTCCGTCAGGCCACCGATGACCTTCTCCATCTGCCAGGGCGACAGATACGCGACGGTCTCGGCGAGCCGGAAGCGGTCGGCGCCCGCCTCGAACCCGGCGGCCACGTACGGCACGAGCCGCTCGGCCGGGGTGCGCGCCCCGTCCTCGCCGCTGAACGTGACGTGGAAGCCGCGCTCCTTCGCTTGGCCGACGGCCGAGCGGACCAGGGCGGTGAGCAGCTTGGCGCTGGGTGTGCCGAGCTTCAGCACGGCGTGCTGTTCGGAGGTCGGGATGGAGTACATCACGTGCCGGACTCCGAGCCGTTCGGCCTCGTCGAGCGCGGTGGCGACCTGCCGCCGGTCGCGTACGACAAGGAGCGTCATGCTGCGCTCGGGGGTCACCGCCTCGTGCGTGGCGAGCACCAGGTCGGCGTCCTTGGAGCCCGGTCCGGACACCATGCCGACCTCGACGAGGTCGACGCCGGTGGCCACGAGCAGGCGGGCGATGGCGGCGGCGTCGCGCGGGCCGAACTCGACGCCCGCCATGTGCGCGGAGTCGCGCAGCGTCGCGTCGGATATCCGGGGCGACACCGCCGGGACCACCGGG
Organism: Streptomyces sp. R818; assembly: GCF_056172735.1. Taxonomy (NCBI): domain Bacteria; kingdom Bacillati; phylum Actinomycetota; class Actinomycetes; order Kitasatosporales; family Streptomycetaceae; genus Streptomyces; species Streptomyces sp. R818. The sequence continues at coordinate 892,250 of NZ_JAOCNE010000014.1, forward strand.
TCTCCGGCGCCTTCCACTTCTGTCATGTCACTCACTCCTTCTGATTCGGCGAGTCCGGCGCGGCACTGCGAACAGCCTCCGATTTCACCGGCACGGAAAACAAGGGAACCCCGGTGAAGCCTTGAGAAGAAGTGTCAAGCAATGTCAGGAACGCGAGAGTCGGCGAAAGAAGGGTGCGGCCACGACAAATAGTCGGCGTATTTCGCATCCGCGTTTATCGCGCGCCCTAATGTGCGCGCATGGACCTGTTTCCCCTGCCCCGACTGGGCATAGTCGTGCCGCCGGAGAACCCCACGGCGGAACCGGAGTTCCACCAGTTCCTCGGCGGCCGCGTCAACGTCTTCACCACGCGCTTCCCCCTCACCCCGGGCCTCGGGCTGCGCCCCATGCTGGAGACGTACAACGACGTCCTGCCCGACACTCTCGGCTCCTTCGGGGCGTTGCGCCTGGACGCCGCGGTGGTGGCGTGCAGCGCCTCGCACTATCTGCTCGGCCCGGACGGCGACCGGGACTTCTGCGCGCGGCTCTCCGCCCGCTCCGGTCTCCCGGTGGCCTCCTCCACGCAGGCGGTCCTCGCGGTCGCCGCGCCTCTTGGCCTGCGCCGGGTGACGCTGGTGTCGCCGTACGAGCCATGGCTGACGGAGACCTCCCGCGCCTTCTGGGAACGGGCCGGTCTCACGGTGGACGCCGTGGTGCCCGTACCGCTGCCCGACGGCGGGCACGACCCGTACCGGGTGACGGCCCAGGACCTGCTCGACCGGCTGGACGCCGCGCTGCCCGACGACGACCGGCCGCTCCTGTTCACCGGCACGGGCATGGGCACGCTCGCCGTCCTCGCCGAGCTGGAGCGGCGCCGGCCCGGCCGGATCGCGCTCACCTCCAACCAGGCGTCGGCCCGGTGGGCGCTGGACGTGACCGGCGCCCACGCCCTCGCGGTGCCGGACGCGGCGGTACCGCACCCGGTCGCAGCGCCGGACGCGGCCGTGCCGCACCCCGTCACAGCGCCGGACGCACGTGTCCCATCCGGTAACCGACGCCCCGCACCGTGATGATCCAGCTGCTTGCGCCGAGTTTCGCGCGCAGGCTGCTGACATGGGTGTCGATCGTGCGGCTCGCGTGCCCCCATTCGCTGTCCCAGACCCGGGCCATGAGTTCCTTGCGGGAGACCACCGTCGCCGGGGTCTCCGCGAGGAGGTAGAGCAGTTCGAACTCCTTCGCGGTGACCGGCACGAGCCGGTCGGCCACGCGTACCTCCTGAGTGCGCGGGTCGAGCCGGAGCGGGTCGAGCGCTATGGGCTCGGCGCCGCGCGGAGCGGCGGGCCGGGCCCGGCGCAGCACCGCTTCCGCGCGGGCGGCCAGCTCGCGGAACCCCCAGGCGCGCACGACGCAGTCGTCGGCGCCCGCCTGGAGGGCGAGGACCCGGCCGAGCTCGTCCTCGCCGTCGGCGATGGCGATGAGCGGCACGTCGCCGTCGTCGCGCAGCGTGCGGCACACCCGCAACCCGTCCAGGTCCGGCAGCTCGAGGGAGAGCAGCACCAGATCGGCCTCCCGGTGGGCGCGCAGCGCCATCGCGCCGGTGCCGACGCTGCGCGCCGCGTACCCCTGGCGCCGCAGGTTGCGCATGGTCTCCTCGGCGGTGTCGGGATCCCGCTCCACCACCAGCACGCTCCTCATGACCGTGTTCGTCCTTCCCCGTTGAGTCCGTTGGGTTCGTTGGGTTCGTTGAGCCCGTTCTGCCCGTTGTGGTGGTACGGGCCCGGCGCGATGCCCCGAGCCCGCTCATGCGTGTGTGCTGCTCAGACGCGCGTGTGCGTACGCGGCCGAGAGCAGCGTCATGTGGTGGTGCCAGCCCGGGAAGGAGCGGCCCGCGAAGTCGGCGAGGCCGTACCGCGCGCGCAGGGCCGCCAGCGCCTCGGTGGTACGGGCGCGGGCCCGCAGCAGCGCGAGGACCTGCTCTGCACCCGCGCCGGCGACATCGGTGAGCCAGTGCCGGGCCGGGCCGTCCCCGCCGGGCGGCGCGCAGCCGAGGAGGCGGTAGGGGCGTTCGGGCGCGAAGCCGGGCAGCCGGACCGGGCCCGGGTGGACGTGCACCGCCGGGTACGGGCGGCGCAGCAGCAAGGGCTCGAGGAGGGCGCCCGCGCCGCTGATACCGGGGCGGGCGTGGCGCAGCTCCAGGTCCGGCGGCACCTCGGCGACGACCGTACGGTCCTGGCGGGCGAGCGCGGCGAGGACGGCGGCGGCCTCGGTGTAGCGCGACAGATCGAGCACCCAGGGCAGTCCCGCCGGTCCTGTGCGGGCGGGTTGGCCGGTGGCGAGGTCGAGGATGTGCAGGCCCGCGGGGCGCGGCAGCTCGGTGAGCGGCACGCGTGCGCGGGCGCGCAGGGGGCGGTCAGCCGCCCAGGGACCGTCAAGGACCAGGTGCCAGTCGACGGCGAACGCCTCGCCGGGCGCGGCCAGGAACAGGCCGAGCGCGCGCTGGGCGTTGACGGTGCGCCCGTCGGCCGGGTCCGTCCGGCTGTGCACGCCGACCGTGTGCGCCCCGGTCTTGGGCACCACGAGGTCCACGACCGTCCATGCGTACGGTCGCACGCGCGCGGCCACGAGGCCGGTGAGCCGGGACCGGACCGGGCGCCAGTCCCAGGGGCTCGCGTTGACGAACTGGTGCAGGCTCTTGGCCGCGGCGGGCGGCAGGTTCAGCGTCCTGACCAGCCGGAGCGGGGTCTTGCGGCCCGGGGTGTGGGCGAGGGCGCGCAGGTGTGCCTGCGCCCACCGGCGCTGCTCGGCGCGGCGCAGGGAGCCGAACACCTCCGCCGTGAACTCCCGCAGCGCCGCGTCGCCTTCCTGGCGGGTGCCGGTCTCGCTCGACCCCATCTGACGTGCGCCCCCTCGTGATCGCCGGACCGGACGCAAAAAGTACCGCCTGTCGGCGGTATTTCGGCCACGAGTTCGGGGACTTTCCCATGTGCGGCTCTGAGCAGGGTGAATGCGGGCCGAGCCGGTCCGGGCCTTTGTTCCCGAGCGTTCCCGAGCGTTCCCGAGGGGGTGGAAGTCCGTTTATGAAGACCGTTCCGGTGCCGTCCTGACCTGGCTGTTGAGGCGAATGTCAAAACCGTGTGAACGGGGCGTGGCAATCACTATCGCTGTGTGGCAAGTATCTGTCGCACGCGTGTCCGCGCTCCCCGGAACTCGCGACCGCGGGCGCCGAGGAGCGCGGGAACCGGTGTCAGGAGGCGTCGGCGCGCCGCGCCGGGAACCCGGCCGAGCGGGCGTACACCACGACCGCGAGGACCGGGGCGAGCAGCCCGAGCAGCGTCCAGGGGAAGGAGTCGCTCCCGGCCGTGTCGAGGAGCACGCCGCCGATCACGCCGCCCGCCGCCATGGCCACGTTCCACAGCGTCACGAGCATCGCCTGGGCGCCGTCGGCGTGCTCACCGCCCGCCTCGCCCGCGGCCGTCTGCAGCAGCGTCGGCACGCCGCCCCAGCCGAGTCCCCACAGCACCGCCGCCACGTAGACGAAGGCCGTGTGGTCGGAGAGGACGCCCAGGAGCGCGGCGGCGACCGCCACCAACAGGGTGGAGGCGACCGTCAGTTGACGGAGCTGGCGGTGGATGCGGGCGCCGACGATCCAGATGCTCGCCAGCGACGCCGCGCCGAAGACGAGCAGGACCAGATCCGTGTCGTCGCCCAGGCCCAGGTCGTCGAGGTACGTGGCCACATACGCGTACAGGATGGTGTGCGCCAGGACGAAGACCAGCGTCACGAAGAGTACGGGCGACACGCCGGGCACCTTCAACGCCCGCAGTATGCCCGGGCGTTCGCCGTTCCGCTGGCCCGGGTAGTCCGGCACGGCGGCGACGATCCACAGCAGCAGGACGAGGGTGAGGCCGGTCATCGCCAGGAACGCGACCCGCCAGTCGGTCACCTTGCCCAGGAACGTCCCGGCGGGCACGCCGAGCGACAGCGCGACCGGGATACCGGCCATGGCGATGGCGATGGCGCGGCCCTGGAGATGCGCGGGGGCCATCCGGCGCGCGTACCCCGCGAGGAGCGCCCAGGCGAGACCGGCCGCGACGCCCGCGACGAAGCGCGCGACCATCGTCAGGCCGTACACCGACGAGACGGCGGTGACGCTGTTGGCGACGGCGAACCCGGCCATGGCCGCGAGCAGCAGGCGCTTGCGGTGCCAGCCGGAGGTCGCCGCGGTCAGCGGGATCGCCGTCAGCGCGGTGCCGAGCGCGTAGATGGTCACGGTCTGGCCGGTGGCGGACTCGCTGACACCCAGGTCGCCGCTCATCGCGGGCAGCAGTCCCGCGGGGAGTGTCTCGGTGAGGCTGGTGATGAAGACGGCGGTGGCCAGCGCGAGGAGCGCGAACAGTGGCAGCTTCTGGGGGTCGCCGGGCCGCGGGGTGTCCGGCCGCGCGGGTGCGCTGGCCGCGGTGTCCGGGGCGGTGCTCATGGTGTGTGCTCCTGGGGTGTCGGGGTGTGAGGGGCTCGGGATTCGGGGGTGTGCGGGGTGTCGGGTGCCAGGTGTTGTGTGTGTGCGGCTCTCGTCGTGGTTGCTCGCGCCGTTCCCCGCGCCCCTGAGATGCGCACTTCGTGCGCCATCTCAAGGGGCGTGGGGCGGGGCCGCCGGGCCCAGGCCGCCGTCCACCGGGAGGCGGGCCCCGGTGGTGAAGGTCGCGTCCGTGGCCAGGAAGAGGGCGGCGCGTGCCACCTCCTCCGCGGCGCCCAGCCGTCCGAGCGGTGGCAGCGGTGCCGGGGGTCCGTGCGGGGCCTCGATACAGGCGGGGACCACGGCGTTGACGCGGATTGCCCGGGCCGCGAGGGCCGCCGCGAGCGTGCGTGGCTCCGCGCCGGACGGGTCCGCGGCGGTGAGCACCACGGCGGCGCCCGGTGCGAGCCGGGGCAGCAGCGGACGGGCGAGCGCGGCCGTCGCGGCGAACAGCCAGTCCACAGCCGGTTCGGGCCCCTCCGCGTCCAGGAACGCGTCAAGCGCGTCCGGGGCCACGACATCGGCGGCGGAGCCCAGTTCGGTGCCGAGCCGGGCGCGCTCGGAGACCGGCGCGACGACCACGACGCGTGCCCCACCCTCCACGAGCCGCTTCGCGATCGCCAGACCGGTCTGCGGCGGGCCTCCCACGACCACGGCCCTACGGCCTCCGTACCTGGTCATGCGCCCGCCACCTTCCGTACTCCGTCCCGGTGCACCGACTGTGCGCACCCGCGCTTCGGAAATCCTTCGGATCCGCTTCGGGGCACCCGCCGCCACGCGGCCGTACGGGCCCGCGGCCCGCCGGATAAGGTGATCGCCATGCGTTTCGGGGTGCTCGGACCACTCGTGGTCCGCAATGACGACGGGGAAGAGGTCACGGTCCCCGAGGCCAAGGTCCGCGCACTGCTCGCGATGCTGCTCGCCCAGGACGGGGAGACCGTCCCCACGGACCGGCTCATCGACGCCCTGTGGGAGACCCGGCCGCCCGCCAACCCGGCCGGCGCCCTCCAGGCACGTGTCTCACAACTGCGCCGCGTCCTCGGCAAGACCCGTGTCGTGCACCGTCCCCCCGGCTACCACCTGGACCTCCGCGCGGACGACGTCGACGCGGCGCGGTTCCGGGAGCTGACGGTCCGGGCCGCCGCCGAGCAGGCCCCCGCGGAGCGCAGCGCGCTGCTCACCCAGGCCCTCGGCCTGTGGCGCGGACCCGCGTACGCGGACTTCGCCGACGCCGGGTTCGCCCGCCCCGCCGCCGCCCGCCTCGCCGAGGAGCGGCTCACCGCCCTGGAGGAGCGGGCCGCCGCCCGCCTGGACCTCGGCGACCACGCGGCGCTCGTCGGGGAGTTGGCCGAACTCGTCGACGCGCACCCCCTGCGGGAACGCCTGCGCGCCCTGCACCTGCGCGCCCTGTACGCCGCCGGACGCCAGAGCGAGGCCCTCGCCGCCTACGAGGAACTGCGCGCCCGGCTCGCCGAGGACCTGGGCGTCGACCCGGGGCCCGAACTGACCGAACTCCACACGGCGCTCCTCCGTCAGGACCCCCGTCTGTCCCCACAGGCAGGCGCGCGGGCCTGGCCCCCGGCCGCTCAGGGCGGGGGAGCGGCCCTGCACCCCGCCCCCGTCGAGGCGCCCGCCCCGTCCGGGAATCTCCCCACCCCGCTGACCGCGCTCATCGGCCGCGACGCCATGCTCACCCAGGTACGCCAACTCCTCGGCAGCGCGCGGTTGGTGACGCTCACCGGCCCCGGTGGCGTCGGCAAGACCCGGCTCGCGATCGCCGCCGCCACGGGCTCCCGGGACAGCTGGCTCGTCGAACTGTCCGGGATGCGTTCCGGCACGGTCGCCGACCTCGCCGACGTCGTCGCCACCGTGCTCGGCGTGCGCGACGACACCCGCACCGCGCACGGCGACAGCGGTCCTCTCCCCGCCCAGTTCCTCGTCGCCGCGCTCCGCGACCGGCAGGCCCTGCTCGTCCTGGACAACTGCGAGCACGTGGTGGACGCCGCCGCCGAACTGGCCGGGCTCCTCTTGTCGGCCGCCCCCGGGCTGCGGGTGCTCACCACCAGCCAGGAGCCGCTCGGGCTGACCGGCGAGGCCGTCCTGCTGGTCGAACCGCTGGCCTGCGAGGACGCCGTCCGCCTCTTCACCGAGCGGGCCGCAGCCTCCGCGCCCGGCTTCCCCGCCGACCCGGACGCCGCCGGACCCGCCGAACGCGCCGCCGTCGCCGAGATCTGCCGCCGCCTCGACGGCATCCCGCTCGCCCTCGAACTGGCCGCGACCCGCGTCCGCGCCCTCGGAGTCCAGGCGCTCGCCGCCCGCCTGGAGGACCGCTTCCAGGTCCTCACCACCGGGCGGCGCGACGCACCGGCCCGTCAGCAGACCCTGCGCGCCGTCATCGACTGGAGCTGGGAGCTGCTCAGCGCCCCCGAGCGCATCGTGCTGCGTCGCCTCGCCGTGTTCAGCGACGGCTGCGACCTGGCGGCGGCGGAGGCCGTCACCGCGGGCGACGGGGTGACCAGGACCGAGGTCCTCGACCTGATCACCCGGCTCGTCGACCGCTCCCTGGTGGTTGTGGCGAGCAACCCGGGCGGCCCGCGCTACCAGCTCCTGGAGTCGGTCGCCGCGTACGCCGTCGAGCGGATGCACGAGATGCAGGACCTCGCCGCGACCCGCGAACGGCACCTGACGTACTACCTGGACCTGGCCGAACACGCCGAGCCCGGCCTGCGCGGCCCCGACCAGCGCCACCGGCTCGACCGCCTGGACGCCGAGGCGGGCAACCTGCGCGCCGCCCTGGACACGGCCACCCGCCTCGCCGCCGACGGTGACAGCGCCGCCGCCGAGCGGCTGACCGGCGCCCTCGCCTGGTGGTGGCTGCGCGGCCGCCTCACCGAAGCCCGGCGCGCACTGAGCGCCGTCCTGGCACACATCCCGCCCGGCGCGGCCGGGCAGCCCACCGAACTCCTGCTTCTACGGCGGGCGTTCGCGCTCCTCACCGAGGGGCGCGGCACCGCCCCCTCCGTCGCCACGACCGACGGCTGCGTGCCCGACGCCCCCGACCCGGCCCGCCGCGCCCGCGCGCTGTGGCTGTGCGCGTACGGCCTTTTCAGCGCGGGCGCGGCCGACGACGCCGACGCGCTCAACACCCGTGCGCTGCACCTCTTCGAGACCCTCGACGACACCTGGGGCACGGCCGCCGCGCTCGGCCTGCGGGCCCGGCTCGCCCTCGACCGGGGCGACCTCGCGGGCCTCGACCGCGACGGCCACCGCGGCGCCCGCCTCTTCCGCGACCTCGGCGACCGCTGGGGCGAGGTGCAGACCGTCCCGCCGCTCGCCACGCTGGCCGAGATCCGAGGCGCGTACGACGAAGCCGAACGGCTGCAGCGGGACGGCCTGCGCATCGCCCGCGACCTGGGCCTCGCCGCCGAGGTCCCCGCCCGCCTCTCCGGGCTCGGACGGCTCGCCCTGCTCGGCCGGGACTGGGACCGCGCCCGCACCCTGCACCAGGAGGCCCGCCGGATCGCCGCCGAGCAGGGGTACACGTACGTCGAGATCCACGCCGAGATGGGCCTGGCCCTCGGCGCGCGGCGCTCCGGGGACCTCGCCGCCGCGCAAGGCCATCTGGAGCGGCTGCGCGACAGGTTCGCCCAGGCGTCGTCGCCCGCGGGCGAGCATCTGCGCCTGGCCGAGCTCGGATTCCTCGCCGAGCTGGACTCCCGCCCCGACGACGCGCTCGCCTTCCACCTGCGGGGCCTCGCCGTCGCCCGCGCCCTCGCCGAACCCCGCGCCCTCGCCCTGTCCCTGGAGGGGCTCGCGGGCGCCCTTTCGTCCCGCGCCCCCGTCGCCGCGGCGGCGCTCCTCGGCGCGGCGGAGTCCGAACGCCTCGGCGTCGGCGCACCGTTGCCGCCCGCCGAGCGCGGGGACGTGGACCGGATCACCGCCGCGCTGCGGGCCGCCCTGGGGGCGGCGGAGTTCCGGCGCGCCTTCGAGCGCGGCGCGACGGACGGCGGCGAGCGCACCCTCGACCGGCTGGACGAACAACTCGCTCCGGCCTGAAACGGCCCGTCCAACCGGTGGTCGCAGCCGGGTTGTGACACGCGCATGGCGGCGCCATGACCGGGCCGTTGCAGTCTCGTGCCGTTCAACTGGCCTGCGTTGACCGGCACTTGGCGCCTGACTAACTTCGGCCACATGTCGATCACCACGACCGTCGCCCCCTTCGAGATCGTCCGCACCGGACCGCGCTTCGGCGCGGAGATCACCGGCATCGACCTGACCGCCCCCGTCGACGACGCCACCGCCGACGCCCTGCGGCAGGCCTTCCTCGACCACAAAGTGCTCGTCTTCCGCGACCAGCACCTCACCCCCGACCAGCACGTCGCCGCCGTACGCGTCTTCGCCGAGCCCTTCGACCACCCGACCGCCACCAAGGACCCGGCGAACCCGCTCGTCTACCCGTACAACGTGAGCCAGACCGGCAAGGCCAGCACCTGGCACATCGGCGGCCTGTGGCGCGAGCCGGTCTTCGCGATCGAGTCCCTGACCTACGAGGTGGTGCCCGACCTCGGCGGCCACACGCTGTGGGCGGACCTGCAGGCCGCGTACGACGACCTGTCGGAGCCGTTCAAGGAGCTGCTCGCCTCCGTGAGCGCCGTCTACGACGGCAACGCGGAGAACTACGCGCAGGGCAGCAAGAAGACCGCGAGCGGGCCGACGACCGAGCACCCGGTCGTCCTCACGCACCCGGACACCGGCCGCAAGGGCCTGTTCATCAGCACCTCGGCGACCGGCCTCACCGGCGTGACCCCCGCCGAGGGCAAGATCCTCCTCGACCACCTCCTGCGCCACGCCTCCTCGCCGGACTACACGATCCGCTTCGGCTGGCGGCCCGGTGACTTCGTCCTCTGGGACAACCGCGCCACCTGGCACTACGCCATCGACGACTACGGTGACGGCGCCCGGGTCTACCGCAAGGTCATCGGCGTGGAGCCGACGCCGGGTGCTGCGGAGGCGCGTTCCTGAATGCTCCCGGGCGAGGACCGCGCCGCCCGGCGCACCGTGCTCGTCTGCTTCGCCTCCTCGCGGGGACGGTGGCCGCGACCGGGCGCGGGCCCGGCACGCCGATCGCCGCGCGGCGGCATCCTGCAGATGGCTCGGCGCATCGCGGCGGCGGTCCTGGTCCCGGCGCCAGATCAAGTGTGGCCAGTTTTTGACCGAGTGCGAGCAACTGTAAAGGTTTTGTTCCCAGTTGGGGGAGAGTGCGTGATGATGCTGGTGACGCCGTAGGGACGGGCGTTGCCGTCGTCGCCGACCGCCGACGACGGGGTGCGCGACCGCGCCGCCGCCGGTCCTCGGGTCGCTCCGGCCCGCCGTCGCGGCGCGGGCCCGACGGGGCCCGATGGAGAGGGAGACACTTGGCTGCTGTGCCCGCGAGACGACTGGCCGCTGGACCCGCACGACCTCGACGGCCGCTTTCCGGACGGGGGCGAGGCCGGACCTGGGGGCGAGGCCGGACCTGGGGGCAAGGCCTGGCACGGGGGCGACGCCTGGCACGGGGGCGAGGGCTGACCTCGTTCGCCGCGGCCGGCGCTCTGGCGCTGTCCGGGCTGGCCGCGCTCACGACACCCGCCCACGCCGCAGAGGGCCCGTCGGCGTACGTGGCCAACTTCCACGGCGACGCCCTCACGGTGATCGACACCGGCACGAACGAGGTGGCCCGCACCATCGGCGTCGGCAACAGCCCGGTCGGTGTGGCGGTCGACCCTGCCCAGACTCGCGCCTACGTCACCAACTACGACGACAAGACCGTCTCGGTGATCGACACGAGGACCGACGCCGTCACCGCGACCGTGCCGGTCGGCAGCAACCCGCTCAGCGTCGCGTTCGCCCCGTCCGGGGCCCGCGCCTACGTGGCCAACAGCGGCGACGAGACGGTGTCCGTCATCGACACCACGACCAACGCGGTCACCGCGACCGTCCCCGTCGGGGGCTCCCCGAACGGTGTGGCGATGACCCCGTCGGGCGCCACCGCGTACGTGTCCAACAACGGCACGAACACGGTCTCGGTGATCGACACCGCGACGAACACCGTGACCGCCACCGTCGCCGTCGGCACCGCCCCCTCGGGCGTGGCGGTGAGCCCCTCCGGGGACGTCGCCTACGTCGCGAACAACAGCAGCGACGACTCCGTCTCCGTCATCGACACGGCGACCAACACGGTGACCACGGAGATCGGGGTCGGCAACGGCCCCCACGGCGTCTCGTTCGACTCCTCCGGCGCGCGGGCCTACGTCACCGATCGGGGCAGTGACGACGTGAAGGTCATCGACACGTCGACGCACACCGTGATCGCGACCGTCCCGGTCGGCGCGGGGCCCGTCAAGGTGGAGCTCAACCCCGCCGGTACGGCCGCGTACGCCACCAACGTGGACGACGGCACCGTCTCCGTCATCGACACCTCGACCAACACGGTCAGCACCACCATCACCGGCCTGGACGGTCCCTACGGCATCGCGTTCGTCCCCGAGCCGTCGTCGGCGGCGACGGCCGACATCGACGTCAAGCTCACCGCCCAGCCCCGGCTCGGGCTCCTGGTGCCCTACGTGAGCTACACCCTCAGCGCCCGCAACACGGGCCCCGAAGCGGTGACTTCGGCGACGCTCACCGTCAGACTCCCGCGCGGCACCTCCGCCACCGGCCTCGCCTCCGGCTGCACCGCCGCGGGCACCACGGTGACCTGTTCCTACGGCGCCATCGCCGACGACGCGAGCGCGCAGAAGACCTTCCGCGTTCCGCTGCACCTGCTCACCCTCGGCCAGGTCAAGGTCACGGCGCAGCGCACCGCGTCCGCGCCGACCGACCCCGACGCCGGCAACGACAGCGCGTCGGCCTCCTGCACCGCCGTGTCCGTCGTCCTCGTCACCTGCTGACCCGACGCGCCCGGCGCACGAGCGCGGCGCCGGGCGCACTCACAACACCTGGGCCATCTCCCACACATGGCCCGCCGGATCCGTGAACGCCGCGGTGCGCCGCCCCCACGGGCGGTCCACGGGCCCGTTCAACAACCGCACACCGTGCTCCGCGAGCTGGGCGCAGACGGCATCGGCATCGTCCACCTCGATGGTGAACAGGGCGCGCGGCCCGCCCTCCGAGTCCCCGACGGACAGGGGCGCGACCACCGCGGGAGCGTTGGCCGCGACCAGCACATTGATCATGAGGTTGTCGAGCTTGACGACGGCGGAGTCCTCATCCTCGTACACCACCTCCAGGCCGAACACATCGGTGTAGAAGGCCTTGGCGGCGGCCAGATCCTCGGCGAACACGGTGACGACGGCGAGCCTGCTCAGCCCTTTGATCATGTCTGACTCCTTGCGGGTCGGTAAAACGGGCGGACGACTTGCGACGACCCTACGGATCGGCACTGACAGCGAGAGGAAAATCGACGCACCGTTCGCCGGACGTCAGGATCGCCCCTCCCTCCGCTGACGCGGTCACGCCAGCTTTGTAGTGCTGTCCGGCGCCTGTGCCGCTCGGCCGACCTTCACAAAGGTGCGTCCAGCAAGGCGCGGGCCGCCTCGACGATGTCGCTCCGCACCTCCCGCGGAACGACGCTTCCAGGGTCCTCCCGGGTGTGTATCCATCGCGCGATGTCGACGATCTCCCGCAACGCCGGAGGATCGCCGAGTTCGGCCGCTGCGTCCAGCCAGATGAGGCTCGCCCCGTCGACCGGGTCGAGCCGGCCGGACGCCGTCTCCTCGGCCCAGAAGCGTGCCGCGATCCAGCGGGCGCGGTGGAGGTCGTCTGGCAGCAGCGGAAGCAGTCCCAGCTCCTCGACCGCGAGGTCGAACAGCTCGGCGGCCTGGTCGCGCTCCTTACGGGCGAGCCCGGCCAGCAATGCGAGTGAAGGGCTGTCGAGCCCCGCCAGGAGCGCGTCGAGGCCCAGCTCCACCAATCGCGCCGGCGACGGCCGCTGCCAGGGCGCCAGAGACCGGTCGGCGGCGGCCATCCGCAACAAGCTCAGCGCTACTTCCTGGTCCACCTGCGCCTCGTTTCCTCCCCAGCGGCACGGTCGGGATCGACCACGTCACCAATATATCGCAGCGCTGTTATATTAGCGCTGTGACATTCACTGACGATCCCACCACCCACCCCGACCCCTGGCACACCCTGCACGAGTTGCTCGCCGCCATGGACGCCGAGATCGAGCAGGTCTACGTGGAGCGCGGCATCGAGGGGGTGCGGCCTCGGTTCGCCTATCCGTTGATTCGGCTTGCCCATACCGGACCGCTCACCATTCGCGAGCTTGCGAAGTCCCTGGACCGCTCGCACTCCGCGATCAGTCAGACCGTCGCCGCGATGCGCAAGGAGGGGCTTGTGACCTCCGAGCCGGGGCCCGACGCCCGTACACGGCGCATCGATCTGACCGAGCGCGGGCGGTCGTTGGTGCCGTTTCTCGAAGCGGAGTGGCGGGCCACCCACGCGACCGTCGCCGAGCTGGACGGCGAGATCCCGCACGCGATGACGGACGTCGTCGAGGAAGTGCGGCAGGCGCTGGAGCGCAGGTCGATGCGGCAGCGCATCCTGCACCACCTCGTCGAGCCGCCGCGATGAGCGGGCGGGCCCGCGCGCATCTGCTCGACATCCGGCCGCTGCGCGGCAGCCGTCCGTTCCGCGACCTGTGGATCGGCACCGCCGCCGCCCAACTCGGCGGCCAAATGGCCAACGTGGCGGTGCTCGCCCAGGTCTGGGACCTGACCGGCAGCCCGGTCGGAACCGGCGCCATCGGCCTCGCCACCGGAGGGCCGATGGTGCTGTTCGGACTCCTCGGCGGCACCCTGGCAGACACCTTCGACCGGCGCACGGTCGTACGCGCCACCACCGCGGGCCAACTCCTGTCCGCCGCGGGACTGTGCGCCCAGGCCCTCACGGACAACCGCAGCGTGCTGTACCTGCTTGCCCTGGTCGCCCTCGGCACGAGCTGCGGTGCTCTCGGCGCCCCCGCCCGCCGCACCTTCCCCGTCCGGCTGCTCCCCGGCGACCAGGTCGCGGCCGGTCTCGCCCTGACCAACGTCTCGTTCCAGGCGGCCATGCTGGCCGGGCCCGCGCTGGCAGGACTTGTCATCGCCCAGTGGGGCTTCTCCGCCGCGTACGCCGTCCAGGGCGCGGCCACGGCGGTCTCGATGCTCGCGGTGATCCGCCTGCCCGCCCTGCGGCCCGACGGAACGGCGGACGCGGCGCGCGGAAAGCGCCGGCCGGAACGGGGCGGCTGGCGGATCATCGTGCGCCGCCCGACGCTGTGGGGCTCGATGGCCACCGACCTGTCCGCGACGCTGCTCGCCATGCCCATCGCGCTCTTCCCGCTCGTCAACGAGGACCGCTTCGGAGGCAATCCGCGGACATTGGGCCTGTTCCTCTCGGCCGTCGCCGTCGGCGGCATCACAGCCGGTCTGCTCTCCGGCACGGTGACGCGGTGGCGCCGCAGCGGCCTGGTCCAGCTGTCCGCGGGCGTCGTCTGGGGCATCGCACTCGCCTGTTTCGGCCTGACCGGACCGTTGTGGCTCGCGCTCGGCTGCCTGGCCGTCGCGGGCGCCGCCGACACCGTGTCCGTCGTGACGCGCAGCGCGCTGGTGCAACTGGAGACGCCGGACGCCTACCGGGGCCGGGTCTCCTCCGTGGAGCACGTCATCGGCGTCGCGGGCCCCGAACTCGGCAACTTCCGCGGCGGCCTTCTTGCGTCCGCCACCTCCGCCTCCTTCTCCCTCGTCCTCGGCGGACTGTCCGCGGCCCTGGCGGTCGCCGCCGTGGCCGTCGCCGCCAAGCCGCTGCGCGCCTACAGCGCACCGGCCGCGCAGGAGCGGCCCGCGACGCCTTCCGAGGTGCCCTCCGACGCCGCCCGACCATGATCCGGCCGCGCGACGTGCCTCCAGGACACATGCCTCGTTGTCCGGATATGAACAACATCATCAGCCGAGCGCTCAGCGCCGCCGCCATCGCCGGAACCGCCGCCCTTCTGGCAGCAGGGCCCGCTGTCGCGGACGTCTCACCGCCAGGGATCGACCTCAACACGGGCAAGTCCCCGCTGCAGTCCGTCACCGACTCCAAGCCCATCAAGATGATCAAGAATGCGAAGGTGCTGGAGGACTCGCTCAAGATGAACTGAGCCGCGACGTCGACGACTTCGCCGGGCAGCGACGGGGGCCCACGCCCCGTGATCGCTGTCCGGCGGAGGGCCGTCCGGCCTGAAAGGCGCCGACGCCAACGCCGACGCTAAGCTCCCGTCCCATGCCCGACACGCGTCTGAACGATGCCCGGATCCGGGCCGCCCGACAGGTGATCGACCCCGTCTTCCTGGACTCCCCGCTGTACCGCTGCGAACCGCTCGGCTCCGTCCTCGGATGCGAGGTGAGCATCAAGCTGGAGACGGCGAACCCGGTCGGCAGTTTCAAGGCCCGCGGCACCGAACTGGTCGCGAGCATCCTCGCCGAACAGGGGCCGCGCGCCGTGGTGTGTGCGAGCGCGGGCAACCTCGGCCAGGCCCTCGCGTGGTCCGGCCGCGCCCGGGGCCTGGACGTCACCGTCGTGGCGTCCCGCTCCGCCACACGGGTCAAACTCGACCGCATCCGCGCGATGGGTGCCCGCCTGGAACTGGTCGACGGCGACCACGAGGTGGCGCGGGCGCGGGCGGTGTCGATCGCACGGCGCGACGGGGCCCGGCTGCTCGAGGACAGCCTGGACATCGAGACCTGCGAGGGCGCCGCGACCATCGGCCTGGAGCTGTTGGGCGCGGCGCCGACCGTCGACACCGTACTGATCGCCCTGGGCGGCGGCGCGCTGGCCAGCGGCGTCGGTCACGTGCTCAAGACACACGCCCCCGAGGTCGAGGTGGTCTGCGTCCAGCCGCTCGGCGCACCGGCGATGACACACTCATGGCACCGGCGGAGCGTCGTCACCACGGAAGCCACCGACACGATCGCCGACGGCGTCGCGGGGCGGTGCCCCATCCCGGCCGTACTGGACGACCTGCTGCTGGTCGCCGACGATGCCGTCCTGGTCCGGGAGGAGTCGATCATCGCCGGTATGCGGCTGCTGCTCGACCGGGCCGGACTCGTGGCCGAACCGTCGGCCGCGCTCGGGATCGCCGCGGTCCTGGAGGACCGTGCCCGGTTCGCCGGCCGTCATGTGGTCACGATCGTGTGCGGCGGCAATGTCGACGCCGACACGTATCAGCGCTGGACCGGGTCCGGACCGTCGTCCGCCCGAAGCGCCTGCTGAAGCCCTTACGAGATCGGCCCCGCATACGAGGTGACGTCGTCGACGGTCGCGTTGCCGCCGCAGACCACCAGGCCCAGCCGGGTCTGCGTACCGGTCTTGGCGAGGACGCGCCGGGCGGCCGGGAGGAGGCAGGCGGCGGCCGGTTCCGTCCACACCTTGGCGTGCTCCGCCATCTCGCGGACGCCCGCGAAAGCCTCTTCCTCCGGCAGCACGAGCACCTCGTCGACGAGGTCGCGCACCATCTCGTAGGTCAGCAGGGACACGGTGGGCGCGCCGAGCGTGGTGATGCGCGAGTCCACGTCGACCGGCACCGGGCCGCCGTGCGCCAGCGCCTGCGTCATCGCGTCGGCGCCGGTCGTCTCCACACCCCACACACGCACATCCGGCCGCAGCGCCCGCAGCGCCGCCGCCACACCGGCGATGAGACCACCTCCGCCGATGGACACGAGGACGTCCGTCAACGGGCCCGCGTCCGCCGCGAGTTCGAGGCCCACGGTGCCCTGCCCGGCGATCACCACCGGGTCGGCGAACGGATGCAGCAGCGTGAGCCCCTCGGCCTCCAGGCGCTCCATCAGCGCGAACGCCTCCGCCATGGTGGGCGCGAGCCGCACCTCCGCACCGGCGGCCCGCGCGATCGCGACGGACCGCGCCGGTGCGGTCCGCGGCATGACCACCGTGGCCCGCACCCCGAGAGCGGCCGACATCTCCGCCACCGCGACGCCGTGATTGCCGCCCGACACCGCGACCACACCGGCCGCGCGCTGCTCGTCGGTCAGCGTCAGCAGCTTCGCCACCGCGCCCCGCGCCTTGAACGAGCCGCTGCGCTGCAGCAGTTCCAGCTTGAGGGTGACCGGCACGCCGAGCAGCGCGGTCAGCCCCGGGCTGGGCAGTGTGGGTGTGCGCACCACGTGCTCCGCGATCAGCGCCGCGGTGGTCTCCAGCTCCTCGACACCGATCACGGTGTGCCCCCCAGGTGTGTCGTCGTAGGTCGTGTCGTACGTCGTGCCGTCGCACTGCACGATACGTGGCGGACGCAGGGGAGCAGCCCGGGGCCGGTGGCGTCGGAGCTGAGGGCCGCCGCCGGGCAACTGGGAGGGGGCCCCGGTCAGGCCGTCGGGACGGCCGCGAGGAGGTCGGCGGGGACGCCGCCCTTGTCGGGGGCGTAGTAGTTCTTGATCTCCGCCTCCCACACGTCGACCCGGATCCGGTCGTCCGCATCGGGCCCGAACGCCTGGAACAGGGCCTCGATGTTGGGGCGTTCGAAGCCGACGCCTCTCATCATGCCGATGAAGACGGGCCGGGTCACTGTGCCGCTGCCGTCCACGTCACCGAAGCGCGCGAAACCGGCCGCGAACGCGTCGACGGCCCCGCTGAAGCGTTCCGGCGACAGGACGCACGCCTGGAACTCGTCGTACGTGATCCGGCCGTCGCGGTCGGTGTCGAGCTCCCGGGCCAGCGTCTCCCAGTAGCGCTGGAAACCGGCGCGCATGGCCCGGGTGCGCGGCTCGTCGGCGTCGGGGACCGCCGAGGCGACGCGGTCGCTCATGAGCGCGAAGTCGTCGGCTTCCAGGACCCCGTTGCCGTCGGCGTCGAACAGGGTGAAGACCAATTTCACACGTGTGACTGCTTCGGTACGCATGTGTGTATCTGCCTTTCTCGGATCCAGGAGACGGCCGTGTGTGCCGGCCGAGCAGCAACTATGCGAGCCACCGTCGCCCGGGGTCAGGAGAAGACCGGCTGGTCAACAGAAAGAGTGAAGATGCTGTCGCTCCGGCATGAACGGGATGTGGAGGCGGTTGCACCGGCGCGCACGGCGCACTTGTCCCAGAGGTGGCACCTCCCTCGGTGTCCGTGCGCCCTACCGGGGGTCGCGGGGGGCCGCTGATGATGAACGGACCGCAACAGACGACAGCGCGTTCGCACACCCCTGCCTGCCTCCGTGTCAGGTGACGTGTGCGGAGAGGAGCACACGTTGTTACTTCTGATCTCCCCGGACAGCGTCGAGGAAGCCGTCGAGTGTGCGAAGGCGGCGGAACACCTCGACATCGTGGACGTGAAGAGACCCGACGAGGGCTCGCTGGGCGCGAACTTCCCGTGGGTCATCAAAGAGATCAGGGAGGCGGTCCCCGCCGGTACACCCCTCTCCGCCACGGTGGGGGATGTGCCGTACAAGCCGGGGACCGTGGCGCAGGCGGCGCTCGGCGCGGCCGTCTCCGGAGCCACCTACATCAAGGCCGGGCTCTACGGCTGCACGACACCCGATCAGGCGATCGAGGTCATGCGCGGCGTCGTACGGGCGGTGAAGGAGTACCGGCCGGACGCCTTCGTCGTCGCCTCGGGGTATGCCGACGCCCACCGGATCGGCTGCGTCAACCCGCTCGCGCTGCCCGACATCGCCGTGCGCTCGGGCGCCGACGCGGCCATGCTCGACACCGCGATCAAGGACGGCTCACGGCTGTTCGACCACGTGCCCGCGGAAATCTGCGCCGAGTTCGTGCGCCGCGCCCACGAGGCCGAACTCCTCGCCGCTCTCGCGGGCAGCGTGAAGGTGGGTGACCTCGGCGCGCTGACCCGCATCGGCACGGACATCGTGGGGGTGCGGGGCGCGGTCTGCGAGGGAGGCGACCGCAACGCCGGGCGCATCAGGCCCGAGTTGATCGCCGCCTTCCGGGCGGAGATGGACCGGCACGCCCGGGAACACGCGGCGGCCGCTGTCGCCGCGGGCTGACCGCCGGCATGTCGAGAAAGTTCGACGCGGCGGTCCTGCGCTCCCCCGAGAGCCGGTTCACCGTCGAGAAGGTGCTGCTGCACTCGGGGCCGTCGGAGGACGAGGTGCTGGTACGGATCGCCGGCTGCGGGATGTGCCGTACCGATCTCGCGGTCCGGTGGTCGGGGGGCCGCTCGCCGCTGCCGGCGGTGCTCGGCCACGAGGGGGCCGGGACCGTGGTCGAGACCGGCGGGCCGCACACCGGCCTCAGCACCGGTGATCATGTCGTCCTCAGCTTCGACTCGTGCGGCCACTGCCGGAACTGTCTGCACGCCGCCCCCGCCTACTGCGACTCCTTCGCCTCGCTCAACCTGTTCGGAGGGCGCGCGGAGAACGCCGCCAGGTTCACGGACGCGGCGGGGGAGGCGCTGGCCCCGCGCTGGTTCGGCCAGTCCTCGTTCGCCCAGTACGCGGTGGTCCCGGCCCGCAACGCCGTACGGGTCGATCCCTCGTTGCCCGTCGAGCTGCTCGGCCCGCTCGGGTGCGGGTTCCTCACCGGCGCCGGAGCGGTCCTCAACTCCTTCGGCGCCGGGCCCGGCGAGACCGTCGTCGTCCTCGGCGCGGGAGCGGTGGGCCTCGCGGCGGTCATGGCCGCCACCGCCTCCGGGGCGGTGACCGTGGCCGTCGACCAGTACCCCGAACGGCTCGTCCTCGCCGAACGGTTCGGCGCGATCCCGCTGCCCGCCGCCACCTCCGGCCTGCCCGCCCGCATCCGGCGGCTGACCGGCGGCGGCGCCCACTACGCGCTGGACACCACGGCCGCGCCCGCCCTGATCAACGACGCGCTCACGTCCTTGCGCCCGAGGGGGCAACTCGGCCTGGTGGCACGCCTGCACACCCCTCTGCCGATCGAACCGGGAGCACTGGACCGGGGCAGGCGCCTCTCCCACATCTGCGAGGGGGACGCGGTCCCGGGCCTGCTGATCCCACGCCTGATCGGCCTGTGGCGGGCGGGCCGCTTCCCCTTCGACGAGCTGATCCGCACGTATCCGCTCGCCGACATCAACGAAGCCGAACGCGACTGCGAAGCGGGGCGCGTCGTCAAACCCGTCGTGCTGCCGCAGGAGGGGAACCGATGAGCACACATGTCGATGTCGACGGAGGAAACATGTCCGGGACCACACATCGCGTCAAAGACACCGGCGTCGCGAGGGGTGTGGGGACGACCGCGCTCCTGGTCGCCGCCGCACGGGCCATCGAGACCCACCGGCACGACAGCCTCGCCCAGGATGTCTTCGCGGAACACTTCGTGCTCGCCGCCCCCGCGTCCGCCGGGTGGCCGACCCACCTGCGGCAGGTGCCGGACGGGGACGCGAACCCTCTCTGGGGCCGCTTCGCACGCTACTTCGGCCTGCGGACACGCGTCCTCGACGACTACCTCCTCCAATCGGTGCAGGCGACGGGCGCCCGTCAGATCGTCCTCCTCGGCGCGGGCCTCGACACACGTGCCCTCCGGCTCGACTGGCCGCCCGGCAGCGTCGTCTACGAGATCGACAGGGCGGAGGTCCTGGCCTTCAAGCACGAGGTGCTCGACGGGCTCCCGGCCACCGCGCGGGCGGCGCGAGTACCGGTTCCGGCCGATCTCCGCGACGACTGGGTCACCCCGCTCACCGACGCCGGTCTCGACCCGGCCGCACCGACCGCCTGGCTGGCCGAAGGCCTGCTGTTCTACCTCCCCGCCGCCGCCGAGACCTCTCTCATCAACACGGTCGACCGGCTGAGCGCGAGCGGCAGCGCGCTGGCCTACGAGGTCAAACTCGAACCGGACCTCCTGACCTACCGCGACAGCCCCCTCTACCTCTCGACGACCGCCCAGATCGGCATCGACCTCCTGGCCCTGTTCGCGAAGGAGCCCCGCCCGGACTCCGCGCAGGCCCTCACGGCCAAGGGCTGGTCCACCTCCACTCACACCCCCTACGACTTCACGCGTCACCACGGCCGCGGCCCCCTCCCGGAGGAGAACGACGCCCTGGCGGGCAACCGCTGGGTGTTCGCGAACAAGGCTTGAGCGCATGACGCAGGCCGGACCGCCGACTGTCGTGGTCGGCGGTTACGGTCATCCGCTATGACTGAGCCCTTGCCCGACTTCCCCTATCACCCCGACCCCGTCGCCACCGGCGTGCTCGTGCCCTCCCGCGCGGCCTGCGTCTGCTGCGGGCGCGAGCGCGGCTACGTCTACACAGGGCCCGTGTACGCCGACGAGGAGCTCGACGCCCGACTGTGTCCATGGTGCATCGCGGACGGCAGCGCAGCCGAGCGGTACGACGCCCACTTCACCGGAGGAACGAGCCTGGGCGAGGGCGTGCCCCGCGAGGTCTTCGCTGCCGTCGACCGGCGCACCCCGGGCTTCGTCGCCTGGCAGGAGCCGGTGTGGTACTTCCACTGCGGTGACGGCGCCGCGTTCCTCGGCTCGCTGGACAGGGACGGGGACGCGACCGAGTACCTCTTCCGGTGCCGGGTGTGCGCGACGGAACTCGCGTACGTCGACCACTCCTAAGCCCCGGAGCAACGGGCCCGCGTGGGCCAAGATTGCAGAACCTGCATTTTTGCGTACCATGCAAGATGTGGATGTGAAGGGTGCCCCGGAAGGGGGTTGGCGGGAGCGGAAGAAGCGGGCCACTCGCGCCGCTCTCGTGGAGGCGGCGGTGCGGCTGGCCGCCGAGCACGGGGTGGAGCATGTGACCGTCGACGCGATCAGCGAGGCGGCGGGTGTGTCCCCGCGCACCTTCTTCAACTACTTCGACTCCCGCGACGAGGTCTTCGTCATGGTGGGCGCCGAGTCGAGCGCCCGCGTGCGCCGCGCCGTGCTCGACGCGCCGCCCGGACACACCGCGCTCGAGGCGCTGCGTGACGCCATGGCCCTGGAGCTGGCGGAGGTCGAGCAGCAGCAGGAGTTGTGGCAGCTCCACGCCGACGTGCTGCGCCGCTCCCCGGAGCTCCTCTCCCGCAGCCTCGGCGCCCACCTGGCCGACGAGGTCGTCCTGGCCGAGGCCATCGCCGTACGGATCGGAGCGGGCTCCCCGCTGTTCACCGACGACCGGCGCACGAGCACGCCCGCCGAGGACGAGCGGCGGCGCCGGGCCCTCGGCCTGTACCCCCGGCTGCTGGCCGCCGTCGGCGCGACGGCCTGCCGCGTCGCCGTCGAGCA
The DNA here is from genome assembly GCF_056172735.1 of Streptomyces sp. R818. Lineage (NCBI taxonomy): Bacteria > Bacillati > Actinomycetota > Actinomycetes > Kitasatosporales > Streptomycetaceae > Streptomyces > Streptomyces sp. R818. Next base: position 913,928 of record NZ_JAOCNE010000014.1, read on the forward strand.
CTGGTGCGTACGGCAGGACGAGACCACGTTCAGCGACGTGTTCCGCGAGGTGTTCGCGCACCTGGCCGCAGGGCTGCCCGAACCCCCGGCCGCGTCCGGCGCCTCCGCCGCAGCCGCCGACTGATCAAGACGTTCCACCTGTCGCCCGGCGACGCGCGCTCGCCGCGCCCCGCCGGGCGAACCCCGCACGCGCGGACGTGACGTACGTCCGCCGTCAAATTTCGAAAGAGACGAAGTGACTGCAACAGCGGTGCCTGAAGAGGCGCCACCGACCTCCATGACCAACCGGCAGATACTCCAGGCGATGTCCGGGCTGATGGCGGGCATGTTCGTGGCCATCCTGGCCGGAACCGTCGTCGCCAACGCGCTGCCCAGGATCATCGCCGACCTCGGCGCGAGCCAGTCCTCCTACACCTGGGTCGTCACGGCGGAACTCCTCGCCATGACCGCGACCGTGCCGTTGTGGGGCAAGCTCTCCGACCTCTTCAACAAGAAGCTGCTGCTCCAGCTGTCGCTCGGCATGTTCGTGGTCGGCTCACTGCTCGCCGGTTTCTCGCACGACGTCGGCCTGCTCATCTTCAGCCGTGTCGCGCAGGGCATCGGCGCGGGCGGTCTCACGGCGCTGGCGCAGGTCGTCATGGCCGCGATCATCCCGCCGCGCCGCCTCGGCAAGTACGCGGGCATCTTCGGCGCCGTGTTCGCCGTCGGCACCGTCGCGGGCCCGCTCATCGGCGGCGTCCTGGTCGACACGTCGTGGCTGGGCTGGCGCTGGTGCTTCTTCATCGGCGTACCGTTCGCGCTGCTCGCCATCGTGCTCCTCCAGCTCACCCTGAAGCTGCCCACGGTCCGCCGCGAGGTGAAGATCGACTTCCTGGGCGCCTTCCTCATCGTCGCCGGTGTCTGCGCGCTCCTGATCTGGGTCTCCCTCGCGGGCAACCAGTTCGACTGGGCCTCGTGGCAGACCGCCGCGCTGACCGGTGGCGGAGTGCTGCTCCTCGCCGTCGCCGTCTTCGTCGAGGCGCAGGTGGCCGAGCCGGTCATCCCGCTCGGCATCTTCCGCAACCGCACGGTGTCGCTGACGACGGTGGCCAGCCTCCTCGTCGGTCTGGCCATGTTCGGCGGCACGGTGTTCCTGTCGCAGTACTTCCAGGTGGCCCTGGGCAAGTCCCCGACCGTCGCGGGCCTCATGAGCCTGCCGATGATCCTCGGCCTGCTCGTCTCCTCCACGGTCGCGGGGCAGATCATCAGCGCCACCGGCCGCTGGAAGCGGTACCTCATCGCCGGTGCCATCGCCATGACCGTCGGCCTGGCCCTCCTCTCCACCATCGACGCCGACACCCACTTCGGCCTGCTCAGCCTCTACATGGCGATTCTGGGGATCGGCGTCGGCATGCTGATGCAGAACCTCGTCCTGGCCGCGCAGAACGACGTCCCCGCGACCGAACTCGGCGCCGCCACCTCGGTGCTGTCGTTCTTCCGCAGCATGGGCGGCACCATCGGCACCAGTGTCCTCGGCGCGATCCTCGCCAACCGGGTCGCCACCGAGATGACCAAGGGCCTGGCCGCCTCCGGTGTCCCGGCCGGTGCCACGGAGGGCGGTGGCCACAGCGTCCCGGACATGACGAAGCTGCCGGCCCCGATGCGGGAGATCGTGGAGCACGCCTACGGAATCGCCACCGGTGACCTCTTCCTCGTGGCCACGCCCTTCGCGCTGCTCGCCCTGATCGCCGTGGTCTTCATCAAGGAGAAGCCGCTGAAGGACACGAGCGGCATGGAGCGCTTGGCCGAAGAGGCCGACACCACCACACCGGCAGCTCCGGTCGCCTGATCACACAGAGCCCCGGACCGGCACAGCCCCGGGGGCGGACGGTTCGCCGTCCGTCCCCGGGGCACTCTCGTGCGCGGGCCGCTGCGTGTCATCCCTCTCGCCCTCACCGTCGGAGACCACGGCGAAGATCATCCGGACCAGCGACTTCACGCTCCTCAAGGGGCACAGCGCCGACCTCGAACAGGGCATGGCAGGAGTCTCGGTGAAGAACCCCGACATGGCCTGGAACGGCGGCGACGCGTTCGCGGCCATGAAGGGGCGCGGCGCCGACATCCGGAAGGGGGCGTCGCCGAAGACCTGCGCGAAAGCGCTCGAGAACCCGCGGTCGACGCGTCGGATGGTCTACGGCCTGGAGGGGAGCTGGTTCTCCAGGCCGGCCGGCGCAAACCATCTGCCGGCCGTCGAGTGGCTGTGTCTCGGGAACGGCGGGAACCGGAACCGCTACCCCTACATCGTCCGGGTCACGGCCGCTCCCGCTGACGGCCAGTCGGCCGTACACACATAGCCGGCCCCACCCGCGCAACGCGGCAGGGATGCGCACGGCGTGGTTGTGCGGTGGACTGCGGGGGGAGGTGTGCCGGGCGCGGCGCTCCTCCCGGGACCGGTACCGAGGCCCGACGGGGAGTGACAACTGTGCCTGGTGAGCTCGCAGGGCTTGATGCGCTGCTGAAAGCCGCGGAGGACGCCGCGCCCGTCGAGTCGGTGGACGTGGTCGCCCGCATCCTGGGGCGGCGGTTCGGTGCGGACGAGGTGTCGTTCCTGTTCCTGGACGTGGTCGGCCAGGAAGTGGTGCGGCTGCCACGGGCCGGCACGGCGACGCAGCCGCGCGGCGAGGCGGAGCGGATGAGGCTGCCGGGCAGCCGGTACGAGCACGTGCTGCGCACCCAGGAACTGCTCCAGGAGGACGAGGAGCGGGAGCGGGGCGAGGGCGGGCAGCGGTACCGGCTCGTGGCGCCGGTGACGAACCGCGGCGACTGCATCGGCGTCCTGGAACTGATCGTGCCGCGCGTGGACGACGTCGTGCGGGACGCGGTGGCTCAGGCCGCGCACGCGCTCGCGTACGTCGTGGTGACCGACCGGCGCTTCACCGACCTGTACCACTGGGGCGGCCGCACGTCGGGCATGAGTCTGGCCGCCGAGATCCAGCACCAGCTGCTGCCGACGGCGGCCACCTGCGAGGCGGCCCAGTTCACCCTGGCCTGCGGTCTCGCACCGGCCGACGACGTGGGCGGCGACACCTACGATTACAGCCTCGACCAGGGCAGCCTGCACCTGTCCATCACCGACGCGATGGGCCACGACACCGGTTCCGCGCTCCTCGCCACGCTCACCGTCAACGCCTTGCGGCAGTCCCGGCGCTCGGACGGCGGCGTACTGGAGCAGGCGTACGCCGCGCACGAGGCGCTCACGGAGCACGCCCGCGGCATGACGACAGGACAGCTGTTCTGCGTGTCGCTGCAGACAGGTGAGTGCCACATCGTCAACGCCGGTCATCCGTGGCCGCTGCTGCTGCGCGACGGCCGGGTCCAGGAGTTGCCGCTCACGGTCAACCTGCCGTTCGGCGTCCCTGCTCCGGTCAGCTACGAGGTGCAGCGGTTCCAGTTCGAGCCGGGTGACCGTCTCGTCCTGCTCACGGACGGGATGCGTGAGCGGGAGAGCGCCGACATCGACCTGCCCGGCATCCTGCTGGCCACGGCGGACGACCATGCGCGGGAGGCGGTACGGGCGCTGATCGACGCGGTGCACGAGGTGTGCCGCACGGGGCTGCCCGACGACGCCACCGTCATGGTCCTGGACTGGCAGGGCAGCCGCTCGGGCCGCCGTGACACCGACGCGGGGTCGGACGCGTGAGGCGGCCCGCGCTCAGGACGTACCGCGCGCACGTGCCGCGGGACACACGGGACCGGGCGCTGGTGCGCTTAAGTGCGCGCTGACATGGGGCGGTTGAGCGGCCGCACCGCCCGGTACCAGGTGGACATCGAGAGGGAGGCCGGGTGGCGGGCGGGCCATGGCGCTGCCGGTCCCGCTGGAGTGCTGTGAGGTCGGTGTCGCTGTTCGGTGCGGCTGATCGATGCCGTTGTTCACAACGCTGCGTCAAGTGAGCGTTGCCGTATGTGTTTTGTGCGGGTCGAGTGCAGAAATGGCCGATATTTTTCAGCTCAAACTTTGAAACAGTCACAGGAAGGTCACTAAGGTCGGGCTCGGGCCTCCTCAAGATCACGTGCACGAGGTGCGTGGCGGGGGAGGACACCGTCCGTGAGAGGTTCCGCGGGCGGCAGGAAAGAAGGAGCTCGCCTCCGTGGCGTCCCACCGTCGACCCAAGCAGCCCAGCCGCGCACGTGTGACCGTGCTCACCGCGACCGCGACCGCCGCCGTGGCCCTGTCCGCACAGGGCGCGAACGCGGCCCCCAAGCCCACCAAGACCGAGGTCAAGGCGCAGGTCGACAAGCTCTACGCGGAGGCGGAGCGGGCCACCAACCAGTACGACGGGGCCAAGGAGAAGCAGGAGAAGCTGGAGGAGGAGATCGGCCGGCTCCAGGACAAGGTCGCCCGCGAGCAGGGTGAGCTCAACGAACTGCGCACGGGCCTCGGCGCGATGGCCAGCGAGCAGTACCGCTCCGGCGGCATCGACCCCTCGGTCCAGCTCTTCCTCTCCGCCGACCCGGACGACTATCTCGACAAGGCGTCCACGCTCGACTCCCTCTCCGCGCAGCAGCTGGAGTCGCTGAAGCAGGTGCAGGCCAAGCAGCGCGAGCTGGCCCAGGAGCGCTCGGAGGCCGCGGAGAAGCTCAAGGACCTCGCCGCCACCCGCACCGAACTCGGCAAGAAGAAGACCGAGATCCAGGGCAAGCTCAGCAAGGCGCAGAAGCTCCTCAACACCCTCACCGCCGCCGAGCGCCGGCAGATGGCCGAGGAGGACGAGCGCGCCAGCCGCTCCGCCACGACCCGGGTCGAACTCGGCAAGGAAGTGGCCGCCTCCGGGCTCGGCGCCGCCGCCCTGAACGCCGCCGCCTCCCAGATCGGCAAGCCCTACCTCCGCGGCGGCACGGGCCCCAACTCCTACGACTGCTCGGGTCTCACGCAGTGGGCGTACGCGCAGGCCGGCGCCCACATATCGCGGGTCACGTACACGCAGGTCAACGAGGGCCCGCACATCGGCATGAGCCAGCTCAAGCCCGGCGACCTCGTCTTCTTCAACAACACCGAGCACGTCGGCCTCTACGCGGGCAACGGTCAGGTGCTGCACGCGCCGTACCCGGGGACCGTGGTGCGCTACGAGTCGATGAGCACGATCGGCAGCTTCCAGTTCGGCGTCCGCGTCAACGGCTGATCGGCCCGCGCAACGTCATACGTACAACGCGCAACGTCATACGTACAACCGCTCAACGTTGACTGGCCCCCGCGACGTCATACGTACAACCGGGCCTCTCGCAGGAGTTCACTCATCCGCTCGGCGGCCCGCACGGAGGCGTCGCCGCAGCAATTGTTGAACAGCACGTGCACCCGCTCGACCTGTCCGGCGAGCTCCCGCAGCCGCGGCAGCCACCCGGACAGTTCGCCGTCGTCATACGTGTGCCGGAAGCGGTCCTCCTTGCTGCCGCGCCCCCAGGACGCGCTGCGCCCGTGGAACCGCACGACGGTGAGGCGCGGATCGCCGACCGGCGTGACCGGGGGCACGGAGGACGGCAGACCCTGCGCCATGTCGACGGCGACTGCGGCCATGCCGAGGTCCGCGAGGCGCGCACAGGTCGCCTCGGCCTGCCCGGCACGCCACCAGTCCGGGTGCCGGAACTCCACGGCGACGGGCCAGCCTTCGGTGCGCCGCGCGGTCCGCTGGAGGACCCGCTCGGCCCGTTCGCCGGGCCGCAGCCACGGCGGGAACTGGAACAGCACACTGCCGAGCCGCCCGGTCTCCCGCAACGGTGCGACGGCGTCGGCGAAGCGCGCCCACACCTCGTCGAGTACGCCCTCGTCACCGGAGTCCGGCGGCAGCCCGTCCGGCATCACCGCGGCGCGGGTCGGATGCCCGGTCAGCAGCGAGAACGCCTTCACGTCGAAGGTGAACCCGTCCGGGGTGCGCTCGGCCCACAACCGGCTGACCCGTTCCTGGGGCAGGGCGTAGTACGACGCGTCCGCCTCGACGACCGGGAACCGTCCGGCGTAGTACCGCAGCCGCCCCTCGGCGTCCCGGTGCCCCCTCGGATACCAGCCGCTGCGCACCAGCGCCGGGTCCGTCCACGAGCAGGTGCCCACGAATATGTCGCCCATGGCGCTCCAGTACCCGGGGATCGTGAGTCCGTGCATGGGCTCTCGCGGCGGCGCTGGTCAACGCGGGTCGGCAGCTCACCTGTTCGGCTGACGTGCTCGGACGCCGCGCATGGCTCGGGGGCCGCCCGTGCCGGGTGCCGCATGATCGGGAACCTTCCCCGTCCTCCCCGTCGAAAGGTGTCACCTTCATGGGAACCCGGTTCACCGATGTCGTGCTGCCTCCTGTGTTCTGTCCGCTGGAGTCCGCGATCCATCCCCATGTGCGTGAGGTCGACGCGCGCGCCGCGGAGTGGATCGACGGCAGCGAGATGTTCGCGTCGCAGCGCGAGAAGTCGTGGGTCAGGGCGTCACACGGAGCCGACTTCTATGGCAGGTTCGCCCCCGTCGCCGATGACGACCGGCTGTTCGCCGCCGTCCTGTGGGTGCACTGGGGCTTCGCCTTCGACGACGCGCGCTGTGACAGCGGACCGCTGAGCAGCCGCCCCGCCCAGTTCAACGCGCTGGCCGGACAGGTGCAGCGGGCCTGCGAGACCGACCGGGCGCAACCCGAGGACCGCTACGCCCGCGCGCTGCAGGACATCATGCGGCGCATCCGGGCTTTCGCCCCGCCCGCACAGGTCGCCCGCTTCGTCCACGCCCACCGGGCGTGGCTGTCCGGGGTGGCCTGGCAGATCGGCAACCAGGCCGCGGGCCGGATGCCGGGCCTCGACGAGTTCCTGACGATGCGACTGCTCTCGGCGGGCGGCCACCCGACCTTCGGCCTGCTGGAAGTGGTCACCGGGGCCGAGGTGCCCGACCGGGAACTCCACCGGCCCGCGGTGCAGGCGCTGACCGAGATGGCCATCATGGTGGCCTCGCTCGACAACGACCGCCACTCCCTGCGCAAGGAACTCCACCGCGGCCAGGCCGACCAGAACATCTACACCGTCCTGACGGCCGCCCGCGACCTCCCCCTTCAGAACGCGGTCGACGAGGCCACCGCCCTGCGCGACCGCATCATGCGCCGCTTCCTCGAACTCCACGACCGCGTACGGCCGACCGCCGGCGCGGACCTGGCGACCTACCTCCAGGGCCTCCGCTACGGCGTGCGGGGCAACAACGAATGGGGGCTGCGCGTACCCCGCTACCTCAGCGAGGGCCGCTGGCCGCGGGAGAGGGAGAACACCTGCCTCGACTGGGCGGACGCCCCGTGCGACCTGCGGCCGGGGCCGGTGGAGGGGGCACCGTCCGTTGCGTGGTGGTGGGATCGGGAGCTGGCCTGAGGGGCGGGGGTTCGGCGCTGGCGGTTGACGGGCGAGGGTGCTGACGGCGGGGCGGTCCGAGGCCGCCCCGGCGCCCCACCGCGCTGTCACCTGTCGCACCGTCGCCCTGTCGCCTCGTGGCGCCATGACCCCGTCGCGCCGCTGCCACGTCGGCCCCGTCAACACGTCGGCCCGCTGTGCCGTCGGCCGGTCGGCCTGTCACCCGTCGACCAGTCGCCGGTCGGCCGGTCGGCCTGTGCGCCTGTGGGGCCGTCGGCCCGGCGCGACATCCGTCAGGAATCCCGCTGGATCATCGCCGACGCGATCTCCTGGAGCTGGCGGTACGCGTCGGCGGTGGGCCGTGCCCAGGACAGTGCCCGCAGCGCCCCGGCCAGCTGGCGGCGCGCCTCCTCCTCGGCCGCCTGGCGTCCGCCCGCCTTCTCCACGAGGTCCCGGGCGCGCGCCACGTCCTCCTCGTCGAGCGCGTGCGGTGACTCGTAGAGGGAGCGGAGCTCGTCGGCCGCCGAGTCCGTGCCCGCCAGCGCGGCCACCACGGGCAGCGACTTCTTGCGCGCGGCGAGGTCGGAGCCGACCGGTTTGCCGCTGCGCGCGCTGCGCCCCCAGATGCCGAGCACGTCGTCCGCGCACTGGAACGCGACGCCGAGCCGGTTGCCGAACTCCCGCAGTCCGCTGACCCGTTCACCGTCGGCCCCGGCCAGCACCCCGCCCAGCGCACAGGCGCAGCCCATGAGCGAGCCGGTCTTGCCCGCCGCCATGGCCAGGTACTGCTCGACGGACACGGACTCGTCGAGGGCCCCTTCGAGGGCCACGTCGGCGGACTGCCCCGCGACCAACTCCCGCAGGCAGCCGAGGAGTTCCGTCACGGCCGCGGACGAGCGCGCGGGCGCGTCGGAGACCGCCCGCACCGCCGCGACCAGCAGGGCGTCGCCGGTCAGCACCGCGGCGGAGGTGCCGAACACCGACCACGCGGCGGGACGGTGGCGGCGCTGTGCGTCGCCGTCGATGACGTCGTCGTGCAGCAGGGTGAAGTCGTGCACCAGCTCCACGGCCACGGCCCCGGGCAGCGCCTGACACACCTCGCCGCCCACGGCCGTCGCGGCCAGCAGCGTCAGCGCGGGCCGCACCGCCTTGCCCTGCCGTCGCGGCGCCGGGACGGGCGTGCCGTCCGCCTCGTTCCAGCCGCGGTGATAGCCGGCCACGCGGCCCTCCGGCGCCGGAAGCTCGGCCACGGCCCGCCGCAGGGCAGGGACGAGCAGTGCGTCAACCCAGCCAAGACGCGGGAACGTGCCGCGTGCGGCCGGATCGGTGAGTTGCGCCATGCGCTACTCCTCTTGAGGGGAACAGGGTTGGCGTCAGTCAACCCATAGCCACCCGGCACCGTGCGACGCAGCACGCGCCGCACAAGAAGGATCACTGGAGCGACCCCTGAACTCATACGGTTCATCTCATCCGGTTCATCCGATTCATACCGCTTCATTCCTGCAGGTCATGTCATTCCAGGGGTGCCGACGCATCGCGCTGATGGCCGCGGCGGGCGTCGCGGTCGAAGATGCCGATGATCTCGCACGGCCCGCCGTCGGCCCCGATCGCGTGCGGCAGCATCGTGGGGAACTCGGCGGCCTGGTTCGTCTCGACGCGGAAGCGCCGGTTGCCCAGCATGAGGACGGCGGTGCCGGACAGGACCACCAGCCATTCGCGGCCCGGGTGGGCACGCATCCGCGCGGGGTTGTCGGGCGGCGGCTCGGTCATCCGCTGCCGCATGACACTCATGCCGGGATCGCCCTTGATGGGCCAGCGCATCAGACTGTGCGCGGCGTCGATGGTGGGGCTGACGACGACATCGTCCGCGGCGGTCTCCACGAGCTGGTCCAGGGTGGTGTCCAGGGCGCGGGCGAGAGTGACGAGCTGATCGAGCGCGAGGCGCCGCTGCCCGTTCTCGATGCGGCTCAGTGAGGACTGGCTGAGGTGGGCGCGCCCGGCCAGCTCCTCCAGCGACCAGCCCTGGGCGACACGCAGGGCGCGGATCCGTTTGCGTACGAGGCTGTCGAGGTCGCCAACTTCTTGCGTCATGCGCAACATCGTATGCCTGCCCCGCAAAGCGCGCCTACCGTCGAGCGAGCGGCCCGATCCGGCCCGCGGTGACCCGGTCCGGGACCACGAGACACGTATGACGAAAGGGCGGTGACACATGCCCGCGCAGACTTTCCGTCACGGGAGCGACGGCTACGCGAGTGCCCGCTACGCGAGCGACGCCTACGAAACTGACCGCCTGCCCAGCGAGACGGTGGACGCGCCGGTGATCGGCGGCGGCGCCGCAGGCCTGAACGGGGCGCTCATGCCGGCCCGCTCGCGCCGTTCCGTCGTAGTGATCGACAGCGACACACCCCGCGACGCACCTGCCGCCGCGATGCACGGCTTCATCGCCCTGGACGGCACCTACGCCTACGTATCCGAGGAGAACTAAATGAGTGACCTGCAGCCTTCCCGCGAGCGGGCCGTACCGGTCGGTGGCGAGGGAACGCCGGACGCGCGGCAACTGCGTACGATCCTGACCGCCGTCTCGGTCGCGCTGATGGCCGTCATCGCGTCGGTGTCCGGGCTGAACGTCGCCCAGACCCACATGGCCGTGGAGTTCGACGCCACGCAGAGCACCGTTCTGTGGATCGTCAACATCTACACCCTCGCGCTGGCCGCGCTGCTGCTGCCGCTGGGCGCGATCGGCGACCGGCTGGGCCGCAAACCCATGTTGCTCGCCGGCCTGGTGGTGTTCGGCACCGCCAATGTCGTGGCGGGCTTCGCCCCCTCCGTCGGAGTGATGATCGCGGCGCGCGTCGCCGCGGGTGTCGGCGCCGCGACGATCATGCCGATCACGCTGGCCGTCATCACCTCCACCTTCCCCGAGGAACAGCGGGGCCGGGCGATCGGGGTGTGGACCGGCGTCGCGGGAGGCGGTGGCATTCTCGGTATGTTCCTCTCCGCACTCCTCGTCGATGTCGCCGACTGGCGCTGGCTGTTTCTCCTGCCTGTCGTCCTGGTGGGCGTGGCACTGGCGATGACGCTGCGATCGGTGCCGAACTCGCGTGAGCGGGCGGCGCATCCCTTCGACACGGTGGGTGCGGTGCTGTCGGCCGTCGCGGTCATCGGCCTGATCTTCGTGCTCCAGGAAGGGCCCGAGCGCGGCTGGACCGCGCCGGTGACTCTCGGTGCCTTGGTGGTCGGCGTCGTGGCCGCGGGCGCTTTCATCGCCTGGGAACTGCGTCGGCGTGCTGCCTCGCTGCTCGATGTGCGGTTGTTCCGTGAGCGCGGCTTGGCGAGCGGATCGGTCACCCTGCTGATCGTCTTCGGCGTCCAGGCGGGTATCGCTGTGGTCCTCTTCCCGTTCTTCCAGGCCGTCCTGGGCTGGTCGGGCCTGCTGTCCACCGTGGCGATGATGCCGATGGCGGTCATGATGATGCTGACGTCGGGCCTGGCCCCGAAGCTGGCCGCCAGGATCGGCGCCCGCTCCACCATGAGCGTGGGGGTGGCCGTGGCCGGGGTCGGTCTGGCGCTGATGGCCCTGTTCGTCTCCGTCAGCGGCGGATACCTGTCCATCCTGGCCGGGATGCTCGCGATGGGCATCGGCATGGGCCTGTCGATGACACCGTCCACGGAGGCGATCACCGGCTCCCTGCCCCGCGCCCAGCAGGGTGTGGCCTCCGCCCTCAACGACGTCACACGCGAGTTCGGCACGGCTCTCGGCGTCGCGATGCTGGGAGCCCTGCTGTCGGCGGGCTACCGCAGCGCGATGGACGACCGCCTTACGGGCATCCCGAGCGAAGCCGCGAACCCCGCGCGCGACGGAATGGCCAACGCGGTCGAGGCAGCACCCCGAGCCGGCACACACGCGCAGGACCTGCTCGATGCGGCCCAACAGTCGTTCGTACACGGCTGGCAGCAGGCCATGTGGGTGGGTGCGGCGGTCATGGGCGGGTTGCTGATGTACGTGGTTCTGCGAGGCCCGGCGAACGTCACGGGCCGGATGGAGACCGCAGGCGTCCAAGCCGATACCGACGTGCCGGTCATCGCGAAGTCGGGACAGCGACAGTAGCGGAAGGCGATGTTCACTACGATCGGCGACGTGACACCCACCGGACACATGTCGCCGATCCCGATCGCCCCGGCCGGCCTGAGTGACAGGGCGACGAGGTTCGTCGAGGTGGACGGCATCAGTCTCCCTCGGCAGGACGTGATCCCGCACCGCGCGACGTGGATCGAGCACGGGATCCCCGCCGGCGAGATCGACCGGGCCATGGCCTTCCAGTCCCGCTGGGGCGGCCTCGCCCTGCCACCGGCCCCCTTCTACGAGGGAGGCCCGCGCGTCCTGGACGCCGATTGTCCCGAGAGTGCGCCGGGGGAGGGCTGGTCGTTCCCGGCGGGGGACTGCCGGGTGTCCATGGCCTACGGGTTCATGATCGGCCCCGACGGGGCGTTCGGGATCGACGCCTACCGGTGGACGCCGCTCCATGCCAGTACGGACGGATGGGTGGAGGCCCTGGCGCTCGCCGCGCACGCGCGTCGCTGGGCAAGGACCGTCACGAGGATCACCGGCGAGGCGGTCGAGGCACTGGACCTCGGCGGTTTCGAGCCGGTGCCCGAAGTGCGGGGTGTGACCGACACCTGGTGGCGGGGCGTTCATGCCCACGGGGCGGGTGCGGAATCCGGCTGGCGGTCAGGACGGACGGCGGCGGCCCCGTCGACGTTGGGGGATCACCGTCCGCTCCGGCTGCATCTCGACCTCTACCTCCACCTCGACCTCACCGGCGAAGTCGACCTGCTGGTAGACCGGCGCCTGGAACAGGTTCTGCCACTGCGGTTTGACCCCTGCCGCACCCGGCCGGGCCACCGTCTCGACGCGCCGCTCCTGCATTGCCTCACGCATGCACACACACCTCACTCACCTACGAACACAGCACCTGCGGACCACTTCACGCGGGGCCGGACTGAACTGCAGCCTCCCTACCAATGTCCTGTCAGCCCGCCCGACTAACCTCCCCGGCGTGACTTAATGCGGCCGGCTCCGCATCAGACCGGTTGTGCTGAGCGCGACGAGGTGTCGGGCTGTTCCGGCCGGGTCGATGAGCTGGTGGAGGTGTGCGCCGGGCAGGTGGGCGACGCGCCAGCCGCGTTCGCGCGCGTCCTCGGCGGCGGTGTCGTAGGGAGGGCCGAACAGCAGGTAGGAGCAGGGGTGGTCGTCCCAGCCGTCGGGGACGGGGACGCGCTGCTCGTAGTAGGAGAGCGGCAGGGTGGGCTGTTCCGCGATGACGGCCCGGCGCGTCTCCGGGTCGTCGAACATGGGGGCGACGTCCGCCTCGTCCCACCAGTCGGTCCAGCGCGGCAGCCGGCCGCGCACCGCCTTCGGGCGCAGAAACGCCAGCAGCTCCGGCGGGGCGACCGGCGTCGGTCCGACCCGGGCGGGCAGCGCGGCGTCGACGAAGACGGAGCCGGTCACCGGATGGCCGAGGCCGGATCGGATCGACGGCAGGAACAGCCCCGCGTTGCTGTGTACCACCAGCGTGAGCGGGGTGGAGAGGGGAACCCGCCGCAGCCCCTCGCGGACGGCGTCCACAACGCCGGGCCAGAACGGCGGCTCACCTGTGCCGATGTGCAGCAGGGACGGCACACACACCTGATGGCCCCCGGCCGTCAGGTGTGCGGCGACCGGGCGCCATGTGGCGGGACCCACGGACGGGCTGTGCACGAGAACGAAGAGCGGTGGCTGCATGGGGCCATGGTGGCGGCTGCTCCATGCCGGGCGGGCCGGTCTCGGCTGTCAGCAGAACAGAGGTGTCTGGACAGTCAGTGACTCGAGGAAGAACTGAGGTGATATGTGCTCAGCTCTTCCTCAATTCCCTTCCCCCTCGGCGGTCCCTCTACGATGATCAATTCACGAGTCATCGGTCGGAAGGGACGGTCACATGGCCAAAGCGGTGCGTGCGTCGCTGGGGGAGATGTGGATTTCCTGCCAGGTGTGCAAGAGCGACCTCTTCCGTGAGCGAGGGGTGAAACTCAACAGCACGGGCGGTGAGTTGTTCAACCTGGCCTGGGCGGACGAGACCGCTACGGGACTCATCTGCTGGCATTGCGGTTTCGTGCATCTCTTCGTCAACCGGAACATCAAACTGCACCGCGCTCAGGACTGACCGAGGTCCGAGTAGGAGGAGAACGGGTCAGGTCGGTCAGGAAGTCGTCCAGCAGTGTGATCTGACGGTCGGGCGGAAACGCCTCCGGCGCGAACAACGCCTGGACCACCAGCCCGAGCACGAACGACTGAGCCTTGGCCGCGATGTCCGCCGGGTCGCCCGGCGGCAGTTCGCCGAGTTCCTGGGCGGCGGCCACCCGCTCGGCCAGCCGCTCCCGGCTCCCGCCGTACTTCCGGGCGTAGTCGGCGCTCAGTACGGGATCGGAGAGGGCGGCGTCCCAGGACGAGACCCAGATCCGGTTGCTGTCGGTGGCCTCGGGGGTCAGCGGCAGGATGTCGAGCAGTGCGGCTCTGAAGGCGGCCAGGCCCGCGCCCGCCTCGCGTCGGGGGCGCGCGATCGTGCGCTGTTCGAGCAGGTCGAGCGCGTACTCCACCAAAGCCCGCTTGGTCGGGAAGTAGTGCGTCAGCAGACCGGTCGTCGCCCCGAGCTCGGCGGCGACCGCCCGCAACGTCAGACCGGCGAAGCCGCGCGCGGCCATGACCTGCCAGACGGCCGCGGAGACGTCGCGTCGCCGGGCCTCGTGATCTCCCTTGGTGCGTGGCATGCCGCCACGGTACATTGCCGTAACGCGTGTTATGCGAATGGAAGGTGTTCATGTTCTCGCTGTCGCTGCGTGACGGTTCCCGCCTCGGCGAACTGGAGGTCTGGCACGCGAAGGAGTTCGCCGCCCATATGGACCGGGCGCGCGAGCACATCCGGCCATGGGTCGGGCCCGCGTTCGTCACCGACGACGAGGCCGGGGCACGGGCCACGCTCCAGCGGTACGCCGAACGCCGTGCCCATGACGGCGCCCGCCTGTACGGGATCTGGCTGGAGGGCGTGCTGGTCGGCGGCGTGATGTTCACCGACTTCGACGCGGCCGCCGGTACGTGTGAGATCGGGTGCTGGCTGGAGCCGTCCGCCGAGGGCAACGGGCTGATCACGCGGGCGTGCGAGACGTTGCTGGACTGGGCGTTCACGACCCGGGGGCTGCACCGCGCCGAATGGCACTGCCGGGCCGACAACGACCGCAGCTCGGCGGTGGCGAAGCGGCTGGGTATGACGCTGGAGGGCGTACGGCGCGAGGCATGGGTCCACGGCGGCACACGCCACGACAAACAGCTCTGGGCGGTCCTCTCCCCGGAGTGGCGAACCGTCGAACCCGCGACCGGCCAGGACCCGGTCGAGCGGGTCCGCGCCGCCCTGCGCGAGAGTGGCGCCACCGAGGACGTGCTCGAACTCCCGGCCGAGGCACGCACCGCCGCCGCGGCAGCCGCGCAACTCGGCTGCCCGGTGGGGGCCATCGCCAACAGCCTGATCTTCTCCGTGGACGGCGAGCCCCTGCTCGTCGTCACCAGCGGAGCGCACCGGGTGGACACCCGCCTCGTCGCCCGCCTGCTGGGTGTGGGACGCGGCAGGATCCGCCGCGCCGACCCCGAGTTCGTCCTCGCCGTGACCGGTCAGGAGGTCGGAGGTGTGGCACCCGTGGGCCACCTGCGCCCCGTACGCACACTGATCGATGTCACGCTGAACGAACATCAGCGGATCTGGGCTGGCGGAGGCATGCCGCACACCCTCTTCCCGACGACCTTCGAGAAGCTGGTGAAGCTGACCGGTGGCGAGGCGGCGGTGGTGGCGTAGGCGGGGGCTTCGAGGGCGGCCCCCCGGCCTACGAGTTGACCCAGCCGCGCGTGGACAGCACGAGCAGGTAGCCGTCCGGGTCCCGCAGTGTCACACCCCATGTGTCCCAGTACGGGTTGTGGGCCGGTACCCGCTCACCGCCGTGCCGCTCCACTCGCTCCACCAGGGAGTCGGGCACTGGTTCGTCGAGGTAGACGACCAGGAGGTCCTCGGCGGTCGGCCGCGGCTCCAGGGGAGCGGCGGGATCGTGCACGAGCTCCAGGTGCCAGGCCGCGTCGCGCCAGCCGACCATGAGCAGGGAGCTGTCCCCCGGGGTGCCGTCGGAGGTATGCCGGTAGAGGACGTCGAGGCCGAGGCCGGAGATCCAGAAGCGTTCCGCTGCCCGAAGGTCGAGCGAGGGCCTGGCTATACGGATGTGCGCCGCGGCGTCGGCCGGCATGGTCGTGCCTCCTGATGCGGGACGGGCCCGGCTCGTGCCGGGCTGGTACGGGTCCGGGTTCGTGCGTTCGGATGCCAGGGAGCTTAGGCAGCGCGTGATCGTGTGCCATCGGGCGCTGGTCCTAAGCCTGGTCGCAGGACCGAGGACCGAGGACCGGCAAGCCGTACGTCCCGTACCTGCCGTACCTGCCGGGGCAACGGTGTGCCTCAGCGCCGATGGCGCAGGCGGCGGGACGTGCTTCGTAGGCGGCGCCTGAGTTCGGTCAGGCGCGGATACTTGTCCTGCATCTCGCGGGACCGCAGATCCAGCTCCTCCACCAGCCGTGCGGAGCGCTTCTCGACGTCCATCTCGTCCAGGATCCGGTCGGCCTCCGCCAGCAGAGCGCCGTGCAGCTGCCACTGTCCGGGGTGGGCCCGTACGAGGTCGAGGAGCATGTCGGCGACCTGGTCGCGGCTCTTGCGGCCGGCCGCGAGCTCCTCGGTGAGCCGGGACTCGGCGTCCTCCGCGTTGGCGCTGACCTGTGAGGTGATCAGTACGGCGAACGCCTGGAACGCGCCGCCGATGTGGGTGTACATCTCCTGGAGCGCGGCGGCGATGTGCGCGGGGAAGAGCGGTTCGCCCGCGCGCGCCTTCGCCAGGTCGGTGAGGGTCCGGGAAGACACCCGGAGCACGACCGAGCAGATCTCGAGCGTGTCGAGGCCGGTCCGCAGGACGACCCGGGAGAGGAGCCCCTCCTTGACGCGGGGGTTGAGGCGCAGGCTGTCCTCGGCCTGCCGCAGCGCGGCGTCGACGTCGGCGATGTCGTTGTCGAGGCGGCGTGCCTCGTGCAGTTTCGTCGCCGCCTCCTCCACCGAGACGGGGCGGGCGAGCTGCTCCTGCATGTTGCTCGTCAGCCGGCACATCCTGCGGGAGAGGTCGAGCAGTGACTCGCCCGCCGTCGACACCCACACCGGAGGGACGAAGAGGGTGTTGAAGAGCAGTCCGACGACCGCGCCGATCAGCGTTTCGAGCACTCTGTCCCAGGCCGCGCCCGCCGCTTGGGTGACACCGAGGACGAGCATCGCGCTGATCGCGACCTCGACCAGGAAATCACCCGCTTTGACGAACCGTCCGATGGTGAGCGCCGCCAGGATGATGAGGCCGAGGCTCCACCAGGTGAGCCCGACCAGCGCACTGAAACCGATCGCGATCAGCACACCCGCCACGACGGCGTTCACCCTGCTGATGCCGGTGCGGATGGTCGCGTAGAGGGTGACCTGGACGACCAGGAGGGCGGTCAGCGGGGCGGTCAGGGGGACGGGTTCGCTGCTCAGTCTGAGGGCGACGACGTAGGAGATGACGGCCGCGGCGGTGGAGCGCACCGTCTGCACCACGGCGGGTTCCTTGCCACGCTTGACGAGGTTGAGAAGTGGATCAGTTGCTTCGCGCACGGGGTGCCCCTTCCCCCGGAAACGATCACAGACACCCGGGGTGCACGGTTCTGACGTGCGACGAGACGGTGTGTGAGGCGGTACGTGCGGCGGTAGGTGTGGCGGTACGTGTGGCGGTGTGTGATGCGCTGCGCGAGGCGGTGCGCAGGGCGCGCCGCGTGATGCGCGATAGTGGGCTGCATGCGTCTGCTGCTGATGTCGGACACCCATCTGCCGAAGCGTGCGAAGGTACTGCCCGCCGAGTTGCTGGAGCAGATGGCGCTCGCCGATGTGGTCGTCCACGCCGGTGACTGGGTGGACGCCGCGACGCTCGATCTGCTGGAGTCCCGCTCCCGGCGCCTGCTCGGCGTCCACGGCAACAACGACGGCCCCGAGCTGCGGGCGCGGCTGCCGGAAGTGGCCCGCGCGGAGCTCGGCGGGCTGCGCTTCGGCGTCGTCCACGAGACGGGCGCGGCCCAGGGGCGGGAACGCCGCTGCGCCGAACGCTTCCCGGACCTCGACGTCCTGGTGTTCGGGCACAGCCACATCCCCTGGGACACGACGGCTCCGGGCGGGCTGCGGCTGCTGAACCCGGGGTCGCCGACGGACCGGCGCCGTCAGCCGTTCTGTACGTACATGACGGCGGTGGCGGATGAGGGCGAGCTGACCGAGGTCGCCCTGCACCGGCTGCCGCGCCGCACGGGCTGAGCCCCGCGAGGCAGCTCTCAGACGACGTCGAACTCGTTGCCCTCGGGGTCCTGCATGGCGGTGGCGTAGAAGCCCGCCTCAGGGTCGTCGTTGATTCGCAGCACGGTGGCGCCTGCCTCGACCAGCCGTGCCACCGTGTCCTTGACCCGCCGCGTGCGGACGTCCAGGGGGACGTCGCGGCCCCCGCCGACCTTCAGGTCGAAGTGCCATCGGTTC
Organism: Streptomyces sp. R818; assembly: GCF_056172735.1. Taxonomy (NCBI): domain Bacteria; kingdom Bacillati; phylum Actinomycetota; class Actinomycetes; order Kitasatosporales; family Streptomycetaceae; genus Streptomyces; species Streptomyces sp. R818. The sequence goes on from NZ_JAOCNE010000014.1 coordinate 931,918, forward strand.
TTGGCGGCCTTCGGCTCCGGAACCTGCTGGAACCACACCCGCGGCCCGTGCCCCGCGGGGTCGACGATCGACTCCGGGACGTCCCCGGCACCGGCCGGCAACTCCGCCTCCGGCACACCCATCGCCGCCCAGTGGGCGCGCCAGGTGGCGTGCCCGTCCGGCGGGGGCTCGGGGACGTACCCCAGGGCCTCGGACCAGAAGGCCACCATCCTCTGCGGATCGGAGCAGTCGATCGTCAGCTGCATCTGCACGGTCATAGCCATGCCCGGAGCATCCCAGACGGGTCTGACAGTCCCTGCTGCCCCGCTAGTGCTGCCCGCCATTGCTGCCGCGCTAATACGGGAAGGTACGGGGCGGGCGCGTCACGACCTGCCTGGCCGCCCGAGGATGTCCGTACCGCCGTCGACCAGCACGACCGCGTCGATCCCGCGCAGTTCGATCAGCGTGAAGGGACATCGTCATGCCGATCATTCTGCGACGCCCCCCTCACCGAACGCGCGCACATTCTGGCTACGGCTGTGCTTCCGGGCTCTCCCGTCCGGAGCCTCAGCCGGCTCTCCTACGTGTCAGGCAAATCACCGTGCTGGACCCGGCCCCCTTCGGTAGATGAAGAGGCAAGCCATGTGTCAGCAGCGTCGCCGCGTCGTATGTCATGCCCGTGGCGTCGTCGATGTAGGTGTCTGTGGGGGAGAGGCCGGGGAGGCGGAGGGTGCGGGGGTGGCCCCAGGCGAGGATGACGATGCGGTCCGCCGAGCGGTACTGGACGGCGTCCGGCAAGCGGTACTGGTCGCCGAACTGCACCACCGGGCGGATCTCCTTGTACAGCTCCACCAGGGCGCGGGCTTCGGCCAGTTGAGGCTCGGGCCAGCGGGAGAGGTCGCCGCCGATGCCGAGCGCGCCGGCCATCGCGACGTGGAAGCGGTAGGGGAGGGGCGTGCGGCGACCGGTGTGCGGGTTGGGGCTGTCGGTGACCCAGGCGGACATCGTCCGGGCTGGATAAATCTGACTGTAACCGTGCTGGATGGTGATGCGGTCATCGGCGTCGGTGTTGTCGGAGATCCAGGTCTGGTCGGTGCGGGCCAGCATGCCGAGATCGGCGCGGCCGCCACCTCCCGCGCAGCCCTCGACGCGCAGGGCGGGGTGCGCGCGGCGCAACCGGTCGAGCACCGCGTACACCCCGCGGGTGTGGTCGCTCCAGAGCCGCTCCGCGTCCGGGTGCCCCGGCCAACCCGCTTCGGTGAACGCCCTGTTTATGTCCCACTTGAGGAAGTCGACCCCGTACGTCGTCACGAGGTCGTCGAGCCACGTGTACGCCCATGCGGTCACGTCGGGGCGGGCGAAGTTGAGGACGAGCTGGTTGCGCAGTTCGGTGCGGCGGCGGTGCGGCATGTGCAGCACCCAGTCGGGGTGGGCCCGGTACAGATCGCTGTCCGGGTTGGTCATCTCGGGCTCCACCCACAGACCGAACCGCATCCCGAGCCGCCGCACCTCGTCGACGAGCGGGCCGAGCCCCCGCGGGAACCGTTCGGGGTTCGGCCGCCAGTCGCCGAGACCGGCCCGGTCGCTGGTGCGCCGCCCGAACCAGCCGTCGTCGACCACGAACAGTTCGACGCCCAGCGCCGCCGCACGCTCGGCCAGGGCACGCTGCCCCTCCAGGGTGACGTCCCAGCCGGTCGCCTCCCAGCTGTTGTAGACGACGGGGCGCACCTCGTCCGGTACCGGCAACACGTGTGCGGCGACATACCGGTGCCAGCCACGGCTCGTCGCGCCGAAGCCACCCGTGCTGAACTGGCCCGCGAAGACAGGTGTCTCATGTGTCTCCCCCGGGCGCAGCCGCCACGTCACCCCTTCGTGCCCGGCGCCACCGGTGACCGTGAACGGTCCCCCGCCGTGATCGCGCTGCGCCGTGATCCGCCAACTCCCGGACCAGGCCAGGACCATGCTCCACACCTCGCCGTGCCCCTCGTCCGCGTCACCCGCGTCGACCATCAGCCACGGGTTCGCGAAGTGCCCCGAGACACCGCGCCGGCTCGTGAACACAGTCTCGGCGTACGGGGCCTCGATCCGCCGCAGCTGTGTCTCACCCGACCAGGCGCCGACCGTGTGGCTCAGGCGTACGCCGGACGCGGCGGGCACGGACCAGGCCGCGGCGTCGCAGCGCAAGATCTCGATCGGCTCGTCGACCGCGCCCTCGGCGCTCAAGTGCCGCACCGTCAGGAATCGTTCGATCACGTCGCTGTCCGGGTGGACCGCGTAGTGCAGCGTGCAGCCCAGCGGGTAGTGCCGATCGCGCAGCCGCACGCGCAGCACGCCGCCCTCGATCTCGTGGCCCTCATGCACCCACTCGACACCGCGCGACCCGTCCGCGTACCGCACGAGAAGCGACGGCACACCGAATCTGGCGCCTCCCTCGACACCCAACTCCTCGCCGCCGGTCGAGGCGAAAGAGCTGTTCAGGCCGTTGTACGTGGGGAGGGCAGCGGCCTGCGCGAGCGTGAGGGGAGCGCCCCAGTGCACATGCCGTGGGCTGTCGTCCGCGCCGATCCGCAGCGCGTACGAGGTGGTGGGCGTGGTGAGCAGGAACGTGCGGCTGGGCTCGTCGTAGGAGATCTGGGACATCGGAGATGCCGGAGAGACCGAAGACACCTGAGACATGTGCCGGAGCCTAGATCCGAATCCCTCGAATTTAAATATTGACGAAGGAAATTAATGGCCCTACGTTTCCCCCATGTTGCTGAACCGAGCGAAGCTGCTCGCGTCCCCGGCGGCCAACACGGTGTTCACGACGGTGCTCACCCGTGGTCCGGTCGTCCGCCCCGAGATCGCCCGGATCACCGGTCTCTCCTCCGCCGCCGTCACCAAGGCGGTCAAGCCGATGATCGAGGCCGGGTACCTGGAGGAACTTCCGCAAGGGCCGCGGACCGTGGAGGGCGCGGGGCGCCCCGCGCACCCCCTCGCGGTCCGCGCCGACCGGGAGTCCTTCGTCGGTGTCAAGGTCACGGACGGCGAACTCATCGGCGTCGTCACGGACTTGCGGGCCCAGGTGCGGGCCGCGCGCCGGATGCCGCTGTCCGGCCGGTCCGCCGCACACGTGGTCCGCGACATCGCCGCCCTCGTCGCTGAGCTGGTTCCCGCCGACGCCGGGCAGACACACCACATAGGTGTCTCCGTCTCGGGCGACGTGGACCGGCCTGGCGGCGTCGTGCGGTACTCGCCGTTCCTCGGCTGGCGGGATGTCCCGCTGTCCGAACTGGTCGCCGTGGCAACAGGGTTGGCGGTCACGGTCGAGAACGACGTGAAAGCCCTGACCGTCGCCGAGCAGTGGTTCGGCGAGGGGGTGGGGGCCGACTCCTTCGCACTGGCCACGGTCGGCGCGGGGATCGGCTGCGCGCTCGTCATCAACGGGCGTCTGGTGGCCGGGGGTTACGGGGTCGCCGGCGAGATCGGGCACATCCCGGTCGCCGCCGGGGACGGGCCCGCGTGCCACTGCGGGGCCCACGGCTGCGTCGAGGCGATCGCCTCCGAGGCGGCCATCGTCGAACGGGCCCGCCGCGCGGCCGACGACCCGGAGCTGGACATGGCCGGGGCGATCGACCGGGCCCACGGCGGGGACGCCGCCGTGCGGGCCGTCTTCGACGAGGCCGGCGCCGCCATCGGGCTCGGCCTCGCCGCCATGGTCAATCTGGTCGGGCCCGAGCGGGTCGTGGTCTCCGGGGAGGGCGTCGCCGCGTACGACCTCTTCGAGGAGCAGATCCGCGCCGCGTTCACCACCCAGGCCTTCGGGGCCGCCGCCCGCTGCCCGCTCGTCGTCCGCCCGCTGCCCTGGGAAGAGTGGGCCCGCGGGGCGGCGGCGGTCAGCATCCAGTCCCTCTTCACCGCCTGACCCGAGCCGCAGGCTCCCGGTCGGGTCCCCATGTCCGACCCGCACCACTCCACCCCCGGAAGGACCCTGTCATGCCTGTCAGTTCCGCGCTGTCCCGCCGGGGATTTCTCGGCACGTCCCTGCTGTTCGTCGCCGGTGCGGCCGTGGCCTGTTCCAGCGATCCGCAGGGGACCGCCGCCGCCAGGGGCGCCGACGTCACGCTCACGCAGTGGTACCACCAGTACGGGGAGGAGGGCACCCAGGCCGCGGTCAAGCGGTACGCCGAGGAGTTCACCAAGGCCCACCCGGAGATCGCGATCAACGTCGTATGGGGCGCGGACGTCTCCCAGTACGAGACCAAGCTCAACGCCGCGCTGCTCGGCGCCGACGCCCCCGACATCTTCGAACTCGGCGACTTCCGCGCCGAGATGGCGCGCAAGGGCCAGCTCGAACCCCTCGACGACATGTACGGCGCCGCGAAGGACGGGTTCAACAAGGCGGACCTCGACTACCTCACCGTCGACGGCAAGCTCTACGGCATCAAGACCATCGACGACGTCATGGTGCTGTACTACCGCAAGTCGCTGCTGAAGAAGGCCGGTGTCACCCCGCCGGCCACCTTCGCCGAACTCGCCGACGCGGCGAAGAAGCTGACCACGGGCGGCGCCAAGGGCCTCTTCATAGGCAACGACGGCATCGGCGACAGCCCCTACCTCCTCGCCTGGTCACAGGGCGCCGACCTCATCGACGGAGACAAGGTCGTCTACGCCGACGCCGCCAGGGCCGTCGGCGGCCTGCGCGACCTGCACTCCGACAAGTCCGTGCTGCTCGGCTTCACCACCGACTGGTACGACCCCGGCGCCTTCAACCAGGGTGCCGCCGCCATGCAGTGGTGCGGCCTGTGGGCGCTGCCCGCCGTCGAGAAGGCCCTCGGCGACGACTTCGGGGTCGTGCCCTGGCCCGCGTACGACTCCTCCGGCACGGCGAAGCCGGTCGCCCGGCTCGGCGGCTGGACGCAGGCCATCCACTCCAAGAGCAGCCATGTCGCGGAGGCCAAGAAGTATCTCCAGTGGCTGTGGATCAAACAGGCGGACCTCCAGATGGACTGGGCCGTCACGTACGGCTTCCATGTGCCGCCGCAGGCCGAAGTGGCGGCGCGGACACCGGAGCTGAGCAAGGGGGCCGCCAAGGACGCCGTCGCCATCGCCAACAAGGACGGTGTCTCCTTCCCGGCCGAGTGGACGCAGGCCATGCAGGCCGAGTTCATCGCCGCGGCCGCCGACATCGCCAAGGGTGCCGGCGCCGAGAAGACACTGAAGAAAGCCCAGTCCAAGGCCCAGTCCGACCTCGACAAGCAGCTGGGCTGACGGGCGTGACCGCCACCGCGCCCGCGCGCAGGAGTCCCGAGCGTGCCACCCGGCCCGCGCCCGCCCCGGCCCCGCGCCGCCGGCGGCTGACCGAGCGGCAGTCGAAGGCCCTCGCCTTCACCGTCCTCACCGCACCGGTCCTGCTCGGCCTCGGCCTCTTCCGCTACGTCGCCATCGGCTGGAGCTTCCTGCTCAGCTTCAGCGAGGCACGCCGCACCATCTCCCTCGGCCACTGGGTCGGCCTCGACAACTACCGGCACCTGCTCGGCGACGATCGCTTCCGCGGTTCGCTCACGATGATCGTGCTGTTCACGGCGCTCATCGTGCCGCTCACCTTCGCCGCCTCCCTCGGTCTCGCCGTCCTCGTCAACCGGGTCGAGCGGGGTCGCGCCTTCTTCCGCACCGCGTTCCTGCTGCCCGCCGCCGTCAGCTACGTCGCCGCCGCGATGATCTGGAAGATGGCCCTGTTCAGCGGCGTACCGTCCGGACTCGCCAACACCCTCGGCGCGCTCTTCGGCGCCGACCCCACGCCGTGGATCCAGACCCAGAGCCCGCCTTTGTACTGGATCGTCCTCGTCACCCTGCGCCTGTGGCTGCAGGTCGGCCTGTACATGATCCTGTTCATCGCCGGGCTCCAGTCGGTCCCGCCGCACCTCTACGAGGCCGCCGCCCTCGACGGCGCCGGCGCCTGGCGCACCTTCCGCAGCATCACCTTCCCCGCCCTGCGCAACACCTCCGTCGCGATCCTGCTGCTCATGCTCATCGCCGCGCTCCAGGCGTTCGACGAGTTCTACGCGATCTTCTCCACCGGCGCCTCGCTCGGCAGCGAACCTGTGCGCACCCCGCTCATGCACCTGTACGGCGTCGCCCTCCAGGACCAGGACTACGGCGTCGGCTCCGCCGGGGCCTTCCTGCTGACCCTCCTGATCGTGCTGGTCACACTGTTCCAGGGCCGGATCCTCGGATTCGCCCGCGACAAGGACTGAACGCCATGAGCAACGTCATGCACCGTTACCGGGGAAGCGTGCTCGGCTCGGCCGCCACCTATCTGGCGCTGTGCCTCATGTCCGTCGTCTTCCTGATCCCGTTCTACGTGCTCCTGCGCAACGCCTTCATGACGACGCCGGAGGTCACCGCCACGGACTGGCACTGGCTGCCTTCCTCGCTGAACTGGTCGAACTTCACGTCCCTCTTCGACAACCCGGAACGCCCCTTCGGCCGCTCCCTCGCCAACTCGCTCCTCATCGCGGTGCTCTCGGCGCCCGTGTCGACGCTACTCGCCTCCATGGCCGGGTACGCGCTCGCCCGCATCGCCGTCCCCGGCCGGGCCGTCGTGCTCGCGGTCGTCGTCGGGACGCTGATGATCCCGCAGGCCGTCACGTTCCTGCCGACGTTCGTCGTGGTCGGCTCGATGGGCGGTGTGAACACGATGTGGGGCCTGATCGCGCCCGGCCTCTTCAACGCCTTCGCCGTCGTCCTCTTCCGCAGCTTCTACCTGTCGTTCCCCGCCGAGATAGAGGAGGCGGGCCGCATCGACGGGCTCAGCTACCTCGGTGTCTACCTGCGGATCATCCTGCCCAACTCCGTCACGATGATCGCCTCCCTCGGGGCGCTCTCCTTCATCGACGCGTGGAACACCTTCCTGTGGCCGCTGATGATCGGCCAGGACCCGAACAGCTGGACCGTGCAGATCGCCCTCTCCAGCTTCCTCACCTCGCAGACCGTCAATCTGCCCGAACTGTTCGCGGGCACGGTCGTGGCGATCCTCCCGCTCGTCGTCATGTTCCTGGTCGCCCAGCGCCACATCGTCCAGGGCATCGCGATGTCCGGCCTCAAGTCCTGAACCCCTTCCCCCCGGAGGTACGTCCAGTGCTCAGCCCCACCCGCCGCACCGCCCTCGCCGCCGCCTGCGCACTGCCCCTCGCGCTCGCCCTCCCGTCCCACGCCGCCGAGGCGAAGACCCCGTACGTCAAGCCCTTCATGGGCTGGTCCAGCTGGAGCGTGGAGTCCGCGACGCGCGACGGCTACGGCACGCACTGGCTGAACGAGGGCAACATCAGGAACGCCGCCGACTCGCTCAGCGGCAAGCTCTCCTCCGCCGGGTACAAGAACCTGAACATCGACGCCGGCTGGAACTTCGACTACGACTGGAACTTCCACACCGACGCCCACGGCATCCCGGACGCCGACAAGGAGCGCTTCCCCAGCGGAATGGTCTCCCTGTCCGATTACGTCCACGGCAAGGGCCTCAAGCTCGGCCTCTACGGCGCCGCCGGTCTGGAGAAGGAGGTCTACGACAAGAACGCCCCGATCCTCGGCACCGACTGTCATGCCCAGGACATAGCCGTGAAGCCGCTGACGCCGACCAACAAATGGGGCGGCAGCTGGAAGATCGACTACTCCGACCCCTGCGCGCAGGAGTACATCGACTCGATCGTCGCCCGGTACGCGTCCTGGGGCATCGACTTCATCAAGATCGACGGCGTCACGAAGGACAACATCGCCGACATCAAGGCATGGTCCACCGCGATCGACCACAGCGGCCGCAGCATGTGGCTCTCCGCCAGCGCCTGGCCCGTCGACCTCGAAGCCGGGGACGGCCTCCGCCCGTACGCGAACGGCGTCCGCGTCGACACCGACATCGAGTGCTACTGCGCGACCACCAGCACCTGGACCAGCTCCGTCGACGACCGCTTCGCCGACCTGCCCGACTGGCTGCCCAAGCTCCGCGCCCCCGGCTACCTCCCCGACCTCGACTCCATGCCGATCAACAACAACACCGGCAGCGGCCTCCAGGACGGCATCGACGACACCGAGCGGCAGACCGTCATGACGTTCTGGTCGATGGCGTCGTCCCCGCTCTACGTCGGCGGCGACATCTGGTTCCTCGACGACAAGGCGAAGTCGATCCTCACCAACCCCGAGGTCATCGCCGTCGACCAGGCGGCCGTCCTGCCCAGGCAGCTCCGCGCGGGCGATCGGCAGGTGTGGACCAAGCGCGTCGGCGGTGACACGTATCTCGCGGTCTACAACCTCGGTTCGACGGCCACGGACATCACCGTCGACCTCACGTCCGCCGGTGTGCACGGCAAGCAGCGGCTGCGCGACGTCGTCGCCCGCAAGGACATCGGCACGGCCACCCGCACCTGGACGGCGCCCGACGTCCCGGCCCACGGCTCCCGCCTGATCAAGCTCTCCTGACCGCCCGCCGCGCCCGCACTGAGGAGCCACACGTGAGCAACGGACCCTCCCGCCGCCTCGTCCTCGGACTCGGCACCGCCCTCGCCCTGAACACCCTGCCCGCCTTCACCGCACACGCCGCACCCCACCGCCCCACCACCTCGCCTCTCGTCCCGGCCGACGACGCGACGACCCTGTGGTACCCCGAACCCGCCGACGAGGACCTCCTCATCGAGCAGGGACTGCCGATCGGCAACGGCCGCCTCGGCGCCCTCGTCGGCGCCGACCCCTCCCGCGAACTCCTGCACGTCACCGACGCCACCCTGTGGACCGGCGGCGCCAACACCACCCTCGACGGTGACGGCCAGTTCCCGTACGGGCGCGACGACTTCGGCAGCTTCACCCTCCTCGCCCGGGTCATGGTCAGCCTCCCCGGACACGAGCGCTCCGCCGTCACCGCCTACCGCCGCACCCTCGACCTGAGCAACGGCCTCGTCACCACCTCGTACACGAAGGACAAGGTCCGCTACGTCCGGGAGATGTTCGCCAGCGCCCCCGACGACACGATCGTCATCCGTCTGCGCCAGAGCGGCGGCTCCTCCCTGAGCGGCGCCGTCATCCTCTCCGGCACCCACGGCGAGACGACCGGCGTCGACAAGGACCGCCGGCTCGCCTCCTTCTCCGCCACCCTCGGCAACGGTCTGCGCTACGCCGCCGCGGTCACCGCCGCCGGGGACGGCACGATCGCCGCGACCGGCACCCGCGTCACCTTCACCGACTGCTCCGAGGTCACCCTCGTCATCAGCGGCGGCACGGACTACGCGCCCGACCACGCCGCCGGGTACCGCGACCCGTCGACGAACCCCCTGACGCTCGCCCAGGACAAGGCGCTCGCCGCCGCCCGCACACCTGCCGCACACCTCCGGGACACCCATGTCGCCGACTACCGCTCCCGCTACGACCGGCTCGCCCTCGACCTCGGCCGCTCCACCGCCCGACAGCGCAGGCTCGACACCTGGACGCGCCTGAAAGCACGTGCGGCCGACGGCGCGGCGCCCGACCCCGAACTGGAGGCGAGCTACCTCCAGTTCGCCCGCTACCTGACGATCTGCGGCTCCCGCGACGGCCTGCCGATGGGGCTCCAGGGACTGTGGCTGGAGGGCAACACCCCGGACTGGATGGGCGACTACCACACCGACATCAACCTCCAGATGAACTACTGGCTGCCCGACCGGGCCGGTCTCGGCGACACCTTCCCCGCACTCGCGGACTACTGCCTCGCCCAGCTCCCGGCCTGGAGTGCTGTCACGCGGAAACACTTCAACGACCCGCGCAACCGGTACCGCAACACCACCGGCGAGGTCGCGGGATGGACCGTCGCCTTCTCCACCAACCCCTACGGCGGCCTCGGCTGGTGGTGGCACCCGGCCGGCAACGCCTGGCTGTGCGAGTCGCTCTTCGAGCACTACGAGTACACGCAGGACCGCGCCTACCTGGCCCGGATCATGCCGCTCCTCAAAGGCGCCTGCGCGTTCTGGGAGGCCCGGCTCGTCACCACGACCGTCGACGGCCGCGAGGTCCTGATCGACGACCACGACTGGTCGCCCGAGCACGGGCCGCAGGACGCGCGCGGGATCACGTACGCGCAGGAGCTCGTGTGGTCCCTGTTCGGCCACTACGAGGAGGCGTGCCGCACCCTGGGCCGGGACACCTCGTACGCCGCCCGCATACGTGCCTTGCGCGCACGCCTCCACCTCCCTCGGGTCAGCCCCGGCTCGGGCCGCCTGGAGGAGTGGATGAGCCCGGACGACCTCGGCGAGACGACGCACCGCCACCTGTCCCCGCTGATCAACCTGTTCCCCGGCGACCGCATCCGCCCGGACGCGGGCGATCCCGAACTGCTGGCCGGTGCGCGCGAGTTGCTCGTCTCACGCGGCATGGAGAGCTACGGCTGGGCCTGCGCCTGGCGGGCGGCGTGCTGGGCCCGGCTGAAGGACGCGGAGAAGGCGTACCGGCTGCTGCTGACGAACCTGCGGCCCTGGGCGGGCGCCGACACCGGCACCGCGATGAACCTCTTCGACATGTACCGGGTCTCGGACACCCGGGCCATCTTCCAGATCGACGCCAACCTCGGCACGCCGACGGCCATGCTGGAGATGCTGGTGTACTCCCGCCCCGGCCACATCGAGCTGCTGCCCGCTCTCCCCGACGCGTGGGCCGCGTCCGGCCGCCTCACGGGAGCGGGGGCGCGGGGCGGGTTCACGGTCGACGTCGAGTGGGAGCGCGGGCGCGTCCGCCGGGCGACCGTTCGCAGTGTCGGCGGGCGCCGGACCGAGGTGGTCATGGGAGGCAGGAGCAGGAACGTGGTGCTCGAACCGGGCGAGGCGGTGACGCTGCACGGCCGCTGATCCGCGTACGCGGTGCTGGTCCGGCCCGGCGGCGATGAGTTTCCGGGCCGGCGGCGGTCACCACCATGACACGCGACGCCTACGTACGGAGGGACAGTCCGATGGCAGACCTCATGGTGGACTTCATCATCTCGCTCGACGGTTACGCGTCCGCTGAGGGCTGGCCGGGATTCTGGGGCATGGAAGGGCCCGAGTACCTGGCCTGGCTCGACAGCGACGGGGAGAAGCGGCACACCAGTCTGATGGGCGCCACGACCTACCGGCTCATGTCGAACTTCGCCGCCCAGATGCCCGACGACCCCGGCTTCGCCGAGCTGAACACCATGCCCAAGGTGGTCTTCTCCTCGACCCTGGAGACGCCCCTGAGCTGGCAGAACACGGAACTGATCAGGGGCGACGCGGTGGAGGCCGTCCGCGACCTCAAGAAGAACTCGGACCGTCCCCTGCGCACGCTCGGCAGCGTTTCGCTGTGCCGCTCACTGCTGACGGCGGGCCTCGTGGACCGCTACCGCCTCGTGGTCTTCCCGGTCATCACCGGCGCCACCGGACAGGAGCGCATCTTCGACGAGTACCCCGACATCCGCCTCGACCTCATCGAGAGCCGCACCTTCGACGGCCGCCTCCAGCTGCTCGAGTACACGCCGACCATCCTCGACGGACCACCGGGAGCGGATGCCTAGGGCCGGTGCGGTGCCCCCGCCCTCCGGGGACGCGCCCCTGAGCCAGCACACCCGCTCGGGGACACCGTCCCCGGTGTCGAACAGACAGCACACGGCACCGCCGGCGGCGGCGAGGTCGGTGAACGTCCTCCTGACGCTTCCCGACCGCCCGAACAAGCGGCTCATCCCCGACGCCGCCGCCCAGCACTCCACCGACGCGAACCCAGGGTGCAGGAAGGACTCGATCCGGACCGTGGCGTAGATGTAGCCGATCCGCATCCGCCCGTCGCTCTCAGGGGCGGGGCCGCCCTCCCGCTCATACTCGCGCAGGGCGTCATCGACCTCGAACATCAGGGGCATCTCGAGCCCGAACGTGCCGCCTGCCGAGCAGTCGACCGGATCGCTCTCGAACCTGGACGTGAACGGCAGCACGACCCGTTCCCCGCCGGGCAGCGCCACCTCGAGCGGCGGCACACCGCGCCCCGGCGCCGCCAGCGCGGCCAGGTTGTTCAGCGCCCTGGCGACATTGTGAGGACGCAAGTAGATGTCGTAGCCGTAATCAAGCCCCACATGTCCTCCTGCCCGCTGCCGACCGCGAACCGCACGGTCTCACGCCGGGCCCCCGGGCGCTCACCCATTTTCACCGCCCGGTGATCCGCCCGGCCCGGTGGGCGCCGGTCCGTCGAGCGCCGCGATGTCCGGTGTCCGGTCGTGGAAGTGGCGTCGCAGATGCTGCTCGATGAAGCGGTCCCCGCGGCGCTCGAGGTGGGCGCGGCCCCTTTCGGTGCGGCCCAGCAACTGGTGGCGCAGGACGTTGGCGGCTATGACGGGCGGTACGGCCCAGGGGAGCGCGGGCGGCAGGTGCAGGTCGCGCATGCCCTGGCGGCCGAGGAAGTAGCGCAGCATGCTCAGCAGGCGGGCGCGCGCGTAGGCGTGGCGTACGCGGGAGAAGTGCCGGAAGTGCAAGTGGCGCTGGGCCTCCACGAGCGCGCCGGCCAGCGGCGGACCGGCCGGGCCTCCGTAGCTCTGGGTGAGCAACAGGTGGTAGTTGAGGCGGTGTTGCTCCGACTCCCGGTCGCAGAGCCAGTCCGCGTCCACGCCCATGAGATGGCCGACGTACTTCCACAGGTGCATGAAGGCACGGGACTCCGCGCGGCTGACGCGCACGCCGAGGAGCCGGACCCCGAACAGCTGGACCGCGTTGAACAGGCCGAGGGTGGAGGCGAGATCGGACCGGTTGACCGGCAGGCCCCAGCGCGCGGTGTCCCAGCGGCCATCGTGCTCGTACGCGTGGTTGACCAAGGCGTGCATGAGGCGGACCTGCACCGTCAGGCGGAAGCCCTCGCCCGCGCGGCGCAGGGCGCCCGGGGCCGTGACCGCTGTCGCCCACTTCTGCGTCTCGGCGATCCTGCGCAGGGCGGAGTCACCGAGCAGCCCACCCCGTCTCGACCAGCAGCCGCGGCGGCCCGTCGAACCGGTACGAGCCGATCAGCGCGAGCTGCAACAGCACGTCGGCGGCGCTGCGACCGAACCTGCGCGCCACCCGTCCGCCCTCCTCGATCAGGTCGAAGTCCACCCAGTCCGGCACCGGGTCGACCGCGGCGAAGAAGTCCCGCAACGCCGTGGGCGCGTCCGGCACGGTGTCGACGCCGTCGGCGAGCGCGCGCCGGAACTGCCCCATCGTGACCCGGCCGGGCTGCGCGGGGCCGGCGGGGCGCATGGCGCGGGCCAGGGCCGCGGCCGTCTCGTCGCGCGCGGTCAGCCGCTCGCCGATCGTGGCGAGGAGCCGGTCGTCCACGCGCCCCCGGCTGACGCGCAAGAGTCGCAACGGCCGCCCCACGCGCCGGTTGCGATGTTCGGTCTCACGGAAGCGCCGGGGGTAGGTGCAGGAGGGTGCGGAGGGCTCTGAGGCTCGGGAGGATGGGGACGGCGGGGGTGTCCGCGTCAGGTTCGGCTCGGTCGAGGGCTCTCGCGACAGGTGCTCGTGTGCGACCATGTGTCGATGCTGACGGCCTCTCATATTCGCGTTCAACTCGCCTTCTGATGCCCAGGTCAACCCCCTCACCGGGCCCCGGCCGCGCGCCCCGTACTCGCGTCGGCCCGCGCAGGACGCCGCGCCAGGAACGGTCGCGGGAGACGGTGCGGCGTATCCTGGAGGCCGGTGAGCAGGTCCTCGCGGAGCACGGTTACGAGGGCGCGTCGACCAGCCGCATAGCGACGGCGGCCGGTCTCAGCCCCGGCTCGCTGTACCAGTACTTCCCGCACAAGGACGCGATCGTCTCCGCCGTGCTCGAGCGCTACAGCGACCAGTTGGTCGCCGGGATCACGGCCCGGATGACGGGCCAGTTCGAGCAGCCCGCGCCCGTCCTCGTCCGCGCCACCCTCGCCACGCTGCTCGACGGCCTCGACGTGGAGCCACCGTTCCTCCGCGCCGCTGTCGAGCACGGTCCCCGCCTCGACGACGGCCGGGCCCTGCGCGTCTTCGAGGACCGCATCGGCGAACTGGTCCTCGCCTATCTCACCACCCGCCGCGAGGAACTCCGCCCGGACGTCCCCCTGCACGAGGCCGCATGGATGCTGGTCCGCACGGTCGAGCACCTGACGGTCCGCTACCTCCTGGACCGCCCGCCCATTCCACGGGACCGCTTCCTGGCCGAGCTGACGCAACTGACGCTGAACTACATCCGTACGGCGCCGGAATGAGCCCAGGGTCGTGGCGGACAGCGGGTCACGGAGCCCGGTGAGGAGCCCGCTGTGTCCCAGCGGCCGGTGCTCGGGTCAGCGGACCCGGTCGTAGACGAGGGCCAGGGTGCCGTGCTCGCCGGCACTCTGGCTGACGAGCGTCCACTGTCCCGGAGGCAGGCCGTCGTCGAAGAGCCGGGGGCCGCCGCCGAGCATGACCGGGAAGACCGTGAGCGCCAGTCTGTCGACCTGGTCGGCGGCGAGCAGCGCTTTGATGACACTTGCGCTGGACAGGACGAGGATGTCCTCGCCCTCGGTCGTCCTGAGCTCCGCGACCACCTCGGCGGTCGGTCCGTCGGCGAGCGTCGTCCGCTCCCAGGGTGCTTCGCGCAGAGTGGAGGAGAGGACGACCTTGTCGCTCTCGACGAGCCACTTGGCGAAGCCCTCGTCGCGCGGATCGGCGCCCTCCGTGCCGATGACCGTGGGCCAGAACCCGAGAAAGCCCTCGGCGTTGACCCGCCCGAGCACGGCGGTCGACGCGGACTCCCAGAGGTGGGTCAGGTGGTCGCGGGCGACATCGGTGACGGCGTACGGCATCACCCAGCTCATGTCCAGCGGGTCGTCGGGCTTGGCGTAGTGGCCGTCGAGGGACAGGGCGATGTTCGTGACGACGCGACGGCCGCCGGACTGCTGAGTCATGACGTGCTCCTTGGGTCGGTGATGCTGCTGTCGCTGAGGTCGTGCTTGCCGTTGTCGTTGTCTTCTGTGTGCATGCCGTCTTCTGTGGGGGAGCTGTCTTCTCTGCGCGTGCAGGCGGCGGCGAGTTTGTCGAGGCTCTGGCCGAAGCCGATCTCGATGCCCGCGATGAAGTCGGCCGAGTCGATGGTGCTGTCCGTGACCCGGTAGTGGACGTCGAGCTCCGTTCCGCTGTCGCTCGGTGTCAGGTCCAGGTCGACGTGGGCGGTGAACGCGGGGCTGCCGTCCGGCAGTTGCGGTGTGAGCCGGTACGCGAGGTGCTCGGCGGGGCGGGCCCCGTCGACGACGCCTTCCGCGCGCCCGGCGACCGGCTCCGCGCCGTGGGCGTCCTCGGCATCCCGGTACTCCTGGACGATCCGCCCGCCCGGGTGCGCCTCGAAGACCAGCTCGGAGACGCGGAGGTCGTCCGGCGTCCACCAGGCGGCCAGCAGCGCGGGGTCGGTCAGATGGCGCCACAGCGACTCGGGGCGTACGGCGAGCGGTCGCCGGAACCGGAACGAACGGCCGTCGGCCCAGCCCGGATCCTGCGCCGCGAGCCGCTCCGCTTGCAGGGCGAGTCCGTACCGGTCGTAGGTCGCTCGTGGCCCGTCCTCGCGGTCCGCGCGGTCGGCGAGCAGGCTCAGCGCGGCCGCCAGGTCCCGCAGGGGGTCGGGGCGCAGGGCGTAGATGCGGCGCTGGCCGGTCCGCTGCGAGGTGACCACACCGGCCCGCTCAAGGGTCTGCAGGTGCTTGGTGGTCTGCGGCTGACGCGCCTCCGCGAGCTCGGCGAGGACGCCGACCGGGCGGGGTCGCTCGGCCAGGAGGGTCACGAGCCGCCAGCGGGCCGGGTCGGCCAGCGCGGAGAGGAGTGCGTCCATGGCTCCAGTATTCGCCGAGAAGAATATTCCTGTCAAGGAATATGAGCGAACAGGCAACACCAAGCCGCCGAGCACGCGGAAGTGCCGAGCAGGCTGGACTGGGCGAAGTGGCCGAAGTGACCGAAGTGACCGAAGTGACCGAAGCGGCCGAGCGCTACGGCACGGGCGGCGCTTGCGGGGCGCGGAGCACCAGCAGAGTGATCTCGCTCGGGGCGAAGACGCGGAAGGGCGGCCCCCAGAAACCGGTGCCGCGGCTGGTGTAGAGCAAGGTGCGGGCGCCGTGGCGGCTGAGTCCCGCGAGGGCGGGCTGGTCCAGGCGGACCAGGTGGTGGAAGGGCCAGATCTGGCCGCCGTGCGTGTGCCCCGAGAGCTGCAGGTCGACGCCGTCGGCGGCCGCCCGGTCGACGAACTTGGGCTGGTGGGCCAGGAGCAGCACCGGCAGGCCGGGGTCGGCGCCGTGCAGGGCTTCGGCGAGGTCGGCGCCGTGGCCGGCCACGCCGGAGGCCTCGGCGGTGACGTCGTCCACGCCGGCGACCACGAGGGTGTCGCCACCGCGTTCGAGCAGCAGGTGGCGGTTGCGCAGCGGCTCCCAGCCGAGCCGGTCCATGAGGTCGACCCAGCCCTGCGCCTCGCTGTAGTACTCGTGGTTGCCGGTGACGTAGACCCGGGCGCGGGAGGCTCGTACGGTGCCGAGCGGGGTGGCCTGGGCGCGACGGCGTTCGGCCGTGCCGTCCGCGATGTCGCCGGTGTGGCAGACCAGGTCGGCCTCCAGGGAGTTCACCGTCTCGCACACCCGTGCCGACCACCGGGCCCGGTCGAGCGGGCCGTAATGGGTGTCGGTGATGAGGACGACGCGGGTGCCGTCCAACCCGGCACCCAGGCGCGGCAGTTGTACGTCGAGGCTGCGCACCCGCGGCACCCGGCGCGCCTCGGCGTACCCCCAGATGAGCAGCGCGGCGGCTGTGCCGAGGACCGCCCATGTGACGATGCGGGCGCGGTCCTGGCCCTCGCCGACACCGGCCGCGACCAGAGCGAGGCGCAGCAGGACGCCGAGGATGACGGACCAGGTGAACAGCACCCAGCTCGCGCCAAGCAGTGTGTCCCCGACGATCGCCGC
The DNA here is from genome assembly GCF_056172735.1 of Streptomyces sp. R818. Lineage (NCBI taxonomy): Bacteria > Bacillati > Actinomycetota > Actinomycetes > Kitasatosporales > Streptomycetaceae > Streptomyces > Streptomyces sp. R818. Next base: position 948,806 of record NZ_JAOCNE010000014.1, read on the forward strand.
GCCGTCCTGCTGCCGCCGGCCGTGGCCGCGCACCATCGCGAGCGGCATGGTGACCAGCCCGAGGACGAACACCGCGGTGCCGGCCAGGGTGACGGGCACCGGCCAGTCCTGACCCCCGTACAGCAGAACCCCACAAGGAACGCTCCAGAGCAGGACCGGGGCGATGAGGGGCAGGTAGCGCATCAGCCGGCGCAGTCCGCTCTGCCGCGTCTCGTGCTCCGCGCTGCCTGCGGAGTCTGCCGGCTGGGTCTCGCTCGTGTCGGTCACGCTTCCCCTCCTGGAGCAACCGCGGTCTCGCGCGCACTGTATCCGGTCGTCCTCCAGCCGGATGAGGGCGCGGGGCGTTCAGGGGCGTACGAGGCGGCGCAGCGCGATCAGGGCCAGAGGCGCGTAGGCCAGGACGACGGGAAGGGCGCCCTCGACCCGCAGCCGCGTCGCCGCCCCCGAGGCGCCGTACGGCCGTACCTCGTGCCACAGCCGCATGCGCACCGGTCCCACCCGCACACGCCAGCTCCATGAACGGGCGGCGGGATCGACGGACGTGATGACGAAGGCGACGGCCGGTCCCACCGCCGGGCGCAGGCGTCCTCGCATTCCGGCTCGCAGGGTCTCGCCGGTCTCCACGGAACGGATCTGCGGCGCCCAGGTCGGCCAGAGTGCGGGGTGCAGGTAGCGCCGCCACGCCGTGTCCGCGTCTGCCGCGCCACGCGCGCGTAGAGTCAGTCTCACTCGGCCAGCGTGGACGTGCGGCACCGTGGGCGCCACTTGTGCGCCGTGGTCAAGCCGTACTCGTGGCCACTTCCCACGGCAGGGCCGCGGCGATCTCGAACCGCGCGCTCAGGTCGGTCATACGTAGCACGCGCAACGTGCGCTCCTCGTCCGTCACCAGGCGCAGCCGTCCGCCGCCGGCGGCCGTCCGGGTCCGCGCCCGGCACAGGGCGCCGAGGCCCGCGCAGTCGACGAAGGTCACCTCGCGGAGGTCCACCACGACATCGGCGAGAGGGGCCGTGGTCAGCACATCGAGGTGAGCCGTGATCCGGGGTACCGCCGCCACGTCGATCTCCCCGTGCAGGGCGACCACGTGGGTGTCGCCGACGGAGTGCTCGGTGAGGACGGAGGCGGTGCCGGCGTGGGTGAGCGTCATGGGTCCCAGCCAACCCTGTGAAGGCACCGTCCTTGCAGGGACATCAGGCCCCGATTCCGTTGATCGGCAGGGCCGTTCGGCCCGTGTTCCTGTTCGGTGGAGTAGGTGTGCGACTTCCTGTTCGGTGCCGAAGGTGTACGACGCCGGGGCGGGGGCACCCGGAGGGTGAGCGGGCCGGTGCATCCCCCGTCGCCGGCCCCGCTCGTGCCCCGGGGCGGGCGGCTTCCCAGGCGAACTCCGGAAGCCGCCCGCCACCCCGTTCGGCAGGGCTACGTACCCCCGCGGGGTTTGCGGGTATCTCCCACCACGCGCCCGGGTGGGTCATTGCTAGATCCACCCAGCCGCGAGGCAGCCATCGCAACGCTCGATCAGCCCACGCTCACCATACGCCCCTTGCTCGGCACCCCGGACGCGTCGAGGGCGAACAGGAGGTAGCTGCCCGGGAGGGCGATGCCGGGGTCGGTGGGGATGGAGAGGGTGTAGGACGTCGCGCTGTCGCGGGTGAAGGTGAGGGGGACGCGGCGTTGGTCGTTGTCGGTGGAGTGGGTGGCCGCGCCCGCGCGGACCAGGGCGAACGAGGTGACCGCCGAGTCCGTGGTCACGGGGACGGTCGCGCCGTGGGCGACGCGGGCGGGCACTGTGCCGGTGATGGCCGGGCGGGTGCGCTCGGTGCCGTCGGGGTTGAGCAGGTAGGGCGGGGTGAAGACGGCGCCGTCGGCGTGATTGGTGGCGCAGTCGCCGCACAGACCGCCGCCCCCGGAGAAGATGCGCCCGTCGGGCAGGAGGTTGGCCACGCTGTGGTAGTTGCGCGGCACCGCCATGCTCGCCATGCGGGTGAACTGCCCGGTCGCCGGGTCCCAGATCTCCGGGGTCAGGGACGAGGTCGCGTCGCTGAAGGGGACCGGGTAGGACTGGCCGCCGAACACCGCGACCTTGCCGTCCGGCATGACCACGCTGTTGCCGAAGGAGCGGGCGAAGTCCATGTCACCGGTGCGCGCGGCACGCGGCTGGCCGCCCCCGGTGAGATCGACCGTGTAGGCGCGCCGGGTCGCCGTCGTGTTCTCGTACGCGGTCGCGCCGCCCAGGGTGAGGAGTTTGCCGATGTCGTACGCGACGGCGTTGCCGTTCATGGCGTCGGCGCTGTCGGCACGCGTCCCGGCGGCAGTGACGGAACCGTTCCCTTCAGTGGAGATCCAGTTCATCTGCTTGCTCGGTCCGAGCTGGAGGACGCGGCCGTTCGATGTCGCGTGCAGCCATTGGTGGTTGTCGGCGCGGTAGGGGCCGGCGGGGTCGGCGGTCATGGTGGTGGTCACCGGTACGCCGGGCAGCTTGCGCCAGGTGCCGGTGGACGGCGACCACACCTCGCCGTCCTTGCCGCCCTGACCGCCGCTCCAGGAGCCGCCGAGGACGAACGCGTCGCCGTTGGAGAGCAGCGTCATGGCTTGATAGCCGCGGGCGATGTTCATGTCGGTGGTGGCCGACCAGGCATCGGTCGCCGGATCGTAGATGCTGGCGCGCTCGGCGTTGCTGCCGCCGGTGACGAGGACCCGGCCGTCCTTGAGGACCGCGATGCCGGGGCAGAACATGTCGTGCCTGGTGTTGTCGACGCGCCGCTGGGTGACGGCTCCGGTGCCGAGATCCATGATCGCGGTCTGCGTGTAGCCGTTGCTCCCTCCGAAACGGTCGACCCCGTACGCGGACCAGGCGAGCAGCTTGTTGTTGGGCAGGAGCGCCGTGGCCACGGGGACCAGCGGGAAACCGGTGACGCGGCCCCAGGAGCCGGCCGTCGCCGGGTTCGCCGGGCCGCTGAGGCGGATCTCCGCCGCCGAGGACCACTGCCCGCGCCCGCCCGCCTCGGTCGTGGCCGTCAGGCGTACGTACCGGGCGCTGACGGTGCGGGTGAAGGTGGCGCCCTTGACGGTGTCGTCGTCCTTCCAGGTGCCGCTCGCGACGGGTGCCCCGAAGGTGGTGCCGTCGGTGCTGGTCGTGACGGTGTAGGCGCCGACGCGGCCGTTCGCGCCCGACCTGCGCGGCTGGTAGGTGAGGGCCGAGACGTCGCGGGCGCTCTTCATGTCGAGGGTGATGCTGTGCGGCAGGGGCTGGGCGGTGCCGGAGTAGCGGCTGTGCCAGATGGTGTTCGGGTCGCCGTCCAGGACGTTGGCGGCGACGTCCGTCGAGGAGTTCGTCTCCTGGTCGCTCGCCGTCGCGGTCCAGCCCGTGCGCGCCAGGTCGACGACGGAGGCGGGGGAGCCGGGGTCGCCGAGGAGGTTGAGCTCGGCCGCCGACGTCCAGGGGCCGCGGTTGCCGGCCTCGCTCGTCGCGGTGAGCCGCACATAGCGGGCGCCTTGCGCGGCGAAGCTCAGGGTCTTGGCGGTGGCGTCGTCGCCGAGGGTGCCGGAGGCGACGGCGGAGCCCCAGTTCGTACCGTCGGCGCTCAGATGGATGGCGTAGGAACCGACCCTGCCGTTGGGGCTGTTGGTGCGCGGCTGGTAGACGAGGGCGGATACGACAGCCGTACGGTGCATGTCGACCGTGATGGTGTGAGGCAAGGGGGCGGCGGTGCCGCTCCACTTGCTGTGCCAGATGGTGGCGGTGCTGCCGTCGAGGACGTTGACGGCGCGCCCGTTCTCGGACGCGGTCTCCTCGTCGCTCGCGGCCACGGTCCAGCCGTCCCGCGGAAGTACGGGGGCGGTGGGCTCCATGGCGTCGGCGGGCACGACCGGCTCGTGCGGCGCCGCCATCGGATGGCGTGGGTCGGGAGCGCCGCCGGGGCCCGGGGCGTTCGCCGCGGTGGCCGAACCGCCGCCCGTCAGCGGGAGCAGGGCGGCGATGACGGCGGCGAGCGCGAGGGCGATGAGGCTGGTGGATCGGAAACCGGTGGATCTGAGGCCGGTGAATCGGAGACCGGTGGATCTGGGGCCGGTGGGTCGGAAACCGGTGGATCTGAGCCGGCCGTGCGGGAAGGGCTTGAGCAGACGGGTCAGCATGATGTTCCCCCAGTGGTGCGCGAAAGGTGCGCAGATGAGGGCATGACCATGCCAATAGGGCGGAGGAGTGTAAAGGGATTTCCCGTACCTGTCGGTTGTTTTCGCGGCCGGGGCATTCCCGGCCGACGCCACTGGCGCCGCCCCGCCCCGTTCGTCAGGATGGCAGCGTGAAAACGATCTCCTTCCCCCAGACCGAACTGCGGGCCTCGAACGTCGTCCTGGGCCTGATGCGCATCGCCGAACTCGACGACGAGGCCGTCCGCGGGCTGTACCACAGCGCCCGGGAGGCCGGGATCAACACGTTCGACCACGCCGACATCTACGGCCCGGCGCGCCACGCGTGCGAGGAGCGCTTCGGCCAGGCCGTGAAGCTGACCGGCGCGGAGCGCGAGTCCATCGTGATCCAGAGCAAGGTCGGCATCAGGACCGGCTTCTTCGACTTCTCCAAGGAGCACATCGTCGGCACGGTCGAGGAGTCGCTCGCGGCTCTGCGCACCGACTACCTCGACGTACTCCTGCTGCACCGCCCCGACACGCTCGTCGAGCCGGAGGAGGTGGCCGCCGCGTTCGACGAACTGCACGCGGCGGGCAAGGTGGTGAACTTCGGCGTCTCCAACCACACGCCGGGACAGATCGAAGTGCTCAAGACGGCGGTCCGCAGGCCCCTTGTCGCCAACCAGGTGCAGCTGAGCATCACCCACTGCCCGATGATCGCCTCGGGGATCGCCGCGAACATGGCCGGCCTCGACCAGTCGGTGGACCGCGACAACGGTCTGCTCGACCACGCGCGCGTGAACGGGATCACGTTGCAGGCCTGGTCGCCGTTCCAGAAGGGCTTCTTCGACGGGGTCTTCATCGGGGACCGCGAGAACTACGCGGAACTGAACGACGCCCTGGACGAGTTGGCCGAGAAGTACGGGGTGACGCCGACCGGCATCGCCGTCGCGTGGATCACCCGGCACCCGGCGAACATGCAGGTGGTGCTCGGCACCACCAACCCGGGCCGGGTCGCCGAGTCCGCCGCGGGCTCGGACCTCCCGCTCACCCGGGAGGAGTGGTACCGCCTCTTCACGGCGGCCGGGCACGTGCTGCCTTGATGCGGACCGTCCCGGCCTCCGGGGAGTGAGGGGGCCGGACCGGTCCGGCCCCCTCGGAAGCGACAGCTGTCCGGCGCCCCGTCACGAACAACTCCGTGACGAGGCGCCGGACGGCGCCGCTCAGCCGCGCCGATGCAGCTCGATCGCCAGCGGTGTGGCCGTGAACATCGACGAGTACGTGCCCACCGCCAGACCGATGAGCAGGGCGAGCGCGAAGTCGGTCAGCGTGTCGCCGCCGAGGACCGCCAACGTGGTGAGGATGAACGCGGCGCCCATGCCGGTGTTGACCGTGCGGGGCACAGTCTGCAGCAGCGCTTGGTCGGCGGTGCGGGCGAAGGGCGCCTTCCGGTCGCGCCGGGCCAGCTCCCTGATCCGGTCGAAGACGACGACGGAGTCGTTGACGGAGTAGCCGATGACGGTCAGCAGCGCGGCCAGGAAGACGCCGTCGATCGGCTTGCCGAGCCAGGCGAAGACACCGACGAGGATCACGGCGTCATGGGCGAGGGCGGCGACCGCCGAGGCCCCGAGGAGCCAGCGGAAGCGGGCCGCGAGGTAGACGAGCTGCGCGCCGAGGGCGACAGCGAGGGCGATGAGGGCGCCGTTGCGCAGTTCCTTGCCGAGGCTCGGCCCGATGGCCTCGTCACGCACCTTGTCGGCCCGGTCGGCAAGACCGGACACGGTGTCGGTGATGGCCGCGGCTCGGGCATCGCTCAACTGCTGCGTGCGGACGGTGAGACGGTTCTCGCCCGAGGTCTGCACGACGGCCTGCGGGAATCCGGCGTCGGCGAGCGCCTCGCGCACCCGGTCGGGGTCGACCGCGGAGGCGGTGGAGTACTCGATGAGGCGGCCACCGGTGAACTCGACACCCCAGTCGAGCCCGCGCACCCCGATACCGGAGGCGGCCACCGCGAGGACGACGGCGGAGACGGCCAGCCAGCGGCGCGGACGGCGCATCAGATCCGGGTTCGCCCGGCTGAGCCGGGCGCGGACGAAGCCCGTGTGGGCGATGCCCGTCAGGTGGGGGCGGCGGCGCAGCGCCGGCCGGGCGACGGCGAGGTCGGCAAGGGCGCGGGTGATGACGAGCGCGCTCAGCATGGAGGCCAGGACGCCGATGCCCAGGGTGACGCCGAACCCTCGTACGGGCCCGGAGGCGAGGAAGAACAGCAGGCCCGCGGCGATGAGCGTGGTGATGTTCGAGTCGGCGACCGCGCTCAGCGCCTTCTTGAACCCGGTGGTCAGCGCCGACCGTGGTGTGGGCCGGTGACCGGAGACGTACTCCTCACGGGCGCGCTCGAAGACGAGCACGTTCGCGTCGACCGCCATGCCGATGGCCAGCACGAAACCGGCGAGGCCGGGGAGGGTGAGGGTGGCGCCGAGCGCGGCGAGAGCGGCGTAGGAGACAAGGCCGTAGCAGGCCAGGGCCACTGTGGCGAGGAAGCCCATGATCCGGTAGACGGCGATGATGAACAGCGAGGTCAGCGCGGTGCCGATGGTGGCGGCCCAGGCACTGGCCTTGATGGCGTCGGCGCCCAAAGTGGGGCCGACGGTCCGCTGCTCGACGGTCTCGACCGGCACCGGCAGCGCGCCGCCGTTGATGAGCAGCGCCAGCTCCTTGGCCTCGCGGTCGTCGAAAGAGCCGGTGATCTGGGTGGAGCCGCCGCTGATGCCGGAGCGGCAGGCGACGGACGGGTCGACCTGCGGCGAAGAGATGATCTTGTCGTCCAGGGCGATGGCGACCCGGCGGGCCGGATCCCCGGCCGCGTGACAGGCGGCCTCGCCGGTCAGCCGGGCCCACCCCGCTTTGCCCGCTCCCTCGAAGTCGACGGTGACGTGCCATCCGGCACCGCCCTCCTGGTCGAAGCGCGCGGCCGCTTTGTCGACATGCCGGCCGGTCAGTGAGGCCGCTTGCAGTCGCAGGAGCCGACCGGACTCGTCGGCCATCACTTGTTCGCCCTGCCGCTCGGAGCGCGCGTTCCGGTCACCGTCGGAAGCGGCGCCCAGTACCCGGTGGAAGGAGAGCTGGGCGGTGCGCCCGAGCACCTCGGCCGCCTCGCGGGGATCCTGCAGGCCGGGCAGTTCGACGACGATCCGGTCGCTGCCGGAACGGGCGATGGTGGGCTCGGCGACACCGAGCGCGTCGACACGGCCGCGCAACACCTCGACGGTGCGGTCCGTCGCGTCGCCATCGCCATCGCCATCGTCGCCGCCGTCGTTGTCGTCGTCGGCAGCGGAGCCAGGACGGGTCTCAAGGACGATCTGGGTGCCGCCCCGCAGGTCGAGTCCCAGATGGACGGGGACGGTGAGCGCGACGTAAAGGGACAGGGCGACGGCGACGAGGGCGATCAGCCCTCTGATGCGCCGGGCCCGCGATTGGGATCGGGGTCGAGGTCGGGGTCGGGATCGACGTCGGGGTTGGGATCGAGGGCGGGATCGGGTCACGAAGGCCTCCGGCAGGCACACCGCGGCCAGGCCATGACCGCGGTCGACAAGTTCGAGAAGGTGTAAGGGGGGTGAGGTCGCTCTATGTGCCGGAGAGCGCGGGCGGGGCCCTGACCCCGTGACGATGTGCCCGAGGGATGGACGCGGGGCGGTCTCCCGCCGAGACCGAGGGCCGCGCGAGGCGAAGTGGCCCGGCTGCCGCGTCGAGCGACGTGCCCGGGGCGGCAAGCGGCGGAGCGTGACGCTCGCCGGTGGCGTCCCGCTGGCTGCGTACGGCCGCGGCGGAGTCGGCAGGGTCCGCGCTGTCCGCGGTCTGCCCGGCCGGCTCGCCACCGGCTTCCGCGGCGAGCACCGCGCCACCCCATGTACGGGGGTGATCGTCGCCCGGGGCGGAGGGGCCGAGCAGGGTGACGAGGACGGTCAGCAGGAGGACCCACACGGCGGTGGAGCCCGCGCCGCGCGGGCGCCGAGCGGATTGCGCGAAGCCCCCCACTCTCACCCCCTTCTCCCTCCTCGCCGTCTCGCGGTCAGGCTTCGATCAGGCCCACGCGGATCGCGTAACGGGTGAGTTCGAGGCGGTCCCGCAGGCCGAGCTTGTGGAGCAGGTTCTCCCGGTGCCGGTGGACGGTCTTGATGCTGATGAAGAGCAATTCGGCGATCTCCTTGGAGGAGTGCCCCTCGGCCACGAGCTTGAGGACCTCCTCCTCGCGCGCGGTCAGCACCTGCTCGGGAGGTTCCTCGCCGTTGCGGACACGGTCGAGGTAGTTGCGGATGAGGGCGGTGACCGCTCCGGGGTACAGGAAGGGCTCGTCGCGCATGGCCGCCCGGCAGGCCGCCACCAGGTCGCGGTCGGCGACGGACTTCAGCACATAGCCGCTGGCGCCGGCCTTCAACGCCTGGAAGAAGTACTGCTCGTTGTCGTGCATCGTCAGCATGAGGACGCGCACGGACGGCTTCAGCGCGAGAAGCTCCCGCGTCGCCTGCAGGCCGGTCATGCGGGGCATGGCGATGTCCATGACCGCCAGGTCGATGTCGTGGGTGCGGGCCAGTTCGACGGCCTCCGCGCCGTCCCCGGCCTCGGCGACGACCTCGAGGTCCGGCTCCTGGTCGAGAATGAGCCGCACCCCACGACGCACCAGCGCGTGGTCGTCGGCGAGGAGGATGCGGATCGCGGAGGTGTGGGGCGTGGTCATGGCTGCTTCCTGAGACGCGGTCACGGCTGAGTTCGAGGTCGCGGTCACGGCTGGGTTCGAGGTCGGGGTCACGGTTGTTTCCTGACGAGGGGCACGGTCAGCCGGACCGTCGTACCGGCCCGCGGCTGTGAGGTGACGTCCAGGGCGGCCCCGATCAGCAGGGCCCGCTCCCGCATGCCGCGCATGCCCGCCCCCTCACGAGCGGCCCCGGTGCCGCGGCCGTCGTCGACGACGGCCAGTTCCACCGCGTCCCCGGTGTGCCGCAGACTCACCTCGACCTCGCTCGCCTCGGCGTGGCGGGCCGCATTCGTCAGGGCCTCCTGCGCGACGCGGTACAGCACCAGCTCCGTCTGCTCGTCGAGGACCGGCAGGCCGGTCTCGAAGCGACGCACCGCACGCAACCCCACGTGGGTGGCGAACTCGCTGGTCAACGAGGTCAGGGCGCTGACGAGACCGAGATCGTCGAGGACTCCGGGACGCAGCCTGCGCACCAGACGCCGCACCTCGTCCAGGCTCTCCCGGGTGATCTCCTGCGCCTGGCGCAGCTCGCCGCGCAGTGGTTCGTCCGCGTCGTCGGCGGCCCGCTTGAGCGCGAGGAGGATCGCGGTCATGCTCTGGCCCACCTCGTCGTGCAGTTCCTGGGCGATCCGGCGCCGCTCCGCCTCCTGTGCGAACAGGGCGCGGGCGCTGCTGGACGCCCGCTCGTGTTCGAGGCGTTCCAGCATGGCGTTGAAGGTGCGGATCAGCTCGGCGGTCTCGCCCCGGCCCCCTTCGGGCAGCCGCTGCCCGGGGTGCAGCAGGTCGACGGTGGCCATCAGCCGGGTGAGCCGGTCCAGCGGGGAGAGGCCGATCCGCAGCAACGCCGCGTTGGCGACCAGCATGACGGCGAGGCCGCCCACGAGGATCACCGCCTCGGTCAGCACCACCGGCACGGAGACGGTCACCGGAGCCCACAGCAGCAGCGCGGTGGCGCTTCCGAGCACGACCGCGTTGAGCGCGAAGATCCGCCAGAACAAGGACACCGGGGTGACGCCTTTCGTAGGGAGACACGGCCTTGTCTCTACTCTCGGTCACCGCACGCCCCGGGCGTGCACTGCGTCCATCGGTCTTGACCGGCCCGCTGTCCAGGCTGCCCGTTCCCCGCGCCGCAGTCGATGGGCACCAATGCCCATTTCCGGGGCTCCGGCCCGCCGGACCGCGATGGGGCCCAGGTCCGCCACAGATGGGTATCGCGCCCGATGGGCTTCGCACGGCGGCGCGGCCATGGTGGGGGCCAACACCACCGACCGTGACCGAAGGAAGACCGACGATGCCCCTCGATACGCCCTCCACGACCGCAACCCGTCTCGCGCAGCTGACGCCGCACGAGGCCCGCCGGCGCCTCACGGACGAACGCACCTCGCGTCTCACCCAGCTCCAGGCAATCGACGAGGCTGGGGCGGAAGAGGGGGAGGGGGTGATGTCCGCGCAGAAGGACACCGTCAAGCGGGTCCTCGCCGAGATCGAGGCGGCCTTCGTCCGCGTCCAGGACGGCAGTTACGGCGTCTGCCGCACCTGCGCCAAGCCCATCCCCGCCGAGCGTCTGGAGATCCTGCCCTACACGCCGTACTGCGTTCCCTGCCAGCGCAAAGCCGTCTGACGACCCCCGCCCGCCTTCCTCCTTCCGCCCTGCCCAAGGGGTGACTCGGTGACCCACCTGACGCATCCGACCCACCTGACCGACACGGACCCACCGACCCGAGGGGACGACGACCGCACCCCGTCTCTGTCGGCCGAGGACCTCGCCGCGCTGCGCGAGAACCTGCACGAGCAGCGCCTCTTCCGCCAGGAGCAGCTCCAGCAGCTCTCGACCGCCGCCGCCTCCCGCGCCGACGCGCTGCGCGCCCGACAGGCGCCTTCCCAGACCGAGGTGCGCGTCAAGCTCGCAGCATCCGCCCGGATGGTCCTCGCCGATGTCGAGGCCGCCCTCGCGCGGATGGACAAGGGCCGCTACGGCATCTGCCACCTGTGCCGAGGCCCCATCGCGCGCGAGCGCCTGCGCATCGTGCCGCAGGCCCGCTACTGCGCCCGCTGCCAGCAGGTCAGGGAGGCCGGCCGGTGACCACCGACCCCGCCCCCGCACGCGTACGGCACCGCGCGTGGCCCTGGTGCCGGCGGTGCTCCGGCATCGCCCTCGACCTGGGCAGCGCCCGCACGCGCGCGTGGACGTCCGGACGGCGCATGATCCTCGACGTGCCCACGGTCACCTTCCCGGGCGACGGCGCCACCTACCCCGTCCAGCGCGGCACCATCGTCGACACCCCGGGGACCGCCCGGATGCTCGACCGGCTGCTCCGCCCCCGGCTGCCCCGGTTCGGCCGGCCGCTGCTCATCCTGACCACGCCCGTACTGGGCGGCGTCGCCTACCGGACCGAGGCCCGCGCCGCGGTCGAAATCCTGCGGCCGCGGACCGTACTGACCGTCCCCGCCGCGCGCGCCGTGGCCGAGGCCGCGGACGCCGACCTTGCCCACCCCCTCCTGGTCGCGGACCTCGGCGCCCACGTCACCGAGGTCACGCTCCTCGCCGACGGCGCGGTGACCGACGCCCGCCGCACCGCCCTGGGCACCGGCGACCTGGACAGCCTCGCCCCGCCCGCGCTGATCACCGAGGCGGTCGCCGCCATGGTGACCGGCATGCTGGACGAGGACCGCACCTCCCAGACGCTCGACGCCCTGCGGCGGGGTGTGCTCGTCGCGGGCGGGGGTGCCCTGCGTCCCGACATCACCTGGCACCTCACCGGCCGGTTGCGGGCGCCCGTACAGCTCGTCGCCGCCCCGCACACGGCGGCGGTCCGCGGCGCGGCGAAACTCCTGCAAGCGGCCCACGGGCATCCCGCCGCTGCCGCCGCGCCGCACGGCTAGCGCTCGTCCGTGACCTGTCGGCGCCGGACACACAGCCCTCGTGCGAAAGGAGAAACACAGTGGACCGCGAGATACCCCCGGCCCACCCTCCCGAAGAACTCCCGCGCGTCCTGTTCTGGCGATGGCGGCGCAACCCGTTGCGCCGCCGCGCGGACCTCGCGCAGGCATGGATCGCCGTCGGCCTGTTCCTGACGGTCCTCGCCGCCACACCCGCCGCGATGCTGATGGTCGGCGAGTCGGTCCACCGCCGGCTGACCGAGGCCGCCCTGCACCAGATCGCCACCGGGCACGACACCTCCGCCGAACTGCTGCACGACGCCCCCCGACACCCCGAGCCGGGGTCGGACGAGGCGAAGGAGGCGCGCTACCCGGTCACCGTCCGCTTCACCGACCCCCAGGGGGACATCCGCACGGGGAGGGCGGACGTCGAGCCCGCGCTCACCGCGGGCAGCACCGTCCGCGTATGGGTCGACGCCGAGGGCAAGATCACCGACGCGCCCCTGACGGCCGCACAGGTCCGTGACCGTGCCATGGGGCGCGTGGTCATCACCGCCGTCGCCGTGCCGCTCTTCGCCCTGGCCGTGTACGCCTACGCCGACCGTCGGCTGGAGCGGCACAACCTCGCCCGCTGGGACGCGGCCTGGGCCCGCACCGCCCCCGGCTGGACCACACCCCGCTGACCAGCTGATACGGCGTCAGGCCACCGGCGTACCGGCACGCGCGAATCACCCGGGTGCGCCGTGCTGTCACCCCTGACTCGTCCTTGGCATGCGCGGAGCGTCGTGCGGGGTCACGCTCATGGCGTGTGGAGTTCCGGCCGCCTCCACCGGCCCCGCGGCGCTTCTCCGTCGGGTCAGTCCGGGCCGGTGAAACCTGAAAGGACCTCATCCCATGCGCAGCATCGCCAAGTACGCGGCCGTCGGTGCCCTGGTCACTCCGCTCGTCGTCGGCGGCGCGGGTCTCGCGTCGGCCGACCAGGGCCCCAGGTACGAGGGGACCCACCACTCGGCGAACAAGCACGGGGGGACGGCGTCGAAGACGAAGAGCGGCTTCACCGACGACGGCACGGCCTACTTCGTGAAGGTGACGAAGACGTCCGACAGCACGCGCCGCACGACCAGCGCCACGGCCTCGCACGCCTGACGCGGGAGACGGACTGCCCCTCGCGCCGGGTACGGACGGGGCTGAACCGAACCGTTCGTCCGTCACCCCGCTGTCGACGGCTCCGGCCATGCCCCACGGTTCGCCAGGTCGAGCACGAGCGCGGCGATGTTCCAGGCGTCGTCCTCGCCCCGGTGATGGCGCCCTTCGAGCGGCAGCCCGGCGATCTGCAGGGCGCGGTCCATGCCGGGCCTCTTGTGCAGTCCATGGGCCGCGGCGAACACGGCCTTGACGTTGGTATGGGTGCGCTCCGGCGGGCTGCCGAACGGGTAGGTCACCTCATCGGCCCGGCACTGCCGCACGAACTGCCGCCGGTCGTAGTCGCCCCAACTCGCCCAGGGCCGCCGCGCGGCGTCGAACTCCTCGACGAGAGTCCGGCACGCCTCGGCGAAGGTGACGCCCCGTCCGACCTCGTCCGCCGTCAGTCCGGTGAGTTCGGTGCAGAAGTCGCTCACCGTCGACCGGACGGGGCGTACCAGGACGTGGTGCCGGGACACCCGGCGCCGCGCCGGGACGTCGACGACCGTGAGACCGATCTCGATGATCTCACTCACGGAGCCGGGCGGCGGCTGCCCGTCCCAACAGGTGGCTTCCACGTCGATGACGTTGAGCAGGGCGGTTTCATGAGGCATGGGGTGGAGCGTAGGGATGCGGAACGGCTTCCAGCACCTCAATTACCGCAAGCCCCACACCAGTCCGGCTTCGTCCGTCGTCCGGTCAGTGGGCCTGGCGCACCAGGTAGGCGGTGCCCACCCTTGCCGCCTCGGGGGCGTCGGCCTGGAGGGAGAGTCCCCGCGCGGCCGTGGTGAAGTCGAACCCGCTCGCCACGGGCCGGGCACAGTCGACGCGTACGGCCTTCTTCGCGGAGCCCGAGACAGCCGTGAAGGTGACTGTGCCCCGCCCCGCACATGCCACGTCCACACGCAGTGCGGTATCGGGCTCCATGCTCGCGTACTGGTTCTCCCCGGGGATCGCCAGGGTGCCCGACGAGACGAAGTCCGCTTCGGGGAGGTCGAGTTGGTCCATGCCGCCCAGCCGGGCGCGGGCCTCGTCGTCCAGTCGCTGCCGGCCACCGGACGGGGATGACGGCTGCGCGGTGGGCTCGGCCGCGGGCCTCGCCGTCTCCCGCGTCTGCGAGGCCGACGGCGTATCGGCTGCGCCGGAGCACCCGGTAACCGCGCCTGCCAGCAGCGAGACGGCGGCAACAGCTCCGAGAATGTGACGTGTGAAGCGGTACATGGGGTGCTCCCTTCTGGAGGCGGGGCGGCAGGTGTCGGCCGCCCCGCCTCATGTGCGAGCCGGGCGCCGTGGTTCCGGCGCCCGGCTCGCACGGCTGTGACTAGGCGCGGCCGTTGGCGTTCCGTCGGCGCAGCACGACCAGCACGGCGCCACCGATGGCCAGCAGGGCCGCGGCGGCACCGGCGATCGCGGTGGTGTTGCCGCTGCTGCCGGTCTGGGCCAGGTCACCGTCGGCGGCCGGGGCCGCGGTCGAGGGCGACGCGGCCGGGGCGTCGGCGGCGGCCGGGGCGCTCGTCGAGGCGGCGGGGGTCGCCGACGCGCTCGGAGTGGCCGACTCGGTGTCGGGCGCCGTGGGGGTCGTCGAGGTCGCCGGGGTGGGCTCACCCTCGTCCTCGGCCGGGGTCGAGGCGGGCGGCGTCGGGGTGGGGGTCGCCGTCTCCGTGGTGCAGTCACGGGTGCCGCCGTTCCACCAGGCGACGTTCTTCTCCTTGATGACGGCCCGGTCCGGGCCCTGCGGCAGCGGCCCGTGCTCCAGGCCGTCGTTCGCCTCGGTCAGCCCGTCGTACTTGACGCTGCCGCGGTACAGGTCCACCTGCGCGTAGCAGCCGGCGTCGGGAACGGCGATGTCCAGGGAGCCGCTCTCGCCGGACTTGACGGTCACCGTGTCGAAGTCGTGGAAGACCTGCAGTCCGGAGGTGTTCCACGTCGCGCCGTGGGTGCGGTAGGAGGCGAGGGAGACGGTGCAGCCCTCGCTGTTCCCGGCGGGCCGCACCTGGAGGTGCACCTTGCCGTCGGTGCCCGGCTTGAGGGACAGGTCGTCCACCTTCACGGCCGCCGACCACACCTTGCCGTCCAGGGAGAACTCGCAGTCGCCACTGGTGTCCTTGGCCGGTGTCGCGTCCTTCGCGGTGTACCCGCGGACGTCCTGCCGTCCCCAGCCCTCACCGCCCGGCGTGCCGTGGGCCCACGCCCCGGACCCCCCGGCGACCACCATGCACACGGCGGCCGCGCCGCCGACGACGGCGCGTCGCGCCACTATTGCTGCTGACATAGGTCTACTTCTCTTTCGAGCAGCCCCCGGCCACGCGCCGTTCACCGCGCGCGTCGGCCAGGGGTGAGGAAGGAAATGGCCACAAGATCACCTGATGGCCGCATTGATCGTCAGGCAGCCAGACATGACCGTCAACGCCGGGTGCTTAACGAAACCATCACAAGCACCCGTCTTCCTTCATCCTCACCGCAAGACGGTCACGATCACCAGCGCGCCCATGAGCGAGTCGACGCGGTCAAGGAGCCCTCCGGCCCCCGCCAGCCACTGCCCGGAGTCCTTCACACCGGCGCCGCGCTTGACGAGGGATTCGACCAGGTCCCCGGCGGGGCCGCCGACGGCGACGCCGAGCGCCGCGGGCCAACTCCACGCCGAGAGCAGCGCGAGGACGCCGAGTCCGGCCGCCGCGCCGCACACAGTCCCGCTCCACCGCTTGGCCGGGGACAACGGCGAGAGCCGGGGTCCGCCCAGGCGTGGTCCGGCGAAGAAGGCGGCGACATCGGCCACCGACACCGCCGCGAACAGGGCCAGTGCCTCCGTGCCGAGCGGTGCCAGGGCCGCCAGCGTGCCGAGCCAGACCAGTCCGAGCAGGCTCGTGCCGAGGTGGCGCAAGCCTTGTTCGGCGTCGCCGCGCGCCAGCGGCAGGGCGGCCAGGGCGAGTACGCCGAGGGCACCTGCCCGCCACGTCTGCTCGGGTGCCCAGGCGGCGACGGCGACCAGGAGGGGCACGGCCACGGCGAGCAGCACCCGTTCGGCGCGGGGGAGCCGTGTCAGTGCGCCGAACTCCCGTGCCGCGACGGCCGCGACGACGGCGGCGAGCAGGGCGATACCGGGGCGCCCCCACCGGAACGCCGCCACGACCACAGGGACGCCGATCGCCCAGGCGCACCACCGTACGAGCAACTCGCGTCGGCGGGACGCTCCCGCCGCGACACCGCCCAGCACCAGCGCACCGCCCAGCCAGGGTGCCATCGCGGCCGCATCCGTCACGTGGCGACTCCGGCGACAGGCCGTACGGCTGTGGCGGGGTGGGCGTGCAGGTCGGTGAGAGCGGCCCCGTAGGCGGCGACGATGCGGGCGTTCTCCGCGCTGTCGCGGACCGCCACGCGTACAGTCCGGCCCTCGTAGGCGGTGGAGAGCGGCGACAGGTCGCGCAGGTACACGTCGTGCCGCCGGCATCGTGCGACCAGCGCGGCGGCGCTCGGCCCGTCCGGCGGAAGCGTCAGCGTGAGGAAGTTCGCCACGGACTCCTCGACGAGGACGGACGCGTCCACCCCGGCCAGTTCCGAAGCGAGCTGTCGACGCAACCGGTGGGTGTGCCCGACCTGTCGGGCGTAATGGGCGGGGTCGCGCAGCGCCGCCACGGCGGCGAGCTGGGCCGGCAACGAGATCGCCCAGGGCGGTGTCCAGCGGCGCATCTGCGCGGCGGTCCGCGCTTCGGCCACCAGGTACGCGGCCCGCATGCCGGACAGGGCGTACGTCTTCGACATCGAGGTGCAGACGACGACGCGCGGGTCCGTGGCCGCGAAGGCGGCGAGTGACTCGGCCGCGCCGACGTAGCCGAGATAGGCCTCGTCGATCCACCAGCGGGTCCGGGCCGGTGCGGCGGCGATCACCTCGCGCAGTTCGGCGGCCGGGGCGTGGCGGCCGGTGGGGTTGTTGGGATTGACCACCACCACGAGGTCGTACGCGCCGTCCGCCACCACGGCCGACAACCGCTGCTGGTCGATCCGCCAGTTGTCCTCGCGCCGCAGCCGGAACCGGTCGACGTGACAGCCGATCACCCGCTCCGTGACATGCGCGTACTCGCCGTACCCGGGGTCCATGAGGAGCACCCGGCTCGCCGGGGTGAGCCACCGGCCGAAGGCCCTGAAGATGAGGTCGGAGGAGCCGGCCCCGACGGCGAGCGTCTCGACGGGCAGGGCGCAGGCGGCGGCGATCTCCGCGAGCAGACCCTCCGCCCCGGTCGGCGGCGACGTGCGCGCGGCCCAGCCGACATCATGGGTGAGCGCCGCGTGTACGCCGGGTGCCGGTGCGAACCAGGCGTCCAGCACATCGGCCGCGACGACCCCGAGACGCCGGTCCAGGCTGCGGAAGTCGGTGCCGATGGCGGTGAACGAGGCTCCGCCGTGTTCGCAGCCGTCCGGTCCGGGCGCGAACGCGGTGTCCAACTGCCAGTCCACGCCGGAAGCAAGCCGGGACAGGACCGCGCCGTGCCGGTCCGCCGTGCCGCGCGTCAGCTCCGCCACCTCACCGGTCAGCATCTCGAAGTCGACCGCCCCGCTGCGCACGGTGCGGCCCACGGGGCGCAGTCCGGCCGTCCGGTACATGCCCAGCAGATCGGCACGGCCCATCGCCACCACGCGCCGCCCGCCCCGGGACGCGCTCCAGCGCAGCGCCGCGTACATCAGGAGGGCGGCCGCGGCTCCGGCCCGCGCGTCGGGTTCGACGGTGAGCAGCCGCACCTCGAAGACGTCCGGCTCGTCCAGGAGCGGCAGTTCGGCGCGCGTCACATACTTGTCGAGGCCGTACCGGCCCGCCCAGGGCGGCGTCACGCTGACGAACCCGACGCGGGCCGGGCCGTCGGCCGCGACCAGGTAGACGTTGTCACCGTCGAGCCCGTCCACCAGCCGGCCTTCCGCGTTGGGCGGGTGCTGGCCCAGCTCCCGCGCGTAGACCCGGTGCCGCAGCTCGTGGATCCAGGGCAGGTCGTCGGCGGTGGCGTGACGCATTGTCAGGGCTCGGCTCATCGGGACCTTTTCGTCGGGCGGAGGGGAGAGCCAGTGTGTCCACGCCCCGCCGGGGCAAGCAGAGGCGAACACCTCAGGGAAGGTGAGTACGCGTACTCAGGCGCGGAGTCCCGCCGCCATCCGCACTGTCCAGAGGGCCGGCGCCGTCGCCACGAAACGCACTCGCCCCGCCACCACCGCCCCGGTAAAGTGACGATCTTCGGGCGGTCCACACCCCCCGGAGTCCCGCAAGGCGGACGACCATGACGTACTCCGACCGGTCCCGTGCCCGGCGTCGGCTCGACGCCGCGATCGACGGCCTCGCGGTCACCTTCCGGGGGATGACCGCCCACCCCGACGAGCACAACTGCGAGTGCCACTGGGGCAGCGCGGAGGAGCTCGCCCAGCTCAAGGTGGCGAACCGAGCTGGACCCCAACGCTCGGCCACTGGCAGCGCTGGCCCCTGAGCAGGCCGGGGCGGTCGGTGAGTTCCTGCACGCGTGGTGGACCCGCACGCTCGTCGAGCCCGATCCTCCCGTACCCGCGCACGACGTTCTCACGGCCCTCGCCGAGGCGTGGGGCACGCTGACCCAGTGGCTGGTCCGCCACGCTCCGGCCCGGCTGCGCGCCGTCGGCGGATGCGAGGAACTGCTGCACCGCGTACGGCTGTTGGGCGTCACCGGTGACGACCGCCGGCTCGACCCGCACTGGCCCGGCCACCGCTACTGACGGCCGCCACCGACGACACCTCGGCAGGCGGGCGGATCAGACGGTGTTGTTCCCCGGGATCAGGAACAGGTGCACCGACTGGTCCTTCGCGCGGAACCGCTCGTTCTGGGCGCCCTTCTTCGCCCGGTCGGACACGATGACCACGTAGTCGGTGGAGACCCAGGACACGCCCTCCGGATTGCCGTAGACGGTGCGCCCCTTGCCGTCGGTCGGGAGGCGGTACACCGTGCCTTCGTCGACCTGCCACTTCCGGGTGGAGATGTGACCCACCCACAAGGCCGACGACGCCTGCGAGAGGACGGCGATCCGGCCGTCGCGCACGGACACACTGCTGTAGTCCTCGAAGGGCAGCGACTTGGGCAGCCGGATCGTGGCGACGTTGATCCAGCGTTTGCCGCCCTGCCGGAAGACCTGGATGCGGCCGCCGCCCGGTTTCCTGCCCTTGGCTCCGCCCGCGCACAGATTGCCCTCGCACAGGCCGAGGAGGTACCCCTTGCCCGAGCGCTCCACCCACTCCAGGCCCTCCATGCCCTTGTTGGCGTCCGGCAGGTCGAAGTCGAGGGGCGCGGAGCCGACGGGACGCAGCTTCGCGTCGTACTCCTGGACGCGGGCGCGGAACTTCTTGCCCTTGGCCGGTTCGGCCTCGCTCAGCGTGAAGAGACGGTCGCGGCGGATGTCGTGGGCGATGTCCTCGTAGCCGGGGTTGGTCGCCGACGCGGCGGACTTCTTCGATGCGGACTTCTTGGAGGCGGCCCTCTTCCTCCGGCGGGTGTTGACGAGGCCGTTCTCCGGCGCCTTCGGCGACAGTTCGCTGCTGACCCGGATGAGGTGGGGCAGGTTGTCGCAGACGATGAGGAAGGCCCCGTCGCGGTAGAGCACACCGCTGGCCTCAAGGCGGTCACCCGCGCCGTCACCGATCAGGTCCCGGATCTTGGCCTCTTTCACCAGGCGCAGCTCGTGCGTCGTCTTCTTGTTCGCGCTCACGAGGGCAGTGCCTCCATCGCGGTCGGGAAGAGGGCGCCACTGGCGCCGTCGGGGTAGGTCTTGCGCAGCTCGGCGAGCTGCTCGCGCGCGCGGTCGTACCGCATCCGCGTGTAGTGGTAGATCCCGTACGTGAACTGCGAGCCGCGGCTCAGCTCCCACTGCCGGTACCCCGCGCGGTACACCTCGTCATTGGTGAACTGCCGCCCCGTGTACGGCTGTCCGTTCGGGCTGACGGACTCGCCGTACGCGGCGGACGCGACGAGCTGCCACAGCCCGTCGGTGCGCCCCGAACCCTCCGCGCCGAGCAGCGCGGCGACCTGTTCGGGCCCGAACTCCGTGTCGAGGAGGTACTCCAGGTGGTCCAGGTAGTACTGGCAGAAGTCGTGGTGCCGCAGCAGGTTGGTGAAGAGCGGCAGCTGCGACACCTCGTGCGGCGCGTGCGTGATCCGGCAGTAGTTCCGGCTCATCGCGGGCCAGTCGAGCAGGTCCGTGTACTGCCAGGGCGTCGAGAAGAAGTCGATGCCCGAGCTGTTGTCGTAGTCCCAGGGGATGAACGTGAAGTACGGACGCGCCATGAACCCCGCCGGGTCGCCGAGCCTGCCCGCGTTGTAGAGGTAGTAGTTCGACGGCGTAGCGAAGTAGTTGTCCCAGCTGCCCAGGAGAACGTTGGCGCCCGCCCAGCGCAGGAACGCCGGGACGTTGAGGACCTCCTCGACCGACGCGCGGAACGCGTCGGTCGCGAACCGCTTCTCGTCGCCCCCGAGCTGTACGCCGTTGATCGCCCGGACGAGCGTGGCGAGGTCGTCGTAGGTACTGGCGGCCGGGTCGTCCTCGTTCGTCTTCAGGCGGTACGTACGGTCGTCGGGCAGGGCGCCCGCGGTGAAGTACTGCCGGCCGCCGTCGGTGCCGTCCGCGCCGGAGCGGTGCTGCAGCGTCGCGCAGCCGACGTCGCCGCAGTAGGCCTTGTAGAGGTTGCCCTCGGAGTTCTTGCCGAAGTGGTCCTTCAGGAACTTCTTGTCGACCTGCTCGATGACCGAGAACAGCCCCATGTAGCGGTCATTGATCGAGAACGTCGCGTACGTGTGCTGCGCCGCCGGTATGCCCGCGCGCTCCAGAAGCCGCCAGGCGACGGCCTCGCGCATCTGGGAGGGGTCGTTGTACATCGACTTGAGGTTGATCCGCTCCATGCCGTAGAGCCGGTCCTCGCTGTCGCCCACCTCGAAGTTGATCTTCCAGGAGCGCTTGGGTGCGTGCGCCGTCATGTTGCCGCTGTTGACCATGGAGAACAACGGGGTCGCGAGCAGCGTGTCGTCCGCCGCGGCGCCGCTCCTGGCCAGGGTGAGCCGCGCGCCCGGCGGAGCCTCCATCACCTCGTCGGCGGTGAGCACGCCGGACGGCCACCCGCTGACCTTGACCTGATACATGTCCTGAGCGAAGAACTCCGTTTTGTCCTCCGCAGCGTCGAGGAGTTCCCCGACGATCCGTCCGACCGCGGTCGGCGTCCCGTCCGGCCCGAGGCATACGAGGCTGTCGTCGGCCGGGGCGCCCGGCGCGCCCCGCTGCTCGGCGAGCAGCAGGTCGTACAGCGCGTTGTACTCGGCCTTCGTGCGCAGCGCGGCGTCGACCGGACCGGCCGTCGCGTTGGCGCGCTGGGCGAGATCCCGGCCCGTACCGGGCGGCAGAGCGGGCACCGCGAGGCTCCGGTTCTTGAACGCGTCCCGGAACGTGCCCTTGGTCATGGTCCTGTCCACGCGGCCTCCCTGGGGTACGCCTTTCTCTCTACGCCCGGGGCCGCATGACCGCCAGACCGAGAACCGGCCGGGCGGTGCCGGGGTCGGCTTCAGGCACCCGATGCGGACGCGGGCGCGGACGCGAGTCCTGGCACGGTGACCGGCAGGGCCACGATCGACGCCTCCCGGACGGGGCGCCGTGCCTCCTCGAAGAAGTCGGGCGCCGTGCACGCGAACAGGGTCCGGCCCTGCGCGCCGCCCAGCGCGCACGCGTACACGTTGCCGCCGGGCCGGATCTCGCGCGTGACCGTGCCGCCCTCGGTCACCCGCAGCAGCCGCTCCCCGGTGGCGTCCGCGATCCACAGGCCACCTTCGGCGTCCAGGCACGCCCCGTCGGGGCTGACCACGAGCTGAGGCAGCACCCCGGCGAACTCGCGGGCGATCGGGACGTCACCGAACTCCGCCCAGACGCGCCGGTTGCCCAAAGTGCCGTCCTCCTCGATGTCGAAGGCGGTGACCCGGTTGCCGAACGTCTCGTTCACGAGGAGCGCCCCGTCCGGAGTGATCACCATCCCGTTGGGGAACCACAGGTCTGTCGCGGCCTCGGTGACACCGCCGTCCGGATCGACGCGGTAGACGGCGGCGGGCGCCAGTGGCGCGCCGCCCATCAGGTCGAAGCCGAAACAGCCGACCCACGCGCGGCCGTCCGCGCCGACCACCATGTCGTTGGCGTACCCCCGCGCCCGGTCGCCGAGATCGGCGTGCACTGTCAGTGCACCGTCGGGCTCGCGCCGCAGGACCTTGGCATCCCGCATGGACACGATCACCATGCGGCCGTCGGGCAGCCAGCCGAGCCCCGACGGCTGCTGGGGGACGACCGCCTCCACACGGACGTCCGAGCCGTCCTCGGCTGCCGAGAAGACCCGCTCCTGGTAGAAGTCGGAGAACCACAGACGGCCGGCGCGCCAGCGCGGTGACTCGGTGAAGGCGAACCCCGCGAGGACGGTGGTGGGGTGGGACATGCTGCTCCTCTTCGTCATGGGTACAGAGAGTCAGGTCGAGGTTGAGGCCGAGGTTGAGGCCGAGGTCGAGTTTGATGTCGAGAAGGGACTGACGTGACCGTTCAAAGGTTCGGCCCGCGCATGGCGGGCGACCGGTTGATGTATCACCGTGCCGTACGCGTCGACCGAGCACAAAGCCTGCTCTTCGTCTCCGGACACGAGGCCAGGGACGACCAGGGAGCCATCGCCCACCAGGGCGACATGGCCGGCCAGATCGAGCTCACCGTGCGGCGGCTCGAGGAGACCGTCACCGAGGCGGGCATGACGATGGCGGACGTCGTGCAGATCCGCATCCTCACCACGGACCTCGCCGCGTGCAAGGCCTGCTACCCCGCCTTCCTGGACCGGCTCGCGGAGCTGCACTGCGCACCGGCGAGCCTCATGGCCGAGGTCAGCGCCCTGTCCGACCCCGACATGCTCATCGAGATCGAGGCGGTCGCGGCCCGCTGAAGCCACCATCAGGGCCAAACGTGGGCGTGCGGGACTCTACGTGCGGACGCACCCTGGGCAGGTACCACCCAAGAACGCCCCCGTACCTCGGAGACCCAGCGTGCAGTCAAGCCCAGAACTTCCGAAGGAGACGGACGCGGAGACGCTGGTCGCCCACACGTGTGGGCAGGTCCACACGTATCTGGACGCACTCCTGAGCGGCTACCGCCCACGCCACGCGGCCTTGGGCGCGGCCCTGCGCCACCTCGTCACCCGGGGCAGGCCGTCCCCCCACGAGCTCTCGCTGCCGCTCCTGGTGCACGCCGCGGTCACCGGAACCACCGAACCCGCCGTCCCGGTCGCCGCCGTGCACGCGCTGTGGTGGCGCGCCGCCAACACCTTCGACGACGTGACGGACACGGATACCGGCCCGCGGATGTACGGGCTGCCCAGCGGCGTCGCGCTGACGGCTGCCCTGGAGTGCGGCTGGGCGCTGCCGCTGCGCGCCCTGTCGGCGCTCGACGCACCCGCGCGGCTGCGCCGCGGTCTCCGTCAGGACTACCTGGCGGCCTGGACCGCCGCGAGCAACGGCCAACTGGGCGACCTCCTCGGCGAGCCGCCCGATCTGACACCGGACGCGGTCCTCGCCGTCTACCAGGACAAGAGCGGGGCCGTCTTCGCCATGGCCTGCACCATGGCGGCCCGCCTCGCCGCCGGACAGGACGAGAGCCCGACGGGCCGGGACGAGAGCCCCACGGGCCGGGAGGAGATCGCGGCCTGGGGCCGGTTCGGCCGGCTTCTCGGCGTGCTGGCGCAGCTCCGCAACGACGAGGACGACCTGCGTACCGAGGAGTGCGAGGACCTGCGCAACAAGACAGCCACCTACCTGCTCGTCCACCTGCTGCACTCCGCCCCCGAGCCCCGGCGCCGCGAGGCATGTTCCCTGCTGGCGCGGGCTTCGGCCTCGGCGGCCAGCCGCCACCGGCTGCGCGCGATGATGCTCGAACCGTCCACCCTGAGCGCCTATCACGCCCGCGTGACCCGGATGCGCCAGGAGGCCCACACCCTCCTCGACCGGCTCGCCCCCGCCGGGCCCTTCACCGCCGCGCTGCGCGCCTGCGTCGCGGCGGAGACCCGCCACCTGCCGGCCCGTGCCACCGCGTACGAGGCGGACCGTGCGAGCACGCTGTGAGGCACCACCCCGCTTAGCTGTTGGAGCCGCCGTGCCGCATTGCGTTCATAAAGAACATGTAGGCGACGGGCGTACGGGCATCGCGCCGGGCCCCGCTCTTCCGCACGCGCCTGACGTGCGGTTTCGGAGCCTCGGAAGCATCAACGCGCGGCCCCTTTGGCCCACTTCGCGCCGACAGAAGATGAAGGGCCGGGCCATGTTTCCTGTCGCCGGGGGATGCTGCGGAACCGTTCGGCGGCGTTAGGGTCCCGACGGCCGGTCAGGGGAGACCCTGCTGATCCGGGTCGTCTGTGGCGACCCGGGGACCGCCGGTCGAGCCCTGGTCCGACGTCCCGATCGGAGTCTTCATGCGCCTGCGCACTTCCCCGCTCGTCGCCGCGTTCACGGCGGCCCTGGCCGCGATCGCCCTCACCGGCCCCGCCGCCGCGTCAACCCCGCCCGAACGGACCGCATCCGGCGCCCGGTCGGCTGGCTGCGACGCCGAGCGGCCGCGACCGCAAACGCAGGGCGGGCGCAGCGCCACCCGCACCCTCACCGTCGACGGAGTGCAGCGGACCTACCTGCTCCACGTTCCGGACGGCTACGACCCAGGCACCCCGACACCTCTGATCCTCTCCTTCCACGGGCACGGCCGCACCGCCGCCTACCAGGAGAGCCTCACCGGCATGTCGGAACTGGACGCCCTCGTCGCCTACCCGCAGGGCGTCGTGGGCACGGACGGCAAGACGGCCTGGCAGGGCGCCCCGTACTCGGCGGACGCCGACGACATCGCCTTCACCCGGGCCCTGATCGGCCAGGTCGAGGACGAACTGTGCGTGGACGGCCGCCGCGTGTTCGCGTCAGGCAAGTCGAACGGCGGCGGCTTCGCGGCCCTCGTCGCCTGTCGCCTCGCCGACCGCGTTGCCGCCGCCGCCCTGGTGTCCGGCGCGTTCTACCCGCAAGGCGGCGCGTGCGAGCCCCAACGCCCCGTACCCGTCCTGGACTTCCACGGCCAGGCCGACACCACGATCCCGTACACGGGGGACACGGCCAGGGGGCTGCCCCCGCTGCCGGACTGGCTCGCCGGCTGGGCCCGGCGCGACGGCTGCCGCGCCGTACCCCGCACCACCCGCGTCGAGACCAACGTCGTACGGCAGCGGTGGACCGGCTGCGCGGGCAAGGCCTCGGTGGAGCACTACCGCGTCGAGGACGGCGGGCACGTGTGGCCCGCCACGGTTCCCAACGAGGACTCGGCGACCCCCACCACCATCGACGCCACCCCACTGATCTGGAGGTTCTTCACCCGCAACCCGCTGCCGAAGCACTGAACTGCTGAGCGGCGCCGGGGGCGCTGACCCGCGCGCCGGTCACGGACGCAGGATCAGGCGGATCGGGTCACCGGTCTTGTTCTCCAGCCGCTCCACCGCCTCGGCGGCCGCGGAGAGCGGCAGCTCACCGCTGATCGACGCGGAGAAGTCCAGCCGGCCACCCTGGATGAGGGACAGCAGCTGCGGCAGCGCGACCGGCATGTCCGAGCCGTAGTGGCCGAGGATCTGCTGCTGGAGGTAGCTGAACCGGGTGCCGTCGGTGACGGTCAGCGGCTTGTCGGTCAGGCCCACGAGGACCAGCCGCCCCTTGGGCGCGAGCACCGAGAGCGCCTGCTCCCGGACGGCCGGTACACCGGCGAAGTCGAAGGCGGCGGCGAGTCCGGCACCGCCGGTCGCCGCGCCGATCCGGTCGCGCAGCGCGGGGTCGGCTGAGTCGAGCGCCAGGTCCGCGCCCTGCGCCAGGGCGCGCTCGCGGGCGACGGGGCTGGGGTCCACCGCGATGACGGGGCACGCGCCGATGGCCCGGAGGAGCTGAACGGCGTGGACCCCGAGCCCGCCGACGCCCCAGACGCCGACGGGCTCGGCGGGCTGCACGGCGCCGGTGACGGTGATCGCGCCCCACGGTGTGGAGACCGCGTCGGGGATGATCGCGCCCTGGTCGAAGGGGATGCCGTCCGGCAGTTCGGTGAGCGCGTTCTCGGAGGAGAGGGCGAACTCGGCCCAGCCGCCGTCGTAGTCCACGCCCCGGGTGTACGTCACGCCGTCGCGGACCTCACCGGCGTACAGCACGACCCGCTGCCCCGGCTTCCAGCGGGTGACGCCGGGCCCGGTCTGCGCGATGGTGCCGGACACCTCGTGGCCCAGAGTGACCGTGTCGCCCTGGAGCAGCAGGGGGGTGAGCGTGCCGTCGATCAGGTGGACGTCCGACAGGCAGACGCCCGCGGCCTCCACCGCCACCAGGACCTCGCCGGGTCCGGGCACGGGCTTGGCCACTTCCTCGATCCGCAGGGTGCGGCTGGGGATGTGCAGCCGGGCGGCGAGCATCTGCTCCATGACATGTCCTCCTTGACGCGGCGGCGACCTGGAACAGTGATTCCCTCAACGCAAGTCGCCTTGCAATAGAACGTACGCCCGGCCCTCCCGCAAAGCAAGTGCCCTTGCATTAGGCTGGCGCCATGGCCTCGTCCGACCAGACCGCCCCGCAGCCCCTGCGCCGCAGGGGAGCCCGTATGCGCTCCGCCGTCCTGGCCGCGACCGTGGACGTCCTCGTGGAGCGCGGCCTCGCCGGGACCACCGTCGGCGCCGTCGCCCGCGCCGCGGGCGTCCACGAAACCTCCGTCTACCGGCGCTGGGGAACGCGCGAGAACCTGATCCTGGAAGCGCTGACCGAACAGCTCGACGCGGCCATGCCCGTGCCGGACACCGGACGCGTCCACGACGACCTCGCCGCCTACTTCGGCACGCTGGCGCGCCTCCTCGCGACGACGCAGGGCGAGGCGCTGCTCCGGCTGAGCGCCGAGCGGGACGACACCCTGCCGGACCACCGGCTGTCCTACTGGAGCGAGCGTCTGGAGCGCGGCGCCGCCATGGTCCGCCGCGGCGTCGCGCGCGGAGAACTGCGGTCCGACACGGACGCCGGGCTCGTCATCGAGGCGATCAGCGGAGCCCTCTTCACCCGCGCCCTCATCAGCGGCGCGCCCCTCGACGAGGACTTCGCGAAGCGGCTCGTCGCCCTCACCCTCACCGGGGTCGCGGCACCTCCTGCGGGCCCCGGGGCAGCCTGAACGACTGCGCGGCGCCGGCGGTCGCGGTCCTCTCGCGGCCGGAATGTACGAACGTACCTTCCAGAGCGTACGATCGTACGCATGACCGTGGACCACTTCGCGGACGATCCGCGCACCCATCTGGAACGCATGCTCGCCGGCGACCTGTACATCGCCGACGACCCGGAGATCGCCACGCGGCAGCAGCGCGCCATGCGGCTCGCCGCGCGCTACCAGGCCGCGTTCCTCGACGACCCCGCCGCCGCCCGGCCGCTCCTCGGTGAGCTGCTCGGATCGCTGGGGGACGGGGTCGAGGTGCGGCCGCCGCTGTACGTGGACTACGGCAGCAACATCTCCATCGGGGCCCGGACCTTCGTGAACTACCACCTCACCGCGTTGGACGTCGCGTCGATCACCATCGGAGAGGACTGCCAGATCGGCCCCAATGTCCAACTCCTCACCCCCACCCACCCGTTGGAGCCGCAGCCCCGGCGCGACAAGCTGGAGGCGGCGCGGCCCATCACCGTCGGGGACAACGTGTGGCTCGGTGGCGGCGTCATCGTCTGTCCAGGGGTCAGCATCGGCGACAACAGCGTCATCGGCGCCGGTTCGGTCGTGACCAGGGACATCCCCGCGAACGTCGTCGCCGTCGGCAGCCCCGCGCGGCCCGTCCGCGCCCTCTGACCCGCGACCGCCGCCATGGCCACCGGACACACGGACCCGCAGCGTCGCGAACGCATCCTCGCCGCCGCTCTCGACCACATCGCCGACGAAGGTGTCGCCGGTGTCTCGCACCGCAAGGTCGCGGCCCGCGCGGGGGTGCCGCTGGGCTCGATGACCTATCACTTCAAGGGCATCGACGAACTGCTCCACGAAGCCTTCAGCCGCTTCGCCGACCATGTCGCCGCCCTCTTCGAGCTGCGCCTGAACGCCGCCGACAGCCCCGAACAGGCCCGGGAGGCGGTCACCGATCTCATCCACGAACTCTCCGACGGCCCCCAGCGCGACCTGATCCTCACCCACGAGCTGTACACCCTCGCGGCCCGGCGCCCCGAGTACCGGGAGCTGACACACCGGTGGATGCTGCGCAGCCGACACCTCCTGGAGCGCCACTTCGACGCCGGGACGGCCCGTCAGCTCGACGCACTCATCGAGGGCCTGGCCCTGCATCGCGCGCTCGACACCGCGCCGCACGACCGGCGACTCACCAGTGAGGCCGTCAGACGCATCACCGCCAACCCCAACCCCACCGCCGCCTAGAGGCGGCCCGCAGACTGCCTGTGGGGGACCGACCCTGACCCCGGGCCCCCGCAGGCACTTCGACGAGGTACGGGTCAGGCGGTCGTACGCAGCCAGACGCCGGTGTCGCAACCGCAATCGGCGAGGTCTGGCTCGCCGACTCGGCCCGCGACAGACGGTAGCGGGACGACAGCGAGACGTTAGCCGGACGGGAACGGGCCCTGTCAGCGTGGCGGAACAACACGGCAACGCACGACGCCACACGACCTATGACATCAGGAGCCGCCCCATGTCTGTCACCCCCCACCACGGTGCTGTCCCCTCCGGCCCCTCCAGGCGCTCGATCCTGACCGCCGCGGGTCTCACGACCGCGGGCATCGCCCTGCACGGGTCGCTCGGCGCCTCGAACGCCGCCGCCGCGGCGGCCCCCGCGATCTTCTACTCGCCGCACCAGGACGACGAGGCGATCGGGATGGCCGGCTCCATCCTTGAGCACAAGGCCGCCGGGAGACCGGTCTACCTGGTGCTGGTCACCAAGGGCGAGAACTCCGGCATCGCCGACATCCTCAACTCGGGTGACTGCTACCTGAAGGAGCGATGCGCGGCCCCTGGCCACCACCACAAGCTGGGATGGGAGGGCGACGCGCCCGTGGTCTCGGCTCGTACGTCGGAGTTCATGGCGTCGGCCAAGGCCATCGGTGTCGACAAGGTCATCAACTTCAACCTGCCCGACGGCGCGTGGACGACGACGGAGAAGTACACGGTCCTGGTCAACCAGATCAGGAACAAGGTCCGCGACCTGATCGAGCTGTACCCGAACGCCTCGCACAAGTTCACCGCGGGATGGCTCGACATCACCAGAGCGGAGAAGATCCCCAACGCCACGCACAAGGCGTGCAGCGACGCCGCGTACTTCCTGATGAAGAACGGTGAGCTGAAGGACGTCCGCTTCAACCACATCTACATCTATGAGAAGTACGACCGCGACGACCGCGACCGCGGCGCCGACTACGTGCTCGACATCCCGTCCGCGCACATGAAGAAGAAGCAGGCCGCGATCCTCGCGTACAACACGTGGGACCCGAGCCGGAACCTCTACAGCACCGGCTACCACAGCGTGCCCACCCACATGGAGCAGGCCTACAGCGACCCGAGGGAGTTCGTGTACACGCTGCCCTCCAACTACAAGGCGGGCAGGCCGTGACCCGGCCCCCTCAGTAACCCGGGGTCCACCGGGTCCGCCGGATCGCCGCGCGCAGGTCGTCGTCGGAGGCGTGCGGGGCGACGCCGTCGGCGACGGCCTGCCGCGCCACGGCCAGCGCGATGTCGTCGGCCACGTCGCGGACGTCCGCCCACGCGGGGAGCAGCGGCGCCGTGGCGTCCGCGAGGGCGGGGGAGGCGTCGCCGAGGGCGCGGGCCCCGGCCCGCATCATCGCGTCGGTCACCCGGTCCGCGCGCGCCGCGGTCACCGCGAGCCCCACGGCCGGGAAGACGTAGACGTTGTTGCACTGGGCGACGGGGACGTCGGCGCCGTCCCGCCGCAGCGGCGGGAACGGCGAGCCCGTCGCGACCAGTACCTTGCCGTCGGTCCACGCGTCCAGGTCGGCCGGGCGTGCCTCGGCGTTCGCCGTGGGGTTGGACAAGGGGAAGACGATCGGCCGGTCCACCTTCGCGGCCATGGTCCGGACGATGTCCTCGGTGAACGCGCCCTGCGCCGTGGAGAGTCCGAGCAGGACCCCCACCCGCAGGTTCTCGACGACATCGGCGAGCTGAGGGGTTCCGTCGCCTCCCCAGCTCTCGACGTCGGCGGGATCGTGAGCGAAGGCGCGCTGGTCGTCGGCGAGATCGTCGCGGTCGGTGGTGAGCAGGCCGTGGACGTCGACGATCCAGCAGCGGGCACGGGCCTGCGCGTCCGTGAGCCCCTCGTCGACCATCTCCTGGCGGACCATGTCCATGACGCCGATGCCGGCCGACCCCGCGCCGACCATCACCACCTGCTGCTCCTTCAGCGGGGTGCCCGCGACCTTGGTCGCTCCCTGCAGCGCGCCGAGCACGACGGCGGCCGTGCCCTGGATGTCGTCGTTGAAGGTGAGCAGCCGGTCCCGGTAGCGCCCCAGGATCGGGGCCGCGTGCGGGGTGGCGAAGTCCTCCCACTGCAGCAACACCTCCGGCAGCTCCGTTCGCACGGCCTCGACGAACGCGTCCACGAAGGCGAAGTAGTCGTCCTCACCGATCCGGCGGTGCCGCCAGCCCAGATAGAAGGGATCGTCGAGCAGATCGGCGTTGTCGGTACCGGCATCGAGGAGGACCGGCAGCGTACGAGCAGGGTTGATACCCCCGATCAATGTGTACAGCGAGAGCTTGCCGATCGGGATACCCATTCCGCCGACGCCCTGGTCCCCGATGCCGAGGATGCGCTGCCCGTCGGTGACGACGATGACGTCCACGTCGTCGTGCGGACGGTTGCGCACCATCTCCACCAGGTGTTCGCGGTGCGGCCAGGACAGGTAGAGCCCGCGCGGCCGCTGCCACAGCTCGGAGAAGTGCTTGCAGCCTTCGGCGACGGTCGGGGTGTAGACGAGAGGGAGAGCTGTCGGTACGTCATGGGCGAGCACGGCGTAGAACAGGGCCTCGTTGCGGTCCTGCAAGGCGCGCAGGTACACGTAGCGCTGGAGGTCGTCGGGCTGCCGGGCGATCTGCTCCCAGGAGCGCCGGACCTGCTCGTCCAGGCTGGTCACCGAGTACGGAAGCAGCCCTCGCAGCCCGTGCTCGGCGCGTTCCTGTTCGGTGAACGCGGTGCCCTTCGTGCGCAGGGGGTCGGACAGCAGGGCGGGGCCGGTGGGGTCGCTCATGGGTCCATGGTCGGGGGCACGTACGGTCGGACGCGTCCTCGACACGCTCTCCTGCGGCGGGCTGTCCGGTGCCGTCTCTCCTGGTCGCGTGAGGGACGAGGGAGACTTCCGGGCCGGTGACGTGCTGTCGATCGCCTGCCCCTTCACAGCCACCACGGTCGAGCGCGGTCTCCTGTGGGGCCGCCTTCGGCGGAGAGCCGGACGGCGCGAGCCCTGCGTGGCCACTCGTCCTGCTCACCCGTTCGGGGGCCCCGTGCTCCGACGAGGACGCGGAGGAGGTCGCGGTGAGCACGGCGAACGGTTCGCACCAGGAGCTGGTCCGCCGCTGGATGTCGCTCACCGATGCATCGCCCACACCCTGACGACGGGCGGATGCCGTTGCAGCCCCGGTCATGGGTGGGACGGGAACGTACCGCTCTCATCCCGCGCGAGGACGGCGCGTGCCGCCTCCAGCAGGCCCGCCACGGACGGACGTTCACGGTTGCCGGGCATCCAGGCCAGCACCGATGCGGTGGCGGGGGCGTCGACCACGTCGACGTACGCGAGGCCGGGGCGGGCGTAGAAGTGGCGGGCGGCGGCCGGCAGGAAGCTCATGGCGGTGCCGCGTGCCACCGTGTTCAGCAGCGCCTCGATGTCCGAGGCGACGGGACCGAAGCGCACCGGCGTGCCGTCCGGCCGAGGATTGACCGCCCAGTCGTCCCACCACGCCCGTGATGACGACGCGGGCACGTCCACCACGAGATGCTCGGTGAGGTCGGCGAGTGTGACCGGTCTGTCGGCCGCGAGCGCGGCCAGCGGATCCGCGGCGGACAGGCACGCCACGCGCGGCTCCGTCGAGAGCAGGAGTGAGCGGAAGCCCTGGGGGAGCGGAGGACGCAGGAACGCCGCCTGGACGTCGTCGTCGGCCAGGGCGTCGAACTGCTCGTCGAACGGCAGGGAGCGCAGCTCGATGGTGATGCGGGGGTGACGTGCGCGTAGCTCGTCGAGGATCGCGTGGGTGGTCGGCATCGCGGCGTCCCCGGCGATGAAACCCAGCACGAGGTGGTCGCGCAGTTCCCTGCTGTACGCGGTGGCGCGACGTCGTAGCTGAGCCATGGCGTCCACGACCTCGCGCGCCTCGGGCACCAGCGCCCGCCCCACCGGGGTGAGGACGACCCTGCGGCTGGTGCGGTCCAGGAGCCGCACTCCGAGCTTGGTCTCCAGGACGCGGATCTGGCGGCTGAGCGCGGGCTGCGTCATGAAGAGGCGGGCGGCGGCGCGGCCGAAGTGCAGCTCATGCGCCACGGTCAGGAACAGGCGCAGCTGATGCACGCTGGGTTCGCCACCGCCGCCTTCCGGACGGCCCGGGACGTCCGGTGGCGGTACCGCACGCTCGCCGCTGTGCTCATGATCCATGCATTCGAGTGTATGGAAGCGTCGCGAAGGATGATCGAATTGTTGTTCCGATCCCGTGCGAGGCTGGTGAAGAATGAAGCGGCACGGGCGGTCCAAGACTCGGATCGGCCCTGCCAGCGGGGGAATTGACGGCCGGGACGGCCGCCTTGCCATGCGTCGGGCGGCACGGGGGGCCGGTCGTCAGTCGCCCGCGTCCGGACGACATCAGCAGCGCACCGATCAGCTGCAGCGCACCGATCAGCTGCCTGCGCGGGGCAAACGCTGTGCACGTGTGAGCGGCCGTGACGTAGCATCGATGTATCGAGGTAGAAACGTGCTCCGCTGCCGACCCACCACACGGTTGAGTGGTTCGCAATGGAGGGGCACGCGCATACGCGGCATCGGACGATCCGCCACTTCTTCCGCAGAAGGAGTGTGTCGTGAGGGCAGCACAATTCAGCCGGTTCGGCGGCCCCGAGGTCCTGGAGATCGTTGACCTCCCCGATCCCCACCCTGGCCCCGGCGAGATACGTATCCAGGTACGTGCCGCGGGAATCAACGCCAGCGACTGGAAGAAGCGACAGGGCCTGATGGACCAGCAACTGCCTCAGACCCTGGGCCACGAGGCCGCGGGCATCGTCGACGAGGTCGGCGACGGCGTCTCGGATATCACGCCCGGCGACCGGGTATTCGGAGCTTCACCCTACGGAGCCGCCCAGGCCGAGCTGGCCGTGCTGTCGGACTGGGCCCCGATCCCGCACTCGCTCGACTATGCGAGCTGCGCGGCGATCCCCGCAGCGGCGGAGACGGCGGCACGCGCGCTCGACCAGCTCGGCGTCACAGCGGGCAGCACCGTACTCATCAACGGAGCTTCCGGCAGTGTCGGGAGCGCCGCTGTGCAACTCGCCATGGAGCGCGGCGCGCGCGTCATCGGCACGGGCAGTCCCGGAACGCACGCTGCCCTTCGCTCTCTGGGGGCTGAGCCGGTGGCCTACGGCGACGGGATGCCGGAACGCGTCCGGGACATCGCGCCGTCGGGAGTCGACCTCGCCCTGGACATCGCCGGCAGCGGTGTCCTTCCCGCACTTGTGGAACTCGCGGGCGCACCCGAGCACGTCATCACGGTCGCCGACTTCCACGGTGCGCAGCGCACGGGCGTCCGCTTCAGCCGCGGCGACACCGGCCGGGCCATGTATGCGCTGGCCCAGGTCGCACAGCTGGCAGAAGCGGGACGCTTCACCGTCCGGATCGGCCGGACCTTTCCCCTGTCCGAGGTGGCCCTCGCGCACCGGGTGGGCGAGGCCGGGGGCGTGCGCGGCAAGCTGGTACTGCTCGTCGACTGACCGGTCGTCGTGCGGTCCTGCACGACCGAGCGCCGGCTCGGGCTCGGGCTCGGTGGAGGCTGACGGACAGAGGACGCACGGTGACAGGGCTGTGACACAAATGAGGGCAACGGGTGTCCGGGGATGCGTGTCATATGGGGTGAGTACCGACCGAACTACACGGGGGAACACCACGATGAACGCACAGCTTCGCAAGGGAACGATGGCGCTGGCCGCGACGGCGGCCGTGGCGGGCGCCGTCGCCGCGACGACTCCGGCGGCGGCCGCCGCAGAACCGCGGTTCCTCGCCGCGTCCGACCTGCCGCCGCACCCGCGGTCGGCGTGGGTGGCGGGCCCGGTCACCGCCGGCCAGCCCGATCCGCTGCCGATGTGTGTGGGCGACGCCCTGCCGTCGACGTCCGTGCACCGCGTCTTCCGCACCGACTACGACACCGGCGCGCTGCAGGTGACCGTGGTCGAGCGCAGCGTCCAGCGCGCCAAGGACTTCGCGGCGCTGCTGCGCAAGCACATCACCGACTGCCCGCGGGAGCTGGCCGAGCAGGACCCGGAGGTCACGGCGACCGAACGGTTCTACGGCAAGCTGGCCGTCGGGGACGGGGCCCATGTCTACGGCATCAACACCACGACCACGTGGGGCGCCACCGACATCAACCTCTTCTCCGTCGGCCGCGACGGCACCGCCGTCACCGTCGTGCAGTGGGGTGAGATGGGCGACTTCACGAACGCGCCGGTCGCCGCCTTCAAGAAGACGACGGTCACAGCGGTGAACAAGCTGAGCTGACGACCGCAGTCGGGTACGGGTCGGGGGCGCGGCGCCCTGAGCGCCGCGCCCCCGTGTGCGTGTACGTATACGTGTGCGGGGACGCGTACGGGGGCGGAGATGTCCGGCGTATCAGGTGCGGTCGT
This sequence comes from Streptomyces sp. R818, assembly GCF_056172735.1. Taxonomy (NCBI): domain Bacteria; kingdom Bacillati; phylum Actinomycetota; class Actinomycetes; order Kitasatosporales; family Streptomycetaceae; genus Streptomyces; species Streptomyces sp. R818. The sequence goes on from NZ_JAOCNE010000014.1 coordinate 983,653, forward strand.
GGAGCGTGACGTGGTAACCGTCGGGGTCCGCGAAGGTGAAGGTCCGTCCGAAGGGGCCGTCGACCGGGGCGGAGACATGGTGTGACCGTCGGCGACGAGGGCGTCATGGATGGCCTGGACGAGCTCGCACGCGGCGCGTTCGTCACCCGGCAGACGATGAACGTGCTGCCCCAGGCCCTCGAACGGGACGGCTACGTGACCAGGCCCGCACAGGCCCCGTCGGCAAGGCCCTCCCCGCGCGGCTCACGCCCAGCGGCCGACGAAGCCTGGAGAAGGCGACCGCAGCGGTACGGTCCGTCGAGCTCAGGATGCTCACCGGCATGACGGAACCCGAGCAGGCAGCCGCGTTCCGAATTCTGCGCGGCATGATCCACTCCCTGCGCGAGGACGGCGACGGGTCATAGCCCGTCGCCCGGCGCACCTCTTGCCGCCGCGGCCGGGCCGCCCGGGAGGCGGGCGCTGTGCGATGCGAAGAGATCGGCATGGCCATGGGGCCTGGCTCCTTCATTGCCGATAGAAGTCCTGGTCCTCCTCGCACGGGTGCAGCGGTGCGAACTGCCGAAGCTCATCGTCTCGGATCATCCACAGACGGAAGAACACCTCTTCCTGATCCATGACCATGAGTTGCACCGCGTTCGGCTCGCGCCACGGTGTCGCGCATACACGTTGCTTGAGGGCGTCGAGGTCGGCGTGGTTCAAGGTGCCTGCCCACACCTCGCACTCGGGGTGTTTCCAACCGCCCCACTGGTTGGTCTCCGGCTGAGTGAGCGGCAGCAAGTAACCCACGCCGAGGGTACGTGGTTGCCCTTGGCGAGGGGCGTCTGTCCGCAACCATTGGCTCAGAGCCTCGACCGTTGCGCTGTCAGCCATGTCCACCGAGATCATCACGTTCGTCACCCAGCTCATATCGAGCGTTATACGGCAGCAGTCGGTATCGCCGCCTGCCCTTATGGACCTCTCCGTCTCAGCGATGCCTCAATTCCGAGCTCACGACTGCCCTGCTGATGCGAGACGTTCCAGGGGAGCCCACACTGACATCGAGGTCGTTCCCGAGCGGGTCTCGCGGGGGAACCGTGCAGAAGCCGCTGCTGTTTCTTGATGTGGACGGGCCGCTCAACCCCTACGCGGCCAAGCCGGAAAAGCGCCCTGCCGGCTACACCACACTCAGGGTGCCCCGAGAGGCCGCGCAAAGACGACGAAGTTCTTCTCTCCCGGAGACGTCTCCTACGAATCTGGCTCAACCCCGAGCATGGACGGGCCCTGCTCCGGCTCGACTACCAACTGTGCTGGGCCACCACTTGGCTGGGCGACGCCAATCGCTGGATCGCTCCGGCGCAGGGCGCACGACGAGCGCCATGTGCTCGCGCATCATCAACGCCCGCGCTACTCCACCACGTCAACCCGAGAATCGGCTTGCACGAGGACGACTTCCACAAGCTCGCGGCGTTCGGCCGGTCCTTGCACGCCCCGGAAGCCACCAACTGAGCAGTTGCCCTGCCCTACGCGTACTCGACGTACAGCTCAGGCCGATACTGCTTGTGGTAGCGATCCAGTTGCAGCCGCAGCATGCGTGCGCTCTGGGGGAGTTGCTGCGTCAGTGCGGCCCAGCCGACAAAGCGAACTTGGGCCGGAATCGCTACCAGACCAGTGACCGCATCCCAGAGCGCGTGAATATCAGGGAAGCCGAAGGCTTCCTGCAGTATGTGATGAAGCTCCCTCTCGGAGCGAGCGGAGGTCTTTGAGGGAGGGACCGCCTGTCAGGCCCGCCGTCTCCGGTACGGCGTCAGGTCCGAGCCCGCCCGCGTTCGTCGGGGCGATTGCCGCTGCCCTGAAGGCGAGCGGTCCGTTCAGGAACTTCTGGTCGGCCAGCTTCGAGCACTCCTCCGGCCGGACATGTGTCGAGTAGGGAATTCGTTCATAGCCGAGCAGTGGTTGCGGGGATGAGCCAGCGGTGGAGGCATGCCTGCATGATGTGGGGATGCAGTACAGCTCACTCAGGCCCGCCCCTGTCATCCTCGCCATCGACGATCTCAGGTCGCTGCCCCAGGCGACACGACTCGCCCGTACGAGCCGTGGGGGGGTCCAACTCCTCCGCGAACACCGCGACGTCTTCATCGATGAGCTCTGGCTCGACCACGATCTCGGCGGGGACGACAGCATCATGCCTGTGGTGACGCTGCTGGAGGAGGCTGCCTTCCATGGGCGCCCGTTTCGGATCGGCACCGTCTTCGTGCACAGTGCGAACCCCATCGGTGCCGAGACCGTGGTCCGGTCGCTGACACATTGGGAGTACCGCGTCCGGCGAGCCGTTGCTCCCGGCTGACGAGGAACGCCGGTCTCCGCAACGCGGTTGTTCCGCGACACGCTGAGCGCCTCCGCCCACCGGCCGACCGACTTCGTCAATTGATCATGTGGAATCCCGGGTGGCGCAGCCAAGCGGCCAGGAACTCGCTGTCGGCCACATGTGTTTCGTACGGAAGTTCCCAGATCCTGCCCGGCAGACCCGCCACCGTCCGGCGGCTCTCGGCCAGTCGTTGTTCCTGCTGCTGCGGCGTGAGGGGATGGATCGAGTAGCGGTAGCCGAGGAGGCCTCCGAAGTCGACCCATGTGTCGAAACGGCGGCTGAGAGCGAGCATCAGGTAGCCGAGCAAGAGGTGGCTGTTCCGGGTGCGGGTGCCAGCTGTCCCGATGAGTTCTTGTACCGGGCGGCGCCCGAAAGTGGTGAACATGTCGTCCGACTCTGCGGACGGGGACACATACTCCTCGCGGCAGAGGGTCAACGGACCGCAGCCTGTGGCGTCAAAGGGCGGGGCGCCCAGCCCCCTTGTGTCCCTGACCCAGCCGGAGAGCGCGCCGTCGTCCTCGACCCGCACCGGATGACAGAACGTCTCCATCCAGGGCCGAAGCTCACGGACGACGTCCTCGTGATCCCGCTTCTCGAACAGCCACACACTGGCTGCGGGGCCCGCCACGTGTTCTCCCTCCCGTACCTGTCGGTCCATGCCTTGTGTCCGTCATGATGACCGACGTGGACTTCACGATGCTGATATGAGCCCCAGGACGACCAGGCGCGCGTCGTCGTCGGGCTGCTCGGGCGGGCCAAGCGTCATCAGGACGGCACCGAGCCGCACGTCATCCACGTGGTGGACAAACGAGGTTCGGCGGATTCGGGTTCGCTGTGAAACACCTGTCGTGCGTGCGCCGTCCGGCCCGCCTATACAGTTCCGAAGTTTCTCTGTAAAAAACTACCGCTGCCACGGGCCTTGATGCCCCAGTGGAGAGTCGGCGAGAGTCGGGGCGTGGCGAACACCCCCCGTACTTTCGCCGCCAGGCAAGTGGCCCCCTTTTGTGCGGTGTGACCTTGCCTGCTACTGGAAGGAATCAGTGTGCGCATTTCGCGTAAGTACGCCCTCGTGGCGACCGCCGGAATTCTTCTCACGGTTTCCGCTGTGAGCGGGGCCCAGGCCCAGAGCGCCCAGGACGGCGTGACCGCCCCGCGTTACCAGCCGGCGATGGTGCAGGCCCTGGCCGCATCGCTCGGCGTCAGTGAGGAAACCGCCGTCCGGCGCCTGGACCAGCAGGCGCGGCAGCAGGACAGACTGGCGGACCTGGCCGGGAGCGGGATAACCGGCGACGGCGCGTTCTTCACCTCCGCCGGCAAGCTGACCGTCAACACGCACAATGCGGCGGAGGCCGAGAAGGTGGAGAAGGCGGGTCTGGCTGCGCGCGTGCCCGACCGCGGCCAGGCCGAGTTGGACGCCATCAAGGCGAAGCTGGACGCTTTCGCCGCAAAGCGGGTACCGGCCGGCGTGAATGCGTGGGGCGTCGACCTGGCGAGCGATACCGTCAGGGTCGAGGTCGCCGGCGGGAGCGGGGCCGCCGCGAAGGCGTTCCTGGCCGAGGCAGGAAAGTACGGATCCGCGGTCAAGGTCGTACGAGGACGGCAGGAACTCGTTCCGCAGGCGGTGATCTACCCGGGCAGCCGGATGACCTTCAACGGGTACATCTGTTCCGTCGGCTACGGCGCTCACGACCGCAACGGCAAGCAGTTCCTGGTCACCGCCGGGCACTGTGTGGAGGACCTGCCCGCCCTCTCGTACGACAACGTGCGCTTCGCCAAGGCCACCAACTCGCGGTTCGCCCTGGGCACCCGCAGCGTGGACATGGGCGTCGCCGCCCTCGACGCGGGCAACTCCATCGCCACCAGTGTGGGCACGTGGGGCAACAGCAGCCCGGTCGCAGTGCGGGGCAGCCAGCGTGCCGCGTCGGGCGCCGCGCTGTGCAAGTCCGGCCAGACCACCGGCTGGACCTGCGGCAAGGTCAGCTCCTACAACGTGAGCGTGACGTACACCGACCAGAACGGCGGCCCCGACACAGTGGTCACGGGTCTCGGCTCCTCCACCGTCTGCACCGAGGGCGGTGACAGCGGCGGCGCCTACATCTCCGGCAACCAGGCCCAGGGCATGACCTCCGGCGGACCCACCGGACAAAGCTGCACCGGGGGTGTGAACTCGCGCGGCTCCTCCTACTTCCAGCCGCTGGACGACGCGCTCAGCTACTACGGCCTGACGCTGAACACCAACTGACCCCGGCCCCCCACCCAGGGACCGTCCACCGGCTACGGTGGGCGGTCCCTCCGGCATGCGGCCAGGCCCAGCCGACCGTCACGCGTCAAGGACCCGCGTTCCCCGTAGAAAGACATCATGCCGAGCGACCTGAACCACGCGCACCCCGCGCACCCCGCGCACAGTGGCACCGAGACGAACTTCGCCCGGACACTCCGGGACGCCCTGCGCCGCCGCGGACTGCCTCTGGAGCGGATCTGCGGCCGCCTGCGGGAGCAGGGCATCACCGTCAGCGTCGCCACGCTCAGCCATTGGCAGCGCGGGCGCAGCCAGCCCGAGCGAGTGAAGTCGCTGCAGGCCGTCGACGCCCTCGAGCCCTTGCTCGGCCTCCGTTCCGGCACCTTGCGCTCGCTCCTCGGACCCCAGCGGCCCCGGGGCCGCTCCCTGCCCCTCGACCCGGCGGCCGCTCGCTGCGTCTACGGTGACGCCTCCGACCTGGAGCAAGCCCTCGGGGAGGCGTTCGCGCACTTCAACACCGACACGCAACTGCTCATGAGCCATGAGACAGTGACGCTGGACGCGCATCGCGCCATCCGCGAGACGGCCGTGACCAGCGTCGTACGAGCCGTCGCGGACGGCGCCCGGCACCTCACCGTCGTCCATTTCCTGGACGCGCTGCCGGTCGACGACGTGGACATCTTCGTACGCAACGGGGAGATGACCGGCCGCAAGCTCCTGCCGGACCTGCGCAGCGTCGTGGCCGACATCTCCTTCGGGCGGCCGCTGGCCCGCAACGAGACGGCGGTGGTCGAGTACACCCTGCGGAGCGGGCCCACCTCCGCCGTCTCGCACTCCCACGAACGCCGCATCAGGGATCCCCTGAGGACCTACCTCCTGCACGTACGGTTCGACCCGCTCGCGCTGCCGATCCGTTGTCACTACTCCTACCGGGAGCGACTCGGCGTCGAACCACGCCAACGCCACCGGGTGGAACTGGACGCCTCCCACACCGCGCACCTCCTGCCCGCCAAGTGTCCGCCCGGGGTGTACGGGCTCGAGTGGGAGTGGGAGTGATCCAGAGAGTCCAGAAAGTCCGGAGGTGTTCTCGTCGCAAGGTGGGCGCCGCACCTGCCGTCATCCCTGTTCGTACGCGTACCCGTGCTCGTTGAGGAGGACGTACGACGGGTTCAGCTCCGCGGCAGCCCGCGCCCGGGGCAGCAGTTCGGTGAGTGGCCCCACCGTCAGTCCGAGGCGGTCGAGGAGTCCGGCCCGTCGTTCGGGCAGGTCGGTCGTGTCGGTCGCCTCGCTGAAGTCCTCGTCCTCCTCCGTCCGCAGCGCCAGGAGCAACTCCTCGTCCACGACGTGGCCCTGCTTCTCCAGATGCAGAGCGCGGTCCGCGCAGGGGAGAGCCGCCATCAGCAGCAGGGCGTCACGGAGGTCGGCGCCGAGGAGGCCCGCGGAGCCCTCGGAGTCGGCGAACAGGACCGGCCGGTCCTCTCCGTCGCCGGTGCCGCAGAGGAAGTAGGTGCCGCCTCCGCCGTCCTTGGCGATCGCCTCCAGCGGCTCGCCCGAGGCCAGACGGACCGGCTCCACGTGGGTGATCGGCCCGTAGCGCGCGACATCGGTGTCGAAGTCGAGCAGGAGCGCGGCGAGTTGCGCCGCTCGCGGATCGTCGCCGAGCAGGCCGAGCAGGCCGAGCAGGCCGGGCGGGGGAGGAGAGGACGTCATACGGAGACCGTAGGGCACACGTCGCTCACACCGTCCGGCGAGCGATCAGTGCCGCGGAGAGGTACTGGACGTCCGCGGGGCGGGCGGGGGAGAGGCCGGTCAGGCGGTCGATGCGGCGGATGCGGTAGTCGACGGTGTTGGGGTGGACGTGCAGTGCGGCCGCCGCGAGCCGGCGGTCCAGGCCGTGGTGGAGGTAGGTCTCCAGGGTGTGCAGCAGTTCGGGCTTGGCCTCCAGCGGGTGCAGGAGGCGGGCGAGGCCGCGCAGCGCTTCGCTGGGCCTGCTGAGCTGGTACTCGAGGAGGACATCGGCCAGGCAGTAGAGGCCGGGGGCCCGTCCGGTGCGGGTGACGAGGTCGACGACTTCGGCGTTGCGGGCCACCGCGCGCGGTATCGCCGCGGGTTCCGCGGTCTCGGCAGCGGCCGTGACGGGAGCGCCCGCCGCCCGGGTCGCCTCGGCGACCAGGTCGGTGAGTCCGCCGGGCCCGCGCCACGGGGGCGGATCCGTGACGGGCAGCAGGACGGTGCCGCCGGACGGGTCGAGGGCGGTCAGCGCGGGTGTTCCAGCGAACCGGTCCAGGACCGTACGGATGCGGCGGATCTTGCGCTGCGCGGCGATGCCCGCGCCGGGCCCCGGGGCCTGGGTGGTCTCGTCGGGGTGCGGGGCGAGCGCGAGCGTCATGGCGAGGTACCGGGCGGCGGGGCGCAGACCGGTGCGCCGGGTGAAGTCGTCGAGGTCCTCGCCGCTCAGCAGCGCGGCAAGGAGGGCGTGCCGGCCGCCGTGTTCCTGGCTGTCCAGGAGCTGGCGTGCTTCGAGGTAGGCCCCGCTGACGGCGGTGATCAACTGCTGCTGCAGGGCCAGGATGCGATCCATGATCTCCAGGACGGCGGGCAGGTCGCCAGGGCCGGCGTCCTGCGCGGTCTCCTCCCAGCACATCGCGATGCCCATGTGGTAGGCGGCGAGGATGGCGTCCAGCGGTACGCCTTCCTCGGCGCGCTGGGCCGCCGAGTCGCGCTGCTGGGCGAGTTCGGCGCCGGTGGCGTCCCTGCGGTGCTCGACTACGTCGGCGAAGAGCCGCAGATTGTGCTGGACGATGTGGGCGATGTCGCCCGCGATCTCCTCCTGCGGCAGCTCCGCGTAGACCGGCAGTTCGCTGAGGAGGCGGGCGACGACGCGCTCGGTCAGCGCGGTAACGCGAGCCCGCAGCCGACCCGCCACGGGACGCCCCGCGATACACAGCGGCTGCCGCCGGTCGTCTCCGGGGTTCATCCGCGCCGGCCACCGCCGGTCGGCGTCCGATTCCGCCCGCGACGGCCGCTGCCCGTCGGCTCCTGCATTCGATGGCAGCTGTCGTCGCCCGGCGGTTTCTAGGCCCGCCCGCAGCGGTCGTCGTCCGTCGGCTTCCGGGCTTGGCTGCAGTGTCCGTTGCGCGTCGTCTGCTGGGTCCGATGGGAGCGGCTGCCGGCCGGCGGTTTCTGGGCCCGCCCGCAGTGTCCGCTGCCCGTCGTCTCCTGGGCCCGACTGCAGTGTCCGCTGCCCGTCGGCTCCTGAGTCCGACCGCACCGGCCGCCGCCCGTCACCCCCCGGACCCAACCGCACAGGCCGCCCCCCGTCGCCCCCCGGGCCCCCCTCGGCACCGCCCCCTGCGGTCCGCTCTTTGTCACGCGTCACAAAAGCTCCCGCGGAAGTCTGCGTCCCCCACCAGTTAAATGCCGCCGCCCGAGTCTGCATGATGACCGGCAGCACTCGCCATGCCCCCTCGCCATGCCCACTCGTCATGCCCACTCGCCCTCGCACGCACCGGAGGCCACCGTGAACTCCGCACCAGACAACGCCGCCTGGCGGGCCGTCAGAGCGTCCGCCATAGCGCTCGCCCTCGCCGCCACGGCCGTCGGCACCACAGCGACCGGTGCCCGGGCGGCGGCGGCCGACGACGCCACCTCGTACGTCGCGCTCGGCGACTCCATGGCCTCGGGGCCGCTCATACCGGACATCACGGGGCCGGTCGCGTGCGGCCGCTCCACGCACAACTACGCGCATGAGCTGGCGGCCGACATCGGCGCCTCGCTCCGCGATGTGACCTGTAGCGGCGCCAAGTCCAAGCACATGACCGAGAAGCAGTCCCTGTCGCTGCTCGACATCCCGATGGGCTCGGCACCGCCCCAGTTCGACGCCCTGCGCGCGGACACCGACCTCGTGACCCTGACCATCGGCGGCAACGACGCCGGACTGATCGGCATCGCGCAGGACTGTACCACGCTGGACCCGAACGCCACCCCGTGCAAGGAGAGGTACAACGCGGGCGGCGTGGACCAAGTGGGCCAGAAGCTTGCGGAGTTCGCGCCCCGGCTCGCGGCCGTACTGGACGGCATCCACCAGCGGTCACCGCAGGCCAGAGTCGTCGTGACGGGGTACGGGCTCTACATCAAGCCCGGCGGCTGCTGGCCCCTGCAACCCGTGCTCCCCGTGGACGCCGACTTCCTCCAGGGCAGCGTCGACCGTATGAACACGGTGATCGCCGAGCAGAGCGCCGCGCACGGCGCCGAGTACGTCGACCTCGCCACCCCGACCAAGGGACACGACGCCTGCCAGGCGCCGTCGGCGAAGTGGGTCGAGGGGTACGTGCCGACGGCCCCGGCGGCGCCACTGCACCCCAACCAGCGGGGCGAGGAGAACTACGCCCGGATCATCGGCGCACACCTTCAGGGCAACTGACCGGTGCGGCAGCGCCTGCACTGGCAAGTGCAGATCGGAGTGGCGGTGGCGGTGGCGGTGGCGATGGCGTTTGTCGCCGCGGCGCTCCTCGGCCCGCCCGCCCATGCGACTCCGCCCGCCCGTGCGACTCCGCCCGCCGCCCACGCGACCCCGCCCGGTCAGCCACAGCCGCGCGCCGCCCACGCGACCCCGCCCGGTCAGCCACAACCGCGCGGCTGCGACCCGCTGACCCCCGCCGAGTGCCTGCTGCCGTTCCCCAACGACTGGTACACCCGGCCGGCCCCGGACACCGACACGGGCCGCCAGGTCGCCTTCGACGCCGCCATGCTGCCCCGCGCCACCACCGGACTGCCCATCGACCCGACCGCGTGGAACCGGTCCGACGGCTTCTCTCCCGGCTCCGCCCTGATCGCCCAGGTGCCGGGGCTCGATCTGGCGGCGACCGGCGCGGCCCCGCTCACCGACATCGGCAGCTCCCTGGACCGGGACGCCCCGGTCGTCCTCCTGGACACCACCACCGGTGAACGGTGGCCGTACTGGGCCGAGCTCGACGCCAACGCCACCGACCCCGCCCGCCGCGCCCTGCTGATCCACCCCGCCCGCAACTTCCGCGACGGCCACCACTACGCCGTGGCCCTGCGCCGCCTCAAGGACGCCGCGGGCCGCACCATCCCGGCCGCCGCCCCCTTCACCGCGGTCGCGGGCGAGCGGCTGCCCGTACGCGACCCGTTGCGCGCCCGCCAGGACGAGCTGCGGCCGGCTCTCTCCGCGCTGCGCCGCGCCGGGGTCAGCACCCACAGCCTGCACCTGGCCTGGGACTTCACCGTGGCCTCCACCCGGAGCCTCACCGGTGACCTCTTCACCATGCGCGACAAGGCGTTCCGCCGGCTCGGGGACCGCTCGCCCGCCTTCGAGATCACCGGGGTCACCGACTTCCCCGCGGACCAGGACGCCCGGATCGCCCGCGAGGTCACCGGCCGCGTCACCGTGCCGAGCTTTCTGAACCGGCCCGACGGCCCGCCCGGCTCCGTACTCCACCGCGACCGCGACGGCACACCCGAAAGGCTGCCCGGCAACACCCAGCCCGCCGAGTTCCGCTGCGAGATCCCCCGCGCCGCGTTCACGACCCCTTCCCGCCCGTCCCTCTATGGGCACGGGCTCCTGGGCTCCCGGTCCGAGGTCGGCGCGGGCAACGTCAAGGACATGGCGGCCGAGCACGGCTTCACCTTCTGCGCGACGGACTGGATCGGCATGGCCAAGGAGGACATCCCCGTCGTCCTGGCCGCCCTCGCCGACCCGAACGGTTTCCCGGCCGTCCCCGAACGCAGCGAACAAGGCATGCTGAACGCCTTGTTCCTCGGCCGCGCCCTCATCCACGCCGAGGGGCTGGTCACCGACCCCGCCTTCCGCACCGCAGACGGCCGCCCTCTCATCGACGTACGACACGGCCTCGCCTACGACGGGAACAGCCAGGGCGGCATCCTCGGCGGCGCACTGGTCGCCGCCTCACCCGACATCAGGCGCGGAGTCCTCGGCGTCACCGGCATGAACTACGGGCTGCTCCTCAACCGCAGCAGCGACTTCGCACCGTTCCAGCAGGTCCTGGACGCGGCCTACCCCGACAAGCTGCGCCAGCAGCTCGTCCTCCAGCTCTTCCAGATGGTCTGGGACCGCGGCGAGACGAATGGCTACGCCAACCACCTCACCGACGGCCACGACGTGCTCATGCACATCGCCTTCGGCGACCACCAGGTCGCGAACGCCGCCGCCGAGGTGGAGGCGCGCACCATCGGCGCCCGGCTGGTCTCGCCCGCGCTCGCGGCGGGCCGGAGCCCGGACACCGTCCCGTACTGGGGCATCCGCCGCATCGACGCCGGGCAACTGCCCGCGCGCACCTCGGCCATGACCGTCTGGGACAGCGGCACCCTGGCCCCTCCGGTGAGCAACACCCCGCCATCCGGGCCCGCTTACGGCCACGACCCGCACGAGGATCCCCGCCACTCGCCCGCCGCCCGTCAGCAGAAGGCCACCTTCCTGACCACCGGCCATGTCATCAATGTCTGCGGCACCGCCCCGTGCACCGCCCGACCGACCCCCTGACACCTCAGCCGAGACAGCGGAGACAGCTCGGACAGCCGACAGCTCGGACAGCCGAGACAGCCCGGACAGCTCAAACAGCCCAGACAGCTAGAACAGCCGAGACAGACAAGGACCCCACCATGCGTACGCACCGCATAGCCGGCGCCGTCGTCGCAGCCGCCCTCCTCACCGGGACGGCCCTCGCCCCGTCCGCGCTCGCCGCGCCGCCCGCGGCCACCGCGGCGGCGACCACGGTGCGGTCCGCCGTACCGTTCACCGCCGCCACGGCGACCCGCGCGGCCGACGGGAGCTACACCCTCTCCTGGGCGTCGCCCGCCGCTTCGGTGACCGTCACAGCCGTCACCTCGCCCGACGCCACCACCGGCACGGTCCTCGGCACGGCGCCGGGCACCGGCTCGCTGACGGTCCCCGCGGGCACGCTGCCCGAGGCGGGGCGCTGGTACTTCCGCCTCGCCCCCGACAGCGGCGGCCAGTTGGTCGTCGCGGAGCGGTCGCTCGGGCTGTCGTCGGCCCGCAACTTCCGTGACATCGGCGGCTACCGCACCACGGACGGCCGCTGGGTCCGCCCCGGCCTGGTCTACCGCTCCAACAAGCTGAGCGCTCTCACCGACGCCGAGCAGCAGCGGCTGGTCTCCCAGCGCCTCACACGCGCCGTGGACCTGCGCAACGCGATGGAGCGCCACGACGAGCCGGACCGGTTGCCGGCCGGTGTCGCCTACCAGGTCGCCGACGTCGTCTCGCTGAGCCACGGCATCCGCTTCCACGACCCGGCCCTGATGACTTTGGCGCAGGCCCTCGCCGCCGGCCTCTTCTCCGGCTCCTCCGACCTGGGTCAGTCCATCGGCTACCCGTTCATGGTCAACTTCGTCGGCGCCGACTACGCGTTCCGCGACCTGGTCACGGCCGTCGCCACGAACACGTCGGGCGCCACCGTCTTCCACTGCAGCGCGGGCAAGGACCGCACCGGCTGGGGCACGGCCGTCCTGCTGACCCTGCTCGGCGTGCCGAGAGCGACGGTCGAGGCGGACTTCCTGGCCAGCAACCAGTACACCGGCAACCCGAAGGCCGTCGAACTGAGCTGGCTCCGCGCGGCGTTCGCCGAGGTCGACCACATCTACGGCGACTTCGACACGTACGTACGGGAAGGACTGCGGCTGGACGCGACGACTGTCGCGGCACTGCGTGCCAAGCTGCTCACCGACTGACGCGACGAACTCGCTCAGTCGGCGGGCCTGCGGGCGGAGGACGCGAGGCGGTCGGCGAACGCGGCGACGAGGTCGCGCAGTTCGTCGGGGCGTTCGATGACGAAGGGCCGGTCGAGTGCGGCGAGCAGCGGAGGCAGCCAGTCGAGGCGCTCGGCCCGCAGTGTGACGCGCAACCAGCGCTCGGCCGTCCGGTCTCGGCCCCCGTCGGGCTCTTCCTCCTCCTCCAAAGTCGCGACGGTGGCGGGGAGGACGGCGCGGATCTGCTCGGCCGTCCCGTCGACACGCAAGCTCACCTCGTACCGGTACGCGGCCGTGGCGAACGCCGCCACCAGGCACTGGGCCGGATCGGGGCCCGCGGGGGCGTCGAACGTGCCGGGAAGGGGCCGCGCGTCCTCGACGCGGTCGAGCCGGAAGGTGCGGTCCTGGCCGATGCCGGGATCCGCGCCCGTGACGTACCAGCGGCCGGAATGGGCGACGATCCCGTACGCGTGCAGGGTGCGTTCGCTGCGTCGTCCGTCGCGGTCGGTGTAGCGGATCGAGAGCGGTCGGCGGTGGCGCACCGCGTCGGCGACGGCGAGCAGGACGCCGGTCTCCGGCGCGCCGGCCTCCCTGGCCTCTCCGGCCTCTCCGGCCTCTCCAAGCTGTTTGGTGAAGGCGAGGGAGTCGAGGAGGGCGTCGAGGCGGTGGGCGATGTGCCTGGGCAGCACCCGCCGGATCTTCGCCGACGCTGTCTCGTTCGCGGTGCGCTGCTCGGTCGTCAGCCCCGTCCGGCGCCCGGCGACCAGGCCGAGCAGTACGGCCAGCGCCTCCTCGTCGCTGAGCATGAGGGGAGGCAGCCGGTACCCGGGGGCGAGCCGGTACCCGCCGTAGCGGCCGCGCACCGATTCCACGGGTACGTCGAGGTCGATGAGCTGGTCCACGTACCGCCGCACGGTGCGCCCCTCGACGCCGAGCCGGTCGGCCAGCTCGGCCATGGTGCGGGTGCCGCCCGACTGGAGCAGTTCCAGGAGCGTGAGCACGCGGGCGGTGGGTCGGGACACGGACACAACCTAACGCGGATACGGAACTGATACTGGACCGGATCTGTCCACTATCTCTCCTAGCCTGCGGAGCACACCTCGGAGAACACCTCTGAGCGCAGCCAAGGAGATCCCATGGAGTTCGTCTCGATCCGCATCATCACCGGCGATGTGGCCCGCCTCGTCGCGTTCTACGAGCGGGCCACGGGGGCGCGGGCGGTGTGGGCCACGGACGCGTTCGCCGAGCTCAGGACGGCTGCGGGCGCCACCCTCGCCATCGCCGGTACCGCCACGGTCCCGCTGTTCGCCCCGGGCTCCGCCCGCCCGGCCGACAACCACAGCGTGATCACCGAGTTCCTCGTCGACGACGTGGACCGCGTGCACCAGGACCTGTCGGGCTACGTCAGCGACTTCGTCGCCGGGCCGACCACGATGCCGTGGGGCAACCGCTCGCTGCTGCTCCGCGACCCCGACGGCAACCTGGTCAACTTCTTCACCCCGGTCACGGAGGCGGCCGTCGCGAAGTTCGCTGCGCGCTGACGCCGCGACTACGCGTTCGGCGCGTTCTCCCGGCCGCGCTCCCTGACGGACCGCTCGATGGCGTACGCGGCCTCGGTGAACGCCTCGACCTGCTCAGGCGTCAGGTCGCGGACCGAGATCTCCTCAAGGCTGCGCCACATGTCCTCGATGGGCTCCCGCAGCGCGCGGCCCTTCTCGGTGAGGTGGACGATCATCACCCGCCGGTCGTACGCGGCCGGTTCGCGCGCGAGCAGCCCGGCCTCCTGCATGCGGCGCAGGGACTTGGAGACCGTGGAGTGGTCCAGGCCCACGCTGTCCAGGAGTTCGGACTGGGTCTGGCCGTCGCGGTCGAAGAGCTGCATGAGGAGCAGCTCCTGGCCCGGGTGCAGGTTCATGTCCCGGAGCATGGCGGAGGCGTGGGCGCGGTGGGCGCGGGCCAGCTGGAAGATGGCGTAGCTGAGGCGGCCGTCGCGCGCCGTGCCGGGGAGCCTGGACGCCGGGTCTGTCATGGTGTTCCTTCTGCGCTGCTCTGGGCGGGGTAGTCGGTGTAGCCGCGCGCGCCGCCCCCGTAGAAGGTGGCCGGATCGGGGGTGTTCAGCGGCGCTCCCGAGCGTATCCGGTCCACGAGGTCGGGGTTGGCCAGGGCCATCGCGCCGACAGTGACGACATCGGCGAGGCCGTCCTCGACGTCCTTGGCCCGCGCGTCGAGCTCGGCACCGGCGCGGTTGAGGACCAGCGTCCCCGGCCACAGCGACCGCAGGGTGCGCAGCAGGTCCTCGTCGCCGGTGTGCATCAGGTGCAGGTAGGCCAGGTCCAGGGGGACGAGGGCGCGTACGAGCGCCGGGTACAGCTCGTGGGTGTCGTCCTCGCGGATGTCGTTGTACGGGTTGCCGGGGGAGAGGCGGATGCCGGTGCGGTCGGCGCCGATCTCGTCGGCGATCGCGGAGGCCACGTCGACGGCGAAGCGGATGCGGTGGGCGAGGGAGCCGCCGTAGCGGTCGGTGCGTTCGTTGGTGTTGCTTGCCAGGAACTGGTGGACGAGGTAGCCGTTGGCGCCGTGGATCTCCACGCCGTCGGCGCCCGCCTCGACGGCGTACGCGGCGGCGCGGCGGAAGTCGTCGATGGTCGCGGCGACTTCACCGGTGGACAGTGCGCGGGGCTCGGGCATCTCCCGCGGTCCGGCCGCGGTGAACATGAGCCCCGCGGGTCTGACCGCGGAGGGCGCCACCGGCTGCCGTCCGTGCGGGGTGTTGTCCGGGTGGGCGATCCGCCCGGTGTGCATCAGCTGGACGACGATCCGGCCGCCGGCGGCGTGTACGGCGTCGGTGGTCTTGCGCCAGCCGGACACCTGCTCGGGGGAGTGGATGCCAGGTGTGAGCAGGTATCCCTGTCCGTCGGGGGAGGGCTGGGTGCCCTCGGTGACGATGAGCGCCGTCGAGGCGCGCTGGGCGTAGTACTCGGCGTTGAGTTCGGTCGGAACTCCGTCGGGGGTGGACCGGCTGCGGGTCATCGGGGCCATGGCCAGCCGGTGCGGCAGCCGGAGACTCCCGGCGCGGGCGGGCTCCCACAGGGCGTCCAGGGCGGGGTCGACGTTCTCAGGCATGGGTTCTCCTCAGGAGAAGGGGGATGGGGGCGTGAGGGAGTCAGTCGACGGTGAGGACGAGCTTTCCGCGGCTGTGTCCGGCGTCGCTGGCCTGCTGGGCCTTGGCGGCGTCGGCGAGCGGGTGGGTCGCGCCGACGGTGGTGACCAGGGTGCCGTCGGCGGCCTGTTGGGCGAGTTCGGTGAGGCGGGCGGCCGAGCGGCGCTGGGGTCCCTCGGAGAAGACGACGCCGAGTTCGCGGGCGCGGAAGTCGGCGGTGGTGACGATCCGGTCGGTGGTGCCGCGCAGGGCGATGGAGTCCTCCAGGGCGCCCTTGCCTGCGGCGTCGAGGACGGCGTCGATGCCGCTGGGGGCGAGGGCGCGGACCCGCTCGACGAGGTCGTCGCCGTAGACGAGGGCGGTGGCGCCGAGGGAGGTGACGTACTCCTGGTTGGCGGGTCCGGCGGTGCCGATGACGCGGGCGCCGCGGGCGACGGCGAGCTGGACGGCGATGGTGCCGAGCGCGCCGGAGGCGCCGTGGATGAGCAGGGTCTCGCCCGCCTTGACGGCGAGGAGGTCCAGGGCGCGGTCGGCGCCATCACTAGCCACCGGCAGGGCGGCGGCGTGCGTCCAGTCGAGGCCGGCGGGCTTGAGGGCGAGGACGCTCGCGTCGGCGAGGGCGTACTGGGCGTAGGAGCCCGTGTCGGACCAGCCGAGGACGGCGTCGCCGACCTTGAGGTGGTCCACGCCCGCACCGACGGCGTCTACGACACCGGCGATCTCGCCGCCGGGGATCGCGGGCAGCGTGGTGGGGAAGATGGCCTCCATGGCGCCGGAGCGGATCTTGCCGTCCACCGGGTTGACGCCGACCGCGCGGATGCGGACCCGGACCTGGCCGGGGCCGGGCTGCGGAATCTCCAGGTCCGTCTCGTGCAGGACCTCGGTGCCGCCGAACATGTCGAAAACGATGGCCTTCATGGCTGCTGTCTCCTTGTGAGCCGGGCGTCCGACCCGGGTATGTGGCCGGACACATAAAACGTAGCAGCCATTGCGTGGCTAGCCAAGTATTTTCTTGTGGCTAGCCAAGTTTTGATGCGGGCGGCGTCCAGCGCTGGGTGCGCGGCACGGTGGCGCTGACACCGAAGTCCTTCTTCAACTGCTCCGGAATGGCGTAGTGCATCACCCGGCCGCGCGTCAGGGAGGACAGTTCGAAGACGGTGGTGAGGTGGCCGATGCGGTCAAGCGCCCAGGCGCCGAACGGGGAGCGGTCCTCGATGGTCTCCAGGACACCGAGCAGCGTCGGGACGGCCTGGGCCACCCGGTCCCAGGCGGTGCGCGGCACCTGGAGCCAGTCGGCACACGTGTCTCCGACCAGATAGCGGATCAGGGCCGAGACGATCGGGTCGAAGAAGGTGCCGGGGACGACCTCCTCGTAGAGGTCGATCAACTGCCGTGTGAGGTGGGCGCCTTCGTCGGACGGGCCCATGTGGCGCAGCATGTACAGGTCGAGGAAGGCGCGCGCCTCCTCCAGCGTCTTCGGGACCGCGTCCTGGTCCACACCGAGCATCGCGCCGACCACGCGCCAGGCGTAGTAGTACGCCTCGGCGCCCTCCGTGGACATGTGGATGTTCAGCCGGTGCAGGCTGTCGAGGACGAGCAGCGAGAAGAACATCTGGCCGCCGATCATGTCCTCCTGGTTGATCGGCGTCCCGAGCGTCCGGGTGTCCCACCGGTCCTCGCGCTTGAGGTGGTGGCGGATCGACGCGTGCAGCAGGCGCACCTTCTGCGCGGCGGGGATGAAGCGGCTGCCCGCCTCGAACGCGTCGGGCTGCATCAGGTAGACCGTGAACTGTCCGGTCTCCGCCATCCGGCGCGAGGGGTAGTCGAGGCCGTGGGTCGTGGAGAGCAGCGCGGCGACGTGCGGGACGACATAGCAGGCGGGCATGGAGGCGAAGGACAGCGCGGTGGAGATGTGCACGTTGTTGTCGATGAAGAACAGCCGCGCCTTCTCCATCTCCGTCCAGTCCACCCAGGACGGCGGGGCGCTGGTCGCGTGCAGGTACTCGCGCGCCACGTCGGGCAGGCCGTCCGGCAGCGGCGCGCCGGCCGTGGAGACGTAGCGCATCAGCGTGTTGAACGTGCCCACCTCCCCCCGCTCGAAGAGGGTCGCCACGACGGCGTCGGCGAGTTCGTCGCCGTCCAGGCGCAGGGCGTTCATGGAGGATTCGGTGTACGTCATGTCGGACCTTCCTTCAAGGTCGGCAAGGGGTGCGGCCGGTGGCCGCAAAACGCGGAGGCCGGGTGGTTCAGTGGTCGCGGTCCGTGGCCGTGTACGCGAGGTCGGTCAGGGCGCGGCGGGCCTGAGCGGTGGCGCCGCATCCGTCGAGGCGGCGGACGGCCTCGTGCACACGTGTGGCGATCAGGTCCTCGACCCGTTCCGGGGCCTTGAGGTCGCGCATCAGCTCACGGACCGTGCGCAGGTCCGCCTCGGTCAGGTCGTGACGGCCCAGCAGCCGCGTGAGGTGTGCGCGCTGAGCGGGATCGGCGACCTCCCACGCTTTGGCCAGCAAGGTGGTGGGCCGGTGACCCCGGATGTCGTCGAGGCCGGCCTTGCCGGTGCTGCCGGAGTCGCCGAAGAGGCCGAGCAGGTCGTCACGCAACTGGAACGCCTCTCCCAGCGGCAGCCCGTACGCGGAGAGTCCGTCGCGCAGGCCGGGGGAGGCGCCGGCGAGCAGGGCGCCGATGAGGAGCGGCTGCTCGACGGTGTACTTCGCCGTCTTGTAGCGGACGACCTTCAGGGACGTGTCGGCGTCCGGTGGGGCGCCGGTGCTGAGGATCTCCAGGCATTCACCCGCGATGAGCTCCCGCGCCAGTTCGGACCACATGGGGCGCGCCCTGGCCAGATACGCGGCGGGCAGACCGCTGGTGGCGAACAACTGCCCCGCCAGGGCCATGAGATGGTCGCCGACCAGCATGGCGAGGGAGCGGGCCGCGTCATGCGCGCGCGGATGGCCGGTGACGGCGGTGCGCAGCGCTATGTGCGCGGTGGGCCGGTTGTGGCGCAGCGGGCTGTCGTCGATGAGGTCGTCGTGGACGATCGCCGCCGCGTGGACCAGGTCCATCGAGGCGGACGCTCGCAGCAGGGCGTCGTTGTCGGGCTGCCCGGCCGCGCGCCAGCCCCAGTAGCAGAAGGCTGCCCGTAGTCGTTTGCCGTGGGCGGCCGCCCCGCGCAGTTGGGCGGCCACCGGCTCCAACGACGCGTCGACGGCGAGCAGTCGCTCGGCCTCCTCGGACAGAAAGTCGGCGAGGAGAGTGTCGACGCGGCCCTTGAAGCCGCTCCGGTCCCAGCGCTCAGACATCGCCACCGGTCGCCGCGCGCCGGGCGATGGCCTGCTGAGCGAGCACTTCCAGGTGTGCGGGCGGGAGGGTGGCGAACCGGTCCAGGGCGATACGGCCCCGGGCCATCAGGTCGTCCTTGGCGTCCCGCGCGAGGTCGGGCGCGTCGGAGCGGCGCAGCAGTTGCTGGACGGTGCCGGCGGCCGAACCGATGGCGCTCACCGCCAGGTCCGCCAGCCCCGCCGCGAGTAAGACCGCCCGCTCGTCGGCGCGTCGGCCACGGTTGTCGTCGGTTGTCATGCGAGCCCCCTCCGACATCCCCGGTACGGCCGTACCAGGGATGTCCTTGATCCGTTCGGCTCCCAGGACACGCGACCGGCGGCCGGTGCGCGGGGCTGTCCGCCGTAAACCACCCCTTCGGTTGACCGGGGGCGAACGCTTCTCTTCGGCCTGCCGCGGCCCCGCGACGGCACCGACCCGCGAGCGGGCACGTCCCCGGGGTCGCCGAGGCGCTGCTCGCCTCGGACCTCTCCGAGGAGGCGACCGGCGGTGTCCTGCACCTGTCCGCCGCGCGGGGGCGCCGGTAGCATGCCTCCCGATACACATGTCATGTCCCCTTCATGACGGTTCGGCCCTGGTGCCCCACGAGGAGTCCGCATGGCAACACGTATCGACCGTCGTACCCTGCTGGCCGCCGGCGCGGGCGCCGCCGGTCTGTCCCTGCCCGGCGTCGCCGCGTACGCCGACGACCGTGAGGGCGCCCGCACCGTACGTTTCACCCTGAACGCCCAGGTGCTCGACGGCGGCGAACAGGTCACCTCGATCACCCTCAGGACCGGCCGGCTCGGGCCGGTCGACCCGGCCGGGCTGACCACCCGTACCTTCGCCGTGCACGCCAGGGCCACCAGCCCGTTCCCCGTCCCGGCCGGTGAGACCCTTCAGGGCGCGTACGACCTCGACCGCACGGTGACCGCTGTCCGGCTCGACCGCCACGGCGACATCGTGCTCGAACTCGACTACGCCGAGGGCCAGGCCGGGGGCGGCACGCTCGGCTACCTCGCGCGCGAGGGCCGCAACGTCCTGCTCGACCTCACCTACACCCTCACCCAGCGCGCCCCGATCCCGTTGCGCGACCACCGGACGGCCGTCATCAAGGAGTTCGTGCAGGACCCCCGGCTGTCGGACCCGGAGGTCGACGCGTTCAGCTCCCACGTCTCCGGCTCGGGCATGAAGTATTGGCTGTACTCACCCACCCGCTCCCGCGCCCCCCGAGGGGACCGAAGGGACAGGCGTCCGCTGGTCGTCTGGCTGCACGGCGGAGGCGAGGGCGCCTCGCTGTCGAACGACTACTACGACAACGAGACGACCCTGCGGGCCAACCGCGGGGCACTGGGCTTCGCCACCCCTGAGGCCCAGCACATCTTCGACGGCGCCTACGTCCTCGCCCCGCAGAGCACCTCCTACTGGATGGAGGACGGCCCCCGCTTCGCCCCCCTCATCCACGAGATCATCGACGAGGTCGTGCGCGGCAACCGCGTCGACCGCGACCGGATCTACGTCGCGGGCTGCAGCAACGGCGGTTACATGACGATGAAGATGACCACCGTCTACCCTGCCCTCTTCGCGGCCGCCGTGCCGATCTGCGGCATCGTCACGGCGTTCCCGCCCGGAGGCGCACCGCTGCTCCCCGACAGCGAACTGGCGCGGATCACCACCCCCACCTGGCTCGTCACCTCGGCCGACGACCCCGTCGTCGACGCGCAGGCCAACACCGTGCACGCGCACGACGTCATCCCCGGCTCGCTGCTGACGCTCTACGACCACGTCATACGCGACGGCCACCAGTACCTCGGCCACTTCTCGTGGATCTACGTCGCACGGAACGACCCCAGCATCGGCGGAACGCACATCTGGCAGTGGATGGCCGCCCGGCACCGGCGCTGAGACCCGGCCGCCGATGTCAGTGCCGGGGTGCATACTCGGGCTGCGGTACCGACCCGGGTACCGCGTCCAGAGGGGAGCGACATGGCCGAGGTACTGGTCTTCCACCACGGGTGCGGGCTGACCGCGGGCATCCGTGGGTTCGGCGAGCGATTGCGGCGGGCCGGGCACACCGTCCACCTCCCGGACCTGTTCGAGGGGCGGGTCTTCGACAGCCTCGGTGACGGCGTGGCCCACGCCGAGAGCGTCGGGTTCGCCGCGATCACCGATCGCGGAACCGCCGCCGCCGAGGAGCTGCCCGAGGGCCTCGTTCATGTGGGGTTCTCGCTGGGTGTCCTGCCGGCGCAGAAGCTGGCCCAGACCCGTCCCGGGGCGAAGGGCGCGGTGCTGATCGAGGCGTGCGTCCCCGTCGCGGAGTTCGGCACGGGCTGGCCCGAGGGCGTACCCGTCCAGGTCCACGGCATGGACGCGGACGCGTTCTTCGCCGGGGAGGGGGATGTCGACGCGGCTCGCGCGCTCGTCGGGACGGCGGCGGACGCCGAACTGTTCCTGTATCCCGGTGACAGCCACCTGTTCACCGACAGCAGCCTTCCCTCGTACGACGAGCGCGCCGCGACGCAGGTCACCCAGCGGGTGCTCGACTTTCTCGACCGCGTCGAGTAGCCCCGCGTACCGGCTGCCTGCTCAGCCCAGCGTCAGGTCCACCCGGATCGGGCCCGCCGTCGCGGCCGGGCCGGCCGGGTGCACGGAGACGGTGGCCTCGGCCGTGCCGGACGCACCTATGAGCGGGTCCGCCCGGCACGTGAGGGTGTACGCCCCCGGGGACGGGGCGCCGAGGGAGAAGCGTCCTTCGGCGTCCGTCAGGGCAGCGATGTCCGGCAGCGGCCGGGGCCCCTCGGTGAACAGGACCCGCGCGCCGGCCACCGGTGCGCCCGAGGCGTCCCGGACGACACCGGTGATCTCCACCGCGGAGTTGCTGCCGCTCATAGGGGTCGGCTCACGCCTTCCATGCCACGTAGTTGTTGAAGACCGGGGTGGTGAACCGCGTGCCGGAGTTCACCCGGGAGCCGCCGTAGGCGTGGATGGCGAAGCCGTAGCGGTTGTTGTTGCTGTCGATGCGGTAGACGGAGCTGCCGCTCTGCCCACCGGCCGTGTCGATGTCGTAGTACACCTTGCGCGCGGCGACCGAGTCGACCCCGCGTGCCGCGTACCAGAGTGTGCCCGAGGGCTTGTCGCCCGGGTAGCCTGCGATGTTGCCGGTCGTCTTCAGCAGGTCGGAGTCCGAGTACACGCCGAAGCCGAACCAGCCCACGGTGTCGCCGATGTTGTTCGGCGTGATGATGGCCCCGTAGTCGAAGTTCTCGTCGCCGTCGTTCGTCCAGCCGAGCACGGAGCGGAAGCTGGTGCAGGTGATACTGCCGTACGGCAGTGAGGCGCCGCTGCGTCCCGGCATGACCTGGATGCTCTTGACCCAGCCGTCCCTGTCCGCCACACCGCTGCCCTTGATGTAGACGCAGTGGCCCGCGGTGGCGAGCGTGTGCGGACCGAGCAGCCAGCCGGTGCCCTGGTAGAGCGTGTTGTCGCGGGCCGTGATCAGCAGATAGCAGTGCACCCGCCACGGATACACGCTGGTGCCGGCGATCTGGACGCGGTCGTCGGGTCCGTGCACGGTCTCCGCGGCCGGGGGCGGCGGACCGAACGACGCCTCGCCGATGTCGGGCAGCATGGCGGTCGGCGCCGACCACGCCTCCGGCGCGAAGTGCTCCGGGCGGCGGTAGCCCTCGATGAACTCCAGGCCCTCGTCCGTCGCGTGCTGGGGGGTGCCCGCCGTTCCCTGGGAGGCGGGCTGGAGCACCGCTTCCTGCTCGGCGGCGATGGAGGTGGCGCCGTCCTCGGGCTCGTTGCTCACTGCGCTGTGCGGGTCCTGCGGCATGCGTGATCACCTTGCTTCTCTGGTCTCTGAGAGCTGCGATGTGCTGCCTTGCTGGACGCCGCGGCCGCAACGTTCTGAGGTGATGCCCCCTTCTGGTAACCCCTTCTACTGCCGTCGGACACATGCCGCAATGAACCTTTTGCGCCGACTCGCCGGGGGCGCGGGCCACCCGTCGGACTGCTTCGTCCGGCGTCGGGCCGCGGGCTCCACGGGCCCAGCCGACGCGCCAGGTGACAGCCGTCCGAGCCGCCTCACCGTGCACGCACGGGCCGGGTCCCAACAGCCCCTCGGCGGCCGTCGTGCCCCGTCCTCCGCACGACGGACGTGGCTCAAGCCGGCGCCGGCCGGTCCCGACCCGGACGGGCAGCCGGCCGGACCTCACATCGGAACGCGCTGTCTCGTCAGAGAGGCATGAACACGAAATTGCGTTACGGCTGTCTCGGCGTGCTGGTCGTCACCGCCCTGTACACGGGTGCGTGGGCCTACTTCGCGCCCGAGGCGTGGCATGCGGACTTCCCCGGGTTCGGAATGAGCTGGCTTCCGCAGCTGGGCCCGTACAACGAACACCTCGCCAAGGACACCGGAGCGATGTTCCTGGCGCTGGCCGCGCTGACGCTCATCACTCTGCGGGACGTGCGCAACAATCGGCTGGTCCAGATCGCGGGCGCGGTGTGGCTGGTGTTCAACGTGCTCCACTTCAGCTATCACGTACAACATCTCGGCATGTACGGGACGCGCGACCAGGTCCTCAACGCCGTGACCCTGTCCGCGCTCGTGCTCCTGTCCGCTCTGCTCCTGGTGCCGCTCGGCCCCGCCGAACCCTCCGGAAGGGAATGACGAGCACATGCCCACGCCGCCCGGCTCCGACCCCACCCTCGGCTCCCTCCTGGCCGAGCGGCGGCGCCTGCTCAATCTCGGCTACCGGATGCTCGGCTCCGTCCAGGAGGCCGAGGACATCGTCCAGGAGACGTACGCGCGCTGGTACGCCCTCCCCGACGAGGACCGGGAGGCGATCGCGGCCCCCGAGGCGTGGCTGACCCGGGTCGCCTCGCGCGTCTGCCTCGATCACCTCGCTTCCGCGCGGGTGCGCAGGGAGCGCTACACGGGTGAGTGGCTGCCCGAACCCGTCCGGAACAGCGCCACGTGGAGCAGCACCGGCGCCGCGGACGCGGGCGACCCGGCCGACCGGATCACCCTCGACGAATCCGTCAGCATGGGCATGCTCGTCGTCCTGGAGACGGCCACGCCCGCGGAACGCGTCGCGTTCGTCCTGCACGACGTCTTCGGGGTGCCGTTCACGGAGATCGCCGAGACGGTGGGGCGCACCCCCGCGGCCTGCCGCCAGCTCGCCTCCTCCGCCCGCAGACGCCTCGCCCGCGAACGCGCCGGCAGCGGTACGGCGCAGGAGCACCGACGGGTCGTGACCGCCTTCCGTGAGGCGTGCGAGACGGGTGACCTCGGCGCGCTCGTCGATCTGCTCGACCCCGGTGTCGCGTCCCGCAGCGACGGCGGCGGCAAGGTGCGGGCGGCGCTGCGTCCCGTACTCGGACAGGACAAGGTGGCCCGCCTGGTCCTCGGACTTTTGCGCCAGGAACCGGAGGTCGAGCTCGTCGAGGACGATGTCAACGGCGCCCCGGGCCTGGCCGTCCGCATCGCCGGCGTGACCGTCGCCGTCCTGTCCATGGGCATCCGCGAAGGTCTGATCACCGACCTGTGGCTGGTGGTCAACCCGGACAAGCTGCGTGCGTGGACCGGCTAGCGGTTCGGACACACCGTACAACTCTGCCCTTCTTCCGTACTCGCGCGCGACCAACGAGGGAATCCCGTGGTTGCACCGCACTCGCGCACTCGCGCATCCGAAGGAAGAAGGGAAGACGATGTCGCACATTGTCAAGATCAGCGCGCAGGTCACCACGGGAGACGACCCCAACGCCGGGACCTACGGCAGGGTCTACCTCGGTATCGCCGGACGTGAGTTCGTCCTCGCCCGCCCCGACATCGACGACACGCAACCGCGCTCGGACGACACCTACATCCTGGGCGACGGGGCCAACGTCGAAGACGCGGAGTACAACGACCCGCACAAGCCGCAACTGCACACGGAGAACCTCGCCGCCCATCCGACGTACATCCGCCTCGAACCGGAGGGCCAGTACCCCGGCTGGCAGGTGGAGCGCGTCACGGTCGTGGTCAATCCGGACGGGCCCGACCGCGTCACCTTCGACAACATGGATCTGCTCGGCAGCCCGAAGATCTGGCTCGGCCAGCCGTACGGGAAGACGCTGTATCTGAGGCGGCAGAGCAGCGAAAGCTGACCTCGCCTCGCACGCGCGGCCGTCCCCCGCCCGCGCCCAGCGCCCTCATGGCATGGACCTGGCGGCGCTTCGGCCTATGTGGGCCCGTCCACGGATGGCGCCGAGGCGTAGCGACGTTCTGCAAGTCAGGTCCGCGCCGCCCGGCCCTGCTGGCAGGTCAGGTATGTCCCGGGCGAACAGCTGCGCGGCCGCGAGGAGCGGGATCGGATCCTCGTCCGCGATACCGGGCACCGCCCGCACCCGCCGCTCCAGGCGCCGGAGCGTCTCGCGATCCGCGTCACTCGGCCCACGCTCGGGGTCGCGGGCCCATGCCGCGTTCAGGACGCGCCGCGCCTCACGCAGCTCCGGCAGCCGGCGTCCCGCGTTCTTGCGGTGCGCACTCGTGCTGACCGGCCACGGCTCGTCCGCGGGCCACCAGAGGGGGCAGCCCCCCGAACTCTCCGCCGGGTCGGGAGTCTTCCAGAAGTGGGTCTCCGCGGTGCTTCAGGGGGAGGGGGGCGGGGCTGTGTCGGGTTCGGTGTGTGTTGTGCGGTGTTGGATTGCGGTCTCGGAATACCCCCTGGGGTATCCCTGTTAGGGTGGGAAACAGATACCCCCCGGGGTACATCGTCACACCGTTGGAAAGGAGTCGTACGTCGTGTTCTTCGTCGACACCCTGGAACTCGAAGGTCTGGGCAACCGCAGCTACCTGGCGGGCGGGACCGGTGCCGCGGTGGTCATCGATCCGCCGCGCGACATCGACCGGGTCATCGCCGCCGCGGCCCGCCGCGGAGTCTGCATCGCATACGTGGCCGAGACCCACGTGCACAACGACTACGTCACCGGCGGCCTGGAGCTGGCCCGTGTCACCGGCGCCGCGTACCTGGTTCCGGCCGGGGCGCACGTGTCGTTCGCCCATACCCCCGTCGCCGACGGCGACACGGTGACGGTCGACGAAGGGCTCGTGCTGCGCGCCGTCGCCACCCCCGGGCACACCCCGCACCACACCTCGTACGCCCTGACCGAGGAAGGACGCGGCGTGGCGGCGTTCACCGGCGGCTGGCTCCTCATCGGCACCGTCGGCCGTCCGGACCTCGTCGAACCGCGGCTGACCGAGCAGCTGGCCCGGGCCCAGCACGCCTCCGCGCACCGTCTCGCCGACGAGCTGGACGACGAGGTGCCGGTGCTGCCCACCCACGGGTTCGGCAGCTTCTGCTCCTCCTCGCAGGCCGACGGGGACGCGACGACCATCGGCAAGGAGCGCAGGACCAACGACGCGCTGACCCTCGACGTGGACACCTTCGTCGAGCGGCTGCTCGCCGGCCTCGACGACGTACCCGCCTACTACGCGCACATGGGTCCGGCCAACGCCGCGGGCCCCGCACCGGTCGACCTCACCCCGCCCGAGCGTGCGGACGCGGAGGAGATCGCCTCCCGGCTGGCCGCGGGGGAGTGGGTGGTGGACCTGCGCAGTCGGATGGCCTTCGCCGACGGACACGTGGCCGGGTCGTTCAACTTCGAGGGCGACGGCAAGCTCGCCACCTACCTGGCCTGGCTGAGCCCGTGGGGCAAGCCCGTCACCTTGCTGGCCGACACCCCGGAGCAGATCGCCGACGCGCAGCGGGAGCTGGCGCGGGTGGGCATCGACCGGCCGGCCGCCGCCTCCACCGGTGACCCGGTCACCTGGGTCCGCGCGGGCGAGGAGCCGGCCTCCTTCCCGCGTGCCCGCTTCGCCGACCTCGCCGCCGCGCGCGGGCGCGGCGAGCAGATGGTGGTGCTTGACGTGCGCCGGAACTCCGAGCGCGCGGGCGGCTTCATCGACGGCTCGGTCCACATACCCGTGCATGAGGTGCACGGCCGCATCGGCGAGGTGCCGGACGGGACCGTGTGGGTGCACTGCGCGGGCGGTATGCGCGCCGCGATCGCCGCCTCCCTGCTCGACGCCGCGGGGCGTGACGTGGTCGCCGTCGACGACGGCTTCGACGCGGCCGGTGAGGCGGGGCTGGCCCTCGCCCGGCCCGCACCGGGCACCGACTGACACACCCTCTCCCGCGTCCTCTGCACGAAAGCTCTTGAACATGTGTGCGCTTCTTCGCCGCGGCCCCGGCCGTCTCACCCCTGAGCAGGCCCAGCGGCAGGTCACCGACGGCGCCGCCGTCCTCCTTGACGTCCGCGAGACACCCGAGTGGGACGCCGGGCACGCGCCCGGCGCGCTGCACCTTCCACTCTCCCGGCTGAGGGCCGGGGCGCCGCTCCCCGCAGCCGCGCAGGACCGGCCGGTGGTCGCGATCTGCCGCTCCGGTCACCGCTCCCAGCAGGCAGCGAAGCTGCTGGCCGGACGCGGCGTCCAGACCACGGACGTGACCGGTGGCATGACCGCATGGGCAGGCGCGGGGCTGCCGGTCATCGGGCCGGGCGGCGGCGACGGTGTCATAGCGTGAGTGCGCTGATCCTCGCCCTGGCAGCGGGGGCCGTGGTCGGACTCGCGCTCGGCGCGCTGGGCGGGGGCGGCAGCGTCCTGGCGGTGCCCGCGCTGATCTACCTGCTCGGGTTCACCCCGGCCGCCGCCACCACCGCGAGCCTGATCATCGTGACCGCCACCTCACTCACCGCCTTGTACGCCCACGCCCGTACCGGCAATGTCCGCTGGAAGGCGGGAGCCCTGTTCGCCGCGGCCGGGCTCGTGCCCGCCGCCTTGGCGGGAGCCGCCGCGTCCCGCGTGCCGCAGCCTGTGCTGACCGCCGCGTTCTCGGTCGTCGCCGCGCTCGCCGCCGTCAGGATGCTCCGCCCCGGCCGCGCCGACTCCGGTCCTGCGGTCGGAGGGGCGGGGCCGGTGAAGGCGGTCGGCACGGGTGCCGGGCTGGGCGCGCTGACCGGGCTGCTCGGCGTCGGTGGGGGGTTCCTCGCCGTCCCCGCGCTGGTCACCGTGCTGGCGTTCGAGATGCGGGCCGCGGTCGGTACCAGCCTCCTGGCTATCTCGGCGAACTCGCTCGCCTCCCTGGCAACCCGCGGCGCCACCACCGCGGGTGTCGACTGGGCGGTGATCGGGCCCTTCACCGGGGCGGCGATCCTCGGCGCGTGGGACGGCCGACGCCTGGCCGCCAAGGTCACCGGCGGGCTGTTGCAGCGGACCTTCGCGGTCGTGCTGCTTGCGGTGTCGGCGTTCATGCTGGTCGACGCCATTGTCTGACGTGGCGGGCGAGTGGGCCCCGGCGCGGATCGGGGGTCGCGCCAAGGCCGACTCCCCAGCGTCAGGCCAAGGACAGGAACAGCTTCTCCAACCGGGCGCGCATCTGCTCCCGGTCACCGGAAGCGGCCATGTCCGCGTCGGTCAGGCAGTGCTGCAGACCCGTCGCGATGATCGCGAAACCCGCCTTGTCCAGAGCGCGGGACGCCGCCGCGAGTTGCGTGACGACGTCCTCGCAGTCCCGCCCCTCCTCGATCATCTTGATCACACCGGCGATCTGGCCCTGCGCCCGGCGCAACCGGTTGACCACCGTCTTCAGTTCCTCAGCCGCCATCGCCAGTTCCACGACCCACACACTCCTTCGCTATACCCCAGCGGGTATCTTACCGAAGGGGGCAACTCTGATTGAGCAAGGAAAAATCCCTGTGACACCCAGCACCGCCACCAGCACGCTCACCGCCGAGCAGGCCCACGCCCGCCTGCACGAACTGACCGTCGTCGACGTGCGCACTCCTGGCGAGTACGCCTCCGGCCACCTCCCCGGCGCCCACAACATCCCCTTGACCACCTCGACACCGCCCTCCCGGCGCTGCGGACCGCCGCGGACCGAGGCGACCTCCTCGTCGTGTGCGCCTCCGGGGCCCGCTCCGCGACCGCCTGCCGGCGCCTGGCCGAGCAGGGCATCGCCGCGGCCACCCTTACCGGCGGAACCACGGCCTGGACGCAACTGGGCCACGCCACCGATCGCCCCGCCGACACCTCGGCCCCCTGGGCCATGGACCGACAGGTCCGCCTCGCCGCCGGCTCCCTCGTCCTGACCGGCCTCATCGCCGGCCGACGCCGGGCCGCGGCCCGCTGGCTCTCCGCAGGCGTCGCGGGCGGCCTGGTCCTCTCGGCCCTCACCAATACCTGCGCGATGGCCAACGCCCTGGCCAAGCTCCCCCACAACCGCCCCAAGCCCACCGACCTGGACGCCACCCTCGCCGCCCTGAACGGCTGACAGCGAAGTGCCGCCCGGTCACCGCCGCCGTGGCCGGGCGCACCGCTCTCGCGACGAATGGGATTTTCGCATTTATGCGAGTGGGTCCATTCCGCTGAAGTCGTTCCGGAATGAAGGATCGATTCCGCTATTGCCCGCTGATGCGCGTGATTTGAGTCAAGTGTCAGCTGAGGCGCAGGTGGCCACGTATTGATCCAGCCATCTTGTGTTTCGCTGGAGCATGATTCACTCATTCCGGAGAATATGTCTGTGGCTTTGTGTGCCTGATGTTCCAGGAGATCAAAAAGCCGCAGGCGCATGATGCCGTGCGGCCCATGGCATGTCTCCTGCCGTTGATCGGGAATGGAGGGGGAATGCCGACGCTTCCGACTTATCCGGGCGTGTACGTCGAAGAGCTTCCCAGCAGTGTCCGTACCATCACCGCCGTCACGACCTCGGTGTGCGCCTTCGTCGGCAGGACCCGGCGCGGCCCGCTGAACAGCGCCGTCACGATCACGAGCTTCGCCGACTACGAGCGCCGCTTCGGCGGGCTCGACCCCGACAGCGCTGTCGGCCACGCTGTGCAGCAGTTCTTCCTCAACGGGGGCTCCGTCGCCGTCGTCGTACGGGTCGACTCGGGCAGCGGGAAGGCGGCCGCGGCGACGCTGTCCTCGGCCGAGATCACTCCCGCGGGCGACGTACTGGAGATCACCGCGAAGGAGCCCGGCGCCTGGGCCTCGGGGTTGCGTGTCGCCGTCGACCACGACACCCCCGCGCCCGGAAACACGTACAACCTACAAGTGTTCGACGCCACCGGAAGTGTCCGCGAGACATTCAACGGAATCGGTACAGGTCAGGGCCGGCCCGACTCCGCGGATTCCAAGGTCAATTCCGGCTCCGCGGTGATCCGGGTGAAAGTGCTGAACGGTGACGGGCGGCCCGATCCGGTGGGCACGGTCTCCAAGAAGTTCGACAGCGTGCCGACCGCCGAAGTCCTTTCGAAAGCCGTCGATGTGAAGATCGGCGAAAAGGCGCACACATTCAAGATCTACGACGCGGAAAAGGACGGGGCGACTCCGCCGCCCACCATGACCGCGCTGGCGCTGCTCCTGGAACGCAAGCTGAGGTCCCTGCCCGACCTGCCGGGCAAGCGGGTCTTCGCCGGTGCCCGGGCCACCTCCTTCGACCAGCGGCTGCAAGTCGTCGCGGGCTCCGAGGACCCGGCCGACACCGTCCGCTTCACCGGGGAGAACGCCAACGACCTCGGGCTCGAAGGGTCGGTGAACCCGCCCGTCTTCCTGCTCGGCGGCGGCGTCGACGGCGGCGCTCCCGGCCCCTCCGACCTCATCGGCAGCGAGGCGGGCAAGACCGGCATCCACGCACTGCGCGCGGTCCAGGACGTCAACCTCCTCTCCCTGCCCGAACTCGCCGCGCACGACAACCTCGACGACACGCTCGCCGTGATCTCGGCCGCCGAGGCGCTGTGCCGCGAGAAGCGCATGTTCCTGCTCGTCGACGCCCCCGCCTCCTGGACGGACATCGACTCCGCCCGCGCGGGCCGCGCCGCCTTCGACGTCGTCCGCAGCGACCACGCGGCCTTGTACTTCCCGCAGTTGGAGGCGGTCGACCCGCTCACCGGACGGCTGCGCGGCTTCCCGCCCTCCGGCGCGATCGCCGGAATCATGGCGCGCACCGACAGCGAGCGCGGCGTGTGGAAGGCACCGGCCGGCACCGAGGCGCTCCTGAACGGGGTGCGTGCCCTCACCGTCCCGATGACCGACCGGGAGAACGGCCTGCTCAACCCTGTCGCCGTCAACTGCCTGCGGACGTTCCCCGTGGTGGGGCCGGTCGTCTGGGGTGCCCGCACCCTGGACGGCGCCGACGCGCTGGGTTCGCAGTGGAAGTACGTCCCCGTGCGCCGGCTCGCGCTGATGCTGGAGGAGAGCCTGTACCGGGGCACCCAGTGGGTGGTCTTCGAGCCCAACGACGAGCGGCTGTGGGCGCAGATCCGGCTGAACGTCGGCGCGTTCCTGCACACGCTGTTCCGGCAGGGCGCCTTCCAGGGCACCTCCGCCCGGGAGGCGTACTTCGTCAAGGCGGACAAGGACACCACCACCCAGGACGACATCAACCGGGGCGTGGTCAACATCGTGGTCGGCTTCGCGCCGCTCAAGCCCGCGGAGTTCGTGATCGTGAAGATCGAGCAGATGGCCGGACAGATCCAGACCTAGACCGAGCCCGGCACAGACGGAGACCGAGCCCGGCACCCTCCAGTGGTTCCCCGGCGCACAGGCACGAGAGGCATAGGAGCTCCATGGCCGAGTTCACGGTCAACGCGCAGCGGTTCGACCCGTACAAGAACTTCAAGTTCCTCGTCCTGTGGGACGGGCGCGTCGTCGCGGGCGTCAGCAAGATCAGCCCGCTCAAGCGCACCACCGAGGTCGTCAAGCACCGGCACGGCGGCGACCCCAGCTCGCCGCGCAAGTCGCCCGGCCGCACCGAGTTCGAGGCGGTCACGCTGGAGCGCGGGGTCACCCACGACCCCGAGTTCGACCGCTGGGCCAACAAGGTGTGGCAGGTCGGCGCGGGGATCGGCGCCGAGGTGTCCCTGCGCGACTTCCGCAAGGACATCGTCGTGCAGGTCCTGAACGAGGCGGGCCAGGTCGCCGTGGCGCACAAGCTGTACCGGGCCTGGCCGAGCGAGTACCAGGTCCTCGGCGAACTGGACGCGAACGCCAACGCGGTCGCCATCCAGAGCCTGAAGCTGGAGTGCGAGGGCTGGGAACGGGACTACGAGGTGCCGGAACCGGAAGAGCCCGTCTTCACCCAGCCGGCGTGAGGAACACGGGGCAGCCGGCATGGAGCGCACGGGACCAGCGGCCCTTCTCGCCGCGTGGGAGGAGGGCCTCACGGCCGGGCACGGCGGCCGGGCCCTGCTGCTGCACGGCGTCGCACGGCCCGGCTCGGGCACCGAGGAACTGCTCTCGGCGCCGGTGGGGCAGCGCGACGCCGACCTGTTCGCCCTGCGCAGGTCCCTCTTCGGCGACCGCCTCGCGGTACGTGTCGAGTGCGGGGAGTGCGCGGAGGAGATGGAGTTCGACTTCGACCCCGCCACCCTCACCGGACCGGCCCCACACCCATGGGAGTCGGCGGGTCGGGAAGGACAGCTGCGCATAGAGCAGGACGGCTGGGCCGTCACCTTCCGGCTGCCCACCGCAGGTGACCTCGCCGCGGTGGAGGCCGCGAACCCGCACCACCCCGACCACGCCCGCTCCCTCCTGATCGCCCGGTGCGTCCTCACCGCCGAACGGGACGGAGCGCCGGTCACGGCCGACGACCTGCCCGCACTGCTGCCCGAACAAGTCCGGCACCGCGTGGCCGAGGCTGCCGCACAGGCCGACCCCGGCGCCGACGTGCTGCTCAACGTCGCCTGCCCCGAATGCGGCCGCACCACTAGGGCCCAGCTGGACATCGCCTCCTACCTGTGGACCGAACTGGACGCCTGGGCCCGCGACACCCTCCTCGACGTCCATCTGCTCGCCACCGCGTACGGCTGGAGCGAGCCGGAGATCCTGGCGCTTAGCCCGCTGCGGCGCCGCTACTACCTGGAGCTGTGCGCTGATGGCTGACTACTTCGACCGGCTCCTCGCACGCGGCGGCCCGCCGCCCCGCGCCACCGGTGACGGCGCGCCGGACGTGGTGCGGGTGCGCCCCCGCCTGCCCGGACCCTTCGAACGCATCGAGTCATTGGGGTCCCGAGCGCCCCTTCCCTCCGACGACGACACCGCTTTGGAGCCGCGTCCACGGGTCCCGGCCGCCCCCGACTCGCCGGAGCGACACCGGCCGCAGGACCCGACGCCCGTACGGTCTTCGGCTCGTCCGGCGACCGGGACGCCGGTCCGCGCGGTACCGCCGGACACCCGTGCCGCCCCGCCGGCCGCCCAGGCGCCTCTGCTCGTGCCGCCGCCCTTGCCGCCCGTGGCATCCGCACGCCCCGCCCGGCCGGAACCCGCCCGCCTGCGCGGACCGGCCGTGAGCCGTCGAACGAACCCGGGGCGGGAGCCGTCCCGCGAGCGCGGTGAGGGCGGCGCCGTGGATCCGCGCCCGATGGTGGCGCAGGCCCGGCCCGCCACCCCGCAAGCCCGCCCCACCCCCCTCACCGTCGCGGGCGGCGGACGTGCCGCGCGACGCTCCGCGCAGGAAAGCCGGCCCCCGGAGCGGACCGTGCACGTCACCATCGGCCGCCTGGAGGTCAGAGCCGCCGGGCGGGCTCCGCGCGACTCCGGGCGCGACCGCGCGACCGGACGCGGACCGACCTCGCGGCCCACGCCCGTCATGAGCCTCGACACCTACCTGTCCCGGTCGGACGGGCCGTCGAACGGCCGCGCAGGGGAGGGACGTTGAGCAACTTCCTGGCCGTGGCGACGGTGACCAGGGCGCTGTGCCTGCTCGTCGGCGAGTCGCTGACCCCCGACATCGAGTTCGCCGTCCAGATCGAACCCCGCAAACCCCTGACCGAGCCGCCCGCCGCCCCCACCATCACCGTCTTCCTCTACCAGGTCACCCCCGACCCGGCGCTGCGCAACCTCGACGCACCCACCCGCGGCCCGGACGGCACCCTGCTCACGAAGCCCGCCGCCGCGCTCGACCTGCACTACCTCATCAGCTTCTACGGGGAGGAGCAGGAGCTCGTCGCCCAGCGCCTGCTCGGCTGCGTCGTACGCCAGCTGCACGAGACCCCGGTCCTGCCCAGGGAGCTGATCCAACAGGCCGCCGCGCTGCCGCACTTGGCCGGCACCGACCTGGCGGCCTCACCGCAGCGGGTCCGGTTCACACCGACGCAGATGGACGTCGACGACATGTCCAAACTGTGGTCGACGATGTTCCAGACGCCCTACGCGCTCTCCGTCGTCTACCAGGCCGCGGCCGTCTTCGTCGAGAGCAGCCGGGACCCCGCCGCCGGAAAGCCGGTCCTGCGCCGCACGGTGCGCGCCGTCCCCTCCCGCGGGCCCCTCATCGACCAGGTGCTGTCCCGCCCGGCGGGCTCGGACGAACAGACCCCGCCCGCGGAAGGGCCCGTGCCCGGCGGCCACGAACTGGTCGTCACCGGCACCGGATTGCGCGCCGACCGGGTGACCGCCCGCTTCGGCCGCCACGACACACCCGTCCCCGCCGACCGGGTCCGCGCGGACCGGGTGGTCCTGACCGTCCCCGCGGACCTGGAGCCCGGCGTCCACCCCCTCCAGCTCCTGCACGGCCTCGACCTCGGCGATCCGGCGACCCCGCACCACGGCATCGAGTCCAACGTACGGACGTTCGCCCGCAGACCGGGCCTCACCGCACCCGTCGACGTGACGGAACGCACCGACGACGACGGAGTGGTCGCCGCCCGGCTCGCGCTCGCCCTCGACATGCCGGTCCGCGACGACCAGCGGGTCCTGATCCTCCTCGACGAGATGACGCCACCGGCGGACCGCACCGGGCACAGCTACCAGTTCCGGGCGCCGTTCCCGCCGGACGACCGGCCCGACCCCCGCACCGTCCACGTACGGATCAAGGGGGTACGCCCGGCCGCCTACCTGGTCCGCGTGCAGGTCGACGGCGTGCCGAGCGCGTTGGAGCAGTCCCCGCAAGGAACGTTCACGGGTCCCGTGGTGGACCTCACGGCGGCGGACTGACGGGGCGGGGAGAGGGGGAACGACCATGGGGGCACGGGCCGACGCGCACGACGCGGACCACCGGGCGCTGTCCGCCGCGGTGACGGCCGTACTGGCACGCCTCGACACGCATGCGTCGGGCGGCGGTCCGGACGTGCCCGCGCGGTCGGATGGCGGCCCGGCCGCTCCCGCGCGGTCGGACGGCGGTCCGGGCCCTTCCGCGCCGTCGGCGGATGCTGCGGCGGACAGCCCGAGCGCGCTCGACACCCTCTGCTCCTGCTTCGCTCTCACCCCGTTCGAACGCGACGTCCTCGTGCTCGCCGCGGCCGCCGAGGTCGACCCCAGCACCGCCGCCCGCTGCGCGGCGGCCTGCGGCGATCCCGCCCGCCCCTACCCGACCTTCTCCCTGGCGCTCGCCGCGCTCGACGCCCCGCACTGGAGCGCGCTCACCCCGGTGAGCCCCCTGCGCCGCTGGCAGCTGGTCGAACCCGCCGACGACGCCTCGCTCACCACCGCGCGCCTACGGATCGACGAACGCATCCTGCACTTCCTCGTCGGCGTCCCCTACCTGGACACCCGGCTGCACGGACTGCTCGGCCGTCGCGTCCCGGCGCCGGACGAGGGCGGGCTCGTACAACTGCCCGTCGCGCATCGCATGGCCGCCGAGTCGGTGGCCCGGACGTGGTCGCGGGCCGCGTTCGACGGGCTTCCGCACGTCGAACTGGTCGGCGCCGACCGGGTGACACGCCGCGAGGTCGCCGCACGCGCGGCCCGCGACTGCGGGCTCGCCCTCTACGCGGCGACCGCCGAGGACCTGCCAGCCGAACCCGCGGAACGGGACCGGCTCGCCCGGCTCTGGCAGCGCGAGGCCATCCTCCTCCCGGCCGGACTCCTCGTGGAGAGCGGCGGCGAGCGCGCGGGCGGCCAGGAACGCACGACCGCCACCGCCGAGGCGTTCTTCGCCGAACTGGCCGTACCGCTCGCGATCTCCAGCACCGAACCGCAGCCCGCGCACGTGGCGGCGGCCGGCCGTGACCGCGTCACCGTCGAACCCCTCGGCCCGGAGGAGCAGTTACGGCTCTGGTCCGACGCGCTCGACGGAGTGGCGGACCTGGGCGAGCGGGACCTGCGTGATCTGGTCGCCCAGTT
The DNA here is from genome assembly GCF_056172735.1 of Streptomyces sp. R818. Classification (NCBI taxonomy): domain Bacteria; kingdom Bacillati; phylum Actinomycetota; class Actinomycetes; order Kitasatosporales; family Streptomycetaceae; genus Streptomyces; species Streptomyces sp. R818. The sequence continues at coordinate 1,019,558 of NZ_JAOCNE010000014.1, forward strand.
CTCGCTGCCCGCCCACGTCATCCGGGGCGCGGGTCTCTCCGTACGCCGGGCCGTCGAGAACAACGAGGAGTCCGGCACCGGCGGGGGCGGCGCCGCCCGGCTGGCGTGGCTGGCCGGGCTCACCGAGGCCCGTATCGCCCTCGACGAACTCGGCCGCCGGATCGAACCCCGTGCCGACTGGACGGACCTGGTCCTGGCCGAGCGGCAGCGCGAGACCTTGCGGGAGGTCGTCGCCCACGTACGGCAGCGCGCCACCGTCTACCAGGAGTGGGGCTTCGAGTCGCTGCTGCGGCGCGGACTCGGGGTGACCGCCCTGTTCGCGGGCGGCTCCGGGACGGGCAAGACGCTCGCCGCCGAGGTGATCGCGAACGAACTGGGCGTCGACCTGTTCGTCATCGACCTCTCCCAGGTGGTCAGCAAGTACATCGGCGAGACCGAGAAGAACCTGCGCCGGGTTTTCGACGCGGCCGAACGGGGCGGCGCCCTCCTGCTGTTCGACGAGGCCGACGCGCTGTTCGGCAAACGCAGCGAGATCAAGGACAGCCACGACCGCTACGCCAACCTCGAGGTCAGCTACCTGCTGATGCGGATGGAGGCCTACCGGGGGCTCGCCGTACTCACGACGAACATGAAGAAGGCGCTGGACACGGCTTTCCTGCGGCGCATCCGCTTCGTGGTCGACTTCCCGTTCCCCGCCGTGCCCGAACGTGCCGAGATCTGGCGCCGCGTCCTTCCCGAACGCACCCCGCGCAAGGGCATCGACGTCGACCGGCTCGCCCAGCTCACCGTCACCGGCGGCTCCATCCGCAACATCGCGCTCGCCGGGGCGTTCCTCGCCGCCGACGAGGGCTGCCCGCTGCAGATGCGGCACATGCTGGCCGCCACGCGCACCGAGTACCTCAAGCTGGAGCGCTCGCTGACTCCGTCGGAGGTCAGCGGATGGATCTGACGAACCCGACGAACGCGCGGGCTGGACGCATCGACGTGGAGATCGGCGAGCTGGTCCTCGACGGTTTCGCGCACGTCGACCGCGACCGGATGGCGGAGGCGTTCCGGCGGGAGCTGTCGCGACTCGTCCAGGAGCACGGCGTGCCCGTCGCCGAGGCCGTCGGCCACGACGAGGATGCCGCGCTCGCCCTCGACGTGGTGTCCGGGCTGCCTCCGCTGCCCTCCACGGTCTCCCCGGCACGCCTGGGCGTCGCGCTCGCCCGCTCGGTGCACGCCGGACTCACGACGGGACGCGGCCGGCGTCCGGAGCCGGGGCGCCCATGAGCGGCACCCACACCCACGCCCCGGACTCCGCCGCGCGCGACGCCGGACAGCGCCGACAGGCCAAGTCCCGTACGAGCAGGGCGCGCAGCCGCGTTCCGGAGCCGAAAGAGATCATCACGGCGGCGGGTCATCCACTGGACCCCGGGGTGCGCAGGGAGCTCGAAGCGCGCCTGGGCCATGACTTCAGCCAGGTCCGTGTCCACACCGACCGGGACTCCGCCGCCCTCGCCGAACTGGTGGGCGCGGACGCGGTGACGGTCGGGCAGGACATCTTCTTCGCACCCGGCATGTTCCGTCCCGGAACGGAGGACGGGCGGCGCCTCCTCTCCCACGAACTCCTCCACACCGTGCAGTCCCCGCACCAGCCGGGTGCCCTGCGGGCGGGACGGGACCTGGGCGCCGTCAGTTCGCCCCGCGACGCCGCCGAACAGGAGGCGGAGCGCGGGGCCCGCTCCGACGAACCGCACCCCGAGGTGACCCGGGACGCCACCCCCGGCTGGCTGCGCTACGCGACGGTCAGGGCCGACCGGTTCCGCACCGAGCAGCTCGACCCGGCCACGCTCGTCGACCGGCTGACGGCCGGCATCCTGCGCTCGCTGCGCGGCGACCCCGCCGACGCCGCGGGACGGGTGCAGCTGCAACTGTCCAGCTTGGCCGACGAGTTGCGCGACGCGGTGGTCGACCGTCTCGAGCGTCGGCTGCCGTCCGCCGACTATCACCGGGTGCTCGCGCTTGTCGAGGAGAGAGAGTACGGGCCGGCCGGGACGGACACCGGGCGTACTCCGGAGCCTGTGCCGGATCCGGACCCGGAACCGGGCCCGGATGCCGATGCGGGTGCGCGTACGCATACGGAGGAGCCGGGGCCTGCGGAGACGGAGGGCGAGAAGGGGAAGCCCGGGGATGGGGAGAGGCCGGCGCCGGGCGAGGGGCAGAAGGAGGACGGCGAGGGGCAGAAGGAGGACGGCCAGGAGCAGAAGGAGGACGGCCAGGAGCAGAAGGGCGGCGACAGAGAGGACCGCAAGGACGGGGATCCGGCGCGGCCGGGCGAGGAGAAGGGCGCTGACGAGCGGGAGAAGCCCAGGCCGTCCGCCCAGCAGGCACCCACAGGGAAAGGCGCGCAGGGCGTGGCCGGACCCACCGGGACGCCGGCCCCCGCCGCGGGACCCGTCGCCGAGTCGCTGTTGCCCGCCCCGCAGCATCAACCGGCACAGGGCGCCAAGCCGCAGGAACCCGACCGGCGCCGGGACGCCGAACCGGGCCCCGCGCGGCCGGAGCAGGTGGACCGGCTCGCGGAGGCCGAGGACAGCCCTCTCAAACGGCACGGCCTCCTCGACGACGACAAAGCCGACCCCCGCGAGGAGGAACAGCCGCTCGACCTCGAACCCGGCGCGGGCGACGAGGTCGAGCCGCTGAAGGACGACGAGGAGGCCGCTCCCGAACCCCCCGCGCAGCCGGAGCTGAAGCCGGAGGACTTCCTGCCCGGCAGCGATCCGGACGTCTCCGCGGTCCCCACGGCCGACCGCCTCCGGCTCCCGTCCAGCGGAGCGCCCCCCGCTCCCGAGGAGGCGCCGAGCTTCACCGAGCCGCCGCCGACGAAGGCGGAGCAGGTCGAGGAGGAGCGCAGAGACGCACCCCAGGACGAGACGCAGGACGAGACGAAGGACGAGACGAAGGACGAGACGGACGAGGCCGCGCCGCAACCCCCGGCGCCGCGCTCCGAACCGCCCGCCGCGCGGACGGGCGCCGAGGCCGGGCCCCGTACGCCCACCCCTTCGGAACGGGCGCCGGGCCCGACGCCCGTACGGACGACGACCGACGCGGAAGCGGACGACCGGACCGCGCGGGACCTGCAGCCGCAGCCGCCCGTCGAGGACGAGGCGAGTCCGGACCGGGACACGGCGGCGGGCCGCCAGGAACGCGGAGCCGACGCGGGTGACGCGTCCGGGGAGGGTACGGAGCGGCCCGCGGCCCGCACCACCGCTCCGTTAACGGGCGGTCCCGGGCCGCTGGAGCCTGGAACTGACGAGGACCGGGCGGCGGGTGGCTCACCTGCGGCCCTGGACGCCCCAGGGGCGCAACCTCCGCAGCCCGGCGCCTCGTTGGAGCCCGGCGGTGGTGGCTGTGCCGGACAGCAGCAGCCGACCACCGAGGGCGAGAAGGCGGAGGGTGGCGGGGGCGGCTGCGCGGCGGGCCAGGGCGGCGGCGAGACCAAGCAGGAGGAGAAGCCCGCGCCGCCGGACGTCTCGGGCCAGGATCCGCAGAGCGCGCTCGCCACGGCCGGGACGCTGCCGCCCGACCAGATGCGGTCGACGCTGGACGGTGTCGACGGCGCCGTGGACCGTTCGGTGGGGGAGCGGCACGCCGAGCTCGAGGCCGACGCTCCCTCCGCGCAGCGGCCCTCGGGCGCCCCGCGGACCCTTTCCGGTACGCCGCAGGAGGCCGCGCCCGCCGAACAGGTCCGGGAGCGGGTGGAGCGCGAGGGCGCCGAGGGCGGCAAGGAACAGCAGAAGGCGGAGGGCGAGAAGGCCAGGGGGCAGAACCCGGCCGCCGACGTCAGCCGCCCGAACGTGGCGGACGACGCCGCCAACAAGGTCACCGCCGACGACGTACGGAACATGCAGAACGCGGTCGGCGAGGTACCGACGGCCGATCCCGCCCTGAATGCCAGGGTCGAGGCGCCCAAGGTGGAGCTCTCCGGCGAGAGCGATCCGCAGCGGACCGACAAGCAGGCCGACAACCTGCGGAAGACGTCGGGCCGGATCCTCGCGGTCGGCCGCGAGGACACCGCCAAGCCGATGGGCGAGGACCAGATCTACCCGGACGTCCCCGCGGAGACGCTGACCGGGAACGTGCCCGGCCGAGGCGGTGCCGGGGGCCGTCGACGCGGCCGTTCCGGTCCGGCCGGGGGCGGTGCCGACGCCGGTGTCGCGATCGTGGCGCAGCAGGAGCGCGGCCCGCAGATCCAGGCGTCGGTCGGCCAGGCGCAGGGCCGGATGGCCGGCGAGGAGACGGATCAGCGGCAGGCCGAGGCCGAGGAGCGCCGGCGGAGCCAGGAGGAGCAGGACAAGGCCGTCGCCGAGAACGCCGAGGCGCAGAGCGGTGAACGCGGCGAGGCGGCCAGGCAGGTCCGGGCGGAGCGGACCCGGTGGCGTACCGAGCAGGACGAGACGTCGCAACGAGCGGACACCGACGCCGCCCGCGAACACACGGACAAGAACAAGGAGATCGACACCAAGCGCACCGACACCGACAAGGAGGTCGGCAAGCGCCAGGACGACGACAACAAGCAGATCCAGGACAAGCGGCGGGAGGCCGAGGAGAAGGCCCGCAAGGAGAAGGAGAACAAGGAGAAGGAGTCCGACAGCTGGTGGGGCTGGGTAAAGTCGAAGGTCAAGGCGGCGTTCGACGCGCTGCTCAGCGTGATCACCGGGATCTTCGACTTCTTCCGCGGGATCATCAACGGGATCATCGACAAGTTCCGTGAGTTCGCGAACTGGGCCATCGACCAGGCCAGGAAGTTCGCCGTCGAGCTGATCAAGAAGCTGGCGGACGCGCTCATCGCGATCGGTGACGTACTGCTCGCGGCGTTCCCGGAGTTGCGGGACAAGTTCCGCAAGAAGATCCAGCAGTGGCGTGACAAGGCGATCGCCAAGGTCAACGAGTGGGCGGACAGGCTCAAGGCGGCGGTCAACAAGCTCCTCGACCTGCTCGCGGCCGGGCTCAACAAGCTGCTCGACATGTTGGAGGCGGGGCTCAAGGCCGCCGTCAATGTGGTGCGGGACGCGGTCGTCGCGGCGATCGACTTCGCGCAGAAGGCGATCGCGGCGCTCGGGCAGTTCGCGGCGCTGGTCGCGGACATCGCGCCCGATCCGGGCGGGTGGCTGCAGAAGCTGGGCGGTTCGGCGAAGGAAGGCGTCCAGAACCATCTCTGGAGCGCCGTCAAGGTCGCGGTCAAGCAGTGGTTCAACGAGAAGGTCGAGTCCGTGCTCGGGCTCGGGCGGATGGTGCTCGACGTCCTGGTCAAGGGCTGTGTCTCGATGGCGCAGATCGGGCGGATGGCGTGGCAGGCGCTGGTGCAGTCCCTGCCGATGATCATCATCTCGATCGTCGTCGAGAAGGTCATCTCGATGATCGTTCCGGCGGCCGGGGCGATTCTGACGATCATTCAGGGCCTGATGGCGGTCTGGGGGACCATCAGCAAGATCATCGCGGCGTTCGGCAAGTTCTTCACCTACCTCAAGGCGGTGAAGGCGGGACCGGCGGCGTGTCTCTTCGCGGAGGCTGTGGCGGCGGGTGTGGTCGCCCTCCTGGAGTACATCACCAACTTCCTGCTTTCCCGGCTGAAGATGGCGGCCAAGGGGGTCGGCGGCCGGCTCAAGGCGATGGCCCAGAAGATCATGGCGGGTCTGAGGAAGGCGTCGAAGGGGCCGCGGGCGGCGGCGGGCGCGGCGGTCAACAGAGCCCGCGACGCCCTCCGCCGGGCCCGCGACGCCTTCACCTCCCCTCGCCGCCGCACCCCGCGCCCCGCGCCCGGCCCACGCCGCGCCTCGCCGCCCCGCCGCACCGGTCAGCCTCGCCGCCCCGCCGCCAAGCGCCCCGCCTCCGCGGCGGGCCGCGCCCTCGACTCCACTCGGAACGCCGCGAAGAACGCCCTGAAAAAGGTCCGCGACGCAACCGGCCGCCTGGGCCGAAAGCTGAGGAACAGCAAGGTCGGCCGCGCCTTGACCAACAGCGCGCGCAAGGTCCGCGACGCGGTCAAGAGGCAGCGGGACCGGCTGAAGGAGCGGTGGAACAGGCGCAAGCAGCGGCGGGACGAGCGGCGCAAGCGGGAGAACTCGCCGGAGGCGAAGGAGAAGCGCCTGGCCCTGATCGTGGCGCGGCTGCGCCCCCGGGTGCAGCGGCTCCTTGCCAAGGGAGCCGGGCATCGCGTCCATGCCGCGGTGCTGCGGGCCCTCCGTCTCTGGTACCGGCTCACCGGTCTCGACGTCAGGGGCAAAGCCGCCTTTGCCGACGTCGCCTCGCTCAACCCCGAGAAGCTCGTCATCAACGGGGCGGAGCTGGCGCCCGAGGAGGTTCTGAGGTTCATCAGGGACGTCGAGCAGGACATCAGGAAGCAGGCCGAGGCCCAGAACAAGACAGCGGGGCCCACGCCCGCCGACGAGAACGAACTCCCCGTCGCCGAGGACGAGCCCGTGCTGGCATCGGCGCAGCGCCGCTCGGCCCGCTTCAGCAAGGGATACCAGCCCTCGGTGGTGAACTATCAAGGGGCCGGTGGAGGGCAGGTCACCGTCACCCTTATGAGCCCTTATCCGAGGAACGCCGCCATGCTGTGGGCGCAGAAGATGAACACCGGCGAGATAGCCAAGGAGGAGCGCGGACGGTACAGCGACTCCGAGAAGCGGATCTTCGGGTCCAGGAAGTTCGGTGAAATCTCGAGAGCGCTCGCTGCCTTCCAGCGGTCCCGCGCCGTCGACTTCGGCGCGGACCCAGGAGAAGTCGCCCTGCTCGGCACCTTGGCACACGACATCGAGCCGCGCCGCAACCCCGGTACGGCCGTCTTCTCCATCCTGCACTCGGACTTCTATGAGAGAGCCGGACAGGATCCCACGGCGGGCGGCCAGGCCAAGCGTTTCATCCGAGCCTTCCATAAACAGACCATGACTCCCGAAGGGTCGGCAGGCGGAGCCACGGAACTCAGGAAGTATCTCAACAAGAAGCCGGACGCTCTCGATGACGCGATCGGGAGAAGGGTCGCCAAGTTGCGGGCCGGTGGCGTACCGGACGAACTTCTGAACGGAAATCTCAGGGACCTGCCGCAGTGGCAGCGCCAAGTGGAACTGGTGCGGCGCAGCGAGAAGGCAGTGGCTGCCGCCCAAACCGCCGTGAACAAGGCCGAAGCAGCCGGTGATCCGGCCGGATTGAAGGACGCGAAGAACAGGATGGCCGACGCCCGGCAGAAGCTGGGTGCGCGGAACACCCCGCAGTACAGGTCGTTGCAGAGGCTGCAGAAGCAGCAGGACGCACTCGCTCTGGCCAACCGTGAAATCGCTTTGATCAGGAGCTGGTTCAATTCCATGGGTGCGATCGACCTCGATTCCCGCGGCAATGCGGACAAGACCAGGCAGCTGCTCTATCGGCGTATAATCAGCCGCCTTCAAGCCGAATTCACGTGGTGGGTTCCGAGCAAGGGGCTGATGTAGTGAGGGCTGTGAAAAGGGCGGGCGGGTACCGGTCCCGGCGCTATGTATTTCGGGAGTTCGATGCTCTCGAAATGGTCGATGCGCTGCTTTCGGGCAACGCATGGCAGAAGATCGCGCAGCGTCCGGCCGACCCGCGACAGGGAATTCCCCGGCTGGTCAAGTGGGAGCTGCTGCCCGGCCTGCGGGCGTCGTACTACGAGGAGGAGGCGCTGAGAGCGTCCTACGTCATCCTCACCAGCACGCTGGGCGCGCCCTCGGTGCACAGCGCCGCTGCCGGTTTCGAGGTGCACCCGCAGGTGTACGACTTCGCAGACCTGATCGCGGAGCTCGACACCGCCTCCACGGCCGAGCGGCGAGCCGTCACGGTGGCGAGGGCGGGACTCGGGGCCCCGCTCGCCCGTGACGATGTCTTCTTCGAGCGCATCTCAGAATGCGCGGCCGATGCCGAGGCCCGAGTGCGGCACGGGGCGTTGTGGGCCGTCTCCCTCACCGAATGGCCCGAATTCCGTGATCTTCTGCGGTCCGTCGCACGCGCGGACTCGGACCCGGAGCTGCGTGAACTGGCCCAGGAGACGCTCACCGACTTCGAAGAGCTGGACCGGGAGGACCGGTGACCCGCTACCCCGACCTCCCCAAACCCATCCGCTCCGGACTCGTCCTCATCGACCCCCTCCGCGGCACCCCCCAGCGCGTCATCGTCCTGCAGTTCAACCCCGACTCCCTGGAGCGGTCGCTCGCTCCGCAGGGGGCCGGGGGTGAGGGGGCCGGGGATCGGACCGAGGCGTTGCGGATCAAGGGGCCCGCGGTCGAGTCCTGGAAGTTCACCGCGGAGATCGACGCGACCGACCAGATGGAGGTCGCCGCCCCCGACGGCATCCAGCCGGAGCTATCAGCCCTGGAGATGCTGGTGCATCCGCCGAGCGCGCAGGTCCGGCAGAACCAGGCCCTCGCCGCCCTCGGCACGCTGGAGATCACGCCGATCGAGAGCCCGCTGACCTTGTTCACCTGGGGCAGCAAACGCGTCCTGCCCGTACGCCTGACCGAACTCACCGTCACAGAGGAGGCGTTCGACGTGCAGCTGAACCCCTTGCGCGCGACCGTCGGCATCGGACTGCGGGTGCTCAACGTCAACGACCTGCCGACCGGACACCGCGGCGCCGAGCTGTACCTCGCGCACCTCGCGCAGAAAGAGCGGCTGGCCGGACGCGCGGCACCGGGGCGCACCACCGCCCTGGGACTCGGAAACGGAGGAGCGTTCTGATGAGTGTTCCTATCGCCGGTACCGCGAACGGCGAACCCCGCGACCCGTCGGCCGCCCTGGCCGTCGCCGCCACCACTACCTACCCCCGCACCAGCCGTTACTACCAAGCCCCCGTCGCCGTGCACACCGAGCCCGACGGCCGCGAGATCCCGTACCTGCGACGCCGGTTGCTGCCCGACCCCGCCACCCTCGGCACCCTCGCCGAGCACACCGTCAGCACCGGCGACCGGCTCGACCTCCTCGCGCACCGCTACCTCGGCAGCGCCGACCAGTGGTGGCAGATCGCGGACGCCAACCCGGCCCTCGACCCCGCCGAGCTGACCGCCACCCCCGGCCGGCGCATCCGGATCGCCCTCCCCGCCGGTGTGCCAGGGGCGGCCGGGGACGGGGGCCTCCATGGTTGACGTCAGCACCGGGCCCATCCGGCTCACCCTCCTCATGGGGCCGCAGATCCCGGTCCCGGTCCCCGCACCCGTCACCGACGCGCTGCTCTCCGCCCAGGTCACCGTGGCCTCGGGCCAGCGCAGCGGCTTCCAGCTCTCTTTCGACCTGTCGAAGAACGGGCTGATCAACACCACCCTGCTGCCCGCCGGGTTCTTCGACCCCAAGATCAGGGTGGTCCTCGCCGTGACCGTCCAGGGGGCCGTGACCGTCCTCATGGACGGGGTGCTGATCCGCCAGGAGGTCGGCGTCAGCAACCAGCCCGGCCAGTCCACCCTCACCGTCACCGGCGAGGACCTGACCGTCCTGATGGACCTGGAGGAGCGGGCCGCGGTGCCGTACCCCGCGATGGGGCCCGCCGCCCGCGTCGCCGCGATCATCTCCCAGTACGCGCAGTACGGCATCACCCCGCTCGTCGTCCCCGAACTGGTGCCCCAGACCCCGCTGCCCACCCAGCGCATCGACTTCCAGAAGGGCACCGACCTGGCGTACGTCACCGACCTCGCCAAGGCCAACGGCTACGTCTTCTACCTCGCCCCCGGGCCCCTGCCCGGCATGAGCCGCGCCTACTGGGGGCCCGAGGTGCGGCTCGGCGTCCCGCAGCACGCGCTCAACGTCAACATGGACGCGCTCTCCAACGTCGACCAGCTCACCTTCGCCTTCGACGGCACCGCCCGCGAGGAGCCCCAGGCCCGCGTCCAGATCCCCGCCACCCGGGTCTCCGCCATCCTGCCCGTCCCCGAAGTGAGCGTGCTGCGCCCGCCGTTGGCCCTCAAGCCGGCGCCCGCGCTGAAGAAGAAGGTCATCGCCGACACCGCCAAGAAGGACGCCGCGCAGGCGCTCGCGGAGACGCTCGCCAAGGCCGCCGAGTCGGCCGACGCCGTCACCGGATCGGGCCAGCTCGACGTCGTCCGCTACGGACATGTGCTCAGGCCCCGCGAACTCGTCGGCGTGCGCGGGGCGGGGATCACGTACGACGGCCTGTACTTCGTCAAGAGCGTCACCCACAACCTGCAACGCGGCGCCTACACCCAGAACTTCACCCTCGCCCGCGAGGGACTCATCCCGCTCACCCCCGCCGTCGTCCCCTGACATCACCGCCCCTCGATACGACCGTCCAGGAGCCTCCCGTATGGCCGCTGAACCAGCCCGTCGCTACCTCGGCAAGTACCGGGGCACTGTCGAGAGCACCGCCGACCCCCAGGGCATCGGCCGCATCACGGCGAAGGTGCCCGACATCCTCGGCGACGAACCGTCGACCTGGGCCATGCCCAGCTTCCCGGTGGCGGGACCCGGCATGGGCCACTACGCCGTACCGCCGTCCGGCGCCGGGGTCTGGATCGAGTTCGAGCAGGGCGACATCAACTACCCGGTGTGGACCGGCTGTTGGTTCGGCACCGCCGCCGAGGTCCCGCAAGCCGCCGACGCGGGCGCGACCGGCCGCCGCAACGCCGTCCTGCAGACCGGCCTCCAGTGCCGGATCGTGCTCTCCGACGACCCCGAGACCGGGCTGACGCTCAAGGCTCCCAACGGGGCCTCGATCGTCGTCAACGACTCCGGGATCCACATCGACAACGGCAACGGGGCGAAGGTCTCGCTGTCCGGCAACACCGTGACCATCAACGACGACGCGTTCAGCGTCACCTGACGGGGGACCGAACCATGCCCGGAAACGTGCTGCACGCGAACGCGACCGTCACCTGTCCGCACGGCGCGCCCGCCACCGTCCAGCCCGCGCAGTCCCGCGTCGTGGTGGACGGCCGCTTCGCCTCCACCGCCGCCGACCTGTACACGGTCACGGGGTGCCCCTTCACCGTCGGCAACAAGCCGCAGCCGTGCACCACGATCCGCTGGCAGGGCCCGTCGTCCCGGGTCCGCGCGGGCGGCTCGCCGGTCCTGCTCCAGTCCTCCACCGGGACCGGGCACAGCGCGGAGCAGGCGCCGCAGGGCGACGCGACGGTCTCCGTGGTGCAGCAGCGGGCGGTGGGCCGGTGAACCTCTCGCGCGCGCGGCGCACCGACATCGCCTTCCCGTTACGGATCGACCGCAGAGGACGTACCGCCGAGGCGGGCTACGACGACCACGTCCGCGACATGATCGAGCAGCTCCTCTTCACCAGCCCCGGCGAGCGGGTGATGCGCCCCGACTTCGGCTGCGGCCTGCTCGACCTGGTCTTCGCGCCCAACAGCCCCGAACTCGCCGCCACCCTCCACCTCTCCGTGCAGGCCGCGCTCCAGCGCTGGCTCGGCGACGTGATCACGGTCGAGTCCCTCGACGTGGAGAGCGAGGACAACGTGGTGCGGGTGCGCCTCGTCTACGAGGTCCTGCGGACCGGCACCCGCCGCGACGACGACTTCGTGGGGCCCGAGGGGCCTGAGAGGAGGGGAGCCGCGTGAACCAGGCGGAGAACGGCCCCGGCGGCGCGACCGAGTGCCGGGGCACACAGCGGCGCAGGGCGGACGTCTGCGCCGCCCGGCTGAACGGCCTCGACGGCGTCGAGGTCAGCGACGACGGGCGCACCCTCACCGTCACCTTCCTCGGCAGGGCGCCGCGCCACGTCGGCCCGGAGAACGTCCGTATCGACGGCGGGCGCCGGGTCACCGGCATCCGCGCCGTCGACGTGAGCGTGGAGCGCGCGGAGGACCCGGAGTACGACGACCTGATGCACGTCGGACTCGACCGGGCGGGCGACACGTCCACGTACCGGCTGAGCGTCGTGGAGAGCGACGCCTACGGACGGCCCGGGACCCGGCCTTACCACGGCTTCGATCCCCGCTACGGCAGCGCCGACTTCCGGTTCGGGCCGTCCTGCCCGACCGCCCTCGACTGCTTGCCCGCGCCCCGCGACTGTCCGCCCGCGCACGCCGACCGACCGGTCATCGACTACACCGCCCGCGACTACGACAGCCTGCGCCGCCTGCTGCTCGACCGCATGAGCCTGACCACGCCCGGTTGGACCGAACGGCACGTCCCCGATCTGGGCGTCACCCTCGTCGAACTGCTCGCCCACACCGCCGACCGGCTCGGCTACCAGCAGGACGCGGTGGCCACCGAGGCGTACCTCGACACGGCCAGGCGCCGGGTGTCGGTACGACGCCACGTGCGGCTCGTCGACTACGCGATGCACGACGGGTGCAACGCCCGCGCGTTCGTGACCCTGGAGACCGAGCGCGAGGTCGAACTGCGCGCGGGCACCTACCGGTTCGCCGCCGTGGACGTCAGCGGACTCGACCCCAGGGAGCGGCCCGACCTCGGCACGGTCGTCGCCGACGAGGACCTGGACGCGCTCGCGGCCCGCGCCGACGTCCTGGAGGTCTTCGAGCCGCTGGACAGGCGCGACCTCACCGTACGGCCGCAGCACAACGCGATCCGGTTCTGGGCGTGGGGCGACGAGGAGTGCTCCCTGCCCGCCGGCGCGACCTCGGCGACCCTGCGCGACGCCTGGACGGACGAGGACTCCCACAAAGGCGCCGAGCGTTCGAGGCAGTTGGACCTCGATCCCGGTGACCTGCTGCTCATCGAGGAAGTCCTCGGGCCGCGTACCGGCGCGCCCGCCGACGCCGACCCCGCGCACCGGCAGGCCGTCCGCCTCACCTCCGTCACCCCCCTCGTCGACGAGCTGTACGACCAGCCGGTCGTCGAGGTCGCCTGGGACACCGCCGACGCGCTGACCTTCCCCGTGTGTCTGTCCGCGCGCGGCGGCCCCGACTGCCGGCTGATCGACGACATCAGTCTCGTACGGGGAAACGTGGTGCCGGCCGATCACGGCCGCTCCCTGACGTTCTGCGCCGCCGCCCCCGAACGCTTCCGGGTGCCGCCCGAGCCGGTGACCCGGCCGCCGTGCGGGCCGCCGGACTCGGGCTGCGGCGACCGGGACGGGGGCAGCGCCACCGCCCAGGACCTGCACCGGCTCCTCGCCCTCGCCGAGGCGGGGCACCAGCTGACGCCCGACCGGGTCAGGGAACTGCACGGCCTGGTCGGCGAGGAGGCGGTCACCCGGGCCGGGATCGAGACGCATCTGCACCTCGCCGCGGGGTCCGACCCCGAGGAGCGGGTCGCACCGCCCACTGCGGACGCGCAGGCCGACGCCCTTCGGACGCTGCTCGCCCAGGTGACGTATCCGGGCGTGCCGGTCCGGTTCCGGCCGGTGCTGCGCGGAACGCCGGTCACCCAGGCGGTGCCGTACCCCGATCCCCGGCTGATCGCGGCGGCGCAGGCGCGACTCCTCGTCCTGATCCCCGAGCGGGTCCGGGCGCGTCTTGAGGAGCTGTGGCGCCGGGCGCGCGAGCACCATGAGCCGTCGCGCGCCGAGATCGCCGAACTCACCGTCCTGTTCGGTGCCCGGGTCCTGGACGAGGTGCGGCTGACCGACCATCCCGTCCGCGCCCTGCGCGACCTGCTCTCCCGCAGCGACCGGCTGCTCGCGGGCAAGCTCCGGCGGCTCGCCGTACTCGTCGCCCGCGCCGGGGCAGGCACCGTCCTCGACGCCAGGACGGTCTGGGAGATCCGCCACAGCTGGGGCCGCCTCTACGCCCACGGCCTAGACCCGGCCGGGCGCTCACTGACCGGGCCCGCCGCCGCTCTGACCGCGCCCGACCCCCGTACGGCACTCCCGGCCGTGACCGCGGCCGTCGGGGACGAGGTGTGGACCCCGCGCCGCGACCTGCTGTCCGCCGGGCGGCGGGAGCGGCACTTCGTGGGTGAGCTGGAGGACGACGGCCGGCTCGCCCTGCGCTTCGGCGACGGCCGCCACGGGGCGCCGCCCCCGCCCGGTGCGGACCTCGACGTCTCCTACCGGGTCGGCAACGGCCCCGACGGCAACGTCGGCGCGGAATCCATCAACCACCTCGTCTTCTGCGCGGGGCACTGCGAGCGCCCCGAAGGGCTGGTCCGGGTCCGCAACCCGCTGCCCGCCGTCGGCGGCACGGCCCCCGAATCCCTGGCGGACGTGCGGCAGTTCGCCCCGCTCGCGCTGCGCCGCACCCGGCTGCGCGCGGTGACCGCCGACGACTACGCGGAGCTGGCCACGGCGGTGCCGGGGGTGCAACGGGCCGCCGCCGACCTGCGCTGGACCGGCAGCGCCGTGGAGGTCCACGTCGCCGTCGACCCGCTCGGCGACGCGGACCCACGCCTTCTGGACGCCGTCGCCGACACCCTGGAGCGCTACCGGCGCATCGGGCACGACGTGGTCGTCCACCCGGCCCGCACGGTCCCGCTCGACATCGAGCTGACGGTGTGCGTCGCCCCGGGACGGCAGCGCGGCCACGTCCTCGCCGCACTGCGCCGCGACCTCGGCACCGCCCGTCTCGCCGACGGCCGGACCGGCCTCTTCCACCCGGACGCCCTGACCTTCGGCGACCCCGTGCGCGTCAGCCGTCTGGTGGCCGCCGCCGCGGCGGTGCCCGGCGTGCTCAGCGCCCAGGTGACGCGGCTGCGCCGGCTGTTCCGCGACGACGACGGAGAACTGGAGGCCGGGGTGCTGCCCCTCGGCCCCCTGGAGATCGCCCAGTGCGACAACGACCCCGACCGGCCGGAGAACGGCCGGCTCGCCCTCGTGATCGGAGGCGGCCGATGACCGGCACCTGCCACTGCGGCTGCACGGACGGCCGGACCGGCCCGGAGACGGGCCCGCCGCCCGGCGCAGACACCCTGGCCCTGCGGACCGCCACCCACGCCGACTTCCTGTCCGCCATGCTCGCCCGCCTCTCCGGCCCGGCCTACCCGGCGCTGCGCGGACTCACCGCCCGGACACCCGACGACCCGGCCGTCGCGCTCCTCGACGCCTGGGCCGTCCTCGGCGACCTGCTGACCTTCTACTCCGAGCGGATCGCCGACGAGGGGTACCTGCGCACCGCCACCGAGGAACACTCCCTGGCCCTGCTCGGCAGGCTCGTCGGCCACAAGCCCCGCCCCGGCGTCGCGGCTGACACCTATCTGGCGTACGGCCTCGACCGCGATCCCCGCCCGGGCGAGGACCCGACGGTGACGATCGCGCGCGGCGCGCGCAGCCAGAGCGTCCCCGGGCCGGGGGAGGAGGCGCAGCCCTTCGAGACGTCGGAGCCGCTCGCCGCCCGCTGGTCGTGGAACGAGCTGCGGGTCCTGCGGCGCCGCCCCTACCGGATCACGGCGCGCTCCCTCCAGGAGCGGCAGCAGCTGATCGTCGCGGGGACCGCCACCAACCTGAAGGCCGGTGACCAGCTTCTCCTGGTGTTCAGCGCGGAGAAGAGCGCGGACCGCTCGCAGCGCACCCTGCTCACGGTGTCCGACGCCCGGATCGACCGCGACGACGCCGTGACGGTCGTCGGCCTGCCGGGACCCGCCCTGCCGTCCCTGGCGGATCTGGTCGCCGAGGCGCGGGAGTGGGTCACCGACGCGGAGAGCGGACCCAACAGCCCCTGGCCCGCCGGGAGCCGGCTCGTCGTGGACTTCGACGACCAGGTGCTCACCCCGCTCCGCGCAGACCTGGACGAGCTGACGACACCGACCGCGTTCGCCGCACGCCTGGACACCACCGTCGAACGCGCCCACGAAGCCGAGCAGTTGGCCGCGGACCACCGGGAGGTGGCCGACTGGTTCGCGCGCCTGGCGGAAGGGCTCGACCGGCTGAGCGGACAGGCGCGGGCCCTCGAACCGCCGCAGCCCGACGAGACCCCGGGTGCCCCCGCCCCGGCCCACCCCGCGCTCGCGGCCCTCGGCGCGCTGCTGCCCGCCCTGCGCACCGCCCCCGTACGGCCGCCGCTCACCGCACGTCATCTGGCCCGCGACCCCGCGCAGATCTTCGCGCCCGGCGCCGACCTCACCCCCCACCTCCTCGCCGGGCTCGACCCGCGACTGCGCGAGGGCCTCTTCGACGCCTGGCGGCGGACCGACGCGACGGCGCCCTCGGCGCTGCGCGAGCTGCGGGCGATGCGGGTGACCGCGACCCCGTTCGGCGCGACCGCGCCCCTGAAACCCGTCTACCAGGGCAATCAGGTCGTCCGCTACGAGGACTGGCCGCTGACCGGGTCGAAGTTCATCGGCATGAAGGTCGGCTTCGACGAGGAAAGGGGCGCGGTGCCGGACCGCGTCGACTTCACCTATGTGGAGGGCGGCGGTTCCGTGCAGGCGGGGTACGCGCTGCCGTTCACCGGCACGGTCGACTTCGGACCCGGCAGGATCAGGCTGACGACGACACGGTCGGAGCCGGAGCCCGGTCCCGGGGCCGCCGAGCCTGCCGAACCCGGTGTCAAGGCGGAGCTCCAGGCCGAGTTGCCCGTACGCACTCTCTTCGTCTCCGAGAAAGAGGGCATGGAGCAGGACTTCGTCCATGTCACCATCGGGAACGGCACCACCCTGGACCACCGGCTCGCCCCCGGGGAGCAGGCGCCGCCCGAGGACCACGGCGGCCTGCGGGTGACCGTGGGCCGGTCCGCACCGGGGCCCGACCCGGCCGTGGAGATCACCCTCACCTCCCAGCTCGCACAGACCTCCCGCAACGTCATCGCGCTGGACGCCGTGTACGAGGGCATCGCCCCCGGCGGCTGGGTGGCGATCCACCGGCCCCGCAAGGGCGCCGCGGGGCAGATCCCCGGGGACCCGAAGCTCTCGCTCGTCATCACCCGGGTCACCGGTGTGCGGGTGCTGTCGCGCGCGGACTTCGGCATCACCGGCAAGGTCACCGAACTCACCCTGGAGGACCGCTGGCTGGACGAGCACGACGTCCTGCTCTCGCACATCAGGGACACCACCGTGTACGCGCGCGGCGAGCCCCTCACCGTCGCCGACGAAGAGGTCACCGACGACGTGCGCGGCAACCGGATCGAGCTGGCCGACCTGTACGACGGGCTCGACCTCGGCCGCTGGATCGTCGTCACCGGCGAACGCACCGACATCCCCGACACCAGCGGGGTCCAGGGCACGGAGCTGACGATGATCGCCGGGGTGGAGCAGTCCGTGGACCCGCAGCTCCCCGGCGACACCGTGCACACCACGCTCACCCTGAGCGCCGCCCTGGCCCACAGCTACCGGCGCGACACCGTCAAGATCCTCGGCAACGTCGTGCACGCCACCCACGGCGCCACCCGCGACGAACCGATCGGCAGCGGCGACGCCTCGCGCACGGGCCAGACCTTCGCCCTGTGGCAGTCCCCGCTCACCTGGCTCGCCGCCGACACCCCGCTCGGGGCGAGCAGCACCCTGGAGGTGCGGGTCGACGGCGTGCTCTGGCACGAGACCGACAGCCTCGCGGGCCGCGCCCCGGACGAGCGGGTGTACGTCACCGGTGCCACCGAGGACGGCCGGACCACCGTCACCTTCGGCGACGGCGTGCACGGCGCGCGGCTGCCCACCGGGCACGAGAACGTCCGGGCCCGCTACCGGGTCGGCGTCGGCCGCGCCGCCAACGTCAAGGCGGGCCGCATCACCCAGCTCACCACCCGCCCGCTCGGCGTCAGTTCGGTCGTCAACCCGCTGCCCGCGACCGGCGGCGCCGACCCGGACGGCCCGGGAGCGGCCCGCCGCACCATCCCCCTCGCCGTCACCGCCCTGGACCGGCTCGTCTCGGTGCCCGACTTCGAGGACTTCGCCCGCGCCCGCGCCGGGATCGGCCGCGCGAGCGCGCGCCAACTCTCCGACGGCGCACGGCAGATCGTGCACGTGACGGTGGCGGGCGTCGACGACATCCCGCTCGCCGAGGACTCCGACGTCGTCCGCACCCTGCACTCCTCGCTCACCGCCCTGGGCGACCCGGCGCTGCCGGTCGTCGTCGCCGTCCGGGAACCGGTCCTCCTTGTCGTCGTCGCCGGGATCAAGGTCCACCCCGACCACCGGTGGGATCTGGTGGAGCCGCAGGTGCGGCGCGCACTGCTCGCCCGCCTCGGCCACGCCGGACGCGAGCTCGGCCAGAGCGCCCATCTGTCCGAGGTCCTTGCCGCCGCCCAGGCCGTACCGGGCGTCGACCACGTGGACGTGGACGCGTTCACCGGCGTGCCCGGCAGCATCACCCCGGCCGGACTGGAAGCGCTCAGCGAGCGGCTGACCGCGCCCCAGGCCGTGGTGGAGGCCCGCCTCGCCCGCTACGAGGAGGAACTCCACCGGGTGGCGCAGGACGGGGAGACCCTCACCCACGTCGCCGCCCGGCACGGCATCTCCGTCGCCGAACTGCTGCGGCTCAACCCCGACATCACCGACACCGCGCCGCTCGCGAAGGGCCGCTCGGTGTTCGTCTTCCGCGGAGTCCGACCGGCGCAGCTCGCGCTGCTGTCCCCGGACGTACCGGACACGCTGATCCTCAAGGAGGTCCGCGCATGACCAGGGAGCCCGACGGGCTGTACGGGCTGCTGCCGCAGTGGCACCGGCTGCGCGACACCGAGACCGGCGAGACGCTGCGGGCCCTGCTCGCCGTCATCACCGAACAGGCCGATCTGGTCCGCGCCGGCATCGAGGCCACGTACGAGGACTGGTTCATCGAGACCTGCGCCGACTGGGCCGTGCCCTACCTCGGCGACCTCGTCGGCTTCAAGCTCCCGCCCGGCTACGAGGAAGCGCTCGCCCTGCGGCCCGGCGGCCCGCTCGCCGAACGCCTCGCCCCGCGCCGCGATGTGGCCGCCACCGTCGCCAACCGCCGCCGCAAGGGCACCCTCGCGCTGCTGGAGGAGCTGTCCGCGTCGGTCGCCGACTGGCCCGCCCGCGCCGTGGAGTTCTCCCGCCTCCTCTCCTCCGCCCAGCCGGTCCGCCTGTACGGGGCGGGCGAGGAGGCGGCCGACGCGCGCAGGCTGACCCGCGGCCGCCTCGCCGACGTGCGCGACGGCGCCGGGCTCGACCTGCTCGGCGGCCCCTTCGACCCGGCCGCGCACACCGTCGACGTACGCCGCGCCGGATCGGCGCGACGCCAGGGCGGCTACACGCCCGCCGGCGTCGGGTTGTTCGTATGGCGGCTCAAGCCGTACTCGGTCACCCGGGCGCCCGCCTACTGCATTGACCGCGCCAGGAACCTGTACACCTTCTCCCTCCTCGGCAACGACACCCCGCTGGTGGCCCGCCCGGAGCCCGAACCCTCGCCGTCCCACCTCGCCGGAGCCGACCACGTCCCCGGCTACCTGCGGCGCCGGGCGCTCGCCGACGGGCTCACCGACCACTACGGTCCCGGCAAAAGCTTCACCATCTGGCGCGACGGACACGAGGAGCCCGTCGCCCCCGCCGACATCGTCGTGGCCGACCTGACCGGCTGGACCTACCGGCCCAAGCGGGGCCAGGTCGCGGTGGACCCGGTGCTCGGCCGGATCGCGTTCGGCGCCCGCTCCGCCCCGCGCCGCGGCGTCTGGGTCACCTACCACTACGCGTTCGCCGACGACACCGGGGGAGGGGAGTACCCGCGCGAACGGACCACGCCGCGCGGCGCCCCCGTCTACCGGGTCGGCCCCGGCCAGCCCGACGAGCGGATCACCGACGCCTACGAGCGCTGGCGCGGGGACGGCGGCGCCGAAGCCGTCATCGAGATCACCCACAGCGGCACCTACCAGGAACAGCTCGACTTCGACCTGCGCCCCGGCGACCGCCTGGAGCTGCGCGCGGCCGAGGGCACCAGGCCCGTCATCCGCCTCCTGGACTGGTACAGCAACCGCCCCGACGCCCTCAACATCCGCGGCAACGAAGGAGACGGACCCCCGCCGCGCATGACCCTCGACGGACTCCTGATCACCGGGCGCGGCGTCAACGTCACCGGGCCCGTCGGCACTGTCGTCATCCGGCACTGCACCCTGGTCCCCGGCTGGTCGCTCGAGCCCCACTGCGAGCCGCACTCCCCGCAGGAGCCCAGCCTCGTCCTGGAGTGCACCACCGCCTGCGTCCAGATCGAACGGTCCATCCTCGGCACGATCCTGGTCTCCGGCGACGAGGTCGGTACGGACCCGGTCCACATCCACCTCGCCGACAGCGTCCTGGACGCCACGGGCCCGGACCGCGAGGCGCTGTCCGCGCCCGAATGCCGGCACGCGCACGCGGTGCTGCACGCCCACCGCACGACCGTCCTCGGCGAAGTGCACGTCCACGCCGTCGAGAGCGCCGAGGACAGCATCTTCACCGGCCGTCTGCACGTGGCCCGCCGCGGCCTCGGCTGCCTGCGCTTCTGCTACGTCCCGCCCGGCTCCCGCACCCCGCGCCGCTACCACTGCCAGCCCGACGAGGTCCGCGCCGCCGAGCGCGAGCGCGCCGAACGCGACGGCGGCGACCCCGCAGACCTCCCCGGCCGCCAGGACGCCGAGGCCCAGCGCGTACGGCCACTGTTCACCAGCGAGCGGTACGGCACGCCCGACTACGCCCGGCTCGCCGCGCGCTGCGCGCCGGAGATCACCCGAGGCGCCGAGGACGGCAGCGAACTCGGCGTCTGGCACGACCTGTTCCAGCCCCAGCGCGAGGACGGTCTGCGCGCGCGGCTCGACGAGTTCACACCGGCGGGCACCGACGCCGGAATCATCCACGTCACCTGAGCGCCCCGCTCCGGCACCCGACTCCCTTTACTTCTCGCGCGACCTCCCAGGGGGGACCAGATCCATGCACGCAGACCTCTCCCGCGTCACCTTCCGGCCGGGCAAGCACTACTCGGCGGTCCTGGCGCAGCAGGGCCGCGTCCAGCTCGACGCCGACGTCAACGAACAGACGGCGATCGCCCTGTACCGCGAACGCACCGCCGTCGCCGACCTGGTCGGGCCGCACGGCGGCCCGGCCGCCGCCCTCGGCTTCGCCATCGCCTACAAGGCGGGCAACCGGGTGCCGGACGACCTGACCATCGGCGCCGGACGCTACTACGTGGACGGCATCCTGCTGGACGCCACCCGCCCGCAGCCCGGGGTCCCCGCCGAGAGCGGGGAAGGGGAGCAGGGCGAGCAGGCACCGGGCGCGGACGACGACACGCTCTGGCACTACTGGACCCAGCCCGACGGCTACCGCGACCCCGAACGCGAGACGGACCGGCTGCCCGACAAGTTCCCCTACCTGGTCTACCTCAAGGTGTGGGAACGGTCCGTCACGGCGGTGGAGGACCCCGAGATCCGCGAGGTCGCCCTCGGCGCGGCCATGCCCGACACCGCCGCCCGCCGCAAGGTGGTCTGGCAGGTCCTCGCGGTGCCCGCGGCGGAGCTCGACATCCCCGCGCGCAAGGGGACGGCGGCCGAGGCCCGCGAGGCGTTCGACACGTGGGCGCGAGCGCGCGGTACTTCGGGCGCCCGGCTGGCCGCCCGCTCCGAGCGCCCCGCCCGCGCCGACGAGGACCCCTGCGTCACCCACCCCGAGGCCCGCTACCGGGGCCCGGAGAACCAGCTGTACCGGGTCGAGATCCACCAGGGCGGCGCCGCCGAGCGGGCCACCTTCAAATGGTCCCGCGAGAACGGCTCCGTCACCCTGCCGGTGGCATCCCTCGACGGCGCCTGGGCCACCCTCGCGACCCTCGGCGCCGACGACAAGCTCGACCTCGGCGCGGGCGACTGGGTCGAGGTGTCCGACGCCGCCCACGAGAGCCGCGACGAACGGACACCGCTGCTCCGCGTGGAGGAGGTCGACCTGCCGGGGCGCCGGGTGCGCCTGTCCGGTGAACCCGCGCCCGGCACCGGCCGGGTCGCCGCCCGGCGGCCGTTCCTGCGCCGCTGGGACCACCGCGGCTCCACCGGCCGCGGCGCCCCGCGCCTCACCGACGGCGCCCTCGCCCTCAAGGGCCGCGAGGGCACCTGGATCGACGTGGAGGACGGCGTCCAGGTCTACTTCGCGGCCGACGGCACCTACCGCCCCGGCGACCACTGGCTCGTCCCCGCGCGCACGGCGACCGGAACCGTGGAGTGGCCGCGCGACACCGCCCGGCGGCCCCTGCTGCAACCGCCCGCCGGGATCGAGGTGCACTACGCCCCGCTCGCCCTGGTCCGCGGCAAGGCCCAGGACGGGGTGACCGACCTCCGCCACGTCTTCGGCCCCCTGGCCGCCCCGGTCGAGTCGAGGACGTAGCGGTGCTGGCTGGCGTTCTCGTCGGGATCGGGACCCTCGGCCGCACCGTATGCGATGGGGCCGCACTCGCCGGTGGCTCGCGGATAGCCTGCACCGATGGAGCAGCAGCAGCGGGTCGCCGGCGCGGTCGTCGGCTCAGCGGTCGGTGACGCTTTGGGCGCCCCCTTCGAGTTCGGTCCGCAAGGGGTGTTCTCCGCGCGGTTTCCCGCGCCCGGTGCGGGCGGCGAGATGTGCGGAGGCGGTGGCTGGGAGCCGGGCGAGGCCACGGACGACACGCAGATGGCCGTGCTGGTCGCCCAGTCCCTGCTGGAGCGGCGCGGACTGGATCTGCCGGACATCTTCGCCCGCTTCCAGCGCTGGGCGGCGTCCGAACCGAAGGACATCGGCCTGCAGACCGAGGACGTCCTGACCAATGGCATGCCCTGGGATCTCGCCGCCGCGATCCACTTCCAGGTCAACCAACGCGCGGCGGGCAACGGCTCGTTGATGCGGGCCACGACCTCCGCGCTCTACTTCGCCGCCGCGGGCCGCGAGGCCACGACGGACGCGGCCCGCCGCATCGCCGCTCTCACCCACGGCGACCGGGCGGCTTGGGAAGGCACCGCGCTCTTCCACGAACTGATCCGCGTCACGCTCGACGGCACCGACCCGCTTTCGGCGCTCCCGGACATCCTGACGCTCGTCCATCCAGACCACCGCGCCCGCTACGCCACCGTCCTCGCCCCCGACTGGCACCCCGACCGGGCGACCGAGTTCAACGGCGCCGTCTGGCCCTGCCTCGGCTCCGCCGTCTGGGCCCTGCGCACCACGACCGGCTTCGAGGACGCGCTGCGCGCGGCGATCGACTGCGGCGGCGACACGGACACCGTCGCCGCGGTCACCGGAGGCCTCGCCGGGGCCTGGTACGGGCTGGACGCCGTCCCCGACCGCTGGACCCAGCCACTGCACGTCCCCCTCCCGGGGTTCGACGGGCAGGTGCTGCACCTGGCCGACCTGCTCGACCTCGCACACCGCCTCCGGGAGGAGGGAAGCCGATGAGGCGGGCACGGCGCCCCGGGTCGGCCGGCGCCCAGTCGGCACGGTCACTCCGGCGGTGCCAACGCGGTCCGCGCCAGATCGCGCAGCCACATGTGCGCAGGGTCGGTGTCATAACGCTGATGCCATGACAGATAGACAGCTGCCGCCGGCACTTCGAAGGGCAGGGGAAGCAGGGCCAGACCGAGGGCGTCGGCCGTCGCACGCGTCGTCGACTCGGGCGCTGTGACGAGCAGGTCGGAGCCGCGCACGAACGCGAACGCGGTCGCTTCGGTGGGCACCGTCGCCACCACCCGCCGCGTCAGACCGAGCCGCCCGAGAGCGTCGTCGAGGGCGTTCGTGAGCCTCCCGCGCCGCGAGACGGTGAGGTGCTCGGCCGCGGCGTACCGCGCGGCGGTGACGGCCTCGCCCCGGGTGAGCGGGTGCCCTTCCCGTACGACGATGACGTGCCGGGTCTCGGCGACCCGTTCGGCGCGGATGTCGGGCGCGGAAGGGGGGTTCGCGTTCGCCTCCAGGTCGACCTCGCCGCGCCGCAGACCGGGGGTGTCGACGCTCGACTCCGCGACGAACCGCAGCCGCACACCCGGCGCCTGTTCGCGGACGGCAGCGAGAAGCGCGGGGCCGCCGAGAGCGACCAGCGCGTCGTGCCAGCGGAGTGTGAAGGTGCGCTCCAGCGTCGTGAGGTCGAGCGCGCGGCTCGGCGCCAGGACGCCCTGCACCTGCCGCAGCAGTTCGTGCACCTGCTCCCGGACGGCGACCGCGTACGGCGTCGGGGTCATCGTGCGTCCGGTGCGCACCAGGATCTGATCCCCGGTCGTGCGCCGGATCCGGCCGAGGCTCCGGCTCATCGCGGGGGCGGTGACGTGCAGACGTGCGGCGGCTCCGGCGACGCTGCCTTCCTCCAGGAGCGCGTCGAGTGCGGCGAGGAGGTTCAGATCCAGTTGCATGGGAGTCATGTTAGGCGTGCTTTACATGCACTTGTGGTTAATCCGGGGCCCTTCTACCTTCGAGATGCGGGCACGACGCAGACACGGTCCTCGTCGCCCCGTCCGCCTCATCACCCTTTCTCTGACACGGGAGTTCGCCATGCCCACCTCCACATCGACGCAGCCCACCGCCGCCCCCGCGTCCGACGCCGACCTGCTGGCGCGGACCACGACCGCCGTACGCGCGGCGGCCTCGGTGCTGCGGGACCGGTTCGGCGACATCGTCCGCTACGAGACCCGCGAAGAACTGATGCGCGCGCTCGCCGCCAACGACGACGCGGCGCTCGACGTCCTGCGCCCCCGCCTCGCCCACCTGCGCCCACAAGCCTGCTTCGTGGAGGACGAACTCGCGGGCGGTGCCCTGCCTCCCGGCGAATGGTGGGTCCTGGATCCGGCGGAGGGCAACGTCAACCACCTGCACGCCCTGCCGGAGTGGGCGGTCACCGCCACCCTCGTACGGGACAACGAGCCGGTGTTCACCGCGGTTCACCTGCCGCTGACCGGCGAGACCTACACCGCTCACGCCGGTCACGGCGCCCACCTCGACGACCGCCCGCTGCACGTGTCCGGGACCACGGACCTCGGCCTGAGCCTCGTCGCCACGAGCCAGGCCAGGCCGGACGAGGACGAGGCGGTCGTGCGGCGCGTCGGCTCCTCGATCACCGCGATGCTCCTCGACGCGCTCGTCGTGCGGACCTCCGTGCCCGCCACCCTGCACCTGCTGCACGTGGCCGTCGGCCGCCTCGACGCCTTCTGGCAGTTCGCCGGGGCCCGCGCGGACCTGCTCCCCGGGGCCCTGCTCGTCACCGAGGCCGGCGGCCGAATCTCCGACGCCGAGGGGCGCCCCTGGACCCCGAAGAGCGACAGCTTCCTGGCCGCCGCACCCGGCGTGCACGCCCAGGCCGTCACCACGCTCACCCGCTGACCCCGGTCCACCGCCGCACACGTACCACCCGCGCACACGTACCACCCGTGCACACACACCACCCCCGCACACATAACACCCGTGCACCGACACCCCCCCCGCGAACACGCAACCAAAGGACTCACGCACCATGACCCAGATCGCCGTGCTCGGAAACGGCCGCGTCGGCGGCAGCCTCGCCCAAGCCCTCACCCGCGCCGGACACGAGGTGACCGTGGCGGACCGCTCACCGGGCTCCGCCTCCGCCGCCGCCCGGACAGCGCAGGTCGTCGTCAACGCCACTCCGGGCGCCGGATCGCTGGAGCGGCTCACCGCACTGCGCCAGGAGCTGCGGGGCAAGATCCTCGTGGACGTCTCCAACGCCACCGTCGACGGACCGGACGGACTCCCGGCCGACCTGCTCCACCCCGGCTCGAGCCTCGCGGAGCAACTGCAGGAAGCGCTCCCCGACACTCACCTCGTCAAGACACTCAACACGATGCTCTACACGGTGATGACCGATCCCGCCGCGCTCACCCAGCCTCCGACAGCCTTCCTCTCCGGCGCGGACCCGGAGGCGAAACAGGTCGTACGAGGGTTGCTCGCCGACCTGGGCTGGCAGCAGGAGTGGATCACGGACCTCGGCGGCATCGAGACCGCGCGGGCCACCGAGGCGGCCATCCTGTTCGTGCCCCACGTGATCCGGTCCAGCGGATTCGCCCCCTTCGCGCTCTCGATCGCCCGCTGAACGGGGTAGCGGTTCGCCGGTGGAGTCAGGACGGACCGGTGGTGTGGGGACGGGCCGTCGGTGTCAGGACGGGCCGTCGGTGTCGGGGCGGGTCGTCGGTGTCAGGACGGATCGTCGGGCACGGCGGACAGGAGCCGGTGCAGGATCGGGCCGGCCGAACCGCCGCCCGTGACGCCCTGTTCGACCACACAGGCCACGGCGATGTTCCCGCGCCGCGCCACTAGCCAGCCGTTGTTCGGCTCGCCCTCGGCGACCTCCGCGGTGCCGGTCTTCGCCCCGATCCCGCCGGGCAGGTCAGCCAGGACGTGCGCCGTCCCGTCGGTGACCGTGGCCCTCATCATCGTACGGAGCCGGCTGACGACCGAGGCGGGGAGCGGCGTGGTGGAGGTGGTGTCCTCGGTGCCCGGGACGATCGTCGGCTGGTGGAAGGTGCCGGACGCCGCCGTGGCGGTGACGGATGCCATGATCAGCGGGTTGGCCTGGATGCGGCCCTGGCCGATCATGGCGGCGGCCTTCTCCGTCGCGTCCTTCGGCACCGGCACCGAGCCGTCGTAGGAGGGGATGCCGACGTGCCACTCCTGGCCGACACCGAAGTACTCGCGTGCCACGTCACCGGTCTCGGCGTCGCCGAGCTTGCCGCGCAGGCTGATGAACGCGGTGTTGCAGGACTCCGTGAAGTCCTTCTGGAAGGTGGCGCCGGGGTGTTCGGAGGTCTCCACGTTGTGGAACTCCTTGCCCACCGTGAGGTACTTGGGGCAGTCCACGACGGTGTCGGGGGTGACGGCGTTCTTCAGGAGCAGCGCGCTGCTGGTGACGATCTTCCAGGTGGAGCCGGGCGCGTACGTGCCGGAGACGGCCCGGTTGAAGCCGGTGGCGGGGGAGTTCGCCATCGCGAGGATCTCGCCGTTGTCGACGCGCAGTGCGACCAGTGAGGCGTTCTTGCCGTCGGCCTCGGCCGCGAGGGCCCGGTCGGCGGCCGACTGCCAGGCGGCGTCCAGTGTGGTCCGCACCGGGGCGTCGCCCGTCTCCGCGCCCTTGCCGTTGTCCTGCCCCTTGTCCGCCGGTTGCGGTTGCCCGAAGGTGGTCTCCGTGCCTTCGACTTCTCCGGTGACGCGGTCGATGAGCCGGACCGCGCCGCGCGGCTTGCCGTCGCCGCCCGCGAACTGGGCGAGGAGCGGCTGAAGCGAGGGGAAGGCGCCACCGGCGAGTGCTTTGCCGTGCCGGTCCTCGACCTCCGGCAGGCTGGTGTCCTCGCGCTCCAGACGGAACTTCGCCTTCTCGCTCAGGTGCGGATGGACGAGGCCGAGCGACCAGTCGACCTTCCAGGCACCGTCCCCCTGCTCCTTCAGCGGGATGTGGGAGGTGTACGTCCACGTGCCGAGCCCGGTGACGGGCATCTTCGCCGTGAACGGCACGCGCACCGTGTCGTCGTCGGCGCGCTCGGCGGCGGACGCGGTCAGGCGCGGCTTCTCGATGTCGAGTCCGGCGGTGAAGTTGTGCAGCACTTCTTCGGCCCGGGCCGGGTCCGTGGTGCGGCGGGCGGCTCCGTCGTAGCGGCCGCCGGACCAGTCGGCGAGGAAGGCCCGCGCCTGTGCGGCGGCGGCCGGGTCGGGCGCGTCGGAGCCCCGGTCGAAGGGGCCGAACCCGGTGGCGTACGCGCCGCCCGCGACGACGGCGCAGACCACGGCGGCGGTGACGGCCTTGGCCGCGGAGCGCTGGGGGCGGGTGGCTCTGCGACGGGCAGGGGAGAGGTGTGTCATGCCGGGAGGACAGCAAACGAGGCCGTCCCATGTCCAAGTCCGATATGGATCAGTCATCGATCAAAATTCGATATGATCGCTGGTCGTGGACCTGATCCGGCATCTCGAATGCTTCGTGGCTGTTGCAGAAGAGTCACACTTCGGCCGTGCGGCGGCCGTCCTCGGCATGGCCCAGCCACCCCTGTCCCAGCGCATCCAGCGCCTGGAACGCGAGCTGGAGGTGCGGCTCTTCGACCGCACCAGCCGCCAGGTCACCCTCACCAAAGCCGGGACGCTGCTGCTGCCCGAGGCGCGTGAACTGCTCGCCCGCGCAGCGACACTGCGGGCCGCCGCGCGCCGCATCCGCGACGGGGAGAGCGGCCTGCTGCGCGCCGCGCTGCCGCCCGACATCGCGGGCGCCACCGTCGCCGCCCTGCTCACGGAGTTCGGCCGGCGGTGCTCCGAGGCGGACCTCGAGTTGCACGAACTGTCGACCGCCGAGCAGCTCGACCGGCTCGGAGCACGCGAACTCGACGTCGGCCTCGTGCACCACCCCTGCGACGTGACCGGCCTCGAACTCGGCCCGGTGCTCCGCCGCGACCTGGGCGTCCTGCTGCCGCCCGGCGCACCCGCCGCCGAGTACGGCGAAGTGCCCCTCGCCGCGCTCACCGGCCACGACCTGGTCCTCTTCCCCCGGGACGGAGCCCCCGCGCTCTACGACGACCTGCTGACCACCTGCGCCCGCGGCGGCTACACCCCGCCCGCGATCCGGCACGGCCGGGGAGCCAGCTTCGTCCGCGGCCTCGTCCAGTCCGCGGCGGCCGTCGCGTTCGCTCCGCGCGACACCCAGGGCGACAGCACGGGACCCGAACCCGTCTGGCGCCCCCTCGCCGGGGCGCCGCTGGCCTGGCGGCACTCCGTGGCCTGGCCGCGCGGCCACGGCGACGCCACCGTCCGCGCCTTCGCCGACGCGGCCGAGCACGCGCTGCGCACCACGGCCCATGCCCGCCCCGACACCCCCACACGCCCGACGCATCTGCGCCCCGCAGCGGAGTACTGGCTATGACCGACACGACCACCGCCCTCCGCACCGCCTTCGCCGACGCCGGGGTCACCGGGTGGCTGCACGCCCTCGACATCGACTCCGGTGCCGAACTCGACTATCACGGCGACCAGTTGCTGCCTACCGCGAGCGTCCACAAGCTGCCCCTGCTGGTCGCGCTGCACGAACGCGCCGCCGCCGGCGACCTCGACCTGACCGAGCAGATCGACTGCCCGCCCGCCGGGCGCTCCGCGGGACCCACCGGCCTGGCGGCCATGCTGGATGCCGCCCGGCTTTCGCTGCGCGACCTCGCCTACCTCATGATGGCCGTCAGCGACAACGCCGCCGCCGACCTCCTCCTGGCCCGCGTCGGCCTGGACGCCGTCAACCGTACGACGGCCCGCCTCGGCCTCACCCACACCCTCGCCGTGCACACCTTCGGCACGGCGATGACCAGGGTCAAGGAGGACGCGGGCCCCGGCGGCGCCCAGGCACTGGCCGACCCGCACGTCATCGCCCGGCTCCGCGCGCTCGACCCCGCGCAGTCCAACCGCAGCACCCCGCGCGACCTGACCCGGCTCCTCGCCGCCATCTGGCACGACACCGCCTGCACACCCGAACACGGCGCCGCCATCCGCCGTGTGATGGGCCTTCAGATCTGGCCGCACCGGCTCGCCTCCGGTTTCCCCTTCGACGACGTGCACGTGGCGGGCAAGACCGGGTCGCTGCCGACCCTGCGCGGTGAGATCGGCGTCGTCGAGTACCCCGACGGCGGCCGCTACGCCGTGGCCGTCTTCACCCGCACCGTACGCACCGCGGCGATCCTCCCCGCCGCCGACGCGGTCATCGGCACAGCCGCCCGGATCGCGGTCGACACACTGCGCGCGGGCAGGGTGTGAGCCGCGCGCAGTGCCGGAGTCAGTCGGCGACCGACGGGCTGGTCCAGTCGGCGGGGACATGGGCGAGCCGCACCCGCTGGGGATGGTCGCCGACCGGTACGGAGGCGACCTTGCGGCCGGTCGCGAAGTCGATGGCGCTGACCTGGTCGGCGCCGCTCTCGGAGATCACGCAGTCGCGGCCGTCACCGCTGACGGTCGCCCAGTAGGGCTTGGACGCGGTGACGAGCGGACCTTCCTGGAGGGTGGCGCGGTCCACGACGGTCGCGTAGTCGTCCATGGTTCCGGCGACGCACACCTTGCCGCCGTCCGGACTCAGCGACAGGCCGTGGTGGCGCGAGTCGTTGACGAAGGTGGTGCGGTCGTCGCTGGTGGCGGGGTTCTTCGGCAGAGTCTTGACGCGGGTGATCCTGTCGGCGGCGACGTCGTACTCCAGGAAGCCGTTGAAGTAGGAGACCTGGAAGTACATCTTCGAGAAGTCGGGACTGAACACGGCCGGCCGGACGGCGCTGGACAGGTCCTTGCGGCCCGCGGCGTCCAGGCGCGCCCGCATGTCGATCGTCCTGACCACCTTGTACGTGCTCGCGTCGACGACGGTGATGTGCCGGTCGCCCTTGGTCCAGTCGAGGGCGGGGGAGTCGAGGTCGGTCTCCACGTTGCCGATGGACATGTTCCAGATGTACGTGCCGCTGTCGGTGAAGACGTTCTCGTGCGGCTTGTCGCCGGTGGCGAACTTGCCGAGCTGCGCTCCGGTGTTGATGTCCAGGACGTGCACTGTCTTGCCGAGTGACGCCGACACGGCGACCTTGGTCCCGTCCGGGGAGACGGCCATGTGGTCCGAGCGGTACCCCGAGACCGCGAACCGCCACTTGACCTTCCCGGTTCGCAGGTCGATGGAGACCACATCGCCGAAGCTCGGACGGGAGGCGACCAGGGCGCTGCCGTCGGGGGTGGAGTACAGGTCGTCGACGAGCTGGTCGTGGCCCTCGCCCGCGGTCGCCCGGATACCGAGGTAGACGGCCAGGTTCACGGGGTTGAGGTAGATGGCGGCGAGCCGCTGCGCCTTGTCGGGGACGACATTGATCCGGCCCAGCTTGGCGTAGTCACCGCCGGAGTCGATGACGTCGGCGGTGCCGTCCCAGTTGTTGCCGACGAACATCACCTCGCGCAACGCGGGCGCGGCCTCGGCGGAGTGCATCGAGAGGGGCACGACGAGCCCGGCGGCCAGGACGGCGGCCCCGGCGATGTTCCGCAGGCGGCCGCGTCCGGAGCCGGTTCTGTCTCGTACGACGGCTGTTCGGGCGGAGGTGCGCGCAGCGTGCATGCTTGCTTCTCCCAACGGTGAGTGCCCATGGAAGGGCAGGGACGCGAAGGTGCTGAGCAGAGGCCGTGCAAGGTGTGAGCAGGGCGGAGTCTGAACAGGACGAAGTCTGGTGACGGCGATGTCCGGACTTTGGCTACTGGATGGTAGGGAGAGGCGGTGCACAGCGCAAGGCCGGTACGGAGTCGGTGTTCCTGGACGTGGTCCTGGAGATGTCCGGCGCCGTCCACGGCTACTGGGGCGCGAGGATCGCGGACCTGTGCGGCGCAGCAAGCCTGTCGAGCCGTCATTACCACGCGAGTCCCGCATGTCCACTGGGCTGTCAAGGGTGAGGCGGTTCCTCAGCCGATCACCATGGACGCGCCCGTGGCGAGGCGGTGATAAGGGGCGCCGGTGCCGGGGCCGTTGTCGCCCAGGAAGCTCCCGATCATCGCGATGCCGATGTCGTTGAGGGCGCCGTCGTGGACGGCGCAGGCCCGCCGCGGGCCCACCTCCCGCACGTAGTCGACGAGCTGCCCGGTCGTGGACCACGGGCCGTGCACGGGCAGCAGAAGGGTGTCGACGGCGGCGTCCGGGACGGTGAGGGCGTCTCCGGGATGGAACAGGGCGTCGTCGACGAGGAAGCCGACGTTCCCGACGCGGGGGATGTCGGGGTGAAGGGGCGCGTGCCACGTCCCGTGGACCTTCACATCAAAGCTGGCCGCGGTGAAGGCGTCCCCGTCGCCCACGGCGGTGACCCGGGTGCCGAGCCCCTCCAGGAGCCCGGCGACCGACTTGTTGGTCCAGATCCGCAACGCGGGGTTGTTCCGAGCCGCCTCGCGGAGCGTCGCCTCGGAGAAGTGGTCGAAGTGTTCGTGGGTGACAAGGACGGCGTCGGCCCCCTCCAACGCGTCCGGGTCCGTCAGCCCGCCGGGGTCGATGACCAGGCGGCGACCGTCCTGTTCCAGGCGGACGCAGGCGTGACCGAACTTGGTGAGCCGCATGGGCATGTCCTCGACTCCTCGTCGTCGGAATATGTGTAACCTAGTTGTACACCCAAGTTACACACTTCGCCTAGACTGGGCTCATGGACGATGACGCGCTGGCCGAAGACCTGCGGCAGACGATCGGCGAACTGGTCCGCGCCGTGCGGGCAGCCGACACCATGCCCGCCGGGGAGGCCGCCCTGCTCGGTCACCTCGCCCGCGGCGGCCCCCGGACCACGGCCGACCTGGCCCACCTGCGAGGCGTCAGCCACCAGGCGGCCGCCAAGACCGCGAAGGAGCTTCTCGGCGCAGGCCTGGTGCGCGCCGAACCGCACCCGACGGACGGCCGCAAGCAGCTGCTGCACATCACGGACGCCGGACGCGCCCGCCTCCAACAGGAACGCGGAAGGCGCGCGGACTGGCTCGACACCGCCATCCGCGGCGCCCTGGACTCCGACGAGCAGCGACAACTCCGCGAGACGATCCCGCTGTTGGCGCGCCTGACGGCTCACATCAGCGGGCGGTGACGGTCGGCCGCGGCAGGCCGATGTCAGTGCGGTGCGCTTCACTGTCCGTCATGGAGCTGACGCAAACAACCGTCACCGAACTGCTGGCCCGACTCGGACCGGCTGACGGTTATCTGTACCTGCCCGGCGACGCGGACCCGCAGGCGCTGACCGACCTGCTCAGTGGCAGGTACGGGGCCCCGCGCACCCTCGTCCTCGACGGCTTCGCCGATCCGACGGTGGACGAGTCCAGGGGCGCGGCCCTCCTCGTCCCCTTCGAGGACCGGGCCATGACGCTACGAGCATGGGCGTACGGGGATCAGTGGGTCGGCGCGGGGACCGCGCGGGACGCGGAGGGAGCCGAGAGGGCGGTGCTGGTGCGAGCGCGCAGGACGGTGCCCGCATCGCTGGCGGTGGCTCCGGGCGAGGACGTCGACTGGGTCCGGCGGCTCATACACATCACCGGGTGGACGCAGCCCGTCGCCCACCCGGAGACGCAGACGGACTGGGCACAGGTCGAGGGGCGGCTGGGGACCGCGGTGCCGGACGACTACAAGCGCATGGTCGACACGTTCGGCGCGGGCGCCTTCGACGGCTTCCTGGACCTGAACCAGGAGCCGTGGACGCACCTCAGGGAGGACGGGCTGCTGATCTGGGCGGGGACGGAGCACGAGGAGCTGTACTGCTGGCGGGCCGACGGCCCCGACCCGGACCGCTGGCACGTCGTCGTGCGGTCCTTCGACGGTGAGGACCTCGCGTTCGACTGCGGCGCCGCCGAGTTCGTCAGCCGCGTCCTCGTGGACCCGCACCACCCGTACACTCTGACCCGCTATTTCGACACGCACTGGTTCATGAGCTATCGGGCAGGCGACTGACTCCGGCGGCGGCGCCCCGGTCACCTCACCGCGCGGCGGCGCTCCGGTGCGCGACCTGTGCCGCGCAGTAGTCCCGCACCCGCGCGTACCGCCGCGCCGGATCCCCGTAGTACGACCACGGGGTCGTGCCCGCGTACCCGTCCACCGCGCGGAACTGCTCGAGCGCCTCCTCGTACCGGTTCTGCCAGTACAGGAAGTGGCCGAGCATGTGACGGGCCGGCGGGACACCCCGGTCGTGCGGGTTCTTGGCGTGCGCCGCCGCCACGTCCGTGAGCGCCGCGTCCGTCGCCGCGACGATGTGCGGCTGCTGGTAGTACGTGCCCGGGTTCAGCGTCTCGTCGGTGATCTCGTACTCGAAGTAGGCGTCCAGGACGATCGTGGTCAGAAGCTGCCCCGGAGAACCCTTCGCCGCGGCCGCCTTCCCGAACTCCTCCGCCGCCTCGTGCGAACCCCGCCACTTCGCGCACCAGTACTGCAGCGCCGAGTGGTGCGCGCCCACGTGGTACGGGTCCCGCCGCTCCACCTCGGCCCAGATCGCCCCGAACGCCTCGTGGTCGTAGCCGAGCCCCATCGCCAGCGGCAGCTCCGCGACGAACGGGCACGGGTCGTCGCCCGCCGGCGCCTGCGCCGCGGCGAACGCCTCACGCGCCTGCTTGAGGACCTGGTGGAACCCGGCGAACTGCTCCCGGGTCGTGGCCCCCGCGAGGCCGCCGCCGCGGACCTCCCACGCAAGGTCGATCAGCGAGCGGGCGTTCACGAGCGCCGCCCCAGGGTCGTCGCGCCGCGCGGTGCGCCAGGCGAGCAGCCAGCCGTCGTCCTCGACGGCCTCCGCGGCGAGGACGTTGGAGCGGCGGGTGCGCTCCGCCCAGTCACGCCCGGCGTCCTCCAGGTAGGCGGCCCCGGCCTCCCAGTTCCCCGCTCGGACGGCCGTCTTGACCTGCTCGGAGCGCGGGTCGGGCGCCATCGCCAGGTCGCCGACGATCTCCTCGGCCGGCACGAGGCCGAACTGCTCCGCCGCCGACGCGAGTTGCTTGTCGCTGAAGGAGCCGACACGGTTCGGGTGCGTGCCGCGCCGGTTGCGGAAGAGGCCCATCAGATCGACTCCCGTTCCCGCGCGCCGTCGGCCGCACCGGCCAGGGTCGGATGCAGCAACTGCCGCAGCCCGGAGGTGTCCGGCACGTCCGCCACCGCCGCGTCCAGGGCGCGGGCCAGCTGTTCCTCGGAGGCGTCGTGCAGCCGCAGCAGCGCCGAGTCCGTCCAGGACAGCTCGAAGTGCGCCCCGCCGCGGGCGATCAGCTCGGAGACGGTCAGGTCGCGCAGCAGGTCGTGCAGGCGCGGGCGGACGAACTCCCGGGCCGCCCTGCCCTTCGCTGCCGCCGCCTGCGCGGACTTGGGCAGCCGGTCCGCGATCTGCCACAGCGCGCCGCCGTCGATCGCCGCGAGCACCGAGTCGAACGAGCCGTCCGCTCCGGTCGCCTCACGCACCGCCTTGCGCAGTGGCTGCGCGGCCCCACCGGCGTACGTCGTCATCGACTCGTGCACGAGCTGGCCCCAGTCGGCGGTGCGCCGCATCTTGAGCGCCTCCGGCGTGAGCGCCACCTGCTCGATGGCGGCGAACGCGGCGGCGGGGTGGACGAGCAGGCCGAGCGCGGACCCGGCCCCGTCCGCCGCGCGGCCGTCGTCGGGCAGCTCCTCGATGCGGGCCACCCGGTCGGCGATCGGCGGATGCGTGTCGTACGCGGAACGCTCCTCGCGCGGCAACCCGCGCCGCAGCTCGTCCAGTTCGCCCGAGCGCGCCTCGAGAAGGCGGTGCAGGCCGCCGTAGACCTCGCCCTGCGGCGGCAGCAGGCCCGCGTTCGCGCCGAGGCTCGCGTACGACTGCATGTAGAAGTCGAAAGCGGCGTCAAGGACCGGGATCTCGCGCAGTGCGGACGCCGTCGCGGCGCGGCCCGCGATGCGCGCGGCGGCCAGGTCGGCGGCGTACTCCTGGCGGCGCATCGTGCCCCGCATGGAGCGCACGTAGAACTTGCCGTACCAGATGAAGGGCTTGGCGGCGAGGCGGTAACTCAGCCCTGCGGAACCGGTGCTGACCTGCCGTGCCGCCTTGCCCTTGGCGACGCGGCGCGCCTCCTTCTCCTCTCCCTTCGCCCGCTCGTCCTCCACCCTGGCCGCGGAGCGCCGCATCAGTGTGGAGACGGTGCGGGACATCTGCTCGAACCCGCGCCGGTTGATGGCGCCGAGCCGGGTGTCGGAGTTGGAGTAGTGGCCGAACTCATGGGCCAGTACGGAGGTGAGCTGAGCCTCGTCGAGACCGCTCAGCAGCGGCAGGCCGACCAGCAGCACGCGTCGCCCCCGGAGCAGGCCGAGGAGCCGCGACTGCTCGTAGACGGCGGCGTTCACGGCGGGCACCACGTAGATCTCGTCCGGCGCGCGCGTGCCCGTCTGCTCGGCGAGCCGGCGCACGGCCGCCCACAGGCGCGGCTCCTGCCGCTCGTCGACCCGCAGCCCGTCGGCCGGCGGTTCGAACCGCGGGCCGCGCAACGCGAACATGCCCTGCAGAATCGGGATGCCGACGATCAGGCTGAGGAAGAGGAACTTGAGCCCGGCGATGCCGTGCATCCCGTCCTCGATCAGCCACCAGTCCACCAGGCCCAGGGCGCCGAGCAGCACGAGCCCGACCACGTAGAAGCCGAGCAGCAGCACGAGAGCGCGCACGGCGCGCAGAGTAGAGCCCATCGGGCGGTTCCCCCCACGGGAAAAGAGCTGGCTTCACGAAGCGAGCCGCGTTCGGGCAGGCCTCGGGAAGGCAGGAGACAGCACAGATAGATGTGGGGGGAACGGAAGTATGACACAGGGTCAGTGGTACGGCGAGCGGCTTTTTGTAAAGGGGGAGCCGGGTGGGGGCCTCGGCGTCAGTCGCCGCGGGCGCCCTCGCCGGTATGGGTGGCGACGGTGGCGCCGGTGAGGGGGTAGCGGGCACGCATGGCGGGACTGGCGGCGGGACCGGCGGGAAACGCATAGGCATGGCTGTCGTCGAAGCGGCGGCCCGTCCGGGCGTCGACCAAGCCGCCAGCGTGACGATCAAGGGGTGCAGGAAGCGGCCGAGATCGGTCAGGACGTACTCGTGCCGGGCCGGGTTGGTCTGATAGGGCTGACGCTCCAACTGGCTGCCACGACCGGCGCCTTCGGTCGGGTGCGAGGCGCGTTCAGGTGCATTCCATTGCCCGCCGTACCGGCTTCGGGAAGCCGCCGACCTCGTCGTCCTCCTCCATCATCCTGAGGCCCTGCCGCACCGCCCGGGCTTACGTGGACGGGCCGACCCGGGAAACGAAGATCGTCGATCAGTGGAACCAGACGACAAGGCGTACGTTTTCGGCACCGTGGACCTCGCTGAGCAGGCCCATCACACGCCAGACCCGGCCCCAGTCGGTACCGACCCCCGCGACCGAGGCACGGGTCCGTGTGCCGCGGCCGTCTGTCTCCTGCCAGTCGACGGACTCCAGCTCGTCCCACGTCAGCCAGGTGGTGCCGTGCACGTCGTCCGGGCCACCGAAGGCCAGGAAGACGCTGCGCAGGCCGTCCGACGCGTCGTCCGGAAAGCCGCGGTCCTCGGCGAGCGGCCGGAAGTCGAAGGAGTTGCGTATGCCGAAGAGACAGGCCAGCCCGTCGTAGGCGTTTCCGACGTTGAGCGGGAGAAGATCCATCCCGACTTCCCACACGGTGTCCTCGTCCTCCGGACCCCACAGCCGGGCCCCCGGCCGACACTCGATCATCCCGCTGACATCAGTCGACATAGTCACGATGCTGCCCGCTCCTGGCGGCCGCCGCATGTGAATTCGGCTCGGTACGTATTGCGTCGTCTTGAGGGAAGAAGAGCCACAGTTCGGCATGGGGCCGGCCGGCCCAGCAGGGGCCATGGACGACGTTGAGGGAGGGCGGCGACGCATGGAACGAGAAGGCACATCGATCGACGGCATGCTGAAGAGACTTCTGGCCTTTTCGGTGGTGGCCATAGTGGGAGGCATTGTCGCGTGTGCTGCGGGAGCCGTCACTGGGGACACGGTGCCGATCGTGCTCGGAGCGGTTGCGGTAGCGAGCGGAGCAGTCCTGGCGGTCCTCACCTTCCTCGGCCATCGCAGGACGCGAGTCCGCGGCGGCGCCTCCGTGGTGGCGCGGTGATACTCGATGGAGTCGAGGGCGCGGGTGCCGCACGATGGGCGTATGCGTGACCAAGCATTTGCCCACCGGGTGGAGTTCGTACGCCATCCCCACCCCGACTTTCCGCACCTGCTGCTGTGGGGCATCCGCATCGACGGAACGGACCTGCGCGTCCTGGTCGCGCACGCAACGCGCGCACTGTGGAGCCGGGAACTCCATGAGGACGACGACACCCCACAAGAGCGTGAGCAGTTCCTGGTACGACAACACGCCCCCCTGTACCTGGGGGAAGACGCCGAGGCCGTCCAAGCTCGCGCACACTTCCTGGGTGAGGCCGCACCTGAGCTCCGCGACCGCGACACCGGTGCCGTGTGCTTCCTGGGATGTCCGTGCGGGATCCCGGCTTGCTGGCCGCTGCTCGCCACCATGCGGGTCACGGACACGGAGGTGGAGTGGTCCGACTTCCACCAGCCTGAACGGCCGAAATGGGGCAAGCTGCCCCTTGGCCCTTACGTCTTCTCGCGCCCGGCCTACGACATGGCCCTGTCCGCACCGGCCTTGCTCAGCGAGGACCCGCTCGCGTCGCTGCTGGGTGACGAATAGCCGCTCAGAAGGCCCTTGCCTCACGGTCAGGACTGGCCGACGCTCGCCGGTTGACCTGGACAAAGGCGCCGGCCGTGAAGACGACCGTGCTGACGAACGACACTGCGAGCGCGGGGTTGACCCAGGACGGAACGACCTGACTGGCGAACACACGCCCGTCAGTCGTTCGGCACATGACCTGCAGCGGCACATACTGCACCTCGTGCTGCAACACGACTGTCCCGTCTGGCTTGTGTGACGTGTAGCGGCACTGATTCATGGGCGTGGAATCCGCACCGCTCCCGACCTCGCTGACGGCGAGACCGACGAGCAGGAGCCCGAACAGATAGACCGCGACCGTGACAACGGCGGAGAAGATCGCCATGCCTCGTACGAAGGTGGATTCACTGTCGGGCTGCGTCATGACGCCTACCGTAGCTGCGCATGACATGCGAGGAGGCGGCTCCCGAACGGCACCAAGAGAAAGCCCGTCGCAACGATCGTCGCTACCGGGCAGAATGTGGACATGGGACAACTTCCGGTCGACGTGCGGGAGTCACGGCCAGGTACTCAACCACGGGGACGCGCAGTACCGTGCCGCTCAGTGGATCCGCCGCTGTCTTGACCCGAGCTACGAGGTCGAGCCGCCGTTCGAGGCGTGGGAGACCGAGCTGCACTGACCGGTCCGACAGTACGCGCGCGGAGCAGCGACGTGTGGCCCTGGCCGCCGGTCAGAAGATACCGGCGAGGGTGTGGTGTCCGAGGGCGTCGAAAATCTCGCGAAGCCACGGCCTGCGAACAGTCGGCAGCCTGACCAGAGTGTCCCGGAACACGCCCGAGTCGGCCCAGAACAGCCGGTTGGGGTGCGGCGCGGGCGCGTCGAAGTCGTCACGGAGGGCTTGGGCGGCCAGGACACCCGACGCGGGGACGGGAGGGTCCGGCCTGGGAAAGGCCAGCCACAGCCACACCCCGAGCGGCATGGGGACCAGGTACGGACCCGGGTCGGGTGGCGTCCAGCTCTTCCCCGTCTGAGGGTGGGACGGCACCAGCAGGATGGGGACGTCCTTGCTGGGGACCGGAAGTCCCGGCCCGGCCAGGACGGCACGCCGGGCCTCCGGTACCGCGGGCAGCAGGGCGTCGAGAGCCCGTTGGAAGATCTGCCCGGTCAAGCCGTCAGGCACGGTCACCGGTCGGCCCCCGGAGGCCGCGAGGAGGTGGGCAAGCGCCTGTCCGCCCGCCGCTTCCCAACGCGGACTCCAGTTCCACGAGTAGTTCCTCCAGTCAACCGCCGCTCTCCAGGATGTGAGCGGCTCGAACGGGGGTGTGGCCTCGGCTCGCATCAACAGCTCGGACCAGGAAAGCGGGGCGACGGCGGTGCCGTCGACGGGGAGGCGGCGAACGGCGCCCGGAGCGAGCCAAGTCGCCTGCCAGAGTGAGCAGTCGTCGATACGGGTCGCCACGGGCAGCGAACACTTCGCGCAGGCCACGTTGGGGCCGTCCGCACTGTCGAGACCGCAGCAATAACCGCCGGTGCGGTGTCCCGGGATCATCACGGTGCCGTCGGCGTCGCCCGGGGCGATGACGACAGCGCCGGGCGCACCGTCGGACAGGGCGTGCACCGGCGCGTACACACCGCGGGCGACGGCCTCGTCCGGACGGATCTCCTCCCACCTCCGCCAAGGTGGCCCCCAGGGCTCGGGGTTCACGGCGAACGTCCCCGTCTCCATGAGTACCGGTAGCTGAACGCCGTTTCCATACTTCTGATGAGCGTGGACCGGCAGCGCAACCTGAGACAGCGGGTCAGTCAGCCGGGCCCCGCAGCCCGCACACACGAAGATGACCAAGCAACCCCCAAACGCCAGGATCATCGTCACACCGCAACGCCGAACCGACCAACCCGTTTTCCGTCCGAGGAAGGGAAGGTCCTTCGACCCCGATGCCGACCTGCAGCCGGCTCATTTCACCGACGCGCAACGAAGCGAGTGGGAGCGGATCTCGGCACGAGTCTTGAGGGAGGTCGGTCCTGTCGAGTTTGAGGAGTACCCGTACAGCCTCACTCTCGAGACCGTCGGCCCGCCAGGACGCGTGCAGCTCGACTACTGCGGAGACACAGCCCACATCGAGATCGCCTACCGCCACTCGGGTCCGGCAGCGTTGAGCGTGATGGAGCGGGCCTATCGAATAGCTCGCATCGTCGAGGACGAGAGCGGCCTGGTCGGTCACGACTTCGAGGTGGATCAGCCCACGCGAACCGGTGACCCTGTCGTGGCCGCCGCCCGACTGAGTGGTGTCTCCGGCTGGGCACAGCAACACTTGGGCCAGCGGCAGATGCGGACGATCGCGAGCGGGCTCCCCTAGACCGCGTCGGCTACGTGCACGAGTTCGGGGAGCGGCCGGCGTGACCGCTCCCCGAACGAGCTACGGGTGCTGATGCCCCCAGGTCAGCAGGTGCGGCCGGTGTACCAGGCGCCGTCCACCCCGGAAGCGGAGCCGATCCAGGTCACGCCCGGCCCGACGCAGCTCTCGCTGTTGGGCCCCCAGTCGTCGATCTCGATGACGATGTGGGAGCCGTCCGAGGTGCAGTGGTTGTAGTAGGCGTCGGAGTGGGTCTCGTAGAAGCCGCAGGGGTTCGCCGCGGCCGGACCGGCGCTGACGGTGACGGCTCCGGCGGAGGCGAGAACGAGGGCGACGGAGCTGAGAGCACCGGTCGCGAGACGACGAAGACGCAAGACGAACTCCAAACCGTAGAGGACAGTCCGAACCGCTGGTGTGTGCCGGTCCGTTGACGACGACTGAGATTCGCAGTTCGGGGCGCTGCCTCCGGTTCCGCGGGACAGCGTTCACCTGACGGATCGATTCACCTGTGCGCCAATCGGATGATCCTCGCCGGTTTCCGAGACCGGGGGGGACGGGCGAGACATTCGTGCGGAGTGCGGAGTGCGGAGTGCGGAGTGCGGAGTGCGGAGTGCGGAGTGCGGGGTGCGGAGTGTGCAGTTACGAAGACCGGTTCGCCTGTGACTGAACGAAGACCTCGCTATCGGCCGCCTGTGACTCGGTGCGGGGTACAAAGATTGCAGACCGCACGCACTACGTGACCACGCACCACACTGTTCCTGGGGGACATCGTGAAGCACACTCGCACCGCCGCCTTCGCTGCCATCGGCGTCGCCGCCGCGCTCTCGCTCACGGCCTGCGGAAGCGACGACTCGGCGAAGACCTCTTCCGCGAAGGGCTCCTCGTCCTCGTCCTCGTCCTCGTCCGCATCATCGGATTCCTCGTCCTCTTCGGCCGCGACCGATGACGCGAAGTCGTCGCAGAGTGGCAACTCGAGTTCCGGTGAAGCGAAGAACGGCAACGACGTGAAGGCGGACTCCGGAAAGGGCGCCGACAACCAGGGCGCCGACAAGCAAGGCACCGCGAACGGTGCGACGACCGGCACGTCGTCCAAGGTCACCTTCTGCAAGACCAAGGACCTGGCCATCGACGCCGTGAACGCCGCGCCCGACGAGACCGAGGGCCGGATCGACATCACCATGGTCAACCGGGGCTCCACCACCTGCTCGGCGACCGGCTTCGCGGGCGTCGACATCACGGACGTCGACCACACCACGAGCCCGATCGAGCGCGGCCCCGCCCAGCCGCGTGTCACGGTCCTGAAGCCCGGCGAGTCCGCGATCTTCAACCTCGCCTACACCATCGACAACAGCGGCAACAGCCTCGCGTCCCCGACCGAGATCCTGGTGACGCCCCCGAACGAGACCCACACCGTGACCCTGAAGTGGCCCGCCGACGCGGGTGACATCAAGGGTGCCTACACCGACGTACGGGTCTACCCGACCCACACCACCAAGTAGCCGCGACGCAGGTCGGCCCCGCTCGGCGGGGCCCCGGGGTCTGCGCGGACGGCGCGCCTCTCAGGGGGCGCCGCTGCCGGCCGGTCCGGAAGGTCCGGACGGTCGTCGGCAGACGATGTTCTCCCCGTACCACCTGAGTCGGCCACTCGGTTACGTTCGCTTCATGATCCGCACGCTCGACACCGCTGAAGGTGCTTCCAGCCTCGCCGCGTCATTGCTGGCCCCGGCGGGGAAGCGGTGGCCGCGCACGCAAGCCGTGGCTGCACGGGCCTGGGAGCTGACGTGCACGGTCGCTCCACCGGACCGGGAGCTGCTCGTCGCGGCGGCTTGGCTGCAAGGACTCGGCGAAGCACCCGAGTTGCGGTGCACCGATGCCCTCCCC
The DNA here is from genome assembly GCF_056172735.1 of Streptomyces sp. R818. Taxonomy (NCBI): domain Bacteria; kingdom Bacillati; phylum Actinomycetota; class Actinomycetes; order Kitasatosporales; family Streptomycetaceae; genus Streptomyces; species Streptomyces sp. R818. Next base: position 1,061,694 of record NZ_JAOCNE010000014.1, read on the forward strand.
GGCGACCTTGCACGCCACCTGCAAGACCATGGCGCTTCGGACCGGCTGGTCCGACTGCTCGCCCATCACCGCAACGCCCTCGACGCAGTGCGACAGCCCGACCAGACCTTCGTACCGGAGTCATGTGACGGCGAGGACGCACCGCTCCTGGACGCGCTGATCTTCGCGGATGTGGTGACCGGCCCCGCAGGTCAGGCCGTCGACTTCACGCCCGTCGACGTCATGCCCGTCAAGGCACATACGACACCCGTCGCGCCGCACCACCCGGCCAGCGGGCACCTGAACCGGCTGATGGACCGGGTATGGCGACGGTACGCCGTGTCCGCCTCGCTCCGTCCCAGCCAGCGGACGATGATCGACGCAAGCGGCTGGTGGCCACCGACACTCTTCGCGGCGGAACACCTCGACGCGGACCTGATGGCGCACTTGCTCGACGCCGGGGCGGACCCTAACGAGGGGATTGCGGCGACATTGCTGACGCACGCCATCGAGTCCGAGGGCGACGCGACCCTGCAGAGCGGCGACCCTCTCAGTGTGACCACCACCGCGGTGCTGCTCGCCTACGGAGCCGACCTCAGTCATGGGCTTCGGAGTACGGCTCGCTCCAACAGGGCTTGTAGAGCGCGCTGTTGTTCGGGATCCAGTTGCGCCAGCGGTGACTCCTGAGCGAGAAGCTCGAGGAGCTGTTCACGGAGGGCCGCACCCTGCGTGGTGAGGACGAGGTGCTTCGCGCGGCGGTCGGTGGGGTGGGCGTGGCGCTCGACCAGGCCGAGCTTTTCGAGCTTGTCGATGACGAACGTGGCGTTGGAGGGCTCGCAGCTCATGCGCTCAGCGAGCTCGCGCATGGTCATGGGCCCGGTCATCTCCCGCAGCGCCGTCGCCTGAGCAGGGGTGAGGTCGAGCGCGACGGCACGGACGCGTACGTGGTCGGCGATCTGCCGGGCCAGTGCGTCCACCAGTCCACAGATCTCCCGCTCGGCCACGGCTTGCGGTTCTGAGGGCGTCGTCATGCGCCAACCCTAGCAAGTTCATCAAGTGAGAATAATTAGAGCTTGAATGATTTGAGCTTGATGCATACGGTGGTCTCACCACAACGGCCCCCGGCGGCAGTTGGCCCTGCGTCTAACGCATGCCCGCATGTCCGCAAGTCTGCATACCTGCACCAGAGAGGTGAAAGCGATGAGAAGCGCTGTACTCAATGACTCCGACCGTTTACGCAGGACGGCAGAGATCCGTTCACTGCAACTGGGCGACACGAAGGTCACCTACGTCCCGGACGGCGATGTACGGCTGCGGCCGCGTGCCCTTTTCCCGGACACCACCGATGAAGTGTGGGCCGCCCACCCCGAACTTCTCGACACCTCGGGCCACCTCGTCGGAAGCATCGGTGCTCTGCTGGTGCAGCACGGCGACCGGGCCCTGCTGATCGACGCGGGCTTCGGACCGCAGAGACTTCCCGCTGCCCCGGACGGCCCGCGGGGCGTCATACACGGGGGCAGGTTGCTGGAGAGCCTGGCGCAACTCGACTGCCGGCCGGAGTCGATCGAGGCCATCGCCTTCACACACCTCCACCCCGACCATGTGGGCTGGGCGGTCCACCCCGCACCGGACGGCCACCAGCTCGCCTTCACCCATGCCGACTACCTTGTCTCCGCGCCGGAATGGGCCCACCGCAGCGTCCTGGAGGACCAGGGCATGGCCGCGGAAGTCGCGGCGCTGGCGCCGATGGTGCGCACCGTGACGGACGGGCAGGAAATCTTTCCGGGCGTGCGTGCGCGGATATCCGCAGGCCATACGGCCGGACACACCGAGTACGTCATCACGGGGGGCGGACAGCGCCTGATCGCCTTCGGTGACTCCTTGCACTCACCGATCCAGGTCGACCACCCCGAATGGTCTTCGGCCTTCGACCACGACCCCACCGGTGCCGCCGACCACCGCCACCGCCTCATCGCCGAACTGCAAGAACCCGGCACCTACGGCTACGGCGGCCACTTCGCCGACGCGGTCTTCGGCCAGGTCCGCCAGGACGGCAGCGCCAGGGCCTGGCACCCCTTGGACGATTGACGGCCGGTGACCGTACCGAACACCTGACACTTGCTGACCGAGTGGCGCAAGGACGTGCAGGGCCACTGCCGAGGCGTCGGACACGGCGGGCGGAGCGCTGTGTATAACTGCCGTATGCCTACTCACCTGCGATTCTTCTTCTCGCCCGGTGTCGTCGGCACCGGGCTGTGGCCCGACGATGTCGACAACCCCTGCGGCTACCCCTGCGAACTGGATCGACTGCCCGTCAGCCAGGCCACCCGCGACACCCTCACCGAACTGAGCGAGCGCTACCAGAGCGCAATGGACTGGGACTACCCACCTGGCCCGTCCCTCTGGAGCCGACGGCAGAGAAGGGAGTTCACCGAGGAGGCCGACGCCGTGCTGCGGGCGCTACGCCTCGAACTCGGCGACGAGTGGACCGTGGAGGACCAGCGGCACGCCTTCTGACGAGCCACCAATCTGGCGTGGCGGCCATGCCGGCCGGCCGGACCGAGGTGCGTCCGCTGATCGACGGCGCAGATGTTCTGAAGGAGGTCCTCCACCCGGAAGGGATGGCTCTGAGTTGTCGGCATTGGAGCGGCTCGGCCGAGAGCTGGCCGTTAGCGGTTACCAATAAGCCGCGCAGGGTTATGATCGCCGACCCGGAGCTGCACCGCCGCTTGTTGCGGCGCCCTGTACGTCACCATGCATCGTGAGGGCGACCGGGTGATCTGGGACGACTGGGAGAACACCAGCAGCATAGACGTCTTTGCCCCGGCGCAAGGAGCGCGACGTCCCAGAGGAGTTCAGCAGCCCGGAGGGGGGCGACGTCGAGTTTCAGCACGCCGAGGCCCCGGGAGAGCAGCCATGCTCTTCCGCATGCGAATTGCTCGTCGTACGCGATCAGCCGGAGGATCGCTGAGTTTCGAGATCACTGACGACGATGCGCAGGGCGGCGGACTCGCGGCCCCGCTCCGCCGAGAGGCCGCCATACGACCTTGGCCAGCCCTGGCTGCCGCAGGCCCAGTCCTGACGGGCGCCGCCTGCCCTCATCACCACCATGCGCCACCCGTCCCATCACCACGATGCGCCGGCCGAGTCCTCGGCGATGGGAGCGAGTTGCTCGGCCAGAGAGACCAATCCGTCGACATGCAGGTCGAACTCGTCGGAGGAGGTGGGTGGGTCGCCGACGGGGCGGGCGACGTAGGCGGTGCGTAGGCCGACCTCTCGTGCTCCGCGCAGGTCCCATGCATGGGCGGCGACCATCAGGAGCCGCTCCGGCGGCAGTCCGGAGGCGGTGACGGCCAGCTGGTAGACGGCCGGGTCCGGCTTGTAGGTCCGGGCGTCCTCGGCCGACAGGACTTGGTGCCAGCGCAGACCGGCGTGGGCGTTGATACTCAGCAGCGTCGTCCGGCTCGCGTTGGAGAGTCCGATCAGCGGGAACCGCTCGGCGAGCTGAGCGAGCCCTACCACGGTGTCGGGCCAGGGCGGCAGCCTGCGACCTGAGAGGGCCAGCGCCGCTACGGCGGCCGGGTCGTCGACTCCGGCGGCATCGGCGACGAGCCGGGCGGCCTCCAGGTCGAGAACATCGCTGGTGACGTAGGTCCGGACGCCGTCGAGGATGCGACGCTGTTCGCGGTCGATGTGCCGCTGCCACAGCGACAAAAGCCGCTCGGCCCGCGGGTCGTCGAGCGTCGGGTCGAGGTCACGGATGCCTGCGCGGATACCGGAAGGCTCGTCCACGAGAGTGCCAAGTATGTCGAACACGACGGCGTCGATCTCTGGGGCAACCACGTGAGGTCTCCTCGACGAGAGGTGGCGTAAGAACGGCAGTTGATGTAACGGGGTGGAAAGCCCTCCGGATTCCCGGCACATACAACGGACCTGCGCTGAACAAGGCAGCAGTGGATGCAGCGATGGTATGGCTGGCCCCAGCTGCGAAGACGCTGAATAACGGCTGTGCGGCAGCGGCGCGGAGCACAGGGAGCAGCTTCAACCGTCCAAGAACGGATGCTCAGCCGCACGGCGCCCGCCCGTAACGAGGACGCGTACACGGCCGAGGCGCCGCGTCAGGCGAAGTCCGCGCTCTTGTGAGGCTGCGCGGCACGCGGATACCGTCCGTCGGTGTCCCCCCTCGTGCCTTCCCTGCCGCCCGGTTACCGTTGCAGGCCCTCGACCGTGGCAGACGTCCCGGCGATCCACGCGCTGATCCTGGAGTGCGAACGGAAAACGTACGGGCAAGGTCAGAGCGACGCCGGAGCCGTCGCTGCCGTGTTCGCGCGGCCAGGGCTGGTGCCGGAGTTGGACACCGTCCTCGTGCTGGACCCGCGAGACCGCGCCGTCGCCCGTGCTTGGGCGGATCGGTTCTCCGAGGTGGATGTCCATCCGGAGCACCGGGGCAGGGGCCTGGGCGCGGCGCTGCTCGGCTGGACGTTGGCGCGGGCCCGGCAGGCCCGTACCGCCCGCATCGTGCAGACCGTGCCGGACGCGGACACCGGTGCCGTGACGCTGCTGCGCACCCAGGGGTATCAGCCGCTGGTGACGGCCTGGCTGCTGGAGTTCGTCATGCCGGTCGAGCCGGAGGTGCCCGCCCCTCCGGCAGGTGTCACGGTGCGGCCCTTCCGGACCGGCGACGGACCCGCGGTGCACGCCCTCGTACAGGACGCGTTCGACGAGTGGCAGGAGCGGCGTCAGGCGTACGAGGAGTGGGCCGCCCACACTGCCGAGCGGCCCGCGTTCGCCCCTCGGCAGTCGGCCCTGGCGTTCGACGGGGACACTCTGGTCGGCGCAGCCGTGGCGCTGAACAGGCCGGGCACGGACGAAGGGCACGTCGAACAGATCGCCGTTCGCCGTGATCACCGAGGCCGCGGCATCGCCCGGCACCTCCTGCGCCACACGTTCCGCGCCTTCCATCGCGCGGGGCTTCGGAGCTGCACCCTGTGGACTCACTCCGACACCGGCGCCCTCGACCTGTACCTCCGGGTCGGGATGACGGTCCGGCACAGTTCGACGGTCTACCGAAAGGACCTCTGATCGGAGTGCCATCGGGGCGCCATAGGGGTGCCATCGGAGTGCTGCAATTGAACGTGTTCAAATATTGCGGCTAGGGTGGTACCGGACACCGTCGAACCGTCGAGGGGAACCCCATGAAGGTCGTGCTGCCCGGTGGAACCGGACAGGTAGGCATGCTCCTCGAACGCGCCCTGACGGCGGCCGGACACGAGGTGACCGTCCTCACCAGGAGCCCCGCCCAGCAGCATCACCTGCCCTGGGACGGCAAGACGCTCGGCCGGTGGGCCGAGTCCATCGACGGCTGCGATGTCGTCATCAACCTGGCCGGCCGCAGCGTCTCCTGCCGCTACACGCCCGCGAACCTGCGAGCCATGATGGAATCCCGGGTCGATTCCGCACGGGTGATCGGCGAAGCCATAGCCGCCGCCGCGCGACCGCCGCGCCTGTGGCTGCAGATGAGCACAGCCACGATCTACGCCCACAGCTTCGACAAAGCTCACGACGAGACCACCGGAGTGCTCGGCGGCCACGAGACGGGCGTGCCGGACTACTGGGCGTACAGCGTGGAGATCGCCAAGCGGTGGGAGCAGGCACAGACCGACGCGCCGACGCCCGCCACACGCAAGGTGGCGCTGCGCTCGGCGATGGTCATGAGCGCGGATCGCGGCGGGGTCTTCGACGTCTTGTCCCGGCTCGCGCGCTACGGCCTGGGCGGGCCGGTCGCGGGCGGCGCGCAGTACGTCTCCTGGATCCACGGGGACGACTTCGTACGCGCCGTCGACTTCCTCATCGCCCGCCAGGACATGACCGGCCCGGTCAACCTGTCCGCTCCCAACCCCCTCCCGCACCGCGACTTCATGCGCATCCTGCGCAAGGCCCGGAACATGCCACTGGGCCTGCCGGCGACCCGCGGGATGGCCGAACTGGGAGCGTTCGTCCTGCGCACGGACACGGAGCTCCTCCTCAAGAGCCGACGCGTCGTCCCGGGCAGACTCCACACGGCCGGCTTCACCTTCACCCACCCCGACTGGGAATGCGCGGCACGTTCCCTCGTCGTACCGTCGAGGACACCCTGAAGGCCGTTCCACCGGTGCGCATGTTGGCCATGTCGGCCCCGCCCGACAGCGAGCAAGGTTGAGCGCAGATCGTCCCCTATCTGTGACGGCGTACGCGCCGTGTCATGACCAGGCCGGGAACGCCGAGCGCCAGCAGCACCGGGACGGCCGCGGCGAGGGCGGCCCAGAGGACGACGGCGAGGTAGCCGAGGGCCTGCTTGTCCCGGTCCGCGTCAGCCAGGGTCAGGAGTACGAAGCTGGCGACGAAGGCCACTGCCATGAGGCCCGCGAGACCGATCGCCAGCCAGAGCAGAATCGCGGCCCACCGCCGGTAGCCGACGCTGATCTCCCCGACGTGCGGCGGCGCGAACCCCACGGGCGGGCGGGCCATGGGCGCCGGGTGTTGGGATGGCCACCGGTGATCGGACATGCTGCCCAGTTCTACTGACCCCGGTCGCGAAACACCACCTCAACAACCCCTGCCCGTCTACTTCTTCGCGGAATCCCACGCTCCGAAATTGAAGCTGCGCAGCAGGGCGATCAGCGCGGCCGCGAGCCGCCAGTCCACACCTGGGGTGTGCACGTGCAGCGCTTCGCCCTTGGACCGGAACTCCAGCGGGACCTGTCCGTTCGCGCGCCACCTGATGCGACGGGGAGGGCGTGCGGCACCGACTTCGTTGCCCGGGACACTGTCGAAGAGGGTGACCATGTTCCCCACCTTCGCGGGCGAGCGGTCCTCGGCTCTCTGCGGGCCGCCATACATGGTCAGTACGTTGCTCATCCGGGGGCTCCTCGGGTGTGGCCGAGTGAGGCTGAAGTCTCACGCACCGGCATGTACGAGGTACAGGTGGCGCGGCGGGACGGTGCCGCTCCGACGCACTGTTCCCCGGTTTCCGGGATACGGTGCGGGCCGGAGTTGGGCGACGAGCGGGAGGAGAAGGCGTGGCCAAGCGGCGATATGTTGCTCGCGGGGTGCCCGGCGGGTATCGGATATGGGACAACAGGGGGCGCCGCTGGTGGGGCGACCTTTATGAGCTGTGCCCCGACGACCTGACCGCTGAACTGAACGGCGGAGCCGATCCGGTGCGGATCACGTCGCTCATGAAGCGGTATCGAGCCCAGAAGCGATAGAGCGATAGAGCAATAGAGCGGTAGAGCGATGGAGCGATAGTCAGGATCCGCGAACCATCACCATCAGGGCGCACCCGGGGTCGGCCGCGTCCCGATCAAGTGCACCGGCGCCGCCGGTATCCGCTCCAGCACCCCGCCCGCGAAGACGTCGTACAGCGGCAGCGTCTCCAGATGGACGTAGCCGATGTGGCAGTCGCAGACCGCCAGCGGACAGGCCCGGGGCGTCAGCGCCGCGCGCCAGGAACCGTCGTACAGGTTGCCGAGTTCGGCCCGGACGAAGTGGCAGCGGCGCACCGTGCCCTCGCCGTCGACCGAGACGACGGAGGAGCCGGTCCGGCAGGGGAGGCCGGCCGAGCGGTGCGGGTGTCTGCTGTACGGGAAGAGGGGGTCGACGGCCGTCCAGGCGGCGGCCTCCTCGTCCGTGTAGGTGCGGCCCTCCGCCGCGTTCACCCACAGGTACACCTCGGACGGCAGCGCCTTGCGCAGGGTGCGGGCCTGCGCCAGATGTTCCGGGAAGCCGACCACGCCGACGCTGAACCGCACACCCTGCCGCGCCAGTTCCCGCGTCTTGGCGAGGAACCGCTCGTAGGGTGTCTGTCCCGGGTGGAACGTGCACCACAGGGCCAGCGTGTCCAGGTCGGCGTCGGCGAGCCACCCGGTGCGGCAGCTCAGATTGGTCTGGATGGCTACGCGCGCGACGTGCTCGTGGTGCGAGAGCTTGACCATCGCTTCGCGGTACCAGGAGCGTGTCAGTCCCTCGCCCCACGGGGTGAACAGGACGGACAGCCGGTCCTCGTGCTGAGCGGCCGCCCAGCCGGTGAAGCGGTCCAGCGCCGCACGGTCCGCCCGTAGTTGAGCGGGGGAGTCGCGGCGCTTGGCGAACGGGCAGTACGGGCAGTCGTAGTCGCACGAGGCGAGCGGGCCCCGGTACAGCAGCGTCAGGTCCATGGAGCCGTTCACCTCGGTTCGTACGCGGCCATCGCGGCACGTACCTCGGGGGAGAACAGCTCAGGACCGAGGGCGTCCGAGTGCGCCAGGCCCTCGGGCGTCAGCCGCAGCCGCACACCGTCGTCGTACGGCTCCAGCCATCCGCGTGCGGTGAACGCGGCGAGTTCGGCGGGGAAGTCGTCGAGCGGGCTCGCGCCGAACCGCGTCCGGTAGTCGTCCAGCGGCGCGCCTTCGGCCTGCAGCAGTGACTGCAGAAGGTGACGGCGGCGTGCCTCTTGTCCGTCGACGCGGCGCCCGTGGCGCGCCCGCGCCAACTCCTCGGACGTGGTGGCCGTGTAGTCGTCGATGATCGCGCGTATCTCCCGCATGTCGACGGCGTACTCGAAGGAGTAGTGCAGCGTGGAGGTGTACGAGCGGGCGCCGCAGCCGAGGCCGATCATGCCGTCGGTCTGGCAGGCGTAGTCGTCCGGGCCCTGCGCGGGGGCGTCCACGCGCCGGAACATGCGCATCGACACCTGCTCGTAGCCGTGCTCGAGGAGGTGGTCGCGGCCCTGGCGGTACAGGCGCAGGCGCTGCTCGTCCCAGGCCTCGTCGGTGAGAGGAGCGGTGCCGCGCCCCAGGCCGGTCAGCGGTCGGACGTAGAGCGGGTAGAGGTACAGCTCCTCAGGGCGCCAGGCGAGTGCCGCGTCGAGGGAGGTGCGCCAGCTCGCCGGGGTCTGGCCGTCGATGCCGTAGATCAGGTCGATGTTCAGTACCGGGATGTCCGTGTCGCGGATACGGGCGAGTGCGGCCTCCACGTCCGCGCGGCGCTGCGGGCGGACCGCGGCGCGGGCCTCCGCGTCGACGAAGCTCTGCACGCCGATGCTGAGGCGGGTCGTACCGCGCTCGGCGAGTACCGCGAGCCGGTCGGCGGTGGCCGTCGTGGGCGAGGTCTCCACGGACAGCGGCACCGCTCTGAGGTCGGCGCCGGTCCGCAGCTCCGCGATGTCGCACAGCCGGGCCAGTTCGTCGGCGTCGAGGAAGGTGGGGGTGCCGCCGCCGAACGCCGCGTTGGCGAAGCGCACGTCCGGACCGTCGCCGAGCGCCTCACGCACCGCCAGTGCCTGCCGCTCCAGAGCGTCCAGATAGCGTTTCGTCAGCTCGTCCGGGGCGCCGATGCGTGTGAACAGGTTGCAGAAGCCGCAGCGGACCTCGCAGAACGGTATGTGGAGGTAGAGGGAGAGCGCGCCCTTGGGCTCGTCGCGCCACAGGTCGCGCAGCGCGGGACGCTCGGGCAGCGGCCGGTAGGCGGTCTTGTGCGGATAGGCGTAGACGTAACTCTGGTACGGGCTCTGGTACGCGCTCTGGTACGTGCGCGGGGCGGTGGAGTGCACGGTTTCCGCGGGTCCGGCCGCTTCGGCGGCGGTGGTGATGGTCATGCGGTCGGCTCCAGGAAGAAGTGGGCGTAGGGCACGGTCCAGACCGCTTCGTGGCCGAGGCGGTGGCCGGTGTAGCCGTCGTCCCCGTAGGTCGTGCCGTGGTCGGAGCAGACGATGGCGAAGCAGCGGCGGCGCGCGCTCATCGCCGCGAACAGCCGCCCGACGTGCCGGTCGATGTACTCCAGAGCGGCGGCGTGGGTCCGGCGGGTGTCACCCGACGCGCGCGTGGCACCCGGCAGGTGGAACCAGTTGGGCTGGTGCAGAGCTGCCGCGTTGACGAACAGGAACAGCCGCTGCTCGTCCGGGAGTTCGGCGACGATCCGCTCCACGCGCGCGACCTGGTCCTCGAACGACGTGGGTGAGGCGACCCCGAACTCCGGCTCCCAGTGACTCTCCTGGAACAAGCCCGGCAGGACATTGCCCAGGGAGCCCTGCCGGTTGAAGAAGCCGACGCCGCCGACGCACACGGTCCGGTACCCGGCCGAGGCCAGGCCCGACACCAGGTCCGGGGTGTCGAAGACATAGGTGCGGCCCGCCGTGGTCTCGCTGCCCGCGAACTGTGCCGCGAACAGCCGCGGATGCGGGCCGGGTGACGCTGGGGTCGGGAGGAAACCGGCGAACATCGCCTGGTGGGAGGCGTAGGTGAAGCTGCCCGGCGCGTGCCGCTTCTCCCAGGCGCCGTCCGGCAGATGACGTGCCAGGTGCGGGATACGGCCCGCTTCGGCCAGCTCGACCGCCACGTCGTAGCGCAGTGTGTCGAGGGTGAGCAGCAGGAGGTCGTCGCGGCCCACCACCTCGTTCATGTCGGGTATCTCATGCACTTCGGGCATCTCAAGCTGATTGAGCGTGTGTGGCATGTCGGCGTTGGCCGTCGATGGGCTCGTGGCGGCCTGGGCTGCCGTCGGTGGCGCGATGGTGTCAGGTCGTACGGGCATCGAGGGTCCTTGCGAGCGGGTGTGCGGCGGCGGGAGCCGTCCGGTGCGGGGCGCCGAAAACGGCCGGGGCCCGGGCGGGGTACGCGGCGTCGGGGAAGTGGCGGAGCGCGGCGGCGACCTGGGCCGCGTAGGTGTCCTGGCCCTCGGCGCCGCTGCCGGGCAGCCCGGTCAGGCGCGGCAGCAGATCACCGAAGGCGTTGACCTCGCCGACGGTGAAGCGCCGCCAGCCCACGGAGGGCAGCAGGTCGACGCCGACGCACAGGGTGCGGGGGAAACAGGCGGCGGCGCGCTCGCACAGGTCGAGGGCGTGTGCCCAGGACGCGCCCGCGGCTTCCCGCGCGGCACTCCATTCGCCGCGCAGGCCGCCGAGATGGAGGTTGGTGAGAGGGGTCCGGCTGGTGCGCACGACGGCGTGCGTGGCGCGCCCCGCGACCACGACCACGCGCAGGTCGGCGGCGCGCCCGTGCAGCGACGCCTTCGGCAGCCAGCGCTCGATGTGCAGCCCGTCCGGGGCCAGCGCGTCCACGATCGCCGCGATGTCGCCCTCACGCGTGTAGCGCCGAACGCGCAGGGAGTTGTGCAGGGCGCCGTCCGCCAGCTCCACGGACGTCGTGGCGCGGATCCGGCCGGGTCCGGCCGTCTCCAGGGCGACTACGCCGGAGGCCGACGAGCCGTGGGCCGGTTTGACGAAGACCCGGGGCATCCCGTGCTCCGCCATCAACGCCCGTACGTCGTCCCAGCCGCGCACCTCGGCCGCGTCGCCGGACGTGGGGGAGGGCGGGACGGCCACCCCCGCACCGGCGAGGATGCGATGGCAGCGGCGCTTGTCGAAGAGCACGGCGATGTCACCGGGATCGTCGAGCCGGACCCCGCCGTCGAGGGAGCGCACGGCAGCCAGAAACCGCCGGTACCACCGGGCTCCGCCCTCGACGCGCGTCGGATCGGACACGCCGCGCAGGACACGCTCGGCCTCCTCGTCCTCGCCCGCCGAGTCGATCCGCACGATCTCGTCGTCGGCGAACGAGGCCCCGCCGTCGCGCAGCACGTCGCGCCACGCGACCACGCGCGGCGCGGGCAGCCCGGCGCCCCGCACGGCCGCCGCGAACAGATCCACCCGGCGGTTGCCGGGGTTGCCGACGACCGCGAGACGCAGCAGGGCGGGCCGGGGTGCGGCGGGCGCGAGCGCCGTGTCCCGGGTGCCGCCCGGCCCCGCCGGGGTGACGCCGCCCATGGTCATTCGCCGACCGAGACGTACCGCCACACGGTGTCCCCGTCCTCGTCCTCGTCCGCGTCATCGGCGTCGAGATCGACCTCGACGCCCGCGGGCACCAGGGTGTCCAGGAAACGCTGACGCAGTTCGTCGCTCAGGTAGTTGTGATGCAGGTCCAGCTTGGTCAGGTGCGTGAGCGGCTGGCCCGTGAGGAGCGCGGTGGCGCCGTCGTCGGTGAGGACGCCCATCGACAGGTCGAGCGTCTCCAGCCGGGCCACCACAGGGGCGGCCGCCACAGCCGCCGCGATCTCGTCCTGTATCTCGCTGTTGCACAGGGCCAGGTGCTTCAGCGCCGGCAGCCGGCCACCCGTCAGGACGGGCTCGACGTCGGCGACGGTGGAGTCACCGCCGTAGTCCGAGGTGCCCAGCCACAGGGTGAGGCGGGTCAGGGCGGGCAGATCGCTCGCCGCGATGCCGCGCACCACCTCGGCGGGCAGACCGCCCGCCTCCACGGTGAGGGAACGCAGCCGCTCATGACGCACCGCCGGGAACGACAGGCTGGTGCCGCCGCGCACCGCGAACTCCGTCAGCTCCGGAAAGCCGGTCAGCAGCGGCGTCACGTCGCCCTGCGTGATCCAGGAGATCTCGCACTCCTCGAAGACGATGTCTCCCAGGAACAGCGCGCGCAGCGCCGTCAGCCGGTCCCGCGCCGCGAGCAGCGCCGCGATGACCGGCTCCGGCCCGTTCTCGTACGGGTCGCTCCACGAGCCGACCACCAGCGCCTTGACGCGGCCGAGGTCCACGGCCTCGGCGAACCGCGCGAACGCCTCCGGCCACGCCTCCTCGCTGTCGTACGACTCGACGGAGATCCGCCACGCCACGGAGTCGGCGGCGGGCAGCGCCGTCACCTGTTCCGCGTCCGCCGCGGGAAAGTCGAAGGCGGGCAGGCCGTAGAGCTCCTGCAAGTGGTTCCCGATGGTCATGTCCGCCCCGTTCCCGATCCGTTCGCGCCGTCCGCGATCTCCGCTGGACTGAAGTTGTACCAACCGCCACTGACAACGGCTGCCCCGGGGCGCCCGACCGCCGTTGTCAGACCCAGCCCCTACCGTCGGCAACGACGCGGCCGCACTCGGCGGGCCGTGGGACGGGAGAGTCATGTACCGGCAGGGAGACGTGCTGATCGTGCCGCTCGCGGAGGGCGCGGTGCCCCCGCATGTCGCGGACGCCCCGGACGAGCCGCGGGACGCCCGCGGACGCCTCGTGCTCGCGCTGGGTGAGGTCACCGGCCATGCCCACGCGGTGGTCGGCCCCGGCCGACTGGTGCGCGAGCCGGGCCCGTTCGGACCGCTGCTCCTGCACCTGCCCGACGGCGGGCGAGTGGTGCACGAGGAGCACGCGGCGATACCGCTGCCCAAGGGCTGGTTCCGGGTGATCCGGCAGCGCGAGTACGTACCGGGATCGGTGCGGATCGTGGCGGACTGAGCGGTTGGGGCGCGGCCGAGGGAGACAAGGACGGGGATGCGGGCGATGACGACACGATGGGGGAACAGCGGATGACGTCGGTGACGGAGATGGGCGTACCGGGCGGGACGACAGCAGTTGAAGCGGGCGTACCGGGCGGGACGACAGCAGTTGAAGCGGGCGTACCTGGCGGGGCTGTGGCCCAGGCGGACTCAAGCAGCACCGCAGCGGACCTGGCGCATTGGCGTGCGGTCGCCGCCGCCACCGGTCCTGCCGATCGGGAAGCGGCCGAGGCCGGTGTGCGGCGCGCGTACCGGGCGGCCGGGCTGGCCGAGCCCACCCGCATCCTGTGGGCGGACTCGCCGCGCGCTGCCGTGCTGCTGCTCGTAAGGCTGGCCGAGGAAGGGGAACGAGGCGCCTCCGTACGGGATGCGGTGCGCAACGGGCCGTGGGCCCAGGCCCGTGAGCGGCTGTACGCGAGGCTCGGCCCGGGCGGCTGGGGCGCGCACTGGAACGCCACGGGAGGTCGCCTGTGGGACACCACCCGGATACTGGTCGACCGCGTCAGAACGGGCATCGTCGAGGAACTGGCCGCGCCGTCCCGCACAGTCGCGGGCGCACGCGACCGGAGGAGCGAGACGGCGATCCGGCTGCTGCTCCTGGACGCGGTGCTCGGCCAGCACGAGGCCGCCTGGCTGAGCGCTTTCGGCTCGCCCGGCGCACAACCGGATCCCCGGCTGGAAGGGCTGGCGCAGGTCGCCCGGTCGGCCGGCTGGTGGTGGCCGTACGAGCGAGTGGCCGTGGTGAGCGAACGGCCCACGGAGCTGCACCGCGACGAGGCCGGCCGCCTCGACAGCGCCACCGGGCCCGCCCTTGCCTTCCCCGACGGATTCGCGCTGCACGCCTGGCGCGGCATGCCGGTGCCCGCCGACTTCCTGGCCGGGCTCGCCGGGCTGACCCCGCAGCGCATCCGCGACGAGGAGAACGCGGAACTGCGCCGCGTGATGCTGGAGCACTTCGGATACGACCGCTATCTGACGGAGTCCGGGGCGGAGCCGGTGCACCGGGACTCCACCGGCATCCTGTGGCGGGTTCAGCTCCCCGGCGACGAGGACGTGGTGATGGTCGAGGTCGTCAACTCCACCCCCGAGCCCGACGGCACGCACCGCACCTACTGGCTGCGCGTGCCGCCGCGCACGAGAACCGCGCGCGAGGGCGTCGCCTGGACGTTCGGACTGCAGGCGGACACCTACGAGCCGCAGCGCGAGACGTGAGCGGTGACTGAGCGGACCGGTGACTCTGCGGCTGGTCAGAGTCACCGGTCACTGATGTCCGGCGAGCGGGCGAGCGGGCGGGCGGTTGGTCGGCTACCGCGTCTGCGGGAGCCGGTCAGCGCGTCGCTTTTGAGTAGAGGGAGAAGCGTCTGTTGCCCGGCGCCCCCTGGGTGAAGCCGTAGTAGAGCCGCCGGTCGCTGGGGCGCACGGCGAGTCCTTCCGGTTCGCGTGGGCGGAGGTGCGTGGCCGTGTGCTCGGGGAAGTCCGTGTGTGACGTTCCGGTGCGCCAGTTGATGCGGCTGAGGTAGGTGTTGCCGCCGGACTCCGGCGGGTTGTTGGGGCCGTAGCCGCTGCCCATGAGCTGGTACAGCGTGTTGCCCTTGAGCGCCATGCCCTGGAACGGCAGCCCGAGATGGGCGTCGGGCTGGGGGAAGTCGGCGAGGGGGTGGTAGTCCCGGGCGACGAAGCGGGCGAGGTCGTACACCGCGAAACGCGGATAGCCGTTGATCTTGTAGCGCAGCAGAAGTCGGCGGTGGCTCTGGTCGACGGTGACGCTGTTGCTGCTGGAGTGCGGTACGGGGTGGTACCTGGTCAGGCCGGCGCTGGAGCGGGAGAGAGTGCGCCGGTTGGCGAACCGGAACCAGCAGACGCCGCGGCCGTATCCGGAGGCGGGATGGGCGTCCCACTCCATCCACAGCCTGCTGACTCCGCCGTGTCGCTCGACACCCATGGCTCCGCCGTGACCGAAGCCCTTGAGATACATGAAGCCGGTGAGCGCGCCGCGCAGGTTGAGCCGGTTGAGACAGAGGTCGCCGCGGCGCGCCCGCTCGTCGTGCGTGTACGGACGCTTCTCGCCCCGCAGTCGGATGCCGCCCCGCATGACCTGAAGGGCGTACAGGCAGTGGTGTGCCTCGTCGAAGGTGAAGGACTGCATCACGGTGCCGTGGCGCAGCCGGAGACCGGTGTGCCACGGCTTTCCCGGTGCGGCGAGCCCGGAGGGACCGGACCGGCTCTCATCTGTGTCGGCCTGCGCCGCCGTGTCGGGCAGCAAGAGGCTCAGGGACGTAAGGGCTGCGAGTCCGAGGACGTTCCTGCGGGTGGGTGAGTGGGGGATGGGCCGGGCCATGGAGGCCACCTCTCGGCTTGTTGACGTGTAACCCTCCGACCGGTCGTCCACGCGGTGACGTGGACGTTCGTCTGCTTGTCGGAACGAAGCCGAGGTGGCGTAGTTACGGATATATGCAGCATCTGCGGCATACGGCCGCGTCGGGTACGGCTGTTCGGGTTGGCAGGGGGACGGGCTCGGCGCGTCGCAGCGCCGCCTTACGCCGGGGGACCGGGTGCGGAGGGACGTCTGCTGGTGTCCCGCCGGGAGATCGTCTCCGCCACCTCGTCGAGGGCGGTGCGCAGGGAGGCACCGTAGGCGTCCGACGGCAGGTCGGGGGCGTGTTCCCTGGCCGCGTGGAGGTGTTCGGTGGCGGCGTCGAAGGAGCCGAGCCGGCGGTAGTTGTCGGCCAGGTTGAGGTGGAGAGAGGGGTAGAAGCCGGCGATGCGGAGACCGGCGTGGTGCTCCTGGACCCGCTCGTCGGTCATGGCGTCGGCGGCGTCCAGAGCCCGGATGTCCCAGGCGAGGGCCTGGGCGGGGTCCTCGTAGAGGTCCGCCAGGTAGTGGGCGAGCGAGCAGCGGTGCAACGGGTCGCCGGTGACGCCGATCGTCGACCACAGGTGCAGGAGGTTGTGGCGGGCGGCAAGGACGTCGCCCGTTCGGCCTTCGATGACGGCTCGGCCGATGGCTTCCATGGTCGGGTCGGGGGCGGTGGACGGGGTGGACATGCGCTTCCTCGTCGTCGTTCCCGGGCTCAGTGGTCGAGCTTGATGGGCATGGCCAGGGTGGTGAGCGTGCCGCGGTCGGCCGAGCGGATCGTGACGGGCTGGTCGTGTCCGCGCAGGTCGAGCATCACCTCGGGGCCGATCGCCGAGCTCACGGCGGGATAGAGCGTGGTCATCTCGAAGCGGACGAGGAGGTCGTCGCCGGTCGTGGTGGCGGGGAGCGGATTCGCGAGCTGCTCGTCGTGCGGGGACCGTACGGTCACGCCGTGCTCTGCGGTGATGTGCAGCGCGACGTGTTCGCCGGGGTGTTCTTCCAGGGCACTTGACTTGCTCCTCGGGCTGAAGCCCGAGGATTCTGGCCTTCTCGTCCGTTGCTGTGCCGCTACGCGGCACGGGGTTCGGGGGAGAATCCGTGGCTTCCTGCTTCGTCGCGCTGTGCCAGAACGAGTCCTGGTCCTACCTGCGCTCGACAGGCTGCGACCGCCAGTCCGGCGGCCGTTTTCACGTTCTTCGCGGCATTGTGGTCCCGGTCATGGACCGTGCCGCACGCGGGGCAGGTCCACTCTCTGATGTGGAGAGGTTTGGGGCCGTCCTTGACGCCGCAGGCCGAACAGGTCTGGGAGGTCGGCTCGAACCTGCCGATCTTCACCAGGGTGCGCCCGTACCTGACCGCCTTGTATTCCAGCATGGCCACGAACTGTGCCCAGCCCGCATCATGCACGCTCTTGGCCAGCCTGGTGCGCCCCAGTCCCCTGACCGCCAGGCCCTCCACACCGATCGCTTGGTTCTCGCGGATCAGTTTCGTGGAGAGCTGGTGGTGGAACTCGCGGCGCGCGTCGGCCACTTGTGCGTGGGCGCGGGCGACCTTCAGGCGGGCCTTCTCGCGGTTCTTGGAGCCTTTCTGTTTGCGGGACAGCTCCCGCTGAGCCTTCTTCAGCTTCTTCTCCGCGCGGCGCAGAAACCGCGGAGAGTTGATCACGCGGCCGTCCGAGAAGACGGCGAAATGCGTCAGGCCCAGGTCGATGCCGACCATCTGGTCGCTGTCGGGCATCGCGGTGGCGTCGGCGGCCGGGTCCGTGTCGATGACAAAGGACGCGAAATAGCGTCCGGCCGCGTCTTTGATCACGGTGACGGAGGAGGGGGAGGCGGGCAGGGTCCGGGACCACTTCACCTTCACCGCACCGACCTTCGGCAGGTTCAGCCGCCCACTACCGGTGATCGACCAGCGGGCATTGGCCGTGAACCGGATCGACTGACGGCTGTCCTTGCGGGACTTGAACCGGGGCGCACCGCTCTTGGCTCCCTTCCGCTCGCCCTTGAGCGAGGCGAAGAAGTTCCGGTACGCGGACTCCGCATCGCGCAGGGACTGCTGGAGTACCACAGCGGAGACCTCGCCCAGCCAGGACCGCCCCACCGTCCGCTTTGCCTCGGTGATCAGCTTCCTGGACAGCTCACCGGCCGTCGGGAAGGCTGCGCCCGCTTTCCGGGCTTCCTCGCGGGCGCGCACCGCGTCGTTGAACACGACGCGGGCGGACCCGAACGCTCGGGCCAGCGCGGTGCGTTGGCCGGTGTCCGGGTACAGGCGGAAGCTGTACCGAAGCTGCATGACGGCCACGATACATACTTGGGTTATGGGTGAGATGCAGGAAATCAGAACTGGTCGGCACTGCGCTTTCGTGATGCATGTGCACTTGGTCTTCGTGACCAAGTTTCGGCACGAAGTGTTCACGGACGCTCACCTGACGCGTATGGAGGAGATCATGCGCTCGGTGTGCGCGGACTTCGAGTGCGAACTGGTGGAGTTCAACGGCGAGAACAACCACGTCCACCTCCTGGTGAACTTCCCGCCCAAGGTCGCCGTCACCAAGCTCGTCAACTCCCTCAAGGGTGTCTCCTCCCGCCGCCTGCGCCAGGAGTTCCCCGAGCTGGTACAGCACTACTGGCGGGCCAACAAGCTCTGGTCCGGTTCCTACTTCGCAGGAACCGTCGGCGGCGCCCCGCTCTCCGTGGTCAAGCAGTACATCGAGCAACAGAACCGACCGGTGTGAGCATCGCCCGGCTACGCCGGGACCAGCCATCGCGGCGCTCCGCGCCACGGGTGAACACGCGGCACCCGGCTCCGCCGGCCAGGAATCCGCGGCGCTCCGCGTCGCCACGACAAGATTCGCTTCACCACCGGGCTGAAGCCCGATGCACTGCGAATGAATCCCGGTAGCAGCAGGTCCTTCGAGACCGTGGCCCGGGTGGTGACCTCGCCCAGAGACGCGAGCATCAGCCGGTGGTCGGGGTACGCCTCGGCCAGCGTCCGACAGTGCCGGTCCTCGCGCCGGGGCATGCGCAGCCGGATGCCGTGCGGCACCGCCTCGATGCCGACCTGCGCGCTGCGCCGCACGTCGGAGATCGCGGCCCGGAGGTCGTCGCCGTCGACCGTGCCGGTCCAGGGGTGTTCCTGTTCCGCAGGTCGCGTCGGCACCAGAGTGCGGGTGGAGAGCCGGTAGCGGTCGGTCGCCGTGAGGGCGATGCCCTCGTCGCTCGCTTCGATGTGGAGACCGGCGAGCACCGCCATGCCCGGTTCATGCGCGGTCGCGGTCAGAACCTGCTCGACCGCGTCCGCCAGCACGGGACCCTTCAGCGTGGCGATCAGCGCACCGGGCGCTTCACCGCCGAGCGCGGACTTGATGGCCGCGGCTGTTCGCCGTGCCGCTGCCGCGTCCCCCTCGACCTTGGCGACATGCTCGTCGAGCAGCCGAGCCGTGTCGTCGGGCCCGGCATCGAGGACCGCCTCGACCGTGGCGAGCGGCATGGCGATCTCGCGGAGCCGGCGCAGTGTGGTCGCCCGCGTCAGCTGGTCGGCGTCGTAGTAGCGGTAGCCCGTGACCGGGTCCACTTCGGCAGGGGGCAGCAGCCCGGAGTCGGCGTAGAAGCGCAACGCGCTGGAGGTCAGGCCACTGCGCTGGGCGAAGACCCCGATCGGCATCAGCTCGGAATTCGGCACCCGGCCATCATCGGGTCTCAACCAACTCGAAGGTCAACACGGAGCTGCCGCGTCCGTGCCGGGCAGCGGGCCCGGCGGCACCGGGCGGACTCCGGCCAGCCCTTCGCGGAAGGCGATGGCCGCGGCCTCGGTGCGGGTCGCCGCGCCCAGCTTCGTCAGGATGTGGGAGACGTGCACGCCGGCTGTGCTCGGCGAGATGTGCAGTCGGTCGGCGATCTGCCGGTTGCTCAGCCCTTCGGCGATCAGCCGCAGCACTTCGTGTTCGCGATCCGTGAGCCCGTCCTTGGAGGGGCGCGGCCGCAGGAGCAGGCCGATCTGCCGGGCGAGCGGCGTGGCACGCAGGTCTGCGGCCAGGCGAGCGGCTTCGTCGAGGCGGGCCGTCGCAGCGGCCCGGTCACCTGCGGCGAGCGCCGTGCTTACGCGGTCACCTGCGGCGGGCGCCGTGCTTACGCGGGCGCCCGCGGCGAGCGCCGTGCTTACGCGGTCGCCCGCGGCGAGCGCCGTGCGTGCGCTGTGGAAGAGGCACAGGGCCAGCTCGTACGGTTGCCGCAGCCGGCGCCAGGAGTCCACCGCGTGATCCCAGCCTTCGTCCGCGATGAGTGCCCGGAGCATGGTCTGCCAGGCGCGGTCGAGCCGTCCGTCGGTGCCGAGGGCGGCGTCGACGGCGGCGAGTTGGGCCTGCCGGGCCCGGACCCGCTCCCGTAGACCCGGGTCCGTGCTGTCCGTGCTGTCTGTGCTGGCTGTGTTCGAGGCCAGCCGGGCCTGTTGCGTCAGGGCGCCGGCGACCAGGACCGGCCGGGCGTCGCTGGTGTGGACGCGGGTGAGTTCGGGGTCGGCCAGGGCCCGGTCCAGCAGGAGGTCGGCCCGCTCCGGCGCGCCCTGGGCGACCGCGAGCAGACACAACAGTTGATGGCGGGCGATCAGGCTCCCGCTGCTGGAATGCTCGACGGCTGCAGCGGCCTCGGCCGCTGCCGTCAGGTCACCGCGCAGCAACGACAGCTGGCCGAGCAGGATGCGCAGGCCGAGCCGCGACTGCGGTGGTGCGTCCGCCGCTAGGCTCTCCTTCAGCACGGCCGTCGCCTCGTCCCACCGTCCGGCCATGATCAGGGAACGCCCCGCGTAGCGGGCGAGTTCGGCTCCGCGGCTGCGGCCCAGACCGTAGCGGTGGGCGAGGCGGACACCGTCGCGGGCGACCTCGATGGCGCGCTGATGGTCGCCCGCTCTGGTGTGCAACGTGGCCTCGTACATCGGGACGGTCAGCAGCAGGTCGTTGCTGTCGAGCCGTTCGGCGAGCGTGCGGGCCTCGGTCAGCATGGCGAGGTCGCCGGTCATCGATCCGACGCCGAGCAGCCCGCGGACGGTGACCGTGGCATCGCCCGTGTCCCGGCCGATGGCGAGCGCCTCCTCGAACGGCGCGCGGGCCCGGTCCACCTCGGGCAGCAGCCCCATCGCCAGGACGCCGAGCAACCGCCCCCGCTGCGCACTGCCGGGAGGCAGCAACGTCAGGGCGTGTTCCCAGTCGCCGACACCGGTGGCGTCGAGCCGGTGGCGCAGCCTTCCCCGGTGCTCCAGGAGCAGGGCGGCCCGCTCCGGTTCGCGCACCTCGTCCACCACGGCCAGCGCGGCGTCGGCGTGCTCGATGCCGCGGGCGTAGTCGCCGCTGAGCATGCATGCCTCGGCGGCGGCGGTCAGGACGTCGATACGGTCTGCGCCGATGTCGGCGCCCGGGTCCCACCCGTTGCCGCGATCCGGGTCCCACAGGTCGAGTGTCATGCCGAGCATGCGGGCCTGCTCGGCGTAGGCGTACGACCTTCGGGCCTGGTCAGCGGCCCGGTGAGCGGCCGCCAGCGCGAGACGGCGGTCACCGGCGGCGTGGGCGTGCGCGGCCAGCTCCGCAGGGGGACCGCCGTCGCGCAGTGCCTCGGCGTAGCGGGCGTGCAGGCGGGCGCGTTCGCCGGGCAGCAGGTCCTCGTACACCGCGTCCCGGATCAGGGCGTGGCGGAACGCGTAACCGTCGTCGGAGGTGAGGAGCAGACTCCGGTCGATCAACTCGCGCAGTAGAACGTCTAGTTGGTGCTCGTCCCGACCGGCTACCTGGGCCAGCAGGCGGTGGCCGACCCGCCCGCCCGCAACGGAGGCGAGACGCAACAGATCGAGGGCCGGGCGCGGCAGTGACCGCGGGATGTCGAGGAGCAGGTCGCGTGTGTCGTGCGGGGTGTGGTCGTGCGGGGTGTGCTCGTCGGCGCGCGCGAGTGCCTCGACGAACAAGGGGTTCCCGTCGCTGCGTTCATGAACGCGGTTCACAGTGGCCGGATCCGGGGCGGTGCCGAGGATGGCGGTCAGTTGGCGGCCCACGGCCCCCGCGTCGAGGCGGCCGAGCCGCAGCCGGGTGGTGTCCGGCCGGCGGGCGAGTTCCGACAGCAGCGGTCCGGCTCCGGGTGGCCTGTGGGTGAGTACGAGGAGGGTGCCGGGCCGGGTCAGGTTCCTGGCCAGGAAGCCGAGGAGTTCGCAGGTGGCGGCGTCCGCCCAGTGCAGGTCCTCGATCGCTATGACGAGCGGCCGGTCGGCGGCCACCCGCTCGATCAACGTCAGCACCTCCTCGTACAGCCGGTGCCTGCCCCCCCTCGGTGACGTCGTCCGGCTCGCCCAACTCTGGAAACCAGCGAGCCAGTTGCCGGTACGGGCCGGGCGTTACACCCTCGACCCGGATCAGAGTGCGCAGGACCGTCACGAGCGGCGCGTACGCCAGCGCGTCGCGGCCCAGTTCCGCGCAGGATCCGCTGACCACCCGTATGCCCGGATCAAGCGCGCGCGTGAACTCGACGAGGAGCCGTGACTTGCCGATCCCCGCCTCCCCGGCGACCAGCGCCACCGTCGGCCCCTGCTCGACCGCGGTGTCCAAGGCCGCCGCCAGCTTCGCCAACTCCTCGTCCCGGCCGACGAACACCGGACTGATTACGCGCTGCGCCATCACCACGCCAGCATATAAATCGCGCGGGTGAATCGTGCGGGTGAAGCGAGCAGGTGAACCGAGCAGGTCAATCGAGCAAGCTAATGGCGCACGTAAATAGGGAGATCACCCGATGCGCCCTTGCTGTTTACTCGACCAGGCTCACAGCATGACAACGACAACGACCTACCCCCTGCGGACCATCACCGCACACGACATCGACGCCTGGGCCCGCATGGTCACCACGACCTATGGCCAGGACTGGGAGAGGGGCGGGGAGGGCGGTCTGCGCAACGCCGCCGTCTCGCTCGACCCCGACCGCACGCTCGCGGCCTACGACGGCGGGGAGATCGTCGCAGGCGCGTCGATCTACGGACGCGTCCTGACGGTTCCCGGCGGGGTCACACCCGTCGCCGGGATCACCTTGGTCGCGGTCCTCCCCACCCACCGGCGCCGCGGGCTCCTCACCGCGATGATGCGCAAGCAACTCACCGACCTGCACGAGTCGCGCGGCGAGCCGGTCGCCGCGCTCAACGCCGCACAGGCCACCATCTACGGCCGCTTCGGCTACGGCCTGGCCAGTCACGTGGCCGAGATACGGGCGGACAAGAGGTTCATGACGATGCGCCCCGGCACGGACTTCGGCGACGGGACGATCCGTCTGCTCGACCGCGACGAGGCCCGCCCGCTCCTCGAAAAGGTCTACGAAAGCGTACGCGGCACCGCCGTCGGATGGGTCGACCGTACGGAGAAGTACTGGGAGGCGCGCCTCGCCGACGGTCCGCGCGCCCGCGACGGAGGAACGGCGTTGCGCTTCGCAGTCCACCTGGAGCGCGGGGGAGAGGCCACCGGCTATGCCCTGTACCGCTCGAAGCCGGGGCTCGTGCAGGTCATCGAGGTCGCCGCCGCCTCCCGGCAGACCTACGCCGCATTGTGGCGCTTCCTCATCGACCTCGACGCCCATGCCCACCTCGCCTACGACGGTGCCGTCGACGAACCGCTGAAGCATCTGCTGACCGACCCGCGCGCGGCCCGCGCCACCGTGACCGACAACCTCTGGGTCCGCCTGGTGGACGTGGACCGGGCGCTGACAGCACGCCGCTACTCGGCCCCGCTCGATCTCGTCCTCGAGGTCCAGGACACGTTCTGCCCGTGGAACGCCGGACGCTACCGCCTCTCGGCACACGACGACCACGTCACCTGCGCGCCGACCCGGGCCGCGGCCGACCTGCGCCTGGCCGCCGCGGAACTGGGAGCGGCGTATCTGGGCGGCACCACTTTGTCGTCGCTCGCCGAGGCGGGGCGGGTCGAGGAACTGCGCCCGGGCGCGGTCGTCGAGGCCTCGCATGCCTTTCGCGGGGCGCGGGAACCGTTTCATCCGTCGGGCTGGGCGTTTCCCGCGTTCTGAGGCCCGGTCGCTCATTCACCACCCAACGAGCGAAGGAGCACGATTCCATGGAGACGCGCCACCTCGGACGAATCGATGTCCAGGTGACCCGGCTAGGGTTCGGCGGCGGCCCGCTGGGCGGCCTGTTCGAACCGCTGGACGATGCCACCGCGGCCCAGGCCCTGGACATGCCTGGGAGTCGGGCATCCGCTACTTCGCGGAGGAGCACTTCGAGGATGCGCTGCGCAGCGGTTACCCGGCCCTCGCCGAACTGCGTGACGAGGGCGTGGTCAGGGCGATCGGCGCGGGCATGTACGACACTGGCAAACTCACCCGCCAGGTGTGTGAGGCCGACCCCGACGAGGTCATGCTTTCCCGGCCGCCACACCCTCCTCGCCCACAGTGCCCTGGACGAGTTGCTGCCCGCCTGCACCGAGCGCGGGGTGTCGATGGTGGCCGCCTCTGACTTCAACTCGGGCCTGCTGGCCACCCACCCCCCCCGGTCGTGGCCGTCGCGGTCGGCATGCGTACCGCGCGGGAGGTGCGTCGGAACGTAGCCGCGTTCGCCGCGCCCGTCCCGGCGGATCTGTGGGCGGAGCTGTGCGGTGAGGGGCTGCTGGATGAGCGTGGTGTTGTGTCTGCGGCGGCGTGAAGTCCTTCATCGGGGCTATGGGGCTATGGGGCTATGGGCTACGGGCTATGGGGCTGACTGGGGCGGTGCGGGCGGCGTCGGCGATGCCGGCGGCGCTTCGACGGGGAACAGGATCGGGCTGATCAGGTACTGCGTGCGGTCGGGTGACGGCTCGTTGGCCAGGTGCGGGGCGATCGCCTCACGCATCCCGCCGATCATCCCGCGCAGCTCATCGGCACTGAGCCAGACGGCGTGCTGCCGGTAGCCGACCAGATCGGCCACCGGGTCGGCGTTGTCGCGGTCGAGGTACGCGGTGAACTCGGCGGTGAGGGCCGCCAGAGCGGAGACGAAGGCGCTGCGGTGGTCGTCGCGGGAGAGCGATGCGGCCGTGTCCGTATCGATTCCCGCGCGGTCACGCCGCAGCCGGTAGCGGCGCTCGACCGCACCGCGCACACGCTGCTCGGAGGCGACTTCCAGAACCCCGCCGGCGGCGAGCAGGTCGACGTGCCGGTAGACCGTGGCCTTCGAGACGTCCCCGATACGGGCGCACAGCTCGGCGGTCGTCAACTCCCGCCCGCCGCGCATCGCGTGGACCACTCGCAACCGCACGGGATGTGCCAGAAGTTCGAAAGCATCCATCCCTTGACGATCTCACACCGTGCTACCTTTCGCATTCACTGAGAAAGGTTGTGATGAGGATGCCCGACCACGCCGATACGCGGTCCACGACCGACTCAGCTCCCGCCTGGATGCCACCGCCCTATGTCGACCTCAGCCGCTTCAGCGAGCAGGAGGTCACTGTCGGCACCGGCCCACTCGCTGTGCCGGGCACGGTGAGCGTTCCCCGGGGAGGAACCCGCACCCCCGGTGTGGTGCTGCTCGCCGGCGGTGGACCGTTCGACCGCGACGAGACCAGCGGCCCGAACAAGCCACTCAAGGACCTGGCCTGGGGACTCGCCAGCCATGGGACGACGGTGTTGCGCTTCGACAAGGCGACACACGTCCACCACGCGGTAGCTGCCGGACCGGACCTGACCATGTCGCAGGAGTACGTACCGCACGCCGTCGACGCGGTCGGTCTGCTCCGGCGCCACCCGTCGGTGGACCCCGAGCGGGTCTTTGTCCTGGGCCACAGCATGGGCGGCAAAATCGCACCGGCGGTAGCAGCCGCGGAGCCGGCGGTCGCGGGCCTGGTGATCATGGCCGGCGACGCGCAGCCGATGCACCACGCCGCCGTCCGCGTCATCAGCCACCTCGCCGCCGTGATTCCGGACCAGGTCCCGCCCGCTGCCATCGAGACCTTCCGGCGACAGGCCGCACTCGTCGACAGCGCAGAGCTGACGCCCTCGACTCCGGCGGCTGACCTGCCGTTCGGACTGCCCGCGTCGTACTGGCTCGAACTGCGCGACTACGATCCGGTCCCGATCGCGGCCGGACTCGGCAAGCCGATGCTCATCCTGCAAGGAGGACGCGACTACCAGGTCACGGTCGCCGACGACCTGGCCTGTTGGCGAGCGGGCCTGGCCGGTCACTCGGAGGCCGACATCCGCGTCTACGCCGCCGACAACCACCTGTTCTTCCCCGGCACCGGGCCATCCGCCCCGGCCGAGTACGGAATCCCGCAACATGTCGATCCGGCCGTCGTTGCGGACGTCGCTGACTGGTTGAGGCGGTGCTGAGCAACGTAAAACACTTGGCGCTCGGGGTACGGCTGTTGGCTACGCTGGCCATGTGATTGAGGACGGTTTCACTGACCGCGGCAGCGTCACCACCGTACGACGGGTCGGCGCGACGATCCGAAGGCCGACTGGCGCATGGACTCCTGCCGTGCACGCCCTCCTGAAGCATCTTGAAGCGGCGGGCTTCAGCCGGGCTCCCCGCGCGTTGGGCACCGACGGCACCGACGAGATGCTGTCGATGCTCTTCGGCGAGCCCGCGTTCACCCCTTGGCCGGAAGCTCTGCGCTCATCCCATGGAATTGCCGAGCTGGGCCGCTGGTTGCGGGCATACCACGATGCTGTCCGCACCTTCAGACCGCCGGCCGATGCCCAATGGCAGGGCCAGGAAGAAGCGTGGCAGCCGGGCATGGTGATCCGGCACGGAGACCTCGGACCGTGGAACTCGATCTGGGACGGTGGCCGGCTCATAGGTTTCATCGACTGGGACTTCGCGGCACCCGGTCACGCCATCGACGACTTGGCTCAACTGGCTTGGTACGCCGTCCCGCTGCGGCCCGTGGAACAGCAGCGACGAGCATTGGTCACTGGCGCCGAGACCCTGAGCGGCCGCCTTCACGTGCTCTGCACCGCGTACGGGGAACAGCCCGCAGCCGTGATCGAGGCGCTGGACGCCCTGCAGTCCCGCGAGGCCGCGCGCATAGAACGCCTCGGAGGACAAGGAACCGAGCCATGGGCGACCTTCCTCACCCGCGGTGATGCGGCTGACATGCTGGCCGAGCAGCGCTGGATGCGCTCGGAGAGCCAGGCACTCTTGGGTCCTGGGTGCAGGTGAGGAGCGTCCCGTGATGCGTAACCGGCGCGCCGCCTCGTCGTTGCTGAAATTGGCAGCCCGGCACGTCGCCGAGCAGTTGGCCCACTGGGGCTTCAGCGCTGGTGGCGGCGGTCACCTGGGCAACGTTCATTGGCGGCCTCGGGGGTGTCCGGGTGGTCGCCATCCGGAATGAAAGTGGGCGCCGCCACCTCCGCCGACACCCCGATGACGATGGGCTTGCCGCCGTTCACCTGCACACGGGTGAACGAGACTCCGCCCTCGGCAGTCCTGGCCGGTGCCACGGCCATGCCCGGCCCATGGGGACAGCCGCCGGCCACGACAGCTCTCCAGGCCTTTTCCCCACCTGATCCCCGTTCTCTGTACGGAAAGACGCCGGAGGGTTCTCCTTCGGCGCCTTTCAGACAGCCAAGATGAGCGCGGTGTGGTGCGTGCATGGTTGAAGATCGGGCATCGGGCGGTGCCTTCGGCGGCGGAGAGCTGAGCAGGGTCCGTCGGAGGGTGAGTGACGCATCGGAGAACCGAACGGGTGGTGGCGGTAGATCGTACGTATGCCTCAGGGCTTGCTGCTTCGTTCGGCAGTGCCCCGAGTCAGCGCGCGGGGCAGTCCCTGGCCGCCTTCTCGCGGTGCGGATAAGGTCCGTCCGGCATGGTGCCGTCCAGCCAGGCCATGAGCCACTCAGCCAGTGATTGCCCGAGTGGGGCCAAGGCGTGATCCAAGCAACAGAGGTTGGGGTCCCAGTCCCATACCTGCCCGTCGACCGTCCTGAAGTCGATGAGTGCCCACATCGCACAACCCCGGTCCATCAGCGGAACGATCCCTGCCGGTACGGGACCTCCAGGGGAGGCGAAGTCTTTGTACGCCTCCGCCATATCGGCGCAGTCACTGAACCAGTCACCGGTATCCGTCACGGACAGGGCATCCCATGGCCCGAAGCCCCCGTCGGCCACTTCGAGATAGAGACGCCGTAGAAGCGTGGGCATCGGGCGCCCCATCATGTGCTCCACCGCCCGTACGTCGTCCTCGGTGGCAGGTTCCGGCAGCTTCCGGTGAGCCACCTGCTCACGCACGGCCAGGATGAGTTCGTCGTCGGTCACCAGCAGATCTTCGGCCACATCGGGCCGCATGTCGATGGGTGACGTCCTGTTCGGTGCCTCGCCGATGGGGGGTAGAAATGCAGATAATGCAGACGTAAGGTATGGGCAAGCCTGGACTACAGGCTCGGAGAAGTAGTACAGCGAACGGTGGCTGCCTGAACGCAGCCGGGGGAAACGAACGCTTCTTCACAAGGGCTGTGCATCATGAGGCACCCAACAAACACCCCCGAGCAATGGGGCCACCGTCACCGGCGCCGGAGTTTGCGGCGCCGCCCGGGGAAACCGTCACGGGGCACCGACGCCCACGCTGGTTCATGTGGTTCTTCCTCGCGTTACAGGTGCTCTTCCTGGTCTGGATCGTCCTTGCCGCGCGCACCGGCGCGGGAACCCCGGATGACTGCGGGACTCTGGACGCCCAGACATGCAACAGCGTCTCCGACGCGGGGACGACGATCGGTGTCGGGCTCATCATCCTCTTCTGGGTCATCGTGGACGTCATCCTCGGTGTCACCTATGCCGTCGTGCGGCTGGCACGCCGCCCGTAGACGCGGAAGGCGGAGCGTCGAGCGGCAGCAGGCGAGGTGCCCCGACAAGGATCGAACACGTATGAGGGTCGTGTGTCGCGGCCTGGAAACCGGAACGCGGTGATGGACATGTTTGCACGCAAGGTGCTCGCTATCGCCGTCAGCAGCAGCGCTGCGGCACTGCTGATGACATCGTGTGCGACGGAGAGCGTAGAACCCACGAAAAGCTCACCGTCAGCAACCAACTCGGCGGCCACGTCGGATACGCAGAAGCAATCAGACAGCGATACGGCTGTCTTCAAGGTGACGGGCACGGCTCCCTCAGGTGTGGACATCACCTATGGGAGCGACGGTACGAACCTGAGCGGCGGCTCGTTGCCGTGGACGAAGACGCTCAAGGTCGACGAAGGTGCCCTGTACTACCAGGTCACAGCGCAACTGCAAGGCGGTGGCGACATCACCTGCTCCGTCACGATCGGCGACCACACGGAGAGCGGGAAAGCTCAGGGCGGTTACAACATCTGCAGCGCCCAGCTGAACAGCGGCCTGTCCGGAGGCTTCGACTGAGCGTTGTCCCGTAGATGATCGACGGCATGCTGGCTGACTGATCGGGGCCACCCAGTCCCGAGACCCGCAGGACAGCTCAGGTTGCCAAGAGTCCTGGTGGTTCGGGTCAGTCGAACAGGGCGATCAGGCCGATCACCCAGATCGCGAGGAAGCCGAGGGCCGCTGCCAGGCAGCCTATGCCCGCCAGGACACCGCCGACCGTCCACCGCTCGGAGTGTGCACCGTCCTGCCCGTTGAGGTCGTCGCTGTAGGACGCGGGGTCGGTCCAGTCGACTTGGTGGCCCAGCTCCTTGGCGCAGGCGGTGCGTAGCGCGGCCAGTTGGTCCTTCGCGAAGACGGTGGTGGCCTCGGCCTCGGGGTCCCGCCAGGCCAGGGCTTCCATCCGCAGCCCGAGAGATCCGTACCGCGCCTCGAAGGCGGCGGTCTCGTCGGCGTTACGGTCCTCTTCGAGGTACATCCAGCGTCCAGCCTCGGCGGCGTCGCCGTAGAGGCGGTACACCTCGGCCAGGCGACGGCGGAGTGTCAGGTCGTGCGGGTAGGACGAAACGAGGCCGCGCAGGCGCTGGCGCGCCACGGGGATCCGGCCGGCGGCCAGGTCTGCGTCGACTCGGGTGAGGGTGTCTCTCAGAGGCATGATCGCATGATCGGGTACGGCACTTACCTGCGTCGACCTGGTTTCGGCGCCGCTCAGGACTCGCTCGCGCGTACCTCGCGCGTACCGCGTGCGAACCGTCGCGTCGGGGTTCGGATCAGGGGGATCTCGGGGATCGACCTGATGGTGTGGTGTCCTGCGGCGGTGGACGATCAGGGCATGGTCAATCACCGACGCCGCATCCACAACAGCCGGCTCCCTCGTCTGCTCGGCCCCGCGCTGTGGGCGGCCGTCGCTCTGGCGGCGGGGGCGGCGGTGGGTGCGCCGATAGACACCGATCCGGGGTTGAGCCCGTTCGCGCTGACCGTCAGTGACTTCGCCGCACTCGATCGCGGTGGCCTGATCGAGACCAGCATGGCGGTCCTGGGAGTGATGTCCCTCTTGCTGCTGGCAGTGGCGAGGAGATGGCTGTCGGCAGCGCGAGGTCTGCCGTCCGTGCTGCTGGCGGCGTGGGGCCTCGGCCTGGTCGTCGCCGCCGTGGTGCCTACCGATCCACTGACCACACATCTGAGCGGATCGGCGTACGTGCATCGCTACGCCTCCATCACGGCCTTCCTGGCGTTGCCGCTGGCCGGACTGATCCTGGCCCGGCGGCTCAACGGCGCCCCCGACGCGCCTCGTACCGTCCGCCGGCTCCGCCTGCTGTCCGGGGTCGCGCTCGCCGGGGCCGTGGTGATGGCCCTTTCCGCGGGCCCTGGCGACCGGGAACTGATCGGGCTGGTGGAGCGCGTGCTCCTGGGCAGTGAGGTGGTTCTTCTCGGTGTCTTCGGCCATTACGTGCACCATCACGTGCAGACGAGGATGCCATTGCTCGAAGATGCCATCGCTCGCGGAGGGGCGGAGCGTAGCTCGCGTCAGGGGCTAGGACCGGTCAAGGCGTGCGGCGCAGTGGTGCGAGTGCCGAAGTCAGGGTGACGACCTCGGTGAGCATCTGCTGGAGCGCGGCCTCGTGGCGTTCGGCCGGCGCGAACGTCGTGTACTGCTCGAAGTCGTTCTGCAGCGACAGGTGGACCTGGGTGTGGACAGCGGTCAGCTGCACCGCCCCGGCGATGTGGCGCAGGTGGTCGAGTGCGCGGGCGCCGCTCACGTTGCTGCCGTAGCCGACGAACCCGGCCGCTTTGTGGTTCCACTCGTTGTAGACGAAGTCGATGGCGTTTTTCAGCGCGGCGGGGATCGAGCGGTTGTACTCGGGCGTGACGAACACGAAGCCGTCGAGCGCGTCGATCTTCGCGGCCCAGGCACGGGTGTGCTCGTGCTCGTAGTCGCCCATGCGCGGTGAGCGGGGCTCGTCGAACAACGGCAGGTGGTAGTCGGCGATGTCGACGAGTTCGAAGACGGCGTCGTCGCGCGATCCGGCCGCCTTCTCGACCCATTGCGCGATCTGCGGGCCGAGACGGCCGGGGCGGGTGCTGCCGACAATGATGCCTATCGAGGGCATGAGGTCTCCACATGCGGTGAGGTGAGGTGAGGTGAGCGAGCGGTGGGCGGTGGCCGTGGCAGTGGCAGTGGTCGGAGCAGGTGGTGGGCGCGGGGCGGTCAGGTCCGGCGGCGCGCGGAGTGCCGCACGGCTCCGGCAACAGCCCCTGCGGCGCGGCGATCACGGGCACGCCAGGTGTGCGGTCTGCGCTCCGGCGGGGAAGGCTTCAGTGCCGTCCGTCGATCAGCGCGGCAGCCGCCTCCAGTTCGTCGACGGAGCCCGCCATGATGGTCCGTACGTGCTCGGTGATGTGCTCGGCGGGCCAGTCCCACCAGGCGACGGCGAGCAGCCGGGCGACGGTCTTCTCGTCGAAGCGGGTGCGCAGGAGGCGGGCCGGGTTGCCGCCGACGATGCCGTAGTCGGGTACGTCGGAGGTGACGACGGCGCCGGTGGCGATGATCGCGCCGTGGCCGATGCGGACGCCCGGCATGACGGTGGCGCCGTGCCCGAACCAGACGTCGTTGCCTACGACGGTGTCGCCGCGGCCGGGCAGTCCGGTGATGAGGTCGAAGTGGTCGGCCCACGAGCCGCCCATGGTCGGAAAGGGGAACGTGGACGGTCCGTCCATGCGGTGGTTGGCGCCGTTCATGATGAACCGGGTCCCGGTGCCGAGGGCGCAGAACTTGCCGATGACGAGCTTCTCGGGCCCGTAGTGGTAGAGCACGTTGCGGGTCTCGAACGCGGTCGGGTCGTCCGGGTCGTCGTAGTACGAGTACGCGCCGACCTCGATGAGCGGGGACTTCACCAGCGGCTTGAGCAGGACGACGCGCGGCTGTCCTGGCATGGGGTGGAGCACGGTGGGGTCGGCGGGAACGGGCGGCATCGTGGTGGCGGGTCCTCTCGGCGGGGCGGGCGGCGGACGGCGGACGGCTGACCTCGGACGGCTGACCTCGGACGGCTGACCTCGGACGGTTGAGCCGGGACGCGGCCCTTCATCAGGCGAGTGACTATGACTGGCCGCTAGTGCGACAACTGTTGCGTTAGGATGCTGGCACAGCCGACCCTGTCGATCAACCGGATACGGGAATCCCGATGACAGACGCGACCACCACGACGCCGGACCGCCGCCCGGGCGGCCGAACTGCCCGCATCCGCAGGCAAGTTCTCGACGCGGTGCGCGCCGAACTCACCGAGAACGGTCATGAGGGGCTCACGGTGGAGGGCGTCGCGACCCGCGCGGGCGTGCACCGCACCACGGTCTACCGGCGCTGGCGCGACGTGGGCGGCCTCCTCGTCGACGTCATCGACGCGGCCGGCGAGATCGACTGGCAGCCGCCGGACACCGGTTCCCTGCGCGGCGACCTGACCGCCCTCAACGAGGAGATCCAGGAGTCCCTGCTCGTACGGCCGTCCTTCGCGCTCGCCCTCATGGCCGCCTCGTTCCACTCCGAGCAGGCCGCGCGAGCGCAGACGCGGTTGTGGGACGACCGGTACGCCCAGTGCGAGGTCCTCGTCGAGCGAGCCGTCGAGCGTGGCGAACTCCCCTCCAGGCGCACGGATGCGCGGAGTCTGCTGGTGGCCGCCACGGCGCCCGTCTACCACCACCTGGTCCTGCAGCGCGCCGAACCCGACCCGCGACTCCCGGAACGGTCCGCCGTGGCGGCGGTGCTGGCGGCCACCGCAGGTGCGTTCTCAGCCGACTGAAGCCAGCTGAAGCCGACTGAAGCCTGCTGAAGCCGGTGGAAGTCGAACCCGAAGCCGACCGAGCCGTCAGGGCCGATGCGTCCCGGGCGACGGATGGGCATCGTCGAGCTGCTCGCGGACCTGCGGATGTACGGCCGGACGCGTGTCACCGTCGCCCGCGCCCAGACCCGCGAGCAGGCGCAGCCCGTCCTCGGCCGGGCTTCCGGGGGCCGCGGACAGCACCACCAGCTCCATGCCCGACTCGTTCGGCAGGACGAAGTTCTCCTGGTGCATTTCCAGCAGTCCGACCAGGGGGTGCCGGTATGTCTTACGTCCATGGGTGCGGGCACGTACGTCCGCGCGCGCCCATAGACGGCGGAAGCGCTCGCTGCCCATCGCCAGCTCGCCGATGAGTGAGGCGAGGCGCCGGTCGTCCGGGTACTTACCGGCGGCCAGGCGCAGGTGCCCGACCGCGTCGAGGGTGCAGGTCTCCCAGTCCGCGTACAGGCCGCGCTCGGTTTCCTCCAGGAAGAGGTGCCGTGCGGTGTTCAGGCCCGGCACGGGCCGGCCGTAGAGGAGGCCGGCGAGGCGGTTCCCGGCGAGCACGTCCAGGCGGTGGTTCATGATGAGCGCGGGTCCGTCGGCGACCAGGTCGAGGACGCGCAGCAGCTCGGGGCGGACGCGCCCGCCCGGTGCCTGCGCGCGGCGGCGGCGCTGCCGGGCGAGCCGGTGGAGGTGCTCGCGTTCGGTCTCGTCGAGGCCGAGGACACGGGCGAGGGCGTCGAGGACCTGTTCGGAGGGCTGGGTGGCGCGGCCCTGCTCCAGGCGCACGTAGTAGTCGACGCTGACGCCGGACAGGTGCGCGACCTCCTCGCGGCGCAGCCCTTCGACCCGGCGACGGCTGTCGGTGGGGATGCCGACGGCCGCCGGGTCGACCCGGGAGCGCCGGGTCCGCAGGAAACCCGCGAGATCGTCCATGCCCCCAGTATGGGTGCGGCGGTGCGCGTGAGGGTGGTCCTGCCGTTACCAGGAAGTCCCGTCCGACGGAACGGAGGCCCCTGAACGCCGGGCGCCGAGGCGTCCAGGATCGACGGCATCCGATCCGTCGATCCGAAGCAATTCGCCATTCAGGAGTTCCCATGAAGACACTGATCGTCTACGCGCACCCGGAGCCGGAGTCGCTCAACGGCTCGCTGAAGGACCTCACGGTGTCCACGCTGGAGAGCGCGGGGCACGAGGTGCAGGTGAGCGATCTGTACGCGATGAAATGGAAGCCGGTCGTGGACGCCGCGGACTACGGCGCCCACGCATCGAGTCCGCTGAAGGTCGCCCAGGACTCGGGCCGGGCCTTCGACGCCGGGGCGCTCACCCCGGACGTCCTCGCCGAGCAGCGGAAGCTTCTCTGGGCCGACACGGTCGTCTTCCACTTCCCGCTGTGGTGGTACTCGATGCCCGCGATCCTCAAGGGCTGGGTGGACCGGGTGTTCACCTACCACTTCGCGTACGGCGTCGGAGAGCACAGCGACACCAGGTACGGCGAGCGTTTCGGCGAAGGCACCCTCGCGGGCAGGAGGGCGCTGCTCGCGGTGACCGTCGGCGGCCGGGAGCCGCACTATGCCGCGCGCGGGATCAACGGCCCCATCGATGACCTGCTGTTCCCGATCCAGCACGGCATCCTCTACTACCCGGGCATCGAGGTGCTGCCACCGTTCGTGCTGTACGGCACCGATCGGCTGACCAGCGAGAGCTATCCGGACGTCGCCAAGGCGTGGAGGCAGCGCCTGCTCACCCTGGAGTCGACCGAACCGATCGCGTTCCGGCGGCAGAACTTCGGCGATTACGAGATTCCCTCGCTGCGACTGAAGGAGGGACTGGAGTCGCCGGGCCGTACGGGTTTCGGGCTGCACGTTCGCGGCTGACCGGCCGGGCCCGGACCGGAAGGAGCCAGATCCGCGCCGGCTGACCGCGTGCGGTCGCTCGGTCAGTCGGAGCGTTAGGAGGCGGCGGCGTCGGAGCGTTAGCGGGCGGCAGCGTCGGAGGGTTCGGAGGCGGCGGCGGAGCCTTCGAGCGCGGCACGCCAGGCAGGGCTGTCGACGTAGTGGTTGTCGAAGCGCTGCGACGACTCGGCGATCTTCTTCGGGTCCGCCTCGCCCCGCATCACCCGGCCGAGCAGGCGCAGGTAGTCGAATCTGCCCATGCCCGGGGTGAAGACGAACAGGACGTCCGCTTCACAGCCAGGGGCGGCGGCGAAGGCGTGCGGGGTGTGAGGCGGCACCGCGAGGAAGTCGCCCTCCGTCAGAACGGTGACTTCCTCGCCCACCAGTACCCGGAGGGAACCGCTGATCACGAAGAACAGTTCCGTCGCGCGGGTGTGGAAGTGGGCCGGCGCCCCCACCGCGCCCTTGGCGAAGGTGGACCGGTAGCTGGTGAAGCCACCCTCGGTGCCGTCCGAGTCCGCGAGGAGGGTCATCACGCTGCTGGGGTCGGAACAGGTCTCGGCGTCCGCGTGGCGGGTGAGCACGGCCGCCGACGGCGAGGGGCTGGTCGTGGACGAGGTGGGTGTGTGCGCGTTCATGGTCATGCTTCATGCTCCTTGGATGGGGGAGGGCGGTGACGTGCAGGCCGGGGGCGGTCGGATGTTGTGCGGCGGGAGCGGCCTCGGTGCCGGACACGATCGGGACCGTGCTCGACCGGAGCGGCCAGCAACACCGTCCAGTAGGCCGGGACTTCACGCGAGGCCGCCTGAACCGCGTCGACGAGCGAGATCTGTGCGCCGGGGCGGCGAGTGAGCTCGGACATCGACGGTGCTCCAATCGCTCAGCCTTGACAATCTCAACGTTGAGATAAAAGCACTGCATTCGTCTCAACGTCAAGTGTCTTAACATTGAGAGGAAAGCCGTCGTCAGGTGAGAGGGGCAGCACAGATGAGTGACGTCGTGGACGCGATCATCGGGCAGTGGGCCGAGGAGCGCCCCGACATGGTGGACGGCCTGTGGCCGGTGGAGCTTCTCGCGCGGATCCAGCGGCTGGCCCGGCTGATCGACAAGTCCGCCAAGGCGACCGCCGCCGCGCACGGTGTGGAGCACGGCGAGTTCGACGTTCTCACCACCCTCCAGCGCTCCGGGCCGCCCTACACCCTCACCGCCGGGGCCATCCTCAAGGCGTCCATGGTGACCTCCGGCGCCATCACCAACCGCATCGACAGGATGGAGGCCAAGGGCCTGGTCGAGCGGGTACGCGAAGGCGACGACCGACGCACCGTCAAGATCCGCCTCACCGGGCACGGACACGAGGTCACCCGCGCCGCCTTCGCCGACCACCTGGCCGGCTATGCCGCACTGCTCACCGACGTGGACCGCGCCCTGGTCGGCGAGATCGCCGGGGGCTTGAGGCAGGTGCTGGAGGCGATGGGCGACACCGCGTAGAACTGGCCCTCCTCGCCCTGCCCGGGGCGCCGGACTTTCCGGACTGGACCGGACCGGACCGGCTCAGCTCACTCCACCGGCACATGCCGCAGCAGATGAAGCTCCTCGGAGTCCAGACGGCCCTGGAGGCGGCGCAGCACCGTGTCGTCGATGTCGCCCTCGTCGCGCAGGCGGATCACGACGGCCCGGCGCTCCGCGAGCAGGGCGAGGCGCAGGGCAGTGGCGTCGTCGGTGAGGCGCTGGGGGTGGAACTCCAGGTCCGCGGGCGTGACCTGGCAGCGCAGCGCGAGGGCGTCCGCCTCGACCTGCCAGGCGACCCGGACGGCCTCGGCGACCTCGGGCGCGGTCTCGAGGCGCCGCGCCAGGCCGGGCAGCGCGGCGAGCGCTTCGTTCAGCGCCCCGGAGTCCGCGCGCCATTCCTCCTGGGCCACGGAACGGTCCTTCGGGATGCGCGCCCACCGCACCACCCACGGCAGGATCACGGTCTGGGCCATCGTCACCACGATGACGACGCCGGTGACGAACACGATCAGCTCCCTGTCCGGGAAGGACGCGCCGTCGTGCACGGTCGCCGGGATGCCGAGCGCGGCCGCGAGCGAGATCGCGCCCCGGAAGCCGGACAGGGCGCTGACGGTCAGCCGTCGCGCCGAGTACGTGGTGCCGGAGGCGCGCGCCGTCCCCCTGCGCGCGATGCGGAAGAACCCGGCGACCGTGAAGTAGTACGCGAACCGCACCGCGATCAGCGTTCCCGCGACGGCGAACGCCGTGCCCAGCGCATGGGGGAGCTGCCCGCCCCGCAAGTGCAGCACGGAGTGGACGAGCTCGACACCGATGAGGACGAACAGCGAGCCGTTGAGCAGGTAGGTGGCCACGGTCCAGAAGTTCTGCGCCTGCACGCGGACCTCCGCCCGCACGGTCCGCGGCGCGCTCTGGCTGAGGAGCAGCCCGCACACCACGACCGCGACGACGCCGGACGCCTCGACGTACTCGGCGACGAGATACGCGCTGAATGGGGTCAGGAGCAGCAGTACCTGTCCGCGGAGCGCCTCTCCTTCCGTGGTCCGCGCCCATATCCGGCGGACGAGGGCTCCGGTCACGTATCCGATGAGCGCGCCGCCGCCGTAGCCGAGGAGGAACAGCCAGCTCACATGTGCCACGGTGACGTGTTCCGTGCCGACGGTGACGCCGACCGCGATCCCGTAGACGACGAGCGCCGTGCCGTCGTTGAGCAGGCTCTCCGCCCGCAGCAGGGTGATGTCGCGGCGCGGCAGGAGCCGGGCGACGACGCCGACGGCCGTGGCGTCCGTGGGGGCCACCGCCGCACCGAGCGCCCAGGCGGGTCCCCAGCCGATGCCCATCGCGTGGGCGACGCACGCGACGGCGCCCGCCGAGGCGAGCACCAGCAGGGTCGCGGCTAGCGTGACGTCGGTGAGGTGGCGGCGGATCTCACGCAACGAGGTGCTCAGGCTCTCCCAGAACAACAGCGCGGGCAGGAACAGCAACAGAACAACCTCGGACGGCAGTTCCACCGCGCGCAGCGACGGGACGACCCCGATCAGCACCCCCAGGACCAGCAACACGACCTGCGGCGCCACCCGCAGCCGCTCACCCCACGCCGATCCGCTCAGCACGGCGATCCCCAGCAGTACAACCAGTACAAGGCCGAGCACGTGTCCTCCTGATACTCGCTGACGTCCGGAAACGGTACGACGCCCGGACAGCCTTCATCCGGCCCGCGAGCCCGGCTTGTCGGAGGATCCGGCCAGCCGGTCACTCCGGGAACGGTCCGCGCACGGACACCCCTCCGTCGAGCACGAGTTGTTGCCCGGTGACGTAGCGTGCCGCGTCCGAGGCGAGGTAGACGGCCGCCGCGGCCATCTCCTCCGACGTTCCGTAGCGTCCGGCCGGAATCTCGGGGACCCAGTCGCCGTCGCCCTCGGCCGGGTTGACGGCGGTGCTGATGGCACCGCCGGCGACGACGTTCATGCGGATGCCGTCGGCCGCGTACTCGGCGGCGACGGTGCGTGCCAGGCTGAGGAGGCCGGCTTTCGCGGCGCCGTATCCGGCCTGCTTGGGCGCGGCCATGAAGCCGGTGACGGAGCCGATGCTGACGATGTTCCCGCCTGTTCCCTGCTCCAGGAACAGGCGGAGCACGCGGCGCACGGCGCGGACGACATAGCGCAGGTTGAGGTCGTAGACGGTCTCCCAGTCCTCGTCCTCCATCTCGTGGAGCTTGACCGCGGGCACGAACGCCACCTGCCCGCCGACCACCGTGACCAGGGTGTCGAGGCCGCCGAGGCGTTCGGCGGCGCCGACGACCATCTCGTCGAGCTGTTCCCGCGAGCGGACGTCGCCGCTGACGGCGTGGGCTGTGTGTCCGGCCGCCCGCGACTCCTCCGCCGCCTCGGTCGCCCGTACGGCGTCCACGTCGGCCACCACCACTCGCGCCCCGGCGGCGGCGCAGGCACGGACGATGGCGCGCCCGATGCCGTGTCCGCCGCCGCCGAGTATCAGAACCCTTCTGCCGTCGAGCCTGGCTGCCTCGGTCATGTGCCCTCCCCTTGTGTCGAGTTGACCAAGACTAAGCGCGGCACACCCGCGGAGCGGTGGCGTCCAGGCCGAGGAGGTCGAAGTAGCTCTCGCCCAGTGCGATGTCGCGGAAGGCCTCGTCGTCGAGGTACTTGTTGATGCGGCTGGCGACCTCCAGTTCCTTCTTGTAGGTCTGGAAGTTCTTGTCGCGGGAGGCGACGAAGTCCGTGCCGGGCAGGATGCGCCCCGCGAACTGATTGAGGCGCTTCCCGCTTGGAGAAGTATCGGTCATAGAGCACGCGCCAGCAGATGTCGAGGCCCATGTTGTCGTGGCGCCGCATGAGCCGCCGCAGGATGTCCACGTGCCGTCAGGGGGATGTTCCGCTCGCGCAGCTTGTGCATGAACGGTGCCCAGCCCGCGATGTCCTCGGAGTCCCGGGTTCGTGGGCGTTGTTGAGCAGCGCCTGTTTGACGAGGTTGACCTCGCCCATCCACCGGAACCGCCCGGGGTACTCGTCCTCCAGCAGTTGCATACGCCGCAGCACATGACCGTCTACTCCGAGCAGGGCTTCGACGCCCGGCCAGCGCTGCGCGCCGCGGTCGTCGGGAACGTCCTGGTGACCGCGGTGACGAAGCCGGGCGAGAACACTCCCAGCGCCGTGTCCGGCTACTCGCTCGACGGCAGGGGACGGTTGTGGCGCACCGGGACCGACGGGGCGGTCTCCTCGTCAACCCGCGCGGGACCGGCGCCATGCCGCCCCTCGTCGGGGTCGGCGACTGACCCCCGCACATGGGCGGGGCCGCGGCTGTGGTGGCCGCGGCCCGTGCCGCTGATGGGGATGGTGGGTGGTTCGGTGGGGTGAGGGGGTGGGCCGCCCGTGCCGTCAGACCTGGTTGGCGCCGCCGTCGACGTACATCTCGGTGCCGGTGACGAAGCTGGCCTGGTCGGTGGCGAGGAAGAGGACGAGGTTGGCGACCTCTTCGGGGCGGCCCATGCGGCCGAGCGGGACACCGGCGGCGAGGTTGTCGCGCAGTTGCGCGGCCTGTTCGGCGTCGGGGGCGAGGCCGTCGATGCCGGGGGTCCGGATGGGGCCGGGGGAGACGGTGTTGACGCGGATGTTGCGGCCGCGCAGTTCGTTGGCCCAGGTGCGGGCGAGCGAGCGGACGGCGGCCTTGGAGGCGCCGTAGACACCGAAGGCCTCGTTGCCGACGGTGGCGGCGGTGGAACCGGTGAGGATGACGGAGGCGCCGTCGTTCAGCAGGG
The DNA here is from genome assembly GCF_056172735.1 of Streptomyces sp. R818. Taxonomy (NCBI): domain Bacteria; kingdom Bacillati; phylum Actinomycetota; class Actinomycetes; order Kitasatosporales; family Streptomycetaceae; genus Streptomyces; species Streptomyces sp. R818. The sequence continues at coordinate 1,101,626 of NZ_JAOCNE010000014.1, forward strand.
GCAGCGCCTTCTGGACGGTGAACACGGTGCCCTTGACGTTGGTGCCGAAGGTGGCGTCGAAGTGCTGTTCGGTGACCTGTTCCAGGGTGGCGAACTCGCCGCCGCCCGCGTTGGCGAAGAGCACGTCGATACGGTGTCCGGCGTCGGCGACGGTGGCGTAGAGCCGGTCGAGGTCGGCAAGGTCCGCGCTGTCGGCCTGGACGGCGGTGACCTTCCCGCCGATCTCCTTCACCGCCAGGTCCAGCGTTTCCTCGCGGCGTCCGGTGATATAGACGTGCGCGCCCTCGGCGGCGAACCGCTGCGCGGTGGCCAGTCCGATGCCGCTCGTGCCGCCGGTGACCACGGCCGTCTTGCCGTTCAGCTGTCCCATGACTCGCTCCTGGGGTTGAGGGGGGATGCGGCGTGAGGGCCGCACCCCCTGTTCGGTTCAACGTTCAATGAATGTAGTTCGAGAAAGATGACGTGTCAACCATCTAGATGACACGTCATCTATGTGCATGGGTGTGTGCGGGTGTGGGGGGGCGGACAGGTGGGCCTGGAGGTCGTGCGGTCGGCCGGGGCGGTGTGTCAGCGCCAGCCGAGCCCCGGAGCGACGTGCGTCAGGATGCTCTCGATCACATGCGCGTTGTACTCGACGCCGAGCTGGTTGGGCACCGTGAGCAGCAGGGTGTCGGCGGCGGCGACCGCCTCGTCCGCGGCGAGCTGCTTCACGAGCACGTCGGGCTCGGCCGCGTAGGACCGGCCGAAGATGCTGCGCGTGTTGGCGTCGATGTAGCCGATCTGGTCCTCGGAGTTCCCGTCCCGGCCGAAGTACGCGCGGTCACGGTCGTCCACGAGCGCGAAGACGCTGCGGCTGACCGACACCCTCGGCTCCCGGGTGTGCCCCGCGGCCCGCCACGCCTCGCGGTAGGCCTCGATCTGCTTGCGCTGCTGCACGTGGAGCGGCTCGCCGCTCTCGTCGTCTTTCAGCGTCGAACTCTGCAGGTTCATCCCGAGTCCGGCCGCCCAGACCGCGGTGGCGTTGGAGCCGGAGCCCCACCAGATGCGCTCGCGCAGACCCTCGGAGTGCGGCTCGATCCGGAGGAGTCCCGGAGGATTGGCGAACATCGGCCTGGGGTCGGGCTCGGCGAAGCCCTCGCCGGTCAGTACCTCCAGCAGCCTCTCGGTGTGCGCACGGGCCATGTCGGCATCCGTCCCGTCCTGCGGAGGCGTGTGACCGAAGTGCCGCCAGCCGTCGACCACCTGCTCCGGGGAGCCCCGGCTGAGGCCGAGCTGGAGCCGGCCGCCGGAGATGAGGTCGGCCGCGCCCGCGTCCTCCGCCATGTACAGCGGGTTCTCATAGCGCATGTCGATCACGCCCGTGCCGATCTCGATCCGCCGCGTGCGCGCGCCGATGGCCGCGAGCAGGGGGAACGGTGAGGCGGCCTGTCGGGCGAAGTGGTGCACGCGGAAGTAGGCGCCGTCCGCGCCCAGCTCCTCGGCGGCGACCGCCAGGTCGATCGACTGGAGCAGGGAGTCCGCCGCGGAACGCGTCTGCGAGTGCGGGGAGGGCGTCCAGTGTCCGAAGGACAGAAACCCGATCTTCTTCATGCAGCCTTCAACACCGTGCGGGCCGATTCATTCCGGCGTCAGGCGTCACGCGTCAGGCGTCAGGCCGGCGGTGGGCGGCGGATGCGTCACTGACCGGTGTCGATCTCCCGGAGGACCGTGTCCGTGATCTCCGCGAGCAGCGTGATCTGCCCGAGGGTGAGGTGGTCGAGGAAGAGGCGCCGGACGTCCTCGACGTGCCGCGGCGCGGCGGCCTCCATGGCGGCGCGGCCCGCGGGCGTGACCACGACGACCGACCCGCGCCCATCGTCCGCGCACTCCTCGCGGGCGATGAGGCCGCGCTTGGCCATCCGCGCGAGGTGGTGGGACACCCTGCTCTTCTCCCAGCCGAGGACCTTCGCGATCTCCAGGATGCGCAGCCGGTCGTCGGGCGTGCGGGTCAGCTCCGCGAGCACCGAGTAGTCGGTGGCGGACAGTCCGAACTCGCTCTGCAGTGTCCGGCCGGCCTGGTTGACCAGCAGGTCGTGCATCCGCAGCATGCCGCGCCACGCCTGTTCCTCGACCGGGGTGAGCCAGCGGGGTGCTTCAGTCATGGGCCCACCCTATGAGAAGGCTGACGCTTCCCCGGGCAACGGGTCTGCCCGCTTCGCTCCTCCGGTGTGCCCTGTCTCAGCGGGCCAGCGGGCCAGCGGGGCAAGGGCCCGCCACTCCTTGAGGGGCAATCCCCTGTCCGCGCTGATGGCGTGCAGGGCGACATGTGTGGCACCGGCGTCCAGGTGCGAGCGCACACGTTTGTCGATGGCGTCCAGGTCTCCCCAGGCGACGACCGCGTCGATGAGCCGGTCGCTTCCTCCGTTCGCCAGGTCGTCCTCGGTGAAGCCCTGCCGCAGCAGGCTCTTGGCGTAGTGGCCCATGCCGATGAACGGGGCGAGGAAGCCGCGCGCCGTGGCGCGGGCACGAACCGGGTCCTCGTCGACGACGACCGCCTGGTACGGGGCGAGGAGCGGGCCCGGGCCCAGGATGTCCCGCGCGGTGGCGGTGAAGTCGGGTGTGACGAGGAAAGGATGGGTGCCCGCGCTGCGCCGGCCTGCCAGTTCGGTGAGCTTGGGACCCATGGCGGCGACGAGGCGCTCGTCCGCGGGGACGGGCTCGGCGTGGGCGTCGAGGGTGTCGAGGTAGCCGTTCAGGGCGGCCAGGGGGCGGTAGGTCCCGCCGGCGCGCTCGGCGGAGGCCGCGTCGCTGACGCCGAGGCCCAGGAGGAGCCGGTGCCCGTACGTGCGGCGCAGTCGCGCGTGACCGTCCGCCATGTCGTCGGCGGTGTGCCGCCAGATGCTCAGGACGCCGGTGACGACCGCGGCGTTCTCCGTGGCGCGCAGGAGCCGCTCGGCGTCGCCGAGGATGTCCCCGCCGCCGAGGCCGGGAATCCACAGCGCGCCCCAGCCTGCCTGGTCCAGCTCGGCAGCGGCCTCGTGGATCTCGACGGGGCCGGGGTGCAGGCGTAGTTCTGGACTCCAGATGCCGGTCGTGCCGATGTTCATGGTCGGCCCCTTTCTCGCGGTCCGCGTGCGGGCCGGCTTTACGTGGCGTGCCTAAACCATAGGAGGCAGGTTGGTGACACGTCAACTATATGCGGGATGTGCACCCGCGCTCACCGGGAGGTGGACGAGCCGCCTGCCGGAACGGTGGAACGGCGGAACGGCCCACCCGCCCCGCCCCGCACGAGCGGCAACAGGGTGGGCGGTGATCACCGGCTGGCCGACGTCCTGCCCGCGGCCCATCGCGGCGCGGCCCGACGTAAGTTGTGGTGCGTACGCTCCATTGATGTGCGCCCGCACGGTCGACTGCGTGGCGCTCTACGCGGCGGAGGAGAGAGGAAGTCATGAAGCACATCAAGCTCGGTGACTTGGAGGTGGCCCGGATCGGGCTGGGCGCGATGGGTATGTCCCACGCCTACACCGGCGCGGGCAGCGATGACGCCGAGTCCGTCCGCACCCTGCACCGCGCCCTGGAACTGGGCGTCACCCTGATCGACACCGCCGAGGTCTACGGCCCGTACACCAACGAGGAGCTGGTGGGGCGGGCGCTGAAGGGCCGTCGCGACGAGGTGGTGCTTGCCACCAAGTTCGGCCTGATCTCCCACACCGGCCGCGAAGGCGGCACCGACAGCAGCCCCGCCAACATCCGCAGCGCCGTCGAAGGCTCTCTGACGCGGCTCGGCACCGACCACATCGACCTCTACTACCAGCACCGCGTCGACCCCGGCACGCCCATCGAGGATGTCGTGGGGACCCTGGCCGAGCTGGTCGCGGAAGGCAAGATCCGCCACATCGGCCTGTCCGAGGCCGGGCCGGAGACCATCCGCCGCGCCCACGCCGTCCACCCGGTGGCCGCCGTGCAGTCCGAGTACTCCCTGTTCACCCGTGACCCCGAGGCACATGTGCTGCCGGTGCTGCGCGAACTGGGCATCGGTCTCGTCCCGTTCTCCCCGCTCGGCCGCGGTTTCCTGACCGGGACGATCCGCTCGACCGAGCAGTTCGCCGCCGACGACTTCCGCGCCGACAACCCCCGTTTCACCGCGGAGAACTTCGAGCACAACCTGCGGCTGGCCGATCAGGTCGCGGAGATCGCCGCCGAGATCGGCGTCACCCCGGCGCAGGTCGCGCTGGCCTGGCTCCTCGCCCAGGGCGAGGACGTCGCGCCCATCCCCGGCACCCGGCGCGTCGCGCGCGTCGAGGAGAACGCCGGTGCCGACGCGGTGCGGCTGTCCGCCGAGCAGCTCGACCGGCTCACCGGCCTCCCGCCGGCCGCGGGCGACACCCACAACGAGGCCCAGATGCGCTTGATGGAGCGCTGAGAGCGACGCGGGTCCGGTCGACCGGTGCGGGCCCGGCCGGGATGTCGGCCGGCCGGGCCCTCGGCGCCGTGGGCGGACGGTAGGCGCCGCCGCGCGGATCAGGTGCCGGGCTTGCGGCCGTAGACGAAGACGTCGTCACCGTTGCGCAGCAGGGACCAGTACTTCTTCGCGGCGGTCTTCGTCATGTTGACGCAGCCGTGCGAGCCGGGCGGGTTCCACATGCTGACGCCGACGGAGTGGAACGCCTGGCCGCCGTCGAAGAACTGGCTGTAGGGCATGGGGACGTTGTAGATGGTCGACACGTGGTTGATGTGCCGCCAGTAGACCTTCTTCAGGCCGGTGCGGGTCTCGTAGCCGTTGCGGCCGGTGCGGACGGGGACGGGCCCGTAGACGAGGTTCCTGCCGTCCTGGATCCAGCTGATCTGGAGCGTCAGGTCGACGCAGGCTATGCGTCCCTTGTTCACGGGGCACTTGCCGCTCTTGTTCGGCTTGTTGCCGACGGCCTTCTGCTTGTTCATGAGGTTCATGACGCCCCAGGTGACCGGGCCGGCGTAGCCGATGGTCGGGGTGACGCCGTGTTTGCTCTGGAAGGCCCTGATGGCCCTGCAGTCGGCGGCGGACTGCTTGCCGTCGACCGGGCGGCCGAGGAACTTCTCCACCTGCTTCTGATACGGGCCGCGCTGTGTGGTGCAGCTGCTCGCGGCCTGCGCCGGCGATGCTCCGAGCGTCAGTGTCAGCGGTGCGACGAGCCCGGTGATCCCGAGGGCGGCGGTGCCCCATCTGCGGAAGTCCCCCATGACAGCCTTTCCTTTCCCTGTGCCGCGTCTGTCCTGCGACCGGACGCGCGTACGTGACCTGCGATCGGCCGTGGTCCCGCACAGACAGACCCGGGGAAGCCCCGACTGGTTGTACCGCCGCGAAGCCTGGGACGAAATGGTGACAACGGCATCGCGGACCACACTCGTCGCGCCCGAGCAGTCGGAGCCGCGCGGAAGCCGTCGCGGAGGGTGACGGCGCACCTTCGTATCCTTGCCGCATGATCACTGGTTCCGCGCCGGAGGACGTCACCCTGCGTCGACTCCTTGCCTACGACGAGGACGGCATCCTGCGCCTGATGCTGGCGCCCGCGGGTCAGGACGTCGTCGTGCGCGGCCTGGTCATCGGTGACGAGAGCGCCGGGCGACCGCACGACGGGCGTGTCGTCCTGGTGGCGGGGCCGGGCACGGACGCCGGGGCGACGGCGTCCGCCGTACGACAGGCCGCCCGGCGGGGCGCCGCCGCGGTCGTCGTCAGAGGCCGTGGCGACGCGCCGCTGCCCGAGGAGGTCGTGGCGGCGGGGCGGGAGACCGGCATCGCCGTCCTTGAGCGCGCCGAGTGGGCTGACTGGGCCGAGACCGCCGAACTCCTGCGCTCCGCCCTGGCGTTCGCGGCCGCGGGCACCGGCGAGCGGCTCGCCGGCGACATCGCGGGCGGCGGTCTCGCCGTGCTGGCGCAAGAGGTCGCCCGGTACTGCCGGGCCTCCATCACCGTCGAGGACACCCAGTTCCGCCTCCTCGCGCACTCCGCGACCAGCTCCGCCGCCGACCCGGAGCGCACGTCGACGATCCTCGGCGGGAAGGTGCCCGAGGGCCGCGTCGCGCGCCTGCGCAGCAGCGGGCTGCTGCGTGCCCTGTGGACCTCCAGGGACGTCATCCACCGCCCGGCCGACGGCGACGACCCCGAGCGCCTGATCGTCGCCATCCGCAGCGGCGCCGAGATGCTCGGCTCCATCTGGGCCGCGGCCGACGGGAGCAGGTTCTCCCCGGACGCCGAGGAGGCGCTGCGGCGCGCCGCCGAGGTCGCCGTGCCCCATCTGCTCCAGCACCGTCTGCGGACGGCCGTCAACCGGCGGCGGGAGGAGCACGCGCTGCGCGGTCTGCTGTGTGGAGAGGGGGACGTCGACTCGCACCTGTGGTCGCTGGGGCTGGCCCCCGAGACGCCCTGCGCGGTGGTGGTCGCGGAACGGGACCACCCGTCGGGTGATGCCACCGAACGCAGCCTCCAGGCCCTGTGGTTGCAGGCGACGGCCCACCGTCCCGATGTCCGCGTGCTACGGGAGAGCGACCGGATCACCGTGCTGCTGCCGCTGCCGGACGGGGCCGAGCGGGACGCGCCGGCGCTTGCCCGCGAACTCGACTCCCTGGCCACCGCTCTGCCCGACGCGCCGGCCGTCTGGATCGGGGCCGGGCATGTGGTCTCGACTCCGCTGGAAGCCGCGGACTCCTGCGAGCGGGCCCGGCTGGTGGTCCGCGCGGTACGGGCGCGGGCGGCGCGTACTCCTGATTCCGCCGCTCCTCCCGTGCGGTACGCGGGGCACGCCGATGTGGCGCACACGGTGACCGTGCTGCGGGTGCTCGATGCGGTCCGGCCGGTGTGGCGGCGGCACGGCGGGCCCGTCCATGACCTGTTCGTGGCCGACCTCGCCGCCGGAGGAGAACTCGTCCGCTCGCTCTCCGCCTACCTTGACGCGGGCGGAGACGTGCCGCGCGCCGCGCAACGGCTCGTGCTGCACCCCAACACACTGCGCTACCGGTTGAAGAGGGCGCGCGAGCGCTTCGGGATCGACCTGGACGACCCCGACACACGGCTCGTCGTCACCTTGGCGGTGCGCCTGGCCGACACCGTCAGCGACAGCGACACCGACAGCGACATCCGCACCGATGGGCACGGCCACGGCCTCGGCCCCGGCCACGGCCCCGCCGACGACGGCCGCGCGCCGTAAGCCACTCGACTCATGTGACCGTTTTATGCCGGTGTTCGTTCGGGAGGGCAGAAATCCGCCGCACCTTTGTCCGGGCGCACGAAGACGTGGAGCTCACCGACGCAGGAGGCTCGTGCCACTTCCCCCGTACCCACGACGAAAGTCGGCACGTGAACGCGAACCTTGACGTCGTCTCGCCCGCGACAGCGCACACGAGTGTGCTCGCCCCGTCCGCCGAGCGGGCCTCCCGGGTCCTGCGGCACGCGCTCGACCGCGAACTGCTCGACGCGCAGCAACCGGTCGCCGGGTTCCTCGACACCGACGGCATCAAAGACACCGTCCAAGCCCTGCACGCGGCCTTCGAGGCAGTCCCCGACGTTCTGCACACCTTCGCGGTCAAGGCGTCCTCGCTCGTTCCGGTGCTGCGGCTCCTCGCCGAGCAGGGCATGGGCTGTGAGGTGGCGAGCCCCGGTGAACTGCGACTCGCCCTCGACGCCGGGTGCGCCCCGTCGCGCATCGTCCTGGACTCACCGGCGAAAACACATGCGGAGATCGGCGAGGCGCTCGCCCTGGGCGTCGCCCTCAACGCCGACAACCTCGACGAACTCGACCGCATCGACGCGCTGCGGCCCGCCGACTGCGCCTCGGTGATCGGGTTGCGGGTCAACCCCCAGGTCGGCGGCGGCTCCATCGGCGCGATGAGCACGGCGACGCCGACCAGCAAGTTCGGTGTGGCGCTGCGCGACGAGGGGGCCCGCGACCGCGTGCACCAGGCGTTCGCCGAGCGGCCCTGGCTGACCCGTCTGCACGCCCACGTCGGCTCGCAGGGCTGCCCGCTGGAGCTGATCGCCGAAGGCATCGCCGAGACGTACCGGCTCGCCGAGGAGATCAACGACCGCCTCGGACGCCGGCAGATCACCAGCCTCGACATCGGCGGCGGTCTCCCGGTGAACTTCGCCGACGACAGCGTGCGCCCCACCTACGAGGACTACGTCACCGCGCTGCGCGCCGCCGTCCCCGGCCTGTTCGACGGGCGCTACGGCCTGGTCACCGAGTTCGGCCGGTCGCTGCTGGCCAAGAACGGGTTCATCGCGGCCCGCGTCGAGTACGCCAAGGAGGCGGGCGGCCGGCGGATCGCCGTGACGCACGCGGGCGCGCAGACCGCGACCAGGACGGTCCTCATGCCGGGCGCCTGGCCGCTGCGCGTGGGTGCCTTCGGCGCGGACGGGCAGCCGAAGAGCGGGCCCGCCGTGGCCCAGGACGTGGCGGGGCCCTGCTGCTTCGCCGGGGACATCGTCGCCGAGGCGTGCGAACTGCCCGCCCTGGAGGAAGGCGACTTCGTCGTCCTGTACGACACGGGTGCCTACTACTTCTCGACGACGTGGGCGTACAACAGCCTGCCCCGCCCGGCCGTGCACGGATACGTCATCGACGGCGCGACAGTGCGGTGCGCGCCCGTGCGCGACGCGCAGACGCTCGACGAGATCGCCGCGGAGAGCGGCGTACGGCACGCAGACCAACTGCTCGCGCTGAGCGGCGCGCAGCGTCTCGCCTGACCGGACGAGACGCTCGCCCCGCGCGGGACGCGGCCCCTCTCCTGACCTGCCCGTACACGTCTCTGCGTCGCCCCTACTCGCGTTCCGAGGACCAGCCATGACCGTGTCCGCCGCCAACGGCACCCACACCGACACCCCGCCACGCCGCCCGGACCCGCGCCGCCGCACCGTCACCCTGGTGGCCGCGACCGCAGCCCTCGCAGCCGCCCTCGTCGTGGGACTGTGCACCCAAGGGCCCACCGCGTGGGGCCTGTTGCCGATCGCGTTGTACGCCGTGCTCGCCCTGACCGGCACGGACCTCGTCGTCGTCACCGCTCTCGCGCTGGTCAGCTCCGTCCTCGTCGCGCTGCCCGCGCCCGGCGAGGCGGGCCGCGTCCTCGCCACCTCGGTGACCGACCCGGTCACGGTCATCGGCGTGATCATCGTGTTCGGGGCGGCCACCGGCGAGGTGCTGCGCGTCACGGGCGTCGCCGACGCGCTCGTACGCGGCATCATGCGGATCGCCGACGGCCACGGCAGAACAGCGCTCATGTACGGCATGACGCTCGCCTGCCTCGTCCTCGTCGCCGCGCTCGGCACCCTCGCCGGAGCCCTCGCGATCGCGGCGCCGCTGCTCGTACCGGTCGCCGCCCGCGCCGGGTTCACCCGGTCGGCGACGGCCGCGACCATGTTCCTCGGCGGCTGCGCGGGCCTCGCCCTCGCACCCTTCGCCGGTTCGAACATCGCCATCATGAACACCGCGGACGTCGGCTACCTCACGTACGTCACTGTCGGCGCGGGCCCCCTCGCGCTGCTCTCCCTCGCGCTCGCGGCCGTCGTCGTGCCGTGGGTGCAGCGCAGCAGTGCCGCCCGCGACGACTTCTACCGGGCCGACGAGGTCACCGAGCCGGGTGAGGGCGGCAGCGGGGACAACGACGGAGACGTGGACACCGGCGAGACCTCCGCGGCCCGGACCCGGCGCGCGACCTGGGCGTTCGGGCTGACGCTCGCCGTCACCGTCGTCTATGCCACCGTGGCCAAGGCGGGTACCACCTTCCCGTTGATCGCGCTGCCCCTGATGGCGCTGGTGACGGTGGCGGCGGCAGGGCTCTCTCCGCGGCGCGCGGGGGCCGCGCTGCTCACGGGGGCGCGCCGCATGCTGCCCATGCTGGCGCTGTTCTGGATGCTGGCCGCCCTGTTCGGCTTCATCGATCTGCTCAAGCCCTACGACGTCGTCCTCGACACCTTCGGACCGCAGCTGTCCCACATGGCGGCCTTGCCGTTCGCGCTCGCTGTCGCGGCCCTCGGATGGGTCGGCGTGCCCGGCGCCACCGCCGCCCAGGTCATCCTCATCGGTGAGGTGTTCGGGCCGCTGGGCACCGAGCTGGGTATCGGCCCCGCCGCATGGGTGATCGTTCTGCTGTGGGCCTCCAAGGCGGACACCTACGGCCCGCTGCCCAACGCCAACATGGTCGGCGCCATGGGCCTGGCCCGCGCCGACCGGCTGCCCTATCTCCTCGGCACCGGCTGGGCGCTGCTCATACCGGCGTGTGCGATGTACACGGTGCTGCTGACGCTGATGCTGTGACGTACTCATCGACACGCCGCAGTTCCCTTGGGCCTTCCCCACCTACAACCCCTCCCGGACGCCCCCGAAAGTGAGCCACTCATGCCCGAGCAGTCCACCCCGTACGACGTCCTGATCACCGGCGGCACGGTGCTCGACGGTACGGGCGCGGCCCCGCGCCGCGCGGACATCGCCGTACGCGGGGACCGCATCGTCCACGTGGGGGAGCCCGGCACGGCGGCGTCCGCCGCGACGGTGCTCGACGCGACCGGCCTCACGGTCACCCCGGGCTTCATCGACCTGCACTCCCACGCCGACTTCTCCGTCCTTGCCATGCCCGACGCCGAGGCGTGCCTGCGGCAGGGCGTGACGACCGTCGTCACCGGAAACTGCGGACTGTCCCCGTTCCCGGCGGCCGTCGCCGAGGAGCCGGCCTCCGCGGGCCCCGGCACGCTCGCGGGCGCCCCGTGGCGCGACCTCGACGCCTTCGCGGCCGCCGTGGACAAGGCCCGCCCCGCGCTCAACGTCGCTCCGCTCATCGGCCACGGCGCCCTGCGCACCGCCGTCATGGGTACCGAGCGCGCGCCCGCGACACCGGCCGAACTCGACGCCATGCGCGCCCTGCTGACGACCGCGGCCGCGCAAGGGGCGTTCGGCATGTCCACCGGCCTGATCTACGCCCCCGGCTCCTTCGCGAGCACCGACGAGATCCTGGCGCTGGCCCGTGAGGCCCGCGGCCACGACCTGCTCTACGCCACCCACATGCGCGACGAGGGGGACCACCTGATCGAGGCCGTGCGGGAAGCGCTCGACGTGGCGGCCGCGTCCGGCGTCCGCCTGCAGATCTCCCACCTCAAGGCGATGGGCCCGGCCAACCACGGCAAGGTGGAGACGGCCCTGGAGATGATCGACACGGCGACCCGCGACGGACTGGACGTCGCCTGCGACGTCTATCCGTACACCGCGTCCTCGACCCGCCTGACCTCCCGGCTGCCCGACTGGGCCATGGACGGCGGCCCCGCCGCGCTCCTGGAACGCCTCGCCGACCCGGAGACCCGCGAGCGGGTCCTCGCCGACCTCCGTCCGGCCGTGGGGCGCACCTTCCTGCCCGAAGGGGTCGTCCTCGCCATGCTGGGCCCGGGCCGCTACAGCGACCGGATCGGCGACAGCATCGCCGACATCGCCAGGGACGAGAACACCGAACCGGCCGCCGCCGTCCTGGACGTCCTGGCCGCGCACCAGGGCGAGGTGATGATCGTCAACCACGCCATGGCGGAAGCCGACGTCGACACGGTCCTGCGCCACCCCTCCAGCGCTGTCGCCAGCGACGGCTGGGTCCTGCACGCACCCGGGGACGGCCACCCCCACCCCCGCAACTTCGGCACGTTCGCGCGCGTCATCGCCCGCTACGTCCGCGAGGCCCGGGTCCTCGAACTCGCCGACGCCGTCCGCAAGATGACGGCACTGCCCGCGTCCCGCCTCCCGCTGCCGGACCGCGGCACCCTGGCCCCGGGTCAGGCAGCGGATCTCGTCGTGCTCGACCCGGCCGCCGTGACGGACCGCGCGACGTTCGCCGACCCGTGGCAGTACGCGACCGGCGTGCGCGACGTACTGGTGGCGGGGGAGTGCGTACTGCGGGGCGGAGAGCTGACGGGGGCACGCCCGGGACGCACCCTGCGCCGGACCGCCGACCCCGCCACCTCACTGTGACCGCCCCCTTGCCGGGGTGGCGGCCGGCCCTCACCTTTTCGGGGTGGCGGCCGGCCCTCAGCCGGTCTTGTGCTGCAGGTACTGGGAGAGCGCCGTGCCCGGGCGGAAGGCGGCTGTTTCACCGTCCATGTGGAAACTGCCGAAGCTGCCCACGGTGACGGTCTCGTGCCTGCTCAGCGCCTCGGCGATCGAGCCCGGGTGCTCGACGGTGCCGAAGAGGGAGTCGAGGACCTGCTCGACGTCGTCGGAGGTGAGCCGGCCGTCCTTCGTCCCGTTCGCCGCCGCGTCGGTGGTCGTCTCGACGAGCTGCTTCTTGTCCATGCGTCCTGCCTGACAGTTGAAGACGTGGTTGTTAGGCCACTATGGGTGCGCCCGGCGGTCGGCGCACTTCCTGACCGGCACACGCACTCAGGCCCCGTCCCGCCGTGCAGGCCGCGCTCGCCGTGCCTGTCGCACGAGGGTCCGCGTCTCGCGGTCGACCTGCTGGGCCTCGCCGGTGCGTACGACGATCACGGGGACGGCGGCCTCCGGGCCGCTGACCATGACGGCCGGGCCGTCTGTGGTCGCGTCGTCGGCGGTCGCGTCGTCGGGGACGCGCAGGCCGCCGGTCACACCGAGCGCGGTGAGCCGCGCACACACCTCCTCGCGTACCTCCGGCTGGTCCTCGCCGATCTCGCCGGTGAGGACCAGGGCGTCGAGCCGGTCGAGGGAGGCGGCTGTGCCGGCGATCCCGCGGCGGCAGTGGTGGGTGAAGACGTCCAGCGCGAAAGCGGCGCGCTCGTCGCCGTCGGCACGGGCCCGTACGAGGTCGCGGGTGTCGTCCGACGTGCCGGACAGCGCGAGCAGACCGCCCTCGTGGTTGAGCGCGTCGTCGATGTCCTCGGCGGACAGGTGATGCCTGGTCTGCAGCCAGGTCAGGGCGCCGGGGTCCACGCTGCCGCTGCGGTGGCTCATCACGAGCCCCTCCAGTGGGGTGAACCCCATGGTGGTGTCGACGCTGCGACCGTCGCGCACCGCGCAGGCGGAGCAGCCACCGCCGAGGTGCGCGAGCACCACGTGCAACTGGTCGGGACGCCGGCCGAGGAGCTCCGCCGCCCGGTCGAGCGCCCAGGCGTAGGACAGGCCGTGGAAGCCGTAGCGGCGCACCCCGTACTCCTCGCGCCAGCGGGCGGGCACCGCGTACTCCCGGGCGGCGGCGGGCAGGCCGGCGTGGAAGGCGGTGTCCAGGCAGGCGGCGTGCGGGACGTCCGGGAGCAGATCCCTGGCGGCGTCGAGCACGGTCAGCGCGGGCGGGACGTGGAGCGGTGCCAGGTCGGCCGCACCGTCCAAGGCCTCGCGCACGCGGTCGTCCACCAGCACGTGGTCCCGCAGGCCGGGGCCGCCGTGGACGAAACGGTGCCCGACCGCCACGGGCGCCGGGGCATCGCGCAGCAACTGCCGCAGAAGGCGGGGAGCGTCGTCGCCGGGCGCGGAGGAACTGTCGCGTTCGGCCAGGACGCCCAGGTCGTCGTCGAAGACGGTCAGGTGCAGGCTCGACGAACCGGCATCGACCACGAGGATGGGACCAAGAGGTTCGGACGCAGTTTCTTCAGACACGGTCCACCTGTACCCAGTGATGTCGCGTCATGCCGCATGATCCCGCGCGATGCCGACGGCTGTTCAGTTAGTGTCCGCGTCGTCCGTGGCGCGGCCGGAGGGGAGAAGCGCGCCGATGTCGGCGGGCAGCGCCGCGGTCAGCTTCTCCATCAGCTCCGGGGTGAGGGCGGCGTCGAGCACCTCCAGGACAGCCGCGGTCTGCCGCAGCGCGGTCTCCTCGTCCGTCGCCCCGCGACCGGCGACACGGCCTGCGAACACGGTGAGGTCGAACCGCTTGCCCGACGTTTCGGCGTCCCCGTCGGCGGAGGCCTCCGTCTGCGGCCGCAGGACGGTGGCCAGGGTCGGTGGCAGCTGGGCGGCGATGTGCTGGGCGAGGCCGGACGGCAGCCGTTCGGCCAGCGTCTCCAGGACGGCCCGCGTCGCCTGCTCGGCCGTTCCCCGGTCCGGCAGCTGCGCGAGCGCCTGTACTTTGCCGATGATCTCGTCGTGGTGCATGAGGTCGATGTCCTTCCTCGCAGGCGTACGGCGCAACAGGTGAGACCGGTGCCTGCCGGCGCGGTCAGGGGAGGAACTTGTCCAGGGCGGCCCGTCCCTCGGTGGCCAGCTTGTGCTCGGCCCAGGCGAGGTTCGCCGGGGTGACGTCACGTCCGGCGGCCAGCACCAGGTCCTCGGCCGAGACCTCACCCTCGGTCCCGGTGTGCGTGACCGCGTCAGGGGTGGTGAGGTCGGGCTGAGGGGTCGAGTCGGAGCGCTCGTTCACGGAAGTCCTCCTGTGTTGCTCGGCGGGGGTGGGGTCACCCGGTGGAGTGCGGGTTCGTCGTATGCTCGCGGCCTCGGCGCGGGCACCGGCGGGAACGGTGAGCTCCCTTCACCCCACACGGCGCCACGGTGCGCCGCAACCCGGGCGCGACGAGCGGAAGGCGGACGAAGGACGTGGAAGCCATGCACCCCGATGACGTCGAGGCCCCTGTCATCCGAAGCGCCGAACCCGGGTCCTTCGCCAGGAGCGTCCTTGCCGAGCGGCACCCGGCCCTCATCCAGAAGGTCCGCGACGCCTTCCCCTACGGGCCGGAGCAGCACAGGGCACTGGACGCACTCCTCGAGCAGGCGACGCACGGCGTGATCGAACCCCTCCCACCCGGCGCACATGACGCGTCGCCATGGCAGGCCTGGGGACGCGACCACTTCGGCACGTCCTGGTTCGACGCGCCGTTCCTGTGGGCGGAGAGCTACTTCTACCGACAGCTCCTCGAGGCGGTGGGCTACTTCCGTCCGGGGCCCTGGCAGGGCATCGACCCCTTCCGGCCGTTCAAACAGGCGGAGCTGCACACCGAGGAGGCCGACGCGGAACTCGCCGCTCTCGACCGGCTCGCCCCGCTGTCCCCGGACGACCAGGCACAGGCGCTGCTCCTCAGTTCCCTGTGGGGCAACCGCGCCGACCTCGGCTTCCGCATCTCCGAGGGGGGTGCGGGCGATGCGGGCGGCGCGGGCGATGCGGGCGCGGCAGAGGCCGGCTCCCGGCTCGTCGCGGACGACTCCGCGCTGCTGTGGTCCCTGCTGACGGCCGGGACCCCGGCCACCGTGTGCCTGGTCGCGGACAACGCGGGCCGCGAACTCCTGCCCGACCTGATCCTCGTCGACCATCTGCTCCGGCACCGGCTCGCCGAACGAGTGATCATGCACGTCAAGCCGTACCCGTACTACGTGTCCGATGCCATGACCAGCGACGTCATCGACTGCCTCCGCCGCCTGCGGTCGGCCGGCGGTGAGGCGTCGCAGGTGGGCGAACGGCTGTGGACCGCGATGAGCACCGACCGGCTCGTCGTCCGCACCCACGCCTTCTCCTGCGCCCCGCTCCCGTACGCGGACATGCCCGACGACCTGCGCGCCGACTTCGCCGGAGCCGCGCTGACGGTGTTCAAGGGCGACCTGAACTACCGGCGCTTGGTCGGGGACCGGCTGTGGCCGCCGACCGCGTCCTTCGCCGGGCGCACCGCCTACTTCCCCGGCCCGGTGGCCGCACTGCGCACGCTCAAGTCCGATGTCGTCGTCGGCCTCGACGCGTCCACGGAGGTGGCGCTCGTGGCCGGGTTTGGGCAGAAGTGGCGTACGAGCGGCACGCACGCGGTCGTCCAGGTCCGGCGTTGAGCCTCGCGGTGCCCCCGGCTCGACTACAGTGCGGCGGCAATACGGGCCGGTAGGAGGGGCAGGTACGACGATGGCGGTGTTCCGCACGGACGACGGCATACAGATCGCGTACGAGGTGTACGAGGGCGGGTCGCGCGGGCCGGGCCTGCCGCTGGTCCTGCTGCACCACGGCTTCATCGCCTCGGGGCGGACCAACTGGGAGATGCCGGGCATCATCGACGCGCTGACGACGACGGGCCGACGCGTCGCCACCGTCGACGCACGCGGCCACGGCGCATCGGACAAGCCGCACGATCCCGCCCTCTACGGCGAGGCCAGGATGGCGCGGGACGTGACAGCCCTGATCGACCTGCTCGACGAGCCCTCCTACGACCTCGTCGGCTACTCCATGGGCGCGATCGTCTCCCTGCTCACCGCGGTCCGCGACCGGCGGGTGCGACGCCTGGTCGTGGGCGGCGTCGGTGCCGGTGTGGTGGAGTGCGGCGGCGTCGACACCCGGGTGATCGGTGGACAGGCGCTCCAGGACGCCCTGCGCACGGACGACCCCGGGTCGGTCACCGATCCGAGGGCTGCCGAGTTCCGCGCGTTCGTCGACGCCATCGGCGGCGATCGGCTCGCCCTCGCCGCGCAGGCCGCCGCGGCCCATGCCGAGCCCATCCCACTGGAGGCGATCTCCGCACCCGCGCTGGTCGTCGCCGGCCGCGAAGATCCCCTCGCCGTCCGCCCGGAAGCACTGGCTACGGCGCTCCCGCGTGCGACCCTGCGGACGGTCGACGGCGATCACCTCGGGGCGCTGCGTGCCCCGGAGTTCACCGGCGCTCTCGTCGAGTTCCTGAACAAGGATTCGGTGCTGTCGGCGACTGCCTGAGAATCTTTGCCGCAGGGCCGCGATGAGTTCGGCGCGGCACGCCGGTCTACCCGCTGACACCACTCGAAGCGGAGGAACCACTGCCATGGCGAAGCTCATCTCCACACTGTTCACCTCGGCCGACGGCGTGGCCGAGATCGACCCGGACTGGCACTTCCCGTACTTCGACGAGAACATGGGCCGCGCCGTCTCCGAGGACTACGACACGTCCGACGTGCTGCTCATCGGCCGCGAGACCTACGACAGCTTTGCCGGGGCCTGGCCCGGGCGTGAGGCCGCGGGCGGGGACGACGCCCCGTTCGCGAAGCAACTGGGGGACGTGCGCAAGGTCGTCGTCTCGCGGCGGCCGCAGGAGTTCACCTGGCGCAACTCCGAGCTGATCGAGGGCGACCTCGTCGAAGCCGTCACCGCGCTCAAGGCCGACCCCGGCGTCCGGGGCATTCTCGTCCCGGGTTCGCTCTCGGTCGTGCAGCAGTTGCTCGCCGCCGGACTGATCGACGAACTGCGCCTGCTGGTGCACCCGGTGGCGGCACGCAAGGGCCGCGGCCTGTTCGACGAGGGCGATGCGCCGTACCACCTGCGCGTGACGGCCACCAAAGTGTTCCCGACCGGAGTGATCCGCGTGATCTACACGCCGGCCGAACCGCCCAAGGAGGCCGGTTACGACGAGGCCAAGGGAAAGATCGGCGGTGATGCATCCGCGTGATGCCGCCTGGCGCGGGCCATGGGCCGCCCCTCGGTGAGAAGTCTGGCCAGTCGGGCGAACCGGCGCGATGCTCAGGGGCAGCATCGCGCCGAGGGGGACCCATGAAAGCCATAGCCCAACGCTCGTACGGCGACGTCACCGGCTTGGAGCTGCGGGACGTGGACCGACCCGCGGCCCGCGACAACGACGTGCTGGTACGGGTGCGCGCCGCTGGGATCGATCCGAGCATCCTGCACCTCATGACGGGGAAGCCCTACATCGCCCGCGTCGCCCTGGGCCTGCGCAAGCCGAGGAACCCGGTACGCGGCTGGGACTTGGCCGGAGTGATCGAGACGGTCGGCGCGAAGGTGACGGATCTCAGGCCGGGCGACGAAGTGTTCGGCAGCGGCGACGGTTCGCTGGCCGAGTACGCCCGCGCCCGCGCCGACAGGATCGCGCCCAAGCCCGAAGGCCTCACCTTCGCACAAGCCGCGGCTCTGCCCGTCTCGGGCGTCACCGCGCACCAAGCCCTCAGCGGCAAGGCACGTCCGCGACCGAAGCAACGGGTACTCGTCATCGGCGCCTCGGGCGGCGTGGGGAGCTACGCCGTCCAGCTCGCCGTCTCCTACGGGGCCGAGGTCACCGCCGTCTGCGGCCCCGGCAGAGCGGACTTCGTCCGGACCCTGGGCGCCACCGACACCGTCGACTACACCTCGCGGGAGATCACCGACGGCAAGCACCGGTACGACATCGTCCTCGACGCCGCAGGCAACCGCCCGCTGTCGCTGCTGCGCCGCGCCCTAGCTCCCCGAGGCGTTCTCGTCATGGTCGGGGGAGAAGGCGGCGGCCCCTGGACCGGCGGTCTGGGCCGTCAGCTCCACGGCTACGCGCTCTCCCCGTTCGTCGGCCAGACACTGCTCAGCCTGATCGCGACAGTGCGCCGCAAAGACCTGCTGGCTCTCAAAGGACTGGCGGAGGACGGCACGATCGCACCCGTCATCGACCGTGCCTATCCGCTGTCCGAAGCCGTCACCGCGATCAAGCACCTGGAGACGGGACGCCCGCAGGGCAAGATCGTCGTGACCGTATGAACACCGGGCGCGCGCAACAGTCAGTCAGGCGCGGACATCAAGAGGTGAGAATCCGGGCCTTCTCCGCGGCGAACTCCTCGTCCGACAGCACTCCTTGGGCCTTGAGATCGGCCAGCGCGCTGAGCTGGGAGACGCGGTCCATGGCCGGAGCGGCCTGAGCCGCGGGTGCCTGTGGCGGGGCGGCCTGCGCGGCCCCCTGGTCCCTCCACGCCTGCTGCTGCGCCTGCGCGTCCATCTGACGCTGCATCTCACGCTCGCCCATCCGCCGGTTCACCCGGTTCGAGACCGCGGTGGCGGTCGCGGAGATGGCCGCGGTGCGGGCCACCGTGCCGAGCAGGCCGGGGCGTCCGAATCGCTGAGGCATGTCGTCGTGTCCCTTCGTGACGTCTCGCGGATCAAGTCTCGAGGACCAGATCTCGCGCATCAGGTTTCCTGGATCAGGTCGGGTCCGGGCCGTCGGCGCCCTGCGGCACCGATGTCCGGGGTGCGCCGGAGTCGAGCGCGGCGATGGCGTCCAGGACGATGTCCCTTGGGATGCGTTCCAAGAGCAGCAACTCGCCGTGGGAGCGCCTGAGCGCCGTGGTCAGCCGGGCCGCCCACGTGTTCTCCCAGGCGACGATCAGCGCGGCGGAGTCGCTCGGCAACTGGTCCGCGACGGCCCGCAGGTCCTCGTCGCTGAGCAGGTCGAACTGCGCGTCGGCGACCTGCTGGAACGCGTCCGCCACCTCCTTGTCGGCCAGCTCGAGGACATCGACGGCGCCGTCGGCGTCTTTCCTGACGAAGGTCAGATCGAGGATGTGCACGGTGTCGCTGTTCTGCAGCTCCCGCAGGGCGGGCGCGATGTCGCCGTTGAGCTGGTTGCCCTCGAAAGCCACCACGGCGACGTCCACCGGTCCGACACGCTCTGGATCAAGACCACTGGGCACGGGCGGGACCCCCTCTTCCCGAAGTGCATCGCAGACATTACGGAGCATAAGAGGGCCGTCGTGGGATGCGCCAGCCACGGGAAGAGGTGCGCGCGTGCATGCAGCCCCATGGGCCCGGCACGTCGTTTCGCGACCCGCGCGCCCCGGCTCGGGGCTCTGCTCAGCGCCTCGTCCCGTATGTCGTCAGGACCACGCCGCCGGGGAACGGCCGGGTCTCCAGGAGGTCCAGCTCCACCCAGCCGTCCAGTGCGCTGAAGAAGGGCGTGCCGCCGCCCACCAGGACCGGGTGCGTGGCGATGACGTACTCGTCGATCAGCCCGGCGCGCATGGCCGCCCCGGCGAGTGTCGCACCGCCGATGTTGATGGGGTCGCCGTCCTCGGCCTTGAGCCGGGTGATCTCGGCGATCGCGTCCCCGGTGACCAGGCGCGTGTTCCAGTCGACCTTGTCGATCGTCGAGGAGAACACCACCTTGGGCGTGTCCCGCCAGTTCCGCGCGAACTCGATCTCCGCCGGGGTGGCACCGGGTTGCTGGTCGCCGGTCGGCCAGTGGGAGCTCATCGTCTCCCAGAGCTTGCGCCCGTACAGGGTCAGACCGCTCGCCCGCTCCTGGTCGAGCCACCACTGGAACAGCTCGTCGCTCGGCGGTCCGCCCCAGGTGATGTCGTCACCGGGCGCGGCGATGTAGCCGTCCAGGGACTGGTTCATGCCGTAGATCAATTTCCGCATGGCGGAGCCTTCCGTCCGGGAGTGTCCGACGTGTAGACCAGGGTGGCGGGAGAAAGTCATCGGTGTGCGCCATGATCTCGCCAGGGGTCTCCGTACGGGCTGGAACGAGGAAGCACAGGTACATGTACCGAGTAAGGGGCGGGTGGCAGGCGCTTCTCGCCGTCACCGTCCCTGCCTTCCTTGCCGCAGGAGCGATCGGCTGCGACGCGGAGCAAGCGGAATCTCCGTCCGCGTCGGACTCCGCTCCGGGCGCCGCGTCGAAGTCCGCGCCGGATTTCGCTTCGGACGAGGGGCAGATCATCGGCTCGTGGAAGAACAAGGCCGGTGACTGGATCACCTTCGGCAAGGGAGGCAGAGGCACCCTCTCCGATGGCGCGCAGCTCCAGCTCAGCGAGCTGATGGACAAGGCCGACACGAAGCCCGTATGCCCTTTCTCCTGGGGCGTCGACACCGTCCCGGCGGGCGGCGACACCTGGGTCTCGGTCACCTTCGCGGCGGGGGAGTGCGGACCGGTGCCGGGCGAGTTCGGCCTGTACCGCTATCACGAGGAGAGAACCGGTGCGTTGCGGCTTTCGCCGGCCGTGGAGTCCCCGGAGTCCGGTGAAATCTACGTGCGCACGGAAGCGGCCCAGTAGGTTGGGCAACCGGCGCTCATGAACGGCCGCGTACGACCGACCAACGCGCTGAGGCGCGGGTGTGACCATGACCGGCAGATGCGAGGAGTGGACTCCGTGACCAGCGACGCACACCCCGATGAGCTCCGCGACAGGATCGACACCAGCCGGCCGCACACGGCACGCATCTGGAACTACTGGCTGGGCGGCAAGGACAACTACCCCGTGGACGAGGCGGCGGGCGAGCAGATCCGGAAGCTGCATCCGGGCATCGTCGACTACGCCCAGGCCGACCGGGCGTTCCTGGGGCGTGCGGTCCGGTATCTGACCGAGGAGGTGGGGATACGCCAGTTCCTGGACATCGGCACGGGCCTGCCGACCGTCGACAACACCCACGAGGTCGCCCAGCGCATCGCCCCCGAGTCGCGCATCGTCTATGTGGACAACGACCCTCTTGTCCTGCGCCACGCCCAGGCGCTGCTCACCAGCGCCCCGCAGGGCAGGACCGACTACATCGACGCCGATCTCCGTGACGTCGATCAGATCCTGGAGCACGCCGCCAGGACTCTGGACCTCAGTCGGCCGGTGGCTCTCGTCCTGCTCGGCGTAGTCATCTTCGTGGCGGATGACGAGGACCCGTACGGTGTCGTCCGGCGCCTGCTCGACGCCCTGCCCCCGGGCAGTCACCTCGTGCTGTCCCACACCATCACCAGCCCGGCCATGCCGGACGTCGACGCCGCCGTCGCGTTCTGGAACGAGAACGGCACCCCGAGGCTGAACCAGCGGACGCCGCAGCAGGTGGAGCGCTTCTTCGACGGTCTGGAGCTGCTGGAGCCGGGGGTCGTCTCCTGCTCCCGCTGGCGTGTGGAGGGCGGCCTGGCGGGCGAGGAGCCCGAGGAAGTGGCGATGTTCGGCGGGGTCGGCCGCAAGCGGTAGCCGGGGGCGAGGCTTCCGCCTTCCGCCTTCCGCCTTTCGCTGTGGTGAGTGACCTGATCAGCCGGCTGCCGCGGTGTCGGGCACCTTCTCCAGCTGCTTGGCCTCATCCGCGTCCGGCTCGGAGGCCAGGAGCTTCTCCGCGCGGTGGTCGATGTTGCGGGTGAGGGCGATCTGAGCCAGTCCGAACGCGACGGCGTAGGCCATCACATCGTGCCAGGAGGCGGGGGCCTTGATAACCGGCAGCCAGCTCGTGCCCACCAGCAGCAGTCCGATCAGCGCGGTCAGGGCACCGATGGGGAGCTTGATCAGTTCCTGGTAGAAGGGCAGGTTGTACGGGTTCCAGCTGCCGCCCATCTTCTGCAGGCGTCCCATGACGTGCATGGCCGCGCCGAGCACACCGAGGAGCATGACCAGGCAGACTTCGCGGAGGCCGCACTCTCCCTCGCCAGGACAGTTGTTGGTGCAGACAGGTATCGCCCCCGTGTTCCGCCACGCCACGACGAGGGTCACGAGGAGAAGGAGCGACAGGGTGCCGCCGGTCCGAATGAGCCGGTTGCGGAAATTGCGACTGCGGACGGCGCGCTCCTCCTGCACCGCGTAGGCCGCTTCCAGGAGGGCCGC
Organism: Streptomyces sp. R818; assembly: GCF_056172735.1. NCBI lineage: Bacteria > Bacillati > Actinomycetota > Actinomycetes > Kitasatosporales > Streptomycetaceae > Streptomyces > Streptomyces sp. R818. The sequence goes on from NZ_JAOCNE010000014.1 coordinate 1,123,792, forward strand.
GACGGCTGTGGGCAGACGGTCGTCTCGCGGTTTGTTGCGGCGCCTGAGTCGCTCGACGAGCTTGAGGCGCGGGTCCCTCTGACAGATCGGGCCCGCCAGGGCGAGCACAGCGTCGACCCGGCTCCATACCCGGGCGGGCTCCGACAGGGTGACGATGGCCACGTCGGCGGCATGCAGACATGCCTGCGTTCCCTCGTAAGCCTGCCCGTTCCACCAGCTGCTCAGCCGGCGGGGCGCAGCCCGTTGTCCGGTGGCCTGCTGGATGTAACCGTCGGCTGCGGCGAGAAGCTCCTCCGCTCCTGCTCGGAACTCCGCTTCCAGAATTCCGTCGCGACTCAGGCGATCCCGTTGCACGCGCGTGGCCTTGTACTCGTACCGCAGAACGCGCAGGCGGATGCCCGCACGGTGCACCCAGGTGTTGGCCTTGAGCCGCTGTTTCGCCCGGCGGCTACGGATGGGGTGCAGCCAGGCGTTTCTGTCGTGCTTGGTCATGGTTCCCCCGTTCCGTCCTGGGCGGCGTCAGGACGGTGTGTCTCCTGTGATGTGTGCGGGGGGACGTTGTTGCCAGCACTGCTCGGATCCAGTGTCGAGGTGTCCACAACCAAGGTGGAAGGCCCGAGTGAGCCACGCCGGCATGTCGCGCCGGACCCCCGTTTGCGGAGCATGCTCCAGGAAGAGGGGGACGTCCAGCCCGGGCGACTGGCTTGACCCTCACGTGGCGTCATGCCGCATCGTCTGTGGCGTGGAGAGACACCTGACTGTGGGGCGCGTGGCCGAGTTGGCCGGCGTGAGCGTCCGCACGCTGCACCACTACGACGAGATCGGCCTCGTGCGACCGTCCGCACGGACCGCGGCCGGATACCGGGCGTACGCGGCGGGCGATGTGGAGCGGCTGCGAGAGGTGCTCGGCTACCGGCGCCTGGGCTTCGGACTGCGCGAGATCGCGGGCCTGGTGGACGACCCGGCCACCGACGCGGTCGCGCACCTGCGCCGACTGCGCGGCCTGCTCCAGGAACAGCGTGAGCGCGCAACCGCCATGGTGGCGGCCATCGACAAGGAACTGGAGGCGCGAACCATGGGGATCGAGGCGACGCCAGAGGATCAACTTGCGATGTTCGGTGCGCAGTTGTACGAAGTCATCGGCGCCGCCTACCCGGCGACACGACACACCGAGCCGCGGATCGCCGCGAGGATCTGGGATGCGCTCGGGGATGCCCGGACGGTCTTGAACGTGGGGGCCGGCACCGGTTCCTACGAGCCTCCGGACCGTGAGGTCACGGCAGTGGAACCGTCGGCGGTGATGCGGGCACAACGTCCCGCGGGGGCGGCTCGGTGTGTGGCGGCCAGTGCGGAGCGTCTGCCGTTCCCCGACCGGTCCTTCGACGCCGCGATGGCGGTCAGCACCGTTCACCACTGGCCGGACCCGGTCGCCGGGTTGCGGGAGATGCGACGGGTGGCCCGCCGGGTGGTGGTGTTCACGTACGACGCCAGTACGACGGGCTGGCTCCAGCGGTTCTGGCTCACCCGCGACTACCTGCCCGAATTCGCTGACCTGCTCACCGGATGGCCCTCGCTGGCCGACCTGACGCGCGTGATCGGGGGCCGCGCGGAACCGGTGCTCATCCCGTGGGACTGTGCCGACGGCTTCTTCGAGGCCCACTGGCGCCGGCCCGAGGCGTACCTGGACGAGCGTGTGCGCCGCGCGGTATCGGTGTGGACCCGAGTCGGGCCGCGGGCCGAGCGACGGGCGGTCGACAGCCTCCGTGACGATCTGTCCTCGGGCCAGTGGGCCGAACGCAACCGCGACTTCGTCGCCCTGGACGCAGCGGAACTGGGGCTGCGCCTGCTCGTGGCCTGAGTCCCGGAGCGGAGCGGGCTGCCTCGAACGACACGGTCCCCGCCGCCGTACAAGGCAGGTGATCGCCCGCTCGACCGGGCGGTTCGTGCGGAACGGGCACATCGCCACTGGATGTGCCGGTCCCTGGCTGCATCACCGCGGAGCGTACGGAGAGCGGGCGTGTCGTGCCCTGCTCCGCGGTGATCAGACGGCCTTCTCGTGCGTCCGAGGGAGGCACTCCGGGGTCACCAGCGGTGGTGCACCTGTCCGCGGATCTTGTCGTCGTACAGGGCTTGAACGGCGTCGAGCGTCGACTGCGGCAGCGGAGCCAGCGCGGCGGCCTGGGCGTTGCCGCGGACCTGCTCGGTGTTGCGGGCGCCGGGGATGACGGAGGAGACGCCCGGCTGCTGGATGATCCAGCGCAGGGCCGTCTGCGCCGGGCTGGCACCCTCGGGCGCCAGCGCGGAGAACTCGGCGGCGGCCTCGACGCCCGTCGCGAAGTCGACACCGGCGAAGGTCTCGCCCTGGTCGAAGGCTTCGCCGTGCCGGTTGAACGTGCGGTGGTCGTCGGCGGCGAAGACCGTGTCCTTCGTGTACCGGCCGGAGAGCAGCCCGCTGGCGAGCGGCACCCGGGCGATGATGCCGACGCCGGCCTCCGCCGCCGCGGGCAGCACCTCCTCCAGGGGCTTGAGCCGGAACGGGTTGAAGATGATCTGCACGCTCGCGGTGCCCGGGCGGGCGATGGCGGTCATCGTCTCCGCGCAGGTTTCCACGCTCACGCCGTACGCCGCGATCCGGCCCTCCTCGACGAGGGTGTCCAGGGCGTCGAAGGCGGCGTCGGAGGAGAACACCGGCGTGGGCGGGCAGTGCAACTGCACCAGGTCAAGGCGGTCCACCCCGAGGTTGCGGCGCGAACGGTCCGTCCAGGCACGGAAGTTCTCCAGCGTGTACAGCGCCGGATCCAGCTCCACGCGGCGGCCCATCTTCGTCGCCACCAGGACATCCGCGTCCGGGCGCCGGCGCAGGTACTGGCCGATGAGCTGCTCGCTGCGGCCGTCCCCGTACACGTCGGCGGTGTCGAAGAACGTCACTCCGGACTCGACGGCAGCGTCCAGCACCGCCAAGGCGTCCTCCTCCTTCACATCACCCCAGTCGGCCCCCAGCTGCCAGGTCCCCAGACCGACCACCGACACCTGCTGCTTGCTCCTGCCGAAGACCCGCTGCTCCATGTTCCCCATCCTTGTCACTGCTTCCACTGCACACGTGTGACTGGCACGCCACGACTGAGGCCACGACCTCCGCGCCTCCGCCGAGCCACTGACGCGGAACGTGAACGCGCAGGTGGACCGGGGGCCGCCGAGACACGGTGCCAAGGTACAGGGGCGCCCGCATGTCCCAGCCGGTCCTGTGACACGCGCGGGGGCGAAACACCAGCCACACAGATACGCGTCCGCAACAACTTTCGTGCGTGCCTCTTGCGTCCGCGCACCCCGCTGAGTTGCGCTGGTTCCGTACCGTCGACCTCCGATGAGGGAGGGGCGGATTCCACGGGGGAGGGGCAAGACTGTGGTGAACACTGTCGTGGTGACGGGCGGGGCCGGATTCATCGGTTCCCATCTCTGCAGACGTCTGCTGGGGGAGGGGCACCGTGTCATCTGTGTCGACAATTTCCTGACCGGCCGCCGCGCCAACATCGAGGCGCTGTCGCGGCACGACCGCTTTGCTCTGCATGTCGCCGACGTGGCCGACATGACGGAACCACTACCGGCTGCGGCGGGCCGCATCGACGCGGTCCTCCACCTCGCCTCGCCCGCTTCGCCGATCGACTACCAACGCCACCCGTGCGAGACCCTGCGCGCGGGAGGGCCCGGCACCCTTGCGGCGCTCGACCTGGCACTTCACCACCGGGCACGGTTCCTGCTCGCCTCGACGTCCGAGACCTACGGGGACCCGCTCGTGCACCCCCAGCCGGAGAGCTACTGGGGGCACGTCAACCCCGTGGGCCCGCGCAGCGTGTACGACGAGGCCAAGCGGTACGCGGAAGCGGCGACAGCCGCCTACCGCCGCGTGCACGGACTGTCGACCATCATCGTGCGGCTGTTCAACACCTACGGCCCGGGTATGCGCCGGGACGACGGAAGGGCGGTGCCGGCCTTCATCGACCAGGCGCTGCGCGGGCTGCCCCTCACCGTCGCCGGCGACGGGTCGCAGACCCGGTCGCTCTGCTACGTCGACGACATGGTGGACGGACTCATGGCCGCCCTGGCCGTCGACCACGGGGGCCCCATGAATCTCGGCAACCCCATCGAGATGTCCGTGCTGGACCTGGCGCACCTGGTCCGGGACGTGGCCGGATCGTCCTCCGAGATCGAGTTCGTGGCACGGCCACAGGACGACCCCTGCCGCCGCCGTCCGGACACGGCGCTGGCGCGTGCCGCCCTCGGCTGGGAGCCCCTCGTGCCGCCTCGGGAGGGTATCCGCCGGACCGTGGCGTGGTTCAGGACCGCACAGGGGCGACCGACGACGCGCGCCGCTGCCGCGACAGCCTGAGGACACGGCACACTACGTCGTCCGTGCGCCGGCTGCCCGTGCGCCGGCTGCCCGTGCACGGGCCGTTCGTGCACGGGCCGTTCGTGCACTGGCTGTCCGTGCACCGGCAACAGGGCGCGGCCCGGTCCCCGTAGCCGTCCTGCCCGGGAATGGTCGTGATCAGCCGCGTCCGGTGCCGTAGAAGCGTACGTAGTCGATGGTCATGGCCGCGGGGAAGCGGGTGGAGTCGTCGGGCGAGCCCGGCCAGTCGCCGCCGACCGCGACGTTCAGCAGGAGGTGCATGTCCTGCTCGAAGACCCAGTCGCGGTCGGCGGGAAGCTTGTCCGGGGTGAGGGTGAAGTACCGCTTTCCGTCGACGGACCAAGTGATGCGGTGCGGCTCCTTCTCGACGGCGTAGGTGTGGAAGGCGCGATCGGCGTCGGCGGGCAGGGTGGTGGAGCCGCCGATCCCGTTCTCGTTGTAGTACGTAGGGCCGTGCGCGGTGCCGTAGACCGTGCGCGGCTCGTCGCCGACGACCTCGCTGATGTCGATCTCGCCCTGGCGGGGCCACTGCGCGCCGTTGTCGCCGAGCATCCAGATGGCCGGGAGCAGACCCTTGCCGGTGGGCATCTTCGCCCGGACCTCCACGCGCCCGTGGCGGAGCGAGACGTTGTCGGCGGTGGTCAGGCGAGCCGAGGTGAACGGGCAGACGTCCTGTGTGTAGCAGGGAAGGTCGGCCCCTTCAGGGGCGTGCTTCGCGCTGATCACCAGGTGGCCGGAGCCGTCGAGCGCCGAGTTGGCCGCGTCGTCGGTGTAGTACTGCAACTCGTTGTTGCCCCATCCCTCCTCGTCCTGGTTACCGGTCTCGGTGTTCCAGTACTTCGCTGACGGGCGGGTCCCCGAGGCGCCGTCGAACTCGGCCTGCCAGAAGGGCCGGTCGCTGTCCGCAGCCGGCTGTCGTCCTTCGGTCGGCGTGGACACACACCCGGTCAGGAGGGCGCCGACGGCGAGCATGAGGGCCGAGCGGACGTGCTGCTTCACAACGGGGGCTCCGTAAGCCGGGGAGGAGATAGGCGCAGGTGCGGGGCGGTCGCGGCCTGCGTCCGGGACCTTCGGGAGCTTAGTCCCTGCTCGCGCGGCCAGTATGCGGTGACCGCCCGGCAGGGCGATGCTCCTGCCGTCGAGTCCGCACGCCGGTTTCTTTCGGTGAGCTACGTTGCGAAGGCGCTACCCGAGCGGTGCCGTCATGCAGGGAAGGTGTTAGCGTAGGCGGCCGAGCGATGACCAGTTCGCTCACGGAGAGCTGAGGAGGTGTGTTGATGACTGTCGTGGAGACGCCCGCTGCGTGCGGCGCCCGGACCATCCTCACCTCCCGGGCCTCGTCCTGACCTTCGCCTGCCTGCCTCCCTTGTAGGGGAGTGTTCTCGGCACGCTCGTTGTCCGGCGGGGCCCCCGTTCAAGGGTCTCCACGTTGTTTCATCCATTCACTCCATCCGCATCTGCTTCTGCTCACTCTCATGAGCGCGTCCTGACTCTGGCCGACTATGGCTGGGACACGGAACGAGAGTGCTCCTTCGCCCCGTCGCGGGCCGCGGGACTGGTTCCCGGCCGTGTTGTGCGGGCCGAGCGCGGTCTGTGCGACGTCGTCGCCGAGGCCGGGCCCGTTCGCGCGGCCACTCTTCCCTCGTCCGGGATCGGTGATCGGCTGACGCCGTGCACCGGCGACTGGGTCGCCGTCCGGTCGGCGGAGTCGGCGGCCTCCGCCATCGTGGTGGAGGTGCTGGAGCGCCGGACCGCCGTGGTCCGCTCCACCTCTTCGCGTACCTCCCGAGCCCAGGTACTGGCCGCGAACGTCGACACCGTAGCGGTGGTCGTCTCTCTCGCCGACCCGCTCAAGCTCGGACGGATCGAGCGGATGCTCGCCCTGGCGTGGGAGAGCGGCGCGGTGCCCGTGGTGGTGCTCACCAAGGCCGACGGGGCCACCGACCCCGCCGCGTCGGCCGCCGCGGTGGCTGAAGTGGCTCCCGGCACGGAGGTGCTGGTCACCAGCGCCGCCACCGGTGAGGGGCTGGACGTCCTGACCGCCGTCCTGTCGGGCACGGTCGTCCTGCTCGGGCCCTCGGGCGCCGGCAAGTCCACCCTCGGCAATCGCCTGCTGGGCGAAGACCTCCTGGCCACCGGCGCGGTGCGCGACAGCGACGGCAAGGGTCGGCACACCACCGCGTGGCGTGAGCTGCTGCCGCTGCCCGGAGGCGGGGTCCTGCTCGACACCCCGGGCCTGCGCGGAGTGGGCCTGCACGATGCCGACGAGGGCCTGGAGCAGACCTTCGCCGACATCACCGAGCTGGCCCCGGACTGCCGCTTCGCGGACTGTGCCCACGCCACTGAGCCGGGTTGCGCGGTGCTGGCCGCCGTCGAGGACGGCCGTCTCAGCCGGCGGCGCCTCGACAGCTACCACCGGCTGCAGCGCGAGAACACCTACGCCGCCTCCCGCACCGACGCCCGGCTGCGCGCCGAGCTGGAACGGCCCATGAAGCAGATCTCGCGCCAAGTGCGCGCCCTCAAGCGGTCTCCCCACTTCTTCAAGGCATGACGGAAAGGAATCAGGTCATGGACCTTCCCCGCATCTTCACCATCCGCGAGAGCAACCACCGCATCCACAACCCGCTGACCGCGGACAAGCTCGCCGCCCTGGGGCAATCCCTCCACCTCGCCCCCGGGACACGCGTGCTCGACCTGGCCAGCGGCTCGGGCGAGATGCTGTGCACCTGGGCCCGCGACCTCGGCCTCACGGGCACCGGAGTGGACATCAGCACGCTCTTCACGGAGCAGGCCCGGGCCCGCGCCGCCGAACTCGGCGTCGCCGACCGGGTCGCATTCGTCCACGGTGACGCAGCCGGTCACGTCACCGACCAGCCGGTCGATCTGGCCGCTTGCGTCGGCGCGACCTGGATCGGCAACGGCGTCGCCGGTACGACCGAGCTGCTTCAGCGCAGCCTGCGCCCCGGCGGACTCATGCTGATCGGCGAGCCCTACTGGCGGCAGACCCCTCCAGACGAGGAGACCGCCAAGGCGTGCCACGCCACCGCCGTCGCCGACTTCCTGCTCCTGCCGGAACTGATCGGGCAGTTCCAGGAACTCGGGTACGACGTCGTGGAGATGATGCTGGCCGACCAGGACAGCTGGGACCGCTACGCCGCCGCCCAGTGGCTCAGCATGCGCCGCTGGCTCGACCAGAACCCGGACGACGAACTCGCCCCCGCGGTACGGGAAGAACTCACCATTGAGCCCGCCAACTACGCGCGCTACGGACGTGAGTACCTCGGCTGGGGTGTCTTCGCCCTGATGAAGCGCTGACACCCTCGTCCCGTACGGGGCCTGGACTGCACGTCGTCCGGGCCCCGTACGGGACACCTCATCATCGCGATGCCGAGGTGACGGCGACACCTGTGTGCCTTGTAGCGTGATGTCCCTACGGGCCAGAGGGACCCGCAGGGCGAAGGGCAGGGCAGAGCCGTCACGACGCTCGTCGGCACGCGCGACTTGTACGGCTCGACGGGAGCGGACGACAATGAACCGATGACGTGGTTCGAGCAGGCGCAGAGAGCCGAGCAGTCGGGTGACTGGGACACTGCCCTCGTCCTGGTGAGAGCACACGCCCAGTGTCACTCCACCGACTACACCGCTCACGACAACCATCTGTGGCACATGGACCTTCTTGTCCGCGCTGGGCGGCTCACCGCGCTCACCGAGCTGGCCCGCACAGATGTCCATGCCCGTCGGCGGCTCAACCGGGCGCTTCGCCAGCGGGGGATGACAGCCGTGCTCCACGAGCGCGCAGCGCACGGCGACCGCGGTGCTCTGTACAGTCTCATCCGGTTGCTCTGCGAGACGGACCGAATCGAGCGAGCACGCGAAACCATCGAGGAGATCGCCGCGCGGGATTCGTATGCCGGGGAGATCCTTGCTGGCTTCGAGGCGTCGTCGATGCCGGGCCCGTGACGCGAACGCGCGCTGCGAAGTGGGTATTTGACCCGGTGGTGTGGTGAAGTCGCGGGCGGTCCCGGTCGTGCCGTGGGATCCGCGTCACCTTCCGCGTATGGCAGGGTCGATCGCATGGATTGCATCTTCTGCGGGCTCATCCGGGAAGGCGGCGCGAGGTGGGTGGCTCGTACGTCGGAGGCGTGTGCCTTCACTCCGCTGAACCCGCTGGCGCCGGGGCACACCCTGGTGGTTCCCACGCTGCACTACGAGGACGTCTTCGAGACCCCGGCCGACGTCCTCGCCGTGACGACAGCACTGGTTCAGCGCGTGGCCAAGGCCGCGCGGGCCGCCTTGGGCGCCTCCGGTGTGAACATTCTCAGTGCCAGCGGCCCGGGTTCGGAGCAGTCGGTGCCCCATCTGCACTTCCATGTCGTTCCGCGGTGGGTGGGTGACGGCATCTCGACGTGGCCGGCCGGAAGCTCCGTACATCACTTCGCTGGTGATCCAGGGGCGCTGCTGGCGGACGCTCTGGCGTCGGACGGCGACCACGGGGCGGGGTGAACGATCACCTCGTACCCTCTGCACATGAGTGATGATCCGTTCCAGTGCCGCTGTGTGCTCTGCCATGACTACGGCGACCGGGACGAGGCGGACCGTATGGGTCTGACAGTCATCGAGCATGTGCAGCGGCACGGATGGCACGTCGTGATGGTGCCCGAGGACGAGATCGGTCCCGGCTTCGCCTACACGATCGGCCTCGCGCACACGTACGGCGGCCCCGAACTCGCCATGTTTGGGCTCGACGTTCACGTGATGCACCGCATACTCAACACACTCGGAGAGAAGCGTGCCGCAGGTGAAGCACTGGCGGACGGCCAGAGCCACTCTGACGTTGTCGTCGGTCACCGAGTTGCGCTCAGGCAGGTTCACCGCGGTTGGCATCGGACCTTCTTCGGCCAGGCCATCGGCTTCTACCGGAGGCCGCCTCTTCCTGTGCTGCAAGTCGCGTGGCCTGATGCCGAAGGCCGTTTCCACTGGGATCAACAGGCTGACGCGAGGCATCGCGAGTCACAGCCTCAGTTGTGGCTGCCTCCGAGTGGCCATCCTGTCGGGGTGTGGACGGCCGAACTGTGAAGTCGTGTTCGTGAACTGCCCTGTGTTGTTGTCGGCAACTTTGGGGTGGGTCATGTTGCCGGAGGGGGCACTCTGCGGCCCGGCCTTGCCGTGCCAGTCTGGTCGGCGATCGTTGTTCCTCGGGTGAACGAGTTGCCAGGGGGAGAGGCGGCCGGAAGGGCGTGACACCGGGTCGCTCTGAGTGACGGCACGGGGGAGGACGACATGATCTACGCTGCGGTGCTCTTCATCATCGTCAGCTTGTTGGTCACCAGCTGGAAAGCTGTCCGGCTCTGGCGGGATCCAGCACTCGTGGACTTCTTTCTGACTGCCTTTACGTTCCTACCTTTCGGCCGTGAGACACACCGCGGAGAGGTGCGCTCGATCTTCGTCTCCATCGTCGGCATGTGGTCCCTTTGCGTCCTCATCTTGCTGGGGATGCAGGACCGCGCGTTCGACACGCTGACGGCGGTGACTGCTCTGACCGCCCTTCTGGTGGCAGTGACCTGCATCATCACCGAGGTCTGCGTCATCCTGTTCAACCGACCGAAGTTCGTTGTGCCGCCGCATATGCGTTCCGAGCCCGGAGTGTTGGCCGCTCGCCGCGCCATGCGCACACGGATACGAAGGCGTCGGCCGACGTGATCACCCCGGGGCGTGCGGACCGCTCACGGATACATGGTCGACTTCTGCCACCGAGTTCTCCGCCAGCTCGAAGCCAAACGGTGCTCGCCCGTCATGCACCCGGTCGAGCCACGGGGGCCGGAACACGTTCTTTTCGACGTCCTTGAGACTGTGCCCCCGCGTGCGGCCGGGACAGGTGACGTGCTGTGTCCGTGCACGCCTGACGGCGTCACCAGCGCATGCCGAGTTCAACCGGTGTCCGTCACTCGGAGGTCTGACTCCCCTTCGTACGCATGCGCCCAGAGGGGCACATGCTCCCACTCCGAGGACGGATGTGGCCCCACGGGAGTGCGTGGCAGCCTCCGGGATGGCGCAAGAAGTCCCCAACGAAGGAGCAGGCCCATGACGGTCAGACCGTTACCGACGAGCACTGCACGTCTGGCGACCACGACACCCGTCCCGCCGTGGGCGAGACGCGCGGCAGCTGCCGTCCTGTGGACATCTTTACCGTCGGCGTTGTGGAGGTGCGCCGTGGTGATCGGTGTCCCCTTGGGGCTCGCCGAGTCCGAGTACGACGCGATGCTCATTCCCGGCTGGGGGTATCTCGTCCTGCCGTTGCTGTCCGTGCTGCAAGAGGCGGTGGCTTGCCTGACGTTGGGACTGGTCCGGCCGTGGGGTGAGGTGTGGCCGCGATGGGTCCCAGGCCTGGGCGGACGCCGTGTACCCGTGCTTGCGGCGACCGTACCCGCGACGCTGGGCGCTCTCGCCTGCACGGTCTACGGCGTGCTCTTCGTATGGACGACGGTGCATGCCGACATGGCGATCGCGCAGTGGGGCAAGTGGGTGATGACGGCCTGCTACATACCCGTGGTGGCATGGGGGCCGCTGCTGGCTGTCGTCACCCTGCACTACTACCGGCGTCGCACATGCCCTTGATTGACATGGGCAGGGACTGCGTCTGCCGCTATGCCTTCTCCGGCCCGACGCACCGGCCGGACAGAGGTAGGGCGTTCTGTGGCAGCCGATCACACGGCTACGTGAGCGCGGGCTGAGGATGCGGGTCACAGGTCGGCCACAGGAGTTTGCATCATCCCCGCGATCGCGGAGGATGATCTTTTACCACGACTCCCTGGGGGGACCACCTTGCACCGCCGCCTCACCGCCATCGGCCTTCTCGCCGCCACGGCCATGACACTCACCGCCTGCACCAGCGACAACACGGTCGACGCCGAGCCCAAGACGAGCGCGACGACAGGCTCTTCCACGCCGAAGGCCGCGGCCATCACCCCGGAGCCGGACACCACCCCGGCGTCGGCCGGCAGTGCCGCCGCCGATGCGGAGAAGCAGGCCGGAATACCGCCCGAGCCCACCGGTGAGCAGCGGCTGGCACTGCTGAAGATCCTGGCCTCGGTCAACCCCGACATCGTCAACTACGAGGAAAAGGCCGTCGACGCCGCCCGCAACCAGTGTTCCGCGATCAACGGGGGCGCGCAGAACCTCGATTCCTCGGCCTCGCAGCGCTTCAGCTACAAGGACGTGAAGACGACGCCCGCCCAGGGCAAGCAGATCAACGACCTGCTGAAGACGAGCGGCTTCTGCAAGTCCTGAGGGCCCCGGCCCGCACCACCACTTCCACGACCTGCGGCGCTCGTCCCCTGGCCTCAGAGGCAATCGACACGAACAACAGGGCGGTGCAACACGGCCTCGAACCAGTCCGCGCACCTCAGAGCCAGCTCCTCGACCGTGCCGGACATCTGGAAGAAGCCGTGCTCGGGTGTCTCGTGGAGGTTGAAGAGCTGGTCGCAGACCTTTCCTGCGCGCACGTGTGTGCCGTGGAAGTGCACGGCCCACTCGCTGCGTATCACCGAGTGCTTGTCGTCGAGGAGGGAGACCCAGACGAGAAGTGACGAGTCGTCCTCGGGCCGAGCGACGCCACTGGGAGCCCATGGCACCCGCCAGGCGGCGGCCCGGGCGCGCAGAGCCGAGAGGAAGCCGAGTTCTGCCTCGTCGAAGTCCCAGGGCTCCTCGCCGTACTCCTGCGGGTCCTCGACCTCGAACCACGTGTTGTTGTCCACAGCAGGACTGTAGAAGGAACCACGGGCCGGGCCCTGCAGCGCGCTGCTTTCGCCGACCGCCACACGCCTGCTCCGCGATCGGCTGGCGGCAGTGTTCGGCGACGAGCCCACCTCTTGACGGCGAACCCGCCGGGGACGGCCCCGAACCCGCCGGGGACGGCCCCGCAACGTCATACCGGTGCCCTCGCCGCGGTCAATCAGCAGTTGTTCCCATACCCGTATTCGAGAGGTGGCGTCAGTCTCGGAGGCATGTTTCGCTTCCTACAGAAGTCCAAGCAAGCGTCAGGCACACCTCTCACGCGCTATTTCGAAGCGTCCCAAACGCACGGGAGGACCCCGACTTCCTCTGGTCCGGCGGCGTCCAGGGAGCCGACCTGGCAGAGCATCCATGCTCGCGGTGGCGCCGCCGAGTTCACAGCGCCCGGGCGTCAGGCGGCTCCGCCCACGGAGACGCCCGATGCGGTCCGTCACGACCTTCCGCAGGTTCTCACCAGGAGCTACGCGGAGTTCGACTGCGAAGTGAACACCCTCACCCCACAACTCCTCTACGCACACTACGAGCAGTCAAGGCTCCTCTACCCGCAGAAGACGGCACGGCTGGAGCCCTTCCTGGAAGTGATCCTGGAGAACTGGGAGAAGGCGTTGAGGGCGGGCACCTCGCTGCTGCGCGTCACTCTGCACCGCACGCACGACGACAGCGGCGACGCCTCACTGGCGATGTGGCGGGCCACCGGGGCCTGCTGGCACGTGCAGAACGTGGTGAATCTGGGACCGCCGACGGCAGCGCGCGCGGTGATACTGGCGGCTCAGCAGGCGTTGATGCGTGAAGGGCGCATCGGGGCGTTGCAAATATGGTTCCGTCCCGGTCATCCCTACATGGGGCGGGTGTTCGGGACTCTGGGGCAACGGCTTCCGCCCGGCACCGGTGCTGTCACGCCGTGCGACTACCTGATGGTGCCCTTGGACGTCGCGCGTTCACTGGCGGACCCGGAGGACCGCGACACCTCCGTACTCGAACTGGACGGCGATGAGGCGTGTGCCGAGCTCGCCGCCTTGGCGGTTCGTGCGCGCGGGGCGTCGTACGCCCGGGCGGAGGGTCTTTGGAGCGACGACCTGCTGCTGGAATCAGTGGACCGGCACTATCGCGAGGTGGGGCTGAGGCGGCGACGTCGGATCTGGGTGCACCCGGGGGAGCGGGGGCGTCTCTCGGCCGCGGCCCTGGCCTATGAGGGGCCGTTGGGGTTCAGCCTGTCCTTCCTGGAGAACCGCTGCGATCTGCTTGTCGATCCCGGCCTCGACGCCGCGCAGGCCGAGCGGATGGTCCGCGGGATCCTCCCGCGCGTGAGCGTGGCCTACGAGACGTTTGCGCTCGGCGCGATCCCGGTGGCGACGGACCTGCGGACGGGCCGCTTCCTGCGTGACGCCGGTGCCGAACCGGTGGCCTCGTACGCGCAGGCGATCTGGTCCGCGGAGGGGTACGCCGAGTTCTACCGTTACGTAGACGCTTGGTACGGGCACCGTGGGAACGAACTCGTACCTGATCCGGAGACCCCGGCATGAGGAACGGGTACCTCATGGAGGATCCTCGGGAGGCGGCCCGGCTGGTGTCGAAGGTGGACGCTGCGCAATGGGTGCGGACCTGTCTGTCGGATGTCATGTCACCGCGAGCCGCGGTGCTCGATGTAGGCGCCGGCCCCGGACACCTCGCCGCCGCCGTCCTGCGGCGTTGGCCCGGGGCCAGAGTCGTCGCCGTCGACGGAAGTGCCGACAGGCTGGCCGCCGGCGTCTCCGGAAGCGGAAGCGGAAGCGGGAACGGGAACGGGAACGGGGATGGGAGCGGGGATGGGAGCGGGGCGGTCGAGCGCCACTGCGCTGATGCCTGCCGACTGCCCTTCGACACCGGATCGTTCGACGTGGTCTACTCCCGGCTGCTGCTGCAGTACCTCGAACGCCGCGATACGGCCGTCGCCGAGATGGCGCGCGTCACGCGCAGCGGCGGGGCGGTCGTGCTGTACGACCTCGACGGGCAGCTCTTCTGGCACGACCCCCTGCCCGAGGAGCTCGGGACGCTGCTCGCGCGGGTCGGTCCCGCGTTGCACGCGGCCGGCTTCGACTCTCATGCGGGACGCGGTCTGTACCGGTTGGCGCGCGCTGCCGGACTGCGCGACCTCACCGTCCGGGTGGAGCCGTACCACCTGATCGCCGGACGGGTGCCGGATGCGGAACGGGCCCGCTGGGAGCTGAAACTGGACATCGCCCGGCCCTTTCTCGTGCAGGCTCTCGGATCGCAGGCCCTGGCGGACCGGGCCGTCTCCGTCTACATGGATTTCCTGGACGCCGAGGACACCTTGAGTTACTCCGTCGCCTTCACCGTCACCGGGCGCCGCCCCTGACAGATCGCCCGCAGCCGCCGGTTCCGATTCACCTCCTGGATGGGTGGAAGCGATCGGTCCGCCGGGCCAGAATGGGGCCATGGGGGACCTGTCGTTGGGTGACTACGAGCAGATGCTCGACCTGGCCGCCTCCGTGTACGGCGACCCAGGGGCCGAAGCGTCCTGGCCGCAACTGCTCACCGAACTCGGTACGTGTCTCCACGGCGGAATCAGCCTGCTGGCCGCCCTCCGCTGGGAACAGGGCACTGGTCATATGGTCGCCGGGCAGCCGGACTGGCTCGGCAGCCGGCCGATGAACAGCCTCATCAACACACACATGCGAGATCATCCCCTGATGCGGGTGTACGCCAGGGGAAGCAGTGCTCCGTTGACGATCGACGACGTGGCCGACGCGAGCTGGTGGCGCAGCGAGGCGCACCACGCCGGCCGCGAAGCCATCGGCATCACACGGCAACTCGCCATACCGCTGCGCGCGCCACCCGGAGCCATCCGCACCCTGGTGATCGGGCGGGACGGCTCGGACTTCAGTGAGCGGGACCGCGCCGTCGCACAGCGCCTCCAACCCCTTCTGCGCGGGCTCGACGCGCATCTGCGAGGACTGGAGAGCCTTCGCCGCTCGCTGCCAGAGGCGAGTTCCGCGGGCACCCTGGAACACCGGGCCGAGCAACACGGCATCACCCCGCGCGAGTTGACCGTCCTCGCACTGCTGGCCCGGGGGCTCACGGCGGAGGCGTCCGCTCGCAAGCTGGGCATCAGCGTGCACACGGTGCTCAAGCACCGCGAGCATCTCTACCGCAAACTCGGCTCCCACGACCGGCTCACCACCGTCCTGCGCGCACAGGAGCGCGGCCTGCTGCCGACTTGAACAGTCTTGAGGCGGAGAAGGGCGAGGGCTGAGCAGGCGTACGGGTTACGCGGCCGACGGCTGCCATGCCTCCTGGAAGCGGCGGCGGGCACGGTGCAGGCGGGAGCGGATCGTGCCGACCGGGAGGGACAGGGTCTCGGCCATCTCCTCCTCGTTGAGGCCGTACGCGCGCAGGGTGAGGACCTGGCGGTGGGCGTCGGACAGGCGGTCGAGGACGTCGGTGATGTGCACCGCGTCCAGCGGGTTCGTCGCGCGGCCGACCTCCACGTCGGAGTACGCCGTCTCCGCGCCGCGTCGTTTCGCGGTGCGGACGGCTTCGCGGACGGTCACCGAGCGCACCCAGCCGTAGAACGCCGCCGGTTCGCGCAGCGAGCCCAGACCGCGGTAGACGGCGAGGAGCGCCTCCTGCGCGGCGTCCGCCCCGTCGTCGTGGGTGATGGAGCGGCAGATGCGCGCGACATACGGGGCGATGTCGGCGAGCAGGCTGTTCATCGCGCGCTCGTCACCTGCCTGGGCACGCCTGAGCAGCGCCGGAAGAGTGGGGATGTCGCTGACGGTGTTCATGGCGAGGGAGCGCTCCTCAGGGCAGCAGCCGGGGCAGGTGGGACGTGTGGGCCCGTACGGTTTCGGGCTCGGGCTCGGGTCCGGGTTCGGTCTCAGCGGTGTCCGCCGCGAACGCGAGCAGCCCGTCGCGGACGTCGTCGCGGAACGCCCGCATGAACGACGGGCTGAAACAGGACGTGAAGTGGGGGAATTCGACGGCCAGTTGCCCTTCGAAGGAGACCACGCACGCCATGACGGGGCTGCGGCCCGCCTGCGGGAAGTAGTTCTCGCGGGCGGGGACCAGGCGCACGTCGGTCGCGCGCAGTCCTTCGGGCAGGCGGGGGCCGGGGACCACGCCCATGTTCGTCACGATCACGGTGGCCAGCTGCAGCGTCGGGTGGCGCGGGATCTCCGGCATGATCCGGAGTTCCTGGATGTGATCCCCGTGGTCGATGAAGTCCCTGAGGCGGGCGTGCAGAGTTCTTGCCAGCGCGAGCGGTTCCGTCGCCTCGGGGGCGACCTCGACCGTCTGGAGGTGGGTGGTGACCGCGGCCACCATGACCGAGGCCGCGAGCGGCGGGGACAGCCGGGAGCGCAGATCGACGGGTGACAGGCAGCCCAGTGTCCGGGGGCCGTCGCCGTCCAGGCGGCGGCGTGCCGCGCGCAGGACCGCGGTGCTCACCAGCGCGTGCACGGAGACACCGGCCCGGCGGGCGGCCTGCCGGAGCCGGGCGGTGTCCTCCTGGCCCAGAGCCAGCCGGCACGTCTCGATGTGGCCCTCGGGCTCGGCCGGACCGGAGGTGGCGGCGGGCATGTCGCCGGTCGGGCGCGGGACGTCGTACGGGACGAGGTCCACGGGGTGCGCCGTCGCCTGCTCGACGCGCTGTTCGAGGTACTTGAGGGTGTCGGCCTCCTCGCCGTGCGGCAGCAGCTCGCTGACGGGGCGGGGCCACCCGAAGGCTCCCTCGCCCCCCACCGCGTCCGCGACGCCGCTTCGCGACGAAGCGTCCTCGGCCAGGAGCCGGTACCGGTCCCAGAGGTTGTTGTGCAGGGCGATGCTGCTGTGCCCGTCGGTGACCGTGTGGTCCACCACCAGCACGAACAGGTGCTGGTCGCCCTCGGGCGCGCTGACCAGGACCGCGCGGACCAGCGGGCCACCGACCGGCAGCGGGGCGTTCAGCTCCGCCGCGTAGGCGTCCTCGAGGTCGCCGGTACGGGTGAGCAGCCGGGGCCTCGACTCCTCCGGGAGCAGCCGCAGCGCGTACCCCGTCGGGTCGGCGGGCACGATGCGGGCCCGCAGTGTCGGCTGCTCGGCCGTGATGGCGTCGAACGCGGCCGACAGGGTCTCCGCGTCGACCTTGCCGCGCAGCGTGCAGGAGAGCACCGCTCTGCTCCGCTGACCCACGTACAGAGCCTCGGAGGGACACAGCGCACGTCCCGAGACATCCGAGACACCCGAGGCGGCCAAGTCGTCCGCGCCGCCACGCACTTGCGAGCCGTTCATGCCGTCAGTCATTCTCTCGTCCATCGTTTTCCGCGTTCGCGCTTTCCGGCCGTCGGCGCCAGAGCTCGGTGCTGCACACCGGTGACATAGCCCCGCCGCCGACGGCCTTTCGCAGGAAATAGGGATCGGGAATTCCGCGTCACCACGAGCGTGCATGCCGGGAAGTCGCCGGATCAACCTGTCAGCATTGTCCGGACCGAAGTCACGTGGTTTCCCTAAATTCGCTCGCCGCTCGGCATGTCGGCGACACGCGCGCTTCGGCGACATACGCGGCGACATACGCGCTTTAGGGAAATCACTCAAGTCAATGCCGTCGGGCCGGTCTGCCTTGACCTTGCCTGCCTGGTGATTCAGCGTGATGAGCCGTCTGTTCCCCGACCGTGTGATCACGGCTTGTCACGTGAGGGATGTGCCATGTCACTCCACGAGGACGATCGTCGACCGCTGACCGGAGCCCAGGAGGGTCTTTGGTACGCACAGCGGCTTTCACCGGACAGTGCCGCATACAACACCGGCGAGGCCGTCGAAATACACGGCCCCGTCGATGCCGCGCTGTTCGAGACCGCACTGCGGCGCACCGTCGGCGAAGCCGGCACATTCGCGCTGCGTTTTCTCGACACGGACGACGGGCCCCGATGCCGGCCGGCACCGGACGCGGACGACTGGACATTGCACCGCCTCGACGTCAGCACGGCGGACGATCCCGAGAAGGCCGCCTGGGAGTGGATCCGTACGGACCTGGCGGCCCCCGTCGACATCGACAAGGGGCCGCTGTTCTCGCACGCCCTGCTCACCCTCGCGCCCGACCGGCACATCTGGTTCCTGCGGGCGCATCACATCCTGCTGGACGGCTACAGCTACAAGCTCGTCGGGCGTCGGCTCGCCGACACCTACAACGCGCTGGCCAACGGCGGACAGGTGGCCCCTGCCGCCTTCGCCCCGGTGGACCGGCTCCGCACCGACGAGGAGGCCTACCTCGCCTCCGACCGCTACGAGCGGGACCGCGCGCACTGGGCCGGACGGCTGGCCGGCCTGCCCGAGCCCGCCCGCCTGACCCACCGCACGGCCGCCCCCGTCACCCCGTTCCTGCGCCGCACCGCGGAGCTGTCGCCCGCCGAGGCCGAAGCCCTCACCGCTGCCGCCGCCCGCCTCGACGTCTCGCGCACCGACCTGCTCGCCACCGCGGTCCTCGCGTTCCTGCACCGGATGAGCGGCGCCGAGGACCTGGTCCTGGGCCTGGCCACCATGAGCCGGCTCGGCAGCGCCGCGCTGCGCACCCCGGGCACCGCCTCCGACGTCCTGCCGCTGCGCGTGCCCGCCGCCCCCGGCACGAGTGTCAGGGAGTTGGCGCGCAGCGTCGCCGCCGAGCTGAAGGCGCTGCGGGAGCACCAGCGCTACCGGGGCGAGTTCCTGCGCCGCGACCTCGGGCTGCTCGGCACCGGCCGCAGGCTGTACGGGCCGGTCCTCAACATCGTCCCGTTCACCGAGTCCCTGGACTTCGGCGGGCACGCCGCCACCTGGCACCACCTGTCCGGCGGTGCCGTCGACGACCTGCAGATCTCCGTCCGGCCCGGGACGGAGTCCGACGGGCTGTGGCTGGCCTTCGACGCCAACCCGGCGCTGTACACGGAGGACGAACTCACCCTCCACCGCGACCGGTTCCTGCTGCTCCTCCGCCGGCTGGTCACCGCCGAGCCGGCGTCGCCGCTGCGGGACCTGGATGTGCTGCTGCCCGGCGAGCATCCCCGGGACGCGCCCGTCCGCGCCTGCCCCGTCACCGGTACGCTCACGGAGCTGTTCGAGCGGCGCGCCGCCGAGGTGCCGGGGCGGACGGCCGTGACGTGCGAGGGCGAGAGCCTGACGTACGCGGAGCTCGACGCCGAGGCCAACCGGCTGGCCCGGCTGCTGGCGGAGCGGGGCGCGGGTCCGGGCCGGGTGGTCGCGCTCGCCGTGCGGCGCGGACTGAAGCTGCTGCCCGCCCTGCTCGCGGTGCTGAAGACGGGCGCCGCCTACCTGCCGCTGGACACCGGGCATCCGGCGGAGCGGCTGCGGCTGGTCACCGAGGACGCGCGGCCCGTCCTCCTTGTCACCGACGCCGACCGTGCCGAGATGCCGTTCGCCGCCGACGTCCCGACCGTCTCCCTGCGTGACCCGCAGGTCCAGGCGGACCTCGCCCGGCGGGCAGCAGATGTCCTGAGCGACGCCGAGCGTGGTGGCCCACGCGACCCGTCCGACATCGCCTACATCATCCACACGTCCGGTTCCACGGGGCGTCCCAAGGGCGTACCGGTTCCGCACGCGAACGTGGTGCGGCTCTTCACCGCCGCCGCGGACCACTTCGACTTCGGCGCGGACGACGTGTGGACGCTGTTCCACTCCTACGCCTTCGACTTCTCGGTGTGGGAGATGTGGGGCGCGCTGCTGCACGGCGGCCGCCTGGTCGTCGTGCCCTACGCCGTGAGCCGCTCGCCCCGTGACTTCCTGCGGTTGCTGACCGACGAAGGCGTCACCGTCCTCAGCCAGACGCCGTCCGCGTTCGAGCAGCTCATGGACGCGGACGGGGAGGTGGCGTCGGGTACCGGCGCACTGCGGTACGTCGTCTTCGGCGGGGAGGCGCTGCGCCCCGAGCGGCTGCGCCCGTGGGCCGACCGGTACGGCCTCGACGCCCCGGCGCTGGTGAACATGTACGGCATCACCGAGACCACCGTGCACGTCACCCACCACCGCCTCACCCGCGCCGACCTGGACGACCCCCGCCGGGGGAGTGTGGTCGGCACGCCGCTCGCGGATCTGCGCGTGTACCTCCTGGATCCGGCGGGCCGGCCGGTGCCCGCGGGCGCCACCGGTGAGATGTACGTGGCGGGGCCCGGGGTGGCCGCGGGCTATCTGAACCGGCCCGATCTCACCGCCGAGCGGTTCCTCGACGACCCGTTCGGGCCGCCCGGCGGCCGGATGTACCGCTCCGGCGACCTGGCGCGGCGCCGCGCCGACGGCACGCTCGCGTACCTCGGGCGGGCCGACGCGCAGGTGCAGCTGCGTGGTTTCCGCGTCGAGCCCGGCGAGATCGAGGCCGTCCTCGCACAGCACCCGCAGGTCGCCCGGGCCGCCGTCGTCGTCCGCACCGACAGCGGAGCGCAGCAGCTCGTCGCGTACACGGTCGCGGCCGCCGACGCGGCACCGCACCCCGCCGAGCTGCGCGCCCACGTCGCCGCGCACCTGCCCGAGCACATGGTCCCCGCCGCCTGCGTCCCCGTGGACGCACTGCCGCTGACCGCCAACGGCAAACTCGACGTACAGGCCCTGCCCGCACCGGACTTCACCGAGGCCGCCGCCGGGGCACGGCCCGCCACACCCCGGCAGGCCCTGCTCTGCCGGCTGTTCGAGGACGTGCTGCGGCTGCCCCAGGACGCCGTGGGCGCCGACGCGAACTTCTTCGACCTGGGCGGCGACTCCCTCTCCGCGACCCGGCTCCTGGCCCGTCTGCGCGCCGAGACGGGCACCGAGGTGCCCATCACCGCCCTGTTCGACGGGCCGACGCCGGCCGCGCTCGCCGAGCGGCTCACCGCGCAGGGCGACACCGTCCGGCCGCTGCCCGCCCTCGGGGACGTCGTCCGGCCGGAACGCCTGCCGCTCTCCTTCGCCCAGGAACGCATGTGGTTCCTGAACCGGCTCGACGACGGCGCCGCCACCTACAACATCCCGCTCGTCGTCCCGCTGCGGGCGCCCGTCGACGCGGAGGCGCTGCGGGCGGCCCTCGGCGACGTCACCGACCGGCACGAGAGCCTGCGGACCCTGTTCGCCGAGCACGACGGCGTACCCCACCAGCGCATCCTGGCGCCGGGGGAGGTGCGGCCCGAGCTGCGCTGCGTGGACTGCCCGGCCGAGGAGATCGGCACGCAGGTCGTCGCGGCGTCCCGGTACCGTTTCGACCTGACCCGCGAAGGCCCGCTCACCGCCGCCCTGTTCGGCACAGGGCCCGAGCGCACGCTGCTGCTCGTCGTGCACCACAGTGCGGCCGACGGCTGGTCGCTGCGCCCCTTCGCCGACGATCTGAGCACCGCGTACGAGGCGCGCCGCGCGGGCCGGGCACCCGTATGGGAAGCGCTGCCGGTGCAGTACGCGGACCACGCCGTGTGGCAGCGCGCCCTTCTCGCCCCCGAACCGGAGGGGCCGGGGCGTCTGGAGCGGCTGACGGCCCACTGGCGCGAGACGCTCGCGGACCTGCCGCAGGAGTGCACCCTTCCGGGCGATCGACCGCGCCCGGCGTCCCCGCGAGGGGAGGGAGCGCACGTCACCGCAACCGTGGACGCCGAACTGCACCAAGGGCTGCTGCGGCTCGCGGACCGCACGGGCACCAGCCTGTTCATGGTCCTGCACGCGGCGGTCGGCGCCCTGCTCACCCGCTGCGGCGCGGGCGAGGACATCGTCGTCGGCACCCCGGTCGCGGGCCGCACCGAACCCGCCCTGGACGACGTGATCGGACTGCTCACCAACACGCTGGTCCTGCGCGCCGACACCTCCGGCGACCCCGCCTTCCGCGACCTCGTCGCCCAGGTGCGCGCGCACGACCTGCGCGCCCTCGACCACCAGGACCTGCCGTTCGACCGGCTCGTGGAGGAGCTCAACCCGCCACGCCACCCGGCCCGGCACCCGCTCTTCCAGGTGATGCTGGCGCTGCAGAACAACACACGCGCCGTACTCCGCCTCGACGGGCAGGAGATCCCGCTGCGGCCCACCGCCACCGGCACCGCCAAGTTCGACCTCTTCGTCGACGTGCTCGAACGCTACGACGACAAGGGCGCGGCCGACGGGCTCGACCTGCACGTGGAGTACGCGACCGACCTGTACGACGCCGGGACGGCCGAGACGTTCGCCCGCGCCCTGCACGAGACCCTCGCGGCCGTGTGCGCCGATCCGGACGTCCGCCTGCACGCGCTGCCGGCGCCCGCCCCGCGCGCCGTGGCGGACGCTGAGACCGGTACGGGCTTCGCCGCCGACGCCGCGGAGCTGGAGCGCACGGCCCTGTCCGTCCCCGGCATCCGCGACGCGGTCGCCCTGACCGCACCCCACGGCGGCCCCTTGCGCCTGTTCGTCGTGCCCGGCCGGGCCGAGGCCGCCGAACGGGTCGAGCAGCTCCTCGGCGCCGCCGAGGGGACGAACACGGTCCGCGTCACGGCGGTCGGCGTCCTGCCCCGCACCGCCGGCGGCTCCGTAGACGCCGACACCCTGCACGCCCTGCCCCTCGTCGACCGCAAGGCAGCCGCCTCCTGGCGCGAACACCTCGCCCGCGTCCCCGGCGTCACCGCCGCCGACGTCACGGTGGAGGACACCCCCGCGGAACTGGGCCGCCGCCACGCCGGCACCCCGCGCCGCTCCAGCGCCCCGGAGGCGGCGCAGGCGCCGGTCAGGACCGCACCCGCCGCCGCCCCGGTCCCGGCGCTGAGCGAAGGCCCGGAACTCGCCGGGCTGCCGGTGTCCGGCTGGGCCGAGGCGCTGGTGCGGGCGGCGGAGAGCCCGTACGGCGAGGTCGTGCACGTCCACGCCGA
This sequence comes from Streptomyces sp. R818, assembly GCF_056172735.1. Classification (NCBI taxonomy): domain Bacteria; kingdom Bacillati; phylum Actinomycetota; class Actinomycetes; order Kitasatosporales; family Streptomycetaceae; genus Streptomyces; species Streptomyces sp. R818. The sequence goes on from NZ_JAOCNE010000014.1 coordinate 1,146,805, forward strand.
CGGCAGCGAGCACCGGCGCAGCTACGCGTCGCTGGTCACCGAGGCGTCCCGGGTCCTCGCCGGACTGCGGCGGGCCGGGCTGCGCCCCGGCGACCAGGTCATCCTGCAGTGTGACGTGAGCGAGGACTTCCTCGCCGTGCTGTGGGGCTGCATCCTCGGCGGCTTCGTCGCCGTGCCGCTGACCGTGCCCACCTCGTACACCACCCCCTCGGCGGCGCTGGCCAAGCTGGAGGGCATCTGGAAGATGCTCGGCCGGCCCTGGATCGTCTGCTCCCCCGGCCGCGAGGCGGGTCTGCGCGACCTCGCGGACCGGCGCGAGTGGTCCGGGCTGCGCCTGACGACGGCCGACGCGCTGCGCGAGGCGCCGGAGGACCGCGACTGGTACGAGGCGCGCCCGGACGACCTGCTGCTGCTCCTCATGACCTCGGGCAGCACCGGTCTGCCGAAGGCCGTGCGGCAGAGCCACCACGCCGTGCTGACCAGGTCCGCCGCGACCGCGCAGCTCAACGGGCTCGGCGCACAGGACACCACCCTCAACTGGATCCCGCTCGACCACGTCACCGGCGTGGTCATGTTCCACCTGCGCGACGTGTTCCTGGGCTGCCGTCAGATCCACGCGCCCACCTCCTTCGTCCTGGAGGACCCGACGCGCTGGATGGACCTCGCCGACCGGCACCGGACCACCGTCACCTGGGCGCCGAACTTCGCCTTCGGCCTCCTCGCCGAGCAGGCCGACCGCTTCCGCGACCGGGCCTGGGACCTGTCGCCGGTGCGGCTCGTCATGAACGCCGGTGAGGTCGTCGTCGCCTCGGCCGCCCGCCGTTTCCTGCACGCCCTGAAGCCGTTCGGGCTGCCGCAGGACGTGATGCATCCGGGCTGGGGCATGTCCGAGACCTGCTCGGTCGTCACCGACGCCGTGCTGCCGGGCGAACCCGACGGCTCCGACGAGTCGTTCGTGAGCTGCGGGCGCCCCTACCCGGGGTTCGCCATGCGCGTCGTCGGCGAGGACGGCACGCTGCTCGCCGAGGGCGAGGTCGGCCGCTTCCAGGTGCGCGGCGCGTCCGTCACGAGCGGCTACCACGACAACGCGGCGGCCAACGCCGAGGCGTTCACCGAAGACGGCTGGTTCGACACAGGTGACCTGGCGTTCCTGCGCGACGGCGAGCTGTACATCACCGGCCGCGCCAAGGACGTCATCATCGTCAACGGCGTCAACCACTACAGCCACGAGATCGAGGCGTGTGTCGAGGAACTGCCGTGCGTCGTACGGAGCTTCACCGCGGCCGTCGCCGTGCGCTCCGACGCGTCGGCCGCCACCGACGAGCTGGCGCTCTTCTTCCACCTCGCCCCGGGCCAGGACCCGGCGGTCGCGATGCGGCAGATCGCGGGCAAGGTGACCCGCGAGATCGGCGTCAGCCCCGCCTTCCTCCTCCCGGTCGCCGAGGACGCCATCCCGAAGACCGAGATCGGCAAGATCCAGCGCACCAAGCTCCGCAAGGGCTTCGAGGCGGGCGACTTCGACGAGGCGGTCCGCGAGGCCCAGCTCCTGATGGGCACCGCTGACACGCTGCCCGACTGGTTCCTGCGCCCGGTGTGGCAGCGGGCCGAACGGCACCGGCCCCGCCCGGCCGTGGCTGGCCGGCACACCGTCGTCCTGACGGGCGGCGACCCGCGCGAACACGGTCTCGCGGCCCAGGTCGCCGAAGCGGTTCGGGCGGACGGCGGACTGTGCACCGTGGTCACCGAGGCCCCGGCCTACGAACGGACCGACGCCGCGCACTACCGGCTCAGGACCGCCGAGGACACCGATCACGCGGCTCTCCTGCGGCAGCTGGACGCCGACGGGCGGCCCGTCGACGCCGTCGTGCATCTGGGCGGACTGAGCGGCGCCGCGACAGCGCCCCTGGACGACGCCGGCCCCGGCTCCCTCCTCGCGCTCGCCCGCGCCCTCGCCGCCCGGCCCGGCCAGCAGCGCCCCGTCGACCTGCTGTACGTGACGGCGGGAGCCCAGGCCGTGGCGCCCGGGGACGACGCCTCCCCGGCGCACGCCATGGCAGGCGCCCTGCTGAAGTCGCTGGCGGAGGAGTTCACCTGGCTGCGCGGCGTGCACCTCGACCTCGACCCGGCCGGCACCGGCACGTCCGTACCCGTCCTGCTGGCCGAGGCCGCCGACGCCTCGCCCGACGCCGAGGTCGCATGGCGCGGCGGCCACCGGTACGTACGCCGCCTCGCCCCGCTGCCCGAGGAACCGCCGCGCGCCGAACTGCCCGACACGGACGGGTTCCACCTGGTCAGCGGCGGCCTGGGCGGTGTCGGCAGCGAGGTCGCGGCGCATCTGCTCAAGACCCCCGGCACCCGCCTGCTGCTGCTCGGCCGCACCCCGCTCCCCGCCGAGGACACCTGGCCGCACCACCTGGCCGAGGGCGGCTCCGTGGCCGCCCGCATCGAGACGCTGCGACGCCTGCGCGCCCTCGGCGAGGTCCGCTACGCGTGCGCCGACGTCACCGACGAGGCCCAGGTGCGGGCCGCGGTGGACGCCGCCGCCGAGGCATGGGGCGTCCCCCTGGCCTCCGTACTGCACCTCGCCGGAGTCCGCGACGAACGGCCCGTACGGGAACTGGACCCCGCGGCCTGGCGCCGGGCGCTGGAGGCGAAGGTGCGCGGCGCGTGGACGCTGCACCGCGTCACCCTCGACCGCCCGGAGACCTCCTTCACCGCCTTCTCTTCCGTGAACGGCTGGTTCGGCGGCGCCATGAACGCCGCCTACGCCGCCGCCAACGCCTTCCTGGACGCCCTCGCCCTGCACCGCCGCGCCCTCGGTCTGCCCGCGCAGAGCCTGGCCTGGTCCCTGTGGCACGAGCGCGGGATGAGCCGCGGGTACGGGCTCGCCGCGCTGGGCGAGGCCCGCGGCTACCGGGTCCTGGACACCGCCGCCGCGCTGCGCTCCTTCGACCTGGCCCGCACCGTGGCCGAGCCGCACCTGCTGATCGGCGCCGACCGCGGCGCGCCCTGGGTGCGCAGCCATGGCACGGGCGCGGCCGGGCAGGTGCGGCGCCTGGCCGCACGGGTCGCCCTGGAGGAGGGCACCGATCTCGGTGCCCTGTACGGAGCTGCGGCCGAGGCGGCACGGGCGGCCGGCCTCGGCGACGCGTGGGTGCTGCGCTCCGCGGGCAGCGGCTCCGCGCAGGCGGCCGGCCCGGACACGGGGGAGCGGCTGCGGCGCCTGGAGGGCGACCTGGCCCGCTTGTGGTGCGGCGTCCTGGGCCGTGACCGGGTGGGCCGGGACGACAACTTCTTCGACCTCGGGGGCAACTCCCTGCTCCTGGTCACCGCCCAGACGGCGATCAACAAGGAGTTCGGCTGCGAACTCTCCGTCGTCGACCTGTTCGCGCACCCCACCGTGCGCGACCTCGCCCGCCACCTGTCCGCACTGACGGACGCGGGGAACGTCGAAGCGGCCGGTGCGCCCCCGGAGCCGGAGGCCCCGGCCCACAGGAAGCCAAGTGGCCTGGACAGAGCCAAGGAAAAAGCACAGCGGCAGCGCGCGGCACGGGCCCGCCGCTCCGCCCGGAACGGGAAGGACCGAGGCCATGCGTGACACCGCCTCCCCGCAGGACACACACGAGGATGAGGCGCCCGCCGTCGCCGTCATCGGCATGGCGGGCCGCTTCCCCGGCGCCGACGACCTCGACGCCTTCTGGGACAACCTGGCGGCAGGCCGGGAGTCGGTGCGGCCCGTCACGGACGAGGAGTTCCTCGCCGCGGGCGGCGACCCGCGCGACCTCGACGACCCCTCCCTGATCCGCATGGCGTCGACCGTCGACGGCATCGACCGTTTCGACTCCGGGTTCTTCGGCTACAGCCCCGCCGAGGCCGCCGTCGTCGACCCCCAGCAGCGGCTGCTCCTGGAGACGGCCTACCACGCCTTGGAGGACGCCGGTTGTCTCGGGCCCCGCGGAGGAGACGCCGGGGACGCGGCCGGTACGGTCGGCGTGTACGCGGGCAGCGGTGACAGCCGCTACTACCCGGCGCACGTCCACCCGCGCTTCGCCGGGCAGCCCGGCTCCGTGGCGCTCGTGCACGCGGCCACCGCGAACTCCCTCGGCACGCTCGCCACCCGCGTCTCCTACGAACTGGGGCTCACCGGCCCGAGCGTGTCCCTGCAGACGGCCTGCTCCACCGCGCTCGTCGCCGTGCACACCGCCTGCCAGGACCTCCTCGACTACCGGTGCGACACCGCGCTCGCCGCCGCCGTCTCCCTCAACCCCTCGGCGCCGCTCGGCTACCGGCACGTACCCGACGGCCCCTTCTCGCCCGACGGCCACTGCCGCGCGTTCGCCGCCGACGCGGCCGGCACCTCCTCCGGCGACGGCGTGGGCGCGGTCGTCCTCAAACGCCTGGAGGACGCCCTCGCCGATGGTGACCGCATCAGGGCCGTCATCCGGGGCAGCGCCGTCAACAACGACGGCCGCCGCAAAGTCGGCTTCAGCGCGCCCAGTGCGGCCGGGCAGACCGAGGTGATCCTCGCGGCGCAGGCACAGGCTATGATCGACGCGGACACCATCGGCCTGATCGAGGCGCACGGCACCGCCACCAAGCTCGGCGACCCCATCGAGGTGTCCGCGCTGACCGAGGCGTTCCGGCAGAGCACGGACCGCACCGGGTTCTGCGCCCTCGGCTCGGTGAAGACCAACATCGGCCACCTCGGGGCCGCCGCCGGGATCGCCGGGCTCATCAAGGCCGTACTGGCCCTCGAACACCGGCAGATCCCGCCCAACCTCCACTTCGAGCAGCCCAACCCGCTGATCGACTTCGCCGCAGGACCGTTCCGGGTGCCCACCGCCCTGGAGGACTGGCAGGCGGACGGCCACCCCCGCCGGGCCGCGGTCAGCGCCTTCGGCATCGGCGGCACCAACGCGCACATCGTCCTGGAGGAGGCGCCCCCCGTCGCGCCCACCCCGCCCCGCCCGGCCGAGGACGGCCGCCGCCTGGTCCTGCCGCTGTCCGCGCGCACGCCCGGCGCCCTGCGCGGCCAGGCCGAGGCGCTCGCCCGCCACCTCGAACACCGCCCCGGCCTGCGCCTGGACGACGTCGCGCACTCGCTGCGCACGGACCGCCCCGCGCTCGGCCACCGCCTCACCGTGACGGCCGCCTCCCGCGACGAGGCGCTGAGCGCCCTGCGCGCCACCGCCCCCGTACCCGGCACGCCCCCTGTGCCCGACGAGCCCGCCCGCGTGGCGTTCCTGCTGCCGGGCGGCGGCACCCAGTACCCCGGCATGGGAGCGGAGCTCTACCGCGACCACGCCGTCTACCGCGACATCGTCGACGAGTGCGCGCGCATCCTGCGCCCCGTCCTCGGCGGCGACCTGCGCACCACCCTCTTCGACGACCCGGAGCCCGACAGCACCGCCCTCTTCGCCGGCCTGGTGGCGACCGAGTACGCGCTCGCCCGCACGCTCATGGAGGCAGGGGTGCGCCCGGACGCGCTCATCGGTCACTCGCTCGGCGAGTACACCGCGGCCTGCCTCGCCGGAGTCATGGACCTGGACGCCATGCTGCCCCTGGTCACCGAGCGGATCCGGCTCATCGCCTCGGCGGGCGGGGCGACCGTCGGCGTCGCCGTACCGGTGGAGGAGGTGCTGCCGCTGCTCGACGACGAACTGTCCCTGGCCGCGGTGAACGGCCCTGCCGCCTGCACGGTCGCCGGACACGCCGAAGCCGTCACGCGCTTCGAGGCGGAACTCACCCGCAGGAACCTCCCGTTCCGCAGGCTGCGCATCCCCGCCGCCGCCCACTCCCACGTCCTGGACCCGGTCCTCGGAACCTTCGAGAGCCATCTGCGCACCGTCACCCTGCGCCCGCCGCGCATCCCGTTCGTCACCAACGTCACCGGCACCTGGATCACCGACGCGCAGGCCACCTCGGTGGAGCACTGGCTAAACCACACGCGCCGCACCGTCCGGTTCACCGACGGGGTCATGGCCCTGTGGCAGCGCCTGGCCCCCGTCCTCGTGGAGATCGGCCCGGGCGACACCATGACCAAGCTCGCCGCCGCTCAGCTCGCCGAGCACAGCCCTGCCACGGTGACCACCATGCGGCACGCCAAGGCCGACGCCCCGGACGGCTTCGTCCTCACCGAGGCGCTCGGCCGCCTGTGGAGCGCGGGCGTGGACGCGGCGCTCCCCGAGGTGCCGGGCGACCCGAAGCGCGTACCGCTGCCCGGCTACGCCTTCGAACGGCACCGCCACTGGATCGACGCCCCCGGCGCCCGCACGGACCCCGAGGCGGCCGACACCCCCGCCACGACGGCACCGGCCACCGGCCTCGCGCCGCGCCCCCGCCTCACGACCGAGCACGTGCCGCCGCGCACCGACCGCGAGGAGGCCGTGACCCGGCTGTGGGAGGAGACCCTCGGCATCGGCGGCATCGGCGTGCACGACAACTTCTTCGACCTCGGCGGCGACTCGATGCGCGCAGTCCTCCTCGCGGGACACCTGCGCCAGGCCGGGGTGCTCGACGTGCCCGCCGCGACCCTGCTCGCCGCGCCCACGGTCGCGGGGGTCCTCGCGGCGGCCGACGAGACCGGCGCGGACGGGGAGGAGCACGCGACGGCCGCACTGGGCCCGCTCCTGCCGCTGCGGACCGAAGGGAGCGCCGCGCCGCTGTTCTGCGTCCACCCGGGCGCCGGCGTCTCCTGGCGCTACACCGGTCTGCTGCCCCACCTGGGCGGCGACCAGCCCGTGTACGGCATCCAGGCCGCCGGCCTCGACGGCACCCGGCCGCCCGCACCGGACGCCGCCGCCATGGTCGCCCACTACGTCGACCTGGTCCGCGAGGTGCAGCCGCACGGCCCGTACCGGCTGCTCGGCTGGTCGTACGGCGGCTTCGTCGCCCACGCGATGGCCTGCGCGCTGCAAGAAGGCGGCGAGCAGGTCGAACTGCTCGCGATGCTCGACGCGCCCCAGCCCCACGGCACCGCCCACGACTCCGAGGCGGCCGAACGACAGGTGGCGGCCCTTCTGCTGCGCGTGGCAGGACTGCCCGTCGAACCGGGCGCCGACCTGCCGGGCGTCGACGCCGTCCTCGACCGCATCGACGCGGCGGACGCCGGACGTTCCCCCGTCACCCGCGCCGAGGCGGCGGCGATCGCCGAGGTCATGCGCAACAACCTGCGCATCGCCCCGCAGTTCGCCCCCGGCGTCTACCGGGGGGACGTGCTGTTCTTCAGCGCCGAGGAGGAGCCGGACGGCTTTGGGGACCTCGCGGTCATGCCGGGCAAGGCCGACGCCTGGCGCCCGCACGTCGACGGCGCCCTCCACGACCACCGGGTGCCCTGCGGCCACTACGAGATGACCGAGCCCGACCCCATCGCCCGGATCGGCGCGGCCGTCGCCAAGGCGCTGCGTCCGGCCTCCGCCTGACAGCCCCGCCCCGCCCTGTCCCCTCCCGTCCCCGCACCTGTCACGAAGGGCCTCCTGTGCACGCGACCGCGACCAAGAACCTGTACGAACTCGGTGACGCCCCGCCGCTCGGCACCGCGCCCAAGCAGATGTACGCCTCCCTCATCCGCCAGGAGCGCTACGGGCAGCCCGTAGACGCCTTCCGCACCGAGGTGGTCGACGTCCCGCCCGTCGGCCGCGGGCAGGTGCTGGTCAAGGTGATGGCGGCCGGCGTCAACTACAACAACGTCTGGGCGGCGCTCGGTTCACCGCTCGACGTAATCGCTGCGCGGCAGAAGGCGGGCGCCACCGAGGACTTCCACATCGGCGGCTCCGACCTGTCCGGCGTCGTGTGGGCCGTCGGCGAGGACGTACGGGGCGTGGGGCTCGGCGACGAGGTGGTCGTCCTCGCCAGCCGCTGGGACGAGTCGGCCGAGGACATCCGCCTCGGCGCCGACCCGGCCTTCTCCACCACGCAGCGCGTGTGGGGCTACGAGGAGAACTACGGCTCCTTCGCCCAGTTCGCGGTCGTCGACGACTACATGCTGCACCCGAAGCCCAAGCGGCTGTCCTGGGCCGCGTCCGCCTCCTACATGGCGACCGCGGCGACGGCCTACCGCCAGCTCTTCGGCTGGGAGCCGCACACGGTCAGGCCCGGCGACCCCGTGCTGATCTGGGGCGGCGCGGGCGGCCTCGGCTGCATCGCCATCCAGCTCGTCCGGCACGTCGGCGGCATCCCCGTCGCCGTCGTCTCCAGCGAGGAGCGCGGCGAGTACTGCATGAAGCTCGGCGCGCAGGGCTGGATCGACCGGCGCGCGTTCGACCACTGGGGCCGCCTCCCCGACACGTCCGACGAGGAGGCGATGGGCCGCTGGCTGAAGGGGGCGCGGGCGTTCGGGCGGCGGTTCTGGGAGGTGCTCGGCGAGCGCCGCGCCCCGCGCATCGTCCTGGAGCACTCGGGCGCCGACACCATCCCCACGTCCATGTACATGTGCGACAACGGCGGCATGGTCGTCATCTGCGGCGGCACCACCGGCTACAACGGCGACGTGGACCTGCGCTTCCTGTGGATGCGGCAGAAGCGTCTGCAGGGTTCCCACGTCGCGAGCGCGCGCGAGGCCCGCGAGATCACCCGCCTCATCGACCAGGGCGTCGTCGACCCGTGCCTGTCACGGACGTTCGGCTTCGAGGAGATCGGCCTGGCCCACCAGCTCATCCACGACAACCGGCACCCGGCGGGCAACATGGCGGTGCTGGTCGGCGCGCGGGAGTGACCATGCGGTGACCTGCGAGGTGACCTGCTGACCTGCGAGGGGGTGCCACCGGCACCCGCTCGCAGGTCACTCGTACACGTAGCTGAAGACGCCCGGTCCGACCGGCGCCACGCGGACGTGCACGGCGCGTTCCGGGACCGCGCGCACCGCGACGCGGAGACCGTCACCGTACGGGTGTGCCCGCAGGCCGCGCAGGCTCCTCGTCCCCGTCGCGCGGGAGAGACGCAGAGCCTTCCATGCGGCCTCCTTCGCCGAGAACAGGGCCGTCACCGTCCACGCGCCGCGCGGCGTCAGCAACGTCGTCTCGTCCTCGCACAGCACCAGCCGTGCCGCGCCGTCGGGCAGCGGGCGCAGCTCCACGTCGCAGCCGAGCGGCATGACGTGCTTCGACGCAGGGGCCACCGCGACCGCGACGCCCGCGCTGTGGGAGATCGACGCCGCCCGTCCGGGCGGGAACAGCGGCAGACGGCCCGCCCGAGGGATCTCGCCGCAGTCGAGGCCCACCGCGCGCAAGGCCCGTCGGGCGGCGAGCCGGCCCGCCAGGAACTCGCCGCGGCGGTGCGGTGGCATGTCCGCCGCCGCGGCCTCCTCGGCGGGCCCGGCGGGGACCGCCCCCGGGTCCGTGGTGAGGGCGACGCCGAGGCCGAGCCCGGCCGTCGCGCACACCGGCCGCAGGCGGTCGAGTTCCGCGAGAACCCGCGCCTGCGGCCGGTCGTGTGCGGGGCGGGCCGTCACCGACGGCCCGCCCGGATGTACGTGATGTACGTGCGCGGGCATGCCCTCAGACCCGCAGCGACTTCTTGATGATCTTCCCGGCGGGGTTGCGCGGCACCTGCTCGATGAACTCGATCCGCCGCGGGCGCTTGTAGGGCGCGAGCAACTCCGCGACGTGGCGCAGCAGTTCGAGAGTGCCGGTCCCGTCCTCCGCCACGACGTACGCGAGCGGCACCTCGCCGTAGTCCTCGTCGGGGATGCCGACGACCGCGGCGTCGCGGACGGCCGGGTGGGTCATCAGAGCGCGCTCGATCTCCGAAGGATAGACGTTCTGGCCGGCCCGGATGATGAGGTCCTTGCTGCGGTCCACCAGGTGGATGCGGCCCTCCTCGTCCATGAAGCCGAGGTCACCGGTCCTGACCCAGCCGTCGAGGAAGATCTCCTCCGTGGCGGCCGGATCGTTCCAGTACCCCTGCATGATGCCGGGCCCGCGCACGACCATCTCGCCGATCTCGCCACGGGGCAGCTCCCGCCCGGCCCCGTCCACCGCGCGGGCCGACATCCCGGGCACCACCCGGCCGCAGGGGATGCGGGCGGTCACGTCACCGGGCGCGGGGTGCTCGTCGGGGCCGAGGGTGACGAAGGGCCCGCCGACCTCGGTCATGCCGTAGACCTGGCGGAAGCCGCAGCCGAGCCGCCCCACCGCCTCCGCGTACACGTCGAGGGGCATCGGCGCGGCACCGTAGAGGATCTCCCGCAGCGAGCTCAGGTCCGCGCTGTGCGAGCCCTTCGCCTGGAGCATGAAGCGCAGCATCTGCGGGACCAGCCACATGTGCGTGGCGCTGTGCCGTTCCACCGCGGCGAGCGCGCGCTGCGGGGTGAAGCCGGGCATCAGCACCAGCGTGGCACCGGCGGCCAGGTAGGTCAGGGACACGACCATGCTGCCGTGGTACAGCGGGCAGCAGTTGACCATGACGATGTCGTCGGTGGGGCGGGCCATGACCAGCCAGCCGAGGGCGATGGCCCGGAACGACGCGGAGTCGACCGTGACGCCCTTGGCCTGCCCGGTGGTGGCCGAGGTGTGCAGCACGGCGATCGGGTCGGTGTCGGCCACGACGGGCAGCTCCCGGTCCGCCGCGAGGGTGCCGAGCGCCGCGAACTCGGGCTTGTCCAGCGCGATCCGGAGCCGCACCGACGCGGGCAGCGTCGGATGCCGGTCCAGGAGGTCGGACTCGCCGAGCACGGCCACCGCGCCGACACGCTCGACGATGCCGGCCACCTCGGGCGCGGCCAGGCTGTGGTTCAGCGGCACGAAGAGTGCGCCGAGCCGGGCCAGCGCGAAATAGCTCTCCAGGACCTCGATCCGGTCCTTGGACAGCACGGCGACCCGGTCACCGCGCTCGATGCCCGACTCGGCGAGGCCGCGCGCGAGTTCGGCCGTACGGTCGTGGAACTCCGCCCAGGTGACGCTGCGCGCCTCGTCCACCAGCGCGGGCCGGTCGGGCCAGCACTGACGGTTGCGTTCGAGCAGCTGCGTCAGCCACATCACGCACCGCCGGTGGCACCGGCGGCACCGGCGACCGAGCGCCCGGCCACGAACCGCTCGTAGTCGGCGATGGAGTGCAGCTCCTCCATGTCCTCGGCGCTGATCTCCACCCCGAGCCGCTGCTCGACGAGCAGGACGAGACGCACCAGGTCGCCGGAGTCGATGCCGCTTGCGGCGAGGTCGACGTCGTCGCCGATGGCGGCGGAGTCGGCGTACTCGGTGGTGCCGGTGAGTTCGACCAGCAACTCCCTGATGGTGCTCATGTCTTCCCCTTTCGCTGCGGCACGCCGGCCGCCCTGTGGGCCTGATGTGTCACCCGTTGCAGAGGAGCGGGGGAGACGCCGCAATCCCTCGGCCATGGCGTGATCTTTGTCACGCGCCGAGTGTGCACGCGCGGGGATAGCGGGGCCCGTGCGCGGCCTCTTTCCGGGACGGAGGTTCCGCCACGCGCGCCACGCGGCTCGTGGACCGTGGCGGTCCGTGGTTGCCCGTGGGGCGGTGTCGACGCTGAGGGAGTGATGAGAGTGCCCAGGCAGTGCGTGCGGGGTCCGGCGGTCCGGTGGCGCGGGTCCGCCGGGGCGCGGGCTGATCGCGGGGGCGGTACGGGCTGCGTCCCGGGAGCGGGTACGGGCGGCGTCCTAGGAGCGGGTACGGGCTGCGTTCCGGGGGCCGATACGGCAGCCGGTGCGGGCGGTGGCCTGCGAGGCCGCGTGGCAGCCGGTGCGGGCGGTGGCCTGCGAGGCGGTGCGGCATGAGTGCGTCGCAGACCGCAGTCGTGCCCCCCGCGGCCACCGACGAACCGCCCTCCGCCCAGGACGAGTTGCTCGCCCACTTCGACGCGCTCATCGCCGCCGGTGAGACGGTCGAACCGCGCGACTGGACGCCCGACGGCTACCGCCGCATGCTGCTCCGCCAGATCGCCCAGCACGCCCACTCCGAGATCATCGGCATGCAGCCGGAGGGCGCCTGGCTGACCCGGGCCCCGTCCCTGCACCGCAAGTCGGTGCTCATCGCCAAGGTGCAGGACGAGGCGGGCCACGGCCTGTACCTGTACTCCGCGGCCGAGACCCTCGGCGTGGACCGCGCCGAGCTCCTCGACGCCCTGCACCGCGGACAGCAGCGCTTCGCGGCGACCTTCAACCACCCGGCCCTCACCTGGGCGGACACCGGCGCCATCGCCTGGCTGACGGACGGCGCCGCCGTCATCAACCAGGCACCCCTGTGCCGGACCTCCTACGGCCCGTACGCCCGCGCGATGCGCCGCGTCTGCCAGGAGGAGGCCTTCCACGTACGGCAGGGCTACGACATGCTGCGGGCCCTGTGCGAGGGCACACCGGAGCAGCAGCGGATGGCGCAGGACGCGGTGGACCGCTGGTGGCTGCCGGCCGTGGCGCTGATGTTCGGCCCGCCGGACACCGAGGCGGGCGGGGCGGACGCGCGCACCGCCGCGCTCGGCGCCGCCGTCTCCCGTCGCGCCATCGCCTGGGGCATCAAGCAGCACACCAACGACGAACTGCGCCAGCGCTTCGTCGACAGCGTCGTCCCGCAGGCCGAACGAATCGGCCTGACCCTGCCGGACCCGGCGATCCGCTGGAACGAGGAGCGCGGCCACTACGACTTCACCCCGGTCGACTGGGAGACGTACCGCGACGCGCTCGGCGACGACACGCACTGGGCCCGGCAGCGCATCGCGCACCGGCGCGCCGCGCACGAGGACGGCGCGTGGGTGCGGGAGGCGTCGGCCGCGTACGCCGCCCGGGAGGACGCCCGCGACGGCACGGAGGAACCCGCATGAGCAGCACGAGTACGAGCACGAGCACGAGCACGCGTACAAGTACGAGCACGCGTACGAGCACGGACCGGGAGGGCGCACCCGCGTCCTGGGAGGTTTTCCTGCGGCCGCGCCGGGGCCTCGCGCACCAGCACATGGGCTCTGTACGGGCCGACGACGCGGACATGGCCCTCGGCCGCGCCCGCGACCTGTACGTCCGCCGGGGCGACCCGCTGTCGCTGTGGGTGGTGCGCTCGGACGCCGTGCACGCGGTGTCCCCGGACGAGCGCGACCCGTACTTCGGCAACGCCCGCCACAAGCCCTACCGGTACCCGGAGCAGTACGCGCCGCTGACGACCGGATCGAGCCCGAGCGAGAAAGGCCCCGACGGTGCCCACGACGAGTGACATGGCGCCCGCCGCGGAGACCATGCGCACCGCCCCCGACCCCGACCGCGATCTCGCCACGCACCTGCTGCGCCTCGGCGACGACGCGCTCGTCCTCGGCCAGCGGCTCTGCCAGTGGATCACGCGGGCGCCGACGATCGAGGAGGACCTGGCGCTGTCCAACATCGCCCTTGACCTGATCGGCCACGCCCGGACCCTGTTCACCCGTGCCGGACGGCTCGACGGGACCGGCCGCACCGAGGACGACCTCGCCTTCACCCGCGCCGACCGCGAGTTCACCAACGTCCTCCTGACCGAGCTGCCGAACGGCGACTTCGCCGCGACCGTGGCTCGTCAGCTCGCCTACACGCACTACGCGGTCCTGTACTACGAGGCGCTGGCCGGCTGCGCGGACACCGACCTCGCCGGGTTCGGGGCACGGGCCGCCAAGGAGGTGGCCTTCCACCGGCTGCACGCCGACGACTGGACGCGGCGCCTCGGGCTCGGCACACCGGAGAGCGCCCGGCGCATGCAGGCCGGCCTGGACCGGGTGTGGCCGTACACGGCCGAACTGTTCGACGAGGACGACGTGTTGGGCCGCCTCGTCGCGGCCGGCACGGTCCCCTCGCCCGCACCCTTGCGCGCCTTGTGGGAGCAGCGGGTGGGCGAGGTGATCACCCGCGCCGGACTCACCGTGCCCGCACCCCGCTGGCAGGCCCGCGGCGGGCGCACCGGCCTGCACACCGAGGAGTTCGGGCCGCTCGTCGCCGAACTGCAGTCGGTGCGGCGCCAGTTCCCGGGAGGCACGTGGTGAGCGCGTACCGCCGCACCACCGAGGAGGTCCGGGCGCGGGTCGAGGCGCTGCCGGACCCGGAGCTGCCGATGATCGGCCTCGGCGACCTCGGCGTCGTCCACTCCGTCGCGCCGGACGCCGACGGAGTGCTCGAGGTGGAGATCACGCCGACGTTCCTGGGCTGCCCGGCGTTGCCCGCCATCACCTCCGCGGTCGAGGAGGTCCTCGCCGCCTGCGGCCACGCCGACGGTCGCGTACGGCAGGTCCTGTCACCGCCGTGGACGACGGACCGCATCACCGAGGCCGGACGGGAGAAGCTCGCGGCGCACGGCATCGCCCCGCCCGCGCCCCGCGCCACCGGAACGGACGGTCCGGTCCTCGTCGAGCTCGGCGGAGTGCCCTGCCCGCACTGCGGATCGCGGGCCACCCGGCCGCACAGCCCCTTCGGCGCGACCCGCTGCCAGTCGGTGCTGCGATGCACGGCGTGCCGAGAGACTTTCCCCCACCTGACCGCGCTGTGAGGCCCACCATGCACACGGACACCGGCACCGCCGCACCTCGCGCCCGGCGCACGGGCTGGCACCGGCTGACGGTCACCGACGTGCGCGGGCTGACCGACGAAGCCGCCGCGGTCACCCTGCGCATCCCCGACGACCTGCGGGACACCTTCGCCCACCGGCCCGGCGACCACGTCGTCGTACGGCACCGGCGCGGCGACCGCGAACTCCGCCGCACCTACTCGGTGTGCCCGCCGCCCGGCGACCCGTACGCCTTCCGCCTGGTGATCAAGCGAGGCGCCCCCGACGGCTTCGGCGCGTACGCCACGACCGCCCTGGCACCCGGCGACCACCTCGAACTCTCCCCGCCGGACGGCGCCTTCGCCCTGCCGGACCTGCCCGGCGCGCACCACGTGCTCATCGCGGGCGGCTCCGGCATCACCCCGCTGATCGCGATGGCGGCGGACGCGCTGCGCGAAGATCCCGCCTGCCGCGTCTCGGTGATCCACGCGGTCCCCACGAGCGCGACCGCGCTGCTCGCGGACGAACTGGCCGAGCTGAAGGACGCCTTCGTCGACCGTTTCACCGCGCTGCACGTCCTCACCCGGGAGGACCGCCCCAGCGAACTGGTCAGCGGACGCGTCGACACCGCGAAGCTGCCACGGCTGCTCGCCGCGCTGGACGCCCGCCCCGGACCCGGCACGACGTTCGCCCTGTGCGGTCCGGACGGTCTGGTCACCGCGGTGCGACAGGCGCTGACCGCGTGGGGCGCGGACCCGGCGGCCGTCCGCTCGGAAGTCTTCACCCCTGCCCCCGACACGCAACCGGCCTCACGACGGGACACGCGCCCCACGCCACCACCTGGCACCCGGCCCACCCGGATCACCGCGCAGTTCGGCGGACGCCGCGCCGCCGTCACCGTGGAGCCACAGGAGGACGTGATCCTCGACGCGCTGCTGCGGGCCCACCCCGACGTGCCGTACGCCTGCCGCGACGGAGTGTGCGGCAGTTGCCGCGCCAAGGTCCTGACCGGCGAGGTGGCGCTGAGCGGCGGCCAGTACGCCCTCGGCGCCGAGGACCTGGCGGCGGGCTACACGCTCGTCTGCCGGGCCCGGCCACGCAGCGCCGAGGTCACGCTCGACTTCGACGCCTGACCGACCCAATACATGAACCCCCTCCGGAACCGACCTCTAGGAGATGAAGTTGACCACCGACATGCGGCACGAGGGCAGGACCGCGCTGGTCACCGGCGGCAGCCGCGGCATCGGCCGGTCCATCAGCCGCCGCCTGGCCCGGGAGGGCGCGCTGGTGGCGGTCCACTACGGACACGACCACGCGGCGGCCGAGCGGACGGTCAAGGAGATCGACACCGAGGGCGGCCGCGCGTTCGCCGTCCACGCCGAGCTCGGTGTGGACGGCGACGCCGCCACCCTGTGGGACGCCTTCGACCGGGCCCTGGCCGAGCGGGGCGCCGGACCCGGCCTGGACATCCTCGTCAACAACGCGGGCATCACCGTCCCGCGCACCATCGCGAACGTGACCGAGGAGGACTACGAGCGGGCCTTCGCGATCAACACCAAAGCGCCCTTCTTCATCATCCAGCGCGGGCTGGACCGCCTCCGCGACGGCGGCCGGATCGTGAACATCTCCTCGGTGGCCACCCGGGTCGGCTTCCCCGCGATCGTCGCCTACACCATGACCAAGGCCGCCCTCGACTACCTCACCCTCGCCCTCGCCAAGGAGCTGGGCCCCCGCGGCATCACGGTCAACAGCGTCGCGCCCGGCTACACCGAGACGGAGATCAACCCCACCCTCAGCATCCCGGAGATCCGGCAGCGCTACTCGGACGCCTCGGTGTTCGGCCGCCTCGGTCAGCCGGCGGACATCGCCGATGTCGTGTCCTTCGTGGCGAGCGACGACGCCCGCTGGGTGACCGGCCAGTGGATCGACGCGTCCGGCGGGGTCCACATCGGCGTCTGAGGGGTTAGGGGGCGGGGGGCCTGAGGCGTCCGGCCGGGGCCTCCGGGGTCCCGGACCGCCCGTCCCGCCCCCGCCCCCCCCGGGGTCCCCGACCGCACCCCGCGCCCCCGCCCCCCGGGCAGCTGCCGCACCGCCGCATCACCGCACCGCCGCACCGCCGCACCGCCGCACAAGGAGAGCCATGACCGACAGTACGTCCGCCCTCGCCGAGCCGGCCGCGGACTCCGCCCTGACCCGGCCCTTCCAGGGCCCCAGCCCCTACGACGACTATGTGCACGCGTCCACGCTCAACACGCTGCAACAGCCGCTGACCGAGGCCGCGGACGAGATGGGCTTCCTCGTCACCACACAGGTGATGGAGCTGTGGTTCACGCTGGTCGTGCACGAATGGCAGGTGGCCCGCGAGGCGTTCGCCAAGGACGACCTGGACGCCGCCACGGACGCGCTCACCCGCAGCGGCCGCGCCCTGACCGCGCTCAACGCCTCCTGGAAGCCCATCGCCGCGCTGACACCCGCGCAGTTCAACGGATTCCGGGAGGCGTTCGGCAGGGCGTCGGGATTCCAGTCGGCCATGTACCGCCACATGGAGTTCCTGCTCGGCCAGAAGAACGCGGGCCTGCTCAACGGCCACCGGGGCGACCCCGCCGTCCACGAGGCACTGGCCGAGACCTACCGCGCGACCTCCCTCTACGACGAGGTGCTGCGCTTCCTGCACCGCCAGGGGCTGCCCGTACCGGAGCACGTCCTGGAACGTGACGTGACCGCCCCGTACGCGTCGGACCCGGGCGTGGTCGAAGCGTGGCGGCGGATCTACGCGGGCCCCAGGCACCACCCGCTGCTCACCCTGGGGGAGTCGCTCACCGACATCGCCGAACTGGTGGCACGCTGGCGCTTCGACCACGTCATGGTCGTGCGCCGCGCCATGGGCGCCAAGCCCGGCAGCGCCGGCTCCTCCGGCCTCGCCTGGCTGGAGCGGCGCGCGTCCCGCCCGGTCTTCCCCGAGCTGTGGGAGGTGCGCGGTGAGCTCTGAGACGGTGCGGACCATCTCGGCGTTCGCGGCCGAGGAGGAGAAACGGGTCCTGAGCCTGAAGCCGGTCCTGGCCCCGTCACACGGCCGCTACGGGGACCACCCCCACCAGGTCTACGACGCCTGGCCGGCCGACGACCCCGACGCCCCGCTGGTCATCCTCCTGCACGGCGGATACTGGCGCTACGACCGTATGCACCTCACCCCCTTCGCCGCCTACCTCTCCCAGCAGGGCTTCGACGTCCTGCTCCCCGGCTTCCGCAGGTCCGGCGGCGCGGGCGGCTACCCGGAGACGTTCGACGACGTCGCACGGATCGTGGACACCCTGCCGCAGGGACGCCCGTACGTCCTCGCCGGGCACTGCTCCGGCGGTCACCTGGCGCTGTGGTGCGCGGCCCGGGGCCTGCTGCCCGCCGACTCGCCCTGGCACACCAGCACCACCCTGCCGACCAGCGTCCTCGCGCTCGCCCCGCTGACCGACCTCGCCGCCACCCGGCGCGACGACCTGAGCAACGGCGCCGCCGTCCAACTGCTCGGCGGGGACGACGTGTTCGAGGAGCGCATGAACTCCGTCGACCCGCTCACCCTGCTGCGCGAGGCGGGCACGACCGGCGTGCCCACCGTGCTGCTGCACGGCGCCGTCGACGAGGAGGTGCCGCTCACCCAGTTCAGCGACTACGCGGCCGTGCACCACGACCTCAGGACGATCGTGCTGCCCGGCACCGGCCACTACACGCTCATCGAGCCGGGAGCGCCTGGCGCCCGCGCGGTCGCCGACACCCTCGGCGACATGGCGGCGGCCTTCGGCGCGCGACGGCCCGGCACGGACGACAGGAAGGCGGTGCGCCCGTGACAACCGTTTCCGTCACAAGCGTTGCGGCGACTTTCGGTGACGAGGCCGCGACACTGGACGCCACCGATCCCCTGGCTCCGGTCCGGGACCGCTTCCTCCTCCCCGAGGGGGTGGTCTACCTCGACGGGAACTCGCTCGGCCCCTTGCCCGCCGCGGTGCCCCCGGCCCTGACCGACGTCGTGCACCGCCAGTGGGGCAGCGGTCTGATCAGGTCCTGGAACGAGCACGGCTGGTGGGACGCCCCCCTCAGGGTGGGCGACGCCATCGGCCGGCTGATCGGCGCGGAAGCCGGACAGACGGTCGCGGGCGACTCGACGAGCGTGCAGCTGTACAGCGCGCTCGGCGCCGCCGCCGCGCTGCGCCCGGACCGCCCGCTCCTTGTCACCGACCCGGGCCACTTCCCGACGGACCGCTACCTGGCCGACGCGGCAGCCCGCCGAGACAACCTGGAGGTCACACACATACCACCGGCCGACCTCGAAGGCTTCCTCTCCTCCGAGGGCCACCGGGTCGCAGTCGTCAGCTACTCACCCGTCGACTTCCGCACCGGCGAGCTGTACGACATGCGGGCGCTGACCGACGCCGCCCACCGCGCCGGCGCGCTCGTCCTGTGGGACCTGTGCCACGCCGCCGGCGCCCTCCCGGTGGGCGTCGACGAACTCGGCGTCGACCTGGCCGTCGGCTGCGGCTACAAGTTCCTCTCCGGAGGCCCGGGCGCCCCCGCCTTCCTGTACGCGGCCCGCCGCCACCACGCGCAGTTCAAGACACCCCTGACAGGCTGGACCGGCCACGCCGACCCGTTCGGCATGACCCCCGACTACACACCGGCGCCGGGCATCGCCCGCGCCCGCATCGGCACCCCGCCGATCCTGTCCCTGCTCGCACTCGAAGCGGCCCTCACGGCGTTCGACGGCGTCGACCTCGCCCAGGTCCGCGCCAAGAGCCTGTCCCTGACGGCCTACTTCCTGCGGTGCGCGGACGAACTCCTGACCCCGCTCGGCTTCGAGACGGTGACCCCGTCCGACCCGGCGCGACGCGGCAGCCAGGTCTCCCTGCGTCATCCGCACGCCTACGGGCTGGTCCAGGCACTGGCGAAGGACGGAGTGATCGTCGACATGCGCGCCCCGGACCTCCTGCGGTTCGGCGTCAACGCCCTGTACACCACACACCAGGACATGCTCACGGCCGCGCTGCGCCTGAGGGACATCGCGCACGGGAACGCGTACGACCCGGCACCGCAACCATCGGGCCGGGTGGTCTGACGCGCCGCGTAGCCGAGACCGGGCGTCGCC
The DNA here is from genome assembly GCF_056172735.1 of Streptomyces sp. R818. Lineage (NCBI taxonomy): Bacteria > Bacillati > Actinomycetota > Actinomycetes > Kitasatosporales > Streptomycetaceae > Streptomyces > Streptomyces sp. R818. The sequence goes on from NZ_JAOCNE010000014.1 coordinate 1,166,377, forward strand.
TGGCCGCCGCGGACAGAGAGCTGTACGAGGGCCTCGGCGACTTCGGCATCTGGGAGTTGAGCGGGAGCCGTACGACCCCTGCCTCGATGAAGGACTCCGCCGGTTCCTCCGTCCAGGACATCGACACGTCGTCCGGCTCCGTGCGCATGACGAAGTCGCTCGACAAGGGTCCCGCCCTTTCGCTGAACAAGCCCGAGCACTCCCTCGCGGACGACGCCGCGTACAAGTCGGTGAGCGCCTGCCTCGGCGACGCCGCCGGTGACCGCTATGAAGGGTCTCAGGTGCACGTCCCTGACGGAGACGCCCCCATGATCACCATGCCCTGGAAGAACTCCACGAAGTCCGGCCTGCGCCCGACCGACCAGGAACGCACCGGTGATCTGCTGAGCATCCTGCTCCGGGCCCGGCGCTGATGGCCGTCGCTCGCGCCGCTTCGCTTGACGGGTCGGCGCGGTCGGCCCATCTTGGTCGGTTCGGGACCGGGGGACTGTCGGGAGGCAACGGGCATGGCTGAATGCGAGACGGTGTACGTCGACATGGTCGGGGACCTGTTCCATCCGGGCCAAGTCGCGCTGCTCAGGGCCGCGCGCGACATCGGGGAGCGGCTGATCGTCGGGGTACTCGCGGACGAGGTCGTGGCCCGGTACAAGCGCAGGCCCATCATGACCCTGGCGGAGCGGGTCGCGGTGATCGAGGCGTGCCGGTACGTGGACGTGGTGCTCCCGGACGCGCCCTACCGCGTCACGAACCAGTTCCTGGACCGGCACGGCATCGACGTGGTCGTGCACGGTGACGACCTCACGGCGAACGCCATCGACGAGGTCTTCGGCCCTGTGGCCGATGCGGGAAAGCTCCGCCTGGTGCGGTACACGACCGGCGTCTCCACGACCGAGCTGATCCGAAGGTGTCGTGCGGCGGACGCTTGATGACGCTTGATGACGAAGGCGGCGGCGGTCCGGGGAACGACATCACCGGATCATCCCTTGCACTCCGACAGATAATGATCGAAGGCGTGCTTCTTCGCCTTGCGTGCGTTCGCCTCGGAGTAATCGTCAGCGTTCAGCGCGCCGACGGCGAGCCGTGTGTCGCCCACGACATTCGTCGTGTTCGCGCACGCCACCACCACGATCCAATCGCTTCGATACGTCGCATCCGAAAGACTGTGCTCGGACTCCGCCCCGGTGACCGGTTCGGAGAGATCGTACGAAACCATGGAGGCGTCCGACGGCATCTCCTTTTCCACCTCGGCGATGGACCGGCCGACGAGTGACGACACGGGCGTCGTGACTTCGTCGTCCGCACCGCACCCCGCGAGCAGCACCGCTGTCACCGCGAAGCCGACCACAGCGCCGGCACGACCACGCGTGCGCGAGAAATGACTACGGCGGCGGCTCATATGACTTTGCAACTCACCTTTGCGGACGCGGGATCGAAGGCGTACTTCCATCCGCTCGTGTCGGTCTTGTAGTCGAGGGGAGTGGTGATGTGCTTCTCGATCTTGTACTTGTACCGCGTGCCGATCGGATAGGCGACGAGCGAGTGCCCCTTGCCGACCTTCGCGCTGCACGTCACCGACACGGACTGCGTCTTGGCCTTGCTGATGCTCAGGCTCGACGCGACACCGTTGTACGTCATACCGAAGCCCGCGTCGATCGTGCGCGTCGCCGAAGCCGTCTTGTTTATCATGCACGTCATCCCCGCGGTCTGCGCCGTGCAGCGGGCGATCTCATTCTTGGTGTTCGTGCAGTTCTTCTTCGACGTCTTCTGGACGAGCTTGCTGTAGTGACCGACAGCCGCTCGGGTAGATATCTGCCCGCTCAACTCCGGGGAGTCGACGGCAGACAAAGACGCACCACTACTCTCGGCGTGAGCCGCGGTCGTTCCCAGAGCGGTGGACAGAAGTACCCCCGCGACGCCGAGCGCCCGCACAGTCAGATTGCGCGACATAGTAATCCCCCTTGTTGATCGGCGACCATGGTCAGTGGCCGCATTAGCCGAAACCGTACTGGTCAGAGGGGCTCAAGATCGAATTTGCCAATCCGGTGTGGCATATGCTTACTTTCGGCCTCCAAGCCTGCCGACACCCCTGACTCCAAAATTTTCGGTCGGCCAGCAGTCCTGACGGGTGCACGCGCCCCCGTCCGGTCGTGTTGATGTGCGGCAGACCCTCTGGCAGGGTGCGGACATCGAACGGGGAGGGACTCGTGCTGAAGCAAGTCGTCGAGGATGTGCTGATCCACCAGAGTGAGTTGCTCGAGAACAACACCGTTGTCGTGCAGGGCAAGAACGGCGTACTCCTCGTGGACGCCGGAATCACTGGTGCGGAAATGACCTGCCTGGCAAAGGACCTTCGTGACCTGGGCCAGCTCGTGGTGGCAGGGTTCTCGACGCATCCTGACTGGGATCACGTGCTCTGGCACGCCGAACTCGGCGAAGCGCCTCGTTACAGCACGGCCGGCTGCGCGGACTTCATGCAGGACGTGTTGTCGAACGCGGACTGGAAGACCGGTGTCGCCGAGGGGCTGCCGCCAGAAATCGCCGAGGAGACACCGCTAGACCTGTACGGCCTCATCACTGGTCTGCCTGCTGGAACCGCGCAGCTTCCGTGGAACGGCCCCAAGGTGCGGATCATTCAGAACCCAGCGCACGCCCGAGGCCATGCGGCCCTGTTGATCGAGGAACGCCGAGTTCTCATCGCCGGCGACATGCTTTCCGACGTCTTCGTTCCGATGCTCGGCGACACCACTGACCCGAACGAGGACTACCTCGTCGGGCTCAGGCTGCTTGAGGGCGTAGCGGACGACGTCGATGTCCTCGTCCCCGGACACGGATCGGTCGCCAGGAATGAAGAGGTACGCGCAAGGATCGACCTGGATCGAGCGTACGTGGAGGACCTACGTGACGCCCGGGCGTCCAGCGACCCACGGGTCGTATCGCCCAAACCCGGCTGGGAGTGGACAAGCGCCATTCACGAAGGGCAGGCCCAAACCCTTACCTGACGAAGCAAGCGCGTGGGTGCACCGCAGAGGCTGCGGGAAGAGGGTGTCAGTGGCGCGCCGTAGGCTCCTGACGGTGACTCGGCAGCAGGTAGAGCAGCGCGCCCTCGAGGCAGCGGTCCGTGAAACCGAGCAGGCGCTCGTGGCGTACGACGACGCGCGAGTATGGCTTGCTCGTCCCGAAGCGCTCAAGGATGGTCCGCTCGCGGCCGAGGTCTGGGCGTTCGACAGAGCGCTGACCCACATCCTGCTCGTCGAACATCGTTGGCGGGGATGGGTCCCACCCGGCGGAAAGGTGGACCCGGGAGAGACGCAACGCGAGGCCGCTCAGCGCGAGTTGTACGAGGAGACGGGCGTGAGCGCGGAACTCCTGGACACGCCGGCGGCCGCAACAGTGCGCTCCTATCACCGCGATTGGCCGGCCACCATGGGCGTCTCGTTCATCGCTGTCGTCGACCGCGACACGCCCCTCGCTCCGGAAGACGGGCAGCGTGCCGCGTGGGCGCCGCTGGACAAGCCGTGGCAGGGCTGGTTCTCGGAGGACCGCTGGCGGATGCAGCAGTGCGCCCAGTGGCTCACGGAGCGTCCGGTGGGCCCCTGACGCCGGGCGCCGTGCAGCCCGCCCAGCCCCGGCCGGACCACTCAAGCATGGGCGGGGGTAGTGCGCTCATTCATACCCGGCAAGAACTCACCGCACGAGGTGGCCGACACCGGCGCGGACGGTGAAGGCGAGGACGGGCACCAGACGTGTGTCGAGCTCGTCTGTAGCGACGTATTCGTAGGCGCGGAGCTCGTCGGCCTGGACCTGAATGGCGGCGTGCTGCTCAGCGGTGAGGTGACCGCCGTCGAAGATGTAGGCGGTGCTTTCGCTGCGGCCGGGGCGCGGCGGAGCCCAGTCGACGGCAAGGAGACGGCCTGGCTGCACATCAAGGCTGTAGCCCGGACCGACGCCTGCTGTGTTCGGGGAACCGACAGAGGCTGGGGCAGCGTCCATCTCGGCATGCAAGATCGGTATCTGTACCTCGTCCGCCATGGTGAAGCCACATCGGAAGAGGGTGGGCTGACAGAAGTGGGGCGGCAGCAGGCCGAGCTGCTGGGGCGGCGTCTGCGCGATGTGCCCTTGACGGCCGTACATCATGGTCCGCTGCCCCGCGCGGCGCAGACGGCCCGGTTGATCACGGAGCAGCTGAGAGGCGTGCCGTTGCGCGAGTGCGAGACGGCGGGGGACTACGTCCCCTACGTGCCGGAGCGGGATGAGCTTCCCTCGGAATCGGCCGATGCCCTGCTGTCACGGGTGGCGTCGGTCACGACCGAAGAGCGGGTGCACGGTGCGGAGTTGGCCCGCCGGGCCGTCGCGGACTTCACCGGACCGACGGAGCACGGAGACGCGCCCCGCCACGACCTCGTCGTCACCCATGCGTTTCTCGTGGCCTGGCTGGTCCGTGCCGCGCTGGATGCGCCGCCCTGGCGCTGGCTGAGCCTCACCCACGGCAACGCGGCACTGACGGTGATCCACTACGCCGAGGCCCGGCCCGCCACGGTCCTCGTCTACAACGACATCAGCCACCTCTCGGGCGAGCTGCGCTGGACCGGCTTTCCCGCCCAGTTCCGTACGCCCTGACCGCCGGAAGCGCCCCCCGCGGATCAGTGGCGTCCCAGTGCTCGGCTCGCGCCCGTCACCACCGCGGTCGCCAGCACCCAGCCGGCGATGAGCAGGACGACCGCGACGACCTTGCCGGGTCCGGCCGGGTCCCACGCGGTGCGGTATCCCAAGTTGGCCACCGGGACGACCAGGTCGAGGGTGTACAGCAAGGCGTCCCAGTGCCGCCGGGCCCCGCCCGGGGCAGGGGCGGGCGGACGGGCGGCGAACCAGAGGGAGCCCGCGGTGACCAGGGCCACGAGCCAGGCGAGGGCGCGCCCGGCGGCGTAGCCGTAGCCGAACAGGACGTCCTGCACGCCGCCCCATACCCGGCCGGACAGCCGCTCGGACGCGTGCATCCGGCGTTCCCGGGCTCGCCGGACGGTCCGGGCGGCTCGCTCGTCACCGGCTCGTTGGCAGGACAGAGCGAGTTGTTCGAAGGAGCCCGCGGTCACGGCCGGGTCCAGGGCGAGCCATCGAAGGCGCTCGCCGACGCCGACCGGCTCGGTGGCGGCGAGCCGGTCGTAGGTCAGGCCCTCGACGTCGAGGGATCCTGGAGCCGGCCAACTGCCCGGTGCGTCCACGTAGGAACCCACGCGGGCGTCGCGCAGGTTGAGTGCGCCCGCCGGCGGGGCACGGAAGTCGACGCGCAACCGCGCGGTGCGCAGCCGGGTGAGCACGGCCGCGCCGGCCGGGGCGGCCAGCAGCGCGTCGTGGAAGGTGACGACGTCGGCGACCTCGGCGCCGCGCAGCCGGACGGGGCCGTGGCAGACGAACCCCCAGTCCGCGTAGAAGCCGCCGTCGCATCGCAGGCCCGTGGCGTCCACCCCGCCGACGGAGGCTCCGTCGAGAAGGACGGAGTGGCCGACGCGCGCGCCCCGGAGGTACAAGGCGCCCGACGTACGCAGCCCGTGCGCGTGCAGTGAGCCGCCCAGGGCGAGGCGCGGAGCGAACAGAGTCCAGGGGCCGGGGCCGCCGAGGACGGCGTTCTCCAGCACGAGGTCACCGTCCACTCGCGCCGCGACCAGCCGTACGGGCGCCCCGCCTTCCCGGTCGGGCACTCTGCGGACGGCCGCGACCCGGTCGCCGGTTCCGGCGTCCGATGCGGAGCCGGGCAATGCCGCGACAGCGACGGGTACGGCCGTGCCGCTCTCGATGTCCCGCAGTGTGAGATCACCGGCCACGCGGACGCCGTCGGCTTTGAGGTCCGCGAACCTACTGCCGGTCAGGTCGAGGGAGCCGAGCACGGCATCGTCCAGCAACAGCGCGTCTTCGAGGACGCAGTTCATCAGCTCCAGACGGATGTCCAGTCGAGCGTGCCGGAGGTCGACCGGGCCGGTGCAACGGGCACCGTCGATCCGCACGTGGTCCGTACGGGACGCCGAGCGGCGGATGTGGGCGGCGAGGTGAGCGCCGTCCACGGGCCGCCCCCTCGCCACGTTGCGGAGGAGGCGGCGCCCACCACCGGAAATGGATGCCAAAGCCCTGCTCCGTCCGACACCAGTACGGAATTTGACGTGGTGGGGCGATGATGACAGGAGTATGCAAAGTGGGGAAGAGAGGGCGATTTCCCGCTGGTACCGGTGGGCAGAACCCGTCACAGCAACCCGCCGCCGCTGAGGGGGATCGGCTATGGCAGGACTTCGTTTTCCGCCCCGGTTGACCTCGACCGCATGGGAGAACGCGCTGCAGCCCAGACGCGCGCCGCTCTCGACCGACGGCCGCTGGACGACGCGGACCAGGGAGCAAGGACTTCGTCTCGATTTCGCCCGGGTGGAGTTCGTGGATCTCGCGGCGCTGGCGAGGGCCCTGCTGCTGGTCGACGCCGCGGTACGGGACGGGGTGCCGGTGCAGGTGACGCTGCCGACGGCGGAGCTCCCGGACAGCGGTGTGCAGCGGCCGGCCCCGGAACTCGGCGAGGAGGCCAGGCGCCGGCTGACCCGGCAGGCGCGGGCTCGGGGCGACACCCGGGCCTACATGCGTCAGGTGGGTTTCCTGACGAGTCTGCGTCCCGCGCACTGGCCCGCGGGTTCCGTGGAGGTGGTCGACGCCACGGTGGAGCAGGTGGAGGAGGCGGCGGGCGGCGGCACCTCCACGCGCGACCAGTCTCCCTATGTACGACGAAGGGTTCTGCCGCTCCAATGGCTGTCGCCGCTGGCGGGGCCCGACCTCCGGACGTCCCTGGAGTTCCAGACCATCGTGGCGCGCCTGCGTGAGCTGGGCCTTTCTCCGCCCGACGCCGACGCCCTGAGCCAGACAGTGCTGGTGGAGCTGCTGGAGAACGTCGCGGAGCACGGCGCCGCGGACCCGGCGGGGGCCCCGCCCCGGCCCTTGGTGAGTGCGGTGCTCCTGGACCCGAAGACGTACAAGCGTCGTCACGAGGACATGGCCGTCGGCTCGTCGGAGCTGGCCGAGCTGGCGGAGCGGACGCGGAGCCAGGTGCTCCGGCTGCTTGTGGGTGACTCGGGCAGCGGTCTGGTGACGCGGCTCGACCCGGTGCAGGCCAGGCTCGGAGTCCCCTCCGGGGTGCGCACGGTCGCCGACCGGCGATTGACCGAGGCGGAGGACACCGTCTTCTACGCGTTCGAGCACGGCTTCCACCGGCAGCGGCAGGATCCGGCGGGGCCGGACGCGCCGCGGCCCGGCCAGAACGGGCTGTGGCGGGTCAAACACCTCGTCAGGAGCTATGGCGGGAGTGTCGTCGTCCGTACCGCCGACACGTTGACGGGGTGGGTGTACTCGGAGGCGGACGGCCGGGCGGTAGCCGTCGGCGACTCGCTGAGCCGGGTCCCGGGCACCTTGCACGAGGTGCAGGTGCTCACCGACCCCAAGGCGCAGCGCCCCTCGGTGTCGTGGGTGGAGCCTCCGGAGGTGGCGCGCACCCCGCGACTGCGCTGGGTGCGCTCTGCGATGGACCCCGTGGGCGGTCTGGACGAAGCGGACCGGGCGGCGTTGGTACAGGCGGCACAGGAGACGGCCGGCCATCCGGCGCTGGGTGGTCTGGTGGTGTCGATGACCTTGCGGGACACCGACCATCTGACGCGTTCGGGCCTGCAGGGCGCTCTGCGGACGGCGCTGAGAGTCGTGAGCGACCTGGCCGACCTGACGGCCGTGGCGGTGCTCTTCCCGGACGCCGACCCGAAGGTGCTCGACCTGAGCGTGAGCGCTCTGCACGCCGAACGGGGCGACGGACGGGCCCCGCTGCCCGGTCCCGTACTCGTGCACGGGTGTTACGGGCCGCCGATCTGGTACGGGGGCTCCGCGGCGGTGCGGGAGGTGCTCAGTGAGCTGAGCCGGGCCGGCGGTGTGCTGCCCGGAGAGACGGCCCTGGAGAGGTGGATCGCGGCCGGTGGCGAAGCGGGCGACAGCCTGTGGCGGGAACTGGACCGGTACCCGAGCCTCTTCGACGTCACGGACGGCAAGGTGGCCCTGGCCATGACCCCGCCCAGTGTGCTGCGCACCCTCGATCAGGAGACGCGCCGGGAGCTCGCGACGGCCATCGAGGACGGCGTGCAGAAGGCCGGTGTCTCCAAGGGACTGTTCCGCACACCGGGGTTGCGGCTGACCCGGCGCTGGGTCGACTCGGCGCTCCTGCTGGGGGCGACGACAGGGTTGTCGACCGCGGCCTATGTGCTGGCGCGGAAGGCGGAGGCGGTGCTCACGGGCCGGCCCGAGGGCGGTGAGGCGCCGACGATGGTGGCACACGTGTCCGCGGCGCCCCTGCTGCTGGCGACCCGGCTGAGCGAGTGCCTGGCTCTCGGGGGGCGACACCACGCCATGCCGGGCGAGTTGGATCTGGAGGGACTGCATCCTGGTGAGCGGGTTCAGGCGGGGGAGCGGGTCATTCTCGTGACGGACCTGCTGTCGACGGAGAACACGACCCGGCGGGCCGCCGCCGCGATCGTCGGTGCAGGCGCCGAGCCGGCCGTGGTCGCCTGTGTGGTGGACGCCCGCCAGGAACGCCGGGACATCCAGCTTCTCAACCGCAGCATCCCCGTGGTGTCGCTCACAGAGGTCTCCATCGGCACGCACGAGGTGGACGGCCCGCCCACGCAGGAGGGCGACGCGCAGACGATGCGGGTGGTGGACATCGATCCGATTCTGCGGCATCCGGTGGTGGCCACTCCTCCGGAGGCACCGCGCGTGGCGGAGATCGACTTCCTGCGGCTGTGCGCGGACGCCCCTGACACCCTCTCGCTCGGACATCTGTCCGGACCCCGTTCGCACTCCAGCGCGCTGCTGCACCTCGACGGCGCGCTGCGGCACCCGCCGACGGGAACCCGGATCACCGACATCGTCCTGGACGTCCTTCGGGAGGCACTGGACACGGTCACCGACGCGTCGGCACCGAACGGGGCGCACCCGCTGCAACTGTGGTACGCGGGGTCGTCGAACGACACGTACGAGAGCCGGCTGCCGCAGGCGGTCCAGCAGAGGCTGGGCGAACTGGGCCGCCCGGTGGCCCCGTTGGTGACCGTGCCCCGCGGCGTCGCCCGCAGCCAATGGATCTACCCGACGGCCGTTCCGCACAGCGCCCGGGGCCGCACGGTGATCATTCTGGACGGCCGTGCGTCGACCGGGCGCACGCTGCGGCAGATGACCAGACTGGCGGCGGCATCCGGTGCCGCCGCGATCGTCGCCGTGGTCCTCCTCAACCACCTCGAACATCAGGAGGCCGAAGCCCTGCGCATGATGCGAAGCGTGACGCCGCCAGGGGGCGGCGCGGCGGTGCCGGTCGCCGTGCGCTTCGTCAGCAACAGCAGCATCCCCGGGGAGTCACCGCACGACTGCGCCATCTGCGCCACCCGGGTGCGGGTGCAGGACGACACGGCCGCCCCCGACCGGGTACGCCGTCACGCGGAGCAGATCCGCGCACTCCTGCGGCCGCGACGCCGGGAAGAGGTCTACAGCAGTGCGGCCGCGGACCTGTTCACGGTCCCGGTCAGCGCCGACGACATCATCGACTACATCCGGTGGCGTGGCCTGCTGCGTGAGGCCTTGCGCGATACAGCGGGCCGGGAGCTCATGCTGCACCGTCTGCGCGCCCTGGTGGACGCCGACCGGACGGAGGAGGAGTTCACCCGGACCAACCTGCTGCGCCTGCTCGCCGCCGAGCAGCAGTGGCTCAAGCTGCCCCCGCTGCGGTTCACAGCAGCCCGGGAACTGCTGGCCCAGGTCTGTCTGACGGCGCTGGGCCGCTCGGCCAACGTCTCCCCGTGGCTACGGGTCCAGGCCTTGATGGTGCTGGCGGCCACCACCCCGCAACGCCTCATCAAGGAGTTGCCGGAGCTGCTGTCGCTGGTCCTGGACGAGCCGATACTGCTCGACCATCTGCTGCTGGAGTGCTACCGGCTTCTGCGCCGGCCGCCCTACGACTCGCCCATCGAGATCGGACGCCTGAGGGAGAGCCTGCTGCGCTGCCGGGCCGTACTGGACGAGCAGGCCACGGTCCCGTCCCGGCCGGTCGACGAGTACCAGCACGTCGTCCAGCAGCTGATCGCCATGGCTGACCACAAGGCGCGCCCGAAGCCCGACGATCCGCAGACGGCGTGGGAACAACTCCGCGAGGACCTGGGGCACGCGGTCACCCGGCACCGCCTCGACTCCGGCCTGCTACGGGTGCGGGACTTCCTGGAGGATCTGGAGGACACCGGACTCATCGGCCGCGCCGGCATGGAAGCGCGGTCGGACTGGGAGACGTGCCAGCGACATCTGGCCGACCGCGCCCTCGTCTGTCTGCCGGCACTGCGCCACATCCTCGCGGGGGACTACGTCGGTGATCTGTTCGGCAGGGCCCAGCACGACTGGCTCATCCAGCTGAGCCGGGACGGAATCGGCGCACTCACCGGAGTCTCCGAACGTCTGGACCGGCTGCTGCGCGAGCCGCAGCGTGTGCACGACCTTGAATGGCTGAACGCCCGCGACGAACTCCTCGAGGGGCTCGACCGGTGGTACCGGATGTTCCTCGCCACCCATCTGCCGGAGACCGGCAAGCGGGCCCATGTGGTCGATCTGGTCTTCTCGGCACCCACGGAGCTGGAACCGCTGATCGACCGCCTGCTCGCCGCGCGCGGCGAGAACGCGCGGACGCACTGGCCGGACGCCGGCGGCACCGCGAGCCAGGTGTTCTGCCCGGAACCGCTGCTCACCGAGGCGGTCGAGCACGTGCTCGACAACACCCGGCGCCACCGGGCCCCCGGAGCCGGGTGCCGTCTCCAGGTCACCGGCGTCCGCTCGGCGCCGGAGCTCGTGCGGGTGACGATCCGCAACACCGGCACGCAACCGCATCCCTCGCCCGGCCAGGGGCTACGAGCGCTGGACGCGAAACTGCGGCCTTTCGGAGCGACCCTGACCGGGCACGGCGTGTCCGAGGGCGACTTCACCTTCGAGGCGGTCCTGGCCCTGCGGCTGTGGGAGGGGGCCTGACCATGTACCTCATCCGCGGGCTCCTGGTCGACGACGAGAAGAAGAATCACCGACGTTCCATCGAGCGCCTCAACACGCAGTTCCAGCGGCTGGGGTGGGAGGTGCGGTGGCACACCTGCACCGAGCCGGAGGAGGGCTTGCGGCGCATCCGCTCCGCCGACCCGCCCTACGACGTCGTCCTCATCGACCTGCTGTACGCCCGTGAGGACTTCCCCGACCTCATGGAGCAGATGGGGCTCGACCTGATAGCGGAGGCGAAACAGCGTTCGGATCGCACCTACGTCATCGGCATCAGCAGCGGGCATCTGGAGATGCCCGGCCTGTTCAGCCAGGCGTTGACGCACGGGGCCCACCGGGTGGTGCGACGCTACGAGTTCACTCAGCAGTCGGTGGAGAGCAGTCCGGCCGCGATCGTCCAGGCGATCCGCGAACACCTTTTGAACAACGGCACCTTGTGCACGATGAAGGTCGAGGCGGACCAGCACGATGCAGCGGTGCAGTCCCTGATGGAGCTGATCACCGAACCCACCCTCTCCCAGCTCTACAGCCGCATCCTGGACGCGGAGGGTGTGCCGGACGTGGCGACGATGCGCGTGTCCTTCCTGGCCCCCGGTGCGTCCGGGGCAGCGGTGTGCTCCGTCACCGGGGCCGCACCGGGCGGCCCGCTGCAACGGCACGTCGTGAAGGTTTCGCGGGACGAACAGGCACTGACCCAGGAGGCGCAGCTCAACGCGCAGGCCGCGAAGGTGTTCCCGTCGGCGCTCCTCGTCCGGCAGCGCCCCGCGAGGGCGGTGGGACCGGTCAACGGCTGGTACGCGCTGGGCGCCACCCTGACCGAGCAGGCGACCACCCTGCGGGAATGGCTGACGACCGGCCCGTCCGAGCGTGACGTCGAGGACGTCATGTACCGCCTGTTCGTGGAAGGGCTGGGAGTGGCACAGGCCGCCAACCGGGAGACCGGCCCGCCGCTGATCGAGCAGGTGAAGTTCTCGCACCTGCGACGCCGGCTGGTGTCCGAGGCGCTCGACACGTTCGGTCCCGCGCTGCTGCGTGAGGACGGTGGTGCCTTGCCCGATGTCGCGGGACTGGCCCGCGAGATGCGGGCGTTCGTCGAAGAGGGCAGGCCGCTCGGGGTACCGCTGGACCGTCTTCGGCAACCGACAGCGACCACGTACGCCCACGGGGATCTGCACGGCGGGAACGTCCTGGTGAGCCGGCACCGTCACCCGATGCCGGTACTGATCGACACAGGGGCGTTCGGGCGTCTCCACTGGGCGACGGACGCGGCACGGTTCGCCGTGGACCTCGTCATGCGGTCCGTCGACGCGGGGGTGGAGTCCATGTTCTTCACCCGGTTCGACTTCTGGCGGGAGCTGGCTCTGTGCCTGGGCCGTCGGACCGCTCCGCCGGTACCCGAAGCACCGACGCCGGGCACGCGGGCGGCGTTGGCCGCGCTCTCCTGGCTGATCACCAACTTGCCCTCGGTGTGCCCGGACGCCGAGGCGGTGGAACGGGCCTGGGAGTGGCAGATCGTGCTGGCGGAGTACTACCTGCGGGCCGCTTGCCATCCGGACGTCCCGCCCCCCAAACGAGCGGTGGCGCTGGTGGCAGCGCACGATCAGGTGAGAGAGGCGACAGCCCTCCTACTGGGCTGACCGGCCGATGAGGAGGACGCCCACGAGCCCGTTGCCCACCTGCACTCCACCCATGCCGTCGCCGTCTCCTGCCTCTACGGACTCGACCCGACAACGTTGCGGCGGCTCAAAGCGGATCGTGACCAGGAGGAGCACGGTCAGCGCGCGCCGATCGCGTGGTGTGTGTGCCGTGCTACGGGCGGCGCGGCGGCGTCTCGCTTCCCGGCACGGCACGGCACGGGATGGCACGGCACGGTACGGTACGGAGGACCTGAGACCTGGGTAGGGACTCACAGGCTGCGCGCCGAGCCGAGCATGGCCCGGCCCTCCTCGAAGAGGAGTCGCCGGTCCTCGTCGAGCCTTGTATGGAAGGCCAGGAACTCGTCGCTGACCGGCCCCTGCGCGGCGTCCTCCAACAGCATGTCCACCTGGAGGCGAGCCAGTCCGAGAGCCTGGAGCGCCCGAGCGGCACGCTCCCGTTCCTCGTGGAAGGTGACCAGATGCTGGTACTGGACGGTGAGCAGCGCGGCTTCGGTGGCGGCATGTGCCTGTGCGTGCCCGCTGCGCGCCTGGATCTTCGCGCCGATGTAACTGCCGGCGATGCCGCCGAAGACGGCGATGAGGGCGACGAGCGCGGCGAACACCTCGGGGTCACCTCTGACAGCTGTGATCAACCAGTCCACGGCGGTTCTCTGCGTTCGAAGGGTGTGGCCGCTGTAGACGGCGGTCGCGCGCGTGTCTTCGTTAATGCTCCGGCGTCGACTCGTCTCATGGCTCCACGTTGCCAGGGGAGTTGAGCATGTGACCTCCTTGGGATGGTCCCTTCACCCGCGGGGGTGCTGTCGCCGACGTGCCTTGACGCGGCCGTGATCCGTACGTGGCGCCGCTAGGTTGGGGGTTGGGGGCTGCTGCGAAGGCAGACGGGGTGACGGAGCGGTTCTCAGGTGACCGAAAGCGATCCCCCCGGCAAGTGATCTGGCGTCTCTGTGCGTTGACCCCGTCGCTCTGTGACGTTTGCATGTCGGTGGTTCTCCGTACGGGGTACCGAGGCGGAAGGTGTCTGGGGGAGACATGCGAGCAAGTGGGAACCGGGTTTCCGTCAGACGCGGGCGGGTCGTCCTGAGCGCGGTGGCCGTGGCAAGTGTGTTCTGGACAGCCCTGCCAGGAGCGGCCTGGGCCGAATCGACTGCGGACGACGGCGGTGCGGACGTGCGCGCGGTCGGTATCGAGAGGGTCAGCGTCGCGGCCGACGGCACCCAGGCCAACGACGATTCCGCTCAGGCGTCGATCACACCGGCCGGCCACCGCGTCGTCTTCTCCTCGTACGCGAACAACCTCACACCCGGCAACACCGGCAGGAACAACCGGGTGTTCGTCCGCGATCTGGCGACGGGACAGAACCGGCAGTTCGGCGGACCCGCGATGGCGCCGCCGATGCTCAGCAGCGACGGAGAGGTGCTCGCCTATCTGGCACCCAGGTTCGACAGTGAGGCCCTTTATCAGAACCATCTGAGCCTGGGATGGTCGTCCGCCTACACCTGTTCGCTCCTGACCTGCGAAGCGTCCATGGGCGCGAGCGAACGCCAGCAGGCGTTCAGCATCCGGTTCAGGTACCCGGAGCAGAATCAGCGCGTCGAGGTCCGCAGGCCGGACACCGGCGAACTGCAGACCATCGACGTGGTCCAGAACACCGCACCGATTCGACCGTCCCTCAGCGGCGACGGGACCCGTCTCGCCTACCAGGACGGCGGCGAGCAGGACATCCTCCTGTGGGACTGGGCCGACAACACGGTTGTCCACCCGATCGAGGGCGCAGGCAGGGCGGCCGAGCTCGTCCAGCTCAGCGATGACGGCAGCAAGGTCGTCTACCTGTCCGGTGCGGACACCTACGTCTACGACATCGCCTCGAGCACCGCCGTGCAGGTATCCGGAGTGAAGGGCGTCGCCATCGACCCCACCGGCCGCTACCTCCTCCACACCCCGTCCGGTACGACCGGGCCTGCACCGCTTGCGCTGCGCGACCTGGAGACGGGAACGGACGAGATTGTCACCGACCGCCCCGCTACGGCAGGGATCGACGCGGTCAGCGCCGATGGGCGCCAGGTCGTCTTCCGTTCCGCAGCCGAGGACCTCGTCCCCGACGACACCAACGGCAAAGCGGACATCTTCCTCCGCACTCTCCGCTGACCGCCGCCTGGTCGGCCCCGGGAATGGTGTGTAGGGGGAGGGGGATCGCCGACCAGTCAGGCGTGCGCACCCTCGCATCCGGCCCGCTCCCCTTCCGATGCCGACTACGACGTCGACCAGTGGGAGAACCTCCGCGTCGACACGGCTGGGGGGCCGGTGTACGTGCAGCTGTCCCGCGAGCTGCCCCTCGGACACCCTGCCGAGGCATATCGGGCACTCTGAACCGGCGGCGCGTGGGCCGGACGCCGGGCTGACGCGCGGGCTCGGTACATAGCGGGCGATCGCGATCACTTCGTGGCTCCCTGAGCGGTAAGGGTGTGAGCCGTTGGTTTCCACCTCACCGCGGTCATCCGGCCGTGGCCGCGCTTCGCCTGTGGCTCCGCCCCTGATTGCTCAGATGCCCCACCACAGTAGCCATGCCCAGCGACTCAGTCGTCGGCCGCAACGAGGAGAGTGATCCGTTCTGCTGAGCGGTCGACGAGCACGAACTCGTGGAAGTCCTCGTGCACACCTCCCCAGTCATGAAAGGCCTCATCCCCGAGCCCGCTCAAATAGTAGATATGGTCGGCCGCCGCCAAGCGGTCGAACACCTCCCGCTGCAGATCCGCCTCCAGCTCGTAAGGCACGTCCCCGAACTGCTTCACCCACCCCCACAGGATGCGCGCGCTCTTCTCCCGGCTGACGGCTTCGTATACGTCGGGGTTGAGCAGCCTCAACCAATACGGGCCGTGCCTGGATCCCTCCGGTAGGACTCCGCCGCCCGCGTAGTCGTCCCGGAACTGTTCATGCCCGATGAGCGTCGCGAGCAGTTTCCGGGCGTCGCCGGACTCGGCTGGGATCCGCAGGTGCTTGATGTCGACCCACCTGTAGCCAGGCGAACTCGGATCTCGGAACTTGTAGCTCCGAAAGTTGATGAAGGCACTGGCCTCATGGGTGAGCTGGTTCTCCATATCGCCAGAGCTTAGGAGCCGACCAGGGTCACCCTGCGGATCCATCGGACAGGCTCTGGTGGCCTGGCCAGCCGCGTCGACGCAGCTTGCGCTGAGGGTCCCGCGCGAAGCAGGACCGGATGCCGCCTGCTGGGCGTGGTGGAGCGACTTGCAGACGCCGCGGACGGCCGGCGGAGTCGCCCGACACCGGGTCCAGGAGAGCGCGGTGCACACCTACGACGCCCATATCGCCACAGGCGCCCCGCGGTCGCTGCGGACTGAGGTCGCCCTCGACGGTGTCGAGGAGTTCCTGTTCACCTGCGTCGCGACGCCGAGCGCCTGGCCGCACAAGCCCACCACCTTCGACTCCCACACCGCCGAGGGCCGCTCCTGGCGCCTCACGGTCGACGGCGACGGAGCACGCTCCACCCACATCGCCACCCTGGCGCGCGACCGGCGAAGACTTGGACCCAGCTGGCGCCTCCGTCCACGGCACAGCCAGGGAGTTGGTCCTCTACTTGTACGACCGTATCCCGGCCGACTCCATGCACATCGACGGAGACGAAGGGCTGCTCGACCTTCTCCGCGCCTGGGAGCCGGAGGAGTAGGACGCAGCGGAAGGCGGTCGGCTGCGCTTGGGGTCGGTAAGGACACGCTCTTCGCGATGTTCGTCAAGCGCGCCCGGTGGTGCTCGTCGTGGGGGTATAGCCGGATGTAGCGCACTGTCCGCTTGGGCCAACCGGCGCCTGTGTGCTGCTTGGGACGCAGGCCGGGTTCCGCACGGTGTGGCACGGCCGACTGTTGGGCGCCGCTTGGCGGAAAGCGGTCGAGGGGCATCGCCCACACATTCGCGAGTGTCTGCGCTACGGCACAGGCAGATCACCGGCGACGTGCTACCTCGTGAACAGTGTGCACAGCTGACCTGCGATGTTGGCTTGGTCGAAATGGACGTTGCCGAGTCCACCGACGACGAGATCGTCGCAGCCCAGGGCGAGGTGGCCAAGAACATGGGCTGGTAGACGAGCGGGGCGCATACCGGCAGAGGTGAAGGGCAGTGTCCCTCTGATGGTTCGTCCGGCCCCATCCGTTCATCGTCCGGCTCCTACAACGACATCCTTGTTCCATGACCCTCATCGAAGACCTACTCACCGGCCTCGCCGACCATGCGTCGGCGGACCCCATCGACTGGGATCCGCTGAAGGAGCCGGACGCGCTGCAGGAGGCCGCTCTTCTGGACTGCAGGGTGTGTCCGCTGACAGGCCGTTCCGCGCTGCTTCTGGACATGCGCACCGCCCGGCGATTCGACCAGGTGCGGCAAGCGCTGACCTGGTGGGATACACACTGCGAGGTGCTGAAATGGTGCAGCACGGGCGGCTTCTGACCGAGTGGCCGCCGGCCGTCAGCGCGACGAGTGCCGTGCCTTCTGAGCCGGCCAGGCAGCACCCGACGCGGGACGGCCGCCAACCTCTGAACGCTCTCAAATCGGCTGTCCCGCCCGGTATCCGTGTCGCATCATGCAACCATGATCAAGAAGTCGAGCCGTGAGCTGAACATCCTTGTCCTGCGAGACGGCGAGCGCATTGCCAACGCCGTACGGACAGCCCTTGAGAACGCGTCCGACGCCGAACGCCCCGGGCTGGAACGGGCTGTGGCCCTCATCGAGGAAGCGAGCGCCCGCAGCGACGCCGATCTGCGTGGGGACTGGGTGCGGGCCCGGCTTGCGGAGTCGGGGTACGACGGGCCGGCCGACTCGGTCCAGGCCATCAAAATCCTTCGGCGGGCGGAGCCGACTCTGAGCCTGTACGCGGCGGTGCGCCTGGCGAAGGACGCTCTGCCCGGCGCCGAGTGAGGTCAAGGGGTTGTGCGTGCGCGGGGTGGCCGCAGAACCGGGGAAGGGTGGCCCGGCCGCCGGGTCGACTGCGGAGTCAGTTCGTCCACCCGCTGAGAAAAAGACGAAAAAAGTGCCATGGATCATGAAACGGTCGGCTCGTCCGCTCGTAGGTCCGTGTAGGGGAAAGCGTCAGTCACGGCCGTGGAGCGTGTCGGACGAACCGCGGTCGCCGACCGAGCCGTCGCTGCCGAAGCCGGATCCCGGCGCGGCTGCGTCCGGACCGTGTTCGGACCAATTGGCTGCTGGTTCGCGACCGCCGTGTCGCGTACTTCCGCACCATGCACGTCGACGCGACCGGTACCCAGCGGCCTGTGCGACGACCGCTGAGAGCTGAACGGAACCGTGCTCGGCGGCTCGCGGGCCGAGCGGTGCCGTGGCGTGCGGACGTGCGGACGTGCGGACGTGGCGGCGTGCGAAGGGGGAGTTCATGGAGTCGCTCGTGACCGGTGCGGGTAGCGGCGAGCGTCGTCGTGTTCTGCACGGCATCGCCGGCCTCGGCCGCCCGTCCACCCCGCTCAGGCGCCTGGCCGCCGAGTTCGACGACAGTCAGGATGTGTGGCGGTCGGCCACAGGGCTGCTGTGCGTCGCCAATCCGGACGCTGCTCGGGCGGTGATGGGCAACCGGAACGCCATCGTCGCCGAGACATCCGACTTCTACCGGACCCGGCACGGAGTCTTCGGACCGCGCGTCGCGCAGATCGAGATCGGCCGGGCGTCCCGCGCCCTGATGAGCCGTCACCTCGAGGAGAATCGGAACCGGCTGCCCCAGCTCGTAGCGCGCCATCTCACTTCCGGCAGTGTCTGGCCCGATGCCGGAAATCTGCTGGTTTTCGCGCATCTGCGGGACGTCTTGCTGCACCGCGACGCACCACCCGCCCTGCACGAGATGCTGGAGCTCATCGTCACCCGGGCGGTGCTCGCCGGTGCGCGGCAGCGGCACTCGGCGGTGTCCCGGCTGCGCTTCCGGCGCCGGGCGTTCGCCGCGCTGCACACCGAAGTAGCGGTCAGGCAGCAGGAGCGGGGGAGCGCAGGCGGGGTCGGTGAGCCGCGCGATCTGCTCGACGTCGTTCTCGACGGGGGCGGCCCCGCCGCGCGCGCCGCAGACCTGGTCGAGGTCTACCTGTCGTTCCTGTTCGCCACGGTCGGGTCGATCGGGTTCGCGCTCGGCTGGTCGGTCTTCCTCCTTGGAACACACACCGGGCAACCCCCGGCGACGGCGGACTGGGTGGTGCGCGAGGCGTTGCGGCTGTGGCCGGTGGCGTGGCTGTTCGCCCGCTCGCCGAGCCGGGTGCAGGAGCTCGGCGGGACGCGGGTGACCCCCAAGGACCGACTTGCCGTGTGTACCTACCTGGTCCACCGGCATCCCGCGCACTGGCAGACGCCCGACGAGTTCCTACCGCAGCGCTGGGCCGACGCGGTGCCGGACGGCGCGTACCTCCCCTTCGGCTATGGGCCGCACACGTGCGCGGGGGCGGTCGTCACCATGCGCCTTCTCACGGATCTTGTCGCACTGATCGCCCGTGACCGGCGGTTGTCGGTCACCCACGACGGCGCCGGACCCCAGGTGGGTCCGGCGCTGGCTCCGCCGCGCTTTCTCGCGACGCTGAGCCGCCACGACAACAACCCCGAGGGGAGGTGAACCACTATGCGTGCGCTGTATCGCCAGGCGAAGTCGGCTCTCAACATCCGACGTCAGTACGAATACTTCTGGTACCTGTACCACCACATCTGACCGGCCGGACGCGGGGGCCCGTCGCCGGGCGGTTCCCCGCGTCACATGAGGGGACATATCCAGATGACCACTCCCCAGCACCCGGACGACTTCCTGCACATGATGCGGATGCGCAGCGCGAGCGAGGGAGGCGTCTTCTGGGTCGACGACGAACGGCTCGCCGTGTTCGAACCGGAAGCGGCCCGTCGCGTCAGTGCCACGAACTGGCACGCCTTCACCTTGCACGACCGCCTGATCGACGTGGTGCGCCGCCGTTCGAGCCCGCCCGTGCGATGGAGTCGGATCCGCGCCGCGTGGCTCACCCAGCTGCACACGCTCGCCACGGCCGAGCACCACGGACGCCTCATCGAGCGCATGGAACGGAATATCGACGCGCGGCTCGACGAAGACGTGGACCTGGCCATGCTCGCCCAGGAAGTGGCGGTCCGTTCACTGCTGCCGCTCGCCCTGGCGGGGCTCACCGCCGACGAGTCCGATCTCGTCCGCCGTGACCTGGAGGGGAAGCTGCTGCGGCTGGTCTCGACCGAAGCGGGCAACACCTTCCAGCATCTCCGGTTCACCGCGGTCCAGGTGCGGTCCGGCCTCGTCGTACGCCGGGTGCTGCGCCAGCGCGCCAACGGCAGGCGCAGGCGCGAACCCGACCTCACGGATCCCTTCGTCGACCTGCTGCCGGACCTCGGCATGGACCGTGCCCTGGATGTGGTGACCGCTGTCCTCACCGCTATCGCGGGTCCTCCGGGAACCGCCGCCGCGAGCCTGCTGTACGAGTTCGCCCGCCAGCCCGAGTGGCAGGAGCGCCTCACCCGTGAACTGTCCGCCGTCGACCCCGTGGCCTTCCGTACGGCGCCGACGAGCGAGGCGCCCGTGACCCACCGGTTCGTCAAGGAGGTGCTGCGCCTGTGGAGCCCGCCGCTTCTCCTCGTACGCCGCTCCAAGTACGCCTTCGATCTGGGGCGGGCGCGGTTGGAGCCGGGGCAGTGGTATCTGCTGAGCCCGCACATGATCCACCGCGACGAGCGGGTCTGGAAACAACCCGATGTCTTCGATCCCGACCGCTTCTTGCCCCGCGCCTCCCACGGCCCTGCGGATCGCACCTGCTACGTACCCTTCGGCTGGGCACCGAAGAAATGCATCGGTGCGAACATCGCCACCGTTCAGCTGATGGCCCTCTGCCACCAGTTGTGCACGCGTTACCACTTGACCGTGCACCGGCCGCAGGACGTCACGATGGCCCTGCGTTTCGCCCCCGTACCGGAGAACTTCCATGGCCGGCTGAGCCTGCGGTGACTTCGTCGCCGGACCCCAGCCTCTTTGAGCCGGGCCGCCCGTGGCCTGTCCGCGGGCATCGAGGGTCCGGTGGGCCAGCCGGTACGCGACGACTCCGTACCGGCTGCTGCCGGCGTCCATGTCCGCCCGCCGCAGCCACCGCGTGGCACCGCCCCGGTCGAGGGCGGCGACACGGGGAGCGGCGGCGCTCCGACGCGTACCGTGTTCCGAAACTCCGAGGTCAGGAGCGCTCAGGGCGTTCGTAGTTTGCCAGGGCGAGTCCGAGTGCGAAGAAGGTCGGTGCCCACTCTCCGACGAAGATGCCCCACCGGTCGGCGCGCTCCGTGCATTCGCTGCGGTGGGAGGTCATCCAGGAGGCGATGGCCAGCCCGATGGAGCCGACCCCGGCGCAGTAGGCGTGCTCGCTTGTCACTCCGGCTTCGTGCAGCTTCTTGACGATCATGGCTTCTCCAGTGGTGCGGGGGTGTACGCGTGCACGGCGTGAGCGGTGACGAGTACCTTTATCGCTATTTCGGCACAAAAAGGTCATGTGGATGCATCGTGGGGTATGCGACATTCGCTGGGAGAGGTCGATGCCGACGTGCTGCGTTCTGGCGGCATCCGCCGCTCATGCACTCGGGGCGCGAGGTCCTTGGAGCGCGCGGGTCGTGACTACTCGGCGGTCGAGCCCGCGCTCTGCCTGGCCGCATAACGGCGGGCTTTAGCGCGGTTTCCGCACACCCGCATCGAGCACCAGCGGCGGCTGCGGTTCTTCGAGGTGTCCCAGAAGACCCAGGCGCACGCGTGCTCGGAGCAGCGCTTGAGTCGGGCGGCCTCGCCGGTGACGGTGAGTTCGCTCCAGGCGATGGCGAGCGCGGCGAGCGCCTTGCGGGGCGCGGTGAGGTGCGGGGCGGGCGCGAGCACCCAGGTGGCCGGGTTCCCGTCGGCCCCCGTGCTTCCTGTCGCCCCCGCGGTCACGACGGTCACGACGATCGGCAGGTCGCGCAGGGCCTCGGTGGCCTCGTGCAGCAGCGTCGAGTCGGCCCGGTCGCCGACATGGGCGCCGAGTTCCTCACGGATTCCGGCGCGCATCCGCAGGCACAGCTCGTGGTCCTGTGCCCGCACCCGCTCGCCGCCGCGCAGTAGTCCCTGGTCTCGCAGCCAGGCGTCAAGCCCGCGGGCCGTGTCGATCTCGTCGGTGCCCTCCTCGACGTCGACCGTGTTGGCGAACGCCTGGACCAGCAGTGCGGGAGCGGATGTCTCGGCCATGCGTCCGAGTCTACGCCGACTAACCGGCTATCGGCTTGAGCGGGTAGCGGGGCCGAACCGTCCGTGCCAGACTCAAGAACCGGGGCTCACCATCAAAACCACTTAGATGGTTAGGGCCGAAGCGTTGGCCGAGGTACAGGGGGAGACGGATGAGTGAACACAGCGTCGTCGGCACCGTGGATGCGCCGCGGGCGCCGGGAGCGGGGAACGATGAGCCGTGCGCGTCGGAGGCTGAGCGCGGCAGGCGCAATATCGTCGTCCTCCTCGTCTTCACCGCGGTCACCAACCTCGCGGACGGCGTCACCAAGATCGCCCTGCCGCTCATGGCCACCCAGGCTTCGGGCTCACCGGCTCAAGTCTCCGCGGTCTCCCTCACCCTGTCCCTGCCGTGGCTGCTCGCCGCCCTGCACGTCGGCGTTCTGGTCGATCGCCTCGACCGGCGGCGCCTGCTCTGGGCCGCCAACGCACTGCGCCTGCTCGCGCTCGGCTCGCTCATGCCGCTGGCCGCCGCCGACGCCGTCACCATCCCCGTGCTGTGCGGCGTGGGCGCGGTGCTGGGGATCGCCGAGGTCATCGCCCTGACCTCGGCCTCCGCGCTGATCCCGGCGCTGACCCCGCCGGAAGGCAGGGAACGGGCCAACACCTGGATCGCCGGAGCCGAGACGGTCTGCAACGAGTTCGCCGGGCCCTTCGTCGGTGGTCTCCTGCTCGCTGCCGGTACCGGTGTCGCCCTCGGCACGACCTGGGTGGCCTATCTGGCCGCCTCGCTCATCGTGGTCCTGCTGGTCGGCCGGTTCCGCGCGGCCCGCGAGGACGGCGGGGACACCGAGACGGCCGACGCCGCCGTCCGCGTACAGATCGCCGAAGGCCTGCGCTACCTCTGGGACCACGTGCTGCTGCGCACCATGGCGCTCATCCTCACCGTCCTGTGCGCGTGCTGGGGCGCCTGGCTCGCGCTGATGCCGCTCTTCGCCACGTCTGTGATGCACCTGCACGCGCGGGAGTACGGCACGCTGCTCAGCGCGCTCGGCGTCGGCGGGCTGGCCGGCGCGCTCGCCGTCACCTGGCTCAACCGCTTCTTCGGCCGCCGCTGGGTGATGTTCGCCGACCTGTGCGGCACGTTCGCGATGATGGCTGTGCCCGCGCTGACCACCAACCTGTGGGCCGTGGCCGCCGCCGCCTTCCTCGGCGGCATGGGCGGCACCCTGTGGACGGTGAACTCGCGGACCCTGGCGCAGCGCCTCGTGCCCGACGCCATGCTCGGCCGGTTCGGTGCCGTCAACCGGCTGTTCAGCTGGGGCGCGATGCCCGTCGGGGCCGGTCTCATGGGCCTGCTCGCCGAATGGTTCGGCCTGCGCATCGCGTTCGCCCTCTTCGCCCTGTCAGTGGCCCTGACCGTGCCGCCGTTCCTACGGGTCCTGACGCGGCCCGTGCTCACGGAGGCGTTCGGCGACAAGAAGTAGCGCTACACGCGGCGCCGCCACTGCACTCCAGGGCACCTGAATCAGGTGGCGGTACGGGCTGGCGGGCGGCCCAATGAACTACCGTGTTCTGGCTGCGCCCGTGGCGGGTCGACACGTTCGAGCTTGGTCCAGCCTCGCTTCGTGAGCAGCTCGATCAGTTGACGGGCCGGACGGCGCACCAATCTACGTGATCATGGGCAACCGGCCCCCTCGCAAGAAGAACGCTGGGGCGGACGCCCCCGCGCACCGCGGCCTGAACGACCCGGCGGACCTATGGTCAGAGCACTGGCGTCCCCTCTGGTGCGCAATTCGCAATAATCCCGGCTGGACCGTCACCATTGACCTGGAGGAGACGGACCCGGAGCAACGTGAGTACCCCCTCGCCCTGTTCCGCTCCTGGGCGACCGCGAACACTCCCTGAGCAATCACACGGCGGCGGGGCACAGGACCCGCCAACTGTCGAAAGTGGATCCTCACCAGTCCCGGCCGACGACCAGCTCCTCCGCATCCGCTTCTGTGAACCCGTATGCCGACGCGACGAAGCAGAACTCGTCACAGATCCACTCCCGCGCCACCGTCTCGATCTCGCTCCCTGCAGCCCGTGTACGACGACTCGTACTTCCCTGATCACGTGGTCGACCAGGGGAAGACGATTCTGTTGCGGCTGTGCGAGCGCATCGAGGCACGCGCGACCACGGCTTTCACAACAGGCCCTAGCCGCGCCCGCCCCTTCGAATGGGCGCGGCCGGGCCGGTGAGAGTGCACTCCGCAGGCAGGCGATGGTTGCGTACGTGGGAGTCAGCGCGGGCCCTAGGGCTCGCTCAGGCCGCCATCAGTGCCGCCAGCGCGCGGTCCATCGCTGCGTTGAACTCCTCCGGTGCCAGCGGCAGTCGGGACTTGATGTCCCGGCTCCATTGGTCGGCGAGGACCTCGGCGGCGCCCGCCTCGACGCCGTCGAGCGCGGCGTCGGCCAGGTCCGAGGGGCTGAGTTTGTCGACGGGCCAGCCCGCGGCCATGTCGGTGTCGGCCAGGCCGAGATGTACCGCGGTGACGAGCGTGCCCTGCTCGGCGAGTTCCAGGCGGATGCCGTTGGTCATGGCCCAGGCCGCGGCCTTGGTCAGGTGGTAGGCGTTGGCGCCCGCGCCCCCGAACCACGACATGGCGGAGAGGACATTGACGACGGCACCGCCGCCGTTCCTGGCGAGCGTGGGCGCGAAACCCCGGACCATGTGCAGGTGGCCGAACATGTTGGTCTCCAGTTCGTGCCGCACCGCGTCCAGCGAGCCCGTCACCAGGTCGGTCCCCGTATTGATCCCCGCGTTGTTGATGAGGAGCGAGATGTCCGGGGCGGCCTCGGCGGCGGCCCTCACGGATGCCGGATCGGTGATGTCGAGGGGCAGTGTCTCGGCCCCGGGCAGGTTGATGGTCTCCGGTCGGCGGGCCGTCGCGTAGACCTTGCGGGCGCCTCGTTCGAGCAGGCGCTGGGCGAAGGCGCGGCCCAGGCCGCGGTTGGCTCCGGTGACAAGGGCGACGGAGTTGTTGATGTCCATGCCCGGTACGCTAAAACCTGACGCCAACGTCAGAGGCAAGCGCCAAAAGTAAGCGCCGGCCGTCGAGACCGGCCGAGAGGAGTCACCATGACCGTCACGGAGGCCGCGGCGGAGCGGCTGGTCCGCATCGGCGAGGTGGCGCGGGACGCCGGTGTCTCGGTGCGCGCCGTGCGCTACTACGAGCAGCAGGGGCTGCTGACCGCGGAGCGCAGCCCGTCCGGCCAGCGCCTCTACCGGCAGGACACCGTCGCCCTACTGCGCTTCTTCCAGCAGATGTACGCCGCCGGTCTGACCAGCCGGAGGATCGCGGAACTCCTTCCGTGCTTCGACACCGGGCACACCAGTGCCGAGCAACGCGTCATGCTGCGCGCCGAGCGCGACCGCATCCAGGCCAAGGTCGACGACCTGCAGGCCGCCCTGGACCGCCTCGACGAGGTCATCGCGATCACGGACTCGCACCCGTGAGACCTTTTTCCGCCCGTCAGGCCCCGTCCGGTCGGATTCCCGGTGCCGTCGGCCGAGGCCGCCGTAAACAAAACGCTGACGTCGTCTCAGCGCGATGACGTAGCGGCGGAGGCGGCGCGTCCATAGGCTGAGCATCGTTCCTGCCGGTGACGTGTCCCGCCGGCCGGGCCGGTCACAGCCAGCCCTGTTGGGCGATCTTGACGCCTGCCTCGAAGCGGCTCTTGGCGTTGATGCGTTCCATGATGGCGGACATCTGGCGGCGCACGGTGCGCAGCCCGATGTTGAGGCGTTTCGCCGCGGCTTCGTCCGTCATGCCCTGGGCGAGCAGGATCAGCAGTTTGAGCTGGGTGTCGCTGAGCCCCGTCTCGGGGTGGGCGGACTCGCTGTCGGTGTACGGGGTGGCCTGTTCCCATGCCTGGTTGAACGTGGCGACGAGGGTGGCGACTATGCCGGGCTCCGAGGTGAGGAGTGCGCCCGCGCGGGAGTTCTCCGGGTCGATGGGGACGACGGCCACGCTCCGGTCGAAGATCAGCATCCGGGGCGGGAGCACAGCGGCGGTGCGGACCTGGGCGTTGTGTTCGGTGAGCCAGGAGGCGTAGGCGCGGGTCGGTTCGTCGTGGCGCATGGCGTCGTCGTAGAGGTTGAGCAAGGAGACGCCGCGTGCGAGGGCCTCCTCGTCGAGCGGCCGGGACGCGTCGAGGCTCGCCTGGGACTGGGCTCCGCCGGGAAGTATGGCGAGGCATTCCTTCTCCAGGTTCTGCGCGAGGGTTTCGAGCCGTGTCTCGATCGCGTCGATGCCGATGAGTCTTTCGGTGCCCTCCTGTGAACCGTCGTAGGCAGGGCTGAGGCGGGCCGCGGCCTCCACCACCGCGGCTCTCCGCTCGCTGAGCGCCTGTACCTGCTGGGCAAGTTCCGCTTCCTGATTGCGCAGAAGTGTGGTGAGTGCGACGGGAAAGCTGACGGCGCGGTAGCATTCCGGGTTTTCTCTGGAAGGCCGTATGAGCGAGGCTTCCTGCAGTTCTTCGAGGGCCGCCGCTATCTCTTGTGGGGAACGCCTTAATGCGGCTCCGAGTTCCGCGGGATGGGCCTGCGACTGACGGTTGAGGGCCGCGTAAACGGCTTCCGCCGTGGGGCTGAGACCCAGGTTGCTCAACATGGCCATCGTGCTTGTGCCCTTTCCTGTGGCCGCCCCCGTCTCACACAACGTGCTGAGTCTGTCAGCGGGGTCGCCCGCCATCAACAGGGCCTTCGTGCGGACGTGTTGGCTGGTGATGGCACCAACGTGCCTAGGCAGCTAGGTGCCGCCGGAAAGTGTTCCGTCGGAACAGAGGGCTCGCGCAGACTGCTGGGAGTCGGTGGTTACTGCACTGAATCGGTGTCCGGGAACCAGCGAAGCCAGCGCTTTCTGTAAAAACGGCTAGAACTTGCCGCACACAGTGGACCAGGAGTGCTTCTCATGCCTAAAATCATCGGCCCCGTGGCCGCCCTTCTTGCCGCCGCCTCTCTCGTCGGCGCCGGACTGACAGTGGCGGGAATCCCGGATGATGGCGGAATCGGGTGGGACAGCGTCGAGAATGCGCCGGCGGCACAGGCCGAGGCGCGGCCGGGCCAGGCGCCCGCGGCCTCCTTCGGCACGGGCGGATCGGTCTGACGCCAGGACGGCTGGTTCAGAGTCCGCTCAGCCCCTTCCCCCCCCCCACTCTCCCGAAGGAGCCGTCGGTGAACTCCACGGAAGGACGCACCGCCCTGCTGGGCGCGGACGTCGCCCCCCACACGATGGACGGGACCGTACAACTCGTCGTCCTGGACGAGGATCCGATCCTGCGCGCGGGAATCCGCGCCCTCCTCGACGACTACCCGCAGATCGACGTCATGGCCGATTTCGGCTCGGCACGGCAGGCGTTCGCCCAGCCGCTGCGGGCCCGGCCCGACGTGCTGCTCGTCGGCGGCGACTGTCTGAAGGACGACGCCGGGGCCGCGCTCGCCGAGCGGTTCACGTCCGGCGCACGGCCCGCTCTGGTCACCGTGATGCAGCCCGACGACGCCGACATGCTGCGCACGGCGGTGAAGTGCTCGGTGCGCGGGTTCGTGGACCGCAACACCAGCCACCGCGATCTCGGCATGGCCGTCCTGGAGGCGCACAGCGGACGGACCTACCTGTCCGCCTCCATCGCCGAGGTCCTGGTGGGCTGGATGGGAGACGGGATGCGGCGCGAGCACCTGTCGCTGCCGCAGGTCGAGCACGTGCTCACGGAGCGGGAGCTGGAGGTGCTCGAGGCGCTGGGGCACGGCATCACGAACACGGTGATAGCCCGGCGGCTGCACGTCCAGGAAGCCACCGTCCGCAGCCACATCTACCACATCCTCAACAAGCTCGATCTGCGCACCCGCACCGAGGCCGTGCTCCTGGGCCACAGCTACGCCAACACCCGGATGGGGATGCGCCCGGCCGGCTGAGCCCGGCCGACGTGCTGATGCCGGTGCCCCGTCCGCGAGTGGACGGGGCACCGGCATCAGCACGTCACGGCACGGTCACCGCGCGGCGGCGCCCATCGCCGCCGCCGCGCGGGCCGGCCGCAGCACGGTGGCGGCGGCCAGCGCGACGACCGCGGTCGCCGGGCCGAGGAGGAGCATGTGGTGCACGCTCACCACGGCGAGCAGCCCGCCGGCGAACGAGTAGCCGATGCTCTGCGTGGCCACGAGGACGCTGAACGCCTCCGACATCCGGGAGCGGGGGACGACGTAGCCGGGCGCCTCCGTCATGACGGAGTTCAGCGGAGCGGCGCACAGTCCGAGCAGGGCGAAGGCCACGATCAGGCCCCACCAGCCGGAGACGGTGGCGATGACCAGGGTCGCCGCCGTCATGGTCACCAGGAGCAGGACGGCACGCGCCGTGAGGGTGACCTTGACGCGTGTCGCGTACCAGGCGTAGACGAGTCCGGCCGCGGCGCTGGCCGCGCCGAGCACTCCGACGAGCACCGCCGCCTGGGCCGTGCCGCCGCCCTCCTCCAGGACCCGGGGCAGCGCGCCGACCTCGGCCGTGCCCAGGAAGTGCCCGAACGCCATGGTCACCAGCGCCCAGAACAGGAAGGCCGGGTTGCGCCACACGCCCGTCGACTCGGGGACGTCGCGTGCGATCCCCTCCTCCTCGGCCGCGTTCGCCGTGCCGCCCTCCTCCCCGGTCTCGGACGTCGGTTTCGGCTTCGGCAGCAGCAGGAGCGCGCCCGCCAGCATGGCCGCGCCCATGACGATCAGGGCGTACGCGGGGCTGAACACCGCGCAGGCCACGACCACGAACGGGGCGCCGACGACGACCAGTTCGACGAGCACCGCGTCCAGCGACAGCGCCGAGGCGATGAGCCGCTGCGGGACCGTGACGCGTAACAGGGTCCTGATGGCGCCGCCCACACCGAACGTGGCCATGTTGCCGACGAGGGACAGGACGAACAGGACCCAGACCGGCGCGTGCCCGACGAAGCCCGCCGCCACGCCGATGCGGGCGGCGCCGCCCAGTGCCATGACGCGCGGGGTCCAGCGCTCGCGGCCCAGCCTCTCCAGGAAGCGGCTGAAGAGCGGGGCGGCCAGGATGCAGGGCAGGGTCGCCAGACCGACGAGGAGACCGCCCGTGGCGGGGCTGCCGGTGTAGTGCGTGCTGGCCAGGATCAGCGCCATCGGCGCCATGATCGGGGGCAGCCGGTGCAGCATCGTGGCGGCGACCCAGCGCCAGTAGGCCGCGTGGCGCACCAGCTCGACCACGGGCCGGTCCGGGCGCGGCTTCTTCGGTGGGGCGGTCGTCATGGTGTCTCCACGGTGGTGCTGAGGGGTGTGGCACTGCCGGCCGCACCTGTCGCGGCCGCGACAGAGCGGTCGGGGTCGGCGGTGAACCGGGTGAGCAGTTTCTCGTACTCGGCGCCCAGATCACGGACGGTGGCCTCGTCGAACTGGCTGGTGCGGTAGGTCAGTCCCACTTCGAGGCGGTCGCCGTGGTCCTGGATCACGCAGACCAGTTCGAATTTGGCGAGTCCGTTCGGCAGGATGGTGTTCTGGTCCAGCGTCAGGTCCGAGAAGGTGCGCTCGAGCGCCTTCTCGTCCTCAAGGGCGAAGAGCACCTGGAAGTACGGGCTGCGCCCCGGGTGCCGCCGCGGGCCCAGCTTCTCCACGAGCTGGTCGAACGGGAGCGACTGGTGCTCGTAGGCGCCGAGGCAGGTGTCGCGCACCTGGGTCAGCAGGTCGCGGAAGCGTGCCTCGGCCGGGATGTGCTGGCGCAGGACGACCGTGTTGTTGACGCAGCCGATCAGCCGCTCCGTGCCGGGGCCGCCGCGGTTGGCGACCGGTGTGCCCACGCTCACGTCGTCGCTGCCCGAGCGTGTGTGCAGCAGCGCGTAGAAGGCGGTGAGCAGCACCATGAAGGGGGTGACAGCCTCGCGCCGGGCCAGTGCGTGGACGGCGTCCCGCAGGGCGGGCGGCAGGTCGAGGGCGAGCCGCCCGCCGCGGTAGTCGACGTGCTGGGGTGCCGGGCGGTCGCCGCCGAGGTCCAGCGGGCGCGGCTCCGGGTCGCTCAGCCGCTCGCGCCAGTAGTGCAGCAGCCGGTCCATGGCGTCGCCGCGCAGATGGCTGTGCTGCCACAGAGCCCAGTCGCCGTACTGGAGCGACGGCCGGGGGAGCGCGGGGGAGGTCTGGGCGTGGAAGGCCGGGTAGCAGGCGGCCAGCTCGTCCATGAACACGTCGACGGAGACGAAGTCGACGACGAGGTGGTGGGCGACGAAGACCGCGAGGTGTTCCGTCTCGGACCGCGAGAGGACCAGGACGCGCAGCAGCGGCGCCGTCGCCGGGTCGATCGGCTCGCGGATCGCGCTGTCGCGCAGCTCCGCCAGCTCCTCCGGCCGCGCCGAGACGTCCACGTACCGTACGGGGATGTCGACGGCCGGGGCGACGAACTGGACCGGGCTGCCGCCGAGCAGCCCGAAGGAGGTGCGCAGCGCCTCGTGCCGGGCGGCGATCTCCTGGATCGACCGGTCGAGGGCGCCGTGGTCCAGGCGGCCGGTCAGCCGGCACTGCCAGGCCTCGTTGTAGAGCGGGAGGTCGCCCGCGAGCTTGCTCAGGACGAACAGGCCCTGCTGGGTGAGGGAGATGGGCGCGGCGCGGCGTCCGTCGGAGAAGCGGGCGAGCGACGCCTCGACGGCGGCGCGTTTGCGGGCCCACTGGGCGGTCTGCCGGTTCTCGGTCTCGGCCGCTGTGCGGGCGGCCTGGGTGGTGTGCGCCGCGTCGCCGCGCTTGCCGTCGATGACGGCGGCGAGCTGGGTGACGGTCCTCGACGCCAGCAGGTCGTTCGGCAGGATGTCGATCCCGAACTCCCGGTGGAGCCTCGCGGCGATCTTCACGGCTTGCAGCGAGTTGCCGCCGAGGGCGAGGAACTCGTCGTCGGGCCCGACGTGGTCGAGTTTGAGGACCGAGGCCCAGACGGTGGCCAGGTCCGCCGCCGTGCCCGGTCGCAGGGGCTGGCCCGCCGCGCTCTTCTCCTCCGTCCTGCCCGGCAGCGCCGCGAAGTCCACCTTGCCGTGCGCCGTCAGCGGGATGGTGTCGAGGACGGTGACAGTGGCCGGGACCATGTAGGCGGGGAGCAACCCGGCGAGGTAATCGCGCAGTTGACCGCTGCGGGGGTCGTCCGTCCGCGCCGGGTCCTCGCCGGGCGCGGGGGTGACGTGGGCGTGCAGGACCGCGTTCTCGCTGCTGTCGTCGCGCCGTTCCACGGTGACGACGGCGTGCCGGACGGCGGGGTGGCGCTGGAGGACCGCCTCGATCTCGCCGGGCTCGACCCGGAACCCGCGGATCTTGACCTGGTTGTCGGTGCGGCCGAGGAATTCGAGCTGGCCGTCGGGCAGGAGGCGGGCCCGGTCACCGGTGCGGTACATGCGGCTGCCCGCCGGGCCGTGGGGGTCGGGCAGGAACCGTGCGGCGGTGTCGCCCGGGGCCCGGTGGTAGCCGCGCGCCAGGGCCCGGCCCGCGACGTAGACCTCGCCGGTGTCGCCCTGGGCCACCGGGTCCAGGGCGCCGTCCAGGAGCCGGATCGCGGCACCGTCGATGGCGGTGCCGATCGGCAGGGTGCCGTCCGGCCGGGGCTCGGTGCGGGCCGAGTGGTGGTAGGTGGCGGTGGCGGTGGACTCCGTCGGCCCGTAGACGTGGATGAGCGGCACTCCGGTCTCGCGCCAGGCGAGGACGCGGTCGGGGCGCACCCGGTCGCCGCCCATCACCACGAACCGCACGGTGTCCGGCAGCCGCTGCCCGGTCTCGGCCAGTTCGTCGCCGAGCTGGTGCCAGTAGCTGGTGGTGATCTCGAACCCGGTGACCGCGTGCCGCTCCAGGACCTTCAGGAAGTGCGGGATGTCCGGCAGGGCCCGGTGGTAGCCCGCCATCAGCAGCGTCGCTCCGCTGAGCAGCGGCGGGAAGATCTCCTCCAGCGCGGCGGAGAAGCTGACGGAGGCGAGCTGGAGGAACCGGTGGCCGGGGCCGAGGCCGAAGGTGTCTGCGGCGGCGCGGGCGAGGTTGGTCAGGCCGCGGTGGGTGATGAGCACGCCCTTGGGCGTTCCGGTCGAGCCCGAGGTGTAGATGACGCACGCGACGTCGTCCGGGCCCGCCGCCGCCCGCGGCGGGGTCGGGGGGCGGCCGGTGAGGGCCGAGAAGCCCTCGTCGAGGAGGAGCAGCCCGGCGTCGGCGGCGGGCAGCCGTCCGGCGGTCTCCGGCTGGGCGACGACGACGGCGGCGCCCGAGTGGTCCAGGAGGTGGCTCAGCCGGGCGGCCGGATAGTCCGGGTCGAGGGGCACGAAGGCGGCGCCCGCCTTCATGACGGCGAGCAGCGTCACCGCCAGGCGCACTGACGGCTCCAGGCAGACGGCCACCCGCGTGCCGAGGCCGACGCCCAGGTCGGCGAGGCGGTGCGCCATCTGGTTGGCGAGCGCGTCGAGTTCGGCGTAGGACGCCTGCTCGGCGCCGCCCCCGGCCGTCGCGGAGGCGGGCACCGTGACGACGGCGGTGGTCTTCGGGCGCAGACGCGCCTGACGGGCGAAGACGTCGTGCACACCGTCGCTGGCGTACGTGTCTTCCCAGGGGGTGTCTTCCGGAGGCTGGTCCGGTCCCGGGGTGAGGAGGTCGAAAGGCGCGGTCATGCGGATCCATCCTTGTGAGGCGGCGCTGCCGGACACGGGCGGGGGCGGACGGGCGGTGTTCAGCTCTGGAGGGCCAGGGCGGGCACGGCGTCGCGCCCGGCCGGCGGGCTGTACTTCCCGCTGATGTGCGGCGCGTTGTCGAAGACGTGGTACATCCGGTCGATGAGCTCCGGGGCGGGTCCGTCACCGGGCCGGTCGTTGAACTCCATGATCTGGCGGGCCACCCGGTGGAACTCGATGATGTCGGGCATCTGCAGGCCCTTGCCCATCAGATAGGGCAGCGCCCAGAAGTCGAAGTTGTACCCCGGCATCCACAGGGAGTTCTTCACCTGGTCGAACAGGGCGTGGCAGGCGTCCACGGCGCCGTTGATGTCCATGGTGTTGTGGCGCCAGTCGTACTCGCGCCCGGTGAGGCCGAACTCGGCGGCCTGCTTCTGGACCGGCGCGCGGTGGTTGTACCACCAGGGTTCGGTGCGCCAGAAGGTAGGGCCGACCTCGTTGATGAACTTGATGGTGTTCTCGACGGTCTTCTCGGTCTCACCGGGGAAGCCGGAGATGAAGGAGGCGAAGGTGTCGATGCCGCGGGCGTGGAGCCGCTCGATGCCGACGCGGTAGCGGTCCAGCGTGGCCACCTTGGACATGTTCTTGAGGATGCCGTCGTCACCGGCCTCGATGCCGAGGAAGACCGCGCGGCACTTGCTCTCCGCCATCAGGTTGTACGTCTCCTCGTCGCGGGCGGTGCCCGCGCGGAAGAAGGAGTACCACTGGAACCCGAAGTCGTTGCGGGCCATCATCCGGCACAGCTCCTTGAACCGGGGGCCCGGCACATTGAAGGTGTCGTCGATGAAGACCATCTGCGTGACGCCCATCCGGTCGAGCTGGCGCAGCTCCTGTTCCACGACGTCGACGCTGGTCAGGGTGAGCGCCCCGGCGCGGATCGGGTAGTCGCAGAAGCTGCACTTGAAGGCGCAGCTGCGGGCGGTGCGGGTGTGCACGGTGGCGCCGAGGTCGGCGCCGAACCGGGACCAGTCGATGGCGCACTCGTCCAGGACGTTGGCCTCGGCGTGGAGTTTGGTGAGCTTGTAGTCGCCGGAGCCCGTGGGCAGCAGCAGGTTGGGGACGTCCTTCAGGTCGCTGCCCTCGCGCAGCGCGGCGGCGAGCTGGGTGAGGGTCGTCTCGCCCTGCGACTCGTGGATGTAGACGTCGGCGTCCATCCAGGACAGGACCTCGGCCAGCTCCTCCCGGTCGAGATCCTTGAGGAGGTTGCCGACGAGCGGGCCGCCCACCACGATCGTCGTCTCCGGCATCACCTCGCGGATGAAGCGGGTGATCTCCACGACCGGGTTCGGAATGATGTAGTAGGTGGTGGTGATGGCCACCATCCGCGGGCGCCGGGTCAGGAGGATGTCGCGGATCCGGTCCTGCTCGCAGCCGAACAGGCTGGTGCACTCGGCGCTGAAGCCCCGGTGGGTGAGGTAGTTGGCCAGGTAGTGGGAGGCGAGGTTGGGGGTCTCCCCGCCGTGGATGTAGACGTTCTCGTCGAGCTTTCCGGCGCGGTGAAGCACCTTGTTCATCACGTCCATGTACGGCAGCCGTTCGCCGTCGAACAGGAGGTGGTCGCGCATGAACATCAGGCGCTCGGGGTCGCGCGGCCCGCGGTGGCTCACGCGGTTCCACTGCTGGGAGAACGGGACGTCGTTGTAGCCGATGATCAAGCAGTCCAGGTCGGATGTGGTGGCCATGGCTGTGCTCCGGTCTCTTGGGGAGGGACGGGCGGCGAGAGGGGGAGGGGCGGTCAGCCGGGGGTGTCGGCCTTCGCGGTCAGTTCGAGCAGGCCGGCCGAGAACTCCTCCACGGTGGGCCGGCGCAGAAGGACGTCGAGCGGCACCTTGTGGCCGAGCGCGTCCTGTACGGCGCCCATGACCTGCACGGCGCGGAAGGAGTCCCCGCCGATGTCGAAGAAGTCCTCGTCCCTGCCGAGCCGGGGGAGGCCGAGAACCTCGCGCCAGATGCCGGACACCAGGTCCTCCATGCGGGCGGGGGTGGTGAGGTCCTCGGCGGCCGGACGGGGAGCGGTCTGTGCGGGGCGTTCTGTCAGGGCCCGCCGCGACAGCGACGCCCGGTCCAGCTTGCCGTTCCGCGTCAGCGGCAGGGTGTCGAGGACGAGCACGGCGGAGGGCAGCATGGTCTGCGGCAGCCAGCCGCGCAGCTGCTCGCGCACCCGGTCCGGCAGGGTCGCCGGGTCGGTGTCCGGCTCCGGGACGACGAAGGCGTACAGCCGCTTGTCGCTGCCGTCGCCCGCGGCGACCACGGCCGCCTGACGCACGCCGGGGCAGCGCAGCGCCGTCGACTCGACCTCGCCGGTCTCCACCCGCACGCCGCGGATCTTGACCTGGTGGTCGATGCGGCCCAGGAACTCCAGCGCGCCGTCCGGGTGTCGGCGGGCCAGGTCTCCGGTGCGGTACAGGCGCCCTTCGGTGCCGGGGACGCCGGTGACGAACCGCTCGGCCGTCAGTTCGGGGCGGCCGAGGTAGCCGTCGGCGACGCCGATCCCACCGATGTAGACCTCGCCGGGCGCGCCGTCGGGGACGGGGACCCGGTCCGCGTCGAGCAGGTGGATCGTCGTCTCCGGCACCGGCGGGCCGATCAGTACCAGCTCCGGGTCCGGGTCGCGCGGGCAGGTCCAGGCGGTGGCGAAGACGGT
Organism: Streptomyces sp. R818; assembly: GCF_056172735.1. Lineage (NCBI taxonomy): Bacteria > Bacillati > Actinomycetota > Actinomycetes > Kitasatosporales > Streptomycetaceae > Streptomyces > Streptomyces sp. R818. The sequence continues at coordinate 1,201,691 of NZ_JAOCNE010000014.1, forward strand.
GCACTCGCTGGGCCCGTAGATGTTGGTCAGCGAGGCGGTCGAGCGGGCGTGGAAGCGGCGGACCAGGTCGGGCGAGAGGGCCTCGCCCCCGGCGATGACGTACTTCAAGCCGTCGTAGCGCTCGTCGTCGCCGCGGGCGAGGAGGAACAGTTCGAGCAGCGAGGGGACGCAGCAGAACGTCGTGACACCGGTGTCCCGGATCAGCCGCGCCAGATGCGCCGCGTCGCGCTGGCGCCCCGGCTCGGCGATCACCACGGCCGCGCCCACGAGCAGGGGCCAGTACAGCTCGGCGAGGTGGAGGTCGAAGGTGCAGGCGGTGTGGTGCAGGACGCGGTCGCCGGGGCCCGTCGGGTGGCCGCCCTGGAAGGCCGCCATCCGGGAGGCGAGCGCGGCGTGGCTGATGACGGACGCCTTGGGGCGGCCCGTCGATCCTGAGGTGAACAGGACGACGGCCGGTGACGCCGGCGTGATCGCCGCAGGCGTGAAGCGGTCGGGGACCGGCCGCGCCGCGCCGTCGTCGGTGAGCAGGACCGGGACCGACGGGGCGAGGCGGGCCGCGCCCTCGCGGGTGGTGACGACCAGCCGGGGCGCGCAGTCGTCGATCTCGTGCCGGGTGCGCTCGGGCGGGTCGCCGACGTCGAAGGCGACGTGGGCGGCGCCCGCGAACACCACCGCGAGGATGGCTACCACGAACTCGGTTGAGCGGGGCTGGTACACCGCCACCAGGTCGCCGTCGCGCACCCCTTGTGCGCGCAGGGCCCCGGCCAGGGCGAGCACCTGGTCCCTCAGTTCGCCCGCGGTGACAATGTCGTCGCCGCGGACGAGGGCCGGCAGGTCGGGGCGGCTCTCCCACTGCCGAAGCAGGAGGAGGTCCATGCGCCCCTTGACCGAGGTCTCGGTCGCTTCCATGGCCGCGCACCCTTTCTCGTCGTATGAGGTCGTGCGTCCCGGGACGGGACCGTCCGCGCGGGCGGTCGCGGTCACCGGAAGTGGTCCAGGTTCGAGGCGATGGCGTCCACCAGCTCCGCCGGGCGCTCCAGGAGCAGCATGTGTCCGCCGCCCCCGACGCGGGTCTGCCGGGTCCGCTTCGCGAACGGAGCCCAGCTGTCGACGCGTTCGGGCGGGCACAGCGGGTCGTCGGTTCCGGAGACCACCAGGAGCGGCGCGGTGAGCACGGGGTCGGGGCCGCTGTGGAAGTCCTGCACGGCGCGCATGTCGGCGACGAGGGGCGGGAGATAGGTGTCGGCCAGGTCCTGCGCCGCGACGTGGTCGGGGAGGTAGCCGAACTTGCCGATCGCGGCGGCCAGTTCCGCCGGGTCGTCGCTGTCGGGCAGCAGCCGGGTGGCCCGCGGCGGGTGGTCCACCGACCAGTACGAGACCACCACGAGACCGGCCACCAGGCCCGGGTCGCTGTCCTGCAGCGCCCGCACGGCCTCCAGGGCGACGACGGCGCCGGCACACACGCCGACCACGAGGAGCGGCGCCGTGCCCGGCAGGGAGCGGGCCGTCGCGGTCACGTCGGCGACCAGGTTCTCCAGGTCCCCGACGGGCTGGAGGATGCGGGACTCCCGGCCGGGGAGGCGGGCGGCGGCCAGCTGCCAGTCCGGCGGCAGATGCGGTTGCAGGACGCGCGCGTTGGCCGCACCGGCTCCCGAGTGCGGGACGAGCAGGACCCGCCACGCGGCCGTGTGCTGGTCACCGCCGATCGAAACGTAGGGTTTGCCTGCCACGGTGGCTCTCTCCGTTCGCTCAAGGTCGTCGGCTCGGGTCAGCGGGGCGTCGCGCTTCGGTGGTCAGCCCGTTCGATGTGGTCCGCGAGGCGGGGACCGATCTCCGCCAGGACCCCCGGGCTCGTCATCTCCTCGTGCGTGCACCGCGCCGTGTGCCGCACCAGTTCGCCGCCGACGTGCGGCAGCCACAGGTCGGCGACGAAGGCCCCGCCGTCGCGCCGGTCGGCGGCGGCGACGTGCACCAGGTCGCCCTCGTAGAGCCGGGGCACATGCGCGCGGGCGCCGCGGGCGACGGCGGTGTAGACCTCGGCGAGCCGGGCCCGCAGCGCCTCGGGGACGTCGAGTCCTGACGTCTCCAGGCGGAGATCCTCGGCCTCCTGCTCCCGGGAGGGCAGGGTTCCGACGCGATCGGCCAGCGGATAGCCGTCGAGGACCGCGACCACGCCCACCGGCTCGCCCTCGGCGCGCAGCCGCACGGCGACCGCGTGCGCGATGAGGCCGCCCGATGACCAGCCCACGAGGTGGTACGGGCCGTGCGGGGCGACCTCGCGGATGTGCCGCAGGTAGAGGGCGGCCGTCTCCTCGACCGTCTCCGGTACGGCGCCCGGGCCCTCGGTCAGACCCGGTGACTGGAGCGCGTACACCGGGTGGCTCGGGTCGAGGTGACGGACCAGGCCCGCGAAGGACCAGCCGAGGCCCATACCGGGGTGGACGCAGAACACCGGGGTGCCGTCGCCCGTGGGCCGCAGCGGCAGCAGGACGTCGAGGTCGCCGCCGGTTCCGCCCGACGCATCACCGGTGTCGCGCAGCACCCGGGCCAGCTCCGCGACCGTGGGTGCCTCGAACAGGGTGCGCAGACCCATCTCGACACCGAGGGCGTCGCTCACCCTGGTGATCAGCCGGGCCGCCAGCATGGAGTGCCCGCCGATGTCGAAGAAGTCGTCGTCGAGGCCGACCGAGGGCACACCGAGGACGTCGGCGAACAGGTCGCGCAGCACGGCCTCGTGGGCGGTGCCGGGTGCACGGCCGGCCGGCTCGGAGACAGGTCCGGGCGCGGGCAGGGCGGCCCGGTCGAGGGAGCCGTCGGGGGCGGTGGGCAGACGGTCGTGGAGCAGGACGGCCCCGGGCACCATGTGCGCGGCGAGCCGCCCCGCGACGTGGCGGCGCAGCTCCCGCGGGTCGGCGTGCGCGCCGGGCACCGCCACGACGTGGGCGACGGGCCGTGGCCCCTCGGCGCCCGTGGTGATCGACACCGCCGCGCGGTCCACGGCGGGGTGGGTGAGCAGCGCGCCTTCGACGGCGCCGGGCTCCACGGGCAGGCCGTGCACCAGGATCCGGTGGTCGGCGCGGCCGAGGACGACGACCCGTCCTTGTGCGTCGAGACGGGCCAGGTCGCCGGTCCGGAACATCCGGGCGCCGGGCGGCCCGTAGGGGTCCGGCACGAACCGCTCCGCCGTGGCGCCGGGCCGGTCCCGGTAGCCGCGCGCCAGCCCGGCGCCGCTCACGTACAACTCGCCGTACGCGCCCGGCGGGACGCGGCGCAGGTCCGCGTCGAGCACACGGGTCCGCGCGTCGGGGGCGGGAGCGGGGGCGGGGTCGGTGAGGAAGGCGAGGACGGAGGTCTCGGTGCGGCCGTATCCGGCGACGGCCGTGATTGGGTCATCCGGGGCCGTGTCGCCCGTGGCCGGGTCGTTCGGGGTGGGGACGACGGGGTCCGGGTCGTTCGGGGCCGGGGTGACCGGGGCCGCACAGGTGAGGTCGAGCACGCGCACGCCGTCAGGGGCTACGAGGGTGAGCCGGTCGCCGGACGCGTCGCCGCCGGGCGCCTGCACCAGCTCGGCGCCGGTGGTCAGCGCCGTGAAGGTCTCCAGGAGCGCGAGGCCGGTGCCGGGGGCGCCGTGGCCGCGGACGGTGTCGCCCGGCGCCGCCGCCAGGGCCCGGGCGGCCTGGTCCACCGCGGTGACGAGACCCTCGTGGGTGAGCAGGACGCCCCGTGCCGCGCCGGTGTAGAGCAGGAAAGCGGCCTGCTCCGGCCGTACAGGCGCGGGCAGGTCGGAAGGCAGCGTCGGCGCCGGGTCGTCCAGGAGCACGACCTGCTCGGCGTCCAGCACCTCGCCCGGGACCGTCCCGTCGGTGACGACCAGCGCCGGGGACGCGTCGGCGAGGACGGCGCGCAAGGTGCCGGGCGTCGCCCGCGGATCGAGGGGCAGACACACCCCGCCCGCCCGGAGCACCGCCAGGGTGGCCAGGACCTGGTCCGGTGAGGACGGCAGGGCGACGGCCACGACGCTCTCCGGTGTGACGCCGCGCGCGGCCAGCGTGTGCGCGAGCCGGTCCGCCCCGGCGTGCAGCTCGCCGTAGGAGAGCGTGCGGGTGCCGTCCGACACGGCCGGGAGATCCGGGGCCGCCTCCGCCCGCAGTCGTACGAGATCGTGCACAGGAGTCGAGGGGGCGGCCGGGGCGGGCGGCCCGGTGAGCAGGGCGCGCTCCTCGGGCGTCAGCGTCTCCAGGGAGCGGAGGGGGGTGCCCGGTCGCGCGGTGGCGGTGTCGAGGAGGTGCCGGTAGTGCGCGACCAGGCGGGCGATGCTCTCCTCGTCGAAGAGGTCGGTGGCGTACTCGACGCTGACGTCGATGGTGCCGTCGCGCTCGACCGCCGACACGTTCAGGTCGAACTTGGCGCGGTCCAGCTCGATGGGGAGCAGGCGCCCCATCGTCAGGCCGGTGAAGTGTGTCCGTTCCTGCCAGTCGTCCTCGTCGTGCGACTCGAACACCACCTGCACGAGCGGGTTGTGGCTCAGCCCTCGGTGCGGTGCCAGCTCCTCCACCAGCCGGTCGAACGGGAGCGCCTGGTGGTCGTAGGCCGACAGGAACGTGGACCGTGCGCGGCGCACCTGTTCCCGGAAGGTGGGGTCGCCGCTCAGGTCGGCACGGAGCGCGAGGGTGTTGACGAAGTAGCCGACCATGTGCTCGAACTCGCCGCGGACCCGGCCGTGCACGACGGTGCCGACGACGAAGTCGCGCTGCCCGCTGAAGCGGGAGAGGACGACCTGGAAGCCGGCCAGCAGGACCGTGTAGAGGGTGCAGCGCTCCTCGCGGGCCAGCGTGCGCAGCCGGTCGGCGAGGTCGGCCGGGAGGAGTGCCGTGTGCTCGGCCCCGGCGTGCGACTGCTCCGCCGGGCGGGGTCGGCGCGTAGGCAGTGCGAGGAGTCCCGGCACCCCGGCGAGTTGCTGACGCCAGTATCCGATCAGGCGCTCCAGGCGCGGGCCCGAGAGGTGGGCGCGCTGCCAGCGGGCGAAGTCCGGGTACTGCGGCGCCGGCGGGGCCTGCGGGACCGGGCCGCCCGCGACGAGGGCGTTGTAGACGCGGGAGAGGTCGTCCAGGGCCACGTTCACGGAGACGGCGTCGAAGACGATGTGGTGGACGACCATGGTGAACAGGTGCTCGTCGTCGGCGACTTGCATGAGCCGGAACCGGGTGAGCGGGCCCTTCTGCAGGTCGAACGGGGCGACCTCGGCGGCGCACAGCGCCTCAGCCCGCTCCTGGCGCTCCGATTCGTCCCATCCGCGCAGGTCGTCGAAGGGGACGGGGATGCGCAGCTCCGGGTGCACCACCTGGAGCGGCCGTCCGTCCTCCACGGTGAACGTGGTGCGCAGGGCCGCGTGGCGGGCGACCAGCGCGTCGACCGCCCCGGTCAGCGCCCCGGCGTCCAGGCGGCCGGTCAGGCGCAGCCGCCAGCCGATCGTGTAGAGCCGGTCGCCCGGGGTGAGCTGGTCGATGAGCCACAGACCCTGCTGGGTGACCGACGTCTCGTGGGTCCGGGGGCCGCCGCGTTCGCGCAGGGCCCGCTCCACCTGGGCGCGTTGCGCGGGCGGCAGTTCGTCGAGCCGGGCGAGGAGGTCGGCGAGGTCCATCAGAGCGCCCCCTGCCGTTCCGTCAGCGCCTTGTGCAGGCGGTCGAGGCCCTCGGCGAAGGCGTCCTCGGCTCCGCCGAAGCCGAGCCGTACGCGGTCGGGGTGGCCGAAGCCGGATCCGGGCACCAGGAGCAGGTCGTACCGGGCGCCCAGGTCGCGGCAGAGGTCCTCGGTGTCCTCGACGCCCGTGAAGGCGGGGAAGGCGGTGACGCCGCCCGAGGGGCGCGACCAGGACACCAGGTCGCCGTGGTCGCCGGCCCACGCGGTGAGGCGTTCGAGGTTGCGGGCCGCGTGGGTGCGGCGGTCGGCGAGGATGCGGTCGGCCCCGGCAAGGGCGCGTGCGGCGAGGTGTTCGGTGAGCGGGGAGACGCAGATCGTCAGCGCGTCGCGCAGGGCCACGAGCCGCTCCAGGACGTCCGGCGCCGCCAGGCACCAGCCGACGCGGGTGCCGGGCAGGCCGTACGCCTTGGACATGGTGCCGAGGCCCACGCACCGGTCGTGCAGGGTCGAGGGGTCCGGCAACGGCTCGCTGTCGTAGACGAGTTCGGTGAACGCGCCGTCCCACACGAGGTGCAGCTCCGGGCGGCTGTCCACGAGGTCGAGCAGGTCGTCGAACTGGTCGCGGGTCAGGTGGGCGCCGGTCGGGTTGTGCGGGAAGTTCACGACGATCATGCGGGTGCGCGGGGTGACCAGCGCCCGCAGCTCCGCCACGTCGGGCGTGAAGCCCGTCTCGGGCCGCAGCCGCCAGGGCACGAGGCGGCAGCCGATCGCCTCGGCGACCGAGGTCAGCGAGTGGTAGGCGGGGTCGACCACCACGACCTCGTCCCCGGCGGACAGCAGGGCGTTCATCACGACGAAGATCGCCTCGGTGGAGCCGTGGGTCGCCATCACGCGGTCGGTGTCCCCGCCGGTGAAGCGGTCGGCGACGGCCCGGCGCAGCAGGTTGCCGCCGTACGAGGGGCTGTCGTCCAGCGCGATCGCGTCCAGCTCCTCGACCGTGATGCCGAGCAGCTCGCGCAGCTCCGCGAGGGAGAAGCACCGCACACCGCTGCTGCCCAGGTCGAGCGAGGTGTCGAAGTAGAAGTCACGCATCCAGTCCTCCAAGGCGGCGCGTGGCAGATGCATGGCGTGCTCCTGATTCGTGAAGGGGGCGCGGGCGGTGCGGTAGCGGCCCCGGGGGGCGTCGTGGTGGTCCTAGGCGGTCGCGGCCACCGGCTGCTCGGCGCGTGCGACGGGCGCGGTCCGCTGGTCGTGCAGCACCTGGAGCGCGGCGGTGACACCGCCGCCCGGCCGGACGGCGCAGCCGCTCTCGGCAAGCCCCAGTTCGATGGCGGACAGCGCGGTCAGGACGTCGAACTCGTCCACGTATCCGCAGTGCCCGATGCGCAGCACCCGGCCGTCCAGGGGCGGCTGAGCTCCGGCGAGCTGGATGGCGTAGCGGTCGAGGAGCCGGTCGACCAGGGCGCTCGCGTCCACGCCGGGCGGCAGTTCGGCGGCGGTGACGGCGCTGTGGCGGTCCTCGTCCGGGGAGAACAGCCGCAGGCCGAGGCCGCGTACGCCCGCGCGGGCCATCCGGCCCAGGCGCACGTGCCGCTCCAGGACGTTGTCGAGCCCCTCGGTGTGGAGCTGGCGCAGGGCCACGTCGAGCTGGCTGATCAGGGAGATCGCCGGTGTCCACGGCGTGCGGGGGACGTCGGCGCGGAGCGCTGCGAGGGTCTCGTCCCAGTCGAAGTAGAAGCGCGGCAGGCGCGCGGCGCGGTGCTGCTCCCAGGCCCGTTCGCCGATGCTGGTGAAGGCGAGTCCCGGCGGGGTCATCAGGGCTTTCTGGCAGCCGCCCACGACGACGTCGATGCCCCATTCGTCGGTGCGCAGGTCGGCGGCGCCGACGCCGGAGGCCGAGTCGACGACGGTGAGCAGCGGCGCGGAGGCCGCCGCGAACCCGCGGACGTCGTTGACCATGGCCGTGGAGGTCTCGCAGTGCACGGCGATCGCGGCCTTCAGGCCCGGGGCCGACGCCGCTTCGCGGATGCGGTCCAGGTCCAGCGGCTCGCCCCAGTCGTGGCGCACCTCGGTGACGCGCAGGCCGAACGCGGCCGCCATCTGGCTCCAGCGCTCGCCGAACGCCCCGTTGGTGACGACCAGGACGCCGTCGCCCGGCGCGAACAGGTTCTGCAGGGCGCCCTCGAACGCGCCGGTCATGCTGGACGCGACCAGGAGGACGTCGTTGCGGGTGCGCAGGGTCCGCCGGAGGTTGTCGACGACACGTGTGAACACCTCGGCGTAGGCGTGGGTGCGTTCGTCCTCGACGGGGAGCACCGCTGCCGCGGTGACCTCGGGGGGCGTCGGGGTGGGGCCCGGGACCATCAGCCGGTATTTCCTCATGGGGCGGTCAGAGCCTTTCGCTGGGCCTGGCAAGGCGGCTTAGTAGATGACGCGGGAGCCGGCGCGCACCCGGGCGTCGCGGGACTTGCGCAGGTCGCGCGTGACGTTGACCCGGCGCAGCCAGCGGTCGCGGCCGTCGTAGCGGGCCCGGTAGGGGTTCCTGCCGTGCACGGCCTTGTAGTTGTCGATGAACAGCACGTCGCCGGAGCGCAGGGCGATGCCGGTCAGGCGGGTGTCGATCTCCTTGACGAGGGCCTCGAACGCGGCCGTCGCCCCGGCGTCCTCGGTGGTGCGGTCCATGAAGTACGGGTCGAGGCGGCCGTAGGGGGAGCGCGGGTCGCCGAAGAGGACGGGCACCCGCTCGGGCGAGGCGGTGAGCCGCTCGATCAGGCGGACGCTGCGCTCCAGGAGGTCGGCGGGCGCGTCGAGGGCGCTGTCCGCGCCGCGGTGCTGCGGCTGGTGGGAGTTGTCGGGGCGGATCACGTAGTGCGCCCCGGCCAGGGTCTTTCGCGTCTCCTCGTCCAGGCGCAGATCGTCGAAGAGGGCGTACGTGGTCTCCACCGCGTCGGGGTTGCGCAGGCACATGAGGCCGACGTACTCGGCCCGGTAGGGATGGAAGGCGTCCTCGGTGTGCCAGGTCAGGGGTTCGGCCGTCGAGGAGTTGAGCTGGGCGTGCTCGTGGCCCTTGATGGGGACGACGTCGTGCAGCAGCCGGCCGTCCTGCTGGGTGGCCCAGGCGATGGGGTCGCCGAGCAGCGAGGCGCACATGAGGAGGAACATGTCCTCGCGCCGGGTGCGGCCGTCGGCGTCGGCCTCGCCCCAGGTCGCGGGGGTGGCGCCGATCCGGGTGTCGTCCACGGGCAGCCCGCTGATCACGCAGCCGCCGGAGGGCTCCTCCAGACGGAAGGTGTTGACCCGCGCCCGCAGCCCCCGCGGCAGCTCCTGCGCGCGCAGGGCGACGGCGTCGAGCAACTCCTCGTCGGACGCGGGCCGTTCGGCCAGCAGCTCCGCGAGGAGGGGCTCGACCGCCTCGCGGTCGGCGTCGGTCAGGTCGATCCGGTACATGCGTCCCTCCGTCGGGGGAGTCGGGTCCGTCGGGTCAGCCGCGGGCGATGCCGTCGGCCGGCGGTGTGTCCGGCCCCAGCAGGTTCAGCGCTTGTTCGTCGGAGAGCTGGTCGAGTCCTGCGAGCAGGTCCTCCAGGCTCAGCTCCTCCGCCGTGGCCGCGGGCGCCTCGGGCGCGGCGGGGTCGGCGCCCGACTCGACCAGGCGGTACGCCACGTCCAGGACGGTCGGCAGGTCGAAGAAGTCGGCGAGCGGCAGGTCGACGCCGTAGCGGTCGGCGATCCGGCCGATGAGGCGCACCGCGAGCATCGAGTAGCCGCCCAGGACGAAGAAGTCGTCGTCCGGACCGATGCGTGCGTTGTCGAACGCCTCCCGCCACAGGGCCAGCAGGCCGCCGAGGACGCCGTACGCGGGCAGCTCCGCCCGGTCGACGGAGCCGTCCCCGGCACGCGGGAACTCCGGCACGGGGACGAGGGCGGTCCCGTCCGGCAACGGACTCTGCTCCCCGTCGAGGTGGCGGCGCAGCTCGTCCGCGTCGAAGGCACGCCCCTCGGCGGGGAGGACGTACACGATCCGACGGGCGCCGCCCGGCGCGGCGGCCTCGGCCCCGGCCACCGCCGGATGGTGCGAGAGCCCGGCCGCGCAGAGGTCCAGAGTGTGCTCGGTGCGATCCATTCGTTGACCCAGACTTTCTGCTCGTCCTGATCGTCGATGCGTCCAGCCAGGAAAACCCTAGGAACGCCCGGGTCGCAGGGTCAATGAACGGCCGGAGCAAGGCGGATCAGAGGTTCGCGGAAAGGCGTCAACAATATGCTGAGGCAGCCCGGTTGCCCTTGCTGGCGACAACCGGAAGCGGCTGAATAGGCTTTTCGGACACCGGACCGGTCGGACCCGTCTCGGACCCGTTCCCGACCCACTTCAGACCCGTCTCGGACCTATCGAGGAAAGGAATTCCGCCATGGAAAACCTGGACAACGCCGAACAGTACGCGGTGGTCGTCAATGACGAGGAGCAGTACTCGATATGGCCCGCCGGCCGTGAACTGCCCGCGGGCTGGCACGAGGAGGGGAGCAGGGGCACCCGCGAGGAGTGCTTGTCCCACATCGACACCGTGTGGACGGACATGCGTCCGCGCAGCGTGCGCGAGCGCGCCGCGGCCCGCGGCTAGATGGCCGCGCGACAGGGCGGCGGTCCGGCACTGTTCGGACTGCCGCCGCGAGCGCGCGAGCGGGTCGCCGAGGCGTGGCCCGGAGAGGCGGACGAGGCGGGGCCGGAGGCGTCCGGGCCCCGCTCCGCCGCGCTCGTGTGGCAGGCCGAGGACGAAGAGATCGAGGCGTTCCTGGCCGCCCACCCCGAGTGCCGCTGGCTGCACACCGTCGCCGTCGGCGTCCCCTCCGGGGTGCTGAAGCACGCCGCCGCGACCGGACTGACCGTCACCAACGGGGCGGGGACCCGGGGCGCGGCGGTGGCGGAGCACGTCCTCGCGCTGCTGCTCGCCCACTGCAAGGGGCTCCCGCAGACCCTCGCGGCGCAGCGCGAGCGCAGCTGGCGGGTGCCGCGCGCGGGGGAGTTGCGGGGGCGCCGCGCCGGTGTCCTCGGCCTCGGCGACATCGGCGCCCGCACGGCCCGGCTCCTGGACGCGTTCGGCGTCGAGGTGACGGCCTGCCGCCGCAGCGCGGGCGGGACCGGTCCCGGACCGGGCGGACCCGGGTCCGGGCTGCGCGCGGTGTACGGGCCCGAGCACCTGGAGGAGTTCCTGCGCGGGCTCGACATCCTGGTGGTGGCGGTGCCGCTGACGCCGCGGACCCGGGGGCTCGTCGGCGCGCGGGAACTGGCGCTGCTGCGGCCGGGCGCGTTCCTCGTCAATGTGGGTCGCGGTCCGGTCGTCGACGAGTCCGCCCTGGTGGCCGCCCTGCGCAGTGGCCGGCTCGGCGGGGCGGGGCTCGACGTGTTCGCGTCCGAGCCGCTGCCCGCGTCGTCCCCGCTGTGGTCGGCGCCGGGCGTCCTGGTCACCCCGCACAGCGCCGACGCGACCCCCGGCACGGACGAGCGGTGTCTGGAGCTGCTCCTGGACAACCTGGCCCGCTTCCGCTCGGGCCGTCCGCTGCGCAACGTCGTCGATCCCGACCGGGGCTACTGACGCCGTCCGGGCACGACAAGGGGGCCGCGCCTTGTGGGTGCGGCCCCCTTGTCGTGTGCGCCGCTCAGCCGGTCCGGGCCCGAGCGGTCGTGTGGGCGTCCACCTGCTCCTGGCCGTAGCCGTGCTCCAGACGCTCACGGGCGGGGCGCGGCCGGGGGGAGCGCACCAGGACGCGCTTCAGCCAGCGGTCGGTCCCGTCGTAGCGCGCCTTGAACGCCAGCCTGCCGTGGACGGTCGCGTCGTTGTCGATGATCAGCAGGTCGCCCGGCTCCAGCGGCACGACGTGGCCGTTGTCCTCCAAGGCGTGCCCGAGCCGGTCGTACGCCGCCACGAACTCCCGGTCGTCCGAGAGATGGCGGGTGTAGGACGGGTCGTAGCGGACGCCCAGGGCGTCGCCGTCGCGGCGCCACAGCGTGGAGATCCCCACGGGCTCCCGCCCGCCCGCCTGCTGGTCGGCGTAGCTGTCGTCGGGCAGCACCAGCGTCAACGGCCGCTCGAGCTGCGCGACGTCGGCGGCGCCGAGACCGATCCCGGTGGCGCTGGAGAGTCTGCTGCCGACACCGTCCGGGTTGCGCACACAGGCGAGGAGCAGCAGGTCCGCCCGCTGGGGGTGGAAGGCGTCCTCGGTGTGCCAGACGAGCGGCACCACACTGCTGGCCCCGACCTGGAGCCGCTCCTGCCCGGGGCTGGGCAGGATGTTGTGGACGATCCGTCCCTCCTGCTGGTTGCGCCAGCCGAAGACCCGGCCGAACCGGGACGCGACCAGGGCCAGCGCGATGTCGAAGACGGCGTCGCGCCGGGCGTCGGCCTCGCGCCAGTGCAGCGGCGTCGGGCCCGGGTCGTCGGTGGGGAGCAGTCCTCGGACGACGCGGTGCCCGACGCGTGGGTCGGGGGGCTGTGCGATGTCGTCGAGTTCCGCGGTGAGGGACGTGGGGAGCCGCGCGTCGGGAGCGGACAGCACGGTGTCGCCCGTGGCGCCGCCGGCGGCCAGCGTCCGTGCCGCTTCGAGGAAGTCTTTTCCGAACTCCCGGTCCACGCGTTTTACTTCCTGCACCGGCATGCGGTCTACCTTTCGACCTTTCGGGGACCTGTCGGAAAGGGGATACCGGACCGGCGAGGCCGGAGCGGCTTTGTCGCAGGGCCACCATCAGGCGCCGAATGAGCCCCGGTCAAGGGATCTGGGACTATTCCGCGCTTTGTCGGCCGAGGTCTCGCGCATCGAAGGAAACGGCACCAACAGAACGTGGAGACGGACTCCTCGTAAAAAGTGGATCCGGTTCGGTCGTTCCGCCGATTTACGGGCGGGCCGTGCCACCTAAAGTCGTGCTGCGAAAGCAACAGATCTTCTGAGGGTGAGAGGTGGTCTGGAGTTGATCGACAACACTGTGGCCGATGCCCCTGGGGAGTCGCACTCCGTGTCCCGCCGCCCCGGACCGGACGCGGCGGACCCCGGCGGGGTGCTGCTCCACGAAATCATCGCCGAACAGGCCCGCAGGACCCCGGAGGCGCCGGCCGTCACGTGCGACGGACGGACGCTCACCTACCGGGAGTTGGACACCCGGGCGGAACGGCTCGCCGCCGGACTGCGGGAGCGCGCGCACGGCGACAACGCCGTCGTCGCCGTCCTCATGGACCGCTCGGCCGAACTGATCGTGTCGCTGCTCGCCGTGCTGAAGGCGGGCTGCGCCTACTTGGCACTCAACACCGCCGACCCCGACCGGCGCCTCGCCGAGCTCGTCGTCGACGCCGGGGCGCGCCTCGCCGTGGCCGACGCCGGGGCCGCCGGACGGCTGCCGGCCGGGCTGGCGACGCTGAGCCCGGACACCACCGCCGTGGGCCAGGACCCGCGAGAGACGGCGACGACCGCGTCCCGCAGCGCCGACGACCTCGCCTACGTCTGCTACACCTCGGGTTCCACCGGCGCGCCCAAAGGCGTCGGGGTGACCCACCGTGGCGTGCACCGCATCGCGGTGCGGCAGGAGTGGCTCGGCCTGACCCCCGACGACGTCGTCCTCCAGGTCTCGTCGGTGTCCTTCGACGCCTCGACGCTGGAGATCTTCGGCGCGCTGTGCGCCGGGGCGCGCCTCGTGGTGCACCCCGGCGGGGGACCGGTCGACCTCGACGCCCTCGCAGGCACCGTCGCCGGACAGCACGTCACCGTGGTCAACCTGCCCACGGGGCTGCTGCACCGGCTCGTCGAGAGCCGCCTCCCGTTCTTCGCGGGCCTGCGTCATGTGGTGACCGGCGGCGACGTGGCCTCGCCCGCGCTGGTGAGTCGGCTCCTCGGCGCCTGGCCCGGCCTGACGTTCACCAACGGCTACGGCCCGACGGAGAACACCACGTTCACCACCCGCTGGACCACCACCGGCACGCCTCCGCGAGGCGCCGTCCCCATCGGCACCGCCGTCACCGGCACCGGCACCGTCCTCCTCGACGAGGCGATGAACCCTGTGCCCGACGGTGCCACCGGCGAGCTGTACACCTGGGGCGACGGCCTGGCCCGCGGCTATCTAAGCCGGCCCGCCGCCACCGCGGAACGGTTCGTGCCCTGCCCCTTCGGGCCGCCGGGCTCGCGGATGTACCGCACCGGAGACCTCGCGCGGACGACGCCGGACGGCGCCCTGGAGTTCGCCGGGCGCACCGACCGGCAGGTCAAGATCCGCGGCTACCGCGTGGAGCCGGGCGCCGTCGAGGCGGCCCTGGCCCGGCAGCCCGGCGTCGACCGGGCGGTCGTGGTGGTGGAGCGCGACGACGCCGAGCACTCCCGCCTGATCGGGCACGTCGTGCACGGCGGGGCGGACGACGACGGGGCCGGTCCCCGGCTGCGCGCCGCCCTGGCCGCCGAACTTCCGGCGTACGCCGTCCCGGACACCATCCTCGTCCACGCCACCCTGCCGGTCACCGCGCACGGCAAGGTGGACCGCTCCGCCCTCGCCTCCGCGGGCCCCCGGCCGCGCAACCTGATCGACCCCTACGTGGCGCCGGAGACACCGCTCCAGCGGCGCCTGGCCGAGATGTGGAGCGCGCTGCTCGGCACCGCGCCCGTCGGCATCGAGGACGACTTCTTCGACCTCGGCGGCCACTCCCTGATGGCCGCCGAACTCCTCGAACTCATGCACAAGGAGCTGGGCGTGGAGATCCCCGCCACCGCCCTGTACCTGCGCTCCACCGTGGCCGAGCTGAGCGAGGCCGTGGACGAGGCCATGGCCGGACAGGAGACGCGACCGTGACCGTTTCGCAGGAGCAGCAGCGCCAGCAGCATCGCCCTCAGGAGCAGCATCAGCCGACGGTGCCGCCCGCTACCGCCACGGGCTGCCCGGCGCACCAGGGCGCCGACACGCCTGGACCCCTCGCCGACCTGGCCGACCCGGCGCTCTACAGCGACCGCGACCCGCACGCCCTGTGGAGCGAACTGCGCCGCGACGACCCTGTCGCCCGGCACGAGAAGGACGGTCACCCCTACTGGTCGGTGACGCGCTACGCCGATGTGGACCGGGTCCTTCGCGAGCACGCCACGTTCACCTCCCAGCGCGGCACCCTGCTCTACCTGCTCGGCCGCGGCGATCCGGCCGGCGGCCACCAGATGGCCGCGACGGACCCGCCGCGCCACACCTCGCTGCGCGAACCGCTGCAACGCGCGCTCGCCGTCAAACCGACCATGGAGCGGCGGGAGCAGATCCGCGCCGTCGTCACCGACCTCCTCGCCCCCCTGGCGGACGGCGGCCCCTACGACCTGGCCGCCCACGCCAACCGGCTGCCCATGGCGGTCGCGGGCGTCCTGATGGGGCTGCCGCGCGAGGACTGGGACCGGCTCGTCGACCTGACCACCGCCTCGGTGGCGCCGGAGGACCCGCGCTTCCGTGACGACCGCGGCATCGACCGCGTCCTCAACCAGGCCCACCGGGGCCTTTTCGCCTACTTCCACGAGATGGTCCACGACCGCCGCGCGCACCCCGGCGACGACCTGATCAGCCTGCTCCTCCGCATGGAGATCGACGGCCGCCCGCTCTCCGCGGGGGAGGTCATCTCCAACTGCTACAGCCTGCTGCTCGGCGCCAACGTGACCACTGCCCAAGTCCCCGTGAGCACCCTCGCCGAGCTGATGGGCACCCCGCGCCTCGACGCGTGGGCCGACCGCCCCGACCTGATCGTCAGCGGCGTCGACGAGGCGCTGCGCTGGTCCACACCCACCACCCACTTCATCCGCTACGCCACCCATGACGTCACCCTGGGCGAGACACATGTCTCGGCAGGGGACGCGGTCGCCGTGTGGCTGCCTTCGGCCAACCGCGACGAGGACGTCTTCCCCGACCCCTTCACCTTCGACCCGGCCCGGCGCCCCAACAAACACCTGGCGTTCGGCATCGGCCCGCACTACTGCGTCGGCCACACCGTGGCCAAGGTGACCCTGCGGCTGTTCTTCGCCGAGCTGTTCAGCCGCTTCACCGACATCGCGCCGGCCGGCCCGGGCAAGCGCCTGTACTCCAACACGATCTACGGCTGGACCGAGATGCCGGTCACGGCCCGTCCGCGGCCGCACGCCCGTCCGGTCGCCTACTGACCCGGGCCGCCCCCGGGCGGCCGTCCGCCGAAACCGAAGGCGAGGTCCTTCAGCCGATGCCCACCGCCGGTCGACCCCCACGCTGGTTCCTCAAGGAACCCCTGCCGGACGCGCGTGCCCGGGTGTTCCTGCTGCCCTACTCGGGGTGCGGCGCGTCGATGTACCGCCAGTGGCCCACCGTGTACGAGGGCGTCAACTTCGTCCCGGTGCAACTGCCCGGACGGGAGAACCGCCTGAAGGAGAAGCCGTTCGAGACGTACCAGGAGCTGGGCGAAACCCTCGCCGAGGTCCTGGCCCCTCATCTGGACCGCCCCTGGGCCCTGTTCGGGCACTGCAGCGCGGCGCTCGCCTCCTACGAGACCGCCCTCAAGGCGATCGACCGCGGCGCACGCCCGCCGGACCGGCTGTACGTGTCCTCGGAGGTGGCCCCGCAGGACGGCCCCTACGGCCGGCACCTCCAGATGGACGACGAGGGGCTCGCCGAGGAACTGCGCACGCTCATCGTGCAGTTGGGCGGCACACCGCTGCCCACCTTCGTCGCCATGACGCTGGGTGTGCTGCGCGCCGACATCGAGATCAACCGCCGCTACCACCTGGCCGATCCGCCGCGCCTGCCGTGTCCCGTCACCGCGATCGGCTGGGACGGGGACATCGGCATGGAACCCGAGCGGATGACCGGCTGGGCGGCGTGCGGCGAGATGGACCAGGTCGTCTTCGACGGCGGCCACTACGCCTTCATCGAGGGCCCCGAGAAACTGCTGCGGCTGCTGGCCGACGGCGTCAGCCCAGACCGGCCACCCACGGGGCCGGCGGAAGGAGTCTAGGAAGATGCTGATCCTGTCGTTCAAGGAAGGGCACGACAGCGCGGTCACCGCGATCGACGACGGCCGCCTGCTGTTCTCGATGGAGGCCGAGAAGGACTCCTTCCCGCGCTACGACACACTCACCGCGGACGTCCTGCTCGCCGCCGTCGACCGGCTCGACCGGCTGCCCGACGTGGTGGCGGTCGGCGGCTGGGTGAAGGGCGCCTTCTCGCACGAACCGCCCTCGCGCACCGGGTACTTCGGTGTCGGCGAGGGATCGGTCACCGACGAGGCGGGCCGGTTCTTCGGCAAGGACGTACGGATCTTCTCCTCGACGCACGAGCGCTCGCACATCATGACCGCGCACGGCCTCTCTCCGTTCCCCGCCGGGCAGCCGTACTACTGCCTCGTCTGGGAGGGCAACATCGGCTCCTTCTACCGGATCGACGAGAGCGGCGGCGTCACCCACCTGCGCCACGTCATGTCCGACCCGGGCAACAAGTACGCCTACCTGTTCGGCCTGGCCGACCGGTCGTTCACCGCCAACAAAGGTGTGCTGCGGCTCCAGGACGCGGGCAAACAGATGGCGCTGACCGGCTTCGCCCGGAAGACGGAGACCACCCCCGCCGAGCGCGAGCTGATCGACTTCCTGCTCGCGCAGGAGCGCATCATCACCACGCTCGGCAAGGACGAGATGGGCTGGACGCCGTTCCGCGACATCGGTGTCGAGTCCCAGGAGTACAAGGACCTCGCCGCGAAGTACTCCGACGCCATCTTCGACCGCTTCCACGCCTACGCCGCCGAGCACCTGACGGAAGGGCTGCCGCTGCTCATCTCCGGCGGCTGCGGGCTCAACTGCGAGTGGAACCGCCGCTGGGCCGAGTGCGGACTCTTCCCCGAGGTGTTCGTGCCGCCGTGCCCGAACGACAGCGGCTCCTCGCTCGGCACCGCCATCGACGCCCAGCTGCACTACACCGGCACGGCGAAGGTGGAGTGGGACGTCTACGCGGGCGACGACTTCGTCACCGACACCGAGTTCGACCCCGAGCGCTACGAGACCCGGCCGCTCGACTACGCCGAGGTGGCCCGGTTCATCGCGGACGGCGGCATCATCGGCTGGGCGCGGGGCCGCTGGGAGATGGGGCCGAGGGCGCTCGGCAACCGGTCGATCCTGGCCGCGCCCTTCACCGCGGAGACCACGGCCCGGCTGAACAAGATCAAGCAGCGGGAGGGGTACCGCCCCATCGCGCCGATCTGCCTCGCCGACGAGGCCGGCCAGTGGTTCGAGGGCTCCCTGCCCGACCCGTACATGCTGTACTTCAGCACGGTCCGCTCCCCGGAGCTGAAAGCCGTCACGCATGTCGACGGCACGGCCCGCACGCAGACGGTGACCCGCGAGCAGAACCCGGGCGTCGCCTCCCTGCTGACCGCCTTCCGCGACCTCACCGGCTTCAGCGTCCTGTGCAACACGTCGCTGAACTTCTCCGGGCGCGGCTTCATCAACCGCACCAGCGACCTGATCCGCTACGGCGAACAGCACGACCTCGACGGCTACGTGGTGGGGGACACCTTCGTGACCCGGCGCCTGCCGCGCCCCTGACGCCGCGCGCCCCGCGTGGCCCCGGCTCTCCCGCGAACAGCACTTGTGTACGTGTGAAAGAGGAAACCCGATGCAGCAGAGCACAGTACGACTGAGCGGACACCAGGCCGACAAGGAGTTCTTCCGCTTCGAGGAGCGCGGCGAACTCGACTACGGGCTCGTCCTCGACGTCCTGCACGGCCGCAGGCTCGGCGTCATCTTCCGGGACGTCATACCCCCCTCGGCGCGCAAGGACCTGACCGACCGCTTCTGGGCCAGCCCGGCCCGCCAGCACCGCGAGGGCGAGCCCTCCCACTATGTCGGTGCCTACCACTGGAACAAGTCCGCCGACACGTATCTCGACGAGTCCGCCGAGGTCGCCGAGCACGTCGGCAAGGTCATCGACGCCCCCGACTCGCCCTGGCACGTGTTCCGCGACGGCGTGAACGAGGCGCTGCGACCGCACGGCGCGTCGCTCCGGGTGGCGCGGATGGACGGCCGCTCGGCGTGCGCCGCGCTGATCCGCGCCTGGGACAAGGAAGGCGACTTCTCCCTCGACCCGCACGAGGACGAGGCCCAGTGCAAGGACCCGCGCCAAGCCGGCTTCGAGATCCAGCGCGTCCTGGAGCACGACATCTGCGCGGTGAACATGTGCATCGAGCACACCGCCGGCGGACGCCTCGTCGTCTGGAACATCCGGCCCGACGACCGGACACGGCGCTCGCTCGGCATCGAGCTGACAGGACTGCCGTACACGGCCGAGGACCTGGCGGACTTCGACGAACTGCGCCTCGACATCCGCGAGGGCGACATCTACGCCTTCAACGGCGCCTTCGTGCACGCCGTGGACGCCAACACCGGCAACCGCACGACGGTCTCCTTCATCATGGGCCACACCGACGAGCGGACCGTCGTCAGCTGGACCTGACCGGCCGGCCCCACGGGCCCTTCGAGGCCGGCCGGACCTGACCGGCCGGTCCCGCGCGCCCTTCGAGGCCGCGCAACACGTCCAGGGGTCCGTCTCCCCGAGCGTTCGCCCACACCGCGCGACGCCGTCGCTGCCCCGACGCGGGAGACGGACCCCTGGCGACCAACCCCCACGGAGAGGCGGGAAGAGGTGGACGTGCAGGACTCGTCGAGGCCCGCGCACGACGGAACACGAAGCGACAGACCCGACAGGCTCGACGGGGACGACTTCGACAGCCACGACCCGGCCCTGGCCGAGGACCCCTTCCCCACCTATGCGCGCCTGCGCTCCCAGTGCCCCATGTCCTGGAGCCGCGCCTGGGACGGCTACTTCGTCGCCGCGCGGCACGCGGAAGTGTCCCGCGCGGGACGCGCACCGGAGTTCCGCACCGGACACGTGCGGCCCGACGGCACGATCCAGGGTGTGACGATCCCGCCGCTCGGACAGACCGGCCGGCTCGTCCCGCTGGAGGCGGACCCGCCGCGCAACCTCAGGTACCGCAGACTCCTTTCGTCGTTCTACGCGCCCGCCTCGGTACGCGCGCGGATGCCGGAACTGCGGCAACTGGCCCGGGAGAGCCTGGACGCCGTCGTGCGCGAGGGCGCCTGCGACCTCGTCACCGCGCTGACCCTGCGGGTGCCGGGCATCGTCACCATGCGGGACCTGGGACTGCCGGACGAGCGCTGGTTCGAGATCGACTCGCTCGTGCAGCAGGCGCTCCTCGCCGCGCCGCACGACCTGCCCGGCGCCCGTGCCCACGCGCAGAGCATCACGATGGCGCTGATGGAGGAGCTGGACGTACGCCAGGAGTACGGCACCGCCGCCGACGACCGCAGCCTCTTCCCGCACCTCCTGGACGCCACCGTCGAGGGCGAGCCGCTCTCCGACGAGGACATCCTCGCGATGCTGTACCTCATCCTCCTCGGCATCGACCCCGTCTCCTCGCTCACCGCGACGGCCCTCCTGCACCTCGCCGACCACCCCGGCCTCAAGGAACGCCTCATCGCCGACCCGTCACTCATCCCGAAGGCGGCGGACGAGTACGCCCGCTGGATGTCACCCGTGCAGGGCACCAGCCGCACCGCCGCCGAGGACACCGACCTCGGCGGACGCACCCTGCGCCCCGGCGACCGCGTCTTCGTCAGCTGGGCCTCGGCCAACCGCGACGAGACGGTCTTCCCCGACGCGGCCACCGTCGACCTCGACCGCGACACCTCGGGCCACCTGGCCTTCGGGGCGGGCTCGCACTACTGCCTGGGCGCCTCGCTGGTGCGCGCCCTCTTCACGGTCATCCTCGAAGAGGTGTTGACACGTGTTCCGGACTACCGGGTGAGCGACCGTGACGCCGTCACCTGGTTCCCCGACATCACCTCCTTCTACGGAGTGACGTCCCTGCCGGTCGAGTTCACCCCGCACCGGCCCTGACCCAGCCCTCATCGCCCTCATCTCCCTCGACAAGGACGGCCATGACCGAATTGATGAGCGCCACGGACGCGCTGCGGACCGCGTCGGTGCCGCAGACTCTCGCCTCTTTCGCGGCGGTGGTGCACCGGCACACCGGCCAGGACGACATACCGGTCCACTGCCGCGTCCCCGGTGACGGCGCCGTCCGCGCCGGGACCGTCAGCATCGCCCTCGGCGACGACCCCGGCTTCTCCGACCTGGTGCGCCGCGCGGCCGAGGCCCTGGACGCGCTCCCCGAGGAGGAGGACGCCGAGGAGTCGGAGGACGGGCTGTTCGCCGACCACGCGCTCGTGCACGACGGATGGGACGCGACGCTCCTCATGTACGGCAGCGCCGCCCCGGGCATCGAGGCCGAGGTGCGCGCCGCCGTCGCGTGCGGAATCCACCACCCGCGCCGCGCGGTCTCGGCGCTCGACCTGGTGCCCGATCCCCACAGGCAGGGCCTCGCGGCCCTCGGCACCGGCGCCCCGACCGCTCCCGCACCGCGCTGCGTGCACGAACTGATCGCCGAACGGGCCGCCGGGACACCCGACGCCCCGGCCGTCAGCCGCGGCGACGAGGTCCTGACGTACGGGGAGCTCGACGCCCGCGCCGACCGGCTCGCCGGGATTCTGCGCGCCGCAGGCCTGGGCCCGCGACGGGTGGCCGGTGTGCTCCAGCGCCGC
The DNA here is from genome assembly GCF_056172735.1 of Streptomyces sp. R818. Taxonomy (NCBI): domain Bacteria; kingdom Bacillati; phylum Actinomycetota; class Actinomycetes; order Kitasatosporales; family Streptomycetaceae; genus Streptomyces; species Streptomyces sp. R818. Next base: position 1,222,955 of record NZ_JAOCNE010000014.1, read on the forward strand.
TCCCCGGAGCTCGTCGTCACCCTCCTCGCCGTCCTCAAGACGGGCGCGGCCTACATGGTCCTCGACCCGGGGGACCCCGCAGAGCGGCACGCGCGGCTCCTCCGGGGCGCCGTGGTGCACCTCGTCGTCGCGGAGGACGGCCTGCGCGTCCCGGAGGGGCACACCGTCGTCGACCCCGCCGCCCCGGCCACCGGCCGACCGGTGCCGCCGGCGGATCCGGCCGCGCAGGACCCGGACTCCACGGCCTACATCAGCTTCACCTCCGGATCCACCGGCGAACCGCGCGGCGTGAGCGTCCCGCACCGCGCCGTCTCCCGCCTCGTGCGCGACCCGAACTGGATGACCGTCGCGCCCGAGGATGTCTTCCTGCAACTGGCGCCGGTCGCCTTCGACGCCTCGACCCTGGAGATCTGGGCGCCGCTCGTGCACGGCTGCCGCCTCGCCGTCGCCCCGGACGGCGCCCTGGAGGTCGGACAGCTCGGCGACGTGCTGCGCCGCGAACGGGTCAGCGTCCTGTTCCTGACGACCGGCCTCTTCCACCAGCTCGTCAGCAACCACCTGGACGCCTTCGCCGGACTGCGGCACCTCATGGCGGGCGGCGAGGTCATGTCCCCCGACCACCTGCGGCGCCTCCTCGACGCCCACCCGGCGCTCACGTTCACCCACGCCTACGGACCCACCGAGAACACGACGTTCACGACCTGCTGGACCGGCCGTGAACTGCCCGGCACCGGCACCGTCCCCATCGGAGGCCCCGTCACCGGCACCCGCGTCGCCGTCCTGGACAGCCTGCTGCGCCCGGTACCGCCCGGAGTGCGCGGCGAGCTGTACGCGGCCGGTGACGGCCTCGCCGAGGGCTACGCAAGCCGCCCCGGCGCCACCGCCGAACGCTTCGTCCCCGACACCTTCTCCGGGACACCTGGCGCCCGCATGTACCGCACCGGCGACCTGGCCCGCTGGAACACCCACGGCGACCTCGAGTTCCTGGGACGCGTCGACGAACAGATCAAGATCCGCGGCTACCGCGTCGAGCCCGGACAGGTCGCCGCCGAACTGAACAGGTTCCCCGAGGTGCGCGACGCCGTCGTGATCGCCCAGGCGGACGGCTCCGGAGGCAAACGGCTCCTCGCCTACGTGGTGCCCGCCCCCGGCACGGGGGAGGACGACGGCCAGGACATCGGCACCGTGCTGCGCGAGCGGCTGCGCGCCACCCTGCCCCCGTACCTGGTGCCCTGGGCCGTCCTGGTCAGCGCCGCACTGCCGCTGAAGCCCAACGGCAAGGTGGACCGCGGACGGCTGCCCGCGCTCACCCGCGGCCCCCGCACCGTCCGCACCCCGTTCGTGGCCCCGCGCACGGAGCTGGAGCGCCGCCTCACCGACCTGTGGGGCTCGGTCCTGGAGATCGAGCCGATCGGCGTCGACGACAACTTCTTCGACCTCGGCGGCCACTCCCTGAACGTCGCCGAGGTGCTCGCCACCCTCAAGCGGACCCACGCCATCGACGTACCGGCGCGGCAGTTCTACCTGAGCCCGACCGTCGCCGAGTTCGCCCAAGGGCTCGGCGAAGGGCTCGGCCGGTGACCGCACCGCCCGCCGTGCTGACCGGCTGCCCGGCCCGCGCGGGGCGCCTCGACCCGGCCGACCCGGCCGTGCACACCGACGACGGCCGCGAGGCCCACGCGCTCTGGCACGCACTGCGCCGCCACCGCCCCGTCGACCGGCGCACCACCGCATCCGGGCAGTCCTACTGGTCGCTCACGAAGTACCGCGACTGCGACCGCGTCCTGCGTGACCACAGGGTGTTCACCTCCGAGCGCGGCAACCTCCTGCACATGCTCGGCACGGAGGACCCGGCCGGCGGCAAACAGATGGCCGTCACCGACCCGCCGCGCCATGCCCGGATGCGCGAGCCGCTGCAGCGCGCCCTGTCGATGAAGTCGGTGGACGCCCACCGCGAGCGGATCCGCGCCACCGTCCTGCGCGTCGTCGCACCGCTCGCCGACGGCGGCGTCTTCGACTTCGCGCAGGCGATGACGCTCCTGCCGATGGCCGTCACCGGCGTCCTGATGGGCATACCCGAGGCGGACTGGGCGCCGCTCACCGACTTCACCAGCGCCTGCGTCGCGCCGCAGGACCCCCAGCTGATGCTCCCCGACGGGCCGTCGGCCACCCTGGAGCGGGCGCACCGCGAACTCTTCGCCTACTTCCAGGACCTCGCCCACGAACGGGAGAAGGCGCTCGGCGACGACCTGCTCAGCTTCCTGCTGACCCTGGACCTCGGCGGCCGCACCATGTCAGCGGGCGAGGTGATGTCCAACTGCTACAGCCTGCTGCTCGGCGCCAACGTGACGACAGGACACGTGGCGAGCAGCGTCCTCGCGACCCAGACACACACCGGCGTGTTCGAGGACTGGGCGGCGCATCCCGAACTGACCGTCCGCGGCACCGAGGAAGCCCTGCGCTGGTCCTCGCCCGCCGGGCACTTCCTGCGCTACGCCACCCGGGACACGACCCTGCGCGGTGTGCGCATCGGCCGGGGCGATGCCCTGGTCACCTGGCTGAACTCGGCGAACTTCGACGAAGAGGTCTTCACCGACCCCTTCACCTTCGACATCCGGCGCCGCCCCAACCGCCACATCACCTTCGGCGCCGGAGCCCACTTCTGCGTCGGCCACACCGTCGCGAAGGTCACCCTGCGCCTGCTCTTCGCCGAACTCCTCAGCCGCTTCGAGGACTTCGAGGTGGCGGGCGAGCCGCGCAGGCTCTACTCCGCCTTCGTCCACGGATACACCCACCTGCCGATCACCGCACGTGTACGCGCCCGGCGCGGACCCGTCGGCTACTGACGTGCCGAACCGAGACACGGAGATGACCACGATGCCGAGTCCACCGGACCACGCCCACGCCCCGACGCCGTGGCTGCTGCGGGAACCGTCCCCGGACGCGCGGGCCCGGCTGTTCTGCGTCCCGTACTCCGGCTGCGGAGCGAGCATGTACCGGCGCTGGCCGCGCTTCGTTGCGGACGACGTCGAGATCTGCCCCGTGCAGCTGCCCGGCCGCGAGAACCGGATCCGGGAACGGCCGCACGCGACGTACCAGGAACTCGCCGACGACCTGGCCGAGGGCCTCGCGCCCTACCTGGACCGCCCCTACGGCCTGTTCGGGCACTGCGGCGCCGCCCTCGCCGCGTACGAGACCGCCGTACGCCTCGTCGAACGTGACCCCCCGCACCCGGCCCGACTCTTCCTCTCCTCACAGGTCGCCCCGCAGGACGGCCCGCGCGGACGGTTCCTGCGTCTGAGCGACGACGAACTGCGCACAGAGCTGGAGGAGTTGATGGTCAGGCTCGGAGCTGAGCCGGTGCCGAGTCTGATCGACTTCACCCTCTCCATCCTGCGCGAGGACATCGAGGCCAACAAGCGCTACCACGCCCCCGACCCGCCGCGCCTGCCCGTGCCGCTCACCGCCATCGGCTGGAGCGGCGACTTCGAGGTGCCCCACTCCACGATGGGCGGCTGGGACCGCTGCGGCGATACTGACTTCGTCGTCCTCGAAGGCGAGCACTACACCTTCACCGATCCACCCGGAACGCTGCTCGACGAGTTCTCCGCCGGGCTGCTCCCCGCCCCCGCGGGACAGCCCCGATGACCGCCACACGCCGCCGCAACCCCTGGGTCAGGCAGCTGAACCCGAGCGGCGCCGCACCGCGCTGCCGGCTGCTCTGCCTGCACTGCGCGGGCAGCGGACCCGGCATGTTCCGGGACCTGCCCGACCTCGTGCCCGCCGACGTCTCCGTCGAGGCCGTGCTGCTGCCCGGTCGGGAGAACCGGATCGCCGAGCGCCCCTACGACCGGATGGGGCCGCTGGTGGACGCCCTCGTCGAGGCGCTCGGCCCGCACCTGGACCTGCCGTACGCCTTCTTCGGCTACAGCATGGGCGCCCAGGTCTCCTACAACCTCACCCACGCGCTGCGCGCCCAGGGGCTGCCCCTGCCCGCCGGACTGTTCGTCGCCGCGAGCCCAGGCCCTTACCTGCAACGCGAGGTACCGGCCTGGAACGAGTCCGACGAGCAGCTCGTCGCCTACCTGCGCGACCTCGGCGGCACCGCGCAGAACGTCCTCGACGACCCCGACCTCCTCGACCTGCTGCTGCCCACCCTGCGCGCCGACCTCACGGTGGTGGCGACCTGGCCCTACCGCGCCCGGCCCGCCCTGCCGATGCCCATCCGCGCCTTCTCCGGAGCCGAGGACGGACCCGCCTCCCCGGCCCGCATGGCGAAGTGGGGCATGGAGACCGGCGGCGCCTTCCGCCAGACCGTCCTGCCGGGCAGCCACTTCTTCATCAAAGAGTCCCTGCCGCACATCGCCGACGTGATCGCCGCCGACCTGCGCGAACTGGTCCCGCCCACCGACACCTGGAGCCACCGATGAACCCGCAGTCCTCGGACTTCTCCTCGGACTTCTCCCTGACACAGGCCGAACTGGAGCAGTTCCACCGCCAGGGCTACCTGGGCCCCTTCGACCTCTACGACGAGGACGAGATGGAGCAGCACCTGCGCCTGCTCCGCGCCGACCTGCTCGACACCGACCTGGCCGCCTACAGCGCGGACGACGGCTCCTCCGGCGTCACCAACCTCTCCAACTACGACCGGCACCTGGACATCGACTTCCTGTCCTCGCACATCACCCGCCCGGAGATCGTCGACCGGGTCTCCTCCATCCTCGGCCCCGACACGATGTGCTGGCGCAGCGAGTTCTTCCCGAAGTACCCCGGCGACGAGGGCACCGACTGGCACCAGGCCGACAACTTCTCCAACGTGGCGGGCTCCAAGCACCCCCAGATCGTCTGGCCCGAGGACGCCGACTTCGGCGGCACCGTCACCGTGTGGACCGCCTTCACCCCGGCCACCGAGGAGACGGGCTGCCTCCAGTTCATCCCGGGTTCGCACCGCACCATGAACTACGACGAGTCCAAGACGATGGAGTACGACCCGGCCGCCATCAACCAGCGCGAGAAGGAAGGCGTACGCCGCGGCTTCTTCGGCTACGACTACCGGCAGCTCCAGAAGGACCCGAACTGGCGGCCCGACGAGTCCGCCGCCGTCTCCCAGGTGATGCGACAGGGCCAGTTCGTCATCTTCTGGTCCACCCTGATGCACGCCTCGCACCCGCACGCCGGGCTCACCAAGCAGATGCGGCTCGGTTTCGCCGGCCGCTACCTGCCGACGTCGGTCCAGGTCTACCCGCACTCGACCACGCTCCAGGAGTTCGGCGGCAGCGCCTCCCTCGAGCACTTCGGCAACGTGCTCGTCTCCGGCCGGGACACCTACGGCCACAACCGTTTCGTCCAGACCTCCCGGCGCGGCTACCCGTTCCCGGTCCGCGACTACGCGGGCATCGCGTAGCGCAAACCGGCCGACGGTCAACGGCCCATGAAAGGGAACGGTATGCCGCCTCACGCCGCCGCCACAGTGACGGCGATCCCGCACGACCAACTGCTGGTCCTGCTCGTCCAGATCGGGGTCCTGCTGGCCCTCGCCACCGCGCTGGCCCGCATCGCCGCACGGTGCGGCCTGCCGTCGGTGGTGGGCGAACTGGCCGCGGGCGTCGTGGTGGGCCCGTCGGTCCTCGGTCACCTCGGCCCGGGGCTCTCGCACCGGCTGTTCCCCGCGGACTCCGGCGCCACCCACATGCTGCTCGGCGTGGGCCAGCTGGGCGCCCTCCTGCTGGTGGGCATCGCCGGCGCCCACATCGACCTGCCCCTGCTGCACCGCAAGCGGGCCGCCATCGGCTGGGTGAGCGCGGGAAGCGTTCTGCTGCCCCTGGCGGCCGGCGCGGGCCTGGGCTTCGTCCTCCCGGACGCGCTGCGCGGCGAGCACGGCAGCCGCACCGTCTTCGCGTTGTTCGTCGGCGTGGCCGTCGCCGTGAGCGCCCTGCCGGTCATCGCCAAGACGCTGCTCGACATGAAACTCATGCACCGCGACGTCGGACAGCTCATCATCGGCGCGGCGGCCGTCAGCGACATCGTCGGCTGGTTCCTGCTGTCGGTGGTGTCCGCGACGGCGACTGCCGGGTTCCGGGCGGGCACGGTCGCCAGGACGGCAGCGTGCCTGCTGCTGATCCTCGTGCTGACCGTGGTGGTGGTGCGCCCGGTGACCGTCCGGCTGCTGCGCCGGGCCGAGAAGTCGCAGAACGCCGAGGGCGTGGGCGTCGCCGGCGTGGTCACCCTCCTCGTCCTGGCCGCTGCGGGAACCCACGCGCTCGGCATGGAACCCATCCTCGGCGCGTTCCTGTGCGGCATCGTCGTGGGCAGTTCCGGGGCGGCGGGACGGCGGTTCCTGAACCTGGCCCGCACCTTCGTCATGGCCGTGCTCGCCCCGCTGTTCCTGGCCACGGCGGGCCTCCAGGCCGATGTCACGGCGCTCGCGCACCTGCCGGTCCTCGGAGCGGCCCTGCTCACGCTCGTCGTCGCGGTCGGCGTGAAGCTCGTCGGCGGTTACGCGGGGGCGCGGCTGAGCGGCGCCGACCGCAACGAGTCACTGGCCGTCGGGGCGGGACTGAACGCGCGCGGGGTGGTGGAGATCGTCCTGGCCTCGGTCGGCCTCGGCATCGGAGTGCTCACCACGGCCTCGTACACCGTCATCGTGCTCGTGGCGCTCGTCACCTCGGTCATGGCGCCGCCCCTCCTGCGCCGGACCACCGGCCTGATCGACGTGACGGACACCGAGCTGGAACGCGAACGCCTCTTCGCCGCGGAACAGGTCCGGCCCCGTGCGGTCCTGAGCGGGGGAGCGGCACCCCGAGGAGACCACCGAGTGGAAGGAGCGCGACACACATGACGGCGCACGACGTATCGCACATCGAGGTCTACGTACGGGACAAGACCCCCGTCATCCGGCGCCTGGTGCGCGAGTTCGGGTTCGTCCGCGTGGCCGACTCCGTCGAGGTGGACCGCAGCTCGGTGCTGCTGCGACGCGGCGACGTCCGCGTGGTCGTCACCTCGGGCTGGGCGACCCGCCGCGCCCGCGGCCCCCAGGAGGACCGCATCGCGGACATCGCGGTCACCTGCGACGACGTCGGCGCCGCTCAGGACGCGGCGCTGGCGGTGGGCGCCACCGTCACGCGCTCCGCGCAAGGCCACGTGATCGTCTCCGGCATCGGTGACGTCACCTGCACCCTGATACCGGCGGACGCGCGCACGGCGCTGCCCGCCGACGGACGCAACTGGGTGCCCGACCGGCGCCGCCCGCAGGGCCGGGACCGGACCGCCGCCTCCGCGCCGATGACGCTGCGCTTCGACCTGACGGTGCCGAAGGCGCACGCCAGGTTCTACGACGCGGTGCTGAACAGCAAGATCATGAACCCGGCGACCTCATCGCCCGCTCCGGCACGGACGCCTCCCTGCGAAGGAGACACCCTCGCTCTGCGGAGCGCGTCAGGACGTGTCTCCGCGGTCCTCGTCGCCGACACCCCCCACATGCGCCACGTCTCGAAGGAGTCCAGGTGACACCCCGCCCTCTTCGCGTCGCGATCGTCGGTTCCGGCCCGGCCGGGATCTACGCCGCCGACGCTCTGCTGAAGTCCCGGGCCGCCGCCGTCCCGGGGGTGTCCGTCGACATCTTCGAGCGCATGCCCGCCCCGTTCGGCCTGATCCGCTACGGCGTGGCTCCCGACCACCCCCGTATCAAGGCGATCATCAGCGCGCTGCACCAGATCCTGGACAAGCCGCAGATCCGCCTCTTCGGCAACGTCGTCTATCCGACCGACATCAGCCTCGACGACCTGCGCACCTTCTACGACGCGGTCGTCTTCGCCACCGGCGCCACCGCCGACCGCGCGCTGTCCGTCCCGGGCACCGACCTCGACGGTTCCTACGGTGCGGCGGACTTCGTGTCCTGGTACGACGGCCACCCGGACGTGCCCCGCACCTGGCCGCTGGACGCGGAGAAGGTCGCCGTCCTCGGCGTCGGCAACGTCGCCCTCGACGTCGCCCGCATCCTCGCCAAGACCGCCGAGGAACTCCTGCCCACCGAGATCCCGCCGAACGTGCACGAGGGCCTCAAGGCCAACAAGGCGCGCGAGATCCACGTCTTCGGCCGCCGCGGCCCCGCGCAGGCCAAGTTCAGCCCGATGGAGCTGCGCGAGCTGGACCACTCGCCCACCATCGAGGTCATCGTCAACCCCGAGGACATCGACTACGACGAGGGCTCGATCGCCACCCGCCGCGCCAACAAGCAGGCCGACATGGTCGCCAAGACCCTGGAGAACTGGGCGATCCGCGACATCGGCGAGCGCCCGCACAAGCTGTTCCTGCACTTCTTCGAGTCGCCCACCGAGATCGTCGGCGCGGACGGCAAGGTCACCGCGCTGCGCACCGAGCGCACCGAGCTGGACGGCACCGGCAACGTCAAGGGCACCGGGAACTTCACCGACTGGGACGTCACCGCCGTCTACCGCGCGGTCGGCTACCTCTCCGACGAGCTGCCCAAGCTGCCCTGGGACGTCGCCACCGGCACCGTCCCCGACGAGGGCGGCCGCGTGATCCAGGAGAACGGCGAGCACCTGCCCTCCACCTACGTCACCGGCTGGATCCGGCGCGGCCCGATCGGCCTGATCGGCCACACCAAGGGCGACGCCAACGAGACCGTCGCCAACCTCCTGCAGGACTTCGAGAACGGCCGGCTGCCCGCCCCCGCCTCCCCCGACCCCGAGGCCGTCGAGGCGTTCCTCGGCGAGCACGGCGTCCGGTACACCACCTGGGACGGCTGGTACAAGCTCGACGCCGCCGAACGGGCCCTGGGCGAACCCCAGGGCCGCGAACGCGTCAAGATCGTGGAACGAGAGGAGATGCTGGACGCCGGCGGGGCATGACACCAGCCCTCAGGGGGCCCACGGTCCGAGCATGTCCTTCATCGCGTCCGCCATGGCGAACTGCAGCAGCGGGCCGTAAGTGATCCGGCCGACGCCGAGGCGGCGGAAACGCGCCAGGTCATGCTTGACCGGATGGGCCGTGGAGTTCACAGGAAGGGAGACGGCGCCGGTCACCGCGGTGAGCAGGTCGTCGTCGTCCTGGATCCCCACCGGGTAGACGCTGTCGGCACCGGCCTGCTCCAGGGCACGCAGCCGCTCGATCGCCTCGTCGAGAACGCCGTGGGCGTCCTTCGCGTGCAGGAAGAGGTCGGTACGCCCGTTGATCCAGACCGGAATCCCCGCCTCGTCCGCTGCCGCGCGCAGCCCGGCCACGTACTCGGCGTGCTCCTGGGTGCTGCGCACGCGTCCGTCCTGCGAGTGCACGGTGTCCTCGACGTTGAGTCCGACACCGCCGACCTCGATGAGTCCCGCGATGAGATCCGCGGGCTTCTGCCCGTATCCGGCCTCCAGGTCCACGGAGACGGGAACGTCGACTGCCGCGATGATCGGCCGGACGGCGTCGAGTACTTCCTGGAAGGTCTGTCCCTCGTGGTCGTCGGCGCCACGGGAGTCCGCGAGCGGGTGGCTGCCGATCGTCAGCGCGGGGAACCCGGCACCCGCTGCCGTCCGTGCGGACCAGACGTCCCAGACGGTCGGCAGCACGAGCGGCTTGTAGTCGGCGTGGAGTTGCTTGAGGCGCTGAGCGCGCGCGAGAGTCGTTTGAGAGTCCATGACCAGGACGCTACCTCGCAAGCCCACCTGCGACGTACCGAACGGGCCGACGTACCGAACGGGCGTCCGAGCGCTCCACCGACCGCACGCGTACGACGTGCCGTGGGGACCGACGACACACGCCTGGTCGTCCTCCGCGGCAACAGCGCCTCGGGCAAGTCCTCCGTCGCCGCCGGCCTGCGCGAGAACTTCGGCCGCAATCTCGCCGTCGTCGGCCAGGACAACCTGCGCCGGATCGTGCTGCGCGAACGCGACCGTCCCGGCGGCGCCAACCTCTGCAGGCGGTCACTCCCGACCACCTGAGCGACTGGTACCGGGAGAGGTCAAGGGTCAACTCGACGCTTCTGTCGTAGGGTTCAGCGGATGATCCGCCGAACCCTACGACAGGGGAAGTCAGTGAAGCTCAAGCTTTGGCCCCGGTCGTCGGCCGGCTGGACCATGGCCGTGTTCGGTGTGCTCGCCGCCGTGATGGGCATCGTGGGCCTGATCTCTCCCGGCGCTCTGATCACGATGATGGGCTTCGCGGCCGCGCCGGACGGCGGCCGCGGCGACGGCGACCACACGGTGGTCTTCCTTACGGCCTCGTCCATGGCCGCGCTGAACATGGGCGTCTACTACGTGCTCGCCGCCGCGAGCGACTGGACCGCGTTCTTCCGCTGGACCGTCCCGTTCCGTCTGCTGACCTGCACGGTGTTCACCGTGGCCGTACTCGGCGACCGCGCCCCCTTGGGGTTCATCGGGGTCGGTCTGTGGGAGGGTCTCGGCGCCGTGGCCACCGCTGTCGCGCTGCGCGCCGACAAGCGCCGTGCCGCGCGGTCCTCCGAGAGCCCGGCCGCGGCAGCGGTCGTCTGACCGAGAAGGCAGGACCAGAAACGGTGCCCGACAGAAAGGTGTTTCGGCCATGGCAGAACAAACACCAGCCGAGCAGGCACTGAGCGGCTCATACGTGACCGCTGACGGAGTGCGGTTCGATGTCGCGCGGCTGTCGGTCGAGCACCATACGGACCGTACGGCGACATTGACGTACCAGCTGTGTGTGAGACGTCAGGACCATCCGGACGAGCGCTGGGTGGTTGCTCTGCCCTGGGACGACAAGTCCTGGGCCGATGTGCTCACCTCGCCCGCGCCCTCTCCCGACCGGTTGCACCAGCTCGTGCATCTCGTCCGTGCCCACCTCGAAGAGTGGTGGGACACGAAGGGGCACAACCGGAGGTCGGCGAAGATGGGACGCCAAGTCGCCTGAGCACGATTTCATCCCCCTTCGCTCGCGGTGGACCCTGACCGAACTCCGTCGCGTCTCGTGAGGAATTCGGCCAGGGCAAGCAGGAGCGCGAGGGTTGTGGCCAGCGCGGGCCAGTACACGTAGCGGTAGTTGGCCTCGGGTGCTGTGGGCAGGTAGGCGAGGACGTACAGGGCGCCACTGGCCCCGAGCAGCCGAATCTCCCTGGTGTAGGGGCCGGGCCGACGACGGCGCAGCGCGAGCACCAGGGAGAGGGCCAGCCAGAACCAGCCCTGGAAGAGGACGGGGACGTCGCGGACGAACCCGGTCACGTAGTTCCGCAGCACGGATCTGAGCTCTTCATTGACCGGGGCGCTCGCGACCGCGGGGATGTCCTGGGCAGCGGAGGTGGTGCCGTTCTGGAATGCCTGGTTGCCCTGGAAGAGCAATGCGGAGAAGACCCGCAGCCGGTACTCCGCATAGCCGGCCCAGTGCCTGGGCATCTGCTGGACCCACATCCGGACGAGCGGAGAGGCATGGCGTCCGAGCTCCGTGGGCCCGAGGGACGGCTCGCGCGGGTAGCAGCGGAAGTAGGCGTCGCTGGCGACACCCCGGTTCCGGCACGTCTCGGCGGTGGTGACCAACCGGTCCGCGAGGGCGGGGCCCGCACCGGCCTGGCGGGCGGCGGCGCGCACCTGCTCCGGGGTGAGGACGTGGACGAGGTCGTCCAGGGGGATCTGCGCGTACTGGCGGGTGGACACTGGCGCGGTGGCCGCGGACACCGCGACACTTCCGCCCACGGTGACCGCGAGGAACAGGAAGGTGGCGGCGAGCCAGCGGCGGCGGCCGCGCGGCGCGGGCCACGTCGCGAGCACCAGCAGCACGAAGACCGGGGCGACGGCGAGCACTCCGTTCTTGCGGACGATCATGGCGTAGGCGAGGAAGACCACACCGAGCGCGACCAGCGCCCAGCGGGCGCCGCCGCGCCCGCCTTCCGGCAGCTCACGCGCGGCGAGCGCGACGGCGCAGGCCGCGAGCAGCGCGTACGCCATGTGGACGTCCTTCCACACCACACCCGTGAGGTTGATGATGTGCGGTGCGAGACCGATGGCCAGGACGGCGAGTGAGAGACCTCGGCTGCCGGTCTTGCGCCACACCGTCACCGCGATCACCCACAGTGCTCCCCACAGGACCGCCACCTGCAGCGCCCCCATCGCGGACATGGCACCGGTGACATGGATCAGCGCCCGCCACAGCAGCGCCATCGCGGGTGGGTGCCAGTCGGTGACGGGCCGTTCCCGCAGCGCCTGCTGGAGCTGGTCCGCGCTGTCCGGGCTGAGGTACCCCGGGTGGAAGACGGTGGCCACGCCGTAGCCGCAGACCACGGCGACGGCCGCCAGCCACCACGGCCACGGGCCCCACGGCCACCCTGGCCGCCCCGTCCGGGGCCGTCGGCCGGAGCCCGCCCCGACCGGCTGCCGCCCGGGGCCCGGCTCGGAGATGCCCCCCTCGTGGCCCGGCCCGGCGAAGACGAGTGTGCGGTACACGGCGAACCGCAGCACCGTCGCCGCCGCCCAGCCGATGAGGCGGGCCGCGTTGTCGGTCCACGGTGAGTCGAGGCCGAGCAGATCGTGTGCGACGTAGAGCGGTGCGGCGGTGATGGCGAGCCCCGCCAGGTTGATGGCGATGAACCAGGCCACCTCGCGCCGGGTCACGGCGCGCTTGTGCGCACGGTAGGTCCAGTGCCGGTTGCCGAGCCAGCTCACCGCCATCGCGAGCGCTGTGGCCAGTGCCGACGCGGCGACGGGCGCAGAGTGCAGCACCCCGCCGCGCGAGAGTGGCGTGCCGGAGATCAGGACGTTGAACGCGACGAACTCGACCACGAAGGCGACGGCGCCGACCACGCCGAAGGCCGCGGCCTCCCGCCAGATCTTCCGCGTCCATTCCGGAACCCGCAGGTCCCACGTCGCCCGAGGCAGCACTCTACGCACCTAAGTGAAGTCGAAGAAAAGGGGCAAATCGGCCATAATCGGCAATGATCCATCGTAAGCGAAGGGAACCCCGCCCATGAGCCCGACGGTCGCCTGTGTCGTGCCCTGCTACAACGAGGAGACGGCGATAGCCAAGGTCGTCCACGACCTGCGCGCGGCTCTGCCCGAGGCGGTCATCTACGTGTACGACAACGCGTCCACGGACGGCACCGTCGCCGAGGCGCTCAAAGCCGGAGCGATCGTGCGCCGCGAATCCCGCAAGGGCAAGGGCAACGTCATCCGCCGCGCCTTCGCGGACGTCGAGGCCGACGCGCTCCTGATCGTCGACGGCGACGACACCTACGACGCCTCACGCGCCCGGGAAATGGTCGACCTGCTCTTCGCCGGCCCCTACGACCAGGTGGTCGGTGCCCGCCGGCAGACCGTGGACACCGCCTACCGGGCAGGCCACGAGGTCGGCAACAAGGTGCTGACCGGAGCGGTGCGCTCGCTGTTCGGCAACGACGTCAGCGACATGCTCAGCGGCTACCGAGTCTTCTCCCGCCGCTTCATCAAGTCCTTCCCCGCCCTGTCGCGGGAGTTCGAGACAGAGACCGAGATGACGGTCCACGCGCTCAGCCTGCGCCTGCCCAGCGCCGAGATCGAGGTCGGGTTCAAGGACCGCCCGACCGGCAGCGCCAGCAAGCTGCGCACCTATCGCGACGGCTGGCGCATCCTCAGACTCATTCTGGGTCTCGCCCGCCGCCAGCGCCCGGCCCTGTTCCACTCCGTCATCGCGGGCCTGCTCGCCGTGGTCTCCCTGGCCCTCGGCCTGCCCGTGGTCCTGGAGTTCGCCCGCGAGGGAGTGGTGCCCCGCATCCCCACCGCCGTCCTGGCCGCCTCGATCATGATCATCGCGGTGCTCGTCCTGCTCGTCGGGTACATCCTCGAATCGTTCATGTACATGCGCCAGGAACAGACACGCCTCGCCCATCTCCAGTACCCGGCACCGTCCCGCAGCGCGGACTACGTGACCACGGCGCTGCTCCGGGACACGGCCAGGGCCGGACGTCCGGGAGCAGCCGCCTGAAGCCGGTGAGCGGTCATCGGGCCCCGAGCCGTTCCAGCACCCGCCGCATCGCCTCCCGGACGGCCGTACGCGCGTGGTCGGTGTGGTCGAGGCCCTCGAAACCGTGGTGTCCGTCGGGCACGTCGAGTATCTCGACCGGGGCGCCGCCCGCCTCGGCCGCCGCGACGAAGTCGGCCACCGTCGCCGCGACCGCGGAGGTCTCCAGGCCCGCCCGGACGAGGACGAACGGCGGCGTACCGCCGCGCGCCACCACCTCGGCGGGCCGGAAACGTGGGTCGTCCACGCCCCAGCCGGGCAGCGGCGCCATCATCGGGTAGCAGGCGGCCAGGCAGCGCAGCCACGAGGGCGGTTCGCCGAGCCACGGGGCGGTCATCGGTCCGCTGCCGGAGAAGAACCACAGGGCGATCCGTTCCGCGTCGACGCGAGGGTCGGCACGCACCTCGGCCACCGCGGCGGCCAGGTCGGCGGAGGCCGCCGGATAGGCGTCGACATCGTGCAGCCCGTGGTCGAGCGTCACGCCGATCACGCCCTGCTCCGCCGCGTACCGCCCGTACGAGACGAACGTCGTCCAGTCGCGCGGGGTCGGCTCCGCCCCGGCGGGCACCGGACCGCCGTGCACGAACACGATCGCGGGCAGCGGCGTCGACCCCGCGGCCTCGGGCACGTACAGATCGATCGTGCCGCGACGTTCGCGGGGGATCTCCGGCACGTCGAAGAGGAAGGGGCGCTGATGACTGGGCGTCTCCGGAGCCTCTCCTTCCGGCGTCATGAGGCAGACTCCCTGTCCCGCGGCGGCCGCGAGCAGTACGTCCGCGAGTTCCGCGGGGGACGACAGCATCGGCCAGTGTCCGGTGGGCAGTTCGAAGAAGGTGACGTCGGGCCGGACCAGGGCCGTGACCATCGGGTCGCCGAAGCCCGCCAGCATGCGGAGGGTGGCGATGGTCGCGCCGCTCTCCGCGCAGAGCACGCCGGTGCCCGGAGGCAGATCCGCCCCGCCGGTCAGCCGCAACGGCTGCGTCAGCGTGCCGAGCGGCTGGGCCGTGGCATCTGTCGTCAGCAGGTCGAGGTCCGCGCCGGACAGGCCCGCCGTGCTGCCCCAGCGTTGCCACTCCTCCCGCCCGGGCGGCGGCAGCTCACCCGTGGTGTCGCCGGCCGCGGCGAGCCGCTCGCGCGCCTCGGCGTCGGCGAGGGCCGCCAGCGCCGGCACTCCGTCCCGCGCGGGAGCCGTGTCGACGTAGACGATCCGCGCGACCCGGTCCGCGCGCCGGTCGGCCGCGCCCACCGCCGGGTACACCCCGTAGTCGTGCCCGACCAGGACGACGTCACGCTCGTCCCCTGCCGCGCCGATCGCGTCGACCACCTCGACCACACGGGCGATGTGCGTCTCCAGATCGGCCGCCGGGCCGAGGTCCACGACGTGCGTCTTCGCACCCCGGGCGGTGAGTCGCTCAGCTGTGGCCCGCCACACCCGCGGGCCGGTGAACACCCCAGCGACCAGCACGAACTCCGCCATACCCCACACTCCTCGAAACTCCGTCGTCGGCGGTCGGCCTCTGCGTCCGCCGCGGTGGCGGTTAGATTAGGAACTCCCTCTGAGGGAGGTTCAAGTGCCGCTGTCGCCCGAGTACGAAGCCGAGCCCGCATCCGAGTCAGGGCCAGGTGTCGTACCCGCGTCCGGACCCGGGTCCGCGCCCGCGTCCGGCGCGGCGTCGAAGCCCGACGGTCTCTGGACCATCGGCGAGCTCGCCGAACGCGCCGGCACCACCGTGAAGACCGTCCGCTTCTACTCCGACGAAGGCCTGCTGCCGCTGCGTGCGCGCAGCGCCGGCGGGCACCGTCGCTACGCCCCCGACGCCCTGGACCGGCTCGCACTCATCCGCTCGCTGCGCACACTGGGCCTGCCCGTCCCCGAGGTGCGCCGCATCGTCGACGAACAGGCGGGCGCGCAGGGGGTGTTGGAGGACGCCGTGACGGAACAGCTGCGCACGCTCGGCTCACGGCTCAGCGCGCTGCGCTGGCAGGAGTCCGCTCTGCGGCTGATCCAGGAGTGCGCCCCGCATGAGCGCGCGGAGCGGCTGCGGCTCGTGGGCGCGTTGGACACTCCGCCGAACACGGCGCCACTGGTCCGGTTCTGGCGGGCCTGGCTGCCGCCGCGGATGCCGTCGAAGGCACGGGCCGCCTTCCTCGACGCCACGGTGCCGCACCTGCCCGACGCCCCGACACCGGCGCAGGTCCTCGCCTTCGCCCGGCTGTGCGCCCTGGTGACGCGCCCGTGCCCGGCCGGCCCGGCGGCCCGCCCCACGCAGCCCGCGGCGCACCGGGCGGCGGGCGCGCGGGAGTCCGCCCTGCTCTACGCCGGGCTCGCGGAGGCCTACGATCTTGCCGCCCCGAGCATCCGCGCGGGTGCGGACCCCGGGACGGGCGACGCGCTCGACTGCTTCGTGGCGACGTACGCGAGCGTGCTCCGCCGCCACGACACGCCCACGTTCCGCCGCGAACTGGCCCGGCAGCTGTCGGTCGACCCGCGGCTCGACGGTTACTGGGAGCTGGTGGCGGAGCTGCTCACGCCGCAGGGCAGCCGCCCGGAGCCGACGCCGGGCAGCGCGCACGACTGGTTGCTCGCCGCACTGGAGACGCCGCTCGCCGCGTGAGGGGCCGCACGCCGTTCGGCGTTCGGCCGCCAGAGGGAAGACCCGGTTGCGCGGGACCGGCCGGGCCCGGTACGGCAGCAGGGCCCGGGCCGCGCGTCGCGGTCCGGGCCCTGCCCCGTGCGGAGTCTGCCTGCGGCGGCAGGTGCGTCAGCTCTGTGCGGCTCCGTCGCCCGCCTGCTCGCCGCTCTCGACTGCCGCAGTTGCGCCTGTCGCGCCCGTCTTCTCCCGCATCTTGCTTACCAGTTCCGCCTTCTGCTCGGCGGCACCCAGACGGTCGAGATTGCGGTGCGGACCGTGGTTCTGCCGCTCGGCGCGGGACAGCCTCTTGCGCTGGCCGCCGCCCATGCCCACGGGGTTGTTGATGTTCTTGCTCACG
Source organism: Streptomyces sp. R818 (assembly GCF_056172735.1). NCBI lineage: Bacteria > Bacillati > Actinomycetota > Actinomycetes > Kitasatosporales > Streptomycetaceae > Streptomyces > Streptomyces sp. R818. Next base: position 1,239,902 of record NZ_JAOCNE010000014.1, read on the forward strand.
GATTCTCCCGGGCTGATGTGAAGTGACTTACGAATTCATCGGTGGGGGACGGGCGCGGCGACGTCGAAGGACGTCAGCAGAGGCCCGTCACGCTCTCACCCGTAAATCGACGTCTGGAAGAACATGACGGAGACACTACCCGCTTCCGTCAGCGCCCCGCACCACGCTTTTCGCCCTGGCAGGCGCGGCCTGCGCCGGGCGGCCTCTGTCCTTGTCGAGGTCGAGCGCGCCTGGAGAAGGTGATCGTTGCGATGCTGCACCGCTACCTGACCGGCGGGCCGTGACGGTGATGCCGCGGGTACGGCGGCGCGGCGCGGGGAGCGGACGACCGGTCGGCCGCAGCCGTAGAAGGCCCGGCGGACTCGGCCTCGCCATGTCCGGTCATGCGTGTCTCCGGATTTTCGGAGCTCCGACGTTTGCATGTGTTGACGTGTTCATGACTTATCGGCAGTGTCGACCGTGTACCAAATACTCCACCCAGGATCGGAGTTGAACGTACGCATGAAAAGAGCCAAAACCCGGATCAGACTCGCGGGTTCTGCCCTGACCACGGTGCTTTTATCGGCTGTCCTTGCCGCACCCAACGCGGCCGGTGCGGACCGTCCGTCCGCGACTTCGCGTCATGTCGCAGAACCCGTCGTCATGAGCGAGGCCCGCTACGACAGCCTCAAGGCAGCGGGAACCCTCGACCGGTCCGACTGGACCGTCGCCGCGAGAACAACCGTCAAGGGCAAGCCCCTCACCGAAGCGCAGGCGAACGCCAAACTGGCCAAGACCGCGACCCGAGCGGGCAGCGCCCCCGAGTACGGAGACACTTCGAAGGTCCCCCTCGAGGCCGGCGCGGTCGCCGCCGCCACGGCCGCACCGCCGACCTCCTGGGGCGACACCCCACCGCAGGACGGCCAGACGTGCCTGGGCCGTAACGCGGTCAACCAGCCCGGCGGGCTCACGTTCAACCGGTGGGTGTGGTGCCACCGGATGCGGATCGGGCTGCGCTACTGGGAGGTCAAGAGCAACGGGCAGATGGAATACGAAGGCACCAACTCCTTCATCGCGCAGGCCGTCGCCGTCGGCAGCGGTACCCAGCGCGGCATCCGCACCTACCTGCGCGTCGAGGAAGGCTCGGTCTCCTACGACGACTGGGACCCGTGGGACCGCTGGTTCACAGCTCCCGACCTGCACATGTACATCCTCTCCGACTGTGCGGACGGCTACGACTACTGCCAGGCCACCGGCAGCGGCGTCGAGCACACCTGGGACCAGTGGGACTTCCACGACGAGTGGCTGTACTGGGACATCTACTCCCACGAAGAAGCCAGCACCGCCGTGGACAAGGTCCTCTTCCACAACTGGTTCTTCCGCTTCGGCGGTGGCGAGGACGACGAGTACAAAGGCCCCGAAGGACGCACCGACAGCTGGCAGATCCGCTGCGACTCGGCGAAGTACTTCGCCAACTTCGGCGTCGACTACCCGAGAGCCTGCGTCAACTACAACGTCGTCCCGCACCTCATCTACAAGATCAGCGACACACGCGTCGAAGCCGTCGCCCGGCACATCCGCTTCGCTCAGGACGATCCCACCCGCACCTACCCCGTCGAACTGGACGAGACCAAGGACATCCCTGGCAAGTACACCGGCACACGCGATGGCCGAGGTCTGACCCGCGTCCCTGACGGCGGCATCATCGACACGCTCAACGAGAACATGAAGGACAACGCCTGCAATCGCCGACCGCCCTACGAAGGCGACTGGGGGTTGCCGCCCTATGACACGAGCACGCTCGACTGTGACGAGTACCCCTTCTCCGTCACCAATGAAGGAGCAGCCAGCGTCGACTGGGCATTCTCGGTGCGCGCCCTGGACCGCAGCCAGAACCGTTCCGCCGGCGCCCTGTTGAGGTGGTACCTCTTCAGCGACCGCATCCTGTACGACCGCGACCCGTACTGGGTCGAGATCCAGGACTGAGCACCTGCACACCGTCTGGAACGGGAGGGTGCCCCGCCACAGAGGGGGTGCCCTCCTGCCGCCCGCTAGGTAGCCTCTGCGCTGGCTGGTTGCGCGTGTGGTCCACCTCGGAAACAGGTGGTCCGCTTGCAGGACTGCTCGGTACGGTGACCCGGTGTGCTTCTACGCCATGACCTACTACAAGCTGCATTACGCGTGCATCTCGTGCCGTGTCAGCTTCAAGCAGCATGCCTATCCACAGCGGGAGCATGTGTGCCCGAACTGTTCTCAACCTCTCATTTGCGCTGGTCACGATTTCGCGCCGCCGCCTAGGCGTGATGTCCGCAGTTGGTCTGTGGTGGCTGCCGTGTTGGGTGAAGGGCTGCGCTACGAAGGGCTGTCGGTGTGCGGTTGTGGCAAGGAACCCAAGTTCCGCCCACGGACACGCGCTGAACTGCGAGCCCGTCGGACCCTTGCCGCGAGGGACGGGCTGCCGCTGTCCGAGGCGCTATCCCGACCGGACCCGCAGACCCCGCTGACAGACTGACCTCGCACCTCTGCGCGGAGGCGAGGGAGTGTCGACAGGAGCTGCGGCAATGCCGACAAGGGCCAGTCGTCCACCTTGTCGGCGTGAAGCTTGTCGGACGCGCAGCTGCGACCTTGATTGGCTACCGATGTCTGAACGCCTCGCTCACGGCCTGAGTCGGTCCTGCTGCACGTCGAAGCAGACCAGCCCCATGGTTTCCGCCACGGCCGCCGCATAGGCCGACGCTTCCTCAGCCATGCTGAAGCGCATGGGAAAGTAGATCAGTGGCCCACGGGCTTCGTCGATCAGCGGGCCTGTCGACCATGGCGAGGTGTCCTCGTCGTCCTCGGTGAGGTCACACCACCGTTCCAGCAGTACGGCGACGTACGCCGCGATGCGTTCGGACGGAGGCTCTTTCGCTTCCCTGTCGATGTAGCGGGCGTACAAATCGCTGAAGACCTGGCCGGCGGTCTTGTCAGACGCCGGCCTCTCGCCTTCCCAGACAGCAAGGTCATAGCTCATGCCCGGAGACTCCCACACCGCTCTGACGGTCATGAGCAACGACCTCGTGGCAGCCTGCACGACTGGGCTCGCAGTCGTCTGATGCCGGCCGACGCACACGCTCCGAGTCGCACGGCGGCGTCCGCATCGTCGTGGGATGGATCTATTCCTTGAACGCCGCCGGGGGCGGCCACGCCGGGTTTGGGGTTCGCCCGCGCGGCCGTACACGCGCTGGACCCCAGCACGGACCGCTTGCTGATCTGCCGCTCCGGAAAGCCCCCGCTGGACGCCCGCCCGCGGGACGAGGCGGGCAACGGGTCGGGGATCAGGGTGTTTGGGGTTCGGGATCGCCGGGCCGCCGACCGGTACCCCGACGACCGCGCCGTCACCGAGCTGATCAACGGGCTGCGGGAGTCCGACCGGCGCTTCGCCGATCTCTGGACCCGCTACGAAACCCTGCCGATCGGGCGTTCACACAAGACGGTCGTCCACCCCGAGCTCGGCGCGATCGTCCTCGACTGCGACATCATGACCATCGAACGCGCCGACCTGCACCTCGTGTTGAACTGGGCCGCTCCGGACACCGGCGCGGCCGAGAAGCTCGCCCTTCTCCGCGAGCGCGTCACCACAGCAGCACACTGAACACCGACACCGCGCCGGGTGCGGCCATTGAACGCACCATTGAACCCAACACGCAGGACTCGTCAGGGAACGCACCCGAGTTGACCACACCGCCCCTTGCTCCATGTGAAGCTATGCCCATGGATGATGTGAACGCTGATCTGAAGAGCAGGATGCAGACGGACCGGCCGCACTCGGCCCGGGTCTGGAACTATCTGCTGGGCGGCAAGGACAACTACCCGGTGGACAGTGAGGTCGGCGACGCCATCCTGTCGACCTTTCCGGAATTCGCGGCCGTGGCCCGGCTGCAGCGAGCCTTTCTCACGCGTGCCGTGCGCTTCCTCACGGCCGAGGCAGGCATCAGGCAGTTCCTGGACATCGGCACCGGACTGCCCACCGCGGACAACACCCACGAGGTGGCCCAGCGCAGCGCGCCGGACAGCAGGATCGTTTACGTCGACAACGACCCGCTGGTTCTGGCCCACGCCCGTGCGCTGCTGACGAGCAGTCCGGAGGGGGCGTGCGCGTACATCTCGGAGGATGTGCGGAACCCGGAACGCATCCTGGCCGAGGCGGCGGACACCCTGGACTTCAGCCGGCCGGTGGCCCTGACCCTGCTGGGCATCATGGGGCAACTGTCGGACGCCGACCGGCCCGCGGAACTGGTCGCCACGTACTTGGAGGCGCTGCCCGCCGGGAGTTACGTGGCCCTGAGCGACGGGATCAACACCAACGACGCGCTGAACGCCGCCGTGACCGCTTACAACGCGCAGTCGGCCAACACCTACCACCTGCGCTCGCCGGAGGAGATCGCGGCCTACTTCACGGGCCTGGACCTCGTGGACCCCGGCGTCGTCGCCACGTCGGACTGGCGCCCTGACGACATGCAGCCCGTCGAAGAGGCCGCGGACGTCGCGTATTGCGGTGTGGCCCGCAAGCGTTGAATCGCGGACGGGCGGTCCGTTTGTCCGTCGTGCCCCGCCCGGCCGAGGGCGGGGCACGGCAGCTGCACGACGGGAACACTCCGGCCCGGACGCCGGCGCCGGCTCGATCACCGGCTCCGGCCCGTCGGCCGACTCGGGTCGGTCGTCACCACCCGGTGAGCAGCAGATGGTTGACGACCAGCGCCAGTGCCGCCTGTGCGATGAGCCAGGCCCGCGGCCGGGGAAGGAACGCCGCACCGGCAAGCAGCCACATGGCGAAGGGCAGCCAGATGCGTTCGGTCTCCGCCTTGCTCATGCCGGACAGGTCGGCGACGAGCAGAGCCAGCAGCGCGCTTGTCGTGAGGAGGGCCAGGCGGGCACGGGGCGTCGGGGGCCGGGAAAGTGCGCGTGGGCGGAGCTGGCCGACGGCCCTGCGCAGCCCCGCGACCGTGGCCGGGCCCGCGATCAGTACGGTGCACGCCAGGTTGGCCCAGACCCAGTAGCCGTAGGGGCGGACCCCTCCCGCGCCCTGGTAGTAGCGGGTGACGAGGAGGTGGTAGGCCTCCCACCAGTCGAACCCGGCGAGCGTGAACACCGCCGGGACCACGACGAGTCCGGCGAGCAGCAGGGCAAGGAGCACCGGACGCTCCCGTACGCGGTGCCGCCCGAGGAACAGCACCACCGCGCCGATGACGGCGAACAGGGTGAGCCCGTACGAGAGGTAGCAGACCAGGCCGAACAGGAGGCCCGAGCCCGCCGCCCACCCCACGGTGCGGCCGCTCACCGCGAGGGCGAGCAGGGCCACCGCCCAGGCGGCGACGGCCGCGAAGTAGCCGTCGGCGGAGGCGCCCATCCAGACCGCGGCCGGTGCCAGGACCAGGAACGGCGCCGCTCGCCTCGCCCCTTCCTCGGAGGCCAGCGCCCGGAGAGTGACCAGTACCGCCACGCAGGCCGTCGCTCCGACGACGATGCACCACAGGCCCGCCCATCCGCCGCCCCCGAGCCCGATCCGGTCGAGCAGGACGAAGGTGAGCGGCGCGGCCGGGGGGTGGCCCGCGGTGTGCGGGGGCCAGTGGTCGGGGGAGTCGATGAGAATGTGGTGCGTGTAGTCCCGCAGGGTGGCCGGAATGTCGTGGAAGCGGTCGATGACCTGCAAGTACTCGTACTTGGTGGTGAGGCGGCGGGCGATGCCGCGGTGCCATCCGTCGATGAGGGCCAGGCTCAGGATCCACGCGGTCGACGTCGCCCAGGACGCGCCGAGCAGGACGGGCCAGCGCAGCCGGGCCGCGAGTGACGGGCCGTACGCCACGACGGCGGCGCCGAACGCGAGCGCCGCGGGGGTGCCGGGGCCGACGTGGGGCAGCCAGTCGGCGTAGAGGGGCGGCCAGCCGACGTGCAGGTTGTGCCAGGTGTGTTCGAGGTGCCGGCCGATCAGCACGGCGGCCACCACGAGCAGGGCGGCGGCCACGACGGCGTACAGGTCTCGGCGGCTGCCGTGCTGGTCGTCGGTACCGGCGGGGGCGTCGATGCGGGTCACACGCAGACGCTAGGCGGCTTCGGCGTCCGGACCGGGCCGCCCGGGCCGGACGTCAGCGTTTCGTCATGGGTCGCGCGGGCCGCGGAGGGGTGCGCCCGGCCTACCGTCGCAGCATGCGCGACACCCCTCGTTCCCCTGCCTCTCCCGGTTTCTGGCGCAGCCCGCTGCGCGGCCCCGGGTTCACCTCGGTGCTCGGGCTCGTCCTGCTCGTCGGCATCACCGTGCTCTTCGTGACGGGGCTCCTCTCCTACGCCGCCTATAACCCGGACCTGGCGGCGGTGAACGACAAGACCCCGGACAAGGGGCTGCTCGGCTTCTACCTCTTCGCCTGGCCGACGAGCCCGCACTGGCTGTACCGGCTCACGCAGGGCGTGCACGTCACGCTCGGCGTCACCCTCGTCCCCGTGCTCCTGGCCAAGCTGTGGTCCGTGCTGCCCCGCCTCTTCACGCTGCCGCCGGTCCGCTCGCTCGCGCACGGCCTGGAGCGGCTCGCCCTGCTCCTCCTTGTGGGCGGCGGCCTGTTCGAGTTCGCGACGGGCATCCTCAACGTCCAGCTGGACTACCTCTTTCCCGGCTCGTTCTACCCGCTGCACTTCTACGGCGCCTGGGTCTTCATCGCCGCGTTCCTGGCGCACGCCGCGCTCAAGACGCCGACCGCGCTGCGCAACGTACGGGCCATGCGCGGACACCGACAGGCCCAGCAGGTCGATGAACGGCCGGAGTTGGTCGCGCCGGACCCTGATCCGCCGACCGTCTCCCGACGGGGCGCGCTGTGGTTCGTGGGTGGCGGATCCGCACTGCTCTTCGCGACGACCGTCGGACGGAGCTTCGACGGACTGCGGCCCACGGCACTGCTCGCCCCGCACGGCGGCACCGAACCCGGCGGTGGCCCGCACGGCTTCCAGATCAACAAGACCGCCGCCTACGCGGGTGTCGGCGCGGCCGAGACCGCCGCGGACACCTGGCGGCTGGTCGTCACCGGCCGCACGGGCACGGTCCGCCTCAGCCGGGCGCAGCTCGCCGCGCTCGCCCAGCACGGCGCCTCGCTGCCGATCGCCTGCGTGGAGGGCTGGTCGACGTCCGACCAGCGGTGGCGCGGGGTACGGCTGCGGGACCTCGCCGCGCTCGTCGGCCACGACGGCGAACCACCGGACGTGTTCGTCGAGTCCCTCCAGCGCCACGGCGCGTTCCGGCACGCCGCGCTGCGCGCCAACCAGGTGGCCGACCCGCGCTCCCTGCTCGCCCTGTACGTGAACGGTGCCGCCCTCTCCCCGGATCACGGTTTCCCGGCGCGGATCATCGTGCCCGCCGCGCCAGGTGTGCTGAACACGAAGTGGGTGGCCCGGATGACGTTCGGAAGGCTGTAGACATGAGGACACGCAAGTGGGCCCTGCCCCGGCTGCTTCCGCTCGGCAGCCCTCTTCAACTCGCCGTGCTCGCCTGCTCGTTCGCGCTCGCCGCCTACGCGGGCGTGCGGCTGTTCGCCGAAGACTGGCTCGGGGTGGCGTTGTGGATCGTGGGGGCCGCGCTGCTGCATGATCTCGTGCTGGTCCCGCTGTACTCGGCCGCGGACCGGGCGTTGCTGGCGGCGACGGGCGCGGTGGGACAGCGGGCGCGGGCCGGATACGTCCGGGTCCCGGCCGCGCTGTCCCTCCTGCTGCTGCTCGTCTGGTCTCCGCTGATCAGCGGCTCGTTGGACGCCCGCTACCGCTCGGCCACGGGGCTGTCCGCGGCCCCGTTCCTCACCCACTGGCTGCTGATCACCGCTGCGCTGTTCGGGGGCTCTGCGCTGCTGCTGATCTGCTCAGTGCTGCGGGAGCGCAGGGCGGCGAAGCGGCGGCCGTCGGCGGACCACTGAGCGACCGGCGTGAGCCGCGTCCGTGCCGCGTGCCGCAGCAGGGCCTCGGTTCCGAGGCGCGCCCACGGGAAGGGGCGGCCCTCGTCGCGGAGGCCGGACGCGACGTCGACGACCTGAACCTGGGCCCGCTCGTCCACCTCCACCGCAGCGGTCTCGGCGATCAGCAGGCCGCCGGGAGCGAGGAGGTGGGCGACGCGCTCCAGCAGGGCGCGCGGATCGCCGCCGATGCCGACGTTGCCGTCCATCAGGAGCACGGTGTCCCAGCGGCCCTCGCCCGGCAGCGGTTCGAAGACGGAGCGGCGCAGGGCCGGGCCGCCGAGACGCTCGGCGCGGTCGACGGCGGCCTCGCTGACGTCGATGCCGAGGGCCGTCCTGCCGCGCGCGGCCAGCTCCGCGACGAGCCGCCCGGGTCCGCAGCCCACGTCGAGGACCGCGCCCTCGCAGCGGTCGAGGACCTGCCGGTCCACCGCGTCGGCCCGCGCGCACCAGCGCTCCACCTCCAGCGGCAGCAGCCAGCCGTCGGCGCGGCGCAGGAAGAGCGGGCCCCGGCCCGCACGCAGCGCGAGCGCGTACGGGTCGGCGTTCGCCCAGGGCGCGGTGGCGGGCGGCGCGCTCATCGGCGTACCGCCGGCGAACAGTGCGCGAGGCGCGCGGCGAAGCGGCCTTCGGGGGCCGAGGCGGCGACGGCGTGCGCGTCGTCCGCGGTGTCGACGTCCCGCAGGGCGGGCAGGTCGCGCACGCGCAGTCCGGCGGCCACGAGCCTGGCCCGTTGCAGTCGGCCCGTCTCCGGTGTCGACATGGGGACGCCGCGCAGGAGCGCCGGGTCGGGTACGGCGAGGCCGAGGGCCCAGAAGCCGCCGTCCAGGGCGGGCCCGAACCAGGCGTCGCAGGTGTCGAAGCCCACGTCGAGCAGGGCGGGGGTGACCTGCGGGGTGTCCATGCCGATCAGAAGCGCGGGGCCCGGGCACCCGGCGAAGGCGGCGGCGAGCCGTTCGTCGAGCCCGCCCGCACACTGCGGTACGACGTCGAAGCCGGGCGGCAGCCAGGGCCCCGGCTGCCCGTCGAGAACGAGGACGCGCCGGGCCGCCGGTGCGGCGGCGACCGCGCGCAGGGTGTCGGCGAGTGCGGCCTCGGCGAGCGATGCGGCCTGGTCGGGTGTGAACGGCGGGGTGAGCCGGGTCTTGACCCGGCCGGGGCGCGGCTCCTTGGCGATGACGAGGAGAGTGTTCGTGTTCACCGCGCGCGTCCTCCCGTCGGGGAGGCGGTCGTACGGGACGGCTCCCGCGGCGGCGGTTCGGTGAGGACCCCGCGCATGTCGCGCACCGCGTGCCAGGTGCCGCGCCATGTGCCGGTCACCTTCGACTTGCCGCTGCGCGGCAGGTACGGCACGTCGTGCTCGGCGATCCGCCAGCCGGCGTCGGCGGCCCGCACCACCATCTGCAGCGGGTAGCCGCTGCGCGGGTCGGTGAGGCCGAGGGCGAGGAGGGCCTCGCGGCGGGCGGCGCGCAGGGGGCCGAGGTCGTGCAGGGGCACGCCGGTCCTGCGGCGCACCATGCGGGCCAGGACGCGGTTGCCGACGCGGGCGTGGAGCGGCCAGACGCCGCGTTCCGCCGGCCGGCGCCGTCCGAGCACCAGGTCGGAGCGGCCCGCACGCACCTCGTCGACGAAGGGCACGAGGCGGCCCGGGTCGAGGGAGGCGTCGCAGTCGCAGAAGCAGACGATGTCGGCGCGGGCGGCGGCGAGCCCCGCGCGGCAGGCGGAGCCGAAGCCGCGCCGGGGTTCGTGCACGACCTGGGCGCCGAGGGTACGGGCGAGGGCGGCGGAGTCGTCCGTGGAACCGTTGTCGACGACGATCGCCCGCCAGCCGGGAGGAATACGTTCGATGACCCAGGGGAGGGCCTCGGCCTCGTTCAGGCAGGGAAGGACGACGTCGACCGGTGATGGTGGGGTTGTCACGGCTTTCACCCTACGAGCACCAAAGGGATATAACGGGCGCCCGCTCCTTACGAAACACGGACGTCCGCCCGCTCCCGCGACCTCGGGCCCCCGGTCCGCGGGCCGGGGGTGCCACTCTGGAGCCATGCACGAGTCACACGCGCCCACGAGCGGCGCCACCGGGGAGCCGAGGTCCCGGGTCCTGGTCGTCGACGACGATCCGACCGTCGCCGAGGTCGTCGCCGGCTACCTGGACCGCGCCGGTCACGTCGTCGACCGCGCCGCCGACGGCCCCGCCGCCCTCGCCCGCGCCGCCGCGCACCGCCCGGACCTCGTGGTGCTCGACCTGATGCTGCCCGGCATGGACGGCCTTGAGGTGTGCCGCCGGATGCGCGCCGGCGGCCCGGTCCCCGTCATCATGCTGACCGCGCGAGGCGACGAGGACGACCGGATCCTGGGCCTCGAGGTCGGCGCCGACGACTACGTCACCAAACCCTTCAGCCCCCGCGAACTCGTGCTGCGCGTGGAGTCCGTCCTGCGCCGCGCCCGCCCCGACACCGAGCGGCGCCCGGTGCGCGCGGCGGGCCTCACCGTCGACCCCGCAGCCCGACGCGCCACCCGTGACGGCGCAGAACTCGCCCTCACACTGCGGGAGTTCGACCTCCTCGCGTTCTTCCTGCGGCACCCCGGACGGGCGTACAGCCGCGAGGACCTGATGCGCGAGGTGTGGGGCTGGGAGTTCGGCGACCTGTCCACCGTCACCGTCCACATCCGGCGACTGCGCGGCAAGGTCGAGGACGACCCGGCCCGCCCGCGCCTGATCCAGACGGTGTGGGGCGTCGGCTACCGCTTCGAGGCCGACCGGCCCACCGCCGGGCTGGAGGCCTGACGGTGCACGCCAACCTCCTCATCGCCCTCTACGCCTTCGCGGGCGCCGCCTCCTCCGGTCTCGTCGGAGCCGTGGCCCTGCGGCTGCTGCGCCGCCGCTCCCTCACCGTGTCCCTCGCCGTCGTCTCCGCCGTGGGCGTCGTCGCGATGCTCGCGGGCACGCTCGCCGTCGCCTGGGCGATGTTCCTGTCCCCGCACGACCTGAAGGTCGTCACCACCGTGGTGGCGATGGCGGCCGTGGTCTCCCTCGCCACGGCCCTCGTCCTCGGCCGCCACGTCGTGGCACGAAGCCGTGAACTCGCCGACGCGGCACGGTCGTTCGGAGACGGCGGCGACTACGCCGCCCCGCACACCCCGGCCACCGCCGAACTGGCGGCGGTCAGCCGGGAGCTGGAGGCCACCAGCATCAGACTCGCCGCCTCCCGGCAGCGGGAACGCGCCCTGGAGTCCTCCCGGCGCGAACTCGTCGCCTGGATCTCACACGATCTGCGCACCCCGCTCGCCGGTCTGCGCGCCATGTCCGAGGCCCTGGAGGACGGAGTGGCGGCGGACCCCGCCCGCTACCTCACCCAGATGCGCACCGAGGTCGAACGGCTCAACGGCATGGTCGGCGACCTCTTCGAACTCTCCCGCATCCACGCGGGCACCCTCGCCCTGACCCCCGCGCGGATCTCCGTCCACGACCTCGTCGGCGACGCCCTCGCCGGGGCCGACCCGCTCGCCCGCGAACACGGGGTACGGCTCGTCGGGGACCAGGTCGAAGCGGTGCCCGTCGAGGTCGACGGCAAGGAGATGAGCCGCGTCCTCGGCAACCTCCTCGTCAACGCGATCCGGCGCACCCCCGCCGACGGCACGGTCGCCGTCACCGCCGAGCGCGCCGCGGACGGCGTCGTCGTCTCCGTCACCGACGGCTGCGGCGGCATCCCCGAGGAGGACCTGCCGCGCGTCTTCGACACGGGTTGGCGCGGCACCCACGCCCGCACCCCGCCCGCCGGAGGCGGCCTCGGCCTCGCGATCGTGCGCGGCATCGTCGAGGCCCACCGGGGCCGGGCCACCGTCCACAACATTCCGGGCGGCTGCCGCTTCGAGGTGACGCTGCCGACGGTGCCGTGAGCACGGCTCTGTTTCCGGGTGACGCTTGCGACGGTGCCGTGAGTACGGCTCTGTTTCCGGGTGAGCGCTTCCGGCGGTGCCGTGACACGGCCCTGCTCCCGGTTGGCCTCCCGACGGCGCCGTGAACACGGGCCTGTCTCCGGGTGACGGTTGTGACGGCGCCGTGGACACGGGGCGTCCCTGCTACTCCCGGGCGAACTCCCGCATCCCGTCCTCGAAGGACACCTCGGGCCGCCACCCCAGCTCAGCGCGCAGCCGCGACGAGTCGGCGGTGATGTGCCGGACGTCCCCGAGCCGGTACTCCCCGGTGACCACAGGGTGCGGCCCGCCGCATGCGTCGGCCAGCGCCCGCGCCATCTCGCCGACCGTGTGCGGCACTCCGCTGCCGGTGTTGTACGCGGTCAACGTGCCCGGGGCGCGCTGCGCCGCCAGCGCCCCCACGTTGGCCGCCGCCACATCCCGGACGTGCACGAAGTCCCGCCGCTGGCGACCGTCCTCGAAGACCCTCGGGGCCGCACCGCGGGCGAGCGCCGAGCGGAAGAACGAGGCGACACCGGCGTACGGGGTATCGCGCGGCATCCGGGGCCCGTAGACGTTGTGGTAGCGCAACGACACCGCGATCCCGCCCGTGCTGCGCGCCCACGCCGCGGCGAGGTGTTCTTGCGCGAGCTTGGTCGCCGCGTACACGTTGCGCGGATCGGCGGGAGCGTCCTCCGCGACGGTTCCCGGCTCTAACTCGCGCTCGCACGTAGGGCACTTGGGCTCGAACCGGCCCGCGTCGAGATCCTCCACGGCGCGCGGCCCCGGCCGTACGGCCCCGTGCCGGGCGCAGGTGTACCGGCCTTCCCCGTAGACGACCATCGACCCGGCGAGCACAAGGCGGTCGACGCCCGCTCGCGCCATGGCCGACAGGAGCACGGCCGTGCCGAGGTCGTTCCGCGACACGTACTCCGCCGCGTCGGTGACGCCGTCACCGAGTCCGACCATGGCGGCCTGGTGGCAGACGGCGTCCACGCCCCGGAGCGCGCGGGCGACGCTCTCCGGGTCGCGCACGTCGGCCGCGGGCTCCTCCCGCACATCGAACACGACCGCCTCGTCGCCGCCGGCGGCCAGCGCCTCCACGACGTGGGACCCGATGAAACCGGCTCCGCCGGTGACCAGAACACGCATGCCCGACACGGTAGGTCCGCGCCGGTGCCCGAAGCCCGTCCACGGCTCCCGCAGGCGCCTTGCGTCATACATCCGTAAGGTTCAGGGACACGTGTGTCTGGCCGTACCGCCAGCCGGGCGACCCCTCCGTGAGTTGGTGAGGCTGTCCCGGGGTGCCGTGCCCGGTTAGTCTCGGGCGGGACATCCTGCGGGCCCGGAGAGTGGGGACGGTATGGAGGCGACGGAGCTCCGTCGGGCCGTTGCGGCAGGGCGGTCGGTCGCAGCTGAGCAGGGCCTGCGGGCCGACGGTGCGGTCGTCATCAACGACTCGGACCGCGTCGTGCTGCGCCTGCTTCCGTGCGATGTCCTGGCGCGCGTCGCTCCCTCGACTCATCTGGCCGACTCCGAGTTCGAGGTGGACGTAGCCTGCCGTCTCGCCGGCGTCGACGCTCCGGTGGGGGGACTTGAGCCCCGAGCCGCCCCGCGCGTGTACGTGCGCGACGGTTTCGCCATCTCGCTGTGGATCTACTACGAACCCGTGGGTCCAGAGGTCACGCCGGCCGATCACGCAGACGTCCTCATGCGCCACCATGCCGCTCTGCGCAAGATCGACCTGACCGCGCCCCATCTCGCCGACCGGGTTGCCAGCGCGCTGAGAGAGGCGAACGACCGCAAGCGATCGCCCGAACTGCCGCCGAAGGAAAGGGAGTTCCTGCGCAGTGCCCTCGGCGGTCTGAACACGGTGATCAGCCGGAGTGCCGGCGAGCAGTTGTTGCATGGCGAGCCGCATCCGGGCAACGTGCTCAGCACGAGGAGGGGACCGCTCCTGGTCGATCTGGCCACGTGTTGCCGTGGACCGATCGAGTTCGACCTCGCGCACGCGCCCGAGGAAGCGGGACAGCATTATGCGGGGGCTGACCACGAGTTGCTTCTACAGTGTCGTGCCCTGAACTGGGCGCTGTTCTCGGCCTGGCGCTGGCGCCGGGACGACCAGATGCCCGACCGGGACCACTGGAGAGCGGAGGGACTGCATCGGGTCCGTGCCGCACTCGATCGCTGCGGAGCACCAGGGACAGCGCCCTGACCGGCGCAGAAGTCGAACGCGGCTCTGCCCGGGTGCTCGCCGCGTCCTTTCCGTTGAGCTGACGGCACACCATGAGCCGTGTGCCGTCCGAGGAACGTCTCGTCACGAGAGGCCCGCAGGGGTCAGTGGGCTCGTCGCGTGGCGTCGGGACTCTCTGCATCGCTCCACACGACGGACATGGCTCCGACAGGAGCGAGCGCGATCCGGGGGTCGGAGCTGTGGACCAGGCACATCACGCGGCGGCCGAACAATGCGGCCCGGCGGGCGTTGTCGGCGATGATGTCGAGGACGATTTGCGCGGTCTCCGGATCTGTCATGGCGAACGTCTCGAAGTTGGTGAAGGCCAGGACCAGGCCGGTGGCCTCCGGGGTGACCCCGTAGGCGGCGTACGAGGCGACATCGCCGAAGCAGTCGTTGAACGCGTCGAAGCTGCGTCCGTGATAGTCCGGGAATTCCAGGGCCGCGCCGATCCCCATGAGCAGATCCGCCCGCGATGACCAGGCAGCCGCGTCCAGAGCCGTGACGTGGTAACCGCGGGCGTCCAGCCAGGCGATGCACTCATCCAGCGCAGCACGGCGGTGGAAGAGCGCCGGCAGGACTTGAGGTGGCCTGCCGTCCCAGGCCCTGGCGGATCGCCGTCTCCACGGGTGAGTACGCGCCGTCGGCCCGCTCCAGTTCGTACGGCGCTGCCGGCATCAGCGGTGGCTGGGCCATGAAGCGCGGTCGTGTTCCGTGATGTGGCTGAGCCGCGTGGACCAGGAACGGGTGGCACAGGAAGACGTCCCCGGGGAGACCGGTGGCGAGGGCGAGCGGCCGGTGAGCGGACGCCGCTTCGAGGTCCGGCGCGATGGCGAGCCCGCTCGCGCCTCGTTCCCCGTACGGCGCGAGGACCTTGGGCACGTCGAGGTGGGAGCCGACCCGGATCCGCGTCGGGGCGTCTTCCTCCCGCACTTCGCTGAAGAGGAACAGCATCAGCAGCGCCCGGCCGCGTGAGCGGACATTCGTGAACGGCCAGCTCTCACCCTCCACCGCATAGCTGCCCTCGACGTGCCAGCCCGCATCACCAGGCTCCTCCAAGTGCGGAAAGCGGAGCGGGAAGGTGCCGAGCGAATAGCGTGGCTCCCAGCGCCCGGCGCCGACCAGCAGGTCGTACGCCCGGTGCAGAGCTGGGGAGTTGGGCGCGGCGGCGAACGGCCCCTGCGCCATACCGCCGACCCAGTGCACGGGTTGCGTCCACGTCCGCGGGTCGTCCGGGTCGCAGCCCGTCTCCCGCCACAGCAGCCGCGCGCAGCTCTCCGCCACGCGCGGCGCGACGGCCCCCTCCAGCTTGACGTAGCCGTCGCGGAGGAAGCGGGATACCAAGGTCGTGTCGTCCATGCCTCGATCATGGGAGCCGCTCGTTCTCTGCGCCCGACCGTTGCCGCACCGCTTTTCTCGGGTGGATGCTCGGGGGCGGCTTTACCCGGCGAGAGGACTGTCCAGAGCCCGGGCGGCGCCCCGATCGGTCGGCGAGGACACTCGTGGCCGTGGGCGACTGGCTGTGATCCTTTGCTGCGGTGTGAGGAGCGGTGGGACGAGAAGCGTTTCGACACCTACAGTCGCTACGCCAACGCCCTGAAAGCGCAGTTGCAAATCGCGCAGCGGATCGGCGCGGGCCGTGGTTTCACCGACGTCGCCGATCCGAGCGCGCGAGGAGACCTCGGAATCGGAGGAGCACCGCCGCCGTCGGGACAGTGGCCTCGCCAGTGGCAAACCGAGCTCCCCGGATAGCCGGTGCGGTGTCGAAGCCGAAGCATCGACACCGCACCCCGGCACCGGCGCCGGAGACCGGCTCAAGCACTCAGCGTTGCAGTGTCAGCAACCCCGGACGGTAGGGCAGGAGTCCGTAGTCTCCGCCCGATGCGGGGCTGCGGCCCTGGTAGAGCAGTTGGAGGTTGCAGGGATCGACGGTCATGGTCTGGTCGGCGCTGGTGCGGATCAGCTCGCCGTGGCTGATGTCGTTGGTCCAGGTGGCGCCGCTGTTGGCCTTGCCGGCGAAGGGGTTGCTCTCGGTCGCGGCCTGGGGAGTCCAGGAGCCGTTCAGGCTGGTGGCCGTGAAGGAGCGGAAGTAGCGGCCCTGCGAGCCGATCGCTTCGACGATCATGAGGTAGCGGTTCTGTCCCTGCAGCTTGTAGACCTGCGGGGCCTCGAAGAGGTTGTTCGTCGTGTCGCTCATGACGACGGTCGAGGTCGTACCGAAGCTGCCGGGGAAGTTCCCGATCGGCATGCTGGCCCGGTAGATCTTGCCGTTGTCCCCGGCGAAGAACAGGTACATGTTCGTTCCGTCACCGATGAGCGTCTGGTCGATGGGTCCCGTTCCGGAACCGGAGATGCTCCCCGAGAAGAGCACCTGCGGTGACGACCAGCCGTTCGGGTTGGTCGGGTCACTCGATGTCCGGTACGAGAAGGCGCTCCCTCCCCACTGGTAGGTGAGCACCCAGATGTTCATCGGCGCGAAGTAGAAGAGTGTCGGCGCGACCGTGGAGGCCGACATCGTGTTCTGCCGGGCCGATGCCATGTCCGACCAGTTGGTGAAGAGGTCGAAGTTCATCGAACCCCAGCTCGTCCCGGTGTCGTGCGTCGTCGCGTAGACGAGCTGCCTGCCGTTGTACGGCACGACGGTGAAGTCCTTGAGCGAGACCCATCCCGACTTCGGCTGCGCCAGCGCGCCGGTCGACGTCCAGCGGTAGGAGGAGGGGAGATCGCACGCGCCGGGGGTTCCGCCGCTGCCGACCTTCACGAGCTGCCACTGCTGGTTGGCGCCGTTCCAGTCGTCGTACTGGACGATGTTCGCGTTGTCGGCGGTCGAGGCGCCCTGGACTTCGAGGGCCTTGCCGCTGTGGCGCGAGACGAGTCGCACGTACCCGTCCGAGCTGTCGACCAGGCGCCACTGCTGGTTGGTGGCGTTGAGGTCGGACCACTGGACGATCGAACCGCCGTTCGCGGAGGACCAGTTGTAGACGTCGAGCACCTTGCCCGAGTGGCGGGACTTGATGCGGTAGTAGCCGTCACCGGCGTCGACGAACTGCCACTGCTGCTGGGCCTGGTCGTTGCGCGTCCACTGGGTGATGCGGGCGCCGTCACCGGTGGCCAGGTTGTAGACGTCGAGCGCTTTCCCGCTGTTGCGGTTGACCAGCACGTACGAGGCGTTGGGATCGACGGTCGCCGCGCTCGCCGGCTGCGCACCGAGGAGGACGGTCAGCAGTAACAGCGGCGAGAGGAGGGCGAGGAGGCGTTTGAGGTGTCTGAGGCGATGAGACGGAGACGGAGACGGAGACAGATGGCGAACCCACATGAGAGAGCTCCTTGGGGCGGGGAGTGAGCTGGGCCCGGACCGCGGGTAGCGGATGCGCGGGCGTCGCTCAGAGCGAAACATTTCGGAGGGACCCGGCAGGTGTGACGCCATAAGCTAGAAACGCCCGTGTCTTGGGTCAAGACCTTTTGCTTATCTCGAAACTTTGCGAAGCGGACGTTCTCACGATTGGAACGGGGAACGCGCAGGTCAACCGCAGCAGGCACGGAAATTCGGATGCCCCAACCGGCTGTCCGGTCTGCCACGTTCGAAATTTCGTAAATAGAACCGAAACTTATTGCGTGCAATGTGTTGACGAGCCACCGTCAACGACTCGATCATCCATGTCGCTGAGGAACCGGCCGTAGTTCGAAACCTCGAACCGACTTGGAGGCACAGTCATGGGCTTGTTCGCCCTGTCCAGACCCGTTGGCCGAACCGCGGTACGAACCGCTGTCCGCCGCAGGATGCGAGAGGCGTTGCTGACGTTGGTCGTCGGCGTCCTCGGAGTCGTCCTCGCCCTGGCCACGCCGCCGACCGCGTACGCCGCCGAGAGCACGCTCGGCGCGGCGGCGGCGCAGAGTGGCCGCTATTTCGGTACCGCGATCGCCTCGGGCAAGCTGGGCGATTCGACGTACACGTCGATAGCGAACCGCGAGTTCACCATGGTGACGGCCGAGAACGAGATGAAGATCGACGCCACCGAACCGCAGCGGGGCCAGTTCAGCTTCTCCGCCGGTGACCGCGTCTACAACTGGGCCGTGCAGGACGGCAAGAAGGTCCGCGGTCACACCCTGGCCTGGCACTCCCAGCAGCCCGGCTGGATGCAGAGCCTCAGCGGCAGCACCCTGCGCCAGGCGATGATCGACCACATCAACGGCGTGATGGGCCACTACAAGGGCAAGATCGCGCAGTGGGACGTCGTGAACGAGGCGTTCGCGGACGGCAGTTCGGGGGCCCGGCGCGACTCCAACCTGCAGCGCACGGGCAACGACTGGATCGAGGTCGCCTTCCGCACCGCCCGCGCCGCCGACCCGGCCGCCAAGCTCTGCTACAACGACTACAACGTCGAGAACTGGACCTGGGCCAAGACCCAGGCCATGTACAACATGGTCAAGGACTTCAAGCAGCGCGGCGTGCCGATCGACTGCGTCGGCTTCCAGTCCCACTTCAACAGCGGCAGCCCGTACAACAGCAACTTCCGCACCACCCTGCAGAACTTCGCGGCCCTCGGCGTCGACGTCGCCATCACCGAACTCGACATCCAGGGCGCCTCGCCGACGACCTACGCCAGCGTGACCAACGACTGCCTGGCCGTCGCGCGCTGCCTCGGCATCACCGTCTGGGGCGTGCGCGACTCCGACTCCTGGCGGTCGGGGGACACTCCGCTGCTGTTCAACAACGACGGCAGCAAGAAGTCGGCGTACACCGCTGTCCTCAACGCGCTCAACGGCGGCACGTCCACGCCTCCCGGAGACGGCGACGGCGGACAGATCAAGGGCGTCGCCTCGGGCCGCTGCCTGGACGTGCCCAGCTCCAGCACCACCGACGGCACCCAGCTCCAGCTCTGGGACTGCCACAGCGGCACCAACCAGCAGTGGACGTACACCGACGCCGGTGAACTCCGGGTCTACGGCAACAAGTGCCTGGACGCCGCCGGCACCGGGAACGGCGCCAAAGTCCAGATCTACAGCTGCTGGGGCGCCGACAACCAGAAGTGGCGTCTCAGCTCCGACGGATCCATCGTCGGCGTCCAGTCCGGCCTCTGCCTCGACGCCGTCGGGAGCGGCACCGCCAACGGCACCCTGATCCAGCTCTACTCCTGCTCGAACGGCAGCAACCAGCGCTGGACGCGCACGTGAGCATGCCGGCACGCACGGCCATGTGAGGGAAGAGGACGGTGGGGGCGCCGGGCGCCCCCACCGGTTCGTCGAGCTGCTCAAGGCCGACGAGCGACAGTACGAGGAGCGACTGTACGAGCGGCAGTACGCAGCCGGGACCCCCGCCCGTCGTTCCGCCGAAAGTCGGTTCGCCCTCGAGTCACGGGGGTGAGGATCTCGCCGCCGCCGCTTCGGTGGCGTTCCATCAGGGCGACGATCAGGGGGATGTCCATGCCCGTGTCCATGCCGACGCAGACCCGCCCCGGCAGGTCCGAGCACTCGGCGCGCCGGCGTCGAGCGCTGACAGTGGCCACGGTGCTGACCGCCGCGGCCGCCACGCTGACCGCCTCGCCGCAACCGGCGCACGCGGCGCTGCCGCCGCAGACCATCGCGGATCCGGTGCACTACTGGAACGACGTCTTCATGAACGTCATCCGAAGAGAGGGCGGCGGCCCGGGCCCGATGGCCAGGTCCGCCGCCATGCTGAACGCCGCCATCTACGACGCGGAGTCGTCCTACCAGCTCAAGTGGAAGGGCAAGATCACCTCTGAGCCCTACATCCACGCCGAGAAGTACGCGGGCTGGATCGAAGGGCCGGACGAGGAGGAGCGTGTCGTCGGCCGCACCGCGTACAACGTCCTGCTCGGGCTCTACCCGGGACAGACCTCGTACCTGGACGCCCGTTTCCGTGAGCGCTTCGGCACCGAACCGACGCAGTTCGACCTGCTCGACACCACGGTCGTTGGGACGATGGTCAAGCAGATGCGGGACGCCCGTAGCGGCGACGGGTCCGACAATGACCAGGTGTACGTGGCTGACGACAAGCCCGGCGCCTGGCGGCCCACCAGCTACCCCGACATGGTCGACCCCAGCTGTACCCAGGACAGCCAGGCGGTGACCCCGTTCTGGGGAAAGGTGAAGCCGTTCGCCCTGACGTCGGGTTCGCAGTTCCGGCCGCCCACGCCCGGGCTGTACGGGACCTACGGGAACCTGCTGGCCGGCGACGCCTACAAGGCGCAGGTGGAGGCGGCCCGTACGGCCGGGGCCGACAGCCCCACCGCCAGCACTCCCGTCGTCAACCGCACCGCCGACCAGGAGGCGGCGGCCTGGTTCTGGGCCAACGACCTGGACGGCACGTACAAGCCGCCGGGCCAGCTGCTGCAGGCCACCAGGGACATCGCGACCCAGCGCAAGCTCACCACGTACGAGAACGCCCGTCTGTTCGCCCTCGTCTCGCTCGCTCTCGCGGACGCCGGGATCGCCGTGCGGGACGTCAAGTTCCTGACCCCGATCGATCTGTGGCGACCGGTCTCCGCCATCCGTGAGGGCGGCCTCGACCCGCAGTGGAAGCCGCTGCTCAAGACGAGGTCCGGGGTGAACGTCACCCCGTGCTTCCCGGCCTGGGCGTCAGGACACGCGACCTTCGGCGCCGCCTGGGCCGGGGTGCTGAAGCGCTACTTCGGCAACGACAACATCTCTTTCACGATGTCCACCGACGAACCGCAGTCCCCGGTGAAGCACCGCGCGTTCACCAGCTTCAGCCAGGCCGCCCGCGAGGACGCGCAGAGCCGGATCTGGCTCGGCGTGCACTTCCCGTGGGACGCCGAGGACGGGCTCGTCCTCGGCGAGAAGATCGCCGACTACGTCTTCACGACTAGGCTCCGCAGTCTGTGACGAGTCCGGCGGCGACCCGCCGGAGGGGGAGTGGGCCATGAGCGAGCCATCGACCACCGCCGGGGCGCGGAACCGGCTCCAGCGGCGGCTCGGGGTGTCCGACGCCGTGGTGATCGGCCTCGGGTCGATGATCGGCGCGGGGATCTTCGCCGCCCTGGCTCCGGCCGCGCGCGCCGCCGGGTCCGGGCTGCTGATCGGTCTGGCGGTTGCCGCGGTGGTCGCGTTCTGCAATGCCACGTCCTCGGCGCGGCTCGCGGCCCGCTACCCGGCCTCCGGCGGCACGTATGTCTACGGCCGTGAACGTCTGGGCGCGTTCTGGGGCTGCCTGGCCGGGTGGTCCTTCGTGGTCGGCAAGACCGCCTCCTGCGCGGCGATGGCGCTGACCGTCGGCTCGTACATCTGGCCGGGCCAGGCGCACGCGGTGGCGGTGGCCGCGGTGGTGGCGCTCACGGCGGTGAACTACGTCGGGGTGCGGAGAACGGTACGCGTGACCCGTGCGATCGTGGCTGTGGTCCTGGCCGTGCTCGCCGCGGTCGTGGCCGCCTCCTTCGCCGCCGACGACGCGCACGCGGCGCATCTCCACGTCGGTTCGGACGTCACGGCCGGAGGGGTGCTCCAGGCGGCGGGCCTGCTGTTCTTCGCGTTCGCCGGCTACGCGCGCATCGCCACCCTCGGCGAGGAGGTCCGCGATCCCGCGCGCACGATTCCCCGGGCGATCCCGCTCGCACTGGGCATCACCCTGGTCGTGTACGCCGTCGTCGCCGTCGCGGCGCTGATGGTGCTCGGTCCCGACGGGCTGGCGCAGGCCGCGGCTCCGTTGTCGGACGCCGTCCGGGCGGCGGGCACGGGGTGGCTGGCCCCCGCCGTACGGGTGGGTGCGGCCGTGGCGGCACTCGGATCACTGCTCGCGCTGGTCCTGGGGGTCTCCCGGACGACCCTGGCGATGGCCCGGGACCGGCACCTGCCGTACGCCCTGGCCGCCGTCCACCCCCGCTACAAGGTTCCGCACCGTGCCGAGTTGCTGGTGGGCGCGGTGGTCGCGGTGCTCGCCGCGACCGCGGACCTGCGCGGGGCGATCGGCTTCTCCTCGTTCGGTGTCCTCGCGTACTACGCCGTGGCCAACGCCTCCGCCTGGACGCTCACCGAGGACGAGGGACGTCCGAACCGGCTGATCCCGGTCACCGGGCTGGCGGGATGCCTGGTGCTGGCGTTCGCCTTGCCCCTGTCCTCGGTGGTCTCGGGGGCCGCGGTGCTGGCCGTCGGCGCCGCCGCCTATGGACTCCGTCGCGCGGTGACCACCCGCAGAACCTGACGCGCGCGCTGTCCCGAACCGGCGTCATGAGAACCAGTCGGCATTCGTCGCCGCCTGCCACGCGCCCGGACCCGCGCGGGCCCGAGCGTGGGCCGGTCGATCGAGGACCGGACGTCATGGGCCGATGGGCCGCGTCCCCCAGGCCTGGAAGAGGGTGGCGTGCACGACCAGCGTGGCGGGGTCGTCGAGATGCCGGGAGAGCGCCGCGATGTGGTCGTCCAGTTCGGCGTCGGTGATGAGGCCCTGCTCGACGAGGGCCGGCCGGCACAGTTCGGCTCGGTCGACGAGCAGGGTCTGGTACGGGTCCGTGTGCTGGAAGACATGGGTCGAGGCCCGGACCTGGACATCGCGGAGTCCTCGGCGGCGCAGCATGCCGGGCAGGCGGCGGCCCAGCATGACGTCCATGCCGTTGCGACGCCAGAGTTCCGCGATCGCCGCGACCAGGCGGTCCCAGGAGGGGTGGGGCGGTTCGCAGACACGGGTCAGCCAGTCGACGTCCTGCACGGCCACGGTGCCGCCCGGTGTGGTCAGGGCGACCATCTCGTCGAGGACCTGGTCGGTGTGGGGGACGTTCATGAGGACCAGGCGGGTGTGGACCAGGTCGAAGGAGGAGTGCGGCAGGCCGGTGTCCGCGGCGTCCGCGGTGGTCAACGAGACGTTGGACAAACCGTGTTCGGCGATGGTGCGGCGGGCCATCTCGATCATGCGGGGTTCGGCGTCCACTCCGGTGACCCGGCCGGTGTCCCCGACGCGTGCCGCCAACGCGTCCATGATGCCGAGCGGTCCGCAGCCGACGTCGAGGGCGTGGTCGCCGTCGCCCAGTGACACCCGGTCAAGGAGGGCTTGTGTGTCGTCCTTCAGCAGCTCCCCTTGGAAGATCAGGCGCCGGCGCTCCTCGTCCTCGGCTCCGAGGAGGTAGGGGCGAGGAGTCGAGGGTGTAGTGGTCATGGGCCTTCCTTCTGGTCGGGCGCGGAAGAGGACGTCTGCCGCAGCCGGTCCCGGAGCGCGAGGAGCTCTCGGCTCAGGTCGGGCAGGTCCGCGGGGCGGAAGACGGCCGGCAGGTCGGCTCCGTACGCTCGCAGGGCGGCGTGGGTGCCGGGAGTGAAGCGCAGCAGGCCGTCCTCGCCGAGCCGCACGCCGTCGAGGTGTTCACGCTCGCGGTGGAAGGCGACGGCCTCGGCGCGGGACATTCCGGGAGGCAGCCGCAGCGAGAGGACGGAGCCGTCGATGCGCACCGGGTAGCCGCCCGGTAGCCCGTGCGGCGCGGGCAGATGACCCGCGTAGGAGAGGGCGGGATCGGTGAGGGCGTGCAGGGCCGGCACGGCGCTGTGGGCGCCGAGTTCGTTGAGGAAAGCGCGGGGCATGGTACGGATCTCGCCCAGCACTTCGGGCAGTTGGGTGAGCGGCGCGCCGTCCAGCCATCCGGCGGCCTCGTCGCGGGGGTCGTCCGGGGCGCTCAGGTGTGCGTGGTGTGCCAGGAGGGACAGCCGGGATTCGTCGCGCAGACCGAGCCGGGCGCGGGTCGCGGTGGCGAGGGTGGCGACGTTGCCGAGGCCGCACAGGAGGGGCAGGCCTGCGGCGTGCAGCGCGGGGTTGACGAGGTCGGGGAAGCAGGCGTTGACCACCTGGCTGCCGGGTGAGGCGTCGGCGCAGGCCAGGACGGAGTCGCGGACTAGCGCGGCTTGGAGGGGCAGTGTGGCGCCGAAGCCCGCCCGGCGCAGCAGCCGGGACCAGTCGGAGTCCCGGGTGCGTGCCTCGCTGGGCGACTGCAGTGACGCGCAGACGATCAGCATCGCCGGTCTCAGGGTCCGCAGGAGCGGGCGCAGCCGGTCGGCGGGGTCGGGTCCGGCGTCGTGAGGAACGAATGACACCTGGGTGCCGGCCAGTGTCGCGTGGCCGGCCGCGAGCGTGGCCACGTCGCGGGCGCGCTGCTGCGTGCGGCCGATGACGTGGACGGTGGTGACGCGCTCCGGGCGATGGGCCAGGCCGCGCAGCAGGCCCTGGGCGAACGCGCCGGTTCCCAGTACGGCCCAGGCGCGGGTCGGGTCGCCGGTCACGGCGCCACCGGTACGGGCGTCGGGACGGTGCCGTCGAAGAGCGAGGCGACGGGGACGGTGTGGGGGGCCGGCAGGCCGGGGCAGCGGGCGCTGAGGTCGAGCCGGGGCGGGCGCCGGTCGTCGGTGAAGTAGACCGGGACGAGTGAGCCGTCCGGTCGGTGGCAGAGCAGCGGGTTCGCCACGAGGAAATCGCGCAGGGCCGGGCTGTCTCGGCGTGCGTAGAGGCGGATGCGCTTGGTGGAGAAGTGGTTCGGCGGGAGTTCGACGCGTGGGCCAAGGCGGCGTTTCCACTGGAAGATGCCCTTGCTGATGAACGCCTCCGTGCCGAAGAAGTCGACGCGGGGGACGCCTTGTGCCTGGGCCCAGCGCAGCAGGTGGTGGTAGACCGCCTTGAAGGTGCCGTCGCGGTAGAGGTGCTCGTCGCCGTCCAGGACGCCCAGGAGGCGGGTCGTGAGCGTGGTTCTGTCGTCCGACCAGAGGCACAGGACACCCGCGACACGGTGGCCCCGGTCGGTCAGGAAGAAGAGACTGCCGCCGGGCAGGATGGCGTGCCGTGCCACCGGCCATGCCTCGGTCCGGCTCCGGTCGCCGTGCCGGGTCGCCATCGTCGGCAGATGCATGCGCCGGTAGAAGAACTCCAGGGCGTCAGGGGTGGTGTCCTCGGTCCAGGCCCAGTCGTGCCGTGCGTGGTCGCGGCGGAACTGCCAGCGTTCGCGCTTGGAGATCTGCCGCTCCAGTGCGTCGAGCTGTGCCGGTACGTCCACGGTGAGATGGACGCGGAAGGGTGCGGTGACGCCGCGCTTCGCGGGCAGTTGGGCCAGCCGGCCCGCTTCCGCCCCGACGACGACCAGGTCGGCCGGGGGCAGAGCGCCGCGGGCGAGATCACGCCACGCCACGAGCTCCTCTTCCCGGCCGCCGGTGGCCATGCCGGTCATGCTTCGCTGGTGTTCCAGCAGCTGGAGGATGTTGGTGCGGCCGGCGGGCAGCCCCACGTAGGCGATGTCCAGGCGGCCGTGCCGCTCGCGGGAGACGACTGCCCGCACCCGTGCCGGCGCGTCGTCGACGAGACGACGGGTGGCCCGCAAGGCCGGGTGCCGGCTGTTGTTCCAGGTGTAGCGCAGGCGCGCCGGCAGTGCGGTGACGAGATCGGATGCCGGGTGCGCGGCGGGTGGACCGGCCGGCACCGTCGGTTCGGACGAGCGGGGTGACAGCAGCAAGAGGGCTCCGTGTCTCGGCGGGAGGGCTGGGGCGACGCGGGGGCGCGGACAGGGCGCGGCCCCCGCGCCGTTGTGGTCAGCTGACCGCTTCGCGTACGGCGGAGGCCAGGTCGTCGGCGTCCGTGACCGGCCGCAGGTGTGCCTCGGGGACCGTCTCGTAGTCGTCGGCGGAGTAGGAACCGGAACCGTGGACGAGGATGTCGTCCATGCCCACCAGATCGCGGTCGACGGCGTTGAGCACTCCGGTCAGGGCCATCACCAGGGACCATTCGCGCAGGCGACGCGGGTCGGCGGGCAGGTGGACACCGGCGGGCGCGAGCAGGGAGCGTACGGTCGGGTAGCGGTCGAGGCACTCCGCGAGGGACACCACGATCCCGCCTCCGCCCTGGCGGCGGATGATCTCGTTCATACGGGGTGAGGTGGCGGGGCGCCGGGTGTAGAAGGTCGCGTCGAGCTGCTCGTCGGGCGCGTAGGCGACCTGGGGGAAGTGCGGATCGTGGTCCTGCACGAACCGCCCGTCGCGCTCCGTCCAGTTCGGACGGTAGTCGAAGCGGTCGTGGTAGAGGCTGGAGACCATGTCCGAGGTGCCCAGGTGCTGGACCAGGAAGTAGCTGGCTCCGGTGTCCGGCCACTGCTTGCCGGTGGTGTGCCGCTGCCCGTGGAAGTGGCCGAGGAGCCCGAAGGCGCTGGACACGGAGTGGGCGTGCAGTCGCGGCACGGCGGGCAGCCGGTCACGCTCGAACAGGGCCCGCGCGGTGTCGGCGACGGCGTAGTTGAGCAGCTCAAGCGAGTGCCACAGCCGCACGCCGTGCTCCCGGTGCAGGACGGGGGAGAGTGTGTCGGTGACACTGCGGGCGAGCTCCTTGACCCTGCCCGGCTCGGCCGTCTCCAGCACGGTCAGCGGGTTGCCTCGGCGCAGGTCCGGATCGTCGGACAGGGCGGAGCACCACAGCTTGGCGCGTGAGGAGGAGGGCACCACACAGGCGATGCCCAGGTTCTCCGGGCCGGCCAGGCCGCACTCGTGGGCGCGGAGCACGGCGTCCCTGAGCGCGGTCGCCTTGTTGGCGCTGGACGGGGTGAGGATGACGACCCGTTCGCCGGTGCGCTCGATGTGTGCGACGGCCCGCGCGACGATCACCAGCGAGGCGTAGGTCTTGGTGGTACGGGTGCGCGGGTTGTGCATCAGGTTGAGCAGTTCCACGCGGCGGCCCCGGTGCTCGGTCACGGGGTGGGCGCTGATCGTGCTGGGGGCGAAGAAGGCGTCCAACGCGGCACTGGGGCGCGGCAGTTCCCAGCGCGGGGCGAAGGCCGCGGAGTCGTGGTGCGCCTCTCTCGCGGTGTCGTCGAGCACGCGGCGCAGTTCCGTGTCGTAGTGGGCCAGGGACGCGGGAAGTTGTGTCTGACCTGTCGTCAGGAGCGGGGCGGAGGTCACGAGGCGGCTCCTTCGAGCAACTGGTCGCCCCGGATCAGCCGCGCGGCGTCCGCCTCGGCGGGCACGTGGGCGGGGTCGGTGCCGGTGTCCTTCGGCCGGTTGTGCCGGTCGACGAAGACCACGTCCGGCTTCAGCGTCCTGGCTTCCGCGTCGCTGACGGTGGCGTACGCGATGATGATCACCAGATCGCCGACGGAGATGAGGCGGGCGGCGGCGCCGTTGATCCCCACCACTCCGCTGCCGCGGGCGCCCTCGATCACGTAGGTGGTGAGCCGGTTGCCGTTGTCGATGTCGACGATGTCGACCTGCTCACCGGGCAACAGGCCGGCGGCGTCCATCAAATCGCGGTCCAGTGTGAGGGAACCGACATAGTGCAGGTCGGCCTGGGTGACGGTGGCGCGGTGGATCTTTCCGTGGAGCATGGTGCGGTGCACAAGTTTCTCCTTCTGATGGAAGATCAGGCCGCTATCTGGATGCGTCGCAGATGCCTGCTGCGGTCGGTGAAGGCGTTACGGGCGTGCAGCAGCCGCCAGTTGTCCCAGACCAGCATGTCGTTGCGCTGATAGGCGATGGCGACGTGGTCCGCCTCGAAGGCCGGCTTCCAGCGCTCCTGAAGGTCCGCGGCGGGATCGTCGTCCTCCCGCAGGAGGTTGTTGCAACTGAAACGGACGATGAGCCCCTTCTCGTGCTCCTCCAGGATCGGATGCCGGGTCTTGAGGTCGAGTCCGAGGCGCTGGACGCCTTCGGTGGTCTTCCAGTCGTAGGCGTGGTCCAGCATCCGTTTGCGCTCGTCGTCCGGCAGGCTCTGGATCCAGGGCCGGGTGTCGCACAGTGTGGTCTCGCCACCGGGGCCGGAGGCCGGGGTGACGCACCACAGGGCGATGTAGCGGGGCGGCAGGACGGCGAAGTCGTACCCCTCGGTGTGCGGGGTCAGCGGGCGGGTGTTGCCCGCGTGGTAGACGTCGTCCATGCCCGGTTCGGGGCGGACGTCGCCGACCACGGCACCGGTGTAGTTGGGCACGAAGGGGCCAAGGTCCCGGCAGAACCTGACCTGGTCGAAGGTGTCCGGGACGTTGCACATCAGGACGTATCCGTGCTCGTCCATCAGTTGATGGAAGGTTTTGGCCAGCAGCTCGTCGCTCAACGGATTTCCGTTGAAGTCGAGCTGCGAAAGTATGCTTACGGGGGAATGTGACAAGGCTGCTCCAAGGGCGTGTTTCCTGCGGCGTTGAAGGCGCTGACGCCACCTGAGAGGTGCTTTCACGGGACGGGAAGGACATGGCTCGCAATGCCCTCGACGGGCGGCGACAGGAATCCTGTCGAAGAGCCTTCCGGTGCGGTTCCTCCAGCACGATAGGCCGCGCCACAGGGATCAAGTCAATGCCCGGAAGCGGTCGTTATTCGGTCAGCCGCAGCGACCGCGCCAGACATCGCTCTCCCTTGTGAAATCGCAGCCCAGACGTGAGGACGTCCATGCTCCGATGCGTGCTCCGCTCCGCCCCCGATGGCCGGTTCACATCATTCCCGAAAATCCGCGAATAACCCTGTGGGGGAGGGGTACTCAGGCTGCTGCCGTCTGTTCGTTCGTTCACTCCGGCGTCAGAGAGGCGATTGCCATTACCCCGCGCGCCGAGCCTTGCGGGTACCTTTTTCGCCGGGTGTCGGCGCCGTCGTACAGCGCGATTTCCCGCCCCCTCCGCACTGGTGCGGGAGCAGAAGTGAACAGGACGGAGAACAGGTGAGAAACAGCGGTGCGCCGAAGTCCGTGACCGAATCCGAAGCTCACGTGGAGAAAGCTTCTCGCGAAGAGCTCGGTGCCGTACGGAAATTACTGGGCTCCGAAGCGGTGTCGGCCTTCGGCGGCGGCCTGTGGTTCAGCATGTGGGCCGTCTACCTGACCTCGGTCAAGGACATCCCCGCCGCCTCCGTGGGCCTGGCCATGGGGCTCGGTGGCGGCATCGGCCTCTTCGCCGCCGTGCCGGTCGGCGCCCTCGCCGACCGGCACGGCGCCCGCCAGGTGTTCGTCGGCGTCAGCATCGCGCGCGGGCTGCTGGTACTGCTCTTCCTGACCACCAACGGATTCTGGAGCCTGCTGGTGGCGGCGGCGCTGTTCACCGCAGCCGAGACATCCGGCCGAGGCGTGAAGGTCACCCTGGTCTACCTCCTGATGCCGGAGCGCCGGCGCCTGACGGTGCTGGCCCAGGCCCGGGTCGTCCAGCACATCACCTACGCCGCGGGCGCGGGCGTCGCAGCATGGGTCCTGTCCACCGACACGGCCGGCCCCTACTACGCCGCACTGACCGCCGTAGCCGTCTCGGCCTTCCTGTCGGCCGCTGTCCTCGTCGGACTGCCACCCACCCCCACCGTGCCCGCCGCGCAACGGAGTTCCGGCACGCGCGCCGTACGCGACATCCCCTACCTGACCCTGATGAGCACCACCGCGCTGCTCTCCCTGTGCTGGCCGCTGCTCTCCAGCGGGCTCCCCCTGTGGCTGAAGTACCAGACCGCCGCCCCGGTATGGCTGGCACCGGTGACCGTCGTCATCAGCTCCCTGTTCATCGCCCTCTACCAGGTACGAGTGACCCGGCAGGGCAAGCGCCTGCGCGGCGCGGTCGGCTCGGCCCGGAAAGCCGGAGTCGCCCTGGCCGTCTGCTGCCTGCTGCTCGCCGCCGCGGCCTGGCCCGCGAGCGCGCTGCTCTCCTCCCTCATCGTCCTGGCCGGCCTCGCCGCGCACATCTACGGCGAACTGCACTACGTCGCTTCCCGCTGGGGTCTCTCCCTGCGCCTGATGCGCCGCGACGCCGAGGGCGAGTACCAAGGACTGGCAGCGAGCACCGAAGGGGCGGTGGCCACCGTGGGTCCGGCGATGATCACCACGCTCGTCACCGGAGCGCTGGCCGGCGGCTGGGTCGTGCTCGCCGTGATCTTCGTGGCGGCCGCCGCGCCCACGAAGACACTGTGCCGGCGGGCGTTGCGGGCATCCAGCGCCGGCTCAGCTCCCGGCAAGAGGGTGGGCCGATGAGGGAACGGACCTGGATCCGCCACCGTGCGTATGGTGAACGCGGGCAGCTGTCTCGTCCTGGGCGTACAGGACATGTCCACAGCGGACGGTGCGTCGAGCTCCGCAACCGACCGGGTCGCCGTCCGCCGAGCGTTCGTTGCACAGGTCGCGTGCGCCGTGCTTGGCTCGCCGGATGAACTTTCTGCTGACAGCGGCGGGCCTGCGCAACGAGACGTTGCGGGAAGCGCTGCGGGACATGCTGGGCAAGCCGTTCGGCTCGGCGAACGCCGTGTACATCCCTACGGCGTCGCTCGCCGAGCCGGGCGACCACGGGTGGCTCGTCGCGGATCTGAACCGGGTGCACGGCCTGGCCTGGCGGGAGTTCGACGTCCTGGAGCTGAACGGCCTGCCCCCGCAGCTGGTCCTCGACCGTCTGCACCACGCCGACGTGATCTACGTAAGTGGCGGGAACCACTACCACCTCGCCCGCGGCATCACGGCCAACGGCCTGGCCGACGGCTTCCTGAAGGCGTTGGAGAGCCGGGTCTATGTCGGGTTCAGTGCCGGATCGATGATCTTCAGCCGTCATCTCACCACCCACTCGGCCGACGTCATCGGGGACACTGCCGACCTCCATGTGTTGGGCGCGAAGACGGTGGAGCCACCGTTCGGCCTTTTCGACTGGTATCTCAAGCCGCACCTCGGCTCGCCGGACTTCCCCGCACGGGACGACGCCTGGGCGGATGACATCACCGCGCGGGCAGATTTCCCGATCTACTTCCTCGACGACGAGTCGGCCGTCCGCGTCAGGGACGGCGACGTGGATGTCGTATCCGAGGGCCGGTGGCGCTTCCATCCGTGACGCCGGCAGCCGGGGACGTCGTGAGCCGCGGTCCATCGCGTCAGGAGCCGGCCCCGCCCGACCGGGTCAGACGCAAGGCGAGGGGCGGACGGCGAGAACGGCGATGTCGTCGGCGCTGTCGGCCCCCAGGCGGATCAGGAGCTCGTCGCAGAACGTGTCGAGGGGTTCGCGGGCCAGGTCGGCGCTGAGGCGGCGCAGTCGCCCCATGGCGTCGTCGATCAGTTCGTCGCGACGCTCGATGAGGCCATCGGTGTAGAACAGCAGGGTCGAATGGGGCGGCAGCGTATGGCGAGCCGTGGGGCGCGGCACCTCCGGGTCCACGCCGAGGAGCAGTCCCGCGCCGCCTTCGAGGTAGCGGGTCTCGCCCTCCTGGGTGGTGAGCAGCGGCGGCAGATGACCGGCCGAGGAGTGCGTCAGCTCCCAGGGCCCCTGCGGATCTCCCTTGACGAGGCCGTAGACGCAGGTGGCGGTGGCCTCCCGGTAGAGACTGTGGTTCGCCAGGTCCAGGCGGCGCAGCACCTCCGCGGGCGGCTCCTGGCGGTCGACGGCGATGCCACGGAGCATGTTGCGCAGCTGGCTCATGGCGATGGCCGCGTTGAGATCGTGACCCGCGACGTCACCGATGACCAGGGCGGTGTCCCCGTTGGGCAGAACGAAGCCGTCGTACCAGTCCCCGCCGACCTGGGCGGTGGTGGAGGAGGCGGCGTAGCGGGCGGCCATCTGCAGCCCCTCGACCTTGGGCAGTACCGGCAGCAGGGAGTGCTGGAGCCGCCCGGCGATGGAGCGGGTCTCCTGGTGCAGCCGGGCGTTGTCCACCCCCATGGCCAGGCTGTGGACCAGGTCGCCGACCGAGGCCAGGTCGTCCTGGGAGAACGGCTGGGCACCGGGTGCGCGGGTCAGGGTCAGTGCGCCGAAGATCTTCCGGCGGGCCCGCAGCGGGGCGACGACGGCGCTGCCCGCCCCGAGGCCCCGGAGCAGTTCGAGGTAGTTCATGTCGAGCGCGCTCTCGGTCGCGACCGGTGACGGTACGTCGGTGAGCAGCAGCGGGCCCGCGCCGCGCAGTACCCGGGCCAGCGGGCCGCGCGACTCCTCCGCGACCGCCGGGACCCCGCCCGCACCGGTCGAGAGGCGAAGCTCGCGGGGCTCCCGATGGACGACACAGACGCGGTCCACGTGCAGATCTTCGGTGAGCAGATCCACCACGCACCCGTCAGCCAGCCGCTGCGTCAGCAGCCGTCCGATCCCCTGCAATCCCTCGTTCAGGTCCGGGGTGTTGTTGAGCTGTGCCCCCAGGTCGGCCAGGAGGGACAGCCTGTCCAGTGCCGACATGTCGCGGTCGGTGCCGAGCGCTCCACCCGAGCCCTCCGGGCCTGCCGGCAGCGGGCTGCCGTCGCCTTTCAGGTCGCGCAGGTTTCCCGGATCCGTCGTCTGCTCGTTCTCGCCGACAGACGCCGCCGCTTTCGGCACGTCGAGAGGTGTGGGAGTCCGCGGGGTGAGCTGGGCGACGAAGACGGTGCGGCCGTCGGCCGTCTCCTGCGTCTGGATGAACAGCCGCACGGGCACCACACCGCCGTCACGGTGCAGGGCGGGCAGCGGCACGGAGCGGCCCACGATGCGGGCACGACCGGTGAGCAGGAGTGAGGTGAACGCCGCCATGTGCCGTGCGCGCAGGTGCTCGGGGATCAGCGTGGTCAGTTTGCGGCCGACGAGATCGTCCGGTGCCCAGCCCAGCAGATCCGCCGCAGGACCGTTCACCGCGATGATCCGGTTGCCCTCGTCGGCCGCGATGGTCGGGACCCTGCTGACCTGCACCTGGCCGACGTCCCAAGGGACGACTTCGGAGGAGCTGACTTCCGGTTCCCGGGGCATCACCGTCCACGCGGTCGGACGGCCTCCGGTGAGCTGGCCGACGATCTGGTCGAACAGCCAGTCCCGGAAGGCACGGCTGCGCGGCAGGGCGGGCAGGGTGAGCAGCAGTTCCTCCCGCGCGGCCTCCTCGGCCAGGTCGAGTACGCGCCGCAGGGTACGTACCGCTGGTGCGGCGTCGGCGGGCATCGGCAGAACCAGGGAGCGCAGACCCGAATCGGGGAGCGGCTCCATCAGCGCGGTCGCCACACAGGCGCTGATCACGTTGTTGATGTCATGGGCGGTGGTGAGGTCCTCCGGCGCCACAGGCAGGTCGTCCCCGGCGGACGCGGCGAGCGTCAGCTCGCGCAGCATCGCGTGCCGGTGCTGCGCACACGCGCAGTACAGCGCGCTGGGCACATCGACGAGCGTCACCTTCTGGTCGCAGGGCCAGGGCGGTAGGGAGGCGTCCTGCGCGGGGGACGACCACAGTGACGACGACAATGACGACAATGACGACAATGACGGCTGTGGCTGTGGCTGTGGCTGTGGCTGTGGCTGTGATTGCGACTGCGACTGCGACTGCGACTGCGATTGCGGCTGCGGCTGCGGCTGCGGCTGCGGACTCTCGGGCGGCCACAGCTCGAACCACACCGCCTTGCCCTCGCGGCCGGAGTCGACCCCGTAGCGCGAGGCGAGCTGCTCGACCAGTGCCAGCCCTTGCCCCGTGGCGGCGCACGGCGGAAAGTGCTGCGGTACCGGTTCACGGCCTGGCCGCTGGTCCTCGACCTGTACGCGGACCCGGTCGTCGGGGCGCGACACCACTACGTCGACCTCGGTGCGCGCGTGCTGCAGCACATTGGTGACCAGCTCGCTCGCCAGAAGCTGAGCCGTGTCCACGAGGTCGCCGGCGACACCGTCCAGTGCGGTGCGGACGAAATGCCGGGCCGCTGACACGCTGTCCGGCCGCTCGGGAAATCGCCGTGACACTGCGGCCGGATCGGAGAAGATCATGGGCTCAGTCTGCGCCCCGCACGTTCCGCCTCGCGGTACGCCGAGGGTGTCGGCGCCGCCCACGGTGGAGTCTTGTCCGCCGGTCGGGTGACGTTGCTGACCCAGGGGCCGCACGGCCCCTCACCGGTGTCCGCCGCATCACACAGGCCACAGCTCGGGAAGCGAAGTGAAGTGTTCCTCGGGATTGACGTGGACATCGAGACGGCAGACCCTCAGCAGGGACGGGCACAAACGCAGTCCGGAGGTGACGGGGCATGACGGACCGGGAGGACCTGAACGCCGAGGCTGCTTCACCGACGACCGAAACCGGCCGGGCTCTGCTGCTACTGCGTGAACGCGGCGCTGAAACTGTCGCCCATCCCGGCGGCACGCTGTATGACCACCTTCAGCGCGTTCAGTCCCGACTCGCCGCGTGGAGGGCCCGCCCGGCCCTGCAACTGGCCGGGCTGTGTCACGCGTTCTACGGGACGGACGGCTTCGCGACCGTCCTGGGACCCGTTGAGCGCCGCGAGAACCTCGCGGACGTGATCGGCCCGGAGGCCGAGGCACTGGTGTACCTGTACGCCTCCTGCGACCGCACCGCCTCGTACCCCGCTCTCCACCGTGCCGACGCGGCCTTGGGCGACCGGTTCACCGGCCGCCCCCGCATTCTCGGCTTGCAGGAGCGCCGCGACTTCACGGAGCTGACAGCGGCCAACGAACTCGACCTCGCCGTCGTCAACGCCGACTTCCGCGACAGTCAGGGCCCCGAGCTGTTCGCCCTGTTCAGCCGTGTTCACACCTGGTTGAGTGCGGAAGCCTGGCAGGAGTGCCGAAGGGTGCTTGCTCCCTCGGGCGCCAGCTGAGAAGGCTCGCCGCATCAGGGGGCATGGGGCCTCATGACCGCCGTCGTCGTGTGGAAAGCGTGAGCGCCGCAGCCGGTGAGGCGGTTCGGCGAGACGCGCAACTGAGCATGCGGACGAATCGAGTTGCGGCCTGGGGACGGTGACTGCAGGGGGAGTGCGCGGTGAACGCGATGACGCACGAGTTTCCTGCGAGCTCGATATCGAAGTGCGTCGGCATGGCACGCACAGGGCCTACGCCGAGCAATGGGTGAAAGACGCGCTCTCTCTTTTCCGCCGCGGCCTCTCGACGCGAGGGGACCGCACTCCGCGCGCCACACCACACCCCTTGAGAACGAGGTCACCACAGCGGGCTCGGGACCACAGACGGAAGGGTGGTTCGCGCCGCCCCGGGACAGATCCAGGTCGCCATTACCGCCGGAGAAGATGTTGCTCCCCGACCTATGATGCGATCCCGGCCCTCCACCTGCTTGGAGACGACGCATGACGGAAGCGAGCACCGGCAAGGTAGTCGTGAACAGGGTGATGTCCCTCGACGGGTTCATCGCCGGTCCCGGCCACACCATGGACTGGGTCTTCGAGCACATGACGTCGGCGACGTTCCCGGAGGTCATGGCGGCCACGGGCGCCATGCTCATCGGCCGGGGCACGTACGACGTCGGTAAACGCATGTCAGCGGAGAACACCGGCTACGACGGCGGGGCGCAGTTCGTCCTCACCCACCGCCCGCCCGACGAGCCGGACCCCCACGTCACCTTCCTCACCTGTGACGTCGAGGAAGCCGTGACCCGGGCACGCCGCGCCGCCGGCGACAAGAACCTGGAGATTCTCGGCGCCGACGTGGCCGCCCAGTGCCTGAAGCGCGGCCTCGTCGACGAGATCCTGGTGTACGTGCTGCCGGTGCTGCTCGGCGACGGCGTCCGCTTTGCGCCGCCGGGCCTCGACCGGATCGATCTGGAACCGTTCAGCAACGTCCAGTCGGGCGGGGTCACCATGCTGCGCTTCCACGTGCGCAAGTAGGCACGGTCGCACCTGCCCATCTGCTGCTGAGCAGTGCGCTGCTCGCGCGGGACGGCGCCGAACACGTGCCGCGCTGCGTCTCTCCGGCAGTACGGCTCCGGTGGTCCGCTGCTCACCAGTAATGGGGTGAACGGGGCGGGCCGATAGGACATGCTGGCTCGGTGCCCCACGATGAGGAACAGCCGTTGTCCGGCGGGAACGTCAGCACTGGTGTCGTCCGGGTCGGAGACACGGTCCGCCGCCCGAGCGGACCGTGGACCCCGGCTGTGCACGCCCTGCTGCTCCACCTGTACGAGGTGGGATACCGGGCGGCGCCCCGCCCCCTGGGCATCGACGACCAGGGGCGCGAGGTCCTGACCTTCATGCCGGGACACGTCGTCTGGCCCGACCGGTTCTCGCTGCTGGACGCCGAGCGGCACCTGGCCGACGTGGCGCGACTGATCCGGGACTTCCACGAAGCCGTGCAGGGCTTCACGCCACCGCCCGACGCGCACTGGCAGGCGCTGATCCCCGCCGAGGGCAACGACATCATCGCTCATCACGACCTGGCACCGTGGAACCTCGTGGCCGGGGACGAGGGGCAGTGGGCCTTCATCGACTGGGACACCGCCGCACCTGGCTCCCGCCTCTGGGACGTCGCATACGCCATGCACGGATTCATCCCGCTCTCCGCGCACCCCGACTGGCAACGCCCCGACGCGGCAGCCAGACTGCGGGTTTTCGCCGACGCCTACGGCCTCGACGAAACCGAACGCCGCCGCACAGTCCCTCTGCTGGGACGCCGAACGCGCTCCATGCACGCCTTCCTGCGCGACCAGGCCGCCCAGGGCATCCAGCCCTGGGCGACTCTGTGGACCGAAGGCCATGGCAACGCCTGGCGCAGTGACGCCGAGTACATCGAGCAGCGGGAGGACCAGTGGATGCGTGCCCTTCTCGCCGACTGATTCCGGTCCCGGCCTCCGGCCCGGGCTGGTGATTTTTCGCCTGGCGCCGCATCCTCGCGCCGAGTACCGCGTCGTCGAGCGGCCGGCTGCAAGTTGACCGCAACGGACGGCCCCGGGCGCCGCGGCGGCATCGGCGGGGAGGCGGAGATGCCGCCGCGGGGCGCGAAGGGACGGGGTCAGGGGCAGGTGATCACAGCGGCAGCGTTCCCGTCGCGGCCACCCTCGCGTACCAGTGGGCGCTGGCCTTCGGGGTCCGGGTGCCGGTCGGGTAGTCGACGTGGACCATGCCGAACCGCTTGCTGTACCCGTAGCCCCACTCGAAGTTGTCCAGGAGCGACCACAGGAAGTAGCCGCGGACGTCCGCGCCCGCGGAGACGGCCCGGTGCACGGCGGCCAGGTGGTCGCGGACGTAGGCGATGCGCTGCGGGTCCTCGACGTCGCCCTCGGGGTTGGCGTAGTCGTGGAAGGCGGCGCCGTTCTCGGTGATCATCAGCGGCAGGCCGGGGTGGTCGCGGTCGAGGCGGAGCAGCAGTTCCTCCAGGCCCGAGGCGTCGATGGTCCAGCCCATCGCGGTCCGGTCGCCGGGCGTGGGGTGGAACGCGACGCGGTCCGCGCCCACCCAAGGGCTGTGGGTGCTGGCGCCGTGGCCGTCGTTGCCGTGGGCCGGGTCGCCCTCGGAGACCAGGGTCGGCGAGTAGTAGTTGACGCCGAGGAAGTCCAGCGGCTGGTGGATCTCGGGCAGGTCGCCGTCTTCGACGAAGGACCAGTCGGTGAGCGGCGCCGTGTCCTTCAGCAGGTCCTCAGGGTACTCGCCGCGCAGCATCGGGCCGGTGAAGACCCGGTTGGCCAGCGCGTCGATGCGGCGGACGGCGTCCGCGTCCCCGGGCGCGTCGGTGAGCGGGCGCACGTGGTGCACGTTGAGTGTCACCGACACCTCGGCGGACGAGCGCAGCCCCGAACGGAGCGCCTGGACGGCGAGGCCGTGGCCGAGGTTGAGGTGGTGGGCGGCGCGCAGGGCGGCGACCGGCTCGGTGCGGCCCGGCGCGTGCACGCCGGACGCGTAGCCGAGGAAGGCGCTGCACCAGGGCTCGTTGAGGGTGGTCCAGGTGTCGATGTGGTCGCGCAGGCCCTCGGCGGCGAGGGCCGCGTAGTCGGCGAACCGCTGGGCGGTCTCGCGGGCGGGCCAGCCGCCCAGATCCTCCAGCTCCTGGGGGAGGTCCCAGTGGTAGAGCGTGGCGACCGGCTTGATGCCCTTCTCGCGCAAAGCGTCGGCCAGGCGCCGGTAGAAGTCGAGGCCCTTCTGCAGGGCCGGGCCGCGGCCGGTCGGCTGGATGCGGGGCCAGGCGAGCGAGAAGCGGTACGCCTTGACGCCCAGGCCGGCCATGATGTCGACGTCCTCGGCCCAGCGGTGGTAGTGGTCGCAGGCGATGTCGCCGGTGTCGCCGTTGAGGACCTTGCCGGGGGTGTGTGCGTAGGTGTCCCAGATGGACGGGGTGCGGCCGTCCTCCCGAGCGGCGCCCTCGATCTGGTACGAGGCGGTCGCCGTGCCCCACAGGAAGTCGGCGGGGAACGTGAGCGCGGATGACATAGGGGCTCCTCAGGAGAACTGGCGGTGCGAGAAGGGGAGTTGATGCCGGGCGGCGGGGTCAGCCCTTGACGGCGCCCTGCATGATGCCGCCGACGATCTGGCGGCCGAAGACCACGAACATGGCGAGCAGCGGCAGGGTGCCGAGCAGGGCCCCCGCCATGATCAGGGACTGGTCGCGCACGTAACCGGCGCTCAGCTGGGTGAGCGCGACCGGCACCGTCGGATTGGTCATGTCCAGGGCGATGAACGGCCAGAAGAAGTCGTTCCAGGCGTGGACGAACGTGATCATGAAGATGACGGCCATGGGCGCACGCGCGATCGGCATCACGATGGACCAGAAGATGCGCAGCGAGTGCGCGCCGTCGACGCGGCCCGCCTCCACCAGCTCGTCGGGCAGCGCCTCGGCGAAGTACTGCCGCATGAAGAACACGCCGACCGCGCTGACCAGCGTCGGGAAGATGACCGACGGCAGCTGCTGGCCCCAGCCGAGATCACTCATCATCATGAACAGCGGGACCACGCCGAGCTGCGGCGGCACCATCATCGTGCCGATGACGATCATCAGGAGGGCGTTGCGGCCCTTGAAGCGGAGCTTGGCGAAGGCGAAACCGGCCAGGGTCGCGAACAGCACGGTGGACAGCGCGATGGTGCCGGCGACGATGAGCGAGTTCATCATCGCCTTGCCCATCGCGGCCTCGGTCCAGGCCCGCGAGAGGTTCTTGAACAGGTTCGGCCCCGGCAGGAACGGCGGCGGGGACTGCGAGATCCGGTTGCTGTCCGTGGACGCCGCGACCAGCGTCCAGTAGAGCGGGAAGATCGAGACAAGGGCGGTGAAGCCGAGCAGGATGTAGGCGAGCGGCCCCGCGTGGTGCTGGCGCCCTGCGCCCTGCCGCAGCCGCCTGGGGCGGGCCGGGGCGAAGCCCTGGACCTTGGTGCGCCCCCGCGTGCCGGCGCGGACCGGAGCGGTGTCGGTGGTCATGGCGTAACTCCCCGGTCAGTGCTTGCGGTTGCGCAGGCGCGTGATGACACGCTGCAGGACGAAGACGAGGACGAGCATCAGGAACATCGCCCAGGCCACGGTGGCCGCCCGGCCCATCTGGTAGTTCTTCCAGCCTTCTTCGTAGAGCAGCAGGCCTAGCGTCTGGTACTGGTTGTCGATGCCGCCGGTGACGCCGTTGGGGCCCTGGCCGAAGATCAGCGGTTCACCGAAGAGCTGCGTGGCGCCGATCGTCGACAGGACGATGGTGAAGACGATCGTCGCCTTGATGCCGGGGACCGTGACGGTGCGGAACTGCTGCCAGCGGCTAGCCCCGTCGATGGCGGCGGCCTCGTACCGCTCCAGCGGCACGGCCTGCATGGCGGCCAGGTAGAGCAGGGCGTTGTAGCCGGTCCAGCGCCAGATCACGATGGCGGAGATCGCGGTCTGGGAGGCGCCGGTGGAGTTCTCCCAGTCGACCGGGTCGAGGCCCACGATGCCGAGCGCCCAGTTGATCATGCCGAAGTCGCGCTCGAACAGCATCGTGAAGACGAGCGCCGCGGCGCCGACCGACGTGGCGTACGGGGTGATGGCGGCGACCCGGAAGAAGGTCGACCCGCGCATCCGGTAGTTGAGCAGGTGCGCCAGGCCGAGCGCCATGAGCAGCTGTGGAACCGTGGAGATCACACCGATGGTGATGGTGTTGCGGACCGCGTTCCAGAACCGCTCGTCGCCGAGGAGCGCCGTGTAGTTGCCGAGGCCCTCCCAGTGCATGACGTCGAACGTGGACAGTTCGACCTGGTGCAGGGAGATCCAGGCGGTGTAGATCAGCGGGTAGAAGCTGAACGCCGCGAAGATGACGAAGAACGGCGCGATGAACGCGTACGGTGCGCCCTTCACGTCGAGGCGGTGCAGCAGTGGAACCTTCGAGCGGGCCTTGCCGAGACCGTCGGGCCTCAACGGCGAGCCGGGCGTCGGGGGCGGCTCGGCCGACGAGCCGAGCGTGGTGGAGGCGGCCACCGGGGGTCCTTCCGTCGGGCGTGCGGGATGAGCGGGGCGGGCGGTGCGGGCGGCGGGCCTTCGCCCGCACCGCCCGGTGCCGTGCGTGGGTGGGCGGGTTGGCGGGGGGTGGCCCGCTCCCGCCCGGTGCCGCGACCGGGCGGGAGCGGGACTCTCCTGCACCCGTCCGGTGTCGTGCGTGGGTGGGTGGCGAGGCTTGGCCCGCCCCTGCCCGGTGTCGTGCGTGGGTGGGTGGCGGGGCTCAGCCCGCGCCCGTCCGGAGCCGTACGTGTGTGGGCGGTGGGAAGCAGCCCGCACCCGCCCTCTGCCGTACGGGGGCAAGGGGGCGGGACCCGGCCCGCACTCGCCCTCTGCCGTACGCGGCTAGTTGACGGCCTTCTTGATGCGCTCGTCGGTGGTCTTCCACGCCTTGTCCGGAGCCGTGCCGTTCTCGACCAGCTGCAGACCCTGCGAGAAGGCGTCCTTGATGGTGCCGTCCTTGCGGCCGAGCACCTGCTCGGCCGGGATCTCGTTGGCCGCCGCCCCGAAGATTTGGCCCGTCGGGGAACCCGCGAAGTACTCCGCCTTGGCCTGCTTCACCTTCGGGTCGTCGAGCGCGGTCTTGGAGGACGGGAAATTGCCCAGCTTCTCGAAGAGGTAGGCCTGCTGCTCGGGGGCGGTCAGCCATGCCACGAGCTTCTTGGCCTCGTCCTTCACCGGGCTCTTCTCGGTGACCCCGAGGAAGGACCCGCCCCAGTTGGCGCCCTTGGGGGCCTTCGCGACGTCCCACTTGCCCTTGTTGGCGTCACCGGCCTTGTCACTGATGTGCGCGAGCATCCAGGCCGGGCAGACCGTGGAGGCGAAGGTGCCGTTGGCGAGGCCCGGGTCCCAGCCCGG
Organism: Streptomyces sp. R818; assembly: GCF_056172735.1. Lineage (NCBI taxonomy): Bacteria > Bacillati > Actinomycetota > Actinomycetes > Kitasatosporales > Streptomycetaceae > Streptomyces > Streptomyces sp. R818. Next base: position 1,280,872 of record NZ_JAOCNE010000014.1, read on the forward strand.
CTGGAACTGCGGCAGCTTGGCGGTCAGGTGCTTCTCGGCGGTCTCGGACGCCAGGTTCCAGGCCTCCTTGACGGCCGGGTTGGTCTGGTAGATCAGCTTGCCCGACTTGTCGTAGTACTGCTCGGAGTTGCCGTAGACCATGGCGTTGAACAGGCCGGAGGCCGAGTCCAGGAACGAGACCTTCTTGTCCTTGTTGCCCTTGGCGAACTTCTCGCCGGTCTCGACGTACTTGGTCCAGTCACCCGCCCACAGCTTGCCGACCTCCTCGCGGTCGGTGGGCAGCCCGGCCTTCTCGAACAGGTCCTTGCGGTAGCAGACCGCCATCGGGCCGATGTCCGTGCCGAGGCCCAGGACCTTGCCGTCCTTCGTGGTGATCTGGGCCTGCTTCCAGGGCTGGAAGTGGTCGGTGCCCGGGACGCCCTTGAAGTCGGCGAACTTGTCGGCCTGCGTCTCGGTTATCTCCTTCGCGCGGCCGATCTCGATGCCCTGGACGTCCTTGAGCCCGGAGCCGCTGGCGAGGTGGGTCTGCAGGGCGGTGTAGTACGTCTGCTCGTCACCGGCCGCCTCGACCTTGACGGTGACGTCCGGGTTCTCCTTCTCGTACTTCTCGATCAGCCCGGTCTCCTTGAAGCCCATCACGCCGTACAGGCCCATGGTGATGGTGACCTTGCCGTCCTTGACGCCTCCGCCGGTACCGCTCGAGCCCTCCCCGCCGCAGCCGGCGAGCAGGGCTGCCGCCGCCGTACAGGCCAGCATGGCTGTCACTCTTGTACGCAATTTTCGCTCGACCTTGAGCATGAACGTCCCTCCAGAGACGGCGCCGACGCACCCGTGACGCGAGTCGGCCCGACACCCGGCCACCCGCGACGAAACTTTGGCCAAGTCCCCAGCTCGCAGCGGGTGTTGCGGAGGCGCGCGAACAGGGTTCACGGTCTCTGGTGGACCTGCTGAAGAGTTGGTGGGAACGTGCCCACTAGATGAGGGAAGACTGTAGGCCCCACAACTCCCGTGTCAAGAAGTCGAATCCAGGTCGTTTCATGGATCGACGAATCCGAAACTTTTCGAAGGCCTCGCACGGAGAGCGCACGGAGAGCGCGCGGGAGGCGCGCGGAGAGCACACGCGGAAGGGGAGCCGACCGAGCGACTGGCAGAATGCGCAGGCCGGAAGGGTCGAGCCCTGGACGGGACGGCCCTGGGGGGCGAAGGGAAGGATCCGGGACGATGAGCGGCGACAGCACACGAGAAGCACCGAGTAGGGAAGGGGGCGGGAACCTGGACCAACGGGCGGGAAGCCGTGAGCCGCGCGGCGACGGCCGACGGCAGGGCGCACACCAGGATGGCGATACGGGTAAAGCGCCCGCCGCCCGGCCGACCATCAAGACAGTGGCGGCGCGGGCCGGCGTCGGCCGCACCACCGTCTCCCGCGTGGTGAACGGATCGGAGCTGGTCAGCGCGAAGGCGCGGGAGGCCGTGCTCAACGCCATCGCGGAGCTGGGCTACGTCCCCAACTCGGTCGCCCGCGGTCTGGTCACCAGCCGCACCAACGCCGTCGCCCTGGTCATCCCCGAGTCGGAGAGCCGGCTCGGCTCGGAGCCCTACTTCTCGGCGGTGATCCGCGGGGTGAGCGCCGCGCTCGCCGACACCCGCACCCAACTGCAGCTCATGCTCGTCCGTGACCAGGGCGAACGCGACGAGCTCGGCCGGTCCGTCGCCGAACGGCGCGTCGACGGCGTCCTGCTGGTCTCCATCCACGAGGACGACGTGCTGCCGGGCCTGCTGGAGTCCGCCGGCCTGCCGACCGTCCTCGCGGGCCGCCGCCGCGAGGACGATCCGCTCAGCTACGTCTGCGCCGACAACCGCGGCGGGGCCGCGACCGCCGTACGCCACCTCCTGGAGCGCGGGCGGCGCCGCATCGCGACCGTCGCGGGGCCGCAGGACATGGAGGTCGGCCGCAGCCGCCTGCTCGGCTGCCGGGAAGCACTCGTCGAGGCCGGTGTTCCGGACTCCGAACACCTCGTCGGCGTCGGGGACTTCACCGAGGAAGGGGGCCGTGCGGCCATGCGTTCGCTACTTGAACGCGCCCCCGACCTCGACGCGGTGTTCGCCGCCTCCGACCTGATGGCCGCGGGCATCCTGCTCGAACTGCGCGCACAGGGGCGCCGGGTACCGGAGGACGTCGCGGTCGTCGGATTCGAGGACTCCTACCTCGCCCGCCACACCAACCCACCGCTCACCACGGTCCGCCAGCCGACCGAGGAGATCGGCCGTACGATCGCGCGCACGCTCCTGCGCGAGATCGGTAATCCTGGCCTGTCGCGCACGCGCCTCGTGCTCGATACGGAGCTGGTGGTACGCGAGTCGTCGTGATCCGCGTGCGCGGCGTCTCTGAGCGGCGCCGTGCGCACCAGGCCCAAGGTCTGCCCGGGCCGTCGCTGAGACCCCTTCGCTGATACCCGTACCGCCCCCTCGGCGGCTCGTGCTCGACGGGGGTGATGAGTGTGCGGCGACATGTGCGCGTTGTGCGGTGACATGTGGGCGGTGGTCGGTGGGCGGTGACGTGTGGGCGGTAGGCGGTGATACGTGTGCGGTCAGTGCCCGGGCCCTCGCCAAAGGTGTCGGCGCCTTCCCCCGCGGTCGGTACCGACCCGCGGCCTTCTTGCAGCCGGTCCAGGCCCTGTGCGGGGTGTGCGTAGGAAGCGTCGACGAGCGATGGTGTCCTGGCCCGCTCTATGACGTAGACCTTTCCGTCGCGGCCGCCCTGTCCGGGTCGACATCCGCGCAGGACACTGGTTCGTGTGGGCCTGTGCCCAGCAGACCGTACCGTCACCGCGGCCTGCCCGAAATGTTGCCAGCCCGAGGACACCGTGCCGCAGACCAACGACGGAGCCGGGACGGGACCGACGCTCACCACGACCCGGCATGGGGAGGTACTCCTCATCACGGTGAGTGGGGACGTCGACCACTACAACGGCCAGTCCTTGCGCAACACTCTTCTGGAGGCCGCGACCGGCAACACCCCGCACCTGGTCGTCGACCTCAGCCAGGTGACGTTCCTGGACTCCACCGGCGTGAGCACCCTCTTCCTCGCGCGCCGCCACGCCATCGAGCAGGGCGGCTGGATCCGCCTGGCCGGCGCGCAGGGCCGCGTGCTGCGCGTGCTGCGGCTCGTCGGTGCCGACACGGTCATCGACCTCTACCCGGACGCGGCGGCGGCGCTGGCCTGATGCCCTTCTGTCCGTTTCCAGCCTTTGTCCTGGCAGCGGGCAAAGAAGAGGGTCGCGCGCGTCAAAGGGCTTCCGGGATCGGACCAACGCCGCTAACTTCCTTGAAATGAACCGGTCATACATCGCGTAGGCCGGTGCTCCACGGCGCGACGGCGCGCGCCGAGCTCTCCCAGCCCGACTTGGTTCAGGAACCGATCCCCCAAACGGAACCCACCCCCCAACGGGAGGCACTCGTGCGCACACGCACGCCCAGACCCACCAGAGCACCACGGCATTCCAGACTCCGCCGCCTGCTCGCGCTGGCCGTCCCGGCCCTGCTCGCGGCAGGCGGGCTGACCCCGGCCGCGATCGCCGCAGAGGCGCCGCAGGCGGTGGCGGCAGAGGCGTTCCAGCAGGTCACTCTCGCGAAGGGGGTCGCCGAGACCGGCGAGCCGATGACCCTCGCGGTGCTCCCGGACCGCTCGGTCCTGCACACCTCCCGGGACGGCACCCTGCGGCGTACCGACGCGGCGGGCACCACGGCCGTCGCCGGGAAGCTCAGCGTCTACAGCCACGACGAGGAGGGCCTGCAGGGCGTCGGGGTGGACCCCGGCTTCAGCTCCAACCGCTTCGTCTACCTCTACTACGCGCCGGTGCTCAGCACGCCCGGCGGAGACGCGCCCTCGGACGGCACGGCGGCCCAGTTCACCCCCTTCGACGGGGTCAACCGGCTCTCCCGCTTCGTGCTGAAGGCGGACAACAGCCTCGACCTGGCCAGCGAGAAGAAGATCCTCGACGTGCCCGCCTCGCGCGGCATCTGCTGCCACGTCGGCGGTGACATCGACTTCGACGCGGCGGGCAACCTCTATCTGTCCACCGGCGACGACTCCAACCCCTTCGCCTCCGACGGCTACACGCCGATCGACGAGCGCTCCTCCCGCAATCCGGCCTACGACGCCCAGCGCTCCGCCGGGAACACCAACGACCTGCGCGGCAAGGTGCTGCGCATCAAGGTGAACGCCGACGGCTCGTACTCCATACCCAGCGGCAACCTGTTCGCGCCCGGGACCGCAAGGACCCGGCCCGAGATCTACGCGATGGGCTTCCGCAACCCCTTCCGGATGACCGTCGACAAGCCCACCGGAATCGTCTACCTCGGCGACTACGGCCCCGACGCCGGGACCGCCAGTGCCACCCGCGGGCCCGCGGGCCAGGTGGAGTTCAACCGGATCACATCGGCGGGCAACTACGGCTGGCCGTACTGCACCGGCAACAACAACGCCTACGTGGACTACGACTTCGCCACCAGCACCCCCGGCTCGGGCTTCTCCTGTGCGGCGCCGAAGAACACCTCGCCGCGCAACACCGGCCTGACCGACCTGCCATCCGCCCGCGCCGCCTGGATCCCGTACGACGGCGGCTCCGTACCCGAGTTCGGCAGCGGCTCCGAGTCCCCGATGGGCGGCCCGGTCTACCGCTACAACGCCTCCTCCACCTCGGACGTGAAGTTCCCGCAGGAGTACGACGGCGACTTCTTCGCGGGCGAGTTCGGTCGCAAGTGGATCAAGCGGATCGAGCAGGACGGCAACGGCACCGTGCAGTCCATCAACGCCTTCCCCTGGACCGGCACCCAGGTGATGGACATGGCCTTCGGCCCGGACGGCGCGCTCTACGTCCTGGACTACGGCACCGGCTACTTCAACGGCGACGAGAACTCCGCCCTCTACCGCATCGAGTACGCGACGAACGGCTTCGCCCCGATCGCCGCCGCCAAGGCCAACGTCACCTCCGGCAAGACACCGCTCGCCGTCTCCTTCTCCTCCGCGGGCAGTTCCGACCCCGAAGGCGGTGCGCTCAGCTACTCCTGGACCTTCGGCGACGGCTCCACCTCCACCGCGGCGAACCCCTCGCACACCTACACCGCCAACGGGCAGTACACGGCGACGCTCAAGGTCACCGACCCGACCGGCAAGTCGGCGACCGCCTCGGTACTGATCACGGTCGGCAACACGGCCCCGACGCTGAAGGTCGACCTGCCGCTCAACGGCAGCATCCACGACTTCGGCGCCGCGATCCCGTTCAAGGTCACCGTGACCGACCCCGAGGACGGCACCGTCGACTGCTCCAAAGTCAAGGTCACGTTCATCATCGGCCACGACAGCCACGGCCACCCGCAGACCTCCACGACCGGCTGCACGGGCACCCTGCAGACCCTCGCGGACGGCGAACACGACCCCAACGCCAACATCTTCGGCGTCATCGACGCCGAGTACACCGACAAGGGCGCGAACGGCCAGCCCGCGCTGACCTCGCACGCCCAGGCCATCGTCCAGCCCAGCCACCGCCAGGCCGAGCACTACGGCGCCACCGCGGGCGCCAGTGTGGTCAGCCACGCGCCGGCCCACGGCGGCAAGACGGTCGGCAACATCGAGAACGGCGACTGGATCTCCTTCACCCCGTACACACTCGCGAACGCCACCTCCTTCACCGCCCGGGTCTCCTCGGCAGGCGCGGGCGGCACCATCGAGGTGCGCGCCGGCTCCAGCACAGGCACCCTCCTGGGGAGCGCGACCGTGCCGGTGACCGGCGGCTGGGAGACCTTCCAGGACGTGACGGCCCCGCTCAGCAACCAGCCGGCCGCCTCGACCTCGCTCTACCTCGTCTTCAAGGGCGGCAGTGGATCCCTCTTCGACGTGGACGAGTTCTCCTTCGCGACCTCCGCCTCCTCCCGTACGGGACAGATCAAGGGGGTCGACGGCAAGTGCCTCGACGTCCGGGGCGGGGCATCCGCGGACGGTACCCAGGTGCAGATCTACACCTGCAACGGCACGGCGGCGCAGCAGTGGGCCGTGGGCACCGACCAGACGCTGAAGGCGCTGGGCAAGTGTCTGGACGTGTCCGGCGGCGCCAGCGCGGACGGTACGAAGATCCAGCTCTACTCGTGCAACGGCTCCGGTGCGCAGAAGTGGGCGGCGCAGTCCGACGGCACGGTCCGCAACCCGCAGTCCGGCAAGTGCCTGGACGCCTCGGGCGGCACCTGGCCGGACAGCACACCGGTCCACCTGTGGACCTGCCACGCCGGCGTCAACCAGAAGTGGACCCTGCCGTGATGATCGGAGGTGACAAGCACATGCGTACGACACTGAAAGCGGTCCTGGGTTTGTGCGTCGGTGCCGCGCTGCTCCTGTCCCCGCAGGCCGTGGCGCAGTCCGCGCCGGGGACCTCAGCCCCGGCCCCGTCCGGGGTGCGGCCGGCGGCCGACCCCGCGTACAAGATCCTCGTCTTCTCCAAGACGGCGGGCTTCCGCCACTCCTCGATCGACGAGGGCATCGCCGCCCTGCGCACCCTCGGCTCGGCGAACAACTTCACGGTGGACGCCACCGAGGACGCGGCGGCCTTCTCCGGCAACCTCACCCAGTACAAGGCGGTCGTCTTCCTCTCCACCACGGGCGACGTGCTGAACGCCGCCCAGCAGACCGGCTTCGAGAACTACATCAAGGGCGGCGGCGGTTACGTCGGCATCCACGCGGCCGCCGACACCGAGTACGACTGGTCGTTCTACGAGGGCCTCGCCGGCGCGCTCTTCCAGTCGCATCCCGCGATCCAGTCCGCCACCGTCAAGGTGGAGGACCGGGCGCACGCCGCCACCGCGCACCTGCCGAGCAGCTGGCAGCGCACCGATGAGTGGTACAACTACCGCACCAATCCCCGCTCCACGGCCCATGTGCTCGCCTCCCTTGACGAGTCGAGTTACTCCGGTGGCACCATGTCCGGCGACCACCCGATCGTCTGGTGCAAGGACTACCAGGGCGGCCGCGCTTTCTACACCGGCGGAGGGCACACCGAGGAGTCCTACGCCGACCCGGCCTTCACCCGTCACCTGTTGGGCGGCATCCGCTACGCGTCGGGGATGACCAAGGCCGACTGCCGTCCGGAGACCGGTTACACGCCGCTCTTCAACGGTGCGTCCACCACCGGCTGGAAGCAGGCGGGGCCCGGCGGATTCACCCTGGCGGACTCCACGCTCACCTCGTACGACGGCCTCGGCATGCTGTGGTACGACGCCGAGGAGTTCACCGGCGACTACTCGCTCAAGCTCGACTGGAAACTGGCCGGTGACGACAACTCCGGCGTGTACGTGGGCTTCCCGGCCTCCGACGACCCCTGGTCGGCGGTGAACAACGGCTACGAGATCCAGATCGACGCCACCGATTCCCCCGACCGCACGACGGGCTCCGTCTACGGCTTCAAGTCGGCGGACACCGCCGCCCGGGACGCCGCTCTGAACCCGCCGGGGGAGTGGAACACCTACGAGATCAAGGTCACCGGCGAGCGCCTGGAAATCTTCCTCAACGGCCGGAAGATCAACGACTTCACCAACACGGATCCGGCGCGCAGCCTGCAGCAGGGATACATCGGGCTGCAGAATCACGGTACCGGCGACGAGGTGGCGTTCCGCAACATCCGGCTGAAGCAGGCGGGTACGCCGCCGCCGACACCGCGTACCGGCGAGGTGAAAGGGGTCAACGGCAAGTGCCTGGACGTGCGCGGCGGAGCCTCCGCCGACGGCACGCAGATCCAGATCTACACCTGCAACAGCAGCTCGGCACAGCAGTGGACGGTCGTCGCGGACCAGACGCTGAAGGCGCTGGGCAAGTGCCTGGACGTGTCCGGCGGCGCCAGCGCGGACGGCACGAAGATCCAGCTCTACTCGTGCAACGGCTCCGGTGCGCAGAAGTGGGCGGCGCAGTCCGACGGCACGATCCGCAATCCGCAGTCCGGCAAGTGCCTGGACGCCTCGGGCGGCACCTGGTCGGACAGCACACCCGTCCACCTGTGGACCTGCCACACGGGCCCCAACCAGAAGTGGACCCTGCCATGACGGACCGGCGCGTGATCGGCCCGGCGTGACGAACGCGGCACGGGGCCTCCCGGCTCCGTGCCGCAGGCAGCGCGTGCTGATCAACGGCGCGGTCGGCGCGGTCGGCGGCTATGCCGTGCAGGTGGCCGAGCACGCAGGCGCCTGTGTGATCGCCACGGCGGGGCCGCGCAGCAGCGCACGGGCCCGTGCGGCCGGTGCCGACGAGGCGTTCGGCCAGAGGGATCCCGAGCTGTCGGCGCTGGTCGACGTCGTGCTCAACCTCGCGTCCGTCGACCCGATGAAACTGGCCGCGCTGGCCTCCGTGGTGCGCGACGGCGGGGCCGTGGTGAACACGACGGTGTGGATGCCCGCACCGTTCGACGAGGAACGCGGCGTGCGCGGCGTCGACCTCTTCGTCAGGAACGACGCCAGTGCAACTGGCGCGACTGGTCACGCTGGTGGACACAGACCATCTGCGCGGGGGTGTGGTCAATGGTGGCGGTGGGTGCACGCCGGGGCAGCGGTGGCGCCGCCGCAGTCGAGGGACAGGCGTCGGACCCGCCCACCGTTCGTCCAGGGGTCGTGCGGCGCTCGCGCTTGCTGTCACGCACTGCGCGCTGGACCGCCTTACCGCACGGAACCGAAGCGCCGCAGCTGTTCGCGGCATATGACCCATCAGGAAGCGACCCGACACCTAGGTTCTCTGCGGGGCCTGGAACCAGCCCTCGCTCTTTCTTCCCGAGGAGAACCCATGACCAGTGTGGAAGTGTCCCTAAAGAGCCTGCTGACCGAAGTCGAGGGATCGCTCGGAGCCGCAGTCGTCGACTACAACAGCGGTATGGCACTCGGCACCCTGGGCGGCGGCAAGGATCTCGATCTGAACGTCGCCGCTGCCGGGAACACCGACGTGATCCGCGCCAAGATGCGCACCATGCAGACGCTGGGCCTCAAGGACAAGATCGAGGACGTCCTGATCACCTTGGGCACCCAGTACCACCTCATCCGCCCCGCGACCGGAAGGTCCGGAAACGGCCTGTTCATCTACCTCGTCATCGACAAGGGCCGCTCGAACCTAGCCATGGCCCGTCATCACCTCAAGCGCGTCGAGGAGCACCTTGAGGTCTGAGCGACACCCCTCTCGTTTGCCCGCTACTTGAAGCATTCTTCAAGTCTCTATGTCTGCATCTGTCGAACTCTCGGCTCCGGCGGACCCGGCGGGTGAAGAATTGGGCGGTGCGCCGGGCGCGGCGAAAGGCGAGACCGTCGCGCCCCTCTCCGTGATCCGCAGCCTCGTCCGAGTCAGGGAAGTGAGCGATCCCGTGCAGCGCCCTCTCTACCAGGTCAAAGCAGAGTTCTTCCGCATGCTCGGGCACCCCGTTCGTATCCGGGTCCTCGAACTGCTGCAGAACGGGCCGGTGTCGGTACGGGATCTGCTCATCGACATCGACATCGAACCGTCGAACCTCTCGCAACAACTCGCCGTGCTGCGCCGCTCCGGCATCGTCGTCTCCACCCGCGAGGGCACCGCGGTCACCTACGCCCTGGCCGGCGGCGATGTCGCCGAACTCCTCCGAGCGGCACGCCGCATCCTCACCGATCTCCTCGCTGGCCAAACCGCCCTGTTGGCCGAACTTCAAGACTCTGAGCAGCCTTCCGTGACGGCACGTCCCTGACATCACCGGGGCGCTTCCGCCGTCCTCGCTCGGCGGGTCTCTGCCGATGCCGGCAAACATGGTGTCGGCGAAATCTCCGTCGGCCGGTAACGGCACGCGGGCGCCTTCTCCCCGCCCGACGACCGCGGGCCGGCCGGGCAGTCATCGAACTAGGCAGCGTTTCGAACGCTGGTCGACTCGGTCGCACCCTGACGATGCTGTAGCCATGCGTGGCTCAGGTCGGCCCAGATCTGTTGATAGGCGACGAAGATCTGTTGCAGCTGCTCGGACGTGAGAGCGTCGGGATCTGTGGAGGCCACGAGGAATTCGAGGTCGTCGGCGAGGCGACGAAAGCGATACTGCGCCTCCTCCATCAGCACCGACCGCGCGTGCCAATTGAAGAACGGTTCGACGGCGCCCAGCAACGTCACCAGAGCAACGAAGGCCAGAGCCAGACCGGCCCACATGTCGAGGTTCCGCAGACCCAGGATGACGGTGGACGCGGCGGACAGTGCCAGAGATGCCACTTTGAGGACGGAGGCGCTCCGGCCGAAACGCCTCTTCTTGCCGCGGGCGTAACTGTTGCCCTGACGTATTTTGTCCAGCAAAAGGGCAGCTGTCTCCGTGGAGTTGAGACCAACGCCGAGTCCACTGTGCGTGTGCATTTCGCCTCCAAGTGACATGCCGCCAGCCCGCTGCTCGCGCGTCGCCTTCCGACCCCGGCTCGAGTCGATCCGGCGGATGCTGCCGAGATCCGGCCGCACCGCGTTCATCGTGCCGCAGTGACGACGGACCGGCCGGGGCGTTTCGCGTACGGCACCGGGGTCCACCGACGCGAGCGGTTCGCTTCGCCGTCGCTTCGTGCGTCGCGCCGGCCGACTGTGCCGCGCACGCGCGAGACGAGGTTTCAGGCGGTTCCCTGAGCGGCGGCGCGGCGCTGTCGTTTGCTCAGAGGTGCCTGGGACAGATTTTCAGCCCGTACTCGGAGGTTCGGCCTGCTCGGTCGCATCGTCGCTCAGGGCCGCCGCGGTCAGGGTGAGGTGCCGGACGAGAACTCTGGCAACAGATCACCGTGGCGCGCGAGTGGCGCAGCGACGCTCGCCTCTCCCTCTTCCCGCCGCCCGACCCCGCCGGCAGCACGTGCAAGCCGCGGATGCAGCGCGCTGTCAGATTTTGACGGCAGTAGCGGCTTCTGCCTCGCTCTGGCCGGACCGGCCCGAATGGCCCCCGGAGGAATGATTCAGTAAGCCAAAAAGAAGAAAACAACATATAAAACGCATAAGGTCCGAATCCTGAGGAGGCGTCATGCCCTACGGCTCGATCGTGGGTCCTGGAAGCACGTTGGCCGCGACCGGCCTGGCCACCGGGCAGGTGTGGCTCGTGGTCATCAGCGTCATCGCCGTCCTGGCGGGGGCGGCCCTGGTCAGGACATCGTTCCGGCGCGGTAAGGGCCCGGTCGAACAGTGACCTTGCCCGCCTCTCCGCGTAATCCGGCGGTATCAAGCGCCGCCCCCGGAACGCCAGCGGCGCAGCCCGTCCCAAAACGGTGGCCGGGGGTGGCGCCTCTCCCTCGCGCCTGGTATGCCTCCTCCGCAGGGCTGACCGTGCTGGGCGCGGTTCCGCTGACGGTGTTCCTGGCCTGGGGCGTGGCACACGTGTACAGCACGGTCGTGGCGATGGCGGGCGGCAGCCAGGAGGTGGTTCTGCCGTGGCTGGTGTCGTTCCTGCTGCTGTGGTGGGTTCCGCTGTCCTGGCTGGAGAGGCCCCGCACCGCCTCGCCGCGCGAACAGGCCGATCTCGACCGGCTGCGCGTGACGGTGCAGATCCCCGTGTACAACGAGGACAGCGCGGCGTTGCGCGGCTGTCTGCACTCCTTGCTGGTGCAGACCCGCCCCGTGGACCGGATCCGGGTGGTCGACGACGGCTCCGTCCACGACGACGGCACCCCGATGGCCTACGACGATGTCCGCGCCGAGCTGTTCCAGCGGGCCGCAGCCCGCGGCATCGAGGTGACCTGGGACCGCACCCCGAACCGGGGCAAGCGCCATGCGCAGATGCACGTCCTGACCACGGACGACGCGGACGTCTTCGTCACCCTCGACAGCGACTCCCTTCTGGACCCCGAAGCGATCGCCGAGGGGCTGAAGCCGTTCGCGGACCCGAAGGTGACTTCCGTCGCCGGTCAGGTCGTCGTGCTCAACCATGACGCCAACGCGCTCACCCGGATGGTCAACCTGCTCTACCTGCCCTTCACGCGCGGGCTGCGCTCCGCACAGTCCGTGCTCGGACGCGTCACGATCAACTCAGGCACGCTCGCCTTCTACCGGGCCCACCTCGTCCGCGAGGCGGCCGGCGCCTACGAGCACGAGACGTTCCGCGGCCGGCCGATGCAGATGAACGACGACTCCATGCTCACCTTCTACGGGCTCCTGGCCGGAAACACCGTGCACCAGCCCTCGTCGCTCGTCTTCACCCTCACTCCCGAACGCTGGTCCCACTACCTGCGCCAGCAGATGCGGTGGATGCGCGGCACCACCGTGCGCCACCTGTGGTGGCTGCGCTACATGCCACTGACCGGCATCGTCTTCTGGTCCACGGTCGCGGAGTACGTCCATGTCGTCCTCGGCATCGCCATCCCCGCGGTCATCCTCACTGACCCGGACCTCCGCGCCCATACCGGCACTCTCGTCCTGGCCGGCGCGGTCATCGGCATCGCCATGAGCTACCTGATGGCGCTGCGCCTGTTCACCGTCCACCGCACCGACATGCGCCTGCACCAGGCCCTGCTCCTGTTCGCCCTCGCCCCGCTGGCCTCCCTGTGGCGGGCCGTGGTCCTGCGGCCTCTGTACTTCTACGCGATGGCCACCTGCCACCGTGTCAATCGCTGGGGCACCCGCGCCAGTATCGAGGTGACCCGCACCGCGTCTACTTGAGCACAAGGAACGCCGAGCCGACTTGCACATGCCTGAACCCGGCGGGCCCCACCGGCCGCCGTTTCAGGGGCGAATTCGCCAGCGGAGTCCGAGGCCGCCGCCCTTTGCCGCAAAGCCCTCAGGCAGCTCCGTCTTACTCACGAGGCGCCGGGCAGGCTCAGGTTCTCGTACTTCGGGTTGGGTTCCATGCGCACCGCACCGGAAAGCGCGGGGCCGGAGAGCTCGCCCGGGCACCCCTGCGGCGGATAGCCCGGTATGTCGCGAACCTTGTAGTAGACGCAGACCAGCCGGGCCTCCTCCGCCCCGCCGCCATAAGGCAGCATCCGCGTTTCGCCGCAGGCAGGGCAGCGCGCCTCCGGATGGAGGAGCACCCTGGGCTCGGTGAACACATGGGACAGACGTGCTCCTGTCACGGCGGCCCGGGGAAGGGACAGCCCGTAGTGGTCACCGAGGATCCGATAGACGTCCGCCATTCCCGTGCTCTCGGAGGCGTCGTCCCGGAAGACGCCGTGGGGGTAATCAAGGAAACCGGCCTCCGCGACCAGACGCCGGCTCACCGGGTGGTCGACGTTTCCGGTGCTGTTCTCCCGCAGCATCCACTCGGTCTCGCCGTCCACGGTCACCGTAACGGCCGGAGGGTCCATAGTGGTGTCGAGGATGTCCACGACCGTGTGGTGCGCCCTGAGGTCTCTGCCAGGGGCCAGCCGGTCGTCGCGGTGTCCGGCGTCCGGCGTCTCCAGGGCGAACGACCAGCCGCCCGTCGCCTCACCCACCATCGCCCAGTCCGGAAGCTTCGACGAGCCGGATCCGTGAAAGAACTCCAGGGCACCGGGGGTGGTGTCCACATCGATGAGCGAACCCGGCTGCGCGCCCAGGTACACCGCGAGGGTCTCGGGGACGATCCCCTTCACCATGGTGAGGGAGTAGCCCTCCCGGCCCAGTGCGTCGTCCAGCCACGCGATTCCATCGTTCATGGCTGAAATCCTAGCCGGGCGCCTTTACGCCACAGGGGCCCGGCATTGGCGGCCGGGCCCCTGTTTCTGTTCCCCTCCGTCAGGCGGGGAACCGGTATGCGATCAAACGGTCACGAAGGACGCTTCGCTTCAAGCCAGTAGTTGTCTCCTTCAAGGACCCGGTTCTGCTTGCGCCAGCTCGGCATGTAGCTCATGGACTGGGTGTTCTGGTTATTGGACATGCTGGAGCGGCCGCACGGTTCGGTCCAGGTCGGCACATGGGAACGCGGGTCGGGCTGGAGCCTCCACCGGCCGTCCGTGCCACGGATGGCGATCGTGTTCACGCATCCCTCGCCCCCCTCGCTTGAGGTGACTTGCTTCAGGTTCTTCCCGCCCCAGCCCGTCGGTGTCGCGGCACTCTGCCAGCTCGCCGCGAACGGGAACTCGTCGCAGCTGGGCACGTCGTCGGCACCGAGTTCGGGTGACATCGTCGCCGCCTTGTTGCGCTCCCACGCTCTCGGGCAGATCAGGTCACGGTTGTAGCTGACGATGCTCTGGTCCTTCGTGGAACCGGGCACGAGAACGTCCTCGGTCAGGAAGGTCAACGGGTTGTTGCCCCGCAGCCCGTAGTGGCCGGGCAGCTTGTTCTGGATCAGCCAGGCATGCGCGGCGGCCGCCGGGAACTTCTTCTCGTTCATGACGTACGTCGGCTTGTACGAACTGAAGACGCAGCCCGGAGTGGCCTTCACGTCGCGGTCGCACCGGACGTCGAGCTCCGACTTCTCGGCCGTCATCGGGTTGCTGGTGTCGCCGTTCGCGGTGCCCTTGACCGTCAGGTAGGGGCTGATCCGGCCGTCGAGATCCGAGGTGTTGTTCCATTTGATTTTCTGGGTGACCGTGGCTGTGTGGAGGTCGCCCGCGACGAAGGTCGGCGAACCGCTCCACACCGGAGTCTGCTTCTCGCAGTAGCCACGGCAGCCGAAGTCGATGTCCAGGGTCAGCGACGGAATGGAGATCGACGTCAGTTTGACCGACACGGTCTGGGTGAAGGTGTCGCTGTCCGGGTCGAGCTGGAACTCGTGCCGGAGGTCGAAGCTCGCCTTCGGGGTGCCGGTCGTGGTGCCACTGAACCGCAGGTCGTCCCCGAGGCACGCCTCGGTACGGGTGTAGTCCAGGGACCTGGTGCCGATGGAGCAGCTGAGAGAGGCCGTGGTGGCCGTGGCGGACAATGAACCGGCCGACGCCTTCGCGGACTTGCGGTCCGTCGCCGGCTCGGACGACAGGTGCAGCCCTTCCGCCCCGGTCGCGGAGCGCGCGGCGCCGGAGAGACCGGAGGCGGTGGGAACCAGACTGAAGTAGTCGCCCGAGATGCTCTGGGGCGGCTCCACCGGGGCGGGGTCCGGTGCAGTGATGTCCGGGTCGCCGAAGGTCAGGTCCGAGGGGATACCGGAGTAGTCGCCGGGCACGAACGCGATGGCGTCGAAGGCGATGTCCGCGGACCCGTCACCGCCGTTGAAGTTGTGCAGGCTGACCTCGGGGGTGATGCCGTTGAAGAAGTACGCGCCGAGATCCACCCACTTGTTGGACTGGTTGGAGCTCTGGTCGATCGCCTTCACCGTCTCACCGGCGGAGTGTTTGATGCGGTACTCGGCCTTGGAGGTCTGCGCCCCGTGGTCGGGGATGAAGGCATAGACCTTGGCCTGGCCGCTGTAGTTGGTGATCTCCTTGCCGAGCTTCCAGGTACCGGTCACCTTCATCCGGTCGCCCGGCGGCGGGTACGACTCGGCCGAGCGGGTGTGGGTGAACCAGAAGTGGTTGCCGAAGCCCGCGCCGATCTGATGGGTGTCGATCTTGCCGGGGTAGGTGGTGACGGCCTGCCCGGTCTCGGAGTCCGTGATGACGGACGGCTGGTACGTGAGCGTGAAGGTGCCGTCCGACTTCGCGGCCCCACAGCCGCGTGAGTTCGAGCCCGCCGGCGTCGTGCCGTTCGGAATGTCGTCCACCACCAGCGCGTTCGACGGCAGACCGGTGCTGCACTTCGGCGGGTAGGAGGCGGCGTCGGGCTGTTCTGGGTAACTGGTGTTGAACCGGTGCACCTGGTGCCCGCATTCGGCGAGCTTGTCGCAGTCCTTCCACTCGGCGGACTTGTCCCACCAGCAGTGCAGCCAGTGGGGGTTGGTGTCACTGTCACCGGAGTCCAGCGCACAGGCGCCCATGCCGGGGTCGTTGGAGTCGCCGTCTGTGATCTTCGACGGGTCGCAGTTGTTGGACGCGTCGCAGAAGGTGTCCACCGGGGGCTTCACCGCGGCGCGGTCCAGGTCGCTGTTCCACCAGGCGGCCAGGTAGCCGGCCTTGAAGTCGCCGGGGCCGAACATCGCGGAGATCGGGCGTGCCGCCCAGCCCAGCACCTTCTCCTCGTAGGGCCAGTCCTGCGGGTGCGCGGCGTGGGAGTAGTCGTCCAGGTGGGGGTCGACGGCGTGCTGGAGGAAGGGAACCCGGTTGGCCTTCCACAGCGGGTTGGCCGGGTTGTTGGTCCAGCCGAGCCCTTTGTGCCCGCCGGAGTCGGCGGCCGGGTAGAAGCCCGAGTTGTACGCCCACAGGGCGAAGAACCAGTTCTCGATCCACTGCGGGTGGCCGTCGTTGATCATCATCTCCTGGCCGTGGAGGTCGTTCCACTTGCGGGAGAGGATGGTCACGCCGTAGGCGATGTTCGCGGCGTAGTCCAGGGCGACCGCCTCCTGCGTGGCCGGCGGCAGCGCGGTCTCGCCCTCCTTGGTCTTGCCGGCGAGCCGCATGCCGTCGGTCGCCTGGGTGATGCCGTAACCGCAGTCCGCCTCGGAGAAGTTGATGCGCCAGGGGTCGGCCTGGTCGCCGTCGGCGGTGTACTGGGTGCCGTAGTAGTTGCCGATGAGGCTGTTGGACGTGACGCCCGGGACGGCGAAGCGGGTTGCCTGCCACATGTTCGATTCCTGCGCGGTGACGCCGAGCATCACCTGCGAGGGTATGTGCCAGCGGTCGGTGATATCCGGGTCCTCGTTGTCGAGGGTGCCGTTGGGGTCACCGGCCAGCGTGATCGGCGGAAACAGCCCCTGTGGGGTGTAGGCGTCCATGCCGGTGTTCTTCCAGTTAGCCGGCCGGCTGACGTGCAGCTCACCGACGACGGCCTGGTCCACGGCCCATTCCACCTGGCGCGGGGTCGGCTGGAAGGCCTGCTTCTTGACGTCGTTGCGGGCCACCGCGCAGTAGCGCTCGTCGGTGCCCTCACTGGGCCCGGCGGGCGACGCCGTCAGCGCCTGGGAGCGCAGCGTCTGTGGTGACATGCCCTTGCTGTCGGCGTCGGCCGACGGCTCCTTCCCGGTGGGTGTGCCCAGCGCCGGGGAAGGTTTGCTTCCGGCTGCGGACCGTTCGGCCGACAGCCGGGGTGTGGCGTCCAGTTCGGTGTGCTTGCCGGTGGCGACGACGTCGAGGGCGACACGCGCGTCGCGAGCCTGCTCGGCCTCGTCGGGCGTGATCATGCTGGTCTTGCCGTCCGCCCAGGACGTGGACACGCCCGCGTGGCCGAGGCTGGACATGCGGGCGCCCTTGGCGAGATGCCCCGGGTTCTTCACCGCAGCGGGAAGAGTCCCCTTGTTCTTGGCCTTGCCCGTGAGGAACACCGTGCCGCCGGGGGTGGCCGACAGGTCCCAGTCCGCGAGCTTTCCCTCGGCCACGGTCCGCGGGGTGGTCTTCCCGTCCTTGACCTGGGTGCCGTCCAGGTGCTTGGCCCAGGACTTCGCCTTCGCCTTGTTGGTGTCGGCGTCCCGGTCGATGAAGGTCACGCCGTCGCCGCTGTCGGCCGCAATCTGGAACGGTACGTGCTTCGTCGTGGCGAGGACGGATTCCTTCCGTCCGTTGATACGGACGAGCTTGTTTCCGTGACCGGCAACAATGCCGTGCCTGGTCGGGACGGCCGAGGTGACCTGCCCGGGGAAGGCCACTGGCCGGGACTGTTTGCCGGTCACCGCGTCCACGGCGATCAGGCGGGTTCTCTGTTCCTTGTCCCCGTCGTGGCTCAGCTGGGTGAACACCACGTCGTCCCCGGTGCCGCAACCCGGGGAGAAGTAGGCCAGCGATGCCGTGAACGGCAGCTTGGTGACCTTGCCAGTGCCCAGCTCGACGACGGCGGTGAACGCACCGCGCACCATCAGTTCGGGGTTGTTGGTGAAGGTCCGGGGTGCGTAGGCGACAGCCGCGTACTTCCCGGATCCGGTCACACACGTGTTGCCGATCCAGGTGTCCGAGTCGAAGCCCTCCTCACGCAGGGTGGCCACGGTGGTGAACTTGTAGCCGTCCTTCTCCTTTCCGGCCAGGACGTGGAAGCCCGTGGCGTCACCGGAGGTGGAAAGGGCCACGTCCTTGGACGAGGAGGAGGAGTCACCCAGGACCCCGGCACGGTCCGCCGCACTGACCTCTCGCGGTTTGTGCGTGACCTTCGGCAGGCTCTTGCCGCCTTGAACCGCATTGCTGGGGACTTCTGGCCCCTGAGCCTGAGCGGAGGGGGCCAGCAACGAGGCGAGCATCGCCGTCGCCGCCGCTGTCACCACCGCATATCTTCTCTGTCTTGCGCGCACGGTGAAGTGTTTCCTCTTCTCTTTCCGCTGGTGGACGAAAGGGGACTCGTCGAGACAGAACAACCCCGGTAGTGCGCGCACTGATCGGCGCGATTCGGCCGCAGGACGGCCGCACTTGCCGCCCTCCTGCGGAACGAGGCCTGACCAGACCGCTACAACTGCGGTCTCAGCAAGCGGTCCTGAGGGTTCGTCCCTCAGCTCGTCGGGGCGGGTGTGGCATCCGCCGCGGGGAACGTGGTCGCGGCGGGAGTTCGGCTACAGCGTCGATACCACGAATTTGACGAGCTCGGCTGTCAATACCGGCACCGATTCCCGCTGTGCATGATCCTCCCCCTCAGTAGTCGTCAACTGCGCTTCTGCGTGCGGCTCCTGACCAGAGCTCACCGAATCCCCGTCGTCTCTTCCTCGGGTGCGCATTAGATCATCACAACAATGGGGCGAAAGGTATATGTCGCATACATGGATGGGTCACAGATTGGTTTCGGATGCCTTTGCTTTCTCTTTACCCATTGGATCTGGGGCAGTGTGTTCGTGGTGGCGACTGGGGTGAATCGAGGTGGGTCATCTGCGCTCGCTGTCTGCGAACTCCCGCACCAGGAACGGCAGTTGAGGGGGCCGTGCCGACGAAGTGGCGCGGCGGTCCGCCGCGTCGTGGTGATGCGGTCGAGCGCGCGCGAAGAGGAATGAAGGGTTCACACAACGTCACCTAGCTGTTTAGAGTGTGCCCCCGAGTCCTTCACCGCACAGCGGCCTGAAGGGCGCGTCGCGCATATGGCGGCAATACGGGACCGACGAATACGACGACGCCTGCGCCGGAGTCACCCAGTGCCGGGGGCGTGGCTGTCCAGGCGCTCTTTTCCGGTTTGCCGTCGGCAAGGAGCGTCGGTTCGTCCGAACCGTTCCGTCTTGTATTGCTATTCCACTCGTAGCACCTACTTGTTCGTTCAGGGGAGAAATCATGAATAGGTTCACCAAGGCTCTCGGCATCGGTGCCGCCGCCTTCGCCTTCACCATCGCGGGCGCGACCAACGGCAATGCGGCAGTCAGCCAGGACGGCACCGCCTACGCCAAGCCGGTCGGTGGCGAGTACCCGGCGAAGGCCCACTTCGAGGCCTACGGCGAAGTCTTCACCGTCTACGACCTCTCGGCTGACGGGCACTCCGGCGTCGGTGTGCTCAGCTATGGCAGCGCTGCGAGCAGCTACTACTACTGGGCCCACGAGGGTGCCGACACGAAGCGCACGGTGAACCTCGACATCGCGGAGGGGACCCCGCTCAAGATCTGGTCGTGCGTCGGAGAGTACGAGAAGGGCGAGCCGACCAAGGGCATCATGTGGGACACCGGTTGCAGCCCGAGCGCCTTCTCGGGAACTCCCGTCTGGGCATGACCTGAACCGAGCCCTGCCGTTGATCGGTCGGCAGGGTTCACGGACCAGGGGCGAAGCGGCAGCGCACCGCACGGACCCCTGAAGCAGTCGGCCCGTGGGTGAACGGGCGGCATCAGCGACGCCACACGGCTTGCTGCTGCTGCCCGGCTCCACGAATCCGAATAAGCAACACCCGGACGGTCACCGCACCTCGGCGCGTTCAGAACGCAGGCCGGCTGAGCGTCACCACGTAACAGGAGAACTGGCCAATGAGACTGAAAACGCTGGGTGGCGGCATAGTGGCCACATTCGTGGCAGCGGCCTTGACTGTCGGCTGCTCGGCGCAACAGTCCACCACTGGACAGTCGTCCGCAAGCCTCAAGGACTCAGCCTCAGCTGCTCCGGCCCTGCGCTCGGACAGCTTGCCGGTACAAATGAAGAAGGAGATCACCGCGGGGCACGGCTTCGCAGTCAGAGACGCAACGGATCTGGGCCGCCCGGTCGACCTTCAGCACGCACAGCTATGGCAGTTCTGTCTCTCCCGGAAAGGCCGGGCACCGAACTCGGTTGATCTCGGCGGCGTCCCGTACGGAGAGAAATGTCCGACACGCTGGGACGAGCATGTCCCGACACCCAGAACACCTGAAGTCACCGGGCAGAGCTTCAAGCAGGCCTATGACCTGCTGTTGAAGAAGGGCTACAACAGCCTCTACATCGACGTGTTCTACGGAACAGAAGGCGCGGTCGGCCCGCGGGACGTCTCTCGTGTGAACGGGGAGGTCTGCAAGCAGTCCCCGCGCCCCGGACAGCCACTTGACGCAAAGGAGAGAGTCGAACTCCACGTCGCGGACGGCGAATGCCCGGAGAAGTAGGGTCAGACGGAGTGCCTCCGGAGGGACCCTGCGGCCACGGCCCGGGCGGGCAGCAGGCGAGGTAGCAGGAGGCCCCCTCGGCTCGGCCGGCGCTGACCGCCGCTGTTCCTATCCGACAAGCACTGTTGCAGTACTGGAGTGAGGGGCGAGGGACCGCCTCACTGCTTCAGCAGTTGAGTCGACCGCGTGCAGAGGTCCGCGCGGCTGGCCGCGCCCGTCTTGTTCATCAGGCTCGCGATGTGTTTCTCGACCGTGCGGGGCGAGATGAAGAGGCGCTCGGCGATGTCCTTGTTGCTCAGCCGGTCGGCGAGGAGGCGGAACGCCTCGTACTCGCGCACGGTGACGCCGAGGGCCCGCAGGTGTTCGGGGATGCCGTCCGTGTCTCTGCGGTGCTGATGCACGGGGACGCCGATGCGGCGCAGGGCGGCCCGGCAGGCGTTCGTGACGGCCGGCACGCCCTGCTCGTGGAAGTGGTGTTCGGCCCGCCTGAGCCAGGCGACCGGCTCGCCCCAGCCGTCCTCGTGCGCCGCGTCCGCGACCAGCCGCAGGCCCAGGTGCAGCGCGTTCGGATACACGGCGGCGTCGCGCAGCGCCGTGTCGATGCGCTCGGCCGCCCGCTCGCCCTGCCCCTCCCTGCCGAGCAGGACCGCATCCGCGAGCGTGACGAACTGGCGGTTCCACCGCATCTGTCCGGCCGCGGTGGCCGCGACCGCCTCGTAGCGGGGGCGGTCCGTGTCCCCGGCCAGCACGTCCAGCAGCACCCCTACCCCGTGGGTGCCGCTGAGGTGGTAGGTGCTGGGATTGTGGCGTTCCAGCGCCGACACCGCTCCCAGTTCCTCCCGAGCCAGGTCGCGGTCCTCCTCCATCAGGGCGCAGAAGGCGCGGGCCATGCCGAGCGTGAGCGGCTCCTCCTGCGAACCGGCCCCTTCCCATTCCGCGAACGAGACGAGCGCCTCCTCCATCGCCCGCCTGTCGCCCCGGTGCGCCTCGAGCGACGCCAGTGACATCAGGAGATACCGGACGGCCGGGGCGAGGCGGAGCCTGCGGACGATCGCCAGGCACTCGACGGCGGCCTCCCGCGTCTCCTCGCGCGCGCCCCGCATCACTCCGTCCAGGACGAGGATGCCGTCCACGGTGTGCACGATGTTGATGGAGCCGAGCCGCAGTGCCTCCTCCCGGGCCGACAACAGCCCTGCGGTGTCACCTTCCGACAGCCAGTCGTTGCCGCCGATACGGGTCGCGGCATACATCCGTCGCAGCGGGAGCTGGTGCCGCTCGGCCGTGGTCAGGGCCTTTTGCAGCATGGCCCGGGACTCCTGCGGGTCCTGCTCGCGGGCCACGGTCGCCAGCAGTTCCCAGGCCTGGCAGGCGACCGCGGGCAGCGCGTAGCGCTCGGCGGCGTCGGCGGCGGAGCGCGCGAGTCTCTCGGCCTGCTGGGTGCGGTCGGTGCCGGGGGTGTCCAGGGCGAGATAGGCGGCGGTGACGTCGACGGACGCTGCCGCCGCGGGGTCCGGGTTCGTGCCGAGCACCTCGCGGGCCCGTTCGATCTGCTGGTTCCCGTCGCTCCACCGTCCCGCCGTGTGGGCCACCTTGGCCAGCCGGGTGTGCAGGATCGCCAGGCGGGACGCGCCCAGCCCGGCGCTGTCCAGGGCGTGCAGATGCTCGACCAGGTCGAAGGCGCGATCGAAGTCGCCGGACTCGGCCAGTGCGGGCAGCAGTGGTTCCAGCGCGCTCGCTCTCTCCTGCGGGTCACCGGCGCGCGCCAGCAGGGTCTCGGCCCGGCTGAGCAGGGTCACCGCCGAATCGAGCGCGCCCGCCGCCAGGGCGCGCCGCCCCGCCTCCGCGAACAGTTTGCCGGCCGCCGCGTCCTCACCGGCCTCGGAGCGCAGGCCGGCGGCGAGCGCGCACCAGTCGCCGGGCAGCTGCGGGTGCAGTTTCTCCACCGCCTCCGCGCCCTGACGGGCCAGGTCCGCCCGCTGGCCGGGCGTCAGCTGGGTGAAGAGCGCCTCCACGGTGGGGGAGTGGCGGAAGGAGTACCAGTCCGGGGCGGGCTCGTCCGGAACCACGAGCCGGGCGGCGACGCCGGCCTGGAGGTGGCTGAGCAGCGCTCGGTCGTCGACCCCCGTCATCTGCTGGAGCACGGTCAGCGGGAACCGCCTGCCGAGGACGGCCGCCGCCGAGAGCAGCGTCAGGCCCTCCGTGCCCAGCCGGTCGATGCGGCGCAGGATTCCCCGCGCGAGGGCGGAGGAGACGTCGCCCCGCGGATCACCGACCGTTCGCCAGCCGTCCGGTCCCTGCACCAGGGTGCCCGCGCCGATCATCGACTGGAGTAACTCCTCGACGAGGTACGGGCTGCCCGCGCTGCCGTCCCACAACTGCTCGAGCACCGCCGTCGGTACGTCCTCCGGGGAAGTGCCCAACTGACCCGCCACCAGGTCGAGCACCTGGGGACGGGTCAGCGGTGAGAGTTCGAGGACCGAGGCCGTGCCGCGCCGGCGGGCCGACTGGGCGAGGTCCAGGGCGTCGCTGAAGTCCGTGCGTACGGTGGCGAGCAGCAGGACCGGGCTGTACTCCAGGTTGTCCACGAGGTACTCGAGGACGCCCAGTGTCTCGGGGTCGGCGTCGTGCAGGTCCTCGAGGACCAGGAGCCGGCCCCGGCCGTGGTCGGTGGCCATGAGCAGGCGCAGGACGGCCTCACCCAGGATGACCATGGAACTGCTGTCGCCGGCGCCGGTGTTCCAGTCGGGTATGAGCCGTCCGAGCACCGGTCTGTACGGTCCCAGGGAGAGGTCGTCCAGCGATTCACCGGTGCGGAACAGCGACATCAGCGCCTCGGTCAGCGGCCGGAACGGAATCGCCGGGCCGGTGGTGCTGCTGCGTCCCCGCAGGACACCCATTCCGGCCCCGACCGCGCTGCCCACGACCTCGGCCGCCAGCCGCGACTTGCCGACCCCGGCTTCGCCGACCAGGAACACCACACCGCCGCGCCCCTGCCGCGCTTCGGACAAGGCGCGTCCGAGCAGGCCCAGTTGGGCGTCCCGGCCGACAAGAGACGATGCTTGGAGGCGCATGATCTCCAAGCATAATCGGATTATCCGGAAGCGCGGGGTGGTCCTGGGCTTTCTGCTGCGGTCCGCCCGGCGCGCCTGCTTGCCTTCCGGGCGGCCGGGCGGCCGTGGGAGGTCAGTTCGGCGCGGACACCGAGGTGTCGATCGAGCTCAGCGTGATGACGATGCCGCTGGTGAGGACCATCCCGGCCAGGACGCGGGCGCGGGCGCAGGCGCGGTTGCGGCCCGAGAGGGTGATGCCGCCCGCGGCGTCCTGTCCTTCGACGGCACTCGGGGTGACGTCGGCCTCGGCGGGGACGGCAGCGACGTGGTCCGAGTGCAGGTTCTGCAGGTCCATGAGGGAACTCCTTCGTGGGGGATGTGCCGAGTGAGCGAGAGGGAACGGAGAGGGAACGGAGAGGGAACGGAGAGGGAACGGAGAGGGAACGCAGAGGGAACGGAGAGCGAATGCAGAGGAGAAGAAGACGGGGAGCAGCCGCGGTGCGGCAGACCGACCGTGAGGGCTCGGTCTCAACAGGCGTGCGCGGTGGCCGGGGTCGGCGGACGGGAGTGCTCGAGCAGGAGCGCTGACGGGACAAGGTCGGGGGAGCAGAGGCGGAGCAGCCCGTACCCGATGCCGGCGAGGCCGGTCAGCATGGCGGGAGAGGGTACTTGGTCCGGGGTCGCGCAGCGGTGCTGCTGGCCTTCGATCGCCGCGAGCAGTCGGCCGCCGGTGCGGGTGAGGACGGTGGATGCCGTGACGTCGCCACGGCCGGCGAGGACCGACAGGGCCTCCACGGCGCCGAAGGCGCCCTGGCCCGCGCTCAGATCGGAGCCGTCGCCGAGCGCGGACAGCCGGGCGGCGAGCCCGGCCTCGTACCGCGGCAGGTGAACGGCCGCGGCGGCGATGCCGGGCAGTCCCGCGGTCCACGACGTACCGTGCGCGGCAGCCCCGGTCGCGGTGGCGGCTTCGTTCGCGGTTGCGGCGACGGCTTGGTCCGCGATTGCGGTTTCGGTCGCGGCGGCGGCCGAACGCAGCAGCCCGGCCGCCGCTTCCCGGCGTCGCCCGTCGGCCCGGTGGTCCGCGTGGCGCCACAGCGCCCAGCCGATGCCCGCGGCTCCGTCGGCGAACCCCGCGGTGCCCCCGCCCTTCGCGGCCGCGTCCGCCAAGGCGTCCGCCAGCGCGTCGGCCAGTTCCAGGGCGCGGGGCGCGCCCGTGGCCTCATGAGCGGCGACCGCCGCCGCCAGGGCTCCGGCGGCGCCGTCGGCGAACCCGTGGTCCGGGCAGGCCGCCACGGCGTGTTCGAGTGCGGTGAGCGCGTCGGGCAGCGAGTTCGCGAGGTCCGCGTCGAGCAGGACCGACAGCCGGATCAGGCCGTACAGGATGCCGCCGATCCCGTCGTACGCTCCGGGTCCCACCACGGCACACAGCTCGGGGTCGGCGGCGAGCATCTTCAGCAGCGTCGGCAGCGGCTGCACCGCCTCGTGGGCGAGCGCCGTGTAGCGGTCCGCTCCCGCGAGGAGCCCGGCCTGCGCGAGGAAGAGCGCGACCCCGGTGTATCCCTGGCCGAGTCCGGCTCCCATCGGCAGGACCGACCAGTGGCCGCCCGGCAGGCGTTCCAGGCCGATCCAGTTGGCCCGGCCGCCGGACCGCACGGCGCGGGCGGCGATCTCGTCGGCGATCCCGCAGGCCGCGGCGAGCAGCCGCGACGGCTCGGGCACCACGGCCGGCAGGGGAGCCGCCACCAGCTCGGAGCGTGGCCGCACCAGCGGGGACCCCGCCTCACGGGCCGCCAGCGCGGCCGCGACGATCCACTCCTGGTTGCGGCAGTCGACCTCGTCCATCCGGCTGATCTTGGTGCGAACCGCGTCGATGCTCGCCATGGGCAACAGATGCGGCAGCCAAGTGCCACCGGAGGCCCGGACTTCCGTTCCGGACGGCCGGTGGACGAACAGGGGGACGTCCCCGCGCCACAGGTCCTCGGTCTCGTGCTCCACAAGGCGGCCGCGCGCCGGGTCGTGCGCCGACTCGGTCCACAGCACCGCGAACGCGGCGTCCCGGGCGAGCGCGTCGCCGAGCAGGGCCGGGTGCGTGGACTCCTCCAGCAGCGTGGAGTACAGCCGTGTGGAGCGGACGATCAGCCGGGCGGGGCTGTCCGCGTGCCGGGCCAGCAGACCGCCCGGCGCGGTCAGTTCGTCGCCGTGCGTCTGGATCGCGGCGTAGGTGGTGCGGAAGCCGTCGAGGAGCGCGGCGCGGTGGTCGGCGCCTTGGAGACGGTGCCCGGCGGGCAGCGGCTGGTTCTGCGCGGCCGGACTGATCACCGGGCCCCGCACGACCCGCATGGTGTCCAGTCCGCTGTCCTTCCAGCACAGGCCCTCGCTGGGGTACGCGCCCTGCTCGGAGCGGCCGAGCGCGGAGATGTCCAGCGCGCCGTGCTCACCGATCAGCAGGTGGGGGAGCAGACACGTGCGGTGCACGGAGGCCTGGAGGGCGTCGGCGGCCGGATCCGCTCCCGCGGTGGCGGCCTGCGGAAGCCCGGTGTGCAGCAGGGTCTCGGCGTCCACGAGGACGGGCTGGTCCCCGGCGGCGATGAGGTTCTCGTAGTGCATGTCGGCGCCGTCCACCGCGTACAGCAGGGACAGCAGTGCGCCTTGGCGCCGGTAGAAGGCGTCCGCCTCGGACATCGATCCGCACCAGCGGTGCTCGATGTACTCGAGCCAGCCGTGCTCCTGTCGCCGTACCGTGCGCGGGGTGCGCAGTTCCAGGCCGGTGACCCGCCCGGTGAGCCAGTGCGCCAGGTCGTCCAGGAGGGCGTGCTGCCCGAGGGGGCGCGGCTTGTAGACCGCCCGTGATCCGTCCGCGAACTCAAGGACCGCCACGGAGCGCCCGCCGCAGTGGGCGTCGCCGCGGCCCAGGTCCACGCGGGTGAGCGGGCCGGGGTCGCGGCCGGCGAGCAGGACGGCCACCAGTTCCTGGCGGTCGGTGTGCAGCCGCAGGCCGAGTTCGGCGACGGCGTCGGCGGCGTCGAGTGCGGCCTGGCCGAGGAGCCGGGCCAGCACCGGATAGGAGGTGAACAGGGTCCGCAGGCCGTCCGCGCTGCCGCAGGAGGCGAGGAAGGAGGCGAAGCGCTCGCGGGACGTGGCCCCGGAGAGTCGTCCGGCACGCCGGGCGCCGTCGAGTTCGCGGACGAGTGTGCGGGCCGCCTGCCGCGCCATCCGGCTCAGCAGCCATTGCTCGAACGAGGTGCGCAGCATGGCCCGTTCCACCGGGGGGAGCGGCGCCAGGCGCCGGTCGAGGTCGGCCGATGCGGGCACCACCAGCGGTGCCACGACCGGCGCGAACAGCTCGGGCCCTGTGACGTCGTGGCCGAGCGCCGGGCGTGCGGCGGTGTCGGCGTGGAGCAGGGCCTCTTCGACGTAGTCGGCCCAGAGCGGGGTGCCGGCGCGGTCCGCCAGGTGTTCCGGTGCCTCGGCGACGAGCGCCCAGGCGGCGAGTTCGTCGAGCCCCAGATGGGCGAGGCGAGCCGCGAAGCCCGCCGTGTCCCCGGCCGCCCACGGAGCGCGGCCGGACGTGGCGGTCGTGACGGTCGTGGCTGACGCCGCGGGACGTCCGGGGGCGGCGACGCGCTCGCTGAGGGTGAGCGCGGGGGCCCACCAGGCGAGCGGCAGGTGCACGCTTCGGGGCGTCGTGGGTGCGGCTGTTTCGGTCACGGGGAGAACCTCCCAGACACCGCGCGACCCCCACATGGGGGAGCATCCCCCATATTCTCCGAAGGGCC
Source organism: Streptomyces sp. R818 (assembly GCF_056172735.1). Classification (NCBI taxonomy): domain Bacteria; kingdom Bacillati; phylum Actinomycetota; class Actinomycetes; order Kitasatosporales; family Streptomycetaceae; genus Streptomyces; species Streptomyces sp. R818. The sequence goes on from NZ_JAOCNE010000014.1 coordinate 1,308,148, forward strand.
CCACCGGCGGGTGGGGGCCGTCGCGCCGCCCCTTCGGTCAAGCGGCCCTAGCTCGCGGCGCCGAAGGCGGTCTCCGCAGGTCAGGGCCCGTACCCAAATGCCTCCGTGCCGCGCGCGGCGCACTGTGGCAACTCGCCGCGGAGGTACATCCTCGCCGTCGCGGGGCGGCCCGCGCGTACGGAGACGCTGCCCGGCGGGCGGCGGCAGGCGTGGCTGCGGGCCTTCCCCACCCACTCCGTCGCCCTCGGACGGCAGCACGAGTGCGGCCGGTGTCCGTGGACTCCGTGCCCGTCCGCCCGGAACGGGTGCCGTTGCGCAGGGAGCCGCGCGCAGCACGACGCACCGCCCCACAACTTGGGTGGTCGGCCCGCATCCCCGACCGCTCGGGCCTCCCGTCTACTGATGCCCGGTCGATGACCAGGCAGCGGTACGGGAGCGTGCCGCGGCCCGCCGAACGTCGTCCGACTCGATGCGTGACCGACCACCAGGTGCCGTACAGCCGAGACAACAGGAGTGAAGGAATGCGGACCTCTCTGGGTATCGACCCCCTCGCACGGAGCGTCTATCTCGCCATGGTCGACCTGCCCGGCGCCGGAGTATCCGAGTTGGCGGAGCGGCTGAAGGAGGACGAGGAGACGGTCCGGGAGCGCCTCGAGCGGTTGTCGGCCCTCCTGCTCGTGGTTCCCGGGGACACCGCCTCCGGCTGGCGGCCGGTCGCCCCGGAGGTGGGCCTGGCCGCGATGCTCGCCCGGGAGCAGGACGAACTCGCCCGCCACCGGCTCCAAGTGGAGGACAGCCGCATCGAGGTGACCCGGCTGCTGTCCGAGCACGCCCGAGGCGGCCGGGACGGCATGCCCGGCGTCGAGTGGCTGGCCGGCGCGGACGCCGTGTGGCGGCGCGTCACGGAACTGGCCGAAGGGTGCGAGCAGGAGTGGCTGACCGTCGGTCCCACCGAACGGCTCGCGGTGTCCGTCACCGAGTTCGCCGGGCCCGTCGACCAGATCCTGCGCCGGCGCGGCGCGGCGTCCCGCACGATCGTCCTGGAGAGCGTTCGCAACGATCCCGAGGTGATGGACCGGGTGCGGGGGAGGGAGGACAGCATCGGACCCGTCCGTACGCTGCCTTCGCTGCCCGCGTGGATGATCCTCTGCGACCGCACCCACGTCGTGGTCCCCGTCGCCACCGCCCGGTCCGTCGTCGGCGCCATGGTGTGCGGCGTCGAGTCGGTCACCGAGGCGTTCGCCGCCCTGTTCACCCGGCTGTGGAAGGAGGCGCTCCCGCTGACCGAGGCGCGCCCCCGTACCCGCGGCGGCCTCTCCCTGCAGGAGCAGCACGTGCTGCGGCTGTGGGCGCAGGGCCTCACCGACGCGGCCGCCGCCCGCAGGATGGACGTCTCGCTGCGCACGGTCCGCCGGCTCTCCGAGAAACTGACCGATCGCTTCGGTGCGCAGAGCCGCTTCCAGCTCGGCGCCCTGGCCATCGCCCAGGGGGGCATCCAGGCCGAGGACATGGCCTGACGCCGCGAATCCGCGCCCGGCCGTACGCCCCCACCGTCTCCGCGACGGTGGGGGCGTACGTCGTCATCCGGCCGGGGCGTGCGCCGTCATCCGGCCGGAGCGTACGTCGTCATCCGGCCGGTGCGAACTGCGCGTTGATCGCGGCCATCATCAGATCCGCGATGTTCTGCGCCAGTTCGGCGGGGGTCGGATGGTCGAACACCGCCCGTACCGGCACGTCGACCCGCAGGGCCTTCCGCAGCCTCGACGCGACCTGGGTGGCGAGCAGTGAATGGCCGCCCAGCTGGAAGAAGTTGTCGTGGACGCCGACGCGTTCGATGCCCAGAAGCTCCGTCCAGACGGCCGTGATGTGCCGTTCGACCGTGTTGCGCGGCGCCGTGTACGACGTCCCGAGCTCCGGCCGCCTGCCGTCCGGGGCGGGCAGTGCCGCCCGGTCCACCTTGCCGTTGGCGGTCAGCGGCAGCCGTTCGAGCAGCACGAACGCCGCCGGGATCATGTAGTCGGGCAGGTGGCGTCCGAGGTGCGCGTGCAGTTCGGTGATGCTCGGTGCGTCGGGCCCGGCGGGCACCAGGTAGGCCACGAGGCGCTTGTCGCCGGGCACGTCCTCACGGACGATCACGGACACCTCGCCGACACCCGGGTGGGTGATCAGGTTGGCCTCGACCTCGCCCAGTTCGATGCGGTTGCCGCGGATCTTGACCTGGTGGTCGATCCTGCGCAGGAACTCCAGCTGTCCGTCCGGCTGCCAGCGCACGAGGTCGCCGGTGCGGTACACCCGGTCGCTCACCTCCTCGGTCTCGAACGGGACGAACCGTTCCTCGGTGAGGTCGGGCCGCCCCAGGTAGCCGCGCGCCACCTGGACGCCACCGACCAGGAGTTCACCGGGAACACCGACGGGCTGTGGAGCGCCGTGCTGGTCCACCACGAAGCACCGGGTGTTGCCGACCGGGCGGCCGATCGGCGGAACGGTGTCCCCGGGGACGCACACGGTGGACGTGACGATGACCGTGGTCTCCGTCGGGCCGTAGTTGTTGACCACCCGGAACGGCAGCCGGGCGTGCGGTGGCATGCGCAGCCGGTCGCCGCCGGTCAACACGTAGTCGAGGGTGGTGTCCGGGTCCCAGTCGAGCGCCGCCAGCGACTCCAGCATCGGTGTCGACAGGAACGTGGCGTGGATACGCTGCTCGTTCAGCCAGTCCCGCAGCAGATGCGGAGCGAGCCGGACCCGCTCGCTGGTGACGCAGCAGGTCGCACCCTGGGTGAGGCCGAGCCACAGCTCCCACGCCGCCGCGTCGAACCCGACCCCGGCGAGCAGCCCGATCCGCGCTCCCGGCTCGAGTCCGTACTCGGCGGCGGTCCAGTGGACCAGGTTGACCAGGCTGCGGTGCTCGACCTGGACCCCCTTGGGGCGGCCGGTCGAGCCGCTGGTGTAGATGAGATAGGCCAGGTTGTGCGGGCCGGCGGTGGGCTCCGGGTCGGTGACCGGCAGGCCGTCCAGCGGTCCCCCTTCGGCGTCGCATTCGTCGAGGAGCAACAGCGCCGCACCGGACGGGAGCCGGTCCGCCCGCGCGGTGTCGGTGAGGACGACCGGGGTCCGCGTGTCGCGCACCATGTAGGCCAGCCGCTCGACGGGGTACTCCGGGTCCAGCGGCACGTACGCCGCCCCGGCCTTCAGCACCGCGAGTTCCGCCGTGACCAGGTCGGCGCCGCGCCCCAGGCACACCGCCACGGGCATGTCCGGCCGCACCCCGTAGCGGGTCCGCAGGTGGTGGGCGATGCGGTTGGCGCGCGCGTTCAGCTCGCCGTACGTGAGCGTGACCTCGGCCGACTCGACGGCCACCGTGTCCGGCTGCCGGGCCGCCCGCTCCTCGAAGAGGCCGTGCAGGGTGGCGCTGTCCGGATCAGCGGTGACGCTGTCCGGATATGAGGTGGCGGTGTCGTTCCACTCGACGAGTGTCGTGTGCCGCTCGGCCGGCGTGAGCACGCTCAGCTGCGAGAGCCGGGACCCGGGAGCACCGGCGACCGCCTGAAGGAGTGTGCCCAGGTGGCCGGCCAGCCGTTCGACGGTGTCCTGCCGGAAGAGGTCGGTGCGGTACTCCAGGCTCCCGTGCAGACCGCCGGCCGGGCCCTCGGACATGATCAGGCTCAGGTCGAACTTGGCGTCGGGCGGCGTCACGGCGAACGGCTCCACCTCGACACCGGGAAGGCTCCAGGTGTGGCCGTCCGGTGTGTTCTGCAGCGCGAACATGGTCTGGAACAGCGGGTTCCGCGACGGGTCGCGGTCGGGTGCCAGCTCCTCCACGAGGCGCTCGAAGGGAAGGTCCTGGTGGTCGTAAGCGCCCAGCGCGGTGTCCTTGACCCGGTCGATCAGCTCGGTGAAGGCGGGATCGCCGGACAGGTCGGTGCGCATGACGAGGGTGTTGACGAAGAAGCCGATCAGGTCCTCGGTCTCGGCGCGGTTGCGGCCGGCGATGGGGCTGCCGACCGTGATGTCGTCCTGCCTGCTGTACTTCGCGAGCAGCACCTGGAACGCCGCCAGGAGCACCATGTACATGCTGGCGCCGTTCGCCGTCGCCACCGCCCGCAGCCGTGCGGCGACCTCGGCCGGCACCTCGAACGCCACGGTGGAGCCGCTGCCTTCGGGCGGTCCCGCCGGGCGCCGGTGGTCGCTCGGGAGCTCCAGCGGCTCCACCCCGGCGAGCCGGTCGCGCCAGTACGCCAGCTGGTCCGTCAGCACGCCACCGGCCAGCCGCTCGCGTTGCCACACGGAGAAGTCCGCGTACTGCAGCGGCAGTTCGGGCAGACCGGTCGGCTCCACCCCGGCCGCCGCCGCCCGGTACCCCTCGCGCAGCTCCCGCGCCAGGATCCCCTCCGACCAGCCGTCGGCCGCGATGTGGTGCACCGACAGCAGGAGGAACGCCTCGTCGTCGGCGAGCCGCACCACGTGCGCCCGCAGCAGCGGACCCGTGGCCAGATCGAACGGGCGCCCCGCCTCGGCCTCCGCGAACCGCAGTGCCTGCGCGCGTCGTTCTTCCGGGTCGACGACGTGACGCAGATCGTGGACGGCCGTGCCCACCGGCGCCGCGGGATCCACGACCTGGCCGGGCTCACCGTCCTGGGGTACGAAGCGGGTCCGCAGGACCTCGTGCCGTGCCACCAGGGAGGTGAGCGCGGCGTCCAGGGCCGGCACGTCGAGGACGCCACGGACGTGCAGCGCGAAGGGTACGACGTACTCGGCGCGCCCCGGCTCCAGCTGGTCCAGGAACCACAGCCGCTGCTGGGCGGAGCTGAGGGGCAGCGGACCGCCGGTCCGTGCGACGGGGGTGATCCGATCCGTGTCGTCCGCGTCGTCCGTGTCCAGCTCGGCGACGAGGGCCGCGAGCCCGGCCACCGTGGGCGCCGCGAACAGGGCCCGTACCGGCACCTCCACGCCGAGCGTGGCCCGCAGCCGCGAGGTGACCTGGGTGGCGAGGAGCGAGTGACCGCCCAGCTCGAAGAAGTTGTCGTCGACACCGGTGACGTCCGTGCCCAGGACCAGCGACCAGGCCGCGGCCACCGCGCGTTCGGCCGGTGTGCTCGGCGCGACGCCGCGCTCGGCCGTGCGGGGCTCCGGCGCGGGCAGGGCGCGCCGGTCCACCTTGCCGTTCGGGGTGAGCGGCAGCCGGTCGAGGACGACGAACGCGGACGGCACCATGTAATCGGGCAGGTCGTGGCGGAGCCGGGCACGCAGAGCCTCGGCGGTCGGCGCCTGCCCGTCCGGTACGACGTACGCCACCAGGCGCTTGTCGCCCGGGACGTCCTCCCGCAGGATCACGGACGCGGTCGCGACGTCGTCGCCGGCCAGCAGCACCGACTCGATCTCACCCGGCTCGATGCGGTGGCCGCGCAGCTTCACCTGGTCGTCGAGGCGCCCCAGGAACTCCAGTTGGCCGTCGGGCAGCCACCGCACCCGGTCCCCGGTCCGGTAGACGCGCCGGGGCGAGCCGTCGATGTCCACCGTGACGAACCGCTGCGCGGTCTGGTCCGGCAGCCCCTGGTAGCCGCGCGCCAGTCCGGCACCGCCGACCAGGAGTTCGCCCGCGACGCCGATCGGTACGGGCCGGTCGTAGCGGTCGACGACGTGGACGACGGTGTTGCGTACCGGCCTGCCGATCGGCGGCACTGGCACTCCGGGCTCCACCTCGGCGGAGGTCGTGACCACCGTCGACTCGGTCGGACCGTAGTTGTTGACGACGCGGAACGGCAGCCGCAGCCCGGCGGGGAGGTGCAGCGCGTCACCACCGGTGAGGACGTAGGCCAGCGAGGTCGGCTCCGACCAGTCCAGGGCGGCCAGCGCCTCCAGCATGGGCGTGGAGAGGAACGTGCCGTGCACCCGCCGCTCCGTCAGCCAGCGCTGGAGCAGCTCCGGTGTGCGCCGCACCGTGTCGTCGGGAACGCACACGGTGGCGCCTGCCGCCAGCGCGGGCCACAGCTCCCACGCCGCGGCGTCGAAACCGAGACCGGCGAGGTGCGCGACCCGTCGGCCCGGCGCAGCGCCGAAGCTCTCCACCGTCCAGTGGATCAGGTTGACCAGACTGCGGTGCTCGATCTGGACGCCCTTGGGGCGGCCGGTCGACCCGCTGGTGTAGATGAGGTAGGCCAGGTCGTCCGGGGCCGTGGCGGGCTCCAGGTCGTGCGCCGCCAGATCCTGGACCAGCGGCCAGTCCCGGTCGGTGAGGAAGCGGTGGGGTGTGCCGGGCAGCAGCGGTGCGTGCGAGGCATCGGTGACCACGTGCGCCGCCCCGGAGTTCTCGATCATGAAGGCGAGCCGGTCGGCCGGAAGCTCCGGGTCCAGCGGCAGGTAGGCGGCCCCCGACTTCAGCGCCGCGAGCAGGGCGGCGATCTGGTCGGGCCCGCGCTCCAGGCACACGGCGACCACCCGGCCGGCCCCGGCACCGAGCGTCCGCAGGTGCCGGGCGAGCCGGTTGGCCCGCTCGTTCAGCTCCCGGTACGTCACCTCCCCGGCGTCCGACGACACCGCCGTCGTGGCGGGCAGTTGTGCGACACGCTCCTCGACGAGGCGGTGCGCCGTCGTGGCCGCGTCCGGGGACAGGGACGCCAGCCCGGACCACTCGGTCAGCACCTGGACGCGCTCGGCCCCGGTCAGCATCTCCAGCTCCGAAAGGCGCCGGTCCCGGTCCGTGACCACCGCTGCGAGCAGGGTCGTGAAGTGACGGGCCAGCCGGGTCGCCGTCGCGGGGTCGAACAGGTCCGTGGCGAAGACCAGCTTCCCGTCGAGCGAACCGTCGGGCCGCTCGGTGAGGAACAGGGTCAGGTCGAACTTGGCCTCCTCCGTCCGCACCGCGAACGGCTCGACGCCGAGACCCGGCAGACCCCACGCGTTCGCGTCCGGAGTGTTCTGGAGGACGAACATGGTCTGGAACAGCGGGGTGCGCGACAGGTCCCGCTCCGGCGCCAGCTCCTCCACCAGGCGCTCGAAGGGAAGGTCCTGGTGGTCGTAGGCGCCGAGCGCCGTGTCCCTGACCCGGTCGAGCAGGTCACCGAAGCGGGGATCGCCGGACAGGTCGGTGCGCATGACGAGGGTGTTGACGAAGAAGCCGATCAGGTCCTCGGTCTCCGACCGGTTGCGGCCGGCGATCGGACTGCCGACCGCGATGTCCTCCTGGCCGCTGTACTCCGCCATGAGCAGCTGGAACACCGCGAGCAGCGACATGAACAGGCTGGCGCCCTGCCCCGCCGCCATGCTCCGGGCGGCGTCGACCAGGTCGGCGGAGACGGTGAAGGCGACCTCGTCACCGCGGCCCGAACGTTCGGCGGGCCGGCGCCTGTCGGTCGGCAGTTCCAGCGGCTGGAGACCGGCGAGCCGCTCGCGCCAGTACTCCGCCTGTCCGTCCAGCTCGGCGCCCTCCAGGGTCGCGCGCTGCCAGGCCGCGAAGTCCGCGTACTGCAGTTCCAGCGGGACGAGACCGGCGTCACGGCCCGTGACCGCCGCCCCGTACAGCTCGCGCAGTTCCCGCGCCAGGATGCCTTCCGACCAGCCGTCGGAGACGATGTGGTGCAGCGCCACGAGGAGGAGCCACTCCTCCTCGGCGACGCGCACCGCCACCGCCCGCAGCAGCGGCCCCGCCGCCAGGTCGAACGGCAGCCCCGCCGCCTCCCGCAGGATGCCGAGCGCCGCGTCGTCACCGAGATCCCTCGCGTCGTGCACCTGAACGGCCATCTCGCGCGGTGGTTCGACGATCTGGACCGGACGACCCGCGGCGTCCGCGATGAACCGGGTCCGCAGGATCTCGTGCCGGGCGACCAGAGCCGTCAGCGCGGCCGCGAACGCGTCCGGTGCGAAGGGCCCCGTGACCCGCAGCCCGGCCGGGACGACGTACTCGGCCCGTCCGGGATCCAACTGGTCCAGGAACCAGAGGCGTTGCTGGGCGAACGACAGCGGCACCGGTCCCGTCGGCCGCTCCGGGCGCGGCCCCGTCGTCTCGCGTGGGGTGCCGAGCGCGTCGAGGGCGGCCGCCAGCGTCGCGGGGGTCCGCGCCTCGAACAGAGTGCGGTGGGAGACGTGGACGCCCAGGTCCCGGCGGAGCCGGGAAGCGACCCGGACGGCAAGCAGCGAGTGCCCGCCCAGCTCGAAGAAGTCGTCGTCGACGCCCACCGGGTCCACGCCCAGCAATGCGGCCCACATGCCGACGACGGCCACCTGAGTGGAGGTCTGGGGCGCCTTGTACGCCACGGTCAGATCCGGCCGCCCGCTCTCGGGCGCAGGCAGCACCTTGCGGTTGACCTTGCCGTTCGGTGTCAGGGGAAGCCGCTCCAGCGTCACGTACCGGGCGGGCACCATGTGCTCGGGCAGCTCCCGCGACAGGGCCCGGCGCAGCTCGGGCGCGGCCGGACCGGTCTCGCCCGCCGGCACCAGATACGCCACCAGGCGCTTGTCGCCCGGGACGTCCTCGCGGACCACGACGGTCGCCGCCGCCACACCCGGCCGGGCGAGCAGGGCGTTCTCGATCTCGCCCAGCTCCACCCGGTGGCCGCGCAGTTTGACCTGGTCGTCGATCCTGCCGAGGTAGACCAGCTGCCCGTCCGGCAGCCACTTCACCAGGTCCCCGGTGCGGTACACCCGGGCGTCCGGGTCCGTGGAGAACGGGTGGGGTACGAACCGCTCCGCCGTCAGTTCCGGCCGCCCCAGGTAGCCGAGGGCCACGTTCACGCCGCCGATCAGCAACTCGCCCGGCACACCCACCGGTTGCACCTCGTCGTGCGCGCCGACCACGAACACCTCGGTGTTGTCGATCGCGCGGCCCATCGGTACGTGGTCCGCCGCCGGGTCCACCGCGACCGTCCGGCTGACCACGTTGCCCACGGTCGCCTCGGTCGGCCCGTACTCGTTGACGACGGCCGTGTCGTCCGTGCCGCTCGCAAGGACCCGGTGCGTCAGCGCCGGCGTGAGGTCCTCGCCCCCCGCCACCACCGTCGCGACGGCGTGCCGCAGACCCTCCCGCTCCAGCCGGGCGACCAGCAGCTCCAGATGGGAGGGGGTCGCCTTGAGGAAACTGATCCGGGCGCCGGCCGCCACGAGCTCCACGGCCGCGTCGAACACCGTCTGCCCCGGACCGGGCTTCGGCACGACCAGGCGCAGCCCCTGCACCAGCGGCAGGAACAGGGCGGTGACCGTCAGGTCGAACGCCGCCGACGAGCACAGCAGGGAGCCGATCTCGGCTCCGGGCGCGGCCGGGTAGTTGCGGTCGCACCAGTGCAGGTAGTTGACGACTCCCCGGTGCGCCACACGGACGCCCTTGGGACGGCCCGTGGAGCCCGAGGTGTAGATGACGTAGGCCAGGTCGTCGGGGCTCGCCTCCACCGCCGGGGCCGAACCGTCGCCGTCCGGCCAGCCGTGGTCGGTGAGCAGCAGGTCGGTCCCCGGCGCGAACAGACCGGCGTGTCCCGACTGGGTGATCACCACGGGCGCGGCACTGTCGCCGACCATGTAGCGCAGCCGCTCGGCCGGGTACGACGGGTCCAACGGCACGTACGCGGCACCGGACTTGAGCACCCCGAGCAGAGCGCACACCAGGTCCGGGCCGTGGTCCAGGCACACCGCGACCAGTGCGCCCGGTCCGACGCCCCGCCCGCGGAGGTGGCGGGCGAGCCGGTTCGCCCGCTCGTCAAGGGCGCGGTAGGTCAGCTGCCGCCCGTCGTGCTCCAGGGCGACCGCGTCCGGCTGCCGGGCGGCCCGCTCCTCGACCAGGCGGTGCACGGTCGAGGTGTCGGGGAACGCGGACCGGGGACCGTTCCACTCGGTGAGGATCCGCTTCCGCTCTGCCGCCGTCAGCATCTCCAGCGTGGCCAGTCGCGCCCCCGGTGTCGCGGCGGCGGACCCGGCGAGGACCCCGAAGTGGTGCGCCATGCGCTCCGCCGTCGCCCGGTCGAACAGGTCCGTGCGGAAGCCCAGGACGCCCCGCAGCACGTCACCCTCAGCGGCCAGCTCCAGGGTGACCTGCGCCTTCGGTGCGAACACGGCCGGCTCGTCACCCGCAGCGCGCCACGCGAACCAGGGCGCACCGTCCAGCGCACCGTCGGCCGCCTCGGCGAGCGCCGCGTACGGCAGCCCGCCGCGCTCTCCCATGGCCCGTGCGACGCCGGCCAGGGCGTCCTCGAACGGCACGTCGCCGTCGGGGCCCCGTACCGCCAGCGTCCGTCCGCCCTCGCCCCGCACCACCACGGGGACATCGCCCCGGCCGCTGTGCCGTGCGAGCAGTGTCTGGAACACCGTCAGCAGGACCGCCGGAAGATCCGCCCCGCGCTCGCACGCCACTGCGGACAGCGCCCGCGCGATCACGGCGGGCAAGGCGAAGAGGACCCGGTCCGAGGACCCCGGCCCGTCGTCCACCGGGCGACGGTCCGCCGGGAGCTCCAGCGGCTCCAGGCCCGCCAGCGCGTGACGCCACTCTTCCACCTGGTGATCAGCCACCGTTCACTCCCCATCGTCAGCACGTTGTCAGCGGTACGAGCGGTACGAGCGAGACGTCCGCGATGAGCACGTTAGGAGGCGGGCGAGGGCGCCCCCAGTGGGCACAAGTGACGCCCCGGCGGCTGGCCACAAGTGCCCAGTGCCGCGCGGGAACACCGCTGGCCACGATGGACGACGTCACCCGCCGACAGCCCGGAGGTCTGGAGCCGGCTCACCGGAGTGCCGCCCGAACACCCATGACGGAGCGGCGACTTCGACGGCTCGATCAGGCCGGGGCAGGCCCGGATGACCGGCCCGATCGCAACGGTCGCGGCCCCCTATGGTGTCGAGAGGAAAGCCGGTCGTGTACGTGCGTCACCAGCCTTCGGAGAGCCCGCCCCACGCGGTCCTGAGCACCATCCCCTCGGACTCGCACACCTGGAACCTGCTGTTCCTCCAGCTCGTCCTGGAGGAACAGGGATGGGAGGTCACCAACCTCGGTGCCTGCGTCCCGGTCTCCACCCTGGTCAGCGAGTCCGCGGCGCGGCCCCCCGGCCTCATCGTCGTGAGCACCGTCAACGGCCACGGCGCGGAGGAGGCCCCGGCCCTGGCCCGCGCGGTACGCGCCGAGCCCGTCCTGGCCCGAGTGCCGCTCGTCATCGGCGGCAAGCTCGACACCCAGGGAGCCACCGTCCCCGACGCCCACCCCGAGCTGACCGAGGCCGGCTTCGACTCCGTCCTGACCGGGCCGCACGCCGTGCCGCGGCTGCTCGCCCTGCTCGACTCCCTGTCGCAGCGCGCGCACGGAAGGGCCTACGCCCATGCTGCCCGCTGATCCCGCCCGCGTCGGCGCGGGACCGCTCACGGGCTCCGCACCCGGTGGCGCGTTCCACCGCTTCATGGACGCCGCCGCGCACTCCGGCACGCTCGTCGTCCAGCCCCGCATGGGCTTCGCGGACCCCGCCAGGATGCGCGCCGGTCTGCTCGCCACCCGGGACGCCGACGCCACCACCGTCGGCACCCTCACCCTGGACAGCTTCACCCGCGTCGGTGACTACGCCGCCGCCGCCCGCGCCGCCGCCCAGGGACACCCGCTGAACGGCTACCCGCTCGTGAGCATGCCCCTCGCCACCACCACCGGGCTGCTCGAAGGCGTCCGCGGCGAGGACTTCCCCGTCCAGGTCCGGCACGGCTCCGCACAGCCCGGCCGCATCGTCGAGGCCCTGATCGACGCCGGCCTCGACGCCACCGAGGGCGGCCCCGTCTCCTACTGCCTGCCCTACGGCCGCACCCCGCTCGCCACCTCCGTGCGGGCATGGCGCGACGCGTGCCACACGCTAGCCGCGGTCCGGGCGTCCGGTGTCGAGCCGCACCTGGAGAGCTTCGGCGGATGCATGCTGGGCCAGCTCTGTCCACCGTCGCTGCTCATCGCCCTCTCCGTCCTGGAAGGGATGTTCTTCCGGCAGAACGGTTTGCGCAGCATCTCCTTGAGCTACGCCCAGCAGACCAGCGCGGTGCAGGACGAGGAAGCCGTCCACGCCCTGCGCGCCCTGGCCGCCGAACACCTCCCCGACACCTCCTGGCACGTGGTCGTCTACGCCTACATGGGCGTCTACCCGGAGACGAGACCCGGCGCGCTCGCCCTCGTCGCGGACGCGGCCCGGCTGGCGGTGCGGACCGGAGCCGCGCGCCTCATCGTCAAGACGGCCGCCGAGGCCGCCCGTATCCCGTCGATCGCCGAGAACGTCACGGCGCTGGAGACGGCGACGCGCGCCGGACACTCGGCGAGGCGCACCGGCCCGCCGCCGTCCACCGGTATCGAGGAGGAGGCCCGCGCCCTCGTGGAGGCAGTCCTCGGCCTCCACGACGACCTCGGGCAGGCCCTCGTCCGGGCCTTCGCCCGCGGCTACCTCGACGTCCCCTACTGCCTGCACCCCGACAACGCGGGCCGCACCCGCAGCGTCATCGGCGAGCAGGGCCGCCTCGAGTGGTCCGACACCGGATCGCTGCCGCTCGGCCGAGCCGCCACCGTGCACCGCTCCCGACGCCTGACCTCGTCGGGGCTGATGCGCGCGCTCCAGCACGTCAAGGCCCGCTACGACGAGCCCGCCGAATCGCTCGCCCGAGCGAGCTGACGGCCCGTCAATCCTCCCTTCCCACAGCCCTCCCGGGCCGGTGAGCCGAAGTCCCCCGGGGCCGGTGCACCGTACGTCGAACGGACAAGGACCGACATGACACTCCAGATCGATCACCCCCTGACCTTCGCCGCCGCTCCCGTTCTGCCCTCGCCGCTGGAACACCTGCGCGACCCGCGCACCAGGGCGGCCCTGCGCGTGCAGCAGGCCCTGGTCGCGGGCGCCCGCGCCTACCTCCGCGGCGACGACGCGGTGGAGATGGCGCACCCGGTCATCGGCCCCGTCACCGACCCCGGCTCGCGCGGCGCCAAGCAGGTGGACGTCGACTACTACGGCCACCGCTACAAGCTGATGACCAGCGCCATCCTCTACAAGCAGGCGTCCCTCCTCGCCTACGACCGGATCTTCCTCATCGCGCCCAACGTCCGCCTGGAGCCGGTGGAGACCAGCTCCACCCACCGCCACCTCTCCGAGTTCCGGCAGATCGACGTCGAGTACTCCGGTGCCACCCGCGACGACGCCATGGACATCGCCGAAGGGCTCGTCCGCCACGCCGTCACCACCGTCGCCGACGAGTGCGCCGCCGAACTCGCCGTCCTCGGCCGGGACCCCGACACCCTGCGCCGCTTCGTCGCGAAGCCCTTCGCCCGCGTCCCGCACGGCGAGGTCGTCGAACGCCTGCGCGCCGACGGCTACCCGCAGGCCGCCGGCACGGAGATCGAGTGGGAGGCCGAGGAGCGCATCTCCCGCCAGGCCGACGCCCCGTTCTTCATCGTCGGCTACCCCAAGGGCTCCCGCGGCTTCTACGACAAGGAGAGCCCCGCCGAGCCCGGCACCCTGCTCAACTTCGACCTGATCGCCCCCGAGTCCTGCGGCGAACTGTGCAGCGGCAGCGAGCGCGAGAACGAGTACGCCACCCTGGTCACCCGGATGCGGGAGACCGGCGAGAACCCCTCCAAGTACGCCTGGTACCTCGACGTCGCCCGCCACGGCATCCCCCGCAGCGCCGGCTTCGGCATCGGCCTGGAACGCCTCACCCGCTGGGTCGCGGGCCTCGACTCCGTCTGGCAGGCCACGGCCTTCCCGAAGCTCGCGGGGGTCGTGTCCCCGTGACCTACCTGACCGCACCCGGCCTGCCCGAGGACGCCATCCGCGCCCGCGCCCGTGACGGAGCCGCCGCCGTCTTTCCCCCGGCCGACAGCTACGGCACCGCCGTCTTCGGCGGAACCAGCGAGCCGGGCGACGAGATCGACGCACTGCGCCTGGCCCCGCCCGTCTTCATGCCCGGCCGCCTCGCCAAACTCATCGACCTCGGCCGCGAACCCCTCTACTCCGACGTCCGCCTCACCACCGCCCTCGGCGGCTTCGACGCCCCGGTGCCCGTGTACGTGTCGGCCCTCGGCTCCACCCGCGTCGCCGGCACCAGCCTCGCCCTCAGCCGCCAGGCCGGACGCCTCGGCATCCCCATGGTCATCGGCGAGAACGTCGCCCCGATGAACGGGTTCCGCAGCAGCGGCGACGACCACCGCAAGGGCCTCCTCGAACGCATCCTCGCCTACTGCGAGGAACTCCCCGACGGCGTCGGCGGCGTCTGCGTCCAGCAGAGCACCGAGGACGCCGACTCCGAGGTCTGGAACCAGGTCTACAGCGACCCCGCCGTCTCCGGACTCCTCACCACAGGACGCCTCGGCTTCGAGATGAAGGTCGGCCAGGGCGCCAAGCCCGGCCTCGGCGGCCTCACCATGATCAGCGAGACGGTCGCCGCCGACCTCGACGGACAGTACGCCGTCGAACACCTCGGCCCCGACGGGGGAGCGGTCCTGCGCTGCTCCAGCCCCGGCACCTACACCGACGAGATCTTCCGCCGGCAGATCCAGCTCATGCGCAACAACTACCCGCGGGCCCGCTGCTGGGTGAAGCTCTTCCCCGGCCGGGACGTCGGCCGCGCCGCCGCCATCGCCTGGGAGGCGGGCGCCCACGCCGTCACCGTCGACGGGGCCGAGGGCGGCACCGGCTGGGCGCCCACCGGCTTCCTCGGCCACGTCGGACTCCCGCTCGCCGAGTGCCTGCGCCGGGTGGACCCCGCCGGGCACACCCTGCTCGCCAGCGGACGCGTCTGGGACGGCATCCGCGCCGTCAAACTGCTCGCCCTCGGCGCCCGCGCCGTCGGCCTCGGCCGCGCCGCCCTGGTCGCCGCCGACGAGGACCCGGACCACGGACTCGAACGCCTCCTGGCCGCCATGTCCCTGGAGATGCGCATGGCCGTCAGCTCGCTCGGCAGATACACGGCCGACGAGACCGGGCCCGAGGACCTGTGGAGGCCCGAGTCATGATCTACGAGCACACCTACGAGCTGGTCACCGACGACCTCTTCGTCCGGCTGGCCCGCCTCGTACCCGGCGCCGACGTCTTCCTCAAGATCGAAGGGCTGAACCCGGCCGGCTCGGTCAAGCTCAAGACGGCGCTGAGCCTCATCGAGGACGCCGAGCACCGCGGGGTCCTCACCCCCGGTGCCCGCGTCATCGAGTCGTCCTCCGGAAACCTCGGCATCGCCCTCAGCTCCATCTGCGCCACCAAGGGATACCCCTTCACCTGCGTGGTCGACCCCAACACCAACGCCGCCAGCATCGACCACATGCGCGCTCTCGGCGCCGAGGTCGTCGTCGTGGACACCGTCGACGCCAACGGCGGCTTCCTGCAGTCCCGCATCGCCCACATCCGGCGGTGCGTCGAGGCCGACCCCTCCATGGTGTGGCTCAACCAGTACGCCAACCCGGCCAACCCCCGGGCCCACTACGAGCAGACCGCACGCACCCTGCTCAAGGAGCTCCAGCAGATCGACTACCTGTTCGTCGGCGCGGGCTCCACCGGAACCTTCGTCGGCTGCTCCCGCTACCTGCGCGAGTACTCGCCGGACACCCGCATCGTCGCCGTCGACGCCCTCGGCTCGATCATCTTCGGAGCGCCGCCCGGACCCCGCCGCATCCCGGGCCTCGGCGCCAGCCGCGTCCCGGAACTGTTCGAACCCGGCCTCGCCGACGAGGTCGTCCTCGTCGCGGAGGAGGACGCGGTGCACGAGTGCCGGCTGCTCGCCCGCACCCACGGGCTCCTGGTCGGCGGGTCCACCGGATCCGTCCTGGCCGCGATCCGCCGGTACGCCGACGCGTTCCCCGCCGGCTCCCGCATCGCCGCCATCTCACCCGACCTCGGCGAACGGTACCTCGGCACGGTCTACAACGACGCCTGGGTGGGCCAACACCTCGGCGTCCTCGCCTGATCGGCGTCCCGCACCCCTCCCACCCGCGAAAGGCACTTACGCATGTCGACTTTTCACGTGATCGACGGCACTGTCGCCCAGGACGTCATCACCTCCGCGCCGTCGGAGATCCTGGAGATCGTGCGGGACACCTATCTCCAGCACAGCCGCGGCGCCACCGTGAACCCCGACAGCTACTTCCTCCGCTTCCCCGACAACCCCGGCGCCCGCATCATCGCCCTCCCCGCCCACCTCGGCGGCGAGACACCCGTCTCCGGCCTGAAGTGGATCGCCAGCTACCCGGAGAACGTGCGGCAGAACCTGCCCCGCGCCTCCGCCGCCCTGCTCCTCAACGACGCGGAGACCGGATACCCGTTCGCCTGCCTCGAAGCGTCCCTCATCAGCGCCGCCCGCACGGCCGCCTCCGCCGCGCTCGCGGTCGAGACCCTGGCCCCCGACGAGGCGCCCCGCACGGTCCTCTTCGTCGGCGCCGGCATCATCGGCCGCACGGTCTCCGACTTCCTCGCCGCCCGTGGACTCAACGTCCGCGAGTGCCTCGTCCACGACCACGTCGACGCGTACGCCGAGAAGTTCGCCGCCTACACGGCCGACACCCACGGATGGCAGGCCAGAGCCGTCTCCGAGATCGACGCGGCTCTCGCCACCGCCGACCTGGTGGTCCTCGCCACCACCGCGCCGGAGCCCTGGCTCGCGGACGGCCAGACCCTGCTGCCGGACCAGCTCATCCTGAACCTGTCCCTGCGCGACATCCACCCCACGGTCATGGTCAAGTGCCACAACATCCTGGACGACATCGACCACTGCCTGAAAGCCCAGACCTCCCCCCACCTCACCGAGACGGAGTACGGCACCCGCGACTTCATCGACGGCACCCTCGCCGACGTCCTGCGCGGCACGGTCGTCCTCGACCGCGACCGCCCGACCGTCTTCTCCCCGTTCGGCCTCGGCGTCCTGGACCTGGCCGTCGGCTGCCACATCTACCGGACCGCCCTGGACACCGGCCGCGCCACCGAGATCCCCCACTTCTTCCCCGAGCTGACCCGCTGGTGAACTGACCGGCGCCCCATCGGCTCCTCTTCGCCCCGGTCCCGGGTTCTCTCCGCTTCCATCGGAGGGACCCGGGACCGGGGCGTTTCCGTGTGTACGGGCGGAGGGGGGACGGCGGTGCTTGCCGCCGGGCAGTTCCCTGTGCGCGGCGGGCGCTGGGTATGTGGCATTCGCGGCACCGCTGGAGGCGGAGGAAGGGCTCGCCCATACAGCGCGGGCACCGATCGCGGTGGTCATACGTGACGGGGTCCGGCCCGAGCAGCGTGACCACCGGCCCGGCTCCTACCGGCCCTCGGGCAGCACAGAGCCGCCCCCCGCGTGAGCGGGGGGCGGCTCTGCCGTGCTGGTACCTGTCAGGCCGACAACAGCACCCCGGCCTCGCGGCCGGCGCCGTCCGCCACGGCCTCCCGTACCGCCGCGGCCACCACGGACAACTGCTTCTCGCCCTTGACCATCTCCATGTGGCGACCCGGCATCGGGCGGATGTCCAGGCCCAGCGGGTAGAGCCCCATCCAGTGGGCGACGTACCGGCCCTGCGGCACCTCGTCGCCACTGCCATGGCGCACTGTGTCGCTGACGAACAGCGTCGCGGGAGCCGCCGAACCCTCGGGCCGGTAGGCGGCGAGTGAGCGCACCTCGGCCTCCAGGACGGCGTAGGGCAGCCACTCGTCGAGCGTGATCGCGGACTCCTCGATGTTCATCTCCGGAGCCAGGCGCTTCATCTCCCGCTCTGTAGCGCTCCGTTGCTCGCCAATCTGGTCCTGCCCCAGCCGCCAGAGGTCGTTCACCCGTCGGTACACCTCGGCGTGCCGCTGGAACCGGCCCTCCTGGTCGTCCCCGGTGACCGCCGGCTCCAGCAGCAGCAGGGCGGCCACCGACCGCGGGTCACGTACCCCCATCGCGTGCGCGATCACCGCGCCGGTCGACCAGCCGAGGATCGTGCACGGGCCCTCCGGCTGCACCCGGCGGATCTCCCGCCAGTACCGCTCCGCGATCGCCTCGAAGCCGACGAGCGGCGACTCACCCTCGTTCAGCCCCGGTGCCTGGATCCCGTACACGGTGAACGCCCCGGCCAAGCGCTGCGCGAGCCCCCGGTACGGATGGGTGCTGCCGCCTCCGGGATGTACGCAGAACAGCCGGGGAAGGGCGGGGTCGTCCTCGGACGAGAGCAGGACGACCAGCCCGCCGGGTCCGGTCTCGGCCTTCACCTCCGGTGCGTCCAGCACGGCGGCCAGACCGGCCACTGTCGGATGCCGCATGATCTGCTGGAGGGCGACGGGCAGCCCGGCCTCCCGGATCCGCGACACCAGCCGCACCGCGCTGATCGACTGCCCGCCGAGCGCGAAGAAGTTGTCGTGGACGCCGACGGTCTCGATGCCGAGGACGTCCGCCCAGGTGGCCGCCAAGGTGCGCTCGGTGTCGGTACGCGGGGCGGTGTAGGCGTTGGCGAGCTCGGGGCGTTCCGAACCGGGGGCGGGGAGGGCCTTGGTGTCGACCTTGCCGTTGGGGGTGAGGGGGAGTTGGTCGAGGGTCACGTAGGTGGCAGGGACCATGTAGTCCGGGAGCTGCTGCCGGAGGTGGGCGCGCAGGGCGTCGTTGTCGACCGGCTTGTTCATGACGATGTATGCGATGAGTTGTTTGTTGCCGGGGGTGTCTTCTCGGAGGGTGACGGTGGTGGTGTGGATGTGGGGGTGGGTGTTGAGGGCGTTCTCGATTTCGCCGAGTTCGATGCGGTAGCCGCGGAGTTTGATCTGGTTGTCGATGCGGCCTACGAATTCGAGGGTGCCGTCGGGGCGCCAGGTGACGAGGTCGCCGGTGTGGTAGGTGCGGGGGTCTTGGGGGATGGGGAGGGGGTTGGGGGTGAAGCGTTCGGTGGTGAGTTGGGGTCGGTTGTGGTAGTTGCGGGCGAGGCAGATGCCGCCGAGGAGTGCGTGTCCGGGGATGCCGATGGGGGCGGGTTGGTTGTGGTGGTCCAGGACGTAGGTGGTGGTATTGGTGATGGGGCGGCCGAGGGTGGTGGTGTTGCCGCCTGGGTCGGGGGTGGTGGTGAGGCTCATGACGTTGGCGACGGAGCCTTCGGTCGCCCCGTATTCGTTGCTGATGGTGGTGTGGGTGGTGCTGGTGTCGAGGAGCTGTGAGACCAGGGTGGGGGTGAGGTTTTCGCCGCCGGCGACGATGGTGGTGATGTGGTGGGTGGCTTGGCGGGTGGTGAGGTGTGCGGCCAGGATCTCCAGGTGGGAGGGGGTGGCCTTGAGGAAGCTGATGGGGATGCCGGTGAGGATGAGGTCGACGGCGGCGTCGAAGGCCGTCTGGCCCGGTTCTAGTTCGGGGATGGCGAGTTGGGTGCCCTGGATGAGGGGGAGGAAGAGTGCGGTGATGGTGAGGTCGAAGGTGACGGAGGAGTAGAGGATGGTGCCGATCCCGCCAGGCTCGGTGACGGGGTAGTTCTGGTCGCACCAGTGGAGGTAGTTGACGACGCCGCGGTGTTCGAGGGCGACGCCCTTGGGGCGGCCGGTGGAGCCTGAGGTGTAGATGATGTAGGCGAGGTCGTCGGGGGTGGCCAGGGGGGTCGGGTTGGTCGTCGGTCCGTCGGGCCACTCGGTGTCGACGAGGAGGCGGGGCGTGTCGGCGGGGAGCCGGTCGGTGTGCTGTGTGCTGGTGATGATGAGGGGTGCCTGGGCGTCGTCGACCATGTAGGTGATGCGGTCGGTCGGGTACTCCGGGTCCAGCGGCACGAACGCGGCGCCGGCCTTCATGATGCCGAGCAGGGCCGCGATCAGCTCGGGCGAGCGGTCGAGGCAGACGGCGATGAGGGTGTCCGGGGTGATGCCCGTCCCGCGCAGGTGGTGGGCGAGTTGGTTGGCGCGGGCGTTGATCTGCGCGTAGGTCCACTGCTTGTCGCCGTGGGTGATGGCGATGGCGTCCGGGGCGGTGGTGACGCGGTCTTCGATGAGGGAGTGGATGGTCGCGGTGTCGGGGTAGGGGCCGGTGATCCCGTTCCAGTCGACCAGGATCTCCTGCCGTTCCCGCTCCGTGAGCATGTTCAACTCCGCGATGCGCGCCGCGGGAGCCGCCACGACGGACTCAAGCAGGGCGCGCAGATGACCTGCCATCCGCTCGATCGTCGCCGCGTCGAACCGGCTCCGGTCGTAGACGAAGCGGAACTCCAGGGCGCGGCCCGCCGACACGACCAGGGTGAGCGGATAGCCGGTGCGCTCGACGCAGTTGACCAGGCGCCGGGTGAGCCCCTCGGGGAAGTCCGACGGCTTCTGCACCACCGGGTAGTTCTCGAAGACCAGAATGGACCGGAACAGCGGCTCTCCGCGTGCGATGCCGCTGTGCTTCTGCACGTCGACCAGGTGGCAGTACTCCCACTGGCGCATCTCCAGCTGCTCGTCCTGGAGATCCCGCAGCCAGCTCGCGACCCCCATGTCGCCGGTGAGCCGGCCGCGTACCGGAAGCGTGTTGATGAACAGCCCCATCATCGCGTCCACGCCCGGCAGCGCGATCGAGCGGCCCGAGATGGTCGAGCCGAACAGCACATCGTCGCTGCGGCTGTAGCGGGAGAGCAGGATCGACCAGAGCCCCTGCACCAGGGTGTTCATCGTGATCCGCTGGGACCGGGCGTAGTCACGGGCCCGTGCGAACAGCTCGGATGAGGCGACCACCTCGCATTCGCCGACGCCTGTGTCCCCGGTGTCGCGGTCCACATGCAGGTCGGTCGGCTCGTCCATCCCGGCCAGGTACTTCTTCCAGAAGTCGGCCGACCCGTCCCCCTGTTGGGCGTTGAGCCACTCGATGTAGCGGCGGTACGGGGCGGCCGGCGGCAGCGCGGCAGGTGTGCCGTCGAGGAGGCCGCGGTAGAGGGCGAACAACTCCTTCTGGAGGATCTGCACGCTCCACCCGTCCAGCAGGATGTGGTGGAACGACCAGACGACGTAACGCCGTTCCTCCGCCGTCCGCAGCACGGTCACCCGCACCAGCGGTGCCCGCGACAGATCGAAGCCGCGCTCCCAGTCCTCCGCGAGGAAGGCGTCGAGCTGCTGCTCCTGGTCGGGCAGGCCGCGCAGGTCCCGCACCGCGAAGGGCACGGGAGCCCGGCGCTGCACCACCTGCACCGCTTCCGACACGCCCTCCCACACGAACGCGCTGCGCAGGATCGAATGCCGGTCGACGAGCTGCTGCCACGCCTGTCCGAACAGCGCGTCGTCGAAGGGACCTACGACCTCTTCCGTCATCTGCACCATGTAGGGGCGCGTGTCGGAGGTGTCCTCCAACGAGTGGAACAGCATCCCGAACTGCAGGGGCGAGAGCCCGTAGACGTCTTCCACGTTGTGCGTGCTCATATCGAGAACCTCTTCAGGATCGCGGCCATGTCGGTGTCACCGATGTCGGTGAGGGGGACGCCGGGTGTGGTCCGGCGGGAATCGGCGGCGCCTTCGGCACTGCCGGCGATCAACGTGCGCAGGTGGCTCATCACGCCGTCGGCCAGTCGCTCGACGGTCTCCCGGTCGTGCAGCGCCGTCGAGTAGCCGATGTACACCCCGAAGGTGTCGCCCTCGACGGCCGCGGTCACGTCGAGGACGTTCCAGCGCATGCCGTCGGGGCTGATCGAGTGGCCCTTGGGTTCGTCGGCGGGGGCGTACCGTCCGATGCCGGGGAGGTCCCGGCTGAACTGCCCCAGGTAGTTGAAGTTGACCTCCGGAACCGGCTGCCGGCCCAGGGCGGACGCCACTTCGGGTGCCCCGAGATGACGCAGGATGCCGTAGCCGACGCCCTTGTTCGGGATCCGCCCCAGCTGCTCCTTGACGGAGTCGAGCGACGCGACCGGGCCGGCACCCGGCGCCAGTCGCAGCGCGACGGGGAACACGGACGTGAACCAGCCGACGGTCCGCGACAGGTCGACGTCGGGGAACAGGTCCTCGCGGCCGTGCCCCTCCAGACCGATCAGCGTCTCGTCGTCGCCCGTCCAGTCCCGCAGCGCCTGGGCGAGCGCGGTGAGCAGCGCGTCGTTGATCTGCGTGCTGAAGGCACGGGGCACGTCCCGGAGCAGGGCGCGCGTCTCATCGGGGGTGAGCGTCGCCGTGACGGTGGACGCCGAGCCCAGGTCGTTGCGCCCGTCCCGGTCACGCGGAACCCGTCCGCCGGGCTTCGCGTCCGCCCAGTACGCGAACTCGGCGCGCGCCGCGTCCGACGCCGCGAACCCGCGCAGCCGCTCCGCCCAGGCCCGGAAGGACGTCGTCTTCGCGGGCAGGCGCGGCGCTCTGCCGGCGGCGCGCTGCTCGTAGCAACTGCCCAGGTCCTCCAGAAGGATCCGCCAGGACACCCCGTCGACCGCCAGGTGGTGCACGGTGATGAGCAACCGCTGCCCTCGGGCCGCCCCAAGGTCCAGCAGGGCGCACCTGATGAGGGGGCCCTTCGCCAGGTCGAGGCCCTGCTGGGTCTCCTCGGCGATACCGAGCGAGACCGAGTTCAGGGCGTCGGCGGTGACAGCGGACAGATCGTGGACGTCGAGGACACCGGTGTCCACCGACTCGTCCAGGTACTGACGCCAGCCGTCCTCACCGCTCTCGCAGCGCAGGCGCAGAGCGTCGTGGTGCTCGATCAGGTCGGACAGCGCCAGTCGCAGGACGTCGGGGTCCAAGGAGTCGGTGGCCAGCAGTTCGGCCTGGTTGAAGTGGTCGAAGGCAGGCAGTTCCTTCTCGAAGAACCAGTGCTGGATCGGCGTCAGCGGTACGTCGCCCACCACGCGGCCCTGCTCCGCGTCGACCAGGGTGGTCGCGCCGGCGTGGACCGCGATCTCGGCGATCGTCTGGTGCTTGAAGATCATGCGCGGGGTGAGATGGATGCCGAACTTCTTCGCTCTGGCGATCATCTGGATGCTGATGATCGAGTCGCCGCCCAGCTCGAAGAAGTTGTCGTGGATGCCGACGGTCTCGATGCCGAGGATGTCGCCCCACACCGAGGCGAGGGTGCGTTCGGTGTCGGTGCGGGGGGCGGTATAGCTGGTGGCGAGCTCGGGGCGCTCGGGGCCCGGGGCGGGGAGGGCTTTGGTGTCGATCTTGCCGTTGGGGGTGAGGGGGAGTTGGTCGAGAGTGATGTAGGTGGCCGGGACCATGTAGTCGGGGAGCTGGTGTTGGAGGTGGGTGCGTAGTTCGTGGGTGGTGGGGGTGGTGGTGCCGGGGGTGGTGGTGATGTATGCGGTGAGTTGTTTGTTGCCGGGGGTGTCTTCTCGGAGGGTGACGGTGGTGGTGTGGATGTGGGGGTGGGTGTTGAGGGCGTTCTCGATTTCGCCGAGTTCGATGCGGTAGCCGCGGAGTTTGATCTGGTTGTCGATGCGGCCGACGAATTCGAGGGTGCCGTCGGGGCGCCAGGTGACGAGGTCGCCGGTGTGGTAGGTGCGGGGGTCTTGGGGGATGGGAAGGGGTTGGGGGTGAAGCGTTGGGTGGTGAGTTGGGGGCGGTTGTGGTAGTTGCGGGCGAGGCAGATGCCGCCGAGGAGTGCGTGTCCGGGGATGCCGATGGGGGCGGGTTGGTTGTGGTGGTCCAGGACGTAGGCGGTGGTGTTGGTGATGGGTTGGCCGAGGGTGGTGGTGTTGCCGCCTGGGTCGGGGGTGGTGGTGAGGCTCATGACGTTGGCGACGGAGCCTTCGGTGGCGCCGTACTCGTTGGAGATCGTTGTGGTGGTGGTGCTGGTGTCGAGGAGCTGTGAGACCAGGGTGGGGGTGAGGTTTTCGCCGCCGGCGACGATGGTGGTGATGTGGTGGGTGGCCTGGCGGGTGGTGAGGTGTGCGGCCAGGATTTCGAGGTGGGAGGGGGTGGCTTTGAGGAAGCTGATCGGTACATCGGTGAGGATGAGGTCGACGGCGGCGTCGAAGGCCGTCTGGCCCGGTTCTAGTTCGGGGATGGCGAGTTGGGTGCCTTGGATGAGGGGGAGGAAGAGTGCGGTGATGGTGAGGTCGAAGGTGACGGAGGAGTAGAGGATGGTGCCGATCCCGCCAGGCTCGGTGACGGGGTAGTTCTGGTCGCACCAGTGGAGGTAGTTGACGACGCCGCGGTGTTCGAGGGCGACGCCTTTGGGGCGGCCGGTGGAGCCTGAGGTGTAGATGATGTAGGCGAGGTCGTCGGGGGTGGCCAGGGGCGCGGGGTTCTCGGTAGAGCCCTGGGGCCACTCGGTGTCGACGAGGAGGCGGGGTGTGTCGGCGGGGAGCCGGTCGGTGTGCTGTGTGCTGGTGATGATGAGCGGGGCCTGGGCATCCTCGACCATGTAGGTGATGCGGTCGGTCGGGTACTCCGGGTCCAGCGGCACGAACGCGGCGCCGGCCTTCATGATGCCGAGCAGGGCCGCGATCAGCTCGGGCGAGCGGTCGAGGCAGACCGCGATGAGGGTGTCCGGGGTGATGCCCGTCCCGCGCAGATGGTGCGCGAGTTGGTTGGCGCGGGCGTTGATCTGCGCGTAGGTCCACTGCTTGTCGCCGTGGGTGATGGCGATGGCGTCCCGGTCGGTGGTGACGCGGTCCTCGATGAGGGAGTGGATGGTCGCGGTGTCGGGGTAGGGGCCGTTGATCCCGTTCCAGTCGACCAGGATCTCCTGCCGTTCCCGCTCCGTGAGCATGTTCAGCTCGGAGAGGCGTGCGTCGGGGGTGGCCGCGACGGAGGCGGCGAGCGTGGCCAGGTGGCCGGCCATCCGCTCGATCCTCGCCCGCTCGAACAGATCCGTCCGGTACTCCAGCGCCGCCAGCACCTCGCCGCCGGACTCCGCCGCCGTCAGCTGAAGGTCGAACTTCGCGTCCTGACCACCGACTCCGACCGGCTCGACGTCGAGGCCCGGCAGGCTCCACGTCTCCCCGTCCGGAGTGTTCTGGAAGACGAACAGGGTCTGGAACAGCGGGTTGCGCGACAGGTCGCGGTTCGGGGCCAGCTCGTCGACGAGCCGCTCGAACGGCAGGTCCTGGTGGTCGTAGGCGCCCAGCGCCGTGTCCTTGACCCGGTCGAGCAGCTCGGGGAACGTCGGGTCGCCGGACAGGTCGGTCCGCATCACCAGCGTGTTCACGAAGAAGCCGATCAGGGCTTCGGTCTCGGCGCGGTTGCGGCCCGCGATCGGGGTGCCCACGGCGATGTCGTCCTGGCGGCCGTAGCGGGCCAGCACAATCTGGAACAGCGACAGCAGCGTCATGAACAGGCTCGCGCCTTGTCGCCCAGCCGCCTTCCTCAGCGGTTCCGCGACCTCGGCCGGCAGCGTGAAGTACACGGTGTCGCCCGCGGCGCCCTCGCGCTCGGCGGGGCGTCCATGATCCGTGGGCAGTTCCAGCACCGGCACACCGCTCAGGCGCTCACGCCAGTACGCCAACTGCGTCTCCAGGAAGTCGCCCGTGAGCTGTTCCCGCTGCCAGACGGCGAAGTCCGCGTACTGGACCGGGAGTTCCGGAAGTGAGGCCTCACGCTCGGCCAGGGCCGCCGCGTACAGCTCACGCAGCTCGCGCGCCAGGATGCCCGAGGACCAGCCGTCCGACACGATGTGGTGCAGCGTGATCAGGAGATACTGGTCGTCCTGCGCGACAGGGATCAGGTCCACCCGCAGCAGTCGACCGCCGTCCAGCTCGAATGGGCGTCGCGCCTCCGCTTCCATGACCTCCTGCGCGGTCCGCTCCCTGTCCTCGAGGCCGGCGTCGGACCGGACATGGTGTACCACCGGGGTGACCGACCACGGCGCGTCCACCATCTGGGAGGGACGCCCGGCATCGTCGGTGACGAACCTGGTCCGCAGGATCTCGTGCCGTGCCACCAGGCCGGTGAACGCAGCGCCCAGGGCGTCGGCGTCCAGCTCGCCCCGCAGGCGAAGGGCGAAGGGCACCAGGTACTCGGCGCTGCCCGGCGTCAACTTGTCGAGGAACCAGAGACGTTGCTGGGCGAAGGACAACGGTAGGGCGGTGTCACCTCGGTCCACCGGTACGAGCGGTGCCTCGTCGGCTGAAGTCAGTTCACGCATGGCCGCGGCCAAAGTGGCCGGGGTGGGCGAGGTGAACACGGTGCGGACCGGCACATCGACACCGAGCTGCCGGCGCAACCGGGACGTCACCTGCGTGGCGAGCAGAGAATGCCCGCCCAGCTCGAAGAAGTTGTCGTGGATCCCGATGGTGTCGACACCGAGGATCTCCGACCAGACGGTGGTGACGATGTGCTCGGCAGTGGTCCGCGGGGCTACGAAGGCGGCGTCGAGGTCGGGGCGCTCGGCGCCGGGTGCGGGGAGGGCTTTGGTGTCGATCTTGCCATTGGGGGTGAGCGGCAGCTGATCGAGCGTGACGTAAGTGGCGGGGACCATGTAGTCGGGAAGTTGCTGTTGGAGGTGGGTGCGTAGTTCGTGGGTGGTGGGGGTGGTGGTGCCGGGGGTGGTGACGATGTATGCGGTGAGTTGTTTGTTGCCGGGGGTGTCTTCGCGGACTGTGACGGTGGTGGAGTGGACGAGCGGGTGGGTCTGGAGGGCGTTCTCGATTTCGCCGAGTTCGATGCGGTAGCCGCGGAGTTTGATCTGGTTGTCGATGCGGCCGATGAATTCGAGGGTGCCGTCGGGGCGCCAGGTGACGAGGTCGCCGGTGTGGTAGGTGCGGGGATCTTCGAGAACGCGGAGCGGGTTGGAGGTGAAGCGTTCGGCGGTGAGTGCGGGTCGGTTGTGGTAGTTGCGGGCGAGGCAGATGCCGCCGAGGAGTGCGTGTCCGGGGATGCCGATGGGGGCGGGTTGGTTGTGGTGGTCCAGGACGTAGGCGGTGGTGTTGGTGATGGGTTGGCCGAGGGTGGTGGTGTTGCCGCCTGGGTCGGGGGCGGTGGTGAGGCTCATGACGTTGGCGACGGAGCCTTCGGTCGCCCCGTACTCGTTGCTGATGGTCGTGGTGGTGGTGCTGGTGTCGAGGAGCTGTGAGACCAGGGTGGGGGTGAGGTTTTCGCCGCCGGCGACGATGGTGGTGATGTGGTGGGTGGCCTGGCGGGTGGTGAGGTGTGCGGCCAGGATCTCCAGGTGAGAGGGGGTGGCCTTGAGGAAGCTGATCGGTACATCGGTGAGGATGAGGTCGATCGCCGCGTCGAACGCGCTTTGACCCGGCCCGGGCTGCGGGATGGCGAGCTGGGTGCCTTGGATGAGGGGCAGGAAGAGGGCGGTGATGGTGAGGTCGAAGGTGACGGACGAGTAGAGGATGGTGCCGATTCCGCCCGGGTTTTCGACGGGGTAGTTCTGGTCGCACCAGTGGAGGTAGTTGACGACGCCGCGGTGTTCGAGGGCGACGCCTTTGGGGCGGCCGGTGGAGCCTGAGGTGTAGATGATGTAGGCGAGGTCGTCGGGGGTGGCCAGGGGCTCGGGGTTCTCGGTAGAGCCCTCGGGCCATTCGGTGTCGACCAGGAGGCGCGGCGTGTCCGCGGGGAGCCGGTCGGTGTGCTGTGTGCTGGTGATGATGAGGGGTGCCTGGGCGTCCTCGACCATGTAGGTGATGCGGTCGGTCGGGTACTCCGGGTCCAGCGGCACGAAGGCGGCGCCGGCCTTCATGATGCCGAGCAGGGCCGCGATCAGTTCAGGCGAGCGGTCGAGGCAGACCGCGATGAGGGTGTCCGGGGTGATGCCCGTCCCGCGCAGATGGTGCGCAAGCTGATTCGCTCGCTCGTTGACCTGCGCGTACGTCCACTGCTCAGCGCCATGCGTGATGGCGATGGCGTGCGGATCCGTCGCCACACGGTCCTCGATCAGAGAATGGATCGTGGCGGCGTCGGGGTAGGGGCCGGTGATCCCGTTCCAGTCGACCAGGATTTCCTGCCGCTCCCGCTGCGTGAGCATGTTCAGCTCGGAGAGGCGGGCGTCGGGGGTGGCCGCGACGGAAGCGGCGAGCGTGGCCAGGTGGCCGGCCATCCGCTCGATCCTCGCCCGCTCGAACAGATCCGTCCGGTACTCCAGGACAGCGCGCAGTCCGTCCGACGACTCGACCGCCGTCAGCGTCAGGTCGAACTTGGCCACGCCCCGCTCGATCTCGACCGGCTCGACGTCCGCGCCGGCCAGTTCCCAGGCCTCGCCGTCCGCGCTTCCCGGGGCTTGGAGGACGAACATGGTCTGGAACAGCGGGTTGCGGGAGAGGTCGCGCTCCGGCGCCACTTCCTCCACCAGCCGCTCGAACGGCAGGTCCTGGTGGTCGTAGGCGCCCAGCGCGGTGTCCTTGACCCGGTCGAGCAGCTGGGGGAACGTCGGGTCGCCGGACAGGTCGGTCCGCATCACCAGCGTGTTCACGAAGAAGCCGACCACGTCCTCGATCTCGGCGCGGTTGCGGCCCGCGATGGGGGTGCCCACGGCGATGTCGTCCTGGCGGGAGTAGCGGGCCAGCACGATCTGGAACAGCGACAGAAGTGCCATGAACAGGCTCGCACCCTGCCGGCCCGCCGCCTCCCGCAGCCTCTCCGTGACCTCGCTCGGCACCGTGAAGGTCACCACGTCGCCGGTGCCACTCGTGTGCGCCGGACGCTGGTGGTCGGTCGGCAGCTCCAGGGGCGCCGTGTGCGCGAGGCGCTCGCGCCAGTACCCGAGTTGTTGCTCCAGGGCCGGTCCCGTGAGCCGGCCGCGCTGCCAGGCGGCGAAGTCCGCGTAACGGACGGGCAGTTGCGGGAGCGAGGCCTCGCCGCCGGCCAGGGCCGCCGCGTACAGCTCACGCAGCTCGCGCGCCAGGATGCCCGAGGACCAGCCGTCCGACACGATGTGGTGCACCGTGAGCGACAGGTAGGCGTCGTCCTCCGCCAGGCGTACGAGGTCCGCCCGCAGGGGCCGGCCCGACGTGAGGTCGAAGGGGCGCGTCGCCTCTGTGCGCAGCACCTCGCGGCCGTGCTCCTCGGCGTGTGTGTCGCCCCGCAGGTCGTGCACCGTGACCTCCACCGGCCAGGGCGCGGTGATCACCTGCTGCGGCGTACCGTCATCGTCCGCCGAGAACGCCGTTCGCAGTACTTCGTGCCGGGCCACCAGGCCGGACAGTGCCTGCTCCAGCGCCGCGACGTTCAGCGGACCCCGGACCCGCAGCGTCGTGGGCACCAGGTAGTCGGCGCTCCCGGGGGACAGGCGGTCCAGGAACCACAGCCGCTGCTGTGCGAACGACAGTGACAGCGGGCCGGTGGCCTCCTCGGCGCCGCGCATGATCCGGTCCGCGTCCGCGCGCCGTCGCATACGGGACAGCAGCCGCGCCTCGATCGAGTTCTCGCCCATGATGATGTCCGTCCTCATTCTCTTCGTGTGGGCAGCGGGGTGTGTGCGTGTGGGCAGCGGGCCGCTGGATTCAGGAGACCTGTTCCTGATCGTTTTCCTGGGCGCCAATTTCCTGTGTATCGACTTCCGGTGTGTCGACTTCCGGTGTGTCGACTTCCTGCGTCGCGAACAATTCGATGATCTGCTCCTTGACGCCGACGACCGTCGGAGCAAGGAAGAACCGGCGCAGGCCGATACGGACTCCCGTCACCGCCTCGATGCGGTTGACGAGCTGAATCGCGAGAAGGGAATGGCCGCCGGCACCGAAGAAATCGTCGTGGATCCCGACCCCGACTTTTTCGAGTCCGAGAACCTCGGCCATGATTCCGGCCACCTCCTCCTCGATCTCGTCCCGGGGTGCCACGAACCCGGCCGTGATGTCGCTTTCCCCGGGCGTCGGCAGCGCCGCGTGGTCGACCTTGCCGTTCCGGTTGAGCGGGAGTTCCGGCAGCTCCATGAACGCGGACGGCATCATGCCGCGGGGCAGGCGCTCGGCAGCCCACTCGCGCAGCCCCGCGGTGTCGGCGGTGCCGCCCGGCGCGGGTACGTAGTAGGCGACGAGCCGCTTGTCGCCGGGGATGTCCTCGCGGACGGCCACCGCGCACACACCCACCGCGTCATGGGTGAGCAGCATCGCCTCGATCTCGCCGAGTTCGACGCGTACGCCGCGCAGCTTCACCTGCCGGTCGATGCGGCCGAGCAGGTCGAGTTCGCCGGCGGCGGTGAAGCGGCCGACATCGCCCGTGCGGTACATGCGGCCACCGGTGAACGGGTCGGGCACGAAGCGTTCCGCGGTGAGCTCGGGGCGCTCGTGGTAGCCGCGCCCCACACTGTCGCCGCCGAGGTACACCTCGCCAAGCACCCCCGCAGGCACGGGGCGGCGGTCCGGGTCGAGGACGTACACCGTCTGGTTGACCATGGGCCGTCCCGCGAGCACCGGGCCGCCGGGGTCGGTGCGTGAGGCCCGCCAGTACGTGGTGTCGACGGAGACTTCCGTCGCGCCGTACAGGTTGATCAGGTCGCCGGGGAAGCGGTCGAGGAAGCGGGCGACCAGGGTCGGCTGGAGGGGCTCACCGCTGGCGAAGGCGTAGCGCAGGTGCGCGCAGTCCTCGGGCCGTGCCTGCGAGACGAACAGGTCGAGGAGGCTCGGGACGAAGTGCAGGCCGACCACGCGGTGGTCCCGCATCAGCCGTGACACCTCGGTCATGTCGAGGCGGTCGGAGCCGGGCACCAGCACGACCGTCGCGCCCTGCCACAAGGGCCAGAAGATCTCGTACGCGGACACGTCGAAGGAGAGCGGCGTGGCCTGGAGGAAGCCCTCGCCCGGGGTCAGCGGGAAGGCGTGCTGCATGCCGGCCAGGTAGTTCACCACGCCCCGGTGCTCGATGCGGACGCCCTTCGGCCGCCCCGTGGAGCCGCTCGTGTAGATCAGGTAGGAGAGGTCGCCGGGTTGAGCGACGTAATCCGGAGCGGTGGTCGGGAGGGTGTCCGGCAGGTCGGTCGCGCTGTCGACGGCCAGCACGACCGGGCCCTCGGGCAGCAGAGCGGCGTGCGCGATGTCGGTGACGACGAGCGGCGCACCGGAGTCCTCCACCAGATACGCCAGGCGCTCCGCCGGGTGCTCGGGGTCGAGCGGGACGTACGCGGCGCCCGCCTTGAGGATGCCGAGCAGCGTCCACACCAGGGCGGGGGAGCGCTCCAGGCAGACGCCCACCGGCACGTCACGGCCGATCCCCGGCACGGCACGCAGACGGTGTGCCAACCGGTTGGCGCGCTCGTCGAGTTCGCGGTAGGTCAGCTCGTCCGCGCCGCACACGACGGCGACCGCGTCCGGCGTGCGGGCCGCCCGCTCCTCGAACAGCCGGTGCAGGGTGGCCCCGGCCGGGACGGGCGCCGAGGTGGCGTTCCACTCGGTCACGATGCGGTGCCGCTCGTCCGCGCCCAGCATCTCCAGCTCGGACAGCGCGGCCTGCGGGCGGGTGGTGGCCGCGTCGAGGAGGATCGTGAAGTGGTCGACGAGGCGGCGCGCGGTGGCCTCGCCGAACAGGTCGGACGCGTAGACGACGGCGCCGTCCAGCGTGCCGTCGGACGCCTCCGCCAGATACATCGACAGGTCGAACTTGGCCTCGCGGACCGGGGACTCGACGGGCTCCGCCGTCAGACCCGGCAGGCTCCAGGCATCGGCGCCGGGCGTGTTCTGCAGCGCGAACAGGGTCTGGAACAGCGGGTTGCGGGACAGGTCGCGGTCGGGTGCCAGTTCCTCGACGAGGCGCTCGAAGGGCAGATCCTGGTGGTCGTACGCGCCCAGGGCCGTGTCCTTGACGCGGGCGAGCAGCTCGCTGAACGCCGGGTCGCCGGAGAGGTCGGTGCGCAGGACGAGCGTGTTGACGAAGAAGCCGATCAGCTCTTCCGTCTCGGCGCGGTTGCGGCCGGCGATGGGGGTGCCGACCGCGATGTCCCGCTGACCGCTGTAGCGGGCGAGCAGCAGCTGGAACACCGAAAGGAGCGTCATGAACAGGCTCGCACCGCCCTCGGCGGACACCGCCCTGGCCCGTGCGGCGACATCGGCGGGCACCGAGAAGCGGACCACTTCGCCCCTGCCGGTGCGCTCCGCCGGCCGCGCGTGGTCCGTCGGCAGCTCCAAGGGCTCAAGACCCGCCAGGCGGTCCCGCCAGTAGCCGAGCTGGCGCTCCAGCGCCTCGCCGGTCAGCCAGGAGCGCTGCCACAGCGCGTAGTCGGCGTACTGCACCGGCAGCGGCGCCGGGGCCGCGTCGGGCCCCGCTCCCAGAGCCACCGCGTACAGGGCGGACAGCTCGCGCAGCAGCACCCCGATCGACCAGCCGTCGAAGGCGATGTGGTGCACGGTGACCGCCAGGACCGCCTCCTCGTCGGCGAGGCGCACCAGCACAGCGCGCAGCATCGGACCTGCGGCGAGGTCCACCGGACGCAGGGCGTCGCCGGCCAGGACCGCCGCGAGGGCGTCCTCGCGGGCGTCCCCGTGGGCGTCCCTGTGGGCGTTCTCGCGGGCGTCCTCGTGGGCCGCGGCGTCCGCCACGTCCCGGAGGTCCCGGAGGTCCCGGACCAGGACCGTCACCGGGGCGGCCGGGGCGATCGACTGGACCGCCGAGCCCGCTGCGTCCGTGCCGAACCGGGTGCGCAGGATCTCGTGGCGCTCCACCAGTGCGGTGAAGGCGTTGTTGAGCGCGTCCACGTCGACGGCGCCGTGTACGCGGAAGGCGAAGGGCAGCAGGTACTCGGCTCGTCCCGGCTCCAACTGGTCGAGGAACCAGAGGCGTTGCTGGGCGAAGCTGAGCGGCAGCGGGTCCCCGTCGCGGGGTACGGCGGGAATGCGCGAGACGCCCGCCTCGTCGAGTTCCTCCACGGCTGCGGCCAGGAGCGCCGGGGTCGGCGCGCCGAACAGGGCCCGTACGGGAACGTCGACGCCAAGGCGGCGGCGCAGCCGCGACACGACCCGCGTCGCAAGAAGCGAGTGACCGCCCAGGGCGAAGAAGTCGTCGTCCGCGCCGACCGTGTCGATGCCGAGCACCTCGGCCCAGACGGCCGCCACCGTCCGCTCGGTCTCCGTGCGCGGAGCCGTGTACGCGGCGCCGAGCTCGGGCCGGTCCGAGGCGGGCGCGGGCAGCGCGCGCCGGTCCGTCTTGCCGTTCGGGGTGAGCGGGATGCGGTCCAGGGGCACGAACGCCGCGGGCACCATGTAGTCCGGCAGGTCACGCTGGAGGTGGGCGCGCAGGACACCCGTCTCGACGGGCGGGTCCGCGACGACGTACGCCACAAGGCGCGGGTCGCCCGGCACGTCCTCGCGGAGCAGGACGGTGGCGCCGGTCACCGAGGGGTGGGTCAGCAGGGCCGCCTCGATCTCGCCCGGCTCGATGCGGTAGCCGCGCAGCTTGACCTGGTTGTCGCCCCGGCCCACGAACTCCAGGTGTCCGTCCGGGTGCCACTTGGCGAGGTCGCCGGTGCGGTAGACACGCCGGGGAGTGCCGTCCACGCTGACGACGGTGAACTTCTCGGCGGTCAGCTCGGGCCGGTCCAGATAGCCGCGCGCGAGGCCGGGGCAGGCGATCCACATCTCGCCCGGGACACCCACCGGAACCGGCCGGCCGTGCCGGTCCACCAAGAACACCTTCGCGTTGGCGACCGGGCGTCCGATCGGTACGTGGTCGCCGGGGCCGGTGATCAGCGCTGTCGCCGCTTCCTGCGCCGCCTCCGTCGGACCGTAGCCGTTGACCAGCGGCACGGAGGTGTGGCGGAACCACTGGCGCACCTGCTCCCGCTGGAGCGCCTCACCGCCGAGCCGCACCAGGCGCAGTTCCGGGCCGAGGTCGTCCGGTCCTTCGAGCTGCGCGGCGAGCGCGCCGAACGCCGAAGGGGTCAGCCAGGCCACCGTCACCGCGTTGACGCGCAGCGCCTCCGCCAGCATGCCCGGGTCCCAGGCGTCGTCGCGCAGGACGAGGGACGCGCCCGAGACGAGCGGCGCGAACAGCTGTCCCACCGAGGAGTCGAAGGAGATCGACGCGAACTGCAGCACCCGGTCCTCGCAGGTGAGGTCGAGCTGCCGCCGCGTCTCCCGCATCCGTGCGCGCAGTGCGCCGTGGGTGATCTGCACGCCCTTCGGACGGCCCGTCGACCCACTCGTGTAGATCACGTACGCCAGATCGTCGGGCCCCGCCCCGGGCTCCGCCCCGGGCGCTGACTCGTTGCCGCTCGGAGGGGGAAGCTCCTCGGGCCAGTCCTCAAGGAGGAGGCGCGGCGTCGCGGCGGGCAGCCGGTCGACATGCGCGGGCCGGGTGACGATCAGCGGTGCCCCGCTGTCCTCGATCATGTACGCGAGCCGGTCCGTCGGATAGGCCGGGTCCAGCGGCACGTACGCGGCGCCCGACTTGAGGATGCCGAGCAGGGCGCTCACCATGTCGGTGCCCCGGTCCAGGCAGATGGCCACCAGCGTGCCGGGGCCGGCGCCCCGCTCGCGCAGCCGGGCGGCGATCCACTCGGCCCGCGCGTTCAGCTCCTGATACGTCAGATGGTCCGAGCCGCACGTGACGGCGGGGGAGTGCGGCCGCTCGGCGGCGCGGTCCTCGAACAGCCGGTGAACGGTGACGGAGTCGGGGGCGTCGGTGTCCGCGCCGTTCCACGTGGTGAGGATCTCCCGCCGCTCCGCGGCCGTCAGCATCTCCAGAGCGGACAGCGGGGCGGTGGGGGAGGCCGCCGCGGCACCGAGCAGGGTCTCGAAGTGCCCGCCGAGCCGGACCATCGTCGTCTCGTCGAAGAGATCGGTGGAGTAGACGATGGTGCAGTCCAGACCGCCGTCCGCGGCTTCCGTCGCGTAGAACGTGAAGTCGAACTTGGACTCTTGCGCGGCCACGTCCATCTGCCGGACGCTGAGGCCGGGGAGCTCCCAGGAACGGCTGTCGGGGGTGTTCTGCAGGACGAACATGGTCTGGAACAGCGGGTTGCGGGAGAGGTCCCGCTGCGGTGCCAGCTCCTCCACCAGCCGCTCGAACGGCATGTCCTGGTGGTCGTAGGCGCCCAGCGCGGTGTCCTTGACCCGGTCGATGAGCTCGGTGATCGTCGGGTCGCCGGACAGGTCGGTCCGCATCACCAGCGTGTTCACGAAGAAGCCGACCATGTCCTCGATCTCGGCACGGTTGCGGCCCGCGATCGGGGTGCCGACCGCGATGTCCTCCTGGCCGCTGTATCGGGACAGCACCGCCTGGAACACCGCGAGCAAGGTCATGAACAGGCTGGCTCCCGTGTCGTGCGCCAGCCTGCGCGCACCGTCGGCGGTCGCCGCGGGGATGCTGAAGGTGAGCATCGCCCCGTTGCCGCTGCGCCGCGCCGGACGCCTGCGGTCGGTGGGCAGCTCCAGCGACTCGGCGCCCGCCAGTCGGCCCCGCCAGTAGTCCAGTTGATCCGACAGCACGTCACCGGTGAACCACGAGCGCTGCCAGACCGCGAAGTCGGCGTACTGCAGCGGCGGTTCGGGCAGCCCGGCGGCGACCCCCGTCACCTGTGCCGTGTACAACGTGGTGAGCTCACGCGAGAGGACACCCGCCGACCAGCCGTCGAACGCGATGTGGTGAACGGTGAGGGACAGCAGGTGCTCCTCGTCCGCCAGCCGGAGCAGCAGGGCGCGGACCATCGGACCGGTGGCGAGATCCATGGGCCGGAAACCCTCGGTGTCCACGAGCGCGGTGGCCGCCTCCTCACGGGCGGCATCGTCCGTCACGTACCGCAGGTCGTGCACGGCCAGCGGCAGCGTGCGGGGTGCGTCGACCACCTGACCCGGGGTGTCGTCCTCGTCGGTGACGAAACGGGTCCGCAGTACCTCGTGCCGCGCCACCAGCTCCGTCAGCGCCGTCTCGAGTGCCGTGACATCCAGCGGGCCGCTGATGCGCAGCCCCATCGGGATCAGGTATTCGGCACGGCCCGGATCCAGCTGGTCCAGGAACCACAGACGGCGCTGCGCGAACGACAGCGGCAGTGGCCGCCCGTCCCGGACGGCGCGGGGGATCACAGTGGTGTCGTCGGAGGTGGACGAGGCTCCGAGGCTGTCGGAGCCGTCGTCCATGCCGTCCACGCCGTCCACGGTGTCCTCGAACATGCGGCGGGCCCGTTCCAGCGCCTCCTCGGCGAGAAAGGCCGCCACAGTCCGAATGGTCGGCGGCCCCGCCGAGAAGGGGGTTTGGAATTCCGAGCCGAATTCCTCCGCGACCTGCCGGGCCATTTCCGCGGCCTGCTCGCCGGTGCCGCCCAGTGCGAAGAAGTCGGAATCCGCCGACGTCACCTCGGTGCCGAGAACCGCCCCCCAAATGGCGGCTATTCGGCTTTCCGCCGGTGAGAACGGCTCACGCCCCGCATCCCGGCCGGGTGCCGGTGTCGGGGGCGCCATCGGATTCGTAGTCATGCGTCCACCAGTTCCTCGTCGTCGACCCGTAACGGAAGGCCCTCGGATGCTCAGCCGATTTGATGCTCGCAGAGCGATCTTGACGAGATAACTGGTTACTTCTGCCCGTGGAACGTGGGCACTTCTGCCCGTGCGTGCGGTGGCTGAGGCGGATGCCCCGGCCACCGCACGCGTGCCTCGCCGTTGCCGCGCCGGTTCAGGCCGCGGTCTGGACCGAGGACTCCTCCCGCGGCTTCTGCTGCGGCAGGCTGTGGGCCGCGGAGGCCGTGGTGTCCGTGCTACCCGCGGAGTCCACGGATGTGGTTTCGGGCGCCGTCCGCTTACGCATCCCGGACCACTCCCGGCTCATGCCCGGCACGACAATGGCCACGAGGTACAGCCCGCCCACGATCCACAGCGCCGTCGACGTGCCGGTCAGGGTCACCAGGCCGGCCCCAAGGAGTCCGCCGAACGGGATGCCCGCCCAAGTGACCGCCTGCGCCAGTGTCTTGACCCGGCCCAGCAGCGGAGTCGGGATCAGCTCGTACGTCACCGCGCCCACGATCGGGTTGACGAAGCCGGACCCCAGGCCGCCCACCGCGAGCACGGTCAGGACCAGCCACAGCGGTGCCCCCGTCGCCATCGCCGCGAACCGGGGCAGGCCGCCCAGGGAGAAGCCGATCAAGTAGACGGTGCGCCGCGGCAGCCGCTCGGCGACCCCGGCGGCCACCAGCGCGGCGATGATCGACGTCGCGGCGAAGACGCTCACCACCAGGCCGACGGCCTGCGCGCCGTTCCCCGACTCCTTCGCCCACACCGGCAGCAGCACGGACATGAACGCCTGGTCCAGGAGGTTGGTCACCGCGAGCATGCCCACGATGGACCGGAGCAGCTTCGCGTCCCTCAGGAAGACCGCACCCTGGCGGAGCTGGGAGAAGTAGCCGCCGCCGTCCTCGACCGGGACCTCGTGCGGCTCGGGCACCGGGTCGGTCAGGGTGGAGGAGACGATCAGTGCCGACACGGCGAACAGCGCGGCGGTGACCCACAGCGCGTACAGGCTGCCGAAGGCGGTGACGACGACGCCCGCCATGGCGGGACCGACGGTCGTGGCCGTCCGCTCGACAGCGGCGGAAAGACCGGTGCCGCGTTCGATGGGGACGCGGGCGGCGCGGGTGGCCGACGGTACGAAGAGGCCCTTGGCGCCGTTGGCCGGCCCGTCGGCCGCCCCGACGACTGCCAGCAGCGCCAGCAGGACACCGAAGGGCAGACTGCCGGTCAGATACAGCAGCGGGGCGGTGGCCATCGCGGCGGTGGACAAGAGGTCGCCCGCCACGCTGATCCGCTTGGGTCCGACACGGTCGATGATCGGACCTGCCAGTGCCTGCGAGATCACGTACGGGACTATCTGGCAGAAGGCCACTAAGCCTGTCTTGCCGACGCTGCCCGTGGTCGTCAGGACGAACCAGGGCAGGGCGATGGACAGCACCCGGTTGGCCGACAGGGCGGCCGCGTAGGCCGCCAGCATGCCGACCAGCCCGCGCAGGACCCTGGGGCGTGTGTCCGGCGCTTCCTTGGTGACTGTGTGCTGAGTGGGCATCGGTCTACTCCATGTCGTCGGGCTGGGGGGCGTGCCGGTCCTCGCTGGTCGGGAACAACTGGAACTGGAAGGAGACCCGCGACGCGCCGTCCGGCGGCTGTGCTTCGGAGGCCGCGGCGGCGGTACGCCGCCGGAGCAGGGTGTGGATCTCCGCCGTCAACTCCTTGGCCTCGGCCGGGGTGAGCGTCAGTGCGTAGTCGCCGAAGTCCTGCGCGTCGCGCCACTCCGGCGTGAGCGACGGGGTCGCCTCGATCGCGGCCATCAGGGCGCCCGACCAGACCTGGCCGAGAGCCTGGAGATAGGCACTGCCGAGCCCCTCGCTGCCGTCGAGCACCTCGTCGTCGGGCACGACGGTGTTGGCGTGCGCCGCCCGCCACCACCGTTCACGCCGTCCACCCCGGGACGGCTCCTCCGTGATGAAGCCGTACTCCGCGAGCTGCCGCAGGTGGTAGCTGGTCGCCCCGGTGTTCAGATTGAGCCGGCGGGCCACCGTGGTGGCCGTGGCCGGTCCCTCCGTCCGCAGGCTGGTGAGGATCTGCACCCTCAGCGGGTGCGCGATGCCGCGGAGGTTTCGGGGGGTCAGATGCACTTGGGAAGGCTGCTGCGGGTGTTCCATGACCCTCAAGATAGACCACACAGAAGTCTGTGCATAGAAGTGCGTGCAAAGAAGTGTGTGCAGACCATGACTGGCGAGGTGCGGCGCAACCCCCCCGATTTCGATCGGAGTTGGCAGGCCACGTTCCGCCCGAAGTGGGCGAGGACCGGTACGCCGCGCCCGCTCACCTGCGCCAACACGGCACCGATACGCTCATGTTCATGAAGGCAACGGAACCGACCATTCTCGCAACTTCCGGCGGGCATCGACTCGGAGGACGAACCAGGGTGACGTTCGATGCTCTGGTGCATCATGCGGTTGACCTGTC
This sequence comes from Streptomyces sp. R818, assembly GCF_056172735.1. Taxonomy (NCBI): domain Bacteria; kingdom Bacillati; phylum Actinomycetota; class Actinomycetes; order Kitasatosporales; family Streptomycetaceae; genus Streptomyces; species Streptomyces sp. R818. The sequence goes on from NZ_JAOCNE010000014.1 coordinate 1,346,759, forward strand.
CGGTGTGCACGGTCGGCGGCCCCGCGTCATGTACGTAGGCACCGCCATCGGGGATGCCGAGCACTTCACGGCCCGTATGAACGAGGCCGCGCGGGTGGCGGGGTTCGATCTGACGCCTCTGCAACTGTTCCCCATGCCCAACGTCGAGGACGTCGAGGGAACGGTTCTCGACCAGGATGTCGTCTGGGTCATGGGCGGCTCGGTGGTCAACCTGCTGGCGGTGTGGAGAGCACACGGTCTGGACCGGATCCTGCACCGTGCCTGGCAGGCCGGTGTCGTCCTCAGCGGAGTCAGCGCAGGCTCGATCTGCTGGTTCCAGGGAGGTGCGACCGACTCGTTCGGGCCGCAACTGCGCCCGGTCACAAACGCGCTCGGCTTCCTGCCGTACGGCAACGGCGTGCACTACGACTCGGATGAGGGACGACGCCCGCTGATCCACCAGCTCGTGAAGGACGGCGGCATACCCACCGCTCATTGCACGGATGACGGAGTCGGCCTGGTGTACCGGGGAACGGAGTTGGTGGAGGCGGTGACGGAGATCAGCGGCAAGGGTGCCTACATAGTCAGCCGCGATGGATCCGAGGCGGTGGAGGAACGCATCGAACCTCGCAAGTTGGCCTCACCCGGGCGGTGACCACGTGCTGTCACCTGTGCAGCCGGGCGGTGATCAGGTGCTGTCACCTGTGCAGCAGGACGACGCGCTGACCTGCGGGAGCCGTTCGTGGCCCCGGGCAAGGGTCGGCGCGCCGAAGCGAGCCAGGCAGTGCCAGACCTTCTTGAGGTCCTGCGGGTCGTAACGGCCGCAGGAGGCCGCCTCGCCGATGATGCGAGGGTTGAGGCTGCCGTCGGCCGCGAGTTCGGCGCCCAGGTCGACGTACTCCTGCCCGCGGTAGTCCGGATGGCGCCGCAGATCCTCCACGGTCAGCTGGTAGCCGGGGTGCCACTCGACGGGGCACGGAAGCCGGCGGGCATCGGCTTCCACGGTTGTGCCGCGATAGCTGGGATCCACGCGGGCTCCGCCGCGACGGGCCCCCTGCAGATCATGTACCGCGTCGACGGTGACCCTCACCTGTCCGAAGAACTCCTCGACCACCTGGAGGGCTACCAGGGATCCCGCCCCGTGCGCGCGGGAAACGCGGCGGCCTCGCAGTTGCAGCTCGACATCTACGGTGAGGCGGCCGATGCCTTGATCGTCGGCGGTGACATAGGCGCGATCCGGGGCTGGAAGGCGCTGAGCGACGTACTGGACTGGCTCGCCGAGAACTGGGACCAGCCCGACGAAGGCATCTGGGAGACCCGGGGCGGGCGGCACGACTTCACCTACAGCCGCCTGATGACCTGGGTGGCCTTCGACCGCGGCGTCCGTGCGGCCACCGAGTTCTCCCGCCCCGCCGACATCGCGCGCTGGACCACCGCCCGGGACGCGGCCTTCCGTCAGATCGTCGCACGCGGCTGGAGCCAGAAACGGCAGGCGTTCGTCCAGCACTACGACACCGACGTCCTGGACGCCTCGCTCCTGCTCATGCCGAAGGTCGGCTTCATCTCGCCCCGCGACCCGGACTGGATCAGCACCCTGGACGCGATGAACGAGGAACTGGTCAGTGACAGCCTGGTCTACCGCTACGACCCCGGAGCATCCCCGGACGGCCTGCGCGGCTCCGAGGGAACCTTCAACCTGTGCAGCTTCCTCTACGTCGAGGCGCTCGCCCGCAGCGGCAGGCTCAACCAGGCCCGCCACGCCTTCGACAAGATGCTCACCTACGCCAACCATGTCGGTCTCTTCGCCGAGGAGATCGGCCCCTCGGGCGAGCAACTGGGCAACTTTCCGCAGGCCTTCACCCACCTCGCCCTGGTCGGGGCGGCCATGGCCCTGGACGAAGAGATGCAGCGGCCGAGGACCGGCCCTCCTAGTTGAGAGTCATCACCTCTGCGGCCACATGCCGGAGTCTCGGAGCCGCCCGGGGCCCGGCGGGATCAGAACACCGACAGCCCCGTGAGCGTGGTGAAGAGGTCGAGCGCCGCCACTCCGGCCACGGAGTTGCCGCGTTCGTCCAGGCCGGGACTCCACACGCACAGCGCGCAGCGACCAGGCACGACGGCGATGATGCCGCCGCCCACGCCGCTCTTGCCGGGCAGGCCGACGCGGTAGGCGAAGTCGCCGGCCGCGTCATAGGTTCCGCAGGTCAGCATGACGGCGTTGACCTGCTTGGCCTGGCTGCGGGTCAGCAGCCGACTGCCGTCGGCGCGTACCCCGTGCCGGGCCAGGAGAGTGGCCGCCAGCGCGAGGTCGGCGCAGGAGGCGGTGATGGAGCACTGGCGGAAGTACTGCTCGAGCAGGAGCGGGACAGGGTTGTCGATGTTGCCGTAGGAGGCCATGAAGTGGCCGAGGGCGGCGTTGCGGTCGCCGTGCGCGGCCTCCGAGGCGGCGACCGTCAGGTCGAAATCGAGGTCCGGGTTCCCGCTCTCGGTGCGCAACAGCTGCAAGAGCTCGCCCGCGGCGTCGCCCGTACGGGTGTGGAGGCGGTCGGTGACGACCAGGGCGCCGGCGTTGATGAACGGGTTGCGCGGGATGCCGTTCTCGTACTCGAGCTGTACCAGGGAGTTGAACGGGTTGCCGGAGGGTTCGCGGCCGACGTGCTCCCACAGTTCGTCGCCTTCGTGGGCCAGGTCCAGGGCCAGGGTGAAGGCCTTGGTGATGGACTGCGTGGAGAACGGCTCGCGCCACTCGCCCACTCCGTGGACGGTGCCGTCCAGCTCGGCGACGGCCATGCCGAAGGCGCGCGGGTCGCGTGCGGCGAGCGCGGGGATGTAGTCGGCGGACCGCCCCCGGCCGGGCGTCCGCGCGATCTCCTCGGCGATCCGCTGAAGAACCTGCTGGTAGTCGAGCGTCGATGTCACGGCGTCCATTGTGCTCACAGGCCTCATGGGGGTGCGATCGGGCCCTCGGCGGTGACGGCACGACCCACAATCTGGCCAGGACCACCGCGTTGGGGTTCTGATCCACTTTCTGCCCGCAGTGCACGCTGATACTGGCCCGGTGTCTGGCCGACGAGTGCGGTGAACGCGTCGATGAAGGCGCTCGGATTGGCCCATCCGCAGGCCGTGGCCGTGTGGATCACCGACACGTCGTCGGCGAGCAGCAGGAGCGCGTGATGGACGCGCAGTTGTGTGCGCCACTGGGGGAAGCTCATCCCGGTCTCCTGCTGGAAGAGCCGGCTGAGGGTGCGCTCGCCCGCGCCGACCTGGCGGCCGAGCTGACCGAGTGTCAGTGGGTGCGCCATGTCCTCCTCGACCAGGCAGGCCACGGCGCGGAGGCGGTCATCGCGGGGTTCGGGAAGGTGCAGCGGCTGTTCGGGTGCGGTGGTGATGTCGTCGATGACGACCCGGCGCAGCCGTGCGCGGGCGCTCGCGGAACGGCGGTCGGAGCCGGTGAGGGCCAGCGTGGCCTCGCGTGCCAGCGGTGTCATGACGAGCACCGCGGGGTGCGCGGGCAACAGTGCGGCGAGGCCGGGCGCCATGAAGACGATGCGCATGTCGGTGTGCCCGTGCGCACGGTGCTGGTGCTCGAAGCCCGCGGGGATCCACACGACCCGGTTGGACGGGGCGGTCCAAGCCCCCACCGAGGTCACCAGCGAGAGGACGCCGGTCGCCGCGTACACCAGGTGTCCACGCGCGTGCCGGTGCGCGGGTGTGCGCTCATCGTGTCCGAGCTGGAAGACGTGCTCGCGCAAGGCTTGCTCGCGGGGGTCGGAGCCGGGCCGTAGAAGCGTGTGGCGGTTTTCGGGCATTACTGGTCAGGTTATCAGTTGGCCGCCTCTCGGCGGTCGGATGGACTGGGGTGGCGAATCGAAAGGACACCCTCGTGACCCCTCCCACCCCCTCCCTCCTCCAGGAACCGACGCCGGGCCGCCGGTTCCGGACCCCCGCCCGCTCCGTGGCCCGACGCCGCGGGGTCTGGCTGGCCGTCGGCCTGCTCACGGCAGCGCTCAATCTGCGTATCGGCGTCGCCTCGGTCGGCCCCGTGCTCTCGGACATCCGGGCGGATCTCGGGCTCTCCGAAGTCGTCGTCAGCCTGCTCACCACCATCCCGGTCGTCGCGTTCGGCGCGTTCGCCTTCGTCACCCCGGCGCTGAGCCGTCGCCTCGGTTCGCACCGGCTCCTCGCGGCGACGATGGCCGCGCTCGCCGCGGGCATCGTGCTGCGCCTGTGGCCGAGCCTCGTGGGCCTCTTCGCCGGAACGGTCGTCGTCGGCGCGGCGATCGCGGTGGCCAACGTCGTCATGCCCGCCGCGATCAAGCGGGACTTCTCGCACCGTGCCGGCCTGATGATGGGCCTGTACTCGACGGTCCTCTCCGCCGGCGCGGCCCTCGCCTCGGGGGTCACGGTGCCGATGCTCGCCTGGTTGGGCGGTGGCTGGCGGCCAGCTCTGGCGCTGTGGGCGGTGCCCGCGCTGCTCGCCTTCCTCCTCCTCGTGCCGCAGATGCGGCCCGCGCCCGACCTCGACCCACGAACCCACCGGGTCGCCGACGCTCCGTCCGCTGACGGCGAGCCGACAGTGCGCGCGCTCACCCGCGATCCGGTCGCCCTCGCCGTGACCGCGCTCATGGGGCTGCAAAGCATGAGTTACTACGCGACCCTCACCTGGGTACCGACCCTGCTCCGGGACTCGGGCATGGACGCGCACGAGGCGGGCTGGATGCTGTCGTACACCGCCTTCCTCGGCATGGCCGCCTCGCTCGTCACGCCCGCACTCGCCGCACGGACGCGGCCGGCATGGCTTCCTGTAGCGGTCGCCGTCGTGCTGACCGGTACCGCGTTCGCAGGCCTGGCCGCGGCCCCCGCATCGTCCGCGTACGTCTGGATGACCGCGCTGGGACTGGGCCAGGGTGCCTCGCTGAGCTTGTCCCTGACCTACATCGTCTGGCGCTCTCCCGACGCCCGGCACACCGGCCACGTCTCGATGATGGCCCAGGGCTTCGGCTACCTCCTGGCGGGCCTCGGCCCTTTCGGCCTAGGCGCTCTGCACACCATGACCGGCGGCTGGAGCGTCCCGATGCTGACCCTGCTCGGGCTGCTCATCCTTCAGATGTGGACGGGCGCCCTCGCGAGCCGCGACCGGCATGTGCTGGGGGAGAGCGGCTGACGATGGTGCAGCGTCGCCACTGCGGGGCGGGAGCAGCGTAGGTGTGGGGGCAGTTCGCGAACGGCCCCCACACGTGTGCCGTCGGGCGTGCGGTTGTGGGCTCGGCGCGAGGTGACGCTCGCGGCCTGTTCAGGAGCTGATGTCCGGCGGACTACGAGGGGGTGGGCGGCTCGGCCTCCGCGCGGCGTCGGGTGGCGTGCAGGGAGCCGAGGAGGCCGAGGGCGCGGGCGCTCGGGCTGCCTGGTTCGGCGTGGTAGATGACGAGTTGCTGGCCTGGGGCGTCGCGCACGTCGAAGGCCTGGTAGGTGAGGGCGAGCGGACCGACCTCGGGGTGGTGCAGGTCCTTGGCGTCCCGGCTCTTGCCGCGTACGCCGTGGGCGCTCCACAGCCGGCCGAACTCGGCACTGTGTGCGGTGAGTTCGGCGACCAGGCGGCGCAGTTCGGGGTTGTCCGGGTCGAGGCCGGCGCCCTCCCGCAGATTGGCCACGGCGGCCTGGGCCGCCCGCTCCCAGTCCGCGTAGAAGTGCCGGCCCGCGGGGTCGAGGAAGATCATGCGGGCCAGGTTGTCCGCCGGGTCGAACGGGGTGAAGAGCGCGTCGGTCAGGGCGTTGGTGGCGAGGACGTCCAGGGTGCGGCCCAGGACGAACGCCGGAGTGTGCGGGTAGCCGTCCATCAACTGGCGCAGCGCCGGACTCACCCCGGCCGCCGTGTGAACGGAGCGCCCCGCACCGGGTGCGCCGCCGGCCAGGCGGAACAGGTGTGTCCGCGCGTCGCTGTCCAGCCGCAGGGCGTGGGCGAGGGCGTCCAGGACCTGGGGGGAGGGGTTGCGTTCGCGGCCCTGTTCCAGACGGGTGTAGTAGTCGGCGTTCACCCCGGCGAGGACCGCGACCTCCTCCCGGCGCAGTCCGGCGACCCTGCGCGCCCCGTGGCTCACCATGTCCACGTCCCGTGGCGTGAGGCCGGCCCGGCGGGCCCGCAGGAAGGCACCCAAGTGGTTGTCGTCCATGCGGCCAAGACTAGGCGGCCGTCCGTCGCGTTGCCTGGGTGTGCCATACCCAGGCAACGGCCGTCCTGGTCCGGTGCGGGCCGTCCCGCACAGACTCGGTTCCGCGGTCAGCCGACTGCGGAACCTCCCCTCCATCCATCCATTCATCCATCGGAAGGACATCGTCATGACGCAGACCACCAAGGTCGTCCTGGTGACCGGCGCGAGCAGCGGGATCGGTGAGGCGACGGCCCTGCGCCTGGCAGCCGACGGCCACCGGGTGCTCATGGGCGCGCGCCGTACGGAGCGCCTGGAGAAGCTGGCCGGGCGGATCGCCGCCGACGGGGGCACCGCCGACTTCCGGCGGCTCGACGTCACCGACGCCGCCGACGTACGGGCCTTCGTCTCGGCCGCGATCGAGCGCTGGGGACGGGCGGACGTCATCGTCAACAACGCCGGAGTCATGCCGCTCTCGCCTCTGTCGGAGCTGAGGGTGGAGGAGTGGGACCGGATGCTCGACGTGAACGTCCGCGGGGTGCTGCACGGCATCGCGGCAGCCCTGCCGGTCATGCGGCAGCAGGGCGGCGGTCACATCGTGAACGTGGCCTCGGTCGGCGCGTACGAGGTGGTGCCGACGGCCGCCGTCTACTGCGCCACCAAGTTCGCCGTGCGCGCCCTGTCCGAGGGGCTGCGCCAGGAGTCGGCCGGGGACATCCGGGTCACCGTGGTCTCCCCGGGCGTCACCGAGTCCGAGCTCGCCGACTCCATCTCCGACCCGCGTGCGCGCGAGGACATGAAGACCTACCGCTCGGTGGCCGTTCCGGCGTCCGCGATCGCCGACGCCATCGCCTTCGCCGTCTCCCAGCCCGCCGAGGTCGACGTGAACGAGATCGTGGTGCGCCCGGCCGCCAGCGCGCAGTAGGGCCGGTCAGCCATCTGAGAGGCGCGACTCAACCGCCCGGAGCCCGCGACGACGCGGCCATCGTTGCCGCGTTCGCCAGCTCCCTGTGATGTCGTCAGCAGGTCGCTCGCGGGACCGGATGCAGCGCACCTCCGATCCCGTTCGAGCGGCCGAATCACTTCTTTTTCTTGGTCTCTTTGGCCTCTTTCGGCTTCTTGGGGCTCTTGGATTGCTGCTTCTTCGTCTCCTGAGCCGGGCGGCGGGAGGGCGACGTGGCATGGGACGGCACCGTGTGGGCGGTGTTGTGGGCTTCGGCGGAGCGGTGTGCGGCTGCGTTGCTGGTGGAGCGGCCCGGCTCGGGGCCGGGGTGCCGTGTTGTGGCAGGGACGGGTGGCGGCGTGTCCTTGGAGGTGCCGTCGGTCGGATCCGACTGGGGCGCGGTCGTCTTGGCGGGCTTCGAGGGGGAGGGGTGCGGATGGGTGCCTGCGCCGGCAGCCGGGGGCGGGGCGACGTCGGTCAGGACGGTGCCGGTGATGGCGAGTGTCAGCACTCCCGCCGCTGCGACAGTCACCGGCCGCAACCACGTCCGACGGGTGCGGTGGCCGGGTGCGGCAGCAGCTGCTCCGGCAGAACGCGCCGGCGCCGCCGCCGGAGAATCCGCTGAGGCTGCTGCGGGGGTGGCTGCCTTGACGGAGGGGGACCGGTGCGTAGCCGTCGTCGTGGAGGTTTCCGAGGCGCGGATCATCGCATGCGAAACGGGCGCGGGGGCGGATGCGGCCTCTTCGAGCAGGCGCAGTAGGCGGGCGGTGTCCGGGCGTTCCTGCGGCTCCTGCGCGGTGATCAGGGAGAGCAGGCGGGCCAGACCAGCAGGGACGTGGTCGGGGATCCGGGGTGCTTGGAGGAGATGGCTGATGCCGGCCTCGAGGGGTGTGGTGCGACGTGAGGCGTCGCCGCTGAGGGCCTCGATGAGGACCAGGCCCAGGGCGTAGACGTCGCTGGCCTTGCTCGCGCCGCCGCCGAGGAGTTGCTCGGGAGCCATGTAGGCGAGAGAACCGACCAGGGTCCCGGGTTCGCTGAGGGTGTGCTCGTCGATGGCGCGCGAGAGTCCGAAGTCCGCGAGCCGGGGCGCGCCGAGTTCGTCGAGAAGGATGTTGGACGGCTTGATGTCACGGTGGATGATGTCGCAGCCGTGCACATGGTCGAGCGCCGAGGTCAGGACCGTCCCCAGGCGGATGGTCTGCGTGGAGGTCAGGGAACCGGCGGCGAGACGGTTCCGTAACGTTGTGCCGCGCACCAGCTCGGTCACCATGTAGGCGCTGTCGCCGTGCCGTCCGGCGTCGTAGACGGTGACGAGGGCCGGGTGACGGAGGCGGGCCAGCGTCAGCGCCTCGTCGCAGATGCGGTCCGCGGTGACCATGCCCGCGACGGGACGGAAGACCTTCACCGCGACCTCGCGGCCCAGCACCGTGTCGACCGCGGCGAACACGTCGGCCGTCCCGCCCGATCCGAGCCGGTCCCGCATCCGGTACCGGCCGCCGACCAGGAGGTCGCGCCCGGGCGCTGCTGCGTCCCCACCGCCAGGCCCTATCGGCATCAACGTCTCCTCCACGCGCGGGCAGTGCGCTGCGGGTACCCCTGAGGAGCGGGACTACGCCAGAGCGGCCCCGACCTCCTGAAGCCAGACGGTGCTTGGCAAGCACTCGAGATGACGGAACCGACGGCGGGCCGGTGCCCCTTCGACACGGTTGTCCAACAGGGCGGGTCAGGGGTGACGGTGCTGTCTGCGCGGAGCGGGTTCACTGCGCCTTTTCAGCGCTGCCGCTCGCGGGCGAGGACGGCTTCCGCGCAGGCCGCAACGATCCGGTCCGGCTCCGCCAGACGAGCTGGGACGTGCCACACAAGCGGCCACACCTCATGTGTGATGAACTGTGGCCCGGATTCGAGACGTTGATCTTGTCTCGAGCAGAAGGGTGGGGAGGGCCCGTGGTCCTGGGTGGGGGGATGTGGCAGCGACTGGCCGCCGTGGCGCTCGTCATGGTGGTGGCGGCCGGATGTACGGGGCAGGGCGAAGGCGCGGGCGGCGGAAAGGACGAAGACCTGCTGCGAGGTCACGACTGGACGCAGATGCCGGGCACCACCGAGCGGAACGATGTCCTGCGAGTCAGCGCATTGGACCGGCGCATCGTGGAGCAGGACTCCTCCGGCGGCCGGCCCAACCCCCCGCTGAACCTGGCCGGCCCGCACCTTGAGTCCGACGGCGACTTCACCGTCACCGCGCGCATGTCCGGTGTGGGTGACGATGACGGCGGCTCATGGCTGCGGCTGTACGGACGAGCCCCGGTCATCTACGACGAGTGGCGACAGGAGCGGCCCTCGCTCCGAGTCGGCGTGAGGGCCGACGGACACGTGAAGGTACAGATATGGGACGGCGAGGGCGATGAGCCCGCCACCTCAAAGGATTACGACTGCGGCTGTTCCGGGACGGTGACGCTCGCCGTGTCGAGCATCGGTGACACCTTCCGCGTGAGCGCCGACGGGCGGCGGCTGGGAACCGTGCGGGACCCGGGGGTGTTCGCCGAGGGCACTGTCTGGTTCGGTCTGGAAGCGGATGCGGGTGACGACGAGCCCCGTGAGGGATGGCGTCTCACAGAACTGACCGCGCGGGCAGAGAGCGGCGACGCGCTCCGCGTGATCAAGGCGCCGCAGCTACGCCAGAAACAGTCCGACGACTCGCTGCGCGCGCGGGCCGCAGACGTGGGGCGGCCGTTCGACGTCGGCACCGCCCTGGCGGAGAACCCGCTGTTCACCGACGCAGGCTACCGGGCGCTCGCGGGGAGCCAGTTCTCCATGCTCACTCCGGAGAACGCGTTCAAGCCCCAGTTCCTCCACCCGCGCCGGGGCGTCTACGACTTCCACGACGCGGACCTGCTCATGCGCTTCGCCCGCGCCAACGACATGAAGGTGCACGCGCACACCCTCGTCTGGCAGGAGGCTCTGCCCACCTGGATGCGGGAGAACGACGACCCCGAGGAGGTGCGCCGGACCATGCTCCAGCACATAGCCAAGGTCGCCGGGCACTTCAAGGGCAAGGTCGCGGAATGGGATGTGGTCAACGAGCCCATGTCCGACGACGACAAGAGCTACACCAACGGGGATCTCGGTCTGCGCTCCGAGCAGAGCCCCTGGTTCGAGGCCATGGGCGAGGAGTACATCGACGAGGCGTTCAGGGCCGCCCACCGGGCCGACCCGAAGGCACGGCTGTTCCTCAACGAGTACGGGGTCGAGGAGGAAGGCGAGCGGTGGGACGCCCTCTACGAGCTGGTCAAGCGGCTCAAGGAACGCGGCGTACCGATCGACGGCGTGGGTTTCCAGAACCATGAGTACGCACCCGGCGACCGCACCGACCCGGAGACCTTCCGCAACCATGTGCGGGATCTGGCGGAGCTCGGGGTTCAGGCGCGGGTGTCGGAGATGGACGTCCCCATAGGTGAGGACGAGGAGGACGGGCGCCGGACCCAGGCTGACGAGATGGCGGGCAAGCTGCGGGTCTGCCTGGAGGAGCCGACCTGCACATCGTTCTCCACCTGGGGATTCACTGACCGGTACGGTTCCACCGCCGACATCAAGACCTACCCTCCGCGCCTGGCCGATTCCCTGCCGTGGGACGCGGCCCTGCGGCCGAAGCTGGCCTACGAGCGCTTGCTCGAAACCCTTGACGAGGCGTGAGGAAGCAAGTTGGCGCACCGTGCCAGGTAGGCGGCTCCTCACCTTCAGGAGATGCTCTCGCCCGCATGAGCCCATAGTTGCGGGCGCCGCGCCGCCGCAAGACCCGAGCGGACGAGACCGCCCGTCGTGAGGGCGGAACGCGGGAGCCCACAGCCTGCACGCCACGATGTCTGCTGCGCAATGTCGGCGCGGCCGGAAGACATGCCCCTTCCCTTCACACCCCGTCTCTGTCTCAAGGAAACCTCAAAGAATCTCAGGAATTGAGAGAAGTGGAACGGACAAACCGCGGCACAGACCCCGAAACGATCACCGAATCTGTGAAGGACCTATGAGGATGATCCACCTCGTGCTTTGATTCTTCTTACGGAAGACCGAACGACCGCGGTCTTCGAAACTGGGGGGAACGAGAGTGTCATCCAGCGTTTCGCGGAGTCGGACCAGACTCCTGACGAGCGGGGCATTTGTCATAGCCCTGGCCGTGGGATCAATCACGGCACCAGAATTCACAGGGGGTACCGCCGCCTCCGCGGCGGAGGCATGTGCGACGGAGGTTTCGACCTACCTCATAAACCCTGAAGGAAACAAGCTCCAGAAGTACGTCGACTGGAATCCGTCAGACGGGTCCGACTCGGCTCTTATCGAGTCCGGGAAATCGGCAGCCCTGAATAGCGACAGCTATTACTTCACAGGAGGCCACGGCGTGATCTACGAGATCACGCAGGCCGGGGTGCTGAAGTCCTACCAGGACCGGACCGGCAGCGGCGGCAGTCTGCTCACACCGGTCAAGACCTACACGTCCAACTGGACGGCACGCCACAACCGCGTGTGGTCCAACGGGGAACTCATCTTCTCCATCCACGGCGGTGGCAAGCTCGAGTTCTGGCACCAGAGCGCGCCGCTCACCGGTGCTGGTGAGGTAACTCTGGACCCCGCCGTCCTGAGTATTGGTGACCCCGCGGTGGTCGCCTTCACCAACGCCGACGACGTCTGGGCCGTCGGCTCGACGACGTACACCCTGAAGGACGGAGTCGTCCGGGCCTGGGCCTACACCGCCGGCCCTCGCCCGAGCTTCCCGGCTCAGGGCACTGTCGTCGGTACCACCGACACCACACAGAGGCAGGGCTGGAGCCCCGGCCCGGGCGCCGTGCGGACCGCCACCGACGACGGCACCGTGCGGGCGTATGTGCAAACGCCGGAATTCGCCGCCACCAACACCGAATACGGCCTGGAACTCCCCGGCGACGTCCTCGCTGACACCGCCACATGTCTGGCGGATGCGGGCGACTCGAAGCCCACGCTGGGCGCGGCGACGGACGACCCCGACGCCCCTGCCGTCGTGCCCGAGGAGCCGGGGGAACCGGCTGCCCCCGGCGCCCCGGAAGTGCTCAAGGGCACGTTCGTGCTGGGGAGCGGCGCGCCGGCCGCCGGGCTGACCGTCAACGTCGAGGCGATCGACGCCGTCCCCGAGGACGGCACGGAGGTGGAGCTCCCCTCGCTCGGCACCGCCGTTACGGCGGCCGACGGCAGTTGGTCGCTGAAGCTGCCGAAGTCGCTCCCCGCCGACGTCCAGCAGGCCGCGGCCGAGAACGGCGGCATCGTCAACGCGATGGCGACCGTCACGGGCAAGACGCCGACCGGCGTCCCCATGGGCGGGATCACCCACCTCACGGCAGCGCCGGCCACCGCCACGGCGTCGGCGCTGAGCCTGGCCCTCGCCGATGACGAGAGCGCCACACCCGCGGAGGTCCTGCCGCTGGGCACCACCCCCGACGGCAGCGAAGTGTCCAGCCTGAGCCAGGCGCAGGACAGGACGACCAGCGCCAGGATGACCGCGACCTACGCCGCGAGTTGGGCCGAGAAGCAGGAAGCGAGCGCCACCGACACGCTTGGCGACAGCCCGCTCCCCAAATGGCAGAACGCGACAGGCGACCTGCCGACTGGTTTCGACCCGTACATGGTCAATGGGCAGGACACCAAGAACTTGGTGGTGCGCCCGATGGACGGCGGGTGCGACCGCACGAAGACCAAGGTCATCGACAAGAAGATCTACTACACCACGGTGGGTGAGGGGCACGCCTACTGGGATGCCAAGGCATCGGTGGACTACGACAGCAAACTGTCCTCGACCGTGGACGTCGCGGCGAAGACGGGCAGCAACTGGACGATCACGGGAGGCGTCAGCCTCGGTTCGTCGATGAGTGTGACCACCGGCTACACCAACAAGGGCCCCTACTACGCGAAGCAGTGGAAGGTGCCGATCAAGTACACGAAGTACAAGGAGACGTGGAAGTGCGGTGGCGGTAACACCTTCACCCGCTACGTCATCAAGCCCGGCAAGTACACCATCCCCGCGGGCGGCGCCACGGGCAAGTACGGCAAGGATGTACGGAGCAAGGACGGTACTGCCTACCTGGACTCCAAGAAGAGTCATCGTGCATATGTCGCCCGGGGCTCGTACTTCCAGCTCAGCAAGAACCGCAGCATCAAGTGGTCGGGCGCCGTCAGCGCGTACGGAGTCTCCCTGGGCGGGTCGACGGGGTACGACCGCGACCACAAGCAGCGCATCACCGCGGGCGACCGGAAGAACTCCAAGCACTACATCTGGGGAAAGAATGACAGTCCTTCGGGGAAGCCGGGCGTCTTCTACTCTTACTAGAGTGGCGACCGTAGTGGCGTGCGGCTTGATTTTCGCCGGCTGCTCGACGTCCGGGTCCCCTTCCGCGTCCCATGGCAAAGCGTTGGACGCGGAGGGAGCGCAGTCGAGCGGAACAGTTGGAAACGTCCACGCCAAAGTGGGTCAGACGTGGTACTTCGCACTCCCGGTCCCGAACAATGTCAGCAGCGAAAGCATTGAGATCACGGGCGCGAGCATCATCGACCCACCCGAGGGCCTTAAGGTGGTCGGGTACGCGGCGTACGACGTCAACGACACCGACGGCCTTCCTCTGCTGGCGCTGGACGGCGAGTCGGACACGCCGGACTTCGCCCACCTGAAGAATTACGCCGACTCCCCGGTCAAGGTCTCGCCCAAGCAGCAGAGCGACATCTTCTTCCAAGCGAAGATTCGCATCAGCTCGCCACCGCGGAAGAACATCGAGCGTTGCCGGTTCGATTACCGTCAAGGAGGTCAGGATTTCACTCAGACACTTGACTGCGAGATGGAATTGAAGGTGGGTTAGCCCCAATGCCGTTGTTTTAACTGTTCGGCGTAGGCTGCTGCGTACTGCTCCCGGGGGTGGTGCCAGTGTCTGTGAGTGTGTCTGATTTATCGGGTCTGGGGCTGTTGACCTGGGTGTATCCGCCGGGTCTGGTGGATCGTGTGGTGGCTGCCTGCGGGCGGGTGGAGCAACGCAGACGGCTGCTGCCGGCCCGGCTGGTGGTGTACTTCGTGCTCGGCCTGGCGCTCTTCTCGCCCGCTCCCTATCTGGAGGTTATGCGGCACCTGGTCGAGGGCCTGCGGGGTCTGGGACTGCTGGGTGACTGGCGCATTCCGGCGAAGTCCTCGCTGTTTCGGGCCCGGCAGCGGCTGGGGAGTGAGCCGCTGCGGGTGCTGTTCACCGCGACGGCGAAACCGCTGGGCACCGAGAGCACGCCGGGGGTGTTCTGGCGGGGCCTGCGGCTGCTGGCGGTGGACGGCACCTGCTGGGACGTCGCCGACACGGTGGCCAATGAGGCCGCCTTCGGCCGCCCGGGCAACGCCCGCGGCCCGGAGAAGAGTTCTTTCCCGCAGGTGCGGATGGCCTGCCTGGTGGAGACTGGCACGCATCTGGTGCTGGACGCGGAGCTGGCCGGCTGCCGCACCGGTGAGGTCACCCTGGTCCGGCGCCTGCCCCGCTCCTGCGGGCCGGGCCAGCTGGTGCTGGCCGACCGCGAGTTCCTCGGCATGTCGTTGTGGCGGGCCTTCACCGACAGCGGCGCCGATCTGTTGTGGCGGGTGCCCGCCAATCGCGTCCTGCCAGTCGAGCGGGTGCTGCGGGACGGCTCCTGGATCTCCCGCATCCACGCCAGCACCGACTCCGCGAAGCGGGATCCGGTCACCGTGAGGGTCCTGGCCTACCGGCTCGACCACGCCGGCCCGGCGGCCGGCGACTACCGGCTGGTGACCAGCCTGCTCGATGCCCGCCGCTTCCCGGCGCGTCAACTGGCCGCGCTCTACCAAGAGCGCTGGGAAGTCGAGTCGGTCCTGGCCGAGCTCAAGACCCGCCAGCGCGGCGCGCACACCGTGCTGAGCAGCAAGACCCCGGACGGGGTGCTGCAGCAGATCTGGGCCCACCTGCTGGTCCACCGGGCCCTGCGTGAGCTGATGTTTCGCACCGCCGCCTCCGGCGGCCTGGATCCGGACCGGATCTCCTTCACCGAGACCCTGCGCTCGGCCCGGCGCAGCGTGACCGTCACGCCGGGCCGTTTTTCCCCCTGACCTCCTGGTCCAGGCGCTGGTCCTGCTCGAGCACGACCTGTTGGAGCGGCTCCTGCCGGTCAGACGCCTGCGCAGCCAGCCCCGTGTAGTCAAACGCAAGATGTCCAACTACAGGCTCAAACGGACCGAACACCGGACCTGCCCCCAGCCCGCCCGCGGCGGTGTCCAGGCCGTCCGCATCCAACGACCCCAACCCGCGAATCCGTAAAGCAACGGCATTGGGGTTAGCCCCCGCCATTGCGCTCCGGACGCACGTATCCCCCTCGGCCGAGTGAGGTTGGAGGGGGATACGTGTGTCCGAGTTCCGCAGCCTGACACTCGTCCGGCCTGCGTCGTCAACTGGGTGAGGGCAGCGACTGGGGCCCGGAAACGGAGCGGCATCAGGTTCGCGAGGCGGATGGCGCGGCCGTGTGCGGAGCAGGGTCACTCGACCGTCGGCTCGATCAGGGACAGCGTCCGGTTGTCGGCGTCCATGTGTGCGCGGACACCGATGGGGAGCGGCAGGTTCGGCGAGGTGTGACCGAAGTCGACATGTGCGAGAACCGGGATGTCACGGTGGCCCAGGACATCGAGTACCACGTCGCGTAGGTCCGCACGCTGTCCGCCACCCTCGTGGGACGTGACCTCGGTCGGGATGCCGACCACCATGCCGGCGATCCGGTCCAGCACACCGGAGAGCCGCAAGGTGTGCAGGTCGTTCCAGACGCGCGAGACTGGCCGCTCAAGCTCCTCCCAGAACAGCACGGCACCCTCGAACCGTTCGGCGGCGGGCGCGAACGGCGTCGCCTGCAGTTGGATCAGACGGTTGAGCAAGCCGCCGAAGAGTGGCCCCTGCGCGCTGCCCGACCGCCAGGTCTCCCAGGTCGCCCTCGCCGGCAGCGCGCCCGGCGCCTCGGCCTTGGTGAGCACCCGGGTGTACAGCTCGACGAGCTCGGAGCGACGGGCCTCGTCGCCCAGTGTGTACCAGTCGCTGCCGAAACCGTGCGTGGCGATGTCGGCGTGGAAACCGACGAGGCCGGTTCGGGAGTGCAACGCCATGTGCAGCAGCGAGATGTCGCTGTAGCCGATGATCGGTTTCGGGTCGGCGCGGATCGCGTCCAGATCGATCAGATCGAGATAGCTCATGGTCGCTTGTCCGCCGGTGTGAGCGACGATGGCCCGCACCTCCGGGTCCCGGAGCAGTCCGTTGAGTTCGCCTGCCTGCTCCGCGGGGGTGCCCGACGCCCACCAGCGACGCCGCGCCGGGTCGACCATCGGGCTGACCCGTACGCGGAAACCCATCCGCTCGAGGATCGCCACACCGCGGGCAAGCAGGGGTTCTTCACCCGGCTCGAGCGGGCCCGAGGGGGCGGCGATTACCACGAGATCGCCGGGGTGCAGCGCCCGTGGCCGAAGGATCGCAGGCATGGGGTCTCCTCTTACTGATCACTAAGGGCGAAGAACGAGGCGCGTGCCGTCGCTGTTCCGCCTCACCGAGATGATCATGCCCTGAAACGACGCCACCGGGCAGCTCACTTCGCCGTCCTGGAGCGCAGCTGACTGGCGTGGAGCTGATTCAGGTACTGCTCACACCCGCGCCGAACGGGGCCGGGCGCGCAGCTCAGGCAGTCGAGCACAGGTGTCCGCTGCTGCCAGGCCCTCGCTCAGGGCGAGGAGGGAGAGGATCCGCACGGGCCTGTCGACCGCGGCGGCGGCCTCCAGTTTGTGGTGGCCGTCGAGAAGGAAGTGGGTCAGGCCCCAGTGCTGGTAGTGGTCCATCGGCATCCCGGCGGCAGGCTCACACACGTCGAGTGTGGAGATCGCCACCGCAGTAGGGACGGTGCCCTGCTCCATGAGCGTGGCGTACTCATCGACGCGCTCCCTGTCATTCCATGTGGGGGCGACCATGGGCACGACGAACTCGTAGAGGTGCGCGTCCGTATCGACGGCGGTCTCGAACGTTCGGTAGTACGGGGTGTGCGGGTACTCGGGCAGGCCCCAGAACTGATCGATCCCCCATGTCGTGACCTGCTCGTCGCTGAAGTAGTCGCCTTCCTTGCCGGGAACGACCAGCCGGGGTCGCACTTCCAGGAGCAGGGGGAGGTATTCGCCTCGGGGCAGCAACATGCCGAACGCGTCGATGACGTCACCGTCGTCGGGCTCGTCCAGTGCTCCGGTGAGCCGCTCCCGCATCTCGTCCAGGTTCAGCTTGTGCGTCGAGGTCTCCAGCCGGCGGAACAGGAACGGACACGTTCCGCAGTAGAAGCTGAGCTCGAAGGCAGGCTCGTCGTCGACCATGAGCAAGCGCCGCCGCGCGCCGCCGCCGATCTTCTGCATCTCCGTGTCGAAACGCAACCGGGCCTCGGAGGCGGGAAGGCCGAGGGTGCGCGGGCCACTCGCTTTGATCTTCACACATCGACCGTACGGGACGCCGGAGACCGGCTCCACCGAGCACCCGGCCCAGCAGCCTGGCGCTCGTGCCGGGGCACCCGGCCGGTGCCCTGAAGTGACGAGGACGCCGCGTACCGATCGCCCGTTGCGGGCTGCGGCCGACCTCGAGGCCCGCGAACTGGCCAACCTCGCCGACAACCATCTCGCCAATGTCCGATGTCGCCGACACCGTCAGGCGCGTTCCGATGTTGCCAACGGGCCGCACTACAGCGACAGTTGAGGTGAATGGACATGTGTTGTACCTGACGGGGGGCAGAGATGAGAGTCACCTTGGCTGTCGATGCCGGGGGTGGAGACGCGGTCGCAGCCTCAGATGACCTGTATCAGTGGCTGCGTCAGGACCCCGAGCTGCGCGGGTTCGTCCGCCGCGAGGCCGCCACCGCGCCGCCGGACGGAGCCATGGGCGCGTTGGGGGAGTTGATATCGTTGCTGCTGGCTCCCGGTGGCCCGACGGCGGCTCTGGGGGCGGCCGTCGTGGTGTGGCTCCAGAGCCGCCGGGGCAACCAGACCGTCACCATCACCCTGCCGGACGGTACGCAGGTCGTGGTCGCCTCCGAAAAGGTGCGCGGCCTGACCTCCGAGGGCACCGGTGAGCTGGCCGAGCGGGTCGCCGCCGCGCTTCGGCAGGAGCGGAATCCACCGGGCACGCGGGACACGGCGCTGGAGGCGGCGGCGGAGGACGGCGGTCGGGTCGTCCCGTCGCGAGAGGCAGACTGACGGTGCCGTCGCGGGGGTTGTCGGACACACTGGGGAAAGCGGATCTGACGGGAGCCGGTTGTCACGCGCTGGTGGTGGGGACCGCCACCCACCCGGGGAAGCAGCTGCCGGGCCTGCCGTCCGCTGTGCGGTCGGCGCAGGACGTGGCCGAAGCGCTGAGCACCGCGTGCGGGATGGGCGACCGGGTCACGCTGCTGACCGACCCGGCGTCGCCGAGCGACGTCCTGGAGGCGCTGGCGACGGCCATCGACCGGGCCGAGCCCACGGAGGAGCGGTACGAGCGCGGAACCGTCCTGTTCTACTTCGTCGGGCACGGGCTGCGCGGACCCGGCCAGCAGCTGTACCTGGCGACCGCGACGACCAGAGCCCAGGCCGACATGGCGCACTCCGTCCCGTACACGGAGATCGAGCGCTACCTGAGCGACGCCGCCGCCGACCCCGTCGTGATCCTCGACTGCTGCTTCGCGGGGAACGCCCGGGAGCCGGGCCGGCCGGCCGGCGCGGACCCGTTCGCCGGTGCGCGGCCGGCCGGCAGCTACCTGCTCGCGTCCGCGATGCCCAACGCGTTGGCGTACGCCCCGCCGGACGCGGAGCACACCCTGTTCAGCGGCCAGTTGCTCAGCCTGCTGCGCGAGGGCGACGTCGGTGGCCCGAGATGGCTGACGCTGGGCGGTGTCTACCGGCTGCTCGACCAGCGGCTCCAAGGCAGTGCGGCCCGCCCGTACGGCGGTGGCACCGCGCGCATGGGCGAACTGATCCTCGCCGACAACCGTCGTTACGAGCCGGGTACCGGCCCGGACGCCGGGCAGCCGGTGGACGGCGTCACGGATCCGGACGCCGTCTGTCCGTACCCCGGCATCCTCCCGTTCCTCCCCGAGCACCACCGTCTGTTCTTCGGCCGGGAGAAGCTGACCCGCGAACTGCTGCGACGCGTCGAGCGGGCGCGGCCCGGTGAGCCGGTGGTCCTGGTGGGGCCGTCGGGCGTCGGCAAGTCCTCGCTGCTGCGGGCCGGGCTGAGCGTGGCCGCGGAGCAGGCGGGGCTCGGTCCCGTGCGGCTGGTGCCCGCGCCGGGCGAGTGGCCGTTCCGGACGCTCGCCGAGGCGTGGGCGGCGGCGGTGGGCAGAGCACCGTCCGACGTCGTACGGGATCTGGAGCGCGGGCGCTTCAGCCCGCCCGCGGCTACGGGGACCACGGCCGGGCGGGCGCCGCGTGTCCTCGTCATTGATCAGCTAGAGGAGTACTTCACGCTCTGCTCGGACGCGGCCGAACGCGAGCGGTTCGCTGCCGCCCTCACCGCGGGAGCGCACGAGGAATCCGAGGAGGGGGACGGGGACGGGCCCGGCCCGCGCCTTGTCCTGGCGCTGCGCGCCGACTACTACGGCGACGCCCTGAGCGATCCTCGCCTGGCGCCCGTCGTGCGGGCGGGGCACTTCGCCGTGCCCGCACTGGGCGACGAGGAGGTCGAGGCGGCGATCGTGGGCCCGGCGCAGTACGCGGGTCTGCGGTGGGAGGAGGGCGTACCGCAGCTCCTGCGACGCGACGTGAACGAGGAGCGGCGCACCGCGGGCGATGCCGCGGCGCTGCCCTTCCTGGCCTACGCCCTGCCGGAGATCTGGCTGCGGCGGCAGGGGACGACGCTCACCTACGCCGGTTACGTCGGTGCCGGAGGCATACGGGGCGCGGTGGCCGGCGCCGCGGACAGGATCTACGACGCTCTCGACGAGACCGGCCGCGCAGCCCTGCGGAGTCTTCTGCTGGCCATGGTCCATGTGGCCGACGGCGAGGGGCGGTTGGTTCGCCGTCGGGTGCCGCCGGAGGAGCTGGCCCGGGGCGAGAGCGAGGACCTGCTGCGCCGGCTCGCGGACGCCCGCCTGGTCGTCGTGGACGAGGAGGGCGGCGCTCAGCTCGGGCACGATTCGCTGCTGCACGCATGGGGGCGGCTGAGCGGCTGGATCGACGAGGTGCGGGACGACCTGCTGAGACTGCGGCGGCTGACCGCGGCGGCGGAGGGCTGGGCCGAGGCGGGGCGGAAGCCGAGCGGCCTCTACGAGGGCGACACCCTGGAGGAGGCGAAGAAGCTAACTGCGGACGATGCCCAAGCGACCCTGGCGCCCCATGTGGCCCGCAGGGCCCGAGAGACCCGGGCAGCCCGGGCAGTCCGGGCAGCCACGGTGGTCCGGGTGGCCCAGACGATCCGGAAGACCCAGGCGGCCCGCGCAACCCAAGGGGCTCAGAGCCCTCAAGCCACCCATGTGGCTCAGGAGACACAGGTGGTCCGCGCACCCCAGGCGGCTCAGGTGTCTCAGGCGGCTCAGGCAGCTCAGACAGCCCGGGCAGCCCTGGCGGTCCAGCCGGAGCTCACCGCCGGCTCGGCCGTCGTAGCGGTACCGTCGGCCGTCCGCGTCCCGGTCCGCCAGGTAGTCCGGGATTTCGTCGCCGCGAGCGACCACGCGCGGCGGCGTAGACGCTTCGTCACGCGCGCGTGGATCGCCGGTCTCTCGGGCCTGCTCCTGGTGGCCGCATCGCTCTTCGGGTGGGCGTTCCACGAGAACCGGGAGGCGGCGAGCCGCGAGAAGAGTCTGATCGCCAGGGATCTGGCCGCCCAGGCCGACAGCCTGCGTGAACGCGACCCGCAGACAGCACTCTGCCTCAGTCTGGCCGCGTACCATACCGCGGCGACCCCGGAGACCCGCTCCAGCCTGTACACGGCGGCGATGACCCTCACACCGGCCCGTCTCGCCCCGAAGGAGCCGTACCGCAAGGCGGTCCTGAATGTCGCGTACAGCCCGGACGGCAAGGTCTTGGCCGCGAGCCACCGAAGTGACCGGGCCCGCGGCGGCCGGGTCCAGTTGTGGGACCTGTCCGCGCCGACCAGGCCGGTGGAGGCGGGCCGGTTCACGCTGCGGAGCAGCCCCGTCATCGCCTACCATCCGCGCTCACGGCTCCTGGCCGCGCAGTCGGCGGACGAACTGACGCTCTGGGACACCGCCGACCCGCAGAAGCCGCGGCGGCTGTCCCAGGTCCGGCTCGCCCACGGTGTGACGTACACGCTGGCGTTCAGCGCGGACGGCCGGACACTCGCGGCGGGCAGCGAGAAAGGGCAGTTGCGGTTGTGGGACGTGAGCGACCCGGCCCGCCCCGCGCTGCGGACGCAGCGGACGATCGCCGAGGTGGAAGTGGTCTCCTTGGCGTTCACTCGCGACGGGCACCACCTGATCACAGGCAACGGCAACGGCAAGTCGGGGAGTGGGCAGCCCGCACAGGTGCGGCTGTGGGACGTGAGCGATCCGGACCGGCCCGTCCTGCGGGACACCGAGCGGGCCGACACGGTCATGGCGGTCGGGGCCCACCCCCGGCGCGACTTGGTGGTGGCAACCGGCGGGGCGGGGAAGATCGCCTGGTGGGAGATGGTAAACGGGCGGGACCTGCGGCGTGTGAAGACCAGTTTCCCCACGGACATCTGGGGTGGCTCGGGGGGTGGCATACCGTCGCTCGCGTTCAGCGAGGACGGCAAACATCTGGCGGGAGCGGACCGTGCCGACGGCGTGCGGCGGGCGGAAGCCGACCGCAAGACGGCGGATCTGGTGAACACCATGAGCGGGGTCACGCTGCCCACGGGTGAGCCGGCCCAGTCGGTCGCCTACAGCCCGGACGGCCGTTATCTGGCGGCCGGCGAGGTGGGCGGAGAGGTGCGGCTGTGGCCCGACCGGCCGTGGGCGCCCGCGTTCGAGGGCAGCCCCTATGTCATGCCCCAGGCGGGGACCGGCCCGTTCAGCCCCGACGGTCAGCTCGTCATCGCCTCGGAGACGAACGCGGACAGCACACGCACGAGCAAGGTGTGGGACCCCAGCGACCCGGACGCGCCGAAGGTCCGGTACACCCTGCCGAGGGGATGGGAGGCGAAGTACTTCCTCATGGGGCGCAAGACGCCCGTCTTTCTGGCGCATTACTGGACCGAGGGGCTGGACCACACCTTCCAGCTCTGGCGCTTCGACGCCGAGGGAACCTTAAGGAAGAGCCCGGGCATCCGGCTCACCGCCGATGCGCCGAGCGTCGCCGTGAGTCCCGACGGTTCGCTTCTCGTGGTGGGTTCGCAGGAGGAGCCCGACATTGCGCTGTGGGACATCAAGGACCCGGCGAAGCCCGTACACCGGGGCACGGTCGGGGTGAAGGCGGGCGGCGGACTCGGGAGCAGCGGAAACCTGTGGTTCGCCGGCGAGCGGTCCCTGGCGACGGTGGAGGACGGACGGCACATCAGGTTCTGGGACCTCTCAGACCCCGCCCGTCCCCGCAAGGGCGGGCGCATCGACGAGGCGGCCATCATGGAGAGCGCGTCGTACGTCGCCTCGTCCCAGCTGCTCATCACCGAGGCGCCGGGGGACGACCTGCGGCTCTGGGACATGTCCCGGCCCGCGCACCCCGTCAAAGGCGCCCTGCTTCCGGCCGCACCAGGAAGCTACTTCCCCACGCACAAAGGGGAGTTGGCGTCGGCGCTGCGCGATGGGACCGTCGAGTTCTGGGACGTCACCGATCCCGCGCGACCCAAAAAGAAGCACGACGCCCTCCTGCTCGACCGCCAGGTCACGTCGATCGGCCTGACCCCCAACGGCCGCAACGCGGTGACGAGCAAGCCCTATCGCATCTGGTCCGTCGGGAAGGACGGCCGGTGGAGCACTCCGCAGATCGCCACGCTGGAGAAGGCGGATGCGATCTATGTGCCCCCGGCGAACTCGCCGTCCGGCCCACGTTGGCTCGCTGCCACCGACTACGGCAGCTCCGGGCTGACAGAGGAAAGGACCTACCTGCTCGGCTTCGACACCGACCATCTCTACATGTCCCTCTGTGAGTCGTATCCCGTGAACATTCCCGAAGACCGGTGGAACAAGTTGTTTCCGCACATGGCCTACCGCCCGTCCTGCGACTGACGCCGAGCGGTGGGTGGCGGCCGGTGGTGAAGTGGTCGTCCGGGTGTGCCGGCCCGGGGCACTGCTCGCGCAGGCGCGCGCGGTGGCGGCGGACGGCGTCCCGGCTTCCGCAGCGTGGCGAGCAGTACCGCTGGGTGCCGTTGCGCGTGGTGTCGACGACGACGTTGGTGCAGGGGCGGGCGGCGCACCGGCCCAGGCGGTGCATACCGCGCGTGGTCAGGTGCAGGGCGGTGCCGACGGAGAACACGGCGTGCAGTACGCGGGGGAGGTCGTCGTCGACGTCGCGGTAGTGCAGATGCCAGCCCTCGCCGTGGTGGTCCGTCAGACGCGGATACGCGGCCGCGGCGGCCATCTGCTGGTTGAGGAGTGATGCCCGCTCGTCCGGGTCCGGGGTGTCGACGATCCGGAGCCAGTCGTCGAGCACCGCCCGGCAACGGGCGTGGTCGTCGGGGCGTTCGGGAAAGGGCATGGTCATGCCGAACTCGCGGGTCCGCGACACGATCCCGGCCTGGGTGTCGGGCCAGTCGTCGGCCAGGGAGCGTGCCAGGAGGACGGCATACTCGCCGTAAGGGTTGAGATGCACAAGGGCATTACATCAGGGTGTGGGACATGCACCCCACCTCGCTGACCTCACCTCTCTCCGGGGCGTCTGTCCTCGGGATGGCGCTCGCCGCGCTGGCCATGGTCCTGACTCCCGGCCCCAACATGATCTACCTCGTCTCGCGCAGCATCAGCCAGGGCCGATCGGCGGGGCTCGTCTCCCTGGCCGGTACCGTCCTCGGATTCGTGAGCTACATGCTGATGGCCAACCTCGGTCTCGCGGTTGTATTCGTCGCGGTGCCCTGGCTGTTCATCGGCTTCAAGGCCGCCGGCGTCCTCTACCTGGCCCATCTCGCCTGGCAGGCCCTGCGCGCCACGGGCCGCGGCGTGTTTGAGATCCGTGACGTTCCCCGTGACAGCCCGGCCCGGCTCTTCTGCATGGGGTTGGTGACGAACCTGCTCAACCCCAAGGCCGCCATCATGTACCTGACTCTGATCCCGCAGTTCATCGACCCCTCCCGCGGACATCCGGCGGTGCAGGGCCTGACTCTCGGTTCGATCCAGATCGCGGTGAGCCTGACCGTCAACGCCCTGATCGTCATCGGCGCCGGCACCATTGCCACCTTCCTTGCGCGGCGCCCGAGCTGGGCCACTGTGCAACGCCGCGTCACCGGCACCCTCCTCGGCGCCGTCACACTCCTGCTCGCTCGCGAGGTTCCTGCGCGAGCCCGACTCTGATCACAGATATCCGGGCGAGTACCGCGCAAGTCGTGGCCAGCACGCGCAGCGCCCCCGGTGCAGGTTCCGAGCCCGTCAGCCGTTCTGGCTCCAGCGTTCCCACCGTGCGGCACGAACCGTCCCCTGTGCGATGTCCTGCCGGGGCAGTCGGAGGTCGAGCGAGTCCCCAGGGCGTGGAAGGGGGCTGAGGTCGCTGAGTTCGGGATGGTCGAATTCGGCGCGGCGTAGGGCCCGGTCGAGGAAGTTGAACTGGCCGCCGCGGAAGTAGGGGGCACGGCCGCGGTCGTACCAGATGAGTTCCAGGATGCCCCGGTCGTCGTCGACTATCTGCGCGACGGCCGTCGCGCAGATAGTCGAAGGTGTAGTTGGCTTGCGCGGAGGTGGCCGTCAGGTGAACCGTCTCGGCGACTCCGAGCCGGGCGAGCGCCTCGGGGCCCGGCTCCCAGTCTCTCGCCCAGGCCACCGGCGCTCCCGGCTCGGACGTCTGCCTTGAGTCCACGTAGCCGGCCGACGGCTCCCCGCCCGTCTTCACCGTCTCGCGCTGCCCTGGGTACAGGGCACCCGCCCGTCCGTCGTCGTACCCACAATTTGAACGCGTTCAACAATGGCGTACGCTCCTGCCATGAACGACAGAGCCGCCCAACTCAGGGGCGTTCGAGCGTGGCTGATCCTCTTCGTCGTGTGCCTCGTACTCAGCGGTGCCACGGCCTTTCCGCTCGTCCATGAACTGCGCTGGGCCGACGAGCTTCTGACCTGGCTGTCAGTGGGCGACCACCTGCCCGCGCTGATGGAGTGGCTGGAACGCGTCCGCGCCGGACTCCAGGAGGCCGACACCGACTATCCGTTCCTGCTCTACGGCACCGACTGGCTGGCCTTCGCCCACCTCGTCATCGCCGTCGCGTTCTACGGGCCCTATCGCGACCCGGTGCGCAACATCTGGGTGATCGAGTTCGGGATGATCGCTTGCGCTGGGATCATCCCACTGGCCCTCGTCTGCGGGCCGATCCGAGGAATTCCCCTCTGGTGGTCGGTGATCGACATGTCTTTCGGAGTGTTCGGAGTGATCCCCCTGTACGTGGTGCGGCGAAAGATCAAGCGGCTCGAAACGCTGAGCGCGGCCACCGACGCCGCGCCGGCGCGGTCGTCCACCTCTGCATCTGTCTCCTTCCGGTAGGAACCGCTGCGACGACCGGCCCCCAGGCGTGAACGACCACGCTGCCGCTCGGAACGGGGCATGGCTGGTCAGGCGTAGGGCCGCAGGTTGCTCATCCAGTACCTGGTCGGCTCCGCGTCCTTGTCCGGTTGTTCGGCCAGGAGCGTCTCCAGCGGCAGGACGCCGTCCCACCGCTCACGGGCCCCGGCCTGCCTCTGGGCTTGGTGACGGGCTTCCTTGCCCCAGGGCCGCACCTGCAGCACGGTGAGACGAGAGGTCATCGTGATGGACATCCGCATGGACGGACTCGAAGCCGCCCGCCGCATCGCCGCCGACCAGCAACTGGCCGCAGTGGAATTGGTGATGCTGACCCCGTTCGACCTCGACGAGTACGCGTACGGCGCGCTGCGCTCCGGCGCCACGCAAACCCGATCACCGCCTCGATGCCCTGACCAGCCGCGAACGCGAAGTCATGCGACTGATCGCCGCCGGCCGCACCAACGACGAAATCGCCACGCAACTGGTGGTCTCCCCACTGACCGCGAAGACTCACGTCAGCCGCATCATGGCCAAACTCGGAGCCCGCGACAGGTCTCAAGTCGTCGTCATGGCCTACGAGTACGGCATGGTCAGCCTCGGCTGACTCAAGGATTAGATCGACACCTGCCACCCACCACGACCCGGTTGGCGACGAGCGGTCGCAGGACGCCCCTGACGGCCCTGTGGACCGAGATGGATGAGGCGTTCATGCTGTTCGAGATTTCCCGGGAAGAGATGGTCGCGTCCCTGGGCGAGGGGAACGTGTTTGTGGCCCCTCCCGGATCGCTGGGGGATCTGCCCGAGGACCTGCCCGCGGCTCGGTTTCTGCTCCGCACCGGCATCCCGGTGGGTGTGTTCCGGGCTCAGGCCCGGAACGCTGCGGGCCGCGTTCCCACGGTGGGGGAGAAGATCGACCTGACCGGGTACGAGGCGCCTCCGGGGTGCGAGGAGTGGCCCGTCTTCGGATGGATTCCGCAGACACACCTAGCGGTTGACCGCGACACGGGCACCGTGCACGGATTCTCGGAAAACGGCGGTCCGGTCCAGGAACTGCATGCAGACATGTCTTCTCTTGCCTTCTTGGCCTTCTCGCTGCGTCGGCTTCTGAAGGAGTTCGTCTGGAGCGAGGACGAAGGTGATGGGGACGAGGCCGAGGACGAGGACGAGGGCTTCGAGCGGCTGGCCGAGGCAATCACGGAGATCCGGACGACCGTTGAGGCCCGCGACTCGCTGCCGTTCACGGCGAAAAGCGTCTGGCCGGCTGTCATGGCCGACATGGAAGCCGGTATGTGGTCGTAGGCGAGGTTGGCACGGAGGCTCTCTCCGCCCGCCGCGAGGCGTCTGTCGCCCAGCCCGCCGCCGGCCCGAAGACGATCTCCGGTGAGGCTGCCCTCCTGACGGTGACGGCCTTCACCGGAGGCCGTCACGTCAGGGCGTCGAGCCGGGTGATGCGCTGGGACACGCTCCGTTCGACGACGGCGGCCAGGTCCGTCGCGCGCTCGGCGCTTCCCGCGGTGCGTTCACTCGCGCACAGCATGCGGACCTGGACCAGATGGGCGCGCAGACTACCGGTGAAGAGGCGGTCGAAGCTTTGTCCCCTCACTGTTCTCGCCCTGCGCACCGTGTCGAGCGTGACCATGCCCGGCATGTTGTGCCCCTCGTGGGGCCGGGTGTCGGGAACTCCCGAAGCCTCCAACAGCTCCCGCAACTCGCGGAGTTCGTCCTTCAGTCTCGTTCCCGCCTCCTCTGCCCAGTCGGCCAGAGCCGGGCGTCCTGCGCGGGATGGGGCCAAGTCGATGAGCATCGAGGCCCGTTCGTCCATGGGGATCATCAGCTGGATCCATGCCGTGTCGGTGTCGTTGAAGGCGGCGGGCGCGGTCCTGTCGGCCGCCGGCTGCGAGGTGCAGCCGGCGACCGTCAGGGCCAGGAGCAGGGCGGCCGCCGTGCGCCGGGTCAGAACGTTCCGGCGGAGTTGCACTTGGCGCTCTGCACGATGCAGTCCTTCACGCGCTGCCCGAGGGCGGCGGTGTCCCAGGCGTTGAAGAAGTCACCGTGGATGGACGAGGCCATGCCCGACGCGAGGCTGAACCCGTCGGCGCTCCCGCTGGTCGGGTAGCCGATGACGAAGGACACCGAGGGGATGGCGACCGGGTAGGCGCCGCTGCACTTGCCGTCGTAGGTGAAGGCGACGTGCGACTTGTGGTCCGGGCTGTCGAGGTGCTTGCCGTCCCAGCAGTCCGGGAAGACCAGCTGGTACACCAGCGCGGCGGTGGAGGCGCACCGCGGCCAGTTGCCGTCGGCGCTGCGGCCGATCTCGCCGCCGGCTCCGGCGCACCAGAACTGGTTGGGCGAGCCGGCCGGGGTGGCCACCTGCAGCTTGGCGTTGCCCGCGATCATGCGGAACCCTTCCGGGAAGGGCACGGTCGCCGTGGGGTCGGGCAGCCGCGACCCGTAGTAGACGATCATCCCGTCGGGTTCGACCGCCTTGCCGCGCTCGTAGAGCGTGGGGATCCAGTAGGCCGAGAGGTCCTTGGGGGGTGTGCACGTCGTGCCGGTGTTGCTCAGCAGGCTCTGGGTGGTCGTGAAGGCGTCGGTGCTCTTGTTGCCGAAGAAGCTGTGCATGTGGGACGCGCCGGGCAGGCCGGGGGCGACGATCGGGTCGTCCGGCTCGGAGTGGCTGTAGGTGCAGGTGGCGTTGAACTCGGGGACGCGTACGGCGTTGCCGGGCACCGGCGCCGGGGTCATCGCCCGGAACTGGTTCAGCTGGGCCTGCCACTTGGTCTGGTCGACATCGATCCAGCCCGGCGCGGGCTCGTCGCCGCCGCCGGCGAACGAGAACCAGTTGATGTTGACGAAGTCGCCGGGCGTGGTGCTGCGCAGCACGGCGAACACGGTCTGGGCGCCGGTCGGGTGGGTGGTGACGTCGGCGCTGCGCGTCGCCCAGGTCTGCCAGCCGCCGGTGGGGCCGGTCTGGATGACGGCGAGCAGGGGGCCGGTCAGGGAACCGGTGCGCAGTTCGACGGTGCCGCCGCCCGTGGCGGCGGCGATGCGCGCCGACACCGTCAGGCGGCCGGCGGGTCCGAGGTCGACCTGGTCGAAGCGCATCCAGTCGCCGTCGGCGAGGTAGGCGGCGTTCTGCCCGCCGCCCATGTCGGCGGTCGTCTCCAGGGTGACGCCGGATTGCGCCGCGTAGGACTCGGCCTGAACGGTGATGGTGGCGGCCCGTGCGGCGGGGGCGCCGAGGGTGATGCCGAGGGCGGCGGCCAGGGCGATCACCAGGGCACCGATCAACAGGGGATGGAGGTGTAAGCGATGGAGGTGCAAGGGGTGTCTGCGCATGTCACTTCCTCATCGGAGGGGGGTGGGGCGTGGTGCGGCGGCGGCCCGGCCCGGAACCGAGATCTCCGGGCCGGACCTGACGAGGGGCCGGTGCCTGCTGCCCTACTGGTAGACGCGCACGTAGTCGACGAGCAGCCGGGACGGGAACGGCGTCGACGCATCGGTCGGACCGGGCCAGTCACCGCCCACCGCGAGGTTGAGGATCATGTAGTGCGGGTGGTCGAAGATCCAGGGCCCGCGCGTACGCTCCACCTCGTCCTTGTCCAGGGTGAACACGGTGCGCCCGTCGAGGCTGTAGACGATGCCCTTGCTGTTCCAGTCGGCGGCCCAGGTGTGGTAATCGTCCGAGAAGTCGGCGCCCGAGGGCAGCCGGTACGGTGAGCCGATCCCGCCTCCACCGTTGTAGGCGGGCGCGTGCACGGTCGAGTAGGCCGTCTTCACGTCCTTGCCGAGGATCTCCATGATGTCGACCTCGCCGTTGTACGGCCACGGGCGGCCGGTGAGGAAGTCGGCGCCCATCATCCAGAAGGCGGGCCAGAGCCCGTTGCCCTTGGGCACCTTGATGCGGGCCTCGACGCGTCCGTAGGTGAACTGGAAGGTGGCGCCGGTGTTCATGCGGGCCGAGGTGTACTGGCAGGTGGTGCTGCCGGTCAGCGGGTCGGGCGGGCAGGACCGGCCGGGGCTGGCTTCCTTGCGGGCCTCCATGACGAGGTGGCCGGCGCCGTCGAGCGCCGCGTTCTGGTGGTCGGTGTAGTACTGCAGCTCGCCGTTCTGGCCGGTGCCGGGATCGGCGCGCCACTTCGACGCGTCGGGCTTGCTGCCGCTGGCCCCGTCGAACTCGTCGCTCCACACCAGCCGCGGCGGCTGCGCCGGGTCCGGCGGCAGCGGCGGCGCGGGGGTGGGGGCTCCTCCGGTGCCGTACACCTGGAACTCCCAGAGGGAGTAGCCGTACGGGGTGGCGCGTTCGGTGCCGTACATGCGGACGTAGCGCCCCGTGCCGGAGACGGCCAGGGTCTGTTTGAAGCCGGTGCCGGACGTGGTCGAGTAGATCGGCGTCCAGTCGGTGCCGTTGGGCGAGACCTGGATCTGGAAGGACTTGGCGTAGGCGGGGTCCCACTGCAGGACGACCTTGGTGATCTGCGCGGTCGCGCCCAGGTCGACGGAGATCCAGCCGGGGTCGGTCCATCCGGTGGTGGAGCTGGTCGCCCAGCGGGAGGCCGGGTCGCGGTCGAAGGCCCGCGCCGGTGTGCACTCCCAGCAGTTGCCGTCGCTCTGCGAAGAGGAGGCCGAGCCGGTCTTCCCGTACGACAGCAGGGTGTCCCCGCCGCCGGGATCGCCGCCGGTGCCGGTGGTCCCGTACACCTGGAACTCCCAGAGGGAGAAGCCGTACTGAGTGGCGCGCTGGGTGCCGTACATGCGGACGTAGCGGCCGGTGGCCGTGAGGGTCAGGTTCTGGGTGCCGCCGGTGCCGTTCGCCGTCTCGTGGACGGTGGACCAGGTCTCGGCGTCGTCCGACACCTGGATCTGGAAGGTTTTGCCGTAGGCGGCCTCCCACTGGAGGGTGACACGGCTGATTCGGGCCCGGGCGCCGAGGTCGACCCTGATCCACTGCGGGTCGGAGAAGGCGCTGGACCAGCGCGTCCCCGGGTTGCCGTCGACGGCTCCCTGGGCGGTGAACGGGTCCTCGGTACTGGACGCGACGACGGGCCGGCCCTGCGACAGCAGGGTCTCGGCGGCGTGGGCGCGGGGCGCGGGGAGGCTGACGAGGGTGAGCAGGACGGCGGCGACCAAGGCGGGTAAGCCGAAGCGGCGGAGCAGGGGATGCACGGGCGACTCCTCAATGGGGGAGGGGTGAGGGAGCGCTCCCTGGGGGGTGAGAATGGGCCGATGACAGTGACCTGTCAAGGCTTTCAGCGGCAGGGCCGTAACGCCCCCAATGCATGTGCCGCGCTTCAGGGAACGGTTCCCGAGATCCACAGCGGTCGTGTCTGACGAGGGCCGATCGGTGCCGGGGAGCGGCTAGTTGAGGCGAGGAACGGGCAACCACGTGCGCGTAAGGAGTCGTTGACAGGCGGATCGGGCCGAGGTCATCCTGGGATCCTGGGTGGAAAACGCTCCCTGGACTCGACGACCGGGCACCCGCGACCGGGCACCCGCGACCGGGCACCCGCGACCGGGCACCCGCGACCGGGCACCCGCGACCGGGCACCCGCGACCGGAGACCCGCGACCGGAAGGCGATGATCGGAAGGCGATGAAACGACCCACGCTCGCGGTGGTCGCCGCCCGGGCCGGCGTGTCCAAGTCGAGCGTCTCCCGGGTCGTCAACGGGGAGACCACCGTCGCGCCGGAGATCCGGGACGTCGTCATGCAGGCGGTGCGCGAACTCGGCTACGTACCGAACGCCGCCGCCCGCAACCTGGTCACCCGCCGCACGGACGCCGTCGCCGTGGTCGTGTCCGACCCGCCCAAGGGCGTGGTCTCCGACGACCCGCTGTTCTCCACCGTGGTGCGCACCGTCAGCCGGGAGCTGGAGGCCGTCGGCAGACGCGTGGTGCTGATCCTCGCCGAGTCCGACGAGAGCCGGACCCGGGTGGAGCGCTACGTGGCGGGGGGCCACGTGGACGGCGTGATGCTCGTCGCCCTGCACGGCGCCGACCCCCTCCCGGCCGCGCTCGCCCGCATGGGACTGCCCGTCGCGTCCTTCAACCGCACCGCCGCGACGGACGTCCCGTACGTGGCGCTGGACAACGCGGGCGGTGCCGAGCTGGCCGTACGGCACCTGCTGGAGCGGGGCAGACGCCGGATCGCCACGATCACCGGGCCACTGGACCTGTACGAATCCCGCGAACGGCTCGAGGGGTACCGCGCGACCCTGCGGGACACCGGCCGCCGCTCGATCGTCGCCCTGGGCGACTTCACGCGGGCGTCGGGTGCGGAGGCCATGCGACAACTCCTGGAGGACGATCCGGACGTCGACGCGGTGTTCGCGGCCAACGACCTCATGGCCATCGGGGCGCTGCGGGCCCTGCACCAGGCGGGCCGCCGAGTCCCCGACGACGTGGCCGTGGTCGGGTTCGACGACATCGAGGCCGCCGCCTACACCACTCCCGCGCTCACCTCGGTGCGCAGCTCCATGGCCGACCAGGCCACCGCGACGGTGCGCCTGCTCCTTGCGCTGATCGAGGGCGCCCCCAGGAAGCCGGTGATCATGCCGAACGAACTCGTGGTCCGCGAGTCCAGCTGATCGCAGGGGGGCTCCTCACGCGGCACTCCGGTGCGCCGGGTCCTCGGCGCGTCGTCGTGCGCTTTGAGGCCGCCGGTGGGGTGGTCGTGGGTGACGTGCGCGTGCAGACACACGCCGGTGATTGGGCAGAGCTACGACGATGCCTCGGTACTTGTCAGCTGCTTCGGCGGTCGGAGCGGACTCCACGAGCAGGTCGTCGCGTGCGACGCGGCGGAAGGTGGGGGGCGGACTTCGCCCCCGCTCCTTCGGGACGGTTGTGAATCGCAGGTGGCCGGGTTCGACGAGCGCCGTCGATGTCGATGACGAGCGGTTCCCGCAGACCATCACCGACGGCGTTTGCGGTCAAGGGCCGGTGTCGCCGGGGTCGGAGCAGGGACCGCGTGCGCGAGTTCGACACTCTGCGGCTCGCCCTCGTCCCGGTCAAGGCGCTGGCCAGCGCCTGGCCACACGCTGGCCCGTCAGGTGCGCATCGACGGAGAGTTCCTGGCCGGTCGTGCGGAGTTGGAGCACGACAGCAGGCGCTGGCTCACCGCCGACAAGACCGCGGATCTGCTGCCCGGCCCGATACAGCTCGCTTCGCTGCGGAGTCGGCTGCAGGGCCGTGAGAGTGGACTCACCACGCGGGAGCGCGGGTTTCTCCATGCGGCAGCCGAGCGGCGGTGCTGCGGGCGCCGCAACCGGGTACGGGCCGCATGGATCGCGGCCTCCCTGGTGCTCGCGCTGCTGGCAGGCCTCAGCACGTCTCTTGTCCACCAGGCGCGCATCAGCACCCAGCGGGACGCGGAGGGACGCTCGCGCGCCCTGGCGGTCCAGTCGGACGGGCTGACGGCCAGCAACCCCGGCAAGGCTGCCCTGGCAGCCCTTGCGGGACACGAGACCGCCCCGACCCTGGAGGCCCGTAGTGCGCTGATGCGACGCTACGAGGAACCGCGGGACACGGTGCGCCTGCTGACGGAAGCCGAGGAGCCGATCCAGGACGCCGCCATGAGTCCCGGTCGGGGCGGTGTCGCGCGTGACGACCGAGACCGGCCGCGCGACCCTACGGCATGCCGAAGCTCGTCGGCGACCGAAGCAGTGGCACAGGGGGTGATCACCGCCCGCCCGCTCCTTGGTGAAGGTCGCTGGTTTGGGCCACTCGGACCTCCGGGGCGAGAGCGACGCATCGGCCGTGGCAGCGAACGCTGGCTGAAGGAGGACCCAAGCAAGTGGGCCCCGGCCACCTCGGACCGGACCGCCTGTGCGCCGTCGAACTGACCGATACGGTCCTGCCCCGCCGCGCTCCGGCGCCCCGAGGGCCAAGAGCATCGACGAAAGACGTGACGGAGGCACTGTCGGCGAGGTCGAGCCGGACGATCCGCGGGCGGGTCCACCCCTGTCGAGCCCTCGATCGTCGCGGCGACGGCGTCACCCACGGCCCTGTTCCGCACGGCGAGTGTCACCTGCGCCCCGGTCGCGGCCAGCGCGCGAGCTGTCTCGATCCACAGTCCGAGGCAGTTCCCGTCACGATCGCCCGGACACTGGTGAGGCCCACATCCCGCACCACATCCTGGCCGATGTCGACCACCCACTCCCGCAACGTCTCCTCGAAGCCTTCGACCGATGACCCTGGCAGCACCGCCCACCGAGACCGACCGTCGGAGCAGGGTTCCGGACTCCGCCCTGGCCACGTTCGTCCGGTGGCGGGCCGCTACGTCGGCCCGCTGGCCCGCGACGTCTCCGGGGCTGTCGAGGACAACCCCGGCGACGTCGGACCGAACGTAAGGACCGCTCCACGGCGATTCCAGGAGTTGTTCACGGACGCGATCGCCGTCGACTCGGGGCAGGCGAGGGCCGCCCGCGCAGCGCAGACGCTGATCAGCACATCGCTTGGCCTGGAGTATCAGGGCGGGCGGCGAGAGTTCTACGTCGAACGCCTGTCTTGGTGCCCTGCGGGACGCCTCGCGCCACCGCTTGGATGAGGTGTTCCTCGCCCGGCTGATCAGTGCGTTGACCGCGATGAACGGCGGTTTCGTCAGTCATGCGGTTGTTCGGTGAGGGTGGCCCCAGTGGTGTCCGCGTGCGCTGTGGCTGCGGATACGGGCGCGTTCGCGGCGTCGGGCTTGGAGGAGGTCCGGGGCGCGCCGGTGGGTGTTGCGCCAGCGTAGGTAGGCGTGGAACTGCTGGATCTGGGCTGGGTGGCCCGTCGGGTCGTCGTCGTGGACGACGAAGCTTCGCAGGGGTCCGAAGTGGGGCTCGATCGGGTTGGCCCAGGGGCTCAGCATGCTCACACGGACGGCCGGGTTCTCTGGAGGGTTGCGCAGAGAGCGGGCGTCGGCCCGGAAGGCGCCACGGACATCGCGCACCGCCTCCCAGCTGATCAGGCCGAGTTCAGAGAGCCCAGAAACTGCCGTGCCAGGCCTTCCGTGTCGATGTCGTCCGCGCTGCGCCCGGACAGGATGTGGAAGAAGGGCGGGCCGATCAGGAGCGCGGTCGCCTGCTCCAGCGACAGGGCGGTGCCGCTGGACTTGCGTACTGCCTCCACGAGCTCTGCGGCACTTTCCCCCAGGATGTCGCGGGAGGCGAGCAGCGCGGCCACACCGGCGTCGTGCTGGGCTTCCCCCATGAGGGCGCGGTAGGCGGCCCCTGCCTGCGAGCGCGTCAAGAAGGTGACGAGGGCGTCCAGGTAAGCCTTGAGGTCCGTACGGGGATCGCCGCTACGGGGCACGGAGAGTTCCTGTCGGGCGTCGATGACGCTGGCCTCGTAGAGGATCTCCGCCTTGTTCGACCACCAGCGGTACACGGTCTGACGGCCCACGCCTGCCCGTTCGGCGATGCCTTTCATCGTCAGGGCCGCGTATCCGACCTCGACCAGGAGGTCGTCGACGGCGTGCAGCACGGCCACCCGTGCGCTTTCACTGCGAGGCCGTCCGAGGCCGCTTCCATCCACCATGTCACCACTATAAACGAGGCGCGGTGTCTCGCATGTGCTAGCTTTACGATGCACGGTGCCTCGAAAGGGGTTCTGCCGTGCTCCGCCTACCGCATCCCAGAAGGAAACGAAAGCAATGGCAGCAATGGCTTCCACCTTGGAAGGCCCGGCGCGCCCCGCGCAGAGGTCCCGCCCCGGCCCGGTGCTCGCCTGCATGAGCGTGTGCACCGCACTGGTCGTCGGGTTCGTCGCGGCGATCAACCTGGCGGTGCCGAAGCTGGCGGCGAGTTCGCTGCAACCGACCTCGTCGGACCTGCTGTGGATCGTCGACGCCTATGTCGTCGTCTTCGCCTGCCTGGTCATCCCGGCCGGCGCGGCCGGCGACAAACTCGGCCGCAAGGGCACGCTCCTGACGGGGCTCGGCATATTCGCGGCCGGCGCCATCGTGTCGGCTCTCGCCCCGAACGTGGCGATCATGCTGATCGGGCGCGCCGTGACGGGTATCGGCGCCGCGTGCGTCCTGCCCAACTGCGCCGGCATCCTGCTGCACGCGACCGCCCCCGAGCGTCGCCCGCACGCGCTTGCCATCTGGGCGGCGGCCTCCGGAATCGGCGGCGTCGCCGGGAACGTGGGCGGCGGCGCCGTGCTGACCGCGGGCTCCTGGCGCGCGCTGTTCGTGGCGGTCGCCCTCATCGCGGCCTGCTGCCTGACGTGGGCGGCACTGTCCGCGCCGCGCAGCGCCCGGCACGACCGGACCCTGGACCTGCCGGGCACGCTGCTCTTCGTGGCAGCCGTCGTCGCACTGCTGACCGGCATCATTGAGGGGCCCGAACAGGGCTGGGGCGGCCCGGTCGTCCTCACCGCCTTCGCCTGCAGCATCCTGCTCGGCCTGTGCTGGGTACTCGTCGAGCTGCGCGCGCCGCATCCCATGCTCGATCCGCGGCTGTTCCGCAGCCCGGCTCTCAGCAGCGCCTGCCTCGGTATGACCATGACGTTCTTCGGCAACTTCGGGCTCTTCTACGTCAATGCCTCACTCCTGCAGTACGGACGCGGCTTCTCCGTGCTGCAGACAGGGCTCGGCATCATCCCGTTGACCGTCCCGCTCATGGTGGGCACCCGTTACGTACCTGGACTCATCCGCCGCATCGGGGTTCCCGCCACCCTCAGCGCGGCCTTCGGGCTCACCAGCGCCGGTCTGCTCGGACTCTCGTACGCCTCGACCATGGCCTACCCGGCGTACGCGGCAGGCCTCATCGTCATCGGGCTCGGAATCATGCTGGCCGCACCCTGCCTGACCGCGCAGATCGCCTCTGCTCTGCCGGTGGAGAGGGCAGGAACCGCCGGTGGTCTGCAGTCCGCGACCCGTGAACTGGGCAGCGCGCTGGGGGTAGCCGTCGTCGGCACCGTCCTGACAGCCGGGTTCACCCACCACCTGCCCGTCGGCCTGAGCCAACACACGCCGGTGCCGCGCACCGTGCAGGAAGCGCTCACGACGGCCCCAGCCGAACACGCCGCGATCACCGAAGCGTTCACCCAAGGCGCCGACACCGCGCTGCGCACCGCCGCCCTCGTCGTACTCCTCGCCGGAGTCCTCGTCGTGGCAGGCGCCCGCCGCGCCCGCCGAACCGTCCTGCGATAGCAGCAGGGCCACTCACTCCCGCACGTGGCGCAGAGCGCCCCGGTGCAGGGGACTTTCACTCAATCCCTAACAAACAGGCCCTACTTGGGGCCGAGGAGGTCACGCTCATGCGTGCATTTGTTACCGGAGCCACCGGCTGGATCGGCTCCGCCGTCGTCGACGAGCTCATCTCGACGGGCCACCAGGTCATCGGCCTCGCACGGTCCGAGCAGGCCGAGAAGTCCCTTGCGGCCAAGGGTGTCAGCGTTCTCCGTGGGGACCTGGACGACCTCGCCTCGCTGCAGCGGGGCGCCGCCCAGTCGGACGCGGTCATCCACCTGGCCAACAAGCACGACTGGGGCAACCCGGCCGAGTCCGACCGTTCCGAACGCGCCGCGGTCCAGGCCCTCGGCGACGCTCTGGCCGGCACCGATCGCCCGTTCGTTGTCGCCGCACCTCTCTCCGGGATCGTCGCGGGCCGTTCCGCCACGGAGACGGATGTCTCTCCGGCCGTCGGCCCCGACTCCAACCGGGGCGGCAGTGAGAACCTCGCCCTGGACTACGCGACCAAGGGCGTGCGGGCATCGGTCGTCCGGTTCTCTCCCAGCGTGCACGGTCACGGCGACTGGGGATTCGTCAACTTCCTCACCGCCGCCGCACGCAAGACGGGAGTCTCCGGCTACATCGGTGACGGCTCCACCACCTGGTCGGCGGTGCACCGCACCGATGCGGCCCGCCTCGTCCGTCTTGCGATGGAACAGGCAACTGGGGGGAGCCGCTGGCACGCCGTCGCCGAGGAGGCCGTCACCACCAGGGCGATCGCCGAGGCGATCGGCCGCAGCCTCGGTCTGCCCGTCGTCTCCGTCGCCCCGCAGGACGCCGGCTCGCACTTCGGCTTCGTCGGCAACTTCTTCGCGAAGACCATGACGGCGACCAACGACGCGACCAGGAAGCTCCTCGCCTGGGAACCCACTGGACCGACCCTGATCGAAGACATCGACGCAGGCGCCTACGCGGCCTGAGAAGAAGCGGTGGAGTGGGCGGGAGGCCGACCGAACCGGCCTCCCGCGCGCGCCCACCCCCGCACACCCACCCCGGGCGACATGCCCAAGTCCAAGGAGTCGGTCAGCCCCATGCCCATTCACCCGAACAACACCCTCGCGGACCCGCGTGTCTCCGCTGCTCTCACCCGCATGTTCGAAGCCGCGGACCGTGACGGCCAAGCCGCGGCACGAGTCCCTGGCAACCGGCGCTCCGACCCGGGATCACCGACAGCGCAGGAACGCGCCGACGCCGCAGAGGAGATCTACATGCCGGTCTCCGCCGACGGCGGCAAACTGCTCTACAACCTCATCCGTGCCACGAAGCCGGTCATCGTCGTCGAGTTCGGCACCTCTTTCGGCATCTCCACGCTGCACCTGGCCGCCGCTGTTCGTGACAACGGTGTGGGCCGGGTCGTGACCACGGAAATGAGCCGGACCAAGGCGGCCTCCGCCCGGGAAACCTTCGCAGCCACCGGTCTCGACGACGTGGTCACTTTGCTGGAGGGGGACGCCCTGCGCACGCTCGCCGCCCTACGGGAGCAGGTCGACTTCCTCTTCCTGGACGGATGGAAGGACCTGTACCTGCCCGTCCTACGCCTCCTCGAACCGCACATCGCCCCCGGCACCCTCGTCGTGGCCGACGACGCCGAGTTCGCCGACGTGCGCCCATATCTCGACTACGTCCGTGACACCCATAACGGCTACCACGGTGTCACGTTCCCCGTGGAGGACGGACTCGAGATCAGCTGCCGCCTCTGAGGAAGCCACCTACCAGGGCAGATTGCCTGGCCAGGGGGCGAAACCCCGGTCGAGCAGCTTGGTGGCGTCGCCGAAGAGGCTCTTGTCCGTCCCGAGGGAAGCCACCGCTGTATCCGGTGTGGTGACTGTTTTCCGTGGTGTGTGAGGTACGCGGATGGGGCCGGGCTGACCGCCGCGGGACGTGGACGCCGGGGCTGTCCCCGCGCTGTCTGGAGAAACTGGCCGTGTATCTGGAGCAGGGCCCGGCCGCACACGGCTGGGTGGAGGACCAGGTGTGGACTGCCGCGCGGGTGGCCATGCTGAACGGGCGGAAGTTCCACGTCTCCTACAGCGTCTCCGGGGCGACGCGGCTGATGCATCGGCTCGGCTTCAGCCCGCAGGTCCCCGCGCGGCGGGTCGCCGAGCGTCATGAGCAGGCCGTGATCGCGTCAAAGGAACTTGGTCTCTTCCTGGCCAGGTACGAGGCGAAGCGCCGAGGGCCCGTCACGCGCCCCGGCCGCCGCTCTACGGTGGGGCCATGACTGCAGACGTCGTACGGAACAACGCGCGCGACCCCGGATTGCCCGGTCGCCTCCTGGCCGTGGAGCGCGACGCCCTGATATCCCTGTTGAGGTCCCGCCCCGACGCGGACTTCGAGCTGCGCACCGCATGTCCCGGATGGACTGTGCGGGCGGTGCTCGCGCACTGCTCGGCCGCGCTGATGCGCGTGGTGAACAGCCGCTTCGAGCCGGACGTGTTCAGCCCCGAGTGCAACGAGCGCGACATCGCCGAGCGCGCGGACTGGACCCATCAGCAGATCGTGAACGAGTTGCAGCGGGGCATGACCGAGGCGGGAGCCGCCATCGCCAGGGCCGGTGGGGTGCTGGACGGAGTCGCGCTGGGGGAGTGGGTACACGCGGGTGACGTACGGGACGCCTTCGGCGAGCCCGGCGCGTACGCGGGCGACGGCCTGCCCGCCGCGCTGGAGCTGCTGTCACGATTCAGCCGGGAGCGGGGGCATGTGCCGCTCCACGCCGATCTGGACGACCGGGACGAGCCGCTTTTGTTCGGCGGCTCCGGCGGCGAGGGGCCGCCCGCACGGTTCATCGGGGACTCGTCAACGCTGGTGCGGCTGTACGCGGGTCGGCCGGTCGTGGGAGCGCGCTACGAACTGGCCGGGGCGGAGGAGGCCGAGTTGAACCTGTTCGGCTGAACCTGGACGGTCGCTCGGCGGTGATTTTCGGTGACGGGGTCGCGGAACGCCTGTCGGCTGTCGCCGGAGAACATGCGCCGGGCGACGCCGAGTTCGCAGGCCGGATCGCTCACGCCGCAGGTGCTAAGTCGATGGCGGCCGTGAGCGCGGCGTCGAGGGCGTGGAAGTTGCCCGACCGGATGGCGCCGTCGAACCGCACGTGTTCCTTGGCCCACATGGTCGCGAGGGCAGCCGCCCAGGCACTCCTCGACGAGAGCGGGGTCGATCCGGCCCTTGAGCGGTCCCGGACCATGCCGGGTCTTCTCGTCGTGGAACGCCGGCGGCGTGCCGCGGTGGGAGCTGTGCGCGTCGCCAACGGAGCCGTCGGGGCCCGTCGCATCGTCTTCCTTCCACGGTCCAGTCAGCCTCGGTTGTGATCAGTTGTCGCATGATCGGGGGAAGTGCCGGTCACGAAGCGCCCGTTCGTTGCCATGGCCGGCCGCGACCGCCGCGCTGGGTACTGTGCTCGGTGCCTTTGCGCCGCAGCTGCCCGCAGACGGCGATGAGCAGCGTAGGCACACATGTGACAGGTGCGATTCCGGCTCATCATCCTGGGCTTTCTCACCGCGGACTCTCATTGGATGATCAAACGCATGGCACTCTTCTCCCGTTCTGTCCGGCTGTGGTTGCTGCCCAACGCCGTCCTCCTCGTCGGTTTGGCGATATGGGGAGCCCTCCGCTACCCGCACCTACCGGATCGGCTACCTCAGCACATTGGGGTTGACGGAGTGGACGCCTGGACCGACAGGTCGATCGGCAGCGCGTTCGTCCTGGTCTTCGTATACGCGGGAGTGTCGGCGCTGATGGTTGCTTCCGCGGAACTGACCCTACGAATGACACCGCGCGATGAGATGTCGAGCGCCAACGCCGCACCGTTCGCCGCGGCGGCAACCTCGTCCCTGCTCAACAGACCCGGTAGCCGTTCCTCGGCACGCCGGATCGCCCGCGCTCTGCTACTGCTCAACACCTGTATGGGCATCTCGTTCCTCGCGGGCTGCGGAATGCTCTGGAGATCCACGCCGGACGCCCACGTGCCCGCGTGGTTTCTCGTGGCAATGACTCTGCCGCTCCTCGTCGGCAGTGCGGTGACGGTCACTGCAGCCGTGAGCGACCGAAAGCGGCGATCCGATTCCGCATGACCCGGCGTTGAGGCGCAAGAGGGGAAAGACGTGATCGCGGACGACGGCTTACCGAAGGTTGGTGTGGGAGAGCCGGGCAGCGATCAGGTGCGGATGGTCGGGTGCGAGATGCGTGGTCATGTCGGTGAGCAAGGTGGTGAGGAGTGTGCGTGCGCCCGCTTGGTCGCCGCTGTGCGCGAGGGCCAGGGCGAGTTGGTGTCGAGTGGCCAGTGTGTGCGGGTGGTCGGCGCCCAGCGTGGTGCGCCGGTCGTCGGCGATGTCGGTCAACTCGCGTGCGGCGCGGGTCCAGTCGCCTCTCTCTCCCCGGAATTGTGCCAGGGCAGCGCGGATGGCGAGGGTGTGGGGGCTCCGGGTTCCCAGTATGGTCCGGGACTCGACGAGCAGGCACTCCAGCTCCTGGACTGCCAGGTCGAGGTGGCCGTTCTTTCCTTGGAACCAGGCTCTGCTTCGGCGGGTCGCCAGTGTCTGCTGATGGTCAGCGCCCAGGACCCGCTGTCGGTCTGCGGACAGGGCTGTGAGCTCGGCGACCGCTCGAGCCGCCTGCCCGCTTTCGCCGGTGTAGTAAGCCGCGTCATGGCGGGCTGCCAGGGTGTCCGGGTGGTCGGATCCGAGCGTGCGGGTCATCTCCTGGACGAGGTCGTGAAAGGCGTGGGCCGACGCGCGGTGATCCCCGGCAACGCCCCGGAAGTGTGCCAGTTGCCGTCGTACGGGCAGGGGAACGACCGCGCTTTGTGCCTGGAGTCGCAGCAGGTCGATCGCCTGCCGGGGATGCCCGGCGTCCCCGATCACCAGGGCCAACGCAAAATCCGCCCCTGGCACGTGGTCCTGCCGGGCTCGGCGAAGGGCGGCGAGGGCGTGCCGCAGGCGCAGTTCACTGTGTGCCACGAGCCCGATGTCGTAGGCCTCCGCTCCCGCCGCCAGGGACAGCAGGGTTTCCCACAGGTGGTCGGGAACGGGATCGAGGCCGTCGCTGTCCAGCAGGTAGTCGAAGCAGGTCAGTCCCTCGGGATCGGCAGACCGCGACAGCAGGCTGCTCGTGGCGCGCACGGTCCGACACGCCCAGTTCTCGGCCTCCTCAAAGGGCTCGGGGCGAAGACACTCACCACCGCGCGCCACCAGGTACGCCTCGTGCATCCGCCGCACCCACGCCACCGGAACCGGCCTGCGCAGACCGGCTCGGCGGCAGTCGACCACCGCGGTGACCAGGGCAGCGCCCCGCGGGTGGGCGCCGCAGGCC
This sequence comes from Streptomyces sp. R818, assembly GCF_056172735.1. Classification (NCBI taxonomy): domain Bacteria; kingdom Bacillati; phylum Actinomycetota; class Actinomycetes; order Kitasatosporales; family Streptomycetaceae; genus Streptomyces; species Streptomyces sp. R818. The sequence goes on from NZ_JAOCNE010000014.1 coordinate 1,388,993, forward strand.
CACGCGTCCTTCCACAGGTGCGTCAGCTCCGGTCCGCAGGCGAGGGACTCCGCTATCCCGAATCGGTCGCAGGCCCGAAGGGCGGTGCCGATGTGCCGACTGGGAGCGAGATGCCGGGCGCGCCGCTGTGAGGTTCGGGGAGGGGGTCACTGAGGTGTTCGGGGTTTCTCGCCATTAATGCGAGTTCGTTGTTGTGCTGGTGGGTGGGTATTTCGGATGGTTGATCTTGGTGGTGGTATCTCGGATTCGGTGGTGGCGTGATCCCGGATCGGTCGGTGCTGTGGTTGTCGAATCTCCTTTGTGGCGTGCTCTATAGCGCATGAGGGTGTGGGGGTGGAGGTGGAGTGGGGCTGTGTCACCCGCTCGGGTGGTCTGCGGGGCTGGGGCCGGGGTGCCGGCTTTAGCGTCTCTTCTGTCGTGCCTGCCGCGGGTGCGATGTGAACTGCCCTGTGTGGGGCGGTAGTTGACGGCCGGAGGCTGGTGCTGTGATCACTGATTGGTTACCGGTTCGCTCCTGGTGCGATGGTCGGCTCTGGTGATAGCGGGCGGTGGTGCCCCTGGGGCCGTGGATGGCGGTTTGGGGCGGCATCGGGATGAGCTCAGGCCCGCTGCGGTGGCCCAGTTGCTGCGGCTGCGCGCGTCCGGGGAGTTGACGACGGCGCATGTGCGGCTGGTCGCTGACGCGGTGGGCGTGCACAAGAGGACGGTGTGGAGCTGGCTGGCCCGTGCGGAGGAGACCGGCAGCCCGGAGAAGCCGGAACGCTGCCGGTTCCGGATCACCGATGAGGTCGTCGAGGTCCTTGCTGACTATCAGGGCAACGTGAAGCGTGCTCACGAGCGTCTGGTCGAGGTAGCGGTGGCGGCAGAGGAGAAGCCGCCGGGGCTGACGACGCTGCATGATGCGATCGCGCGGGATCTCGATCCGGGTTTCATGGCGGGCCTGCGTGAGGGGATCCCGGCGGCCCGCGGCTTCGACCCGTGCTTTCAGCGGCCGCAGGTGGCGCGGAACGCGGTGTGGGAGGGCGACCACAAGCAGGCCGAGACCGTGGTGATGATGCCGGACGGTAAGCCGTCGAGGGTGTGGGTGACGTGGTTCGAGGACCGTGGCACGGGCTATGTGATGGGCTGGGCGGTCACCGCCGGCTCCGCGCACCGGGGCTCGGTCCTGGCCGCAGTGCGCATGTCGGTGCTGCGCGAGGATCCTTACGGCCCGGCCGGGGGGCTGCCGCACTTGGTGCGTGTGGATGGCGGCGCCGACTTCCTGTCCACAACCGTCCGACGGGCCTTCGGGCTCCTCGGTGTCCCGGTGCACCGGGTGCGCAGTGCCCGGCACAAGGGCGGCATCGAGCGCCTGAACCGTACGAGCATGACCCGGTTCTTCGCTGACCTGCCCCGCTACACGAAGGCGCCCCGGCTCGATCACCGCCGTCGCCTCGGTGATGGGGATCCGCCGCTGACGTTCGAGGCGTTCGTCGCTCTGCTGGGGGAGTGGGTGGCCAAGCACAACACCGAGCACGTCATCGAGCGCACCAAGATGACGCCGTTTGAAGCCTGGCAGAGAGATCCCACCGAGATCCGGCCCGAACCGAACGCGTGCGAGCTGCGCGCCTTCATGTTGGAGAGCGACCACAAGGTCCACAAGATCACCAGTCACGGGGTGGAGTTCGCGGGCCGCGCCTACATGCCGAAGAACGGGGTGGGCCGGATCGGGCTGGAGGTGCGGGTGCGGTGGATGCCGCACCACACCCACGAGATCGACTTGTACGCCTTCCGCGGCAACCGCTACCTCGGCCGGGCCTTCCTCAGCAACGAGGCCAGCGAGGACCTGCGCGCCAAGGTGCTCCTCGAACGCGACGAACACAGCAAGGCGCTGCGAGCGGCCCTGAAGCGTTCCGGCGAGCGCCGGCGGGAACGCCACCTGCCGTCCACCCGGCCCGAAGTGCCTGTTCGGGCTCTGCGGATGACCGAGCAGGAGGCCCGTGCCGAACTCGACGGCACGAAGGCGCCCGACACGCCGCGGCGCCGCACCCAGCCGTACCGGCCCCTGACTCCTGTCCCGGCTGGTTGGAAACGCCCCGGCCAAGACCGCACTGACAGGGAATCCACTGACACCGAACCCAAGGACGGCACCCGGTGACAGCTGCCCCCAAGCGCAAGCACCTTGGCCAGCGCCGTCAGTCGGCCGCGCCGGCGAGCGAGACATCCAGGCGCCGTCCCGACCTGTACCCGCAGCACTTTCTCGGCCTGAAGGACTCCACGCTGGTCGCCACAGACACCCTGCTGCAGATCAAGGACACCGTCATCGACACCGTCGAGTCCAGGGCCATGTCCGTGATCTACGGCGACCCGGGGCTCGGCAAGAGTTTCTCCACCCGCGCCACGATCCAGGAGATGAACCCGGACCTGGTCCTCCCCCTCGACTTCGCCCGCTCCCGCCCTGGACCCAAGGACCTGCGCGAGGAGCTGTTCCACCAGATGCGGCTCAACTGCAAGATGCCCGGCACGCCGACCGCGTTCGACAAGCTGCTGCGCGAAGCCCTGCCGCGCCGCCCGTATGTGATCGTGTGCGACGAGGCGCAGCAGTACCGCAGGGAGAATTTCGAGTTCCTGCGCAAGCTGTGGGACAACTGCGCTCCTCAGCCCGCCATCGTGTTCGTCGGCGGCCGCGAGGCCTACGAGACGCTGCAGAGCGACCCGGCACTCGCTTCCAGGATCTACATCCGTCTGGAGATCCTCGCGATGACCGAGGACGAGATCCTCAAAACGGTCCCCGACTCCCACCCCGTGTGGCGCGGTGCCGACGAGGCGCTGCTCAGGCGGATCGACACCCAGTACGCACTCGGCTCCTTCCGTGAGTGGGTGAAGGTGACCAAGCACGTCCTGAAGGGCATGGAGTACTTCGGCGCCGAACAGGTCGATGACGAGGTCGTCGACTGGGCCCTGGCCCGGTGCTGACCGCTCCTGGGCCGCCCGGCGGTGCCGCCACGCAGCTGGTGTCTCTGGCCGGGACAGCCGCGCCCGGGCACCTGCATTTCCTCCGCCTGGCCGGCGCCCGCACCGTGGTCACTCCCGGCCTGAGGGCAGCCGATGACGCCCTCGCCGCCGCCCACCAGCAGCGGCGCTTCCTGTGCGTGCTGGGCGACGCCGGGGTCGGCAAGACCTTCGCCGTCCACTATGTCGCCCGTACCCGCTTCCCCCGGTCCCACGTTCCGCTGCGTCTGGGAGCCAGGCCCACACCGGCCGATCTGCGCGCCCACCTGCACGACGCTCTCGGCCTCCACGACGCTTTGCCTGCAGCGCCCGCACTCGCCGATGCGCTCATCCGGCGCGCGCTCGCCGCACAGGCGTACATCGTGGTCATCGACGAAGCCGACCGCATGTCCGAAGCGTGCTTCGAGTACCTGCGGTTCCTGCACGACGACACCCCTGACGGCCTGTGCGTGGTCCTGATCGCCGGCCAGCGCGGCGAGAAGGCCCTGCGCGCTCGGCAGATGCTGGCCACCCGCACCGCCCAGTGGCTGACCCTCAGACCGCTCGCCCGGGTGTCGGTTCCGAGTACCGCCCGGGCCTTGCACCCGGTGTGGCAGACCGTCGCTCCTGACCAACTCCGCCTCCTGGACGGCCTCTTCGCCCAGGGCAGCCTGCGCCGCTGGGCCCTGCTCACCCATCACGTGCAGCGATCCGTGTCCGCCACCGGGCGCGCTCAGCCGGACCCTGATCTGCTGCGTCAGACCCTCGACCGCATCGACACCTCATGCCGCCCATGATCCAACGTGCCCCCGCCGCCCTCACACCGGCCACCTTGCCGCCCGTCCTGCTGCTCCTGGACGAGGGCGACGACCGCGCCGTCCAGCACGCCGCCCGCCAGCGCGCTCACCCCAAGGGCGGCCGCATCACCGCTGATCCCACCCCGCACACCAACAGCCTCGCCTACCTGGCTCTGGACCTGCTGCGCGCCATGGGCCGCGACAGCTTCGCCCACCCCGACGCCGAGCGCATGTCCACCGACGCGGCCTGGCGCGCGGTGACCTGCTGGACCCTGACCACAGGACTCAAAGAGGCCATCGTGCTGCGCGCCCACCGCCTCACGCCCGAGCGACTGAGACGTCTTGCCACCTGGCGCGTGGAGACCGGCATCCGCCTCGTCCTCATCGCCCACACACCCCACCAGGCCGCTGAGCAACGTCTGCGCGACCGTCTCACCGCCGCCCGATTCACCGATCTACGGACCGCAACCGGCACGTCGGCCATCGCGGAGGCCATCGGCCCGCCCGTCACCACCCCGCCCCTGCGCCCGCCTCCGCCCGACCAGGTCCATCCGCTGCCCGACCTGCCCGGCGGCGACCCTGCCGCCTTCCGCGACGAGTGCCGACTCCATCTCGACGAAGCCGACTTCGCCCGCATCGACGGCCAGTACCAGGCGGGCTGCGCCGCCGCCCGCACCTGGCTCGCCCGCCACCATGCCTCGATCGACACGCCTTGGCCACTGGCCACAGCTGCTGCCGAGGAAGAGCCCGACGCCGGGCCGGACATGGAGGGGTTGCGCCTGTTCCTGGCCCGTCTGACCGTCTCGAGCCCCAGCTCTCAGCACACACTCGCCCGCATACGCGGAGCGCAGAGGGGGTTCCTCAGCCGCCACCTCCAGCTCGACGTCCCTGAAGACCTCAACGAACGGGGCGGGCCCGGAATCACCACCGTGCCGATCACTCCGCACGTGGCCCACGTCCTGTCCACGCGCCTGCCCAATCCGCTGCGCGCCGCCGCAGCGGCCGCCTTGCTGTTCACCGGCACCGATCAGTCCTTGTTGTCCATGACCCAGATCGTCAGCGTCGACGAGCACACCACCCGCCTGGCCATCGACCGTGACTCGCGGATCCACATCGGCATGCCGCCCGGCCCGCGGCACATGTACGCCATCCCACCCCGCGCCCGCCCCCTGCTCGCCGCCGCGCTCGCCTTCCGCCGCCGTACCCCGCGCACCACCGACCACCTCGGACTGTTCGCCGGCTGCTTCGGCACCCCTGTTCGCTTCGACAACCTGATTCGCGATGCCGGCCTCGACATCCCGGCCGTCACGCACCCGCACCCCGCACAGGACTGGCACGCCGCCGCCTGCTGCCGACACCTGTCCGCCACCACGCCGACTGACAAGCCCAGTTCATCCAGTGCTCGACCAAGGCCAAGGAGAGACGTCCCGGCGACTACTCGGTGAGCGACGCGGCCAGCCCCTCCCCGGTCGTCTAGGCGGATGCCGCTGACTGGCTGGTGCCGTCTGGGCCCGGGGGCGGCAGCGCTCCCGGTGGCGGTTCCGGTGGTGGCTGCGGAACGGCCGTGGAGGCTGCGGCCTGACGGTAGTTGATGATGGCTTGGATTCTTTTTTCCGGGTCTGCTATCTGATCGAGGGTGGCCGCGAATTTCTCGTCGACGAGATTTCCTTTTCGCTGGCGGTTGTGGTCGAGGATCAGACTGGTGAGGGGGACGGCGAGATACGCGGCGATGACGATCGCTCCGACCGCCCACCAGGGTGCGCCGCCCAGGGCACCGGCCAGGACGGCGGGAAGTCCGGCCAGGATGCCGCCGATGGGTCCGAGGGAGGACGAGTTCATCGCGTGGATGCCCTTCCAGCACGTGACGGCTGGGCCGCCTCATGCCTGAACGAGCCGCAGGAGAGCGGCTGGGACGGAGTGAGGTGGCACGGGTGCGCCGTGTGAGGGCATGCCGAGGTCCGGCGCCGCATCGGGGCGGGCCGGTGTGTTTTACGGCAGGCTTGCTAGCCCCCTTGGAAACCGGTTCGGTGGTCCCGTGGGGTGGTTCAAAGACTTGGTTCGGCGGTTTTTGCGGAGGAGCTTTTCTTCGGCTTTTTGGGCAGGGTGGGTCAACTGTCGCAGTTAACAAAAAGACTGCTGATAAAACCCTTAAGCCAATTCATTTAGCTTCTTCCGCGCCGCCTTTCTCTTGCTCGTCGGCCGCGTGCATCCTCTTGCGGGCACGCCAGACCTGCTCACCAGTATCGGTCATCGAAGCGCCGTCTGGGGCCTGTTCGGGCAGATCGTGCCAGAAGTGTGTGGCCGAGGCCGGCTGAAGTAGTCGGTCGACCAGAGCAGTCACGCCTTACAGAGCCTTTGTGCGGGCGCCGCCCGGTGGTCGTGACCAGGCCCGCTCTGGGCTAGGGGAGGCCCTGCGCCCCGCTCACCGTTGAAGTTCGGCCACCGCCCCTGGCATCCCAACCACAGCTCCTAAACGCTCCGTTACGATGAGCGACACGGTTTTGGCATGTGACACAGACAAACAGCATCTGGTCGCCCGCCAGGCCCTCAGCACAGAAGCGCGCCGCGGGCAGGACAGCACCGACCACTGACACGGGCCGCGCATGGACAGCGGCGTCCGCCCTTTTGGGGGAGCGGGCGAGGATGTGTGGTGGGAAGTGCGGACCGATTTCAAAGGTCTCGTGGTGGAGCAGGCCATCGTGCATGGTGTGCCGAAGCAGGCCAGAAACGAGGAGCCCCGTCCTCTCCAGCTCAGCCAGACATTCTGCCATCTCGACGAAGAGGTGCGCGCTGAACTGCAGAGCAAGCTCCGTGATGTCTTCGCGAAGCTGGGCCGGGAGGTTGTCGAGGACCCAGAGCTCAAGTCCCCCCTGCCTGATGCGGTCCGGTCCTTCCTGGGCGCCGAGCGGGGGCTTGTGGAAGTCTCCGGGGAGCTGGCCTACGCTCTGCGCGACAGCCAGAACGGTTCTAGCTCTGCCGGGCTCCTCCTGGTTGCTGCAGCTCGCCTCGACGGTCAGCGCGCGTTGCTGGTGGTCAAGATGGAGCATGAGACCGGCATGCAGACCAACGCGATCGTGGCCGACGGCCTGCGTACCTTCACCATGGAGTACCTCGACGATCTTCTGTTCACCCAGAAGTCCAAGGTGTACAAAGTGGCCCTCTTCTCGGAAGAGGGAACGACGGGTGCAGGACTTCAGGGCTGGGCTGCCGACCCGCAGACGACGGGTAAGGCAGTGGCGCGGTTCTTCCTGGAAAGATTCCTGGGATGCCGGCACCAGAACGACCCCCGCGAACTCACCCGCCGGTTCCACGATGCCACGATGGACTGGGTCAACAGCCGTCCCATCGAGGCCGATGCGCGTATGAAATACGTCATGGCCGTCATGGTGGAACTCCAGAACACCGTCTCGGATCTAGATCCCACGGAGTTCATCAAGACGCATCTGCAAGAGCAGCATCAAGCCGACCTCACCGCGTTCCTTGCCGACAGTGACGTTCCTGTCGGTGTATTTGAGAAGAACACCGAACTCATCAGTACCAGGCTCGAGAAGATGAGAGTGGACCTGTCCAACGGTGCCTTCCTCGTCGCACCGCTGGAAGCGGTGCAGGACGGCACGGTCCAGGTAAAGGATCTCGGCGACGGCCGGACCACGGTCACCGTCACCGCAAAACTGACCAACACCGGCAGCGGCGCATCAGCGGCTCGCTCCGCCAAGCCTGCTCAGCAGCTTCCTGAACGGCCGGCCCAGAAAGAAGTACTGCCAGGGTTCGAAAGCGTCCTCGCGCTCCCCACGCAGGTGAAACGCACCACGCAGACGGAGCGGCCGCCCGTCACCGGTGAACTCCCGCCGACGCAGTCGTGAGCCGTGTCAGTCCTGCATATCCTCTTTCGAGTCCGCCATGCCTCTGACCGCAGACGAAGCCTTTCAGCGGTTCCAGCAGGAGCGGTCCCGTATCGAGAGCGCCGTCAAGGCGACCGAGGCACGTCTCCTGGACGCCACCGGCCGCAAGGGAATCGCCTGCGCAGTGACCTCGCGCGTCAAGGAAGCCAGCAGCTTCCAGAACAAGATCTACCGCAAGGGCTATACGGACCCCTGGAAGCAGATCACTGATAAAGCGGGCATACGCGTCGTCGTCCCCCACCGGGGGGCCCTCGACGGCACCCTTGAAGTCATCCAAGGCTGCCTCGACGTCGTCCGCATAGAGGACGACCGCGACACCCCCGGCGACGAGGACCTCCTGCGCTACCCCCGGCTGCACATCCAAGCCATCATGGCAGGCGGGGAAAGGGATCCGGACGGAGTCCCGTACGAGTGTGAGATCCAACTGCGCAGCGAGGCAATCGACTTGTGGACACGCATGTCCCACAAGCTCCTGTACAAGACCGACGGCTCTCTGCCCGCCGATGTCAGACGCTCGCTGTACCGTCTGATTGCCCTGGTCGAACTATTCGACCACGAGGTTGAACGGGGGGTGAAAGCCATGGCAGCACGCCCCGAACTGGCCCGCACCCACCAGCTCCTCGAGCTGGCAGAGCAGATCTACCGCTCCTTCTCCAGCCACCCCCACAGCACAGACCTTTCCCGCGAGGTCAGCGAGGTCCTGTCTCACGCCATCGGCGACACCACCCACTACAACGAGCAGCTGACTCAGTTCGTGGCGGACCACCGCAGCATCCTCGAGCAGGCATATACCGAATACGGCCCCACCAGTGCACTCTTCCTCAAGCGCGGCCGCTACCTGCTGGCCAGCCAGCCGGAGAGCCTGATCATCTTTGAACGACTGAACAATGTACGCACCCGGGTCGAGCTCCGGATCGCCTGGCACCACAGCGAACTGCCGGAAGACATGCTCACCGATATGGCACAGATTTGGGGGGTTTCCCTATGACCGGTCCCACCTCGCCGGAGCCCCCCGCCCTGGCGGCCGCCACTGCGATGTTCGTCGAGGTTCTCGTGGTCGGCATCGGCACTCTCACCGCGACAGCCCTGCTCTTCATCGCCCTCATCGGCCCTGTCACCACCGCCAAACTCGCCCCCCTAGCGGGCTCGTCCGCGGCTGCCGCAGTCGGACTCGCCGCAGCCTACGCCCTGGGCATTCTCCTCGACCGGGCGGCCGACGCCGCTCTCACCCCACACCGGCGCCGGCTGCGCACCCGCTTCTTCCCCTCCAGCACCGCCTACGCCCAAGCCCGCCTGCGCCTGGCTGACTTTCCGATCCTGGCCGCCCGCGCCGACTACGCGCGCTCCCGCATGCGGATCTGCCGCGGATGGATCCTCAACACCCTGGCCCTGACCCTCACCGCAACCCTGGCCATGCTGCGCTACTCCTTCGAGCACCGACCGCTCATCCTGGGAGCCACCACTGTCTTGGGCATAGCGACCGCGTTCGGTTTCTACCGCGCCTGGCGCGCTCTCACCGTGACCGGCTACCGCAAGCTCGCCGAGCAGACAGCCCTCCCAACGGCCAGCGCCCCTTCACCGGTGCCCGCCCAGCCGCAGCCCGGTCCCGTATCGCCCTGACACCCGCCTCACCGGAGCGGGTCATGCAGTTAGCCGGGGCGCGTGGTCGAAGAAGCGATGGTCCTCAGCGAGACGGATCTCGCTCACGCCGCGGCCAGCCGTTGTAGGAAGCAGCCCCTTGGTCGTGGCGATGATCTGGCAGGCATGCCCCTCGTCATCCCGCTCGTCGGCCGCTGCAGCAAGCGTGTTCAACAGCCGCAGGCCAGTCTCCTGATCCGCCTCACCGGTGTCGAGACCGGCCAGGGGGCAGTCAATGATCATCAGCGGCGGGACGCGGACCGCGGGGACCGCGCGTCCCAAGTCACGCAGGCTCAGCAGCATGGCGATGTTGATGACAGCGCGCGCGTGACCGGCTACCGCGCCCTCGGTAAACAGCTGCGCGCCCTCGTCGTGGCGTTCGCGCACCAGCGTGGTGAAGTCCTCGGGGCTGATCACCGCTGTTTCCACGGCCGGCCGGATCTGCTGCAGGCGTGCGCGGAAGAACGCCGACCACTGGTGGACCAGTTCCTTGCGCCGCTGATCGTGTGCCCTTTGGGCTACATCACGCCGGGCCTGGGCCTCCTCCATCTCCTCTTTGCGTGAGCGGACCTGCTCCTCCTGGACGGCGATGAAGTCCGCGTCGTTCAGCCTCCGCTTCAGCTGCTCCACCTCACCGCTCAGCCGTTCTGCCTTCTTCTCCAGATCGCGGGTAGCGCGCCGCTGAGGATCGACCACATCCCGATCGAACGCGTCACGGGCAGCCAGTGCATCCCCGGCCGCCCTGTCCGCTGCAGCAGCTACCTCACGTGCGTCACGGGCAGCCTTCTCCGTCTCGGTGCGCAGCAACCGCGCGTGCTCGACCTTGGCGCGTGCTGCCGCAATCCGTGTCTCATGCAGGTCCTCAAGCCCTTCGCCGCAGGCCTGCCCGCACTGGGTACACAGCCCCGCCTCACGTTCGGGAAGTACCTGGTGGCAGCGTGAACAGCGTTCCGGGGCCGGCTGCAGCAGCCCGGCGAGTTCGCCCTCGGCGCGCGCGTGCACGTCGATGGCTTTGCCTAACGTGGCAGATACCTCTTCAGCCTTCTTGAGCGCCTTCCTGCGCGCTTTGTCGGCGACTTTGTAGAGAGCATCGAGCCGACCGCGTTCACCTGCGAACCCACCAAGCCGTGCCTCGGCCTCCTGCCACCGGGCAGCAGCCATCTGGTGATCGCGGACCTTCTGTTCATGTTCCCCGCGGATGGCATCAGGGTCAGTCAGCAGACCATCGTCGCGCAGCTTCTTGAACTGCGTCAGCGTCCGCCGGGCAGCGTTGTGGCGGGATTTCGCCTCGGTGGCGGCCTTCTCAAGCTGTTCCAGATCTCCATCCCACAAGCCGAGCACGGCCTTCAATGTCAAGATCCGTTCGGCGTCGCTGCCATCGAGGAACGCAGAAGCGATCGCCCGCTGCCTCAAGACCACCGTGCTGCCCAGCACCTGATCGAGCCCGACCGTGATATTCCCATGACTGGCTGCCGGGACGTCGAGCAGCTCCTGGATGAAGCCACCCGCACCCACCTCGCCCGCCTTGTGGGTCGTGACAGGAAAGACCCGCTCCGCGGCCGAGGGATCACTGAGATTCTTGAACGACACCAGGCCGCGAGAGGTACGGCCGGAGCGAGTGGCCTGCCACCGCACATCACCCACGCGGAAAACTACCTGCAACAGGTCGCATTTCCTCACCTGCGGCATGACGGTAGCCGACGACAAGAACAGAGCGTGCAGCAACGCCTCCAGCGCGGTGGACTTGCCCGATCGCGTCGGCCCCACCAAAAATGCCAGCTGGCCAAACTCCCAGTAGAACCACTGCCCCTGGCGCCTGAACCGAAATTGCTCGATGACAAACCGCGGACCCACCCGTACACCTCCGCACCGACGACGGCCTACGTGACCACCACAGCAACGACCCTCCGCCCACAGAAGTGACGCCCAACCCCGAAGGCCCGCGCCCTCGTCCCGTTTCCGTGCGGGAGGATGGCAAAAGCCCATCTGCCGCGAGCCTGAGGTTGTACGTGATGTCCACCAGCCCTGAGCCTGCGGCTGCGATGCCTTCGACGTCTGCTGCTCGCCGCACGCTGCGCCCCGATCAGCAGCACGCGGTGGACGCGGCGGTGCGGCATCTGAGAAGCCCGCGCACCCGCGGGCACATCGTCTCCGCCTGCGGCACGGGCAAGACCCTGACCGCGCTGCGTACCGCCGAGGCCCTGGGCGCCCGCCATCTCCTGGTCGCTGTCCCGTCGCTGGACCTGATCGCCCAGTGGGCAGCCGCAACCCGCACAGACGGCCACACAGAGCCGTTGATGGCCGTCTCCTCACTGCAAGCGGACAAGCACCCACTGCTCGCCGACGCAGGAGCGCAGAGCACAGGCTCGGGGGAGTACCTGGCCTACTGGCTGTCCCGCCACAAGAAGGCGACCGTGTTCGTCACCCTCGACTCCCTCCCGCGGATCGAAGAGACGCAGCACTCGGTCTTCACCGCGCCCGTCTTCGACCTCCTGGTAGTGGATGAGGCGCACCGCACCGCCGGCAGCTGGGACAAGGCATGGACGATGCTCCACGACCAGACCCGCATCCGGGCCACCCGGCGCCTGTACCTGACGGCCACACCGTATGAGTGGGAAGCCCCCCGCCTGACCGAGGCCCCCGACACGCGCCCACTGCCCAAGCGGACCGCGGCCACCGCACCACAGTGGGAGGCACCCTCCCTGATCGCATCGATGGACGACGCAAAAGTCTTCGGCCCGCGCCTGCACACCTACTCCCACGCAGACGCAATCGACGACGGCGTCCTGGCCGACTACCAGCTGCTGGTCCCCACGATCACCGACACCGACCTGCGCACCCACCTCACCGACACCGACGCCCACACCGCCACAGCTCGCCGCACCACCGCCCTGCACCTGGCCGTCCTCAAAGCCATGACCGAGCACGACCTCAAGCACGTGATCGTCTACTTCCAGCAGATCGCAGACGCCGCCGACTTCGCCCGCCAATTCGGCCACACCCTGCGCACGCTCCCAGCCCAGCAGCGCCCCGCCTGGACCCAAGACCTCCTCGTGCAGTCGATCAACGGCACCCACACACCCGACCAACGCGCCCGCATCCTGACCCGCTTCGCCCAAGCCGACCGCAGCGTGATCACCAACGCCCAAGTCCTCGGCGAAGGAGTGGACCTACCGGCCGTGGACGCCGTCGTGTTCGCAGACCGCACGGCGAGCGTACGCAAGATCGTCCAAGCCCTCGGCCGGGCGCTGCGCAAACCCCCCACCCTCGACACCAAGACAGCCAGCCTCATCATCCCCGCCTACGTCCCACCAGGCGCCGACCCCACCGACCTGCTCGGCACCCCCTACGAGGCACTCTGGCTGGTCACCGCGGCGCTGCGCCACCACGACCAGTCGATCGCAGCCCGCGCCCCACGCAACACCACCCCCCGACGGCTGGACCGCGACACCCACCGCCTCATCGCCCGCCGTTTCCACTTCGACTTCACCCTCGACCCAGACTCCATCGCCCGCGCCATGGACCTGCTCGCCTGGCCCTCCGACGGCGCAACCCTCTCAGCCCCCCGACGCGCCGGCCTCGCCGCCGCCCTGCGCTACCACGCCGAACACGGCCACCTCCGGGCCCCCTTCGACTACGAAGACGCCTACGGCTACCGCCTCGGCACCTTCATCACAGGCCAGCGCACCGCCTACCACCAAGGAACCCTCTCTCCCGACTGGATCACCGAGCTCGAGAACCTCGGCATGGTCTGGGACGACAGCGAAGCCGCCTGGGCCGGCCACATGACCACCGTCGAGGCCTTCCACACCGAACACGGCCACCTCGCCATCCCCACCACCGAGCCCGGTGGCCAATTCCTCACCGACCAACGCGCCCTGGCCCGCAAAGACCGCCTCCCTCCCGAACGCCATGCCCAACTCACCGCCCTCGACCCCCACTGGACCCTTCCGCACGGCCCCGACTGGCACCGCAAATACCACCTGCTGCGCCGCTACATCGAAGCCGGCCATGACCCCTCCACGCTGCACCGCGACACCGTGATCAGCGGAGCGAAGGCCGGCGGCTGGCTCCATCGTCAGTTCACCGCCTGGAACCAACTCGCCCAACAGCAGCGCGACTTCCTCACCCGCCTAGGCCTGACCCCTGACCGCATCCCGCTGCCCGCCCACAAGCCCGCACTCAACGCGAGCCAGCCCAGGCGGAGAACACGCCGTACCTTCGAACAGACAACGACGTTGCTGCGCGCCTTCGTCGAGCGTCACGGACGCCCACCAGGTGCCCGGGAGTGGATCGAGGTGGACGACGAGCGCATCATGATCGGCCCGTGGCTCTGCAAGACACGCACCAAGCAGACGGCCGGTCAACTAGCAGAAAAGCACGGGCAGTTGATGCAAGAGATCCTCGGAAGAGACTGGGCTGAAGCCGCTCGCTCCTCCTGAAGAGGAGGCCGATCTCTCGAAGATCCCATAGTTTTTTGCTTCCTTAAGTGCCTCATCCACTACCCTGGAGGAGCGGAGTGAGAGACACGGGATCAAGAAGCGTGCCCCCGCGACCCATTGCCAGCCAGAAGACGACCGCGGAGCGGGCACCCCTTGCCGCTAGCAGAGTTGCAGGCTAATGAGGCCGAAGGTGATGG
>NZ_JAOCNE010000015.1:0-99039 GCF_056172735.1 Streptomyces sp. R818
CGCGCCGGGGTCGCCGAACTCCCCCGAGACCCCGGGACCGCACCGCGCACAGCGCCACAGGCGGCCGGGACGTTCTCGCCGACGCACGCCCCGGCCTCACGCCCTCCCGGTATCCGGAGCGAACTCCCGCACGCCCCTGGGCCGACGAGGGCGACGAGCACGCGAACCGCGCCGGGGGAGACGCGTCCTCGCGTGTTCACAGGCCGCCGCCGATGCCGGCACAGCCGCCGGCGGCGGCCGCTCCCTCCTCCGCGCACCCTTGCGGACACGTGCGCCCGGCGATGTCACGCCGAACCTCAAATGTAGCTCTGAACGAACCTTCTCCAGGGTTCACCGCCGCCGCTCCTGGCGAGGACAACAGCACGCAGCAGCGCGTGCGCACGGCACAGGAGGGGGACGGCCATGCAGCGACCGACACGGCTGGGGACGGGGATCGGCTGGCGGCCGGAGATCGCCGACATCGTCGAGGCCATGCCCGGCATCGACTGGGTGGAGGCCGTCGCCGAGAACGTCTGCTCCGGGCATCTGCCCGACTCCCTGCGGCGGCTCCGCGCGCGCGGGGTCACCGTCGTACCGCACGGCGTCTCGCTCGGCCTCGGCGGCGCCGAACGCCCGGACGAGCACCGGCTCGCGGCCCTCGCCGCGCGCGCGGAGGCGCTCGGCTCCCCGCTGGTCACCGAGCACATCGCGTTCGTCCGGGCGGGCGGCGAGCGCACGGCGTCGCCGCTCCTGGAGGCCGGGCACCTGCTGCCCGTACCCCGCACCGAGGACGCGCTCGACGTGCTCTGCGAGAACATCCGCATCGCCCAGGACGCGCTGCCCGTACCGCTGGCCGTGGAGAACATCGCGGCGCTGTTCGGCTGGCCGGACGAGCGGATGACCGAGGGGCAGTTCCTGTACGAGCTGGTCGAGCGGACCGGCGTACGGCTCCTGGTCGACGTGGCGAACCTGTACACCAACTACGTCAACCGCGGTGAGGACCCGGGCCGGGCGCTCGACGAGATGCCGGTCGAGGCCATCGCGTACGTCCATGTCGCGGGCGGCTTCAAGCGGGACGGCGTCTGGCACGACAGCCACGCCCACCCGGTGCCGCCCGCCGTCTTCGGCATCCTCGCCGACCTGGCCTCCCGGGTCGCGCCGCCGGGTGTCCTCCTCGAACGGGACGAGAACTTCCCCTATGACGAGACGGCCCTGGAGCGGGAGGTGACGAAGATCAGGGCGACCGTGGCCGCCGCGACACCCGCGCCGCCCGCCGACCGTGCTCCGGTGCGGCCGGCGCCGGCCGCGGCGACGCCTGTCGCCGAGGGCGTACGCGAGCGGGTCGCGCTCGCCCAGGCCGCCCTGCTCTCCGCGCTCGTCGCGGGCACCCCCGTGCCGGAGGGCTTCGACCGCGCGCGGCTCTCCGTGCAGGCCCAGGCGCTGCTCGCCAAGCGGGCCGACGTCGTCGCCAAGGTGGCGCCCGAACTGCCGAACATCCTGGGCGCGCAGGCGTACCGCACGGCGTTCCTGGCGTACGCGCAGAAGCGGCCCATGACGGACGGCTACCGGCGCGACGCGCTCGACTTCGCCGAGGACATGCTGCTCGAACAGCGCGTCGAGGAACCGTTCCGGCGCAAGCAGCTGACCGACTGGTGGCTGGAGCGGTCGGGCCCCGCGTCGCTGAAGGGGCGCCCGATGGCGCGGGCGCTGCGGGCCGCCCGGTTCGCGCTGCGGCGGAGCTGACGCAGGGCGTCCGACGGGTTCCCGTACCTCAGCCGGCGTAGTCGGCGCCGATCCGCGGCGCCGCGTGCCCACGGCGCACTAGCGTGCGGTGCCGCACCAGGAGGCACCATGCGATCGTCACGCGTCAACGGCACCGCGCTCATCGTCACCGCGCTCGTGGCGACCCTCGCCGCGCTCGTCTTCCCCGTCTGGTCCTACGCCGACCGCTCCGGCACCGGCCTCGACACGCTGGACTCCGAGACGGTGGCGACCCCGTACGGGCCGCTCTCGGGCACCGACCGGATCTTCGTCACCAAGGTCCGCCTCGCCGGACTCTGGGAGCTCCCCGCGGGGCAGCAGGCCGAGGAGCGGGCGCCGAGCCGGGCCGTCGTGACGGCGGGCCGGCATCTCGTCGAGGGGCACACGTTCCTGGACGCGCGCGTGCGCGAGGTCGCGGCGCGGCTCGGCCTGGAGCTGCCGAACCAGCCGAACGAACAACAGCGGGGCTGGCTGCGGACGTTGACCGCCGCGCGGGGCGACGACTACCAGCGCACGTTCGCCAACATCCTGCGCCGCGCGCACGGCCAGGTCTTCGCCCTGGTGGCACAGGTGCGCGCGGCGACCCGCAACGCGCTCGTGCGGGAGCTCGCGGACGACGCCAACACCACCGTCCTGGACCACATCAAGGTCCTGGAGGCGACCGGGCTCGTCGACTTCGACGGGCTCGCGCGGGACGCGGCCACGGCGAGCCCGCCGCCCGCGACCCGCTCCCCCGCCCCGCCGGGCCCGCTCCCGTCCCCGCCCGCGGCGACACCGCTGACGCCGACACCGGCGCTGCCGCCCGCCACGCACCGGGTCCGTTGACCGACGGTCGTTGATCGACGGTCGCCGAGCCGACAAAGTATCCCTTTGACCGTGATCCGCGACGGGCCGGTCCGGAGCACCACGAAAGGGATGCGTCCATGCGTCAAGGAGTGCGAACCGTGTCCGCCGTCCACGCCGCCGCGGGATCGCTCGTCCTGTCCCTCCTCGTCGCGGTCCCGGCGGGCGGCGCGAGCGCCGACACGGCGTGGCCCGGCTCGCCGGAGGCGCAGGGCACCGCGGTCGCCGCGCAGCGCGCCGCCGCGCAAGGCGTCACGTTCGGCACGTGCCCGGCTGTCGAGGACCTGCCCTCGCCCGTGACCTGCGGCACCGTCTCCGTACCGCTGGACTACGCGCTCCCCGACGGCAAGCAGATCAAGCTGACCGTCAGCCGCGCCAAGGCCACCAGGAAGCTCGGCAAGGCGCGGGTCGCGCGGCAGGGCACGCTCGTCTTCAACCCCGGCGGGCCCGGCGGCAACGGCATGTACTTCCCGCTCGTGCGCATGGTTCCCGAGTGGAAGCGGATCGGCGCCGCCTACGACCTCGTGGGCTACGCGCCGCGCGGCGTCGGCCGCTCCGCGCCGCTGTCCTGCAAGGACCCGAAGAAGTTCGGCAAGGGCCCCACGCAGGCGCCGACGCACCCTTCCGAGGCGTACAAGCGGAAGCGGATCGCACGGGCCAAGGCGTACGCGCGCGGCTGCGCGGAGCGGAACCCGGGGCTGCGGCACTACACGACGCTGAACAACGCCCGCGACCTGGACGTGCTGCGGGCCGCGCTCGGCGAGAAGAGGCTGACCTACATGGGCGGCTCGTACGGGACGTACATCGGGGCCGTCTACGCGCACCTGTTCCCGCGCACGTGCGGCGCATGGTGTTCGACTCGGCGGTCGACCCGGACCCGCGGAAGATCTGGTACCGGAGCAACCTGGCGCAGTCGGCCGCGTTCGAGCGCCGCTGGGCCGACTTCCGGGCCTGGGTCGCCAAGCACGACGCCACGTACCACCTCGGTAAGACCGCTGAGAAGGTGGCGCACGCGTACGCGCGCGTACGCGCGGCACTCGCGCGCAAGCCGGCCGGCGGCAAGGTCGGCCCCGGCGAACTGCAGTCCGCGTTCCTCCAGGCCGGGTACTACGACGACTACTGGCCGAGGCGGGCCGCCGCGCTCTCCGCCTATCTGAAGGGCGACCCGGAGCCGCTGATCGCGCAGGCCGCGCCGCCGGGCCCGAAGGCCGCCGTGGAGAGCGAGAACAGCTCCGCCGTCTACACGGCCGTCGAGTGCAACGACGCGCCCTGGCCGACGGACTTCCGCGTCTGGGACCGCGACACCACGCGCGTGGCGCGCACCGCCCCGTTCGAGACGTGGGACAACACGTGGATGAACCTGCCGTGCGCGTACTGGCCCGCGCCGCGCCAGACCCCGGTCGACGTGCGGACCGGGCCCGGCGTCCTGCCGCCCACACTGATCCTGGCCGCCGAGCGGGACGCGGCGACGCCGATCGCGGGCGCGCGCGAGCTGCGCGACCGGATCGGCGGCTCGGTCCTGGTGACAGAGCGGGGCGCGGGCACCCACGGCGTGGCGGGCGGCCCCAACGCCTGCGTCAACGGGCACCTGGACGCCTACCTGCTGCACGGCACGGTGCCGGCCCGGCGCGCGGCGACGTGCGCGCCCCATGCCGAACCGGCACCGGTCAAACCGTAGGAGCTAGGCCAGGCCCGCCACCAGCTCGGCCACGCTCTTGCGGCGGCCCGTGTAGAACGGGACCTCCTCGCGCACGTGGCGGCGCGCCTCGGAGGCGCGCAGGTGACGCATGAGGTCGACGATGCGGTACAGCTCGTCGGCCTCGAAGGCGAGGATCCACTCGTAGTCGCCGAGCGAGAACGAGGCGACCGTGTTGGCGCGCACGTCCGGGTAGCCGCGGGCCATCTTGCCGTGGTCGGCGAGCATCTTGCGGCGCTCGTCGTCGGGCAGCAGGTACCACTCGTAGGAGCGCACGAACGGGTAGACCGAGACATAGTCGCGCGGCGTCTCGTCGGCGAGGAACGCCGGGATGTGCGAGCGGTTGAACTCGGCGGGGCGGTGCAGCGCCATGTTCGACCACACCGGCTCCAGGGCGCGGCCCAGCTTGGTGCGGCGGAACAGGTTGTACGCCTCCTGGAGCTCGTCCGCGGTCTCGGCGTGCCACCAGATCATGAGGTCGGCGTCGGCGCGGAGCCCGGAGACGTCGTAGGTGCCCCGGATCGTCACGTCCTTCGCGGCGAGCTGGTCGAACAGCTCCTGGACCTCGTCCGCGTAGCCCGTCCGGTCGTCGGGGAGGACGTCCTTCAGCTTGAAGACCGACCACAGGGTGTAGCGGATGACCTCGTTGAGGTCCTTGGCCAGCTTGCCCTTGTTGGGGATCCGCGCCGGGTCGGTGTTGGGGGTGTCGTCGCTCATGTCCTCATTCTCCCGCTCCGCCGTGCAGGCTCTGCACCGGGTTGGCCTTCAGCGCGGTACGCGCGCGTGAGTCGCCGCCCAGCTCGTCGGCGGCGGCGTACGCGCTCGCGATGCACGCGGGGATGCCGACCCCGTCGTACGCGGCTCCGCACACGGCCAGGCCGGGCAGCTGCGCGACGTGCTCGCGGATGCGGGCCACGCGCGCGGTGTGGCCCACCGGGTACTGCGGAAGGCCGTCCTGCCAGCGGGTGACATGGGCGGCGACCGGGGCGGCCGCGAGGCCGGTGGCGGCGCGCAGGTCGCGGCGGGCCACGTCGACGAGGTCGGCGTCGTCGCGGGTCAGGTCCTTCTCGTCGCCGTAGCGGCCCACCGAGGTGCGGACGACGAAGAGGTCCGGGTTCTGCTCGCCGATCCAGCCCCACTTGTGCGAGGCGAACGTGGCCGCCTTGATGGTGTGTCCGTCGACCGGCGGGACGAGGAAGCCGCTGCCCTCGGGGAGGCTTGCCTCGCTCCTGCGGAACGCCATGGTGATCAGCGCCATGGAGGCGTAGTCGATGCCGCGCAGCTCCTGGGAGGCGAGCGGCGACGCGGTGCGCAGGAGGCTGGCGGCGGCCGGGGCGGGGAGCGCGATCACGACCTGGTCGGCGGTGAACGTGCGGCCGTGCTCGGTGACCACGCGCCACAGCGGCTCGGCCGGGGACGGCGTCCCGTTGGCCCGCAGGGTGCTGGCCCGCTCCCCCGTCAGGATCGTGCCGCCCTTGGCGCGCACCGCGTCGGCGACCGCGCCCGGCAGGGTGCCGATGCCGCCCTCGATGCCCGCGAACACAGGTCCCGTCTGCTGGTTCCGCGCGGCCCGCTCCTGGATCGCCCGGACGGCCGCCGTCAGGGACGGATGGCGGCGGGCCTCCTCGAAGAGCTGGGGCACGGCGCTGCGCATCGAGATGCGGTAGGCGTCGCCCGCGTAGACACCGCCGAGGAGCGGCTCCACGAGCCGGTCGACGACCTCACGGCCGAGGCGGGCCGCGACGTACTCGCCCACGGCGATGTCGTCGCCGATCTCGGTCGGCGGCAGTCCGGCCTCCTCGCCGATGCGGCGCAGGCCCTCCTCGGAGAGGACCCCGGCGAGCGCGTCGGCGGTGCCGGGGACGCCCATGACGTGGCCCTTCGGCATGGGGCGCAGGGCGTCGCGGGTCCAGATCGACGCCGTCGCGGTGGACGGCGGCTGCATCCGGTCCGCCAGTCCGACCGCGCGGGCCAGGCCCACCGCCTCCGGGCGGCGCGCCAGCATCGACTCGGCGCCGAGGTCCACGCGCGCGCCCGCGATCTCGCCCGCGAGGAGCTTGCCGCCGAGCCGCTCGGACGCCTCAAGGACGGTCACCTCGACCCGTGCGCCGTCCTCCCCCTCGGTGTCGAGCAATCGGTGAGCGGCCGCCAGACCCGCGATGCCGCCGCCGATGACGAGGACTTTCCTGCCCCCTGCTGTTCCCGTACCTGTGTCCGTTTCGCGCATGCCCCCACTCTCTCAGAGCCCGGCGCGCGTCCCGCCGAGTCCCGACCGTGACCCGTTCGGAACCGCCCGGCAACCACCGAAAGGACCACTCCGGCGTCGTAGGGGCGTCAGAAGACCAGGACGTCCCCCGGGGGTTACCACCATGCACCTCTCCCATCCCTCCCGTACGCGGGCGCTCGCCGCGCTGCTGCTCACCGCGGTGCTCGCGCTCGCGGGCTGCAGCTCGGGCGGGGACGACGGTGACTCGAAGAGCGCTTACGGTGCCGGGGCCCGGCAGGACGCGGGCGGGGACGCGGACAGCGGCTCCGGCAGCGCCAAGTCGGGCGCCGCGCCGGGCTCCTCGTCGAGCGCCAGGAAGCCGCCGAAGCTCACCGGCGTCCACGTCATCCGCACGGCGAGCCTCTCCGTACGCGTCAAGGACGTGCCGGACGCCGTCGGCAAGGCGCGCACGGCCGCCGAGGACGCGGGCGGCATGGTCGGCAACGAGACGACCGACCGCGACCGCCACGGCCAGGAGCGCTCGCGCCTCACGCTGCGGGTGCCGCAGGACGCGTACGAGGAGGTCCTCGGACAACTTTCCGGTTCGGGGCGCCTGTTGAAGCGCCAGGAGAGCGCGAAGGACGTCACCGACCAGGTCGTCGACGTGGACAGCCGCATCGCGACCCAGCGGGCGAGCGTGGCGCGCGTACGCGAACTCATGGACCGTGCGACGAAGTTGAGCGACGTGGTGACGCTGGAGGGCGAGCTGAGCAGCCGCCAGTCGGAGCTGGAGGCGCTGCTCGCGCAGCAGGCGTCCCTCAAGGACCGCACGACGCTCGCGACGATCACCCTGACGCTCTCCGAGAGGGCCCCGGAGGCGGCGGGCGACGACGAGGACGGGCCCGGGTTCCTCGACGCGCTGGCGGGCGGCTGGAGCGCCTTCGTGACCGTGCTGCGGTGGGCGGCGATGGCGCTCGCGGCCGTGCTGCCGTTCGCGGCGGTCGCGGCGGTGCTCGTGTGGGTGTGGCTGCGGCTGGTGCGGCCCCGGCGGCCGCGGCGCGAGGTGCCCGCTCCGGTCCACGGGACGCGGGAAGGCGACGGGCAGCCGACGTAGCGTTGAGCGCATGAGTATCGACACCCCCGCGCGGGAACGGCTTGTGGTCATCGGTGGCGACGCGGCGGGCATGTCCGCCGCGTCGCAGGCGCGCCGCCTCCGCGGCGCCGGCGAGCTGGAGATCGTGGCCTTCGAGCGCGGGGACTTCACCTCGTTCTCGGCGTGCGGCATCCCGTACTGGGTGGGCGGCCTGGTGGAGAGCCGGGACGAGCTGATCGCGCGCTCGCCCGAGGAGCACCGGGCGCGCGACATCGACCTGCGGACGCGGACCGAGGTCGTGGAGATCGATGTCGCCGGGCGGCGCGTACGGGCACGCGCGCGTGACGACGGGGCCGAGTCCTGGGTCGCGTACGACAAGCTCGTCATCGCGACCGGGGCACGGCCGCTCCGCCCCGACCTGCCCGGCATGGACGCGCCCGGGGTGCACGGTGTGCAGACGCTCGGCGACGGGCAGGCGCTGCTCGACACCCTGGGCACGACGGAGGGCCGCAAGGCCGTCGTGGTGGGCGCCGGCTACATCGGCGTCGAGATGGCCGAGGCGCTGCTGCACCGCGGCTACGAGGTGACCGTCGTCAACCGGGGCGCCGAGCCCATGGCGACCCTGGACCCGGACATGGGCCGTCTGGTGCACAAGGCGATGACGGGCATGGGCATCACGCTGGTCGACGACGCCGAGGTGACGGAGGTCCGCACCGGGGACGACGGGCGGGCGCGGGCGGTCGTCACGAAGGACGCCGAGTACCCCGCGGACGTCGTCGTCCTGGGCATGGGAGTACGCCCGGAGACCACGCTGGCCCGCGCGGCGGGGCTGCCCCTCGGCGCGTCCGGCGGCCTGCTCACGGACCTCTCCATGCGTGTGCGGGGCCATGAGGACATCTGGGCGGGCGGCGACTGCGTGGAGGTCCTCGACCTGGTCGCGGGCCGCGACCGGCACATCGCGCTCGGCACGCACGCGAACAAGCACGGCCAGGTCATCGGGGCCAACGTCGGCGGCGGCTACGCCACGTTCCCCGGCGTCGTCGGCACGGCGGTCAGCAAGGTCTGCGACCTGGAGATCGCCCGCACGGGCCTGCGCGAGAAGGACGCCCACCGCGCCGGGCTGCGCTTCGTGACGGCGACGATCGAGTCGACGAGCCGCGCCGGCTACTACCCCGACGCGGCGCTGATGACCGTGAAGATGCTGGCCGAGCGCCGCACCGGCCGTCTCCTCGGGGTCCAGATCGTCGGCCGCGAGGGCGCCGCGAAACGCGTCGACGTGGCGGCCGTCGCCCTGACGGCCGGGATGACGGTGGACCAGATGACCGCCCTGGACCTGGGCTACGCGCCCCCGTTCTCCCCGGTGTGGGACCCGGTCCTGGTGGCGGCCAGGAAGGCGGTGGCGGCGGTGCGGGCGGCCGGGTAGCCGCCCGCGGCGACGGCTAGGGCCTGTCTGACAATTCCCGTCGTCGCCCGCAGGGCGGCCCCGCGGCGTCTGGTGCGTGCTCTCGGCGTGCCGGGTGCAAGGCCTCGTACTGGACGTACTTGGCCTTGTGCCCGGTGCGGCGAGAGTGCGTGCCAGGCGTCGTGGGGCAGACGGGAATTGTCAGACAGGCCCTAGCGGGCCGTCTGCGTGTGCACGTACTCGACGAGACGGGTCAGCGCGTCCGGGTCCGTCGTCGGCAGGACGCCGTGGCCGAGGTTGAAGACGTGGCCCTCCAGGGAGGACGCCGCGTCGAGCACCTCGCGGGCCTTCGTCTCGATCGCCTCCGGAGTGGAGAAGAGGACCGCCGGGTCGAGGTTGCCCTGGAGCGCCTTGCCGGGGCCGACGCGGCGGACCGCCTCGTCGAGCGGGACGCGCCAGTCGACGCCGACGACGTCCGCGCCCGCCTCGCCCATGAGGCTGAGCAGTTCACCGGTGCCGACACCGAAGTGGATGCGGGGCACGCCGTACGCCTCGACGGCCCGGAAGACCTTCTGCGAGGCGGGCATGACGGAGCGCCGGTAGTCGGCGGGCGACAGGGCGCCGACCCAGGAGTCGAAGAGCTGGACGGCGCTCGCGCCCGCCTCGATCTGCACCTCGAGGAAGGCGGAGGTGATGTCGGCGAGCCGGTCGAGCAGGTCGGCCCAGAGCTGCGGGTCCCCGTACATGAGCGCCTTGGTCCGCTCGTGGTTGCGGGACGGGCCGCCCTCGATGAGGTAGCTGGCGAGCGTGAAGGGCGCGCCCGCGAAGCCGATGAGCGGCGTGGCGCCGAGCTCGGCGGTGAGCAGGCCCATGGCCTCGGTGACGTACCAGACGTCGGCCGGGGTGAGGTCGCGGAGCCGGTCGAGGTCGGCGCGGGAGCGGATCGGGTTCGCGACGACCGGGCCGACGCCCGGCTTGATGTCGAGGTCGACGCCGATCGCCTTGAGCGGGACCACGATGTCGCTGAAGTAGATCGCCGCGTCCACCTTGTGGCGGCGCACCGGCTGCATCGTGATCTCGGCGACCAGCTCGGGCCGCATGCACGACTCCAGCATCGGGATGCCCTCGCGGACCTTCAGGTACTCGGGCAGTGAGCGCCCCGCCTGCCGCATGAACCACACCGGCGTGTGCGGCACGGGCTCGCGCCTGCACGCCCTGAGGAAGGCGGAATCCTTGACGGCGTCGTGCGTCGCTGACGGCTGCTGGCCCGTGGCCTCGGTGTTGGCACTCACACCGGAAAGTCTCGCATGACCGGGAAGTGCCACGGTTACGGCGTCGCGGGCGGGTGTCCTTGCCCGCGCGCGGGCCCTCTTCCCCTTAACCTTCCCCGCATGGCCGCGGACCGGGGACGCCGTCGGGCGGCCGGACGGACACACGGCACCCCAGGGCGACACACGGCGACGCAGGACGACACGGACGGGATGAGTGAATCGGTGCGGGAGGGGCAGAACGCTCGGGACATGAACGCTGCACATGACGACGGCACGGCCGGTTCGGCCGGTTCGGCTCCGTCGACCCCCCTGCCCTTCCGGACGGCGGTCGACGCCTTGCGCTCCGCGCGCCTCCGCCCGGAGATCGAGATCGACCCCACGCGCCCACCGCAGCGCCTGGCCCCCTTCTCCTACGCCCTGGAGGCGACGGTCGTCGACCCGGCCGAGGACGTCGACCCGGACGACGACGTGCTGGCCGACGGGCGCCTCGTCCTGCTGCACGACCCGTCCGGGCACGAGGCGTGGCACGGCACGTTCCGCCTGGTGACCCTGGTGCGGGCGGAGCTGGAGGCCGAGATGGCCGCCGATCCGCTCCTTCCGGACGTCTGCTGGTCGTGGCTGACGGGCGCCCTGGCCGCGCGCGGCCTCGCGTACGGGGAGCCGTCCGGCACGGTCACGCGCGCGAGTTCGCACTACTTCGGCGGGATCGGCGACCGGCCCGCCGCCTCGCAGATCGAGATCCGGGCGTCCTGGACGCCGCGCGAGGGGCGGGGCGGGGTGCCGGACACGGCCGCGCATCTCGCCGCGTGGTGCGAGCTGCTCTGCCAGGTCGCGGGGCTGCCGCCGGTGGCGGCCGGTGCTCCGCACCCTGCGCTGGACGGCACGGCGGACGGTGCCGTGGTCACGCTGCCCCAGCGCCGGGGGCCCCGCCCCACCTGATCCGCACGAGCGATTGTTTTCGGCCGCGTCGGCGAGTGCCCGGCGCGGCCGTCGCTCGTTCGGGGGACGAGCTGGTCCCGCTGGGTTCCGCTTCGATTCGGTTCGATCTTCGGATGATCGATACTGTGTCTGAATTGCCTGGATTGTTACTCACCAAATCGTGATCTTTCTCTAAAGGCGGGCGGGTTTGGTGCCGAAGACCTCTGTGACCTTGAAAGCACGGTTCGTCCCGGCTTCATCCCCGAGCCGGCACAGTCCGCACCCCCCAGGAGGCCTGGTGTCCGTTCTCCTCGAGCAGCCCTCAAGCCTGGTCGCCTACCGCCCGAACAAGCCGACCGCGATGGTGGTCGTGGCCGACCCCCGCGTCCGTTCCACCGTCACCCGCCATCTGTGGGCGCTCGGTGTGCGCGACGTGATCGAGGCCTCGTCCGTCGCGGAGGCTCGTCCCCGCATCGGCAACCCCCGTGACATCTGCGTCGCCGACGTCCACCTCCCCGACGGATCCGGCCTGACGCTCCTCTCCGAAACCCGAGCCGCGGGCTGGCCCAACGGCCTCGCCCTCTCCGCCGCCGACGACATCGGTGCCGTGCGCAACGCCCTCGCGGGCGGCGTGAAGGGCTACGTCGTCACCGGCACCCGCACCAACGTCGGACTCCCCTCCCGGCCCGGCGCCGCCCCGATCGGTGCCGCCGCCGCCCGTATGCACCGCCGCCCCCCGGGTGCCCCGAGCCACCCGGGCGGCTACCGCGAACTGTCCGGACGCGAGGTCGAGGTGCTCCGCCTCGTCGCCGAGGGACAGTCCAACAAGGCCATCGGCGTCTCGATGGGCCTGTCCGCGCTGACCGTCAAGAGCCACCTCGCCCGGATCGCCCGCAAGCTGGGCACGGGTGACCGGGCCGGGATGGTGGCGGTCGCCCTGCGCACCGGCATCATCCACTGAACCCGGGGCCCGGCCCCCTTCGATCACCTCTGGCCGGATCTTTCCGGTTCGCATCTCTTCGGCGCCCGTCGACGGAACGTTCCGTCGACGGGCGCCGTCCGTTCACAGATACCCTTGACAGGTGACCGACGCCCAAGAGACCGCAGCAGACAGTTCACTGCGCACCACCGGAGGCGCTCCTCCGGACGACGTCGAGACGGCGCCGATCCCCCTGCTCGAACCACGCGAGGGCATTCCGCCGGTGATCGCCGACGAGGCCGCGCTCGCCGAGGTCGTCGCGGCCTTCGCCGCGGGCACCGGACCCGTCGCCGTCGACGCCGAGCGCGCTTCCGGTTACCGCTACGGGCAGCGCGCCTACCTCGTGCAGCTGCGCCGCGAGGGAGCGGGCAGCGCGCTGATCGACCCCGTCGCCTGCCCCGACCTCTCCGGGTTCGGCGCGGCGATCGCGGACGCCGAGTGGGTGCTGCACGCCGCGACCCAGGACCTGCCGTGCCTGCGCGACATAGGCATGGTCCCCACCGAGCTGTTCGACACCGAACTGGCGGGGCGCCTCGCAGGCTTCCCGCGGGTCGGCCTCGGCGCGATGGTGGAGAACGTCCTCGGCTACGTCCTGGAGAAGGGGCACTCGGCGGTCGACTGGTCGACGCGGCCGCTCCCCGAGCCCTGGCTGCGCTACGCCGCGCTCGACGTCGAACTCCTCGTCGACCTGCGCGACGCCCTGGAGAAGGAGCTCGACCGGCAGGGCAAGCTCGACTGGGCCCACCAGGAGTTCGAGGCGATCGCGGCGGCGCCGCCCGCGCCCCCGCGCAAGGACCCCTGGCGGCGCACGTCCGGCATGCACAAGGTGCGGCGGCGCCGGCAGATGGCCGTCGTGCGCGAGCTGTGGACCGCCCGGGACCGGGTCGCGCAGCGCCGTGACGTGTCGCCGGGCAAGGTGCTCGGGGACACCGCGATCGTCGAGGCGGCGCTGGCGCTGCCCGCCAATGTGCACGCCCTCGCCGCGCTGCCCGGCTTCGGGCACCGCATGGGCCGCCGTCAGCTCGAGCAGTGGCAGGCGGCCGTGGACCGGGCCAAGGAGCTGCCGGACTCCGAACTGCCCCAGCCCGGGCAGCAGGTGGCCGGCCCGCCGCCGCCCCGCGCCTGGGCGGACAAGGACCCGGCCGCGGCGGCCCGCCTCTCCGCGGCGCGCACGGCGGTCTCCGCACTGGCCGAAACGCTGAACATGCCGCAGGAGAACCTGATCACCCCTGACACGGTGCGCCGGGTCTGCTGGGAGCCGCCGAAGCCGGTCACCCCGGAGTCGGTGGCGGAGTCCCTCACCGCGCACGGGGCGCGGCGCTGGCAGGTGGAACAGGTGACGCCGGTGCTGGTGCGGGCCCTCTCGACAGGGAGCTGATCCGGCGGCCCGCAAGGCTGTTGCCGAATCCGGACATCGCCAGGCTGTTGAACATGTTCAGAACTCACTAGGTTCTGAACATGTTCTTGAGCGTGTTCAAAAACAGACGGCCCAGCGCGGCACCCGGCTACGGCGACTGGATCCAGGACTTCGAGGCGGCCCGCGACGCCCGCGCCCGGCAAGGCGACCCGGACTGGTCACGCGGCGCGCGCCTCCCCGCCGCGCTGGTCCGCAGCGTGCAGCGGTTCCAGGTGGGCGAGGACGGGGACGGCGGCGAACTGCTCGCCAAGGCGGCCCGCGCGGGCGATCCGACGTACACCGCCGCCGCCCGGCTCTTCGTCGCCGAGGAGCAGAACCACGCGCGCGTGCTCGCGCACGTCCTGGCGGCGGCCGGAGCGGAGACCCTGGGTACGCACTGGAGCGACGCCGCGTTCGTCCGCCTGCGCCGCCTGCTCGGGCTCCGGCTCGAACTGCTCGTCCTGATGGTCGCCGAGGTCGTGGCGCTCAGGTACTACAGGGCGCTGCGCGAGGGCGCGCCCGATCCACTGCTCGCCGAGGTCGCCGGGCGCATCCTCGACGACGAGCGGCGCCATGTCCCCTTCCACTGCCGACGGCTCCGGGAGGGCTTCGCCCGCCTCCCGCGACCCGCCCGGCACCTGGTGACCACGGCGTGGCGGGCACTGCTCGCGGGCGCCGCGGTGGTGGTCGCCGCGGACCACGGACCGGCTCTGCGGCGGTGCGGCGTGACCCGGCGCGCCTTCGTCCGGGACGTCGTCTCCTCCTCCGCGCCGATGGCGGCTGTGATCGCGGGCGCGGATGTGACGTTCGCCGCTTGGGGCGAGGGGGCTGGGCAGTCTGGTTACCCGCAAGTAGCATGAGGGTGTGAGCGCGCGCTCAGGCGCGCGCCGTGGCAGTGCCGTCCCGCATCTTGGAGGAGAGCCATCGTGCCTCGTACCGTCAGGGACGTCGTCTTCGTCGACGGCGTCCGCACCCCGTTCGGCAAGGCGGGCCCGAAGGGCATCTACCACGAGACCCGCGCCGACGACCTCGTCGTCAAGGCCATCCGGGAGCTGCTGCGGCGCAACCCGAACCTCGACCCCGCCAAGATCGACGAGGTCGCCATCGCCGCGACCACGCAGATCGGCGACCAGGGCCTGACCCTCGGCCGCACCGCCGGCATCCTCGCGGGCCTGCCGCAGTCGGTCCCCGGCTACTCGATCGACCGCATGTGCGCGGGCGCGCTGACCGCCGTCACGACCGCCGCCGGCTCCGTCGCGTTCGGCGCGTACGACGCCGTGATCGCCGGTGGCGTCGAGCACATGGGCCGCCACCCGATGGGCGAGGGCGTCGACCCGAACCCGCGGTTCGTCTCCGAGAAGCTGGTCGACGAGTCCGCCCTGTTCATGGGCATGACCGCGGAGAACCTGCACGACCGCTACCCGCAGATCACCAAGGAGCGCGCCGACAAGTACGCCGTCGCCTCCCAGGAGAAGGCGGCGAAGGCGTACGCGAACGGCAAGATCCAGCAGGACCTGGTCCCGATCTCGGTGCGCAACACCAACGCCGAGGTCGGCGAGCAGGGCTGGGGCCTCGTGACGGCCGACGAGCCGATGCGCCCGGGCACGACGCTGGAGAACCTGGCGAACCTGAAGACGCCGTTCCGCACGCACGGCCGCGTCACCGCGGGCAACGCGGCGGGCCTGAACGACGGCGCCACCGCCTCGATCATCGCGTCCGAGGACTTCGCCCGGGAGAACAACCTCCCGGTCAAGATGCGCCTCGTCTCCTACGCCTTCGCGGGCGTCGAGCCGGAGGTCATGGGCTACGGCCCGATCCCGGCCACGGAGAAGGCGCTCGCCAAGGCGGGCCTGTCCATCGAGGACATCAACCTCTTCGAGATCAACGAGGCGTTCGCCGTCCAGGTCCTCGCCTTCCTGGACCACTACGGCATCGCCGACGACGACGCGCGCGTCAACCAGTACGGCGGCGCCATCGCCTACGGCCACCCGCTCGCCTCCTCCGGCGTCCGTCTCATGACGCAGCTGGCCCGCCAGTTCGAGGAGCAGCCGGAGGTCCGCTACGGCCTCACCACCATGTGCGTCGGCTTCGGCATGGGCGCCACGGTGATCTGGGAGAACCCGCACCACAAGGACGCCGGAGGCGACAAGTGAGCACCACCACCGCTGAGCTCCTGAAGGGCGCGGCCGAGCTGTTCCCCGGCGAGGTCGTCACCTCGGCGCACGTACGCCACCTCGACCTGCCGTACGGGGCCGGACGCTTCGCGCTCATCACCCTGGACAACGGCTTCGACCACACCAAGCCGACCACCTTCGGCCCGGGCTCGCTCGCGAACCTGAACACCGCGATCGACCAGGTCGAGGCGGAGGCCAAGGCGGGCGACATCGTCGGCGTCGGCATCACCGGCAAGCCGTTCATCTTCGCGGTCGGCGCCGACCTCAAGGGCGTCGAGCTGCTGAAGAACCACGACGACGCGCTCGCCATCGGCAAGGGCGGCCACGAGGTCTTCAAGCGCCTCTCGGGCCTGGCCGTGCCGACGTTCGCGTACTACAACGGCGCGGCGATGGGCGGCGGCGTCGAGGTCGGCCTGCACTGCCAGTACCGCACGGTGTCGAAGGCGCTCCCCGCCTTCTCCCTCCCCGAGGTCTTCCTCGGCCTGGTCCCCGGCTGGGGCGGCTGCGCCCTGCTGCCGAACCTGATCGGCGCCGACAAGGCCGTCTCGGTGATCATCGAGAACAGCCTGAACCAGAACAAGCAGCTCAAGGGCGTGCAGGTCTACGACCTCGGCATCGCCGACGCGATCTTCGAGGGCGCTGACTTCCTGGAGCAGTCGCTGCTCTGGACCGCGCAGGTCCTGAAGGGCGACGTCAAGGTCGAGCGCCCCGACGTCGACCGTGGCGAGGCGTGGGACCAGGCCGTCGCGCGCGGCCGGTTCATCGCCGACTCCAAGGTGCACGGCGCGGCCCCGGCCGCCTACCGCGCCCTGGAGATCATCGCCGCCGCGAAGAGCGGCGACCTCCAGGCCGGTTTCGACGCCGAGGACAAGGCCCTCGCGGACCTCATCATGGGCGGCGAACTCCGCGCCGGGATCTACTCGTTCAACCTCGTGCAGAAGCGCGCCAAGCGCCCTGCCGGGGCCCCGGACAAGAGCCTCGCGCGCCCGGTCACGAAGGTCGGCGTCGTGGGCGCGGGCCTGATGGCCTCGCAGCTCGCGCTCCTGTTCCTGCGCCGCCTGGAGGTGCCGGTCGTCCTGACCGACATCGACCAGGAGCGCGTCGACAAGGGGGTGGGCTACGTCCACGCCGAGATCGACAAGCTGCTCGGCAAGGGCCGCGTCAACCAGGACAAGGCCAACCGCCTGAAGGGCCTCGTCTCCGGCGTCCTCGACAAGGCCGAGGGCTTCGCCGACGCGGACTTCATCATCGAGGCCGTCTTCGAGGAGATCGGGGTCAAGCAGCAGGTGTTCGCCGAGGTCGAGGCGGTCGCCCCGGCGCACGCGATCCTCGCCACGAACACCTCCTCGCTCTCGGTCTCCGAGATGGCGTCGAAGCTGAAGCACCCCGAGCGGGTCGTCGGCTTCCACTTCTTCAACCCGGTCGCGATCCTCCCGCTCCTGGAGATCGTGCGCGGCGAGAAGACTGACGACGCGGCGCTCGCCACGGCGTTCGGCGTCGCCAAGAAGCTGAAGAAGACCGCGGTCCTCGTCAAGGACGCCCCGGCGTTCGTCGTGAACCGCATCCTGACCCGCTTCATGGGCGAGATCCAGAACGTCATCGACGAGGGCACCCCCGTCGAGGTCGCCGAGAAGGCCGTCGAGCCGCTCGGCCTGCCGATGTCGCCGCTGGTCCTCCTTGAGCTGGTCGGCCCGGCGATCGGTCTGCACGTCTCCGAGACCCTGAACCGCGCCTTCCCGGAGCGCTTCACCGTCTCCCCGAACCTCGCGGCCGTCGTCAAGGCGGGCAAGCGCGGCTTCTACGTGTACGACTCCGGGAAGCCGGAGCTGGACCCCGAGGTCGCCGCGCTGCTCAAGCAGGGCGATGTCGTCCTCACCGAGGAGCAGGTCCGCGACCGCGTGCTCGACGCCGTCGCCCAGGAGATCGGGCTCATGCTCGACGAGGGCGTCGTCGCCGAGGCGCAGGACATCGACCTGTGCCTGATCACGGGCGCGGGCTGGCCCTTCCACCTGGGCGGGATCACTCCGTACCTGGACCGGGAGGGTGTCTCGGAGCGGGTCAACGGCAAGCGGTTCCTCGATGCCGGGGTTGCCAGCGTGCCCGCCTAAGGGCGTACGCACCGTCCTGCATGCCTGAGGGGCGTGGGGCGACTGCGGACCGGTTGGGGCCGGTCGCGCAGTTCCCCGCGCCCCTTGCGGCGTTCTAGCCGACCCCGCGCCACGCCTCCAGGGCCAGGCCCGGCTCGTCCTTGCGGCGGGTGAGGTGCATGCGGGGCGGGTTGCCGGGGACGTAGGTCGCGGCGACCACGCGGTCCGTCGCGTCCTTCGCCAGGGCGATCCGGGCGTCGGAGGGCAGGGCGGGGCCCGACTCCGCCCACCAGGCGCCGGCCGACTCCGTCTCCGTGGGGTACGCGGCGAAGGCGACACGGCCGCTGTCGGCGCGCTGCGCGAGCAGGGTGCAGTCGACCCCGTCCAGCAAGCAGCGGATCGCCGCGACGGCGCCGGGGCCCGCCGCGTCCACGAGGCGTACGGGAGCGTCGTCGCCGCGCCAGGCGCACAGGCCGCCGTCCTCGTCGGTGAAGAAGAGGGTGGTGTGCTCGGGCGAGGTCGCCACGGCGCGCAGGGTGTCGGGGCGGGCGGTCGCCGGACACGGCTTCTCGTCCAGGACGGGGTTGCCGCCGGGCTTCTCCTGGCGCCAGCGCAGGACGGATTCGCCGGTGGCCGCGTACAGGGTGATCAGGCCCGACTCCCCGGCGACGGCGGCGAGTTCACCGCGTACGCCCTTGCCCTTGAGGTCGCGCCAGGGCCCCCAGCCGCCCTTCTCCGCTTGCGCGCGCATGCTCACGCCGCCGCCCCGGTTGCGGACGAAGACATGGGCGCGGCCCTGCGCGTCGACGGCGACGGCGGGCGGGCCCGTGCGGTCGCCGGTCCGGTTCGGGTGGCCGATGGACGCCCAGTCGAGCGCGGCGAGGTGCGGCTGGAAGTGCGTGGCGTGGACGAGGCCCGACTCGCCGGGGACGGTGGGCCGCCACGACACCAGGTGCACGTAGCCCGCCCGCGCCTGCGCCAGCGCGAGAACCGGGTGCAGCCGCTGGTCGCCGCCGACCGTGCGCGGATCGCTCCAGGCGCCGCCCGGGACGCGTTCGGTGCGGCACTGGACCGCGTCGCCGTCGGGGGTGAACGCGTAGGCGCAGAGCCCGCCGTCGCGTCCGCGTATCAGCCAGTCACCGTTCACGGTTCCACTGTAAAGGGGGCGGATCATGTCCGATGACCGCCCCGTACGGTCACAGGCGCTTGGCGCTGCGGAACAGCCCCGCGTAGAAGCCGTTGCCGTCGATCCGCGACGTACCGCCCTTGTCACCCATCGTGGGACCGTTCACCTCCTTGCGGCTGGAGATGAAGACGCGGTGGCCGTCACCGTCGAGGCCCAGGTAGAGGGCCACGTGGTCCAGGTGGTTGCCCGTGCGGTGGTCCATCTTGAAGAACAGCAGGTCACCGGGTTGCAGCACGTCGATGTTGGCCGGGCGCTCGTACCAGGGCGACGCGCCCTGCAGCTTGATGACGTCGACGCCGACCTTGGAGCGGGCCATGCCGTCCGCGGTTCGCGCCAGGCCGTCGCCCACACTGTTGGTCGCGGCCAGCGGAAAGCGGGCCCGGTAGCCGAACACCATGCGCATGAAGCCCGAGCAGTCCAGCGAGCGGAAGCGCTCCTGGTGCGCCTGGAGGGTGGTGCCGTCGCGGAAGGTGTAGGGGGTGCCCAGGTAGTCGTAGAAGTCGTTCTGCTCGAGTCGGTCGACGCCGTCCTCCTTGAACGGCCCGAAGAAGGCGTCGCCCGCGTACTGGATCCCCTCGTCGTCCTTCTTGGCGGGCGCGCCCTCCGCGTACTGGAAGGCGTACGCGAAGATGTCGTCCTCCTCGCTGCCGTAGAACTCCTTGAACCAGTCCTTGAACCACTTCTCCTTCTCGGCGCCCTTGCGCCACGCCTCGGGCATGAGGCGCACCCAGTCCTCGGTGACGACACGGGACTTGGTGTTGGCGGGCTCGCTGAAGGTGCGCGAGGGGCCCTTGAGCGTGGCGGTGCGGGCGCCGTCGGTGAACGTGGCCAGCACCTGGCCGCTCTCGCCCCGCAGCACGGAGCGCTCGGGGCTCTTCAGCCGTTCCCAGGTCTGCGCGCCCCCCTTCTGCCCGCTGCTGGACTCGAGGAGGGGCGAGTCGGTGACGGCCTGCACCGCGGGCGCCTTCTCCTGCTCGTCCTTCTTCAGTTCCACGGTGAGGTAGCCGCTGGCGCCGAGCAGGGCGAGCACGGTGACGGCGTGCAGGACAGGGCGCTTCTTCTTGGGAGGCACGAGAAATCAGCTCCGGTCGGATGGTCGGCGGTCAGACGGACGGCATGAAGCCGAGAAGGATCGCGGCGGTCAGCACCACGTACGCCATGAGGGTCACCGAGCCGGTCGCGAGCAGAGTGGGGCCCTTGGGCTGACGGACGAGCTGGTACGCGATCAGGCCGGGCACGATGAAGCCGAGCGTCTGGTTCGCGTACATCAGCGGGAACTCCAGGGACAGCACGATCATGACCGTGCCCTGGAGGCTGACGCCGAGCAGTACGACCGCCGCGAAGAGCCGCTTGCCGTAGAGGATCACGTACTTCTGCAGCAGGAGCGTGCCCGCGTAGGTCAGGACCGTGACGCCGACGACCATGGCCGCGCGCTGCAGGTCCTCGACGAGGGTGAGGGCAAGCCAGCCGGGCGTGATCATGCCGCCCGGCGACAGGTTCGTGGTCAGGTAGCAGACCAGGGAGAACATCAGCCCGATGGCGATACCCACCGCGGCGATCTCGGGGGTGAGGACGGAGGGGATCAACGGTGCTGCTCTCCTGCTGGATCGTGCCACTGCCCGAGGTCGTCGGCAGGGGTGGTCGGGGGGACGACGGGCTCGAACAGGCCGCGCGGGGCGGCCGGTTCGCGGTGCTGCCGCTCCGGGTACGGCTGGTGCGCGTCGCGCTGATCGGGCACGGCGGGCGGCGTCGCGTACCGCGTCTCGAACGCGGGCGAGTACTGCTGGTACGGGTCGATGTGCGGGGCGTACAGCTGGAGCGTCTCCGCGTGCCGGGGCGGTTCGACGGACACGGCGGCGGACGTCTCGGCCGGTGCCTCGTCGGGCGTCTCGTCGGCCGGCAGTTCGGCGAGGTACTCCAGGAGGTGCTCGCCCTGGCCGTGGATGTTGCCGATGGCGACGAGGGAGGAGTCCGGACCGAGGCGGCCGAGGAGCTGCCCCATGAACTCCTCGGGGTCGCGGCGGTCGCCGCCGAGGTCGACGGCCCGGTCGCGGTAGGCGGCGGGGATCGCGTCGATCGCGGACTTGGCGGGGTGCCCGATGACGAAGACGTGCTCGGGGTCGAGCTCGGGGATGATCTCGCCCATCTGGCCGTTGCGCTCGACGCGGTCGGGGCGGCAGTTGATGACGACGTTGAGCGGGCGGTGGATGGCGCCCAGGTCGAGGAGCTGGTTGATGTTCATCAGCGTCGACTCGGGGTCGTTGGCCGCGAAGACGTTGGCGAAGCGGAGCTTCTTGTCGTCGGGGGTCACGTATCGCTCGACGGAGAGGACACCCGGGTCCGGCGGAGCGTCGTACATGCCCTGCAGGGCGGTGTCCCGGTCGACGCCGAGGAGGTCGGCGACGACGAGGGCGATGGCGACGTTCTCCTTGAAGGTGAACCAGCTGAAGCCGCGCAGTTCCTCGTCGCTGACCATCTCGGGGTCGGCGTAGACCAGCTTGCAGTTCCGCGCGTCCGCCTCCTCCTGGAGGATGTGGAAACGCTCCACCTCGGCCGTGACGCAGATGCCGTCCTGCGGCATCGAGCGGCACAGCGAGCGCGCGACGTCGTCGAGGGTGGGGCCCATCTCGGCGAGGTGGTCCTCGCGGACGTTGCACAGGACGCCGATCGTGGAGCGGATCAGCTTGGACTGGTTGATCTCCTGGAGCGCCGGCATGACCGCCATGCACTCGATGACGAGGGCGTCCGGGTTGTACGCGGCGGCCCGGCGCACGATGCCGATCTGCTCGACGACGTTGGCGATGCCGAACTTGCGGTAGACCGGCTCCTCCGTGGCGTCGGGGTGGATGAAGCGGGCCGCGGTGCCGGTGGTCTTGGCGACCGTCGTCAGGTTCCCGCCGCGCAGGGCGCCCGCGCACAGGCGGGTGATGGACGACTTGCCGCGGATGCCGTTGACGAGCACGCGGGTGGGTATGTGTTCGAGGTTGACGAAGTGGCGTCGCTGTTCGATCACTCCGGCGATCGCCAGGATGACTCCGCCCGCCACGAGCACGGTGTAGAGGAAGAGCACGGGTCGGTCCTAGTTCCTTCCGGTGCCGGCGGACGTGCGCGGGCCGCCCTGCCGTCGCTGCTGTTGCTGCCTGTCCTGGAGCTGCTGCCGGACGAGTTCGAGACTGCGGGTGACCGCTCCGACCTCGTCGTGGTGGCGGGGGTAAAGGACCGACTTGCGGTCGCCGTCGGCCAGCCGCTCGGCCCGGTCCGCCAGCTCACGCAGCGGGCGGACGACGATGATGTGCAGCCAGCCGAGGCAGGCCGCCGCCGCGGTGATGCCGAGCAGCCCCGCGAGGACGGTGCGGTTCTGGTACTGGTACTCGGGGATGGCGAGGCCGGAGGCGGGCTGCCAGCTCACGACGGTCCAGCCCAGCTCCTTGGCGGCGCCGCCGCCGACGAACGGGGCGGCCGCGGCGATCTGGTTGTCGCCGCCGGCGCGGTACAGGACGCCGCTGGGCTTGGCGGCCATGCCGACCTTCTGGTTGGTGGCGTCGGCCAGCTCGTCGATCCGGGAGGGCAGCTTCTGGAACTCGCGGTAGCCGGAATTGCCCGCGATCACCCGGCGGTCGGCGTCGACGACCCGGACGGTCCCGAGGCCCGGCCGCTTGACGAGCGAGTTGAGGAAGTCGATGCGGAACTCGCCGACGACGGCGGCGCCGTCGCGGCCCGGGATCTCGGCGGTGCCGATCACCACCGGCTTCTTGCCGGAGTCGTCGAGGACGCGCAGCGGCTTGTCGGAGGGGCCCTTGCCCGTGGGGCTGTGGACGTCGCCGCCCGCCTTGGCGACGATCTCGCCGTGTGCGCCGAGGACGTACAGCGCGTCGTAGCGGGGGTGTTCGGTCATGGTCCGCTTGAGGACCTCGGTGATCTGCTCGGGGCCGGTGCGGTCGCCGATCAGGGTGCCGA
The DNA here is from genome assembly GCF_056172735.1 of Streptomyces sp. R818. Taxonomy (NCBI): domain Bacteria; kingdom Bacillati; phylum Actinomycetota; class Actinomycetes; order Kitasatosporales; family Streptomycetaceae; genus Streptomyces; species Streptomyces sp. R818. The sequence continues at coordinate 22,949 of NZ_JAOCNE010000015.1, forward strand.
CGGCGGCGAGGTCGGCGTGCCCCTCGTTGAGGGCGCGGCGGACCCGGTCGGTGAGGGTGTCGGTGCGCTCGCGCTGGTCGCTGACCATCTGCTGCGGAACGGCGACGTCGTCGCCGGCCCGGTTGAGGAAGAGGACCAGCGGCACGCACCACACGAGGAGCAGCGCGCCGCTGACCGCGACGAGCACCCGGGCGCCGAGGCGGCCACGGACGGGCCGCACCTCGTCGCTCTCACCGGTCAGCTGGCGGCGCAGCCGTTCCAGGGCGTTGCCGATGCGGGCGCCCTCGCCGTAGCGGGGCGCGGACACCGGCCGGGTCAGATCACCGCGGGTGAGGCGGCGGCTCTCGAGGAACAGCCGGATCAGCGGGCGCTGCACGGTGCCCAGGAGCAGCGCGACGGTGAGCGCGCCGATGAGGAGCAGGGCGCCCGCGGCGAGCAGGCCGAACGCGAGCGAGGCGATGTGCGTGGCGTCGTCGGTGACGTGGACCAGGGTGACGACGGTCAGCCCGAGCTCGCTCGCCCGGGTGAACTCGCCGGGCTCGGGGCCGGTGAGGGAGGCGTAACCGGCCAGGGCCCGGTCGCCCTGCACGGTGTCGCCGAGCAGCGAGCCGCTGACACCGAGGTACCCGCCCGAACCGGGTTCCTTGGTCGTGGAGGGTTCGCGGGAGGCCTTTCGCGCGGCCGTCTTCGCGAAGTCGTCGAGCTGCTTGCGGGAGGCGGCGGACGCCTCCTTCACGGTGTCCGAGAGGATCTGTTCGGGGGCGAGGATGCCGTCGCTGCTGAGCACGGTGCCCTCGGCGTCGACGACGGCGATGGCCCGGAACTTGCCCAGGCTGACGCCCGGGAACTTCAGGCTGCTGGTCGTGACCAGGAGTTGCTGCGGGCGGCCCTCCCAGGAGAGCAGGGCCAGAGTGAGCAGCCGGGTCTCGCCGTTCTCCAGGCGGATCAGGCGGGGCCGCAGCCCGTCGTCGGCGGAGAGCTTGCTCCGGTCGATCGCGGTGACCGGCACGTTCTCACCGCGGGCGGCGAGCATCTTGCCCGACTTGATCTCGATGACGGCGGAGCCGCGCCACTTCTGGTAGACGTTGCCGACCTTGTCGAGGACGGTGTCGGCGCTGACCGGCCGGCCCGCGCTGAACAGACTGGCCGTCCGGTTGAGGTCGGTGATGGACTCGTCGAGCGACGCACGCAGAGCGACGGCGCCGTCCTCCGCGAAGTGCTGCTGGGACTGGAGCACCGCCTTGGGCACAGGCCCGTCGGCGGACCGCCCGATGGTGAGGGCGGTGACACCGGCCAGACCGAGCAGCAGGACCGACAGCAGTGCGATGGGCGGCCGGATACCGCCGAGCAGGGACATGTCGGCCCTTTTGCGGACCTTGTGCCGTCGCTTCACCTTGGAAGCGGCCAACGGGGGCTCCTCTCCTGGAGTGGTGGATGTGCCTGGCGGAGTGCGTACATCCCGCCCTGGAGCGCCGCACAGGGGAGCGCGTCAGGCACATGTGTGCGACCCGATCACTCACGACCAGGGCAGGGCCTGAAAGGTTGTGAAAAAGCAGCAGATTGTGATGCACGTCATGGTTTGCGACGTGCATTCCGGAAACGTCCGGTGCGCTACGGCAGCCGGTTCAGCGGCTCGAGACCGTCCTCACCGGCGCCGCGGTTGAGCAGCGTGCCCTCGGTGCGCTCGAACGCGAGGCGGTAGCGGGCCCGCTGCTGCGCGCTCAGGCCGTCGCCGTCACGCAGGGCCGCGGCCACGTCGACCAGGCGGTGATCCTTGACGGCCCCTTCGGGCACGGCGCCGTCCGCGTCCGGATCCGGCGGGATGTCGATGAACGTGGGCTCGTACTTGGCCCGGACGTCCCAGGTGCCGCCTCGTTCGGTGAACTCGAACCAGCCGGTGACGCCTTCCTCGGAAAGGCCGCTGGGCACTTCGTGCCGGGCGATCTGGTTGCCCAGACCGTACGCGACCCAGGTGTCGCCGATCTCCTCCATCGGCTGCACCACATGGGCATGGTGGCCGATGACCAGGTTCACACCGGTCTGCTCGGCGATGCGCCGGGCCAGGTCGAGCTGCACCGCGTTGGGCGTCGGCTGGTGCTCGCGCCCCCAGTGGATGCTCAGGATGACGACCTCGGCACCTGCCTTGCGGGCCCGCGACTCGGCCGCCTTGATGGCCTTCACCGACGTCTGGTTGACCAGCCACGGCTTGCTCGCGGGGATCTCGTGGCCGTTGAAGCCGCCCGCGAAGGAGAGCTGGGCGACCTTCACGCCCTTGACATCGAGAATGTTCGGTTTCGCCGCCTCCCCGGCACTGCGTGCCGAGCCCGTGTGCTTGACTCCGGCCTTGTCGAGGGCGTTCAAGGTGTTGGTGACACCCGTGGCCCCGTGGTCGAGGGTGTGGTTGGACGCGGTGGAGCAGGTGTCGTAGCCGATGTTCTTGATCGTGGTCGTGATCTGTGGCGGCACGATGAACGCGGGGAAACTTTCGAACGGACCTTTCGTGCTGCCCGACGTCACCGGTTCGAAATGACAGATGGCCAGGTCCGCCTTGCTGATGACCGGCTTGATGCCCGCCATGACCGGATCGAAGTCGAGCCCCGCCTCACCCTTCCCCGTCACCTTCGCGTCCTTGGCCGCCTGGTCGGTGAGCTGCGGATGGATGAGGATGTCGCCCGCGGCGGCCACCGTGAACGAACGTCCGGCGGAAACGCCCTTGCCGTCATCGTCCGAGCCGAACGGGCCGCACGCCGCGGTGCCCGCGAGCAGCGTGACGAGTGCGGCGCCGGACATGCCGAGACGGCTACGGCGAGAGGAGTTGATGGGACGTTTGATCACCCGACTATCTTTATACAACTATGACGACCAACCGGACAAAGACGATAACGATTGCAACAACACTGATCGTTGCCGTCGCCGCGGCCGCGCTGCTGACGCTGACCCCCGCCCTCAGGGACACCGTCGGGGACGACCGCACCTCGCGTCCGGACGACCGCACATCGGTGGACCTGATGGCCCGCGTGACGGATCACACCGCGCGCTTCGGTCCCGGCACGGGTTACCGCGGACCCTCCCGCAGCGACCGCGCGACCGTGGCACGCGGGGTCACCCTGCTCCTCGACGGCGACCGGCCCCGTGCCGAGAAACACCTGTCCGACGTCGATGTCACGCTTCGCACCCTGACTGACAGCGTCTCGGGGCGCCGCTACACGGAGATCGCCGACGGCACGGACACCGGTGCCGCGCCACGCGGGTGGGGGCGGATCTACCTCGCCGAGGACGGCACGCCGCCGGACCGGCGCTGGATGGTCCAGGTTCCGCATCCGGTCGCCGACCGCAATACCGAACGTCTCGGCGTCGGCGTCCTGCGCGGCACCCAAGGCGGGATCATGGTGATTGCAGGTGCACATCGCAACGCCGGCGAGAACGGCTCGGCCGATGTCGCGCATCGCCGCGACACCGTGTTCGACGCGGTGTGCGCCGCCTTGGCCGAGCGCGGCCTGCCCGCTGTGCAACTGCACGGCTTCGCCGACGGCTCGGCGCCGCGCCACGACATCGTGGCGTCGACCGGCCGCGGGTCGGTCGCCCGCGATGAGGGCCGTCTCCTCGCGGACGCGTTCGACGCGCGCGAGTTCTCCGTGTGCCGCGCGTGGGCCCGCGACTGTCCGCTGGCGGGCCGCACCAACGTGCAGGGTCGCAAGGCCGAGGCGGAACACGTACCGTTCCTGCACATCGAGGTGAGCAACAGCGTCCGCACGGACGAACGGCGGTCGGCGCGGGTCGTCGCGGCCGTCGGCCGGGTCACGGATCTGTGGCGGAGAGGCGGGCGCCCATGACGAGGACCGTGCTGGTGGTGGACGGCGCGAACGTCGTCGGCTCCGTTCCCGACGGCTGGTGGCGCGACCGCCGCGCCGCCGCCGTACGCCTCCGGGACCGCCTCGCGCTCCACGCGCGGGAACATCCGGACGAGGAGATCGTCCTGGTCGTCGAGGGCCGGGCCCGGGGCGTCGAGCCGGTCCCCGGGGTCCGGATCGAGGAGGCTCCCGGCGAGGGCGACGACCACATCGTGGCGGTGGCGGCGGCAGCGACGGGCCCCTGCGTGGTCGTCACCGCCGACCGGGAGCTGCGCCGCAGGGTGGAGGAGACGGGCGCCCGGTGCGCGGGCCCGCGCACGGTGTACCCGTAACGGGCCCGGCCCTCCGGGTACCGCCCGCCCCTCACCCCCGCCGCACGTACACCACCGCCCCGTCCACCTCCCCCGCCACCTCGTACGGCGCGAGGAGGCCGTGCAGGGGACGGACGCGTTGAGGGGCGTACGGGGCGCCCCGGGAGTCGTCGACGACCAGGCGGGGCGGGCGGGTGGTGAACTCGCGGCGGAAGGCCGTCCAGGCGCCCTCCACGGCGTACTTCGCGCCCACGCGCGCCCCGTCCCTGCCCCCGCTGTAGTTGGTCAGGAGGCCCGCCGTCAGATAGCGGGTCGCGGGGGCGCGGCCGGACAGCCAGTACGTCTCCGGGTGTATGCCCCAGATCAGCACCGGGTCGTCCGGCGCCGAACGGGCACGGACCTCCTGCGCCAGCCGCTGGGCGTGCGCGAGTTCGGGGCGGGGGGCCAGCGCGCCCCAGGTCAGGAACAGGACGCAGCAGCACGCGCACGCCAGCATCGCCCTGGCGCGGCGTGCGGCGGGCAGGGTGTGCAGGGCCGCCGTGGCGAGAAGGGCCAGCGCGGGGGTCAGCTGCAGGTAGTAGTGGCCGAAGAAGTGGAATCCGCAGAGCACCGCCCCGGCCGACGCCGCCAGCCAGAGCCACAGCTCCGCGCAGCCCTTGAGCCGGGTCCGGACGAGCACCGGCAGGAACCCCGCGCACGCCACCCCCAGGATCGCCGCGTTGGCCAGACCCCGGCCGAGGGCGTGCAGCTCCGAGCCGGTGAACGTGGCGTACGAGCCCGAGCCCGTGACCGTCCAGAACAGGAAACCCGCCGGGTTCGTCACCAGCGCGGCCGCGAGGACCGGCAGCGCCGCTCCCGCCGCGCAGCGCAGCACGCCCGCGCGCGGCGCACCGCACCTCCACAGCATCCAGGCGACCGGCACGAGCACCGCTCCCCCGGTCTGCTTCGTCAGGAAGGCACAGGCCACGGCGGTACCGGCGAGGCCCCATCGGCGCCGGTCGGCGCACCACACCGCCGCCGCCGTGCACGGCAGCATGAACACCTCGAACGTCGCCGCCTGCGCGTCCTCCGGGTTGAGCCCGATGGAGATCAGCAGATACAGCACGCCCGCCGTGCGCCCGGCGGCGTCGCCCCAGCGGCGGCGCGCCAGGGACGCGAGCAGTACGGCGGTGGCGAACTGGGCCACGACCGCGCAGATCCGCACCCAGGTGAGCGAGCCGGAGCCGGAGACCGCGAACACGGCCTCGTAGAGCCACGGCACGAGCGGGGGTTTGCGGTCGACGACCGTCTCGTAGAGCGCGCCGCCGTCCGCGAGGAGGCGGGCCTGCACGGCGAGGAAGCCCTCGTCGGGGTTCCACAGGGGGTGGGCGAAGGACGGGAGGCGGGTGACGGCGGCGAGGAGGGCGAGCAGCGGGGCGAGCCGCCGCCAGTGACCGGAGGCGCGGGCCCCTGCCACGGACGGTGGCGGGACCCGCGCCTCGGTGAGCACGGAGCTTCTCGGTCGGTCGAAGGTCACTTCGCGGTGCCGGCGCCCAGCCTGCTGTGCGTGCGGCCGTACACGAAGTAGATGATCAGGCCGAGCACCATCCAGGCGAGGAAGCGCAGCCAGGTCTCCACGGAAAGGTTCAGCATCAGCCACACGGACGCGGCGACCGAGGCGACGGGCAGCAGGGGCACCCACGGCGCGCGGAAGTTGCGGTGCAGGTCGGGGCGGGTGCGCCGGAGGATGATCACGCCGAGGGCGACCACGACGAAGGCGAAGAGCGTGCCGATGTTGACCAGCTTCGACAGCTCTTCGAGGGAGACGAACCCGGCGAGCAGCGCGGAGGCGACGCCGAGGATGACCGTCGAGCGGTAGGGCGTGCGGAACTTCGGGTGGACGTCGCTGAAGACCTTCGGCAGGAGCCCGTCGCGGCTCATGGCGAAGAAGACGCGGCCCTGGCCGAGCAGCAGGATCATGACGACGGTCACGAGGCCGATGATGGCGCCGAAGTTGATCAGCCCGGCCCAGAACGGCTGGTCGATGGCCTTGAACGCGTCGGCGAGCGGGGCGTCCGCGCTGAGGGTGCTGTACTTCTGCATGCCGGTGACGACGATGGAGACGCCCACGTACAGGGCGGTGCAGATGGCAAGCGAGCCGATGATGCCGCGCGGCACGTCCTTGGCCGGGTCGATGGTCTCCTCGGCGGCGGTGGCGACGACGTCGAAGCCGATGTACGCGAAGAAGACGATGGCGGCGGCGGTGAAGATGCCCATGATCCCGAAGGCGGACGGGGTGTAGCCGAAGATCGATTCGAGCAGCGTCGCGCTGAGCCCCGAGCCGCCCGCGACCTCCTCCTTCGGCGGGATGAACGGCTTGTAGTTGGCGCCGACGATGTGGAAGCTGCCGACCGCGATGATGATCAGGACGACGAGCACCTTGACGGCGACGACGAACGACGTGACGTGCGCGGAGAGCTTGACGCCCACCACCAGGACGCCGGTCATGACGAGGATGAGCAGCGCGGCGGCGATGTTGAAGCCGAACTTCCCGTCCTGCGGGCCGACGAGGAAGCCGGGCAGCGGGATGCCCCAGCTGTCCAGGAGCGACTGGACGTAGCCCGCCCAGCCGACGGCGACGGTGGCGGCGCCGAGCGCCAGCTCCAGGACGAGGTCCCAGCCGATGATCCAGGCGACGAACTCGCCGAGCGAGGCATAGGCGAAGGTGTACGCGGACCCGGCCACCGGGACGGTGGAGGCGAACTCGGCGTAGCAGAGCGCGGCGAGCGCGCAGACGATGCCCGCGACGACGAAGGCGAGGGCGACGGCCGGGCCCGCGTAGTCCTTGGCGACCGTGCCGGTGGTGACGAAGATGCCGGCGCCGATGACGACGCCGACACCGAAGACCGTGAGGTCGAGGGCGGACAGCGATTTGTTGAGCTTGTGCTCGGGCTCCTCGGTGTCCTGGATGGACTGTTCGATGGACTTCGTTCTGAACAGCCCACTGCGTGCGCGTGGCGCGTCTGGCCTGGTGGTCACCGGCTACCTCCGTCGTCCTGTCGTCCCCGACATGATTCGGACAAGTAACCGCCGACCGACTGATCAGTCCTGTGTGTTCACGCGAAAGAGCGCGGGGCCGGACCCCCCATTGGGTGAGTCCGGCCCACATCAAGCCCCCTGTCAAGCCCCTCCGGCCCACATAAAGCCCCTCCGGCGATTGAGGAGCGGGGTCCGGGGCAGAGCCCCGTGAGGACGCGCTCAGTCCCGAGCAGGCTCCATGGCCCCCTCAGCGGAGCGGTCCCGCTCCATACGGCCGTCCAGCTTGGACACGAGGCCGGTCACCTGACGGGCGATGTCAGGCGCGGTGAGCCCGATCTCCGCCATGACCTCCTTGCGAGAGGCGTGGTCGAGGAACCGCGGCGGGATGCCGAAGTCCCGCAGCGGCACGTCGACCCCCGCGTCCCGCAGCGCCTGCGCGATGGTCGAGCCGACACCACCGACGCGGGAGTTGTCCTCGACGGTCACGACGACACGGTGCCGCTCGGCCAGCGGCGCCATCGCCTCGTCGACCGGCTTGACCCAGCGCGGGTCGACGACGGTCGTCGTGATGCCCTGCTTGTCGAGCAGACCGGCGATCTCCAGGCACATCGGGGCGAGCGCGCCGACGGAGACGAGCAGCACGTCGGGCCGGTCGCTGCCGGGCTCGCGCAGGACGTCCATGCCCCCGACCGTGGAGACGGCCTCGACGGCGGGCCCGACCGCGCCCTTGGAGTACCGCACGACGGTCGGCGCGTCGTCGACCTGGACGGCCTCGCGGAGCTGGGCGCGGAGCTGGTCGGCGTCGCGCGGCGCGGCGATCCGGAGGTCGGGGACGACCTGGAGGATCGACATGTCCCACATGCCGTTGTGCGAGGCGCCGTCGGTGCCGGTGACGCCGGCCCGGTCCAGGACGAAGGTGACGCCGCACTTGTGCAGGGCCACGTCCATCAGGAGCTGGTCGAAGGCGCGGTTGAGGAACGTCGCGTAGACGGCGAAGACGGGGTGCAGGCCACCGGCGGCGAGGCCGGCCGCGCTGGTCGCGCCGTGCTGCTCGGCGATGCCGACGTCGTAGACCCGCTCGGGGAACTTGTCCGCGAACTTCTTCAGGCCGACCGGCTGGAGCATGGCCGCCGTGATGGCGACGATGTCCTCGCGCTCCTCGCCGAGCTTGACCATCTCGTCGCCGAAGACGGAGGTCCAGTCGGCGCCGGACGCCTTGATGGGCAGGCCGGTGTCGGGGTGGATGGGGCCGATGCCGTGGAAACGGTCCGCCTCGTCCTGGAGGGCGGGCGTGTAGCCGCGGCCCTTCTCGGTGAGGCAGTGCACGATGACGGGGCCGCCGAAGCGCTTGGCGCGGGTCAGCGCCGACTCCAGGGCCTCGATGTCGTGGCCGTCGATCGGGCCCACGTACTTCAGGCCGAGGTCCTCGAACATGCCCTGCGGGGCGATGAAGTCCTTGAGGCCCTTCTTGGCGCCGTGCAGGGTCTCGTAGAGCGGGCGGCCGACGACCGGGGTGCGCTCCAGGAGGTCCTTGCCGCGGGCGAGGAACCGCTCGTAGCCGTCGGTGGTGCGCAGGGTGGCCAGGTGGTTGGCGAGGCCGCCGATGGTGGGCGCGTAGGAGCGCTCGTTGTCGTTCACCACGATGACCAGCGGGCGGTCCTTGGCGGCGGCGATGTTGTTCAGCGCCTCCCAGGCCATGCCGCCGGTGAGGGCGCCGTCACCGATGACCGCGACGACGTGGTCGTCCGTGCCGCGGACCTCGTTGGCCTTGGCGAAGCCGTCGGCCCAGCCGAGGACGGTGGAGGCGTGGCTGTTCTCGATGACGTCGTGCTCGGACTCGGCCTGCGAGGGGTAGCCGGAGAGGCCGCCCTTCATCTTGAGCTTGGAGAAGTCCTGGCGTCCGGTGAGCAGCTTGTGCACGTAGGACTGGTGGCCGGTGTCCCACAGCACCTTGTCCTTCGGGGACTCGAAGACGCGGTGCAGGGCGATGGTCAGCTCGACCACGCCGAGGTTGGGGCCGAGGTGGCCGCCGGTCTTGGAAACCGCGTCGACGAGGAAGGTCCGGATCTCTCCTGCCAGCTGGTCCAGCTGCTCCAGGCTGAGCCGGTCCAGATCGCGCGGTCCCGTGATGCGGGTCAGCAGCGGCACCCGTGCCTCCTTGCGATAGAGCTGTGAGTAGCTGGTTGAGCTGTTCGAGTTTGCCGGGCTTGTCGAGTCTAATGTTCCGCTCCCGATCCTGGCGGGCGGGCCGGGCGTTCACCGCGGCACGTTGCGCCGACCGGCGCCCCCGCGCACAGGACAGCGCCCGGCGTCGTCCTTGACGCCGGGCGCTGTCAGCCCTGGTGAACCGGGTGAAACGGACCGGAAGCGGTCAGGCGCGGCCGGCCGACTTCTGGGTCTTGCGGCTGATCGAGTCGATGACGACCGTGGCGAGGAGCACACCACCGGTGATCATGTACTGGATCGGGGTCTCGATGCCCTGGAGGGCCAGGCCGTACTGGATCGAGGTGATGACGAGCACACCGAGCAGCGCGTTCCAGGTGCGGCCCCGGCCACCGAAGAGGCTGGTGCCGCCGATGACGGCCGCGGCGATGACGTTCATCAGGAGGTCGCCGGCGCCGGCGCTCTGGTTGGCCGCCGCGATCTTGGAGGCCCAGAAGAGGCCGCCGACCGAGGCGAAGAGGCCCGCGATGGCGAAGACGGAGATCCGCACGGCGGTGACGTTGATACCGGCACGGCGCGACGCCTCGACGCTGCCGCCGAGCGCGAAGACCTTGCGGCCGTAGGAGGTGCGGCGCAGCACGAAGTCGGAGCCGACCAGGACGATCGCGAAGAGCAGCACCGCGAGCGGCAGGCCCTTGTACTGGTTGAAGATGATCGCCACACCGAACGCGGCGATGGCGAGCAGCACCGTGCGCAGGACGATGTCGCTGAGCGGCCGGGACGGGATGCCCGCGGCCTCGCGGCGGCGGTTGGAGAGGAACGTCGGCACGAAGTACCCGGCGACCGCGACGACGGCAAGCCCGTAGGCGGCGGCGACGTCGGAGAAGTAGTAGTTCGTGAGGTTGCCGACGACGCCTTCGCTGTCGATGTTGATCGTGCCGTTGGAGCCGAGCACCTGGAGCATGAAGCCGTTCCAGAACAGCAGGCCCGCCAGCGTCACGGCGAACGCGGGGGCGCCGATCCGGGCGAAGAAGAAGCCGTGGATGGCGCCGATGACGGCACCGGCCGCGAGGGCGGTGAGCACGGCCAGCCACTCGTTGACCCCGTGGGTGACGCTCATCACGGCCATGATCGCCGAGGAGACACCGGAGACGGAGCCGACCGACAGGTCGATCTCGCCGAGCAGCAGCACGAAGATGATGCCGACCGACATCATGCCCGTCGCGACCATGGCGACGAAGATGTTGTTCAGGTTCTGCGCGCCCAGGAACGCCGAGTTCAGGCTCTGGAAGATGACGCAGATGACGATGAGGCCGATGACGACGGGTATCGCGCCGAGGTCACCGCCGCGCAGCTTGCGCTTGAACTCGCCGACGTACCCCGCGAAGCCCTGCTCGCGCACGAGGAGGCGGGGGTCGACGGCGGCCACGGTGGCGCCGGCCGCCGCGGGGGCGGCGTCCACGGGGGCCTTGGTGACCTTGGTGGTCTTGTCGATGCTCACTTCTGAGCCTCCGCGTTATTGCGCGCCGCACGACGGGTCACGGCGTTGTCCGTGGCGCCGGTGATGGCGGAGATGATCTCTTCCTGCGAGGTCGTCTTGACCTCGAACACGCCGTTGTTGCGGCCGAGCCGCAGCACGGCGACCTTGTCGGCGACGGCCTTCACATCGGCCATGTTGTGGCTGATGAGGATGACCGCGTGGCCGCGCTCGCGAAGGCGCTCGACGAGGTCGAGGACCTGGGCGGTCTGCTCGACGCCGAGGGCGGCGGTCGGCTCGTCGAGGATGACCAGCTTGGGCTCGCCGAGCATGGAGCGGGCGATGGCCACCACCTGGCGCTGACCGCCGGAGAGGGAGGCGATCGGGATGCGCACGCTCGGGATGCGGATCGAGAGGGTCTCCAGGAGCTCGCGCGAGCGGCGCTCCATCTCGATCTCGTCGAGGACGCCGCGGCGCTTGATCTCGCGGCCCAGGAACAGGTTGCCGACGACATCGATGTTGTCGCAGAGCGCGAGGTCCTGGTAGACGGTCGCGATGCCCAGGTTCTGGGCGTCGTGGGGCTTGTTGACCGCGACGGCCTTGCCGTCCCACTCGATGCGGCCCTCGTCGATCGGGTGCACCCCGGCGATCGTCTTGACCAGGGTGGACTTTCCGGCACCGTTGTCGCCGACCAGGGCGACCACCTCACCGGCGTGGACCTCAAGCTCTACGTCGGTGAGCGCCTGGACGGCACCGAATCGCTTGGAGACCCCGCGCAACGCCAGCACGGGCGTAGCGGACACGTGAACCATCTCCTTCGCCGCCAAAGGCCTGACCCGGCGGGAGGTTGAACAGAAGTGAAGACTGAGGGGGGTGTTTCCGTCCGGCGCCCCGCCGTCGAGCTTGCGGGGCTGTTTGCGGCGGGGCGCCGGACGTACTCACACAGGAGCGCTACCGGAAGGGGCGCGCAAGTCCCGTGCGGGACAGAGGGGTTACTTCAGACCGATCTTGTCGCAGGCCGCCTTGTACTTGGCGGTGCAGATCTCGTCGAGGGTGTAGTAACCCTCCTTGATGACCGTGTCCTTGATGTTGTCCTGGGTCAGCGAGACGACCGGGACGATGACCGCGGGGACACCCTTCTCGGTGCCGCTGTCGACGGTGCCGGTGGCGATGGAGCTGTCCAGCTTGCCGTCCTTGGCGATCGAGACGGCCATCTTGGCGACGGTCTCGGCCTCCTGCGGGTACGACTTGAAGACGCTCATGTACTGCTCACCCGTGACGATGCGCTGCACACCGGCGAGCTCGGCGTCCTGGCCGGTGACCGGCGGGAGCTTGGAGAGGCCTGCGGACTTCAGGGCGGTGATGGAGCCGCCCGCCATGCCGTCGTTGGCGGAGTAGACGCCGGCGATGTTGTTCTTGCCGACCGCGGAGATCGCGCCCTCCATGTTGGCGTTGGCGTTCTCCGGCTTCCACTCCTTGGTGTCGTACTCCTTGGCGATCGTCACCTTGCCGTCGAGGACGGAGTGGGCGCCCTTCTTGAACTGGGCGGCGTTCGGGTCGGTGACCGCGCCGTTCATCATGACGATCTTGGTGCTCTTGGTGGCCTTGGAGCCCAGGGCCTTCAGGAGCGCCTCGCCCTGCGTCTTGCCGACCTCCTCGTTGTCGAAGGAGGTGTAGGCGGCGATCGGGCCCTCGGCCAGGCGGTCGTACGCGACGACGGGGATGCCGGCGTCCTTGGCCTTCTTGACGCCGCTGGCGACGGCCTTGTAGTCGACCGCGTCCAGGATCAGCACGTCGACCTTCTTGGTGATCATCGTGTCGATCTGCTGCGACTGGAGGGTCGCGTCCTGCTTGGCGTTGAGGTACTCGAGCTTGCCCTTGCCATTGGTCAGCGTGGATATCTGCTTCTCAATGATCGGCTTGTCGAACTTCTCGTAGCGCGCGGTCTGGTTCTCCGGCAGGAGCAGGCCGACGGTGATGTCGTCGCCCTTCTTGCCGGACGAGGCCTTGTCGCCGCTGTCGTCGCCGTTGGACTCCTTGGCGGAGCCACAGGCGGCGAGCGAGACGGCCATGGCGGTGGCACAGAACGCAACGGCGGCACGACGCATACGCGTGTTCACTTCAGAAACCTCCCTGACGAGGCCGCGACGTTGCGGCCGAGGTGGCTGGAAGTCAACTCGGCCGCAACCCCAGCGTCAAGGAGTAAATCCTTAACGAGATGGCAACGGTGTCATGCGTTCTCTAAGTGAAGGCAGGTGTCACGGTGGGCACAGTGCCGTCCAAAAGGGTTGAATCGCCCATCTCGCTGAGGGCCAGGGCGAGCGCCCCGAGCACCTCCGCACGGCCGCCCAACGCCCCCGGGAGGACGGAGAGTTGGCGGGCGGCGCTGGGGATCGCGTAGCGCCCCACGGACTCCCTTATGGGCCCCAGGACCAGCTCTCCGGCCTCGGCCAGATCGCCGCCGAGGACGACCCGGCTGGGGTTGAGCAGGTTGCAGAGATTCGCGACACCCGAGCCGATGTGACGGCCCACGTCGGCGATCACGCGGCGGCAGCCGGGGTCCCCGTCGCGGGCGAGGCGGACCACGCCCTCCAGGGTCAGATCGGTGCCGTGGCTCGACTGGAGCAGCGGCAGGACGTACCGGGCGGCCGTGAACGTCTCCAGGCAGCCCCGGTTGCCGCAGCGGCAGACCGGGCCCGACTCGTCCAGGGTGATGTGACCGATCTCGCCCGCGGTGCCGCCGGGCCCTCGGTAGATCTTCCCGTCGATGACCAGGCCCGCGCCGACGCCGCTGGCGACCTTGATGTAGGCCAGGTCCTTCACACCCCGCCCGCTGCCCCAGACCAGCTCGCCGAGGGCGCCCAGGTTGGCGTCGTTGTCGACGTGCACGGGGACGCCCAGGCGGCGGCCCAGCTCCTCGGCGGGCCGCGTCCCGGTCCAGCCCGGCAGGATCGAGGTGGAGCCGAGCGTGCCGCTCTCCACGTCGATGGGGCCCGGCACGCCGAGCCCGACCCCGGCCACCTTGGAGCGGTCCACGCCGGTCGCCGCGACGAGGCGCTCGACCAGCTCCTCGGCGCGGTCGAAGCCCTGCGCGGCGCTCGCGTCCACGTCGAGCGGCTCGGACTCCTCGGCGAGCACCTGGTGCGCCAGGTTGCCGATGGCCACGCGCAGGTGCGTGTGGCCGAAGTCGACGCCGATCACGATGCCCGCGTCGCCGCTGAGCGAGACGCTGCGGGCCCTGCGCCCCCCGGCCGAGGTGGGCGTGACCTCGACCGTTCCGCCGTCCTTGAGCTCCCGGACGATGTTGGAGACCGTGGCCGCGGACAGCCCCGTCGTCCTCGCGATCTCCGCCTGCGTGAGCGAACCGGCGAGCCGTACGGCGCGTACGACCCGCTCCAGATTGGCCCGGTGCAGCGACGACTGCGACCCCGGAGTCTCCATTGACTCTCTCCACCCTCTGCCCCTGGCCCGCGTCACACCGCGTGACCGGCCCTTGTACAAGTTATGAACTCCAAGCTCCGCTGAAGTGCTATCTGCCGTCAAGCCCTTGACAGAAATCGGTTCCAACGAGCGCGCGCACGGGTCCGGCCCCGGAAGGCATCCTTCCGGGGCCGGACCGTACGCTCACGAGCGGTCGCGCTCGGTGCTACTTGAGCGCTCCCGCCGTCAGACCCTGCACCACCTGGCGCTGGAAGATGATGTAGGCGGCGAGCACCGGGAGCATCGCCATGACCAGACCGGCGAACAGTCCCGACCAGTCGCCCTTGTAGCCCTGGCTGGTGGCCAGCTCGACGAGGCCCTGGGCGAGCACCCGTTTGTCGGGGTCCGTGTTCAGGACCGTCGGCAGCATGTACTGGTTCCACTGGCCGAGGAAGTTGAAGATGCCCACGCTGATGAGGCCGGGCTTGGCCATCGGCAGCATGATCTGGAAGAAGGTCCGGGTGTGGGAAGCGCCGTCGACGAAGGCGGCCTCCGCGATCGAGCTCGGCAGCGTCCGGAAGAACGACGTCAGGAAGAACACCGTGAACGGCAGCGAGTACGCGATGTAGGCCAGGATCAGCCCGGGCAGCGTGTTCAGCAGCGCCATGTTGTTCATCACGTAGAACAGCGGCACCAGGGCCAGCATGATCGGGAAGCTCATGCCCGCGACGAACAGGAAGTAGATGAACCGGTTGCCGGGGAACTCGAAGCGCGCGAGGACGTAGGCGGCCATCGAGCCGAGCACCAGCGTGCCGACGAGCGAGCAGCCGACGACGATCAGGGTGTTGGCGAAGTAGTCGCTCATGTGCGCCTGCGACCAGGCCCGCGACCAGTTCTCGAAGTGCAGCTTGTCCGGGAGCGACCAGGGTGAGCTGAGAATCGAGTTGTCGTCCTTGAACGACGTCATGACCGCCCAGAGCAGCGGCAGCACCACCAGGATCGCCCAGATGATCAGCACGCCGTGGGAGAAGACGTTCAGGGTCGAGCCGGTGACGTCCTTGCCCGTCGAGGGCGTGGCGTCGTGCTTGGCCACGCGCGGGCCCGGCACGCGCCCGGCGGTCTCGCCCCGCTGCTCGGCGGGGGGCGGGGTGTCGGTGGTCTTCATCAGTACTCCAGCCGCTCGCGCCGGCCAAGACGCATGACGATCGCCGCGAACAGCAGCGTGACGACGAGAAGGGCGACACCGATGGTGGTCGCGTAGGCGGCGTTCGCGTCACGGAACGCCGACTGGTAGACGTACAGCGGGAGGACGGTCGTCGAGTAGTCGGGACCGCCGGGGCCCACCGTCATGATCTGCACCGCGGCGAACGCCTCGGCCCCGAGGGCGAGGATGCCCATGTAGACCCAGCCGGACTGGATGGTGTCCCACAGCAGCGGCAGCGTGATCCGGAAGAACGTGGTGACGCGGCTGGCGCCGTCGAGCAGGGCGGCCTCGTAGAAGTCCTTGGGGATGGAGGCCATGCCCGCGGAGAACAGGACGACGAAGAAGCCGGTCGTGCCCCAGACGAGGACCGCCATGACGGCCCACAGCGCCCAGGTCGGGTCGCCCAGCCATTCCGGCTGGAAACTGCCCAGCCCGACGGCTTTGAGCGCCGCGTTCAGCGCGCCGCCGTTGGGGTTGTAGATGAATCGGAAGAGCAGGGCGACGATGGCGATCGAGAGCACCTGCGGAAAGAAATAAGCGATCTTGTAGAAACCGGATCCGCGTACTCCGGAGATGGCGGCGCCTTTACGGCGCCGCCCGCCGACGTTGAGCATGAACGAGAAGAACAGCGCGAGGCTCAGCGTCACCAACGGCAGCAGCAGAACGAGCATCACACTGTGCTGCAACGATTTCCAGAAGATGTCGTCGTGCAGCATGCGCGAGTAGTTGTCGAAACCCACCATCTTGAAGTCGGGGCTCAGACCGGTCCAGTCGGTGAACGAGTAGTAGATCGACTGGATGAACGGCCAGATGACGAAGATGGCGTACAAAGCCAGCGGGGCCACCAAAAAACCCACTATGAAGCGGTACTTGCCGTGTTGCATGGTTACCGACCCCGATCGCTGTGCGGGTGCCGCCGTTGATGACGTGTGCGCACGTGCCGCTCTCTCGCTCGTCGCTTACTGGTGTCGCTTACTGGTGCTTGTAGTGCTTGATGGACTGGTCCTTGGCCGCCGCGTCGGCGAAGCCCTGGATCTTCTTGATGGCCTCCGCCGGGGTGAGCCGGCCGGCCATCATCTCGCCGAGACCGGCGACGCCGATCTGCTCCTTCTGGAGCTTGACGTACCAGTCCTGCAGACGCGGGTTGACCACGTTGTCACCGGCCTTCTCCAGGGCCGCGACACCGGACTTGAGGCCCGGGGTCAGCTCGATGCCGTCGGTGCCGCCGTTGAAGGCCGACAGCGACTTGACCTGGCTGGTGAAGTTCTTCGAGGACGCCTCACTGAGCATGATGCGCAGCTGCTCCATGCCGCCCTCGACGTTGGCCGCCTTGGCGGGCACGATGTACGGCTCGCCACCGGACGCCCAGATGGTGCCGAACGGCATCTTGTCGCTCTTGTCGAGGCCGGACGGGGCGCCGACGGAGAGCTTGAAGTCGGCCGGGATAACCTTCGCCGACTCGTTTTCTACCCAGGAACCGTTCGGGATGAACAGCGCCTTGCCCTTGGCCCACTCCGTCTGCGACTGGATGTGGTCGATGCCGGGCGTGCCCTTGAGGATGTAGCCCTTGGCGTACAGCTCGTAGTACGCGTCGAAGGCGGCCTTGACGGCCGGGTGCTTCCAGGCGTTCGGCTCAAGGTTGTCGATCGCGTCGAGGACGTCGCGGCCACCGATCTTCGCGATGAACGGGTAGAGCGAGAACGGCAGGTAGTACGGGTACTTGCCCGCGTACGTCCAGCCGGCGATGCCCTTCTTCTTCGCCTTGGCGCACAGCGCGAGCATGTCGTCCCAGGTCTCCGGGTACGTCGCGTCGAGCTTCTCCAAGTTGGTCTGCGAGTACCAGACGCCGTAGACCGTGTACGCGTAGTACATGATCCAGACCGGGTCGCCGTCGAACTGGCCCATCTCGACGATGCCGGGGCGCAGCGTGTCGCGGACCTTCTTGTTCGGGTCGTCGACGGACGGCGCGTCGAGCAGCGGCGTCAGGTCGGCGAGCTGCTTCTTGCCGACGAGGACGCCCATGTCCATCTGCTCGGCGCCGGAGTTGTCGATCAGGTCCGGCGGGGTGCCGCCGTTGAACTTGGGCTGCAGCTCGGACTGGATCTTCTGGGTCGAGTGGAACGTGACCTTGGCCTTCGGGAACGCCTTCGTGTAGGCGGCGTTGGCGTCGGTCGCGTACTTCGTGCCGAAGCCGCCGTCGAAGATGACCACGGACAGGCCGGCGCTCTCGTTGACCGCCAGCGGGTTGGTCTTGGACTTCGTGCCCTTCTCGACCTTGTCGTCGGAGCCGCTGTCGCCGCTCGCGCACGCCGAGAGGAAGCCCATCGACGGGACGGCGATCAGGCCGAGCGCCGCGGACCGCTTGATCAGATCGCGACGGTTGGTGCCGGGCTTCGTGACCGCGCCGGTGTCGTTCGCGTCGGAAGTGGATCCCATGCTCAAGTCCTCGCCTTCTCCAGGACTCAGGCGGTGAACCGGATCCTCCCCGGCACCGCGGTGATGTGCTGTGTCGTGCCGGGACTGAAATCCCGGGCCACGGGACGGAAAAGCACCCCGGAGCGCGTCCGGAAATGCCCCGTCCCGAGGGAACGCAGTTGGAGCTGGGTGGTACTGGAAGTGCCGGGATCATCAGGGAGTAACGGCTGTCGGTGCTCGTGGGTGCTTGTCGGTGCTCCCGCACGTCCCGCCGATTCCCCCTGGTCCCCCCGAGTCCGACCGCGGCCGGAACACGGCCGGGGCGGACGCCGACAGGTATAGTCCACTCTCTGTGAGCTGGGCAAGATCGAATGCAGGTTTGGGCGCCGGTCTTTTCCGAGTTGAGACCTCCCGGAAATAAGCCGCAGGGCGGTAGATGTGGATCATCTCAACTCCCTTGCGTACAAAGCATGTAGCGGTATGGCCCGCCCTTTCGGACCGAGTGCGTTCGAGGAGTGAACGATCGGCCCGGGCGCTCGCCGGGGCCTGTGCACCCGGCCTATGCCCCGCGCAACCGATGCACCCCCTTCGGGGCTATCCGCCGCAGGTGCGGCGAGAGTACGCTCCGTACCAGTCCGTGGACTTTGTGTGGCCGTAAGCGCGGCGGCATACGTCCGGCGATCTCTCGGGCCCCTTGGAGGCCCCCCACGCCAGCGGCTGCCTTCGCGGGGAATTCGGTCCCGCGCCACAAGCGCCGCCTCGATCATCCGTGGCCGGGCCCTCGTCGCTCGCCGGACGGCGCATTGCCACTGGGACCCGCCATGCGCAACAACTACTTCGTCGACGAACTCCTCCTCATCACCCCCCTCCACAAGGAGCCCGGCGTCCGCCTGTCCGGCCAGGTGGTCGGCGCCCACAAGGCGTCCCTAGCCGTCGCCGTGGCCGAGCACAGCCGCACGCACGACGAGGTCACTGTGGACCTGACGCAGGTGGACTACCTGGCCAACGGCGCCCTTGAGACGCTCGTCGCCCTCGCCCGCAGCCTCACCCCGCCGCAGCGGCTGCGCCTCCTGGCCGCGCCCGGCCTGCGCGTCCAGGAGCGGCTCGCGGCGGAGGGCTGGGACCAGATCGACACACTGTGGGTCGTCCGGACCTGACCACCCGCCCCGCCGGATCGGCACGCTCCAAGTCGTCCGGGCCCGACCACCCGCCCCGCCCAGCTCACACCCCCTGTACCGTTCGGGCCCGAACACCGCCCCACCTGGCCCCACTCCGTCCGGCGACACACGCAACACCCTTGACACCGCTTGCCACTTACCTCCCTACTGGACGTTGCGCAGCAACTTGACAACGTTGTCGACAGCGCCGGGAGGGTGCACAGCGATGCAGGGCAGATCGATCCGAGCCAGCCGTTCCAGATACAGATACGCCACGACGGCGGCCGTGGGCGCGGCCGCCCTGGTCCTGACGGCGGTCGGCCAGGGGGCCGCGGCAGCCGCGCAGGCGGGCAAGGTGCGCCCGGCCAAGGAGTTCAGCTCCTCCTTCGAGGAGGGCCAGCCGGCCCCGGACTGGCTCAACACGGTCGACACCGCCAAGGACGGCTCCAAGCGCTCCAGCGGCGTCGACGGCGGCTACAGCGGCGGCATCCCGGGCAATGTCAACGCCCATGTCACCGAGGTCCGCGCGAGCGGCGAGAACGCGGGCGGCGGCGAGACCAAGGAGAACCTGGTCGACGGCGAGTCGACCAGCAAGTGGCTGGCGTTCACGCCGACCGCCTGGGTCGAGTACGACCTCGACGAGCCGGCCAAGGTCACCAAGTACGCGCTGACCTCCGCCAACGACCACGACGAGCGCGACCCGAAGGACTGGACCCTCAAGGGCTCGGCCGACGGCAAGGAGTGGACGACGCTCGACACCCGCTCCGGCGAAACGTTCGCCCAGCGGTTCCAGACGAAGACGTACGAGATAGCCGACCCGGCCGAATACTCCCATTTCCGGATCGAGTTCACGAAGAACAACGGCGCGGGCGACGCGACCCAGCTCGCCGACCTCCAGCTCTCGACCGGCGACGAGCAGGCGCCGACGCCCGAGGACATGCTCTCGCTCGTAGACCGCGGCCCCAGCGGCTCGCCCACCGCCAAGGCGGGCGCGGGCTTCACCGGCAAGCGCGCGCTGCGCTACGCCGGTACGCACAAGGCCGACGGGCGCGCCTACTCGTACAACAAGGTCTTCGACGTCGACGTGGCGGTGCAGCGCGACACCGAGCTGTCGTACAAGGTCTTCCCGCAGATGGCGGACAAGGACCTCGACTACGACGCCACGAACGTCTCCGTCGACCTCGCCTTCACCGACGGCACCTACCTGAGCGGCCTCAAGGCGGTCGACTCGCACGGCGGGCTCATGACGCCGCAGGGCCAGGGAGCCGCCAAGCGGCTGTACGTGAACCAGTGGAACGCGGTGAAGTCGTCCATCGGCTCGGTCGCCGCGGGCAAGACGATCGACCGGATCCTCGTCGCGTACGACTCCCCGAAGGGTCCGGCGAAGTTCCGCGGCTGGGTCGACGACATCGACATCAAGCGCGCGGAACCGGTCCGTCCGAAGGCCCACCTGAGCGACTATGCGTCCACGACACGCGGCACGAACTCCAGCGGTGGATTTTCCCGGGGCAACACCTTCCCGGCGACGGCCGTCCCGCATGGCTTCAACTTCTGGACGCCGGTGACGAACGCGGGTTCGCTGAGCTGGCTGTACGACTACGCGCGGGACAACAACGCGGACAACCTGCCGACGATGGAGGCGCTGGCCGCGAGCCACGAGCCGAGCCCGTGGATGGGTGACCGCCAGACGTTCCAGATGATGCCCTCGGCCGCAGCGACGGTGGACACGTCCCGCACCGGCCGCGCGCTCCCCTTCAAGCACGAGAACGAGACGGCGAAGCCGTACTACTACGGCGTCACGTTCGAGAACGGCGTGAAGGCGGAGATGGCGCCGACGGACCACGCCGCCGCGCTGCGCTTCAGCTACCCGGGCAAGGACGCGAGCGTCGTCTTCGACAACGCCTCCGAGCAGGGCGGCCTGACCCTGGACAAGGACAACGGGGTCGTCACCGGCTACTCGGACGTCAAGTCGGGTCTGTCGACGGGCGCCACGCGTCTCTTCGTGTACGGCGTCTTCGACAAGCCCGTCAAGGACGCGGCGGCCTCCGGCGTGAAGGGGCACTTCACCTTCGACGCGGGCAAGGACCGCACGGTGACGCTGCGCCTCGCGACCTCGCTCATCAGCATCGACCAGGCGAAGGACAACCTGGCGCAGGAGCTGCCGCAGAGGAAGTCGTTCACTTCGGTGCGCAATGCGGCGCGTGCGCAGTGGGACGCGCTGATGAACAAGGTGGAGGTGGAGGGCGCGACGGAGGACCAGCGGGTCTCCCTCTACTCCTCGCTCTACCGCCTGTACCTGTACCCGAACTCGGGCTTCGAGAAGGTCGGCAAGAAGTACCTGTACGCCTCGCCGTTCACCGCGATGACCGGCCCCGACACCCCGACCCACACGGGCGCGAAGATCGTCGAGGGCAAGCCGTACGTCAACAACGGCTTCTGGGACACCTACCGGACGACGTGGCCCGCGTACTCGCTGCTGACGCCGAAGAAGGCCGGTGAGCTGGTCGACGGGTTCGTGCAGCAGTACAAGGACGGCGGCTGGATCTCCCGCTGGTCGTCCCCCGGCTACGCGGACCTGATGACGGGCACGTCCTCGGATGTCGCCTTCGCCGACGCGTACGTCAAGGGTGTCGACTTCGACGCCGAGGACGCCTACAAGGCGGCCGTGAAGAACGCGACCGTCGTGCCGCCGCAGTCGGGTGTGGGCCGCAAGGGCATGGAGACCTCGCCCTTCCTCGGCTACACCAGCACCGACACGCACGAGGGCCTGTCGTGGGCCCTTGAGGGTTACCTCAACGACTACGGCATCGCGCAGATGGGCCAGGCCCTCTACAAGAAGACGGGCAAGAAGCAGTACAAGGAGGAGTCCGAGTACTTCCTCAACCGCGCCCGTGACTACGTCAACATGTTCGACGACAAGGCGGCGGGCACCGGCTTCTTCCAGGGCAAGACCGCCAAGGGTGACTGGCGCGTGGAGTCGTCGAAGTTCAACCCGGCGATCTGGGGTTACGACTACACCGAGACCAACGCCTGGGGCTACGCCTTCACGGCCGTCCAGGACAGCAAGGGCCTGGCGAATCTGTATGGCGGCAAGAACGGCCTCGCCGACAAGCTCGACACGTACTTCAACACGACCGAGACGGGCTCGGCGGACGTCGCCGGTTCGTACGGCGGTGTCATCCACGAGATGACCGAGGCGCGTGATGTCCGCATGGGCATGTACGGCCACTCCAACCAGGTCGCGCACCACGTCACGTACATGTACGACGCGGCCGGCCAGCCGTGGAAGACGCAGGAGAAGGTCCGTGAGGTCCTCTCCCGCCTCTACACCGGCAGCGAGATCGGCCAGGGCTACCACGGCGACGAGGACAACGGCGAGCAGTCGGCCTGGTACCTCTTCTCGTCCATGGGCTTCTACCCGCTCGTCATGGGCAGCGGCGAGTACGCGATCGGCTCCCCGCAGTTCACGAAGATGACGCTGCACCTGGAGAACGGCAAGAAGCTCGTCATCAAGGCGCCCAAGAACAGCGCGCAGAACATCTACGTGCAGGGCGTCAAGGTCAACGGCAAGGCGTGGAACAAGACGTCGTTGCCGCACTCGGTCGTCGCCAAGGGCGGCACGATCGAGTTCGCGATGGGCGCGAAGCCGTCCGCCTGGGGCACCGGCAAGGACGCGGCTCCCGTGTCCATCACGCAGGACGACAAGGTGCCGTCGCCGCGCAAGGACGCCATCACCGGTTCCGGCGCGCTGTTCGACAACTCGTCGGCTACGAGTGCCGCCGCCACGTCTGTCGACCTGCCGGTCGGCGCCGAGGGCACGAAGGCCATTCAGTACACGCTGACCTCGGCCGACAAGGCGTCCGCCCCGACGGGCTGGAAGCTTGAGGCGTCGGCGGACGGTACGTCCTGGAAGACGGTGGACCAGCGGTCCGGCGAGTCCTTCGGCTATGACAAGCAGACGCGGGCCTTCACGGTGCCGAAGCCGGGCTCGTACAAGCAGTACCGGCTCGTGTTCACGGGCGGGGCCGCGACGGTGGCGGAGGTCGAGCTGCTGTCGTAGTACCTGGTTCCACCTGAACGAAGCCGCGGGCGGGCGTGGAGTGTTCACGCCCGCCCGTACTCATTCACCGAGGTCAGTCGGTCAGGTCCAGCGAGAGCCGGATGGCCCGCGACACGGCTTCCATCTCGTCAGCGGGAACGAACCCGAGGTACCTCCCCACCGCGAGGAACGAGGCCGTGACGGTGTGGATCTGGGTACCGATGACTGTCGCCGTCACCGGCCTCGTGATCGGTGCCGACAACAGGGTGTTGGGAGCGGTGCCGGAGGTGTCGCACACCGCGGTGACCGCCGTGTGCGGATAGGCGGCCATGGCCGCGTCCGCCTGCAACACGATGAACGTACGGGAGCGGCCCCGGGGCGTGACCGCCTCCCACACCTGTCCCCGCCGCACGGGTGGTGCGCTCACACGTCACCGCCCGGCAGCGCGTCGAGCGCGTCGAAGGACAGGTCCTGCAAGTCGTCGGCCATGCCGGTCTGCGTGGCCTGCCAGGCAGCAAGACGATCCGCCGCGTCCCGGACCGCCTGCGCTTTGAGGGCCTTCGCCGTGTAAGCCGACACGTTCCCATCTGCCTCGGTCTGGATCGCGGCCAGTATGTCGGTCGGCAGCGTGACCGTGATGCGCTTAGTAGCCGTCATGCATCACAGCTTATCTCCCCGCATACTGACACGCATACTGCTGCGCTGCACTCAGTCGGCATGCTCCGATTTCGCACCATACGACCTTGCCGGGGTCCCGCTCCCCTACGCCCCACCTGTCGGCCAGCGCCGTCACCAGGAGCAGGCCCCGGCCCCCTTCGGCGTCGGCCGCCGGACTCGGTGCAGCCGGTACGCCGTCGCCGCTGTCATGGACCTCTACGCGGACCCCGTCGTCGTACGCCGTCACGCGCAGGAGGAAGCCCCGGCCGGGCGGGACGCCGTGCAGCAGCGCGTTCGTGGTGAGTTCGCTGACGCAGAGCGCGATGTCGTCCGCGCGGTCCCTGATGCCCCAGTCGTGCGGCGCGGCCCGGGTGAAGTCGCGGGCGGCTGGGACGGATTGGCGTTCGCGGCGGTACATGCGCTCGCGGGATTCGTGGTTCACGCGAGCGATGGTTGCGCAGAGTGATTGACTGTGACAGTGCGCGCACCCCGACGGATTTTCCGTCTGGGTACGCGCGGGGTCGGTCGAGCCTGAAGGTGGGGACAGTGCGCACTATGAAGCGTCCGCCGAAGAGTCCGTCCGCGATGAGGATGGTTGCCGACCTCGTCGCCCTGTTCCGGAGATCCGCCGGGCTCACGCAGGCGCAGCTCGGGGAGAGACTGGGGGTGGCCGAGTCGACCATCGCCGCGATTGAGCAGGCGCGGCGGCCGTTGGTCCCGGAGCTGGCCGCCGCCATGGACGAACTGGTGGGCTCACCCGGGGTGTTGGGCGTGGCGGTGGCCGCCTTGCCAGAGGTCGACCAGTACCCCATGTGGGCCGAGTCGTACATCCAGCACGAGCGGGAGGCGATCGCGCTGTGCTGGTACGACACCCTGGTCGTGCCCGGTCTGCTTCAGACCGAGGAGTACGCCCGCACCCTGCTGAGGCAGCGCGTGCCCGCGTACGACGCGGATGAGATCGAGTCGAGGACTGCGGGACGCGTCGAGCGCCGGGCCATACTGCGCCGCAAGTGTCCGCCGACGCTGAGTTTCGTCGTATGGGAACCTGCGCTCAGGATGGCCATCGCGGAACCGGCGGTGCGGGCGGAGCAGCTGCGATTCCTGCGCGAGTGCGCGGACCTGCCCGGCCTGTCCTTGCAGGTCCTGGCGCTCGATGCCCAGGAGAACGCTGGTACCGCGGGGCCTTTCATCCTCCTGGAAACCGCAGAGCATCAACGCCTCGCATACACCGAATCCCAGCGCGGAAGCCAGTGGGTTTCCGACCCGAGCGAGGTGTCCAGGCTGGAGCGCAAGTATGCGATGCTGCGGTCACAGGCCCTCAGCCCCAAGGAGACCAGGGGCCTGCTGGACCGGCTGGCAGGAGAGCAATGAGCACCGCACTGAACTGGTTCAAGTCGAGTTACAGCAGCGACGAGGGCGGCGCCTGCCTCGAAGTCGCGTACAACTGGCGGAAGTCGAGCTACAGCGGCAGTGAAGGCGGTGCCTGCGTCGAAGTCGCGCACGAATGGCAGAAGTCCAGCTACAGCGGCAGCGAGGGCGGACAGTGCCTCGAAATCGCCTATGACTGGCGGGCGTCGAGCCACAGCGGCGACGAAGGCGGCCAGTGCGTAGAAGTCGCCGCCCACCCCACCGCCATCCACATCCGCGACTCCAAGAACCCGGACGGCCCCCACTTCACCGTCACCCCGGGCGCCTGGGCCGAGTTCCTGAACGGTGCCGCTGCGTGATCGACGTAGACAGATACCTGGCCGTGCTCGGAGTAGCGCGGCCAGCCGCCCCGACCGCCGACGCCCTCTGGGCCTTGCACCGCGCCCACGTCGAGCGCATCCCCTACGAGACGCTCGACAACCAGCTCGGGCGGCACACGGACATCGACCCCGCCGCATCCGTCACCCGGTTCCTCCGAGGACGCGGCGGGTACTGCTTCACCCTCAATGGCGGCTTCGCCGCGCTCCTCGAAGCCCTCGGCTACGACGTGACGATGCACGTAGCAGGGGTGCAGGACGAGGTCGAGGACCCGGACGGGCCCGGCGGCGACCACCTCGCGCTGACGGTCGGGCTGGATGGCGAACGCTGGCTCGTCGATGTCGGCCTAGCAGGGGGCATGCACGAACCCCTCCCGCTCCGCCAAGGGACATACACGCAGGGCCCGTTCACATACGGCATGGCACCTTCGACCGTCGTGCCCGGCGGCTGGCGGTTCACCCACGACCCGCGCGGCGCGTTCGACTCGATGGTGTTCGCACCGGAGCCCGTCGGCATCGCCGCGTTCGAGGCGAAGCACGTCGAGCTGTCGACGTCGCCCGAGTCCGGGTTCGTCCGGGTCTTTCAGGCGCAGCTCCGGGAGGCCAAGGGCGTCGTCATGTTGCGCGGCTGTGTGCTGCGCAGGATCGACGCCGGGGGCACGGAGGAGCGGATCATCGATGTCGCCGAGGACTGGTACGACGTACTCGGCGACGCCTTCCACCTGAACCTGGACGACGTGGACGCGTCCGAGCGGGCGCGACTCTGGGACCACGTCCGCACCGAACACCGGAAGAGATACGGCTCGTAGAACAACGACAGGGCCGCACCCCCGGGGTCACCGGGGATGCGGCCCTGAACTGCGTTACCGGCCCGCTTACTTGCGGATCAGGTTGCGCAGCACGTACTGCATGATGCCGCCGTTGCGGTAGTAGTCCGCCTCGCCGGGGGTGTCGATGCGGACGACCGCGTCGAACTCCACGCCGGTGTCGGTCGTGACCTTGACCGTGCTCGGGGTCGTGCCGTTGTTCAGCTCCTCGATGCCGGTGAAGGAGAAGGTCTCCTCGCCGGTGAGGCCGAGGGAAGACGCCGACTGGCCCTCGGGGAACTGGAGCGGGAGGACGCCCATGCCGATGAGGTTCGAGCGGTGGATGCGCTCGTACGACTCGGTGATGACGGCCTTGACGCCGAGGAGCGCGGTGCCCTTGGCGGCCCAGTCGCGGGACGAGCCGGAGCCGTACTCCTTGCCGCCCAGGATGACGAGCGGGGTGCCCTGCTCGATGTAGTTGCGCGAGGCGTCGTAGATGAAGGAGACGGGGGCGTCCTCCTTCGTGAAGTCGCGGGTGTAGCCGCCCTCGGTGCCCGGCGCGAGCTGGTTGCGCAGGCGGATGTTGGCGAACGTGCCGCGGATCATGACCTCGTGGTTGCCTCGGCGCGAGCCGTAGGAGTTGAAGTCGCGGCGCTCGACACCGTGCTCCGTGAGGTACTTGCCGGCCGGGGTGTCGGCCTTGATGGCGCCGGCGGGCGAGATGTGGTCCGTCGTCACCGAGTCGCCGAGCTTGGCGAGGACGCGGGCGCCCGTGATGTCCGAGACCGGCTCCGGGTCCATCGTCATGCCCTCGAAGTACGGGGGCTTGCGGACGTAGGTGGACTCGCTGTCCCACTCGAAGGTGTTGCCGGTCGGGATCGGCAGCGCCTGCCACTGGGCGTCGCCCGCGAAGACGTCGGAGTAGGACTTGTTGAACATGTCCTCGCCGATGGCGTTCGCCACGACGTCGTTGACCTCGGCCTCGGTCGGCCAGATGTCCTTGAGGAAGACCGGGTTGCCGTCCTGGTCGGCGCCCAGCGCTTCCTTGGTGATGTCCACCTTCATCGAACCCGCGATGGCGTACGCGACGACCAGCGGCGGGGACGCCAGGTAGTTCATCTTGACGTCGGGGTTGATGCGGCCCTCGAAGTTCCGGTTGCCGGAGAGGACCGAGGTGACGGCGAGGTCGTGGTCGTTGACGGCCTTCGAGACCTCCTCGGGCAGCGGGCCCGAGTTGCCGATGCAGGTGGTGCAGCCGTAGCCGACGAGGTTGAAGCCGACCTTGTCGAGGTAGGGGGTGAGGCCCGCCTTGTCGAAGTAGTCCGTCACCACCTTCGAGCCCGGGGCGAGGGTGGTCTTGACCCACGGCTTGCGGGTCAGGCCCTTCTCGACCGCCTTCTTGGCCACCAGCGCGGCGGCGACCATGACGTACGGGTTCGAGGTGTTGGTGCAGGAGGTGATGGCCGCGACCGTCACCGCGCCGTGGTCCAGCTCGTACGTCGAGCCGTCGGGGGCGGTCACGGTGACCGGGTTCGACGGGACGCCACCCGTGGCGGCCGGGGCGTCGGAGGCCGGGAAGGACTCCTTGCCCGCCTCGTCGACCGAGTCGACGTAGTTGAGGACGTCCGTCTTGAACTGCTCGGCGGCGTTCGCGAGGACGATGCGGTCCTGCGGGCGCTTCGGACCGGCGATCGACGGGACGACCGTGGCGAGGTCGAGCTCCAGCTTCTCGGAGAAGTCGGGCTCGGCGGCCGGGTCGAGCCAGAGGCCCTGCTCCTTGGCGTACGCCTCGACGAGCGCGACCTGCTGCTCGGAGCGGCCGGTGAGCTTGAGGTAGTTCAGGGTCTCGCCGTCGATCGGGAAGATCGCGGCGGTGGAGCCGAACTCCGGCGACATGTTGCCGATGGTGGCGCGGTTGGCGAGGCTCGTGGCCGCCACACCCTCGCCGTAGAACTCGACGAACTTGCCGACGACGCCGTGCTTGCGCAGCATCTCGGTGATCGTGAGGACGAGGTCGGTGGCGGTGGTGCCCGGCTTCAGCTCGCCGGTCAGCTTGAAGCCGACGACGCGCGGGATGAGCATGGAGACCGGCTGGCCGAGCATCGCGGCCTCGGCCTCGATGCCGCCGACGCCCCAGCCGAGGACGCCCAGGCCGTTGACCATCGTGGTGTGCGAGTCGGTGCCGACGAGGGTGTCGGGGTAGGCCTGGCCGTTGCGGACCATGACCGTGCGCGCCAGGTGCTCGATGTTGACCTGGTGGACGATGCCGGTGCCCGGGGGGACGACCTTGAAGTCGTCGAACGCGGTCTGGCCCCAGCGCAGGAACTGGTAGCGCTCCTTGTTGCGGCCGTACTCCAGCTCCACGTTCTGGCCGAAGGCGTCCTTCGTGCCGAACTTGTCGGCGATGACGGAGTGGTCGATGACCAGCTCGGCCGGGGAGAGCGGGTTCACCTTGTCGGCGTCGCCGCCCAGCTCCTTGACGGCCTCACGCATGGTGGCGAGGTCGACGACGCAGGGGACGCCGGTGAAGTCCTGCATGATCACGCGGGCCGGCGTGAACTGGATCTCCTGCGAGGGCTGGGCCTGGGAGTCCCAGCCGCCGAGGGCACGGATGTGGTCGGCGGTGATGTTCGCGCCGTCCTCGGTGCGGAGCAGGTTCTCCAGCAGAACCTTGAGGCTGTAGGGAAGGCGAGCGGAGCCCTCGACCTTGTCCAGCCTGAAGATCTCGTACGACTCGTCGCCCACGCGCAGCGTGCTGCGGGCGTCGAAGCTGTTCGCCGACACGACAGTCTCCTTCATTGATGTGCGCGTTCCACCGCAATCCTGCCGCCACGCCGTGTTGCCGATCAGCTGAGGTAAGGCTAAGTTAGGTAACCCTTACTACCCTTACCGTCACAGTCGGCGGCGCCGGGCGGCCGCGGGGCGCCTCGGCAGATATCTCGATGTCGAGATAACTCTAACACCAGCCCTCCGGAGGGCTCGACTGATACCCGCGCGCGCGGGTAAGCGGGTCCCACGAACGGACCGCAAGGGACCGCAACGGACCGCACGGACCACGGGTGTCCATCAGGGAGGGGATGAGTCCTCATGCCGCTCACGTTCCGCAAGAGCTTCCGGATCCTGCCGGGGGTGCGCGTCAACATCAACCGCAAGTCGTGGTCGATCACCACGGGCGGCGGCTCGCACGGACCGAAGCACACGCACAGCAGCACCGGCCGCCGTACGACGTCGATGGACCTGCCGGGCCCGTTCGGCTGGCGCAAGACGACTACCAAAAAGCGCCACTGAGGCGTAGGGGACTCGGTCGGCCCCCTCGGGATGCGGCATCTCATATGTGAGATAGCCTGCCGCCATGGCAGACGATTACCTCGTACGTATCGGCAAGCTCATCCGTGACGCCCGTCAGCACCGGGGCTGGACACAGACGCAGCTCGCCGAGGCGCTCGGCACGAGCCAGAGCGCTGTGAACCGCATCGAGCGCGGCAATCAAAACATCAGCCTTGAGATGATCGCCCGAATCGGCGAAGCTCTCGACAGCGAGATCGTCTCCTTGGGCTACGCCGGACCGATGCATCTGCGCGTGGTCGGCGGGCGCCGGCTCTCGGGCGCGATCGACGTGAAGACGAGCAAGAACGCGTGCGTGGCGCTGCTCTGCGCGTCGCTGCTCAACGACGGCCGCACGGTGCTGCGCCGCGTCGCCCGCATCGAGGAGGTCTACCGCCTCCTGGAGGTGCTCAGCTCGATCGGCGTACGCACCCGCTGGATCAACGACGGCGTCGACCTGGAGATCGTGCCGCCCGCCCGCCTCGACATGGAGGCGATCGACGCGGCGGCGGCGCGCCGCACCCGTTCGATCATCATGTTCCTGGGCCCGCTGCTCCACCGCATGGACCGCTTCACGCTCCCCTACGCGGGCGGCTGCGACCTCGGCACCCGCACCATCGAGCCGCACATGATCGCCCTGCGCCGCTTCGGCCTGGACATCACCGCGACCGAAGGGCTCTACCACGCCGAGGTGCAGCCGGAGGTCGCCCCCGACCGCCCGATCGTGCTGACCGAGCGCGGCGACACGGTGACGGAGAACGCGCTGCTCGCCGCCGCCCGCCACGAGGGCACGACGGTCATCCGCAACGCCTCGTCCAACTACATGGTCCAGGATCTCTGCTTCTTCCTGGAGGCGCTCGGCGTCCGCGTCGACGGCATCGGCACGACCACCCTCACCGTGCACGGCCTCGCGAAGATCGACGTCGACGTGGACTACTCGCCGTCCGAGGACCCGGTCGAGGCGATGAGCCTGCTCGCCGCCGCCGTCGTCACCGAGTCCGAGCTGACGGTGCGCCGCGTCCCGATCGAGTTCCTGGAGATCGAGCTGGCGGTCCTGGAGGAGATGGGCCTCGACCACGACCGCACGGCCGAGTACAGCGCCGACAACGGGCGCACGCGCCTGGTGGACCTCACCGTCCGGCCCTCCAAGCTGGAGGCGCCGATCGACAAGATCCACCCGATGCCGTTCCCCGGCCTCAACATCGACAACGTGCCGTTCTTCGCGGCCATCGCGGCGGCTGCCCAGGGCCAGACCCTCATCCACGACTGGGTCTACGACAACCGCGCGATCTACCTCACCGACCTCAACCGCCTCGGCGGCCGCCTCCAGCTCCTCGACCCGCACCGCGTGCTCGTCGAGGGCCCGACCCGCTGGCGCGCCGCCGAGATGATGTGCCCGCCCGCGCTGCGCCCCGCCGTGGTCGTCCTCCTCGCGATGATGGCGGCCGAGGGCACGTCGGTGCTGCGCAACGTGTACGTCATCAACCGCGGTTACGAGGATCTGGCGGAGCGGCTCAACTCGGTCGGCGCGCAGATCGAGACGTTCCGGGACATCTAGCCCCGGGCACCCGCCCTTTCTAGTGCGGGACCGGGCACACCCCGGCGGCGGAAGCGGTGGCGACCGTGTTGTAGGAGGGCGCGGACAGGGTCGTCACCGTGGTGCTGCCGAGCTGCTTGAGGATCTCGTCGGAGAGCAGGTCCTGCTGGCCCTTGAGGGCGTCGGCGACCGTCGTGTCCTTCGGGAAGACCATCTCGGCCGCGATGTTGTCCTGCACGATGCGGGCGAGGTTGTCGAGCGCGGTGAAGACCGGGTCGGCCGGCGGCTCCAGGCCGGGCAGGTCGATGAGGTGCGTGGACACCTTCGCCGCGTTCATGCAGTCCTTGAGGATGATGGTGTTCTGGTTGAGGACGCTCGTCGTCCACTGCGAGAGCACCACGCAGTAGAGGTCCGCCCACGCCGCCTCGCCGACCTTGGCGCGCCAGGTCTTCATGATGTCCTGGACGCCCTTGATCTGGGCCTGCGAGGCGTGCTCCATGTTGGTGCGGATCGCCGGGTAGACGCTGCCGGAGAAGTCCTCGAAGGACTTCATGTCGAACCGCTTCGCGGCGATCGACGCGGTGATGAACTTCAGGCCGCCGTCGAGGATCGTCGCGCAGGACGTGGCGAGGGTGGACGGCAGACCGGCGGCCGGCAGGTTGGCGCGGGCGGTGGTGAGCTTGGCGGCGTACGCCTTCAGCGGCTCGATCCAGGCCGTCGACGTCTCGTCGTTGAACGCGACCATCACCAGGTCGTGCGGGTCGATCCGGTGCGCGTTGGGCAGGTTCGGGATCTTGTCCGCCAGGTAGGAGGCGATCACCGAGAAGATGCCGAGCGGGACGTGGGCGATGGACTTGGCCAGCTCGAACGTCTGCGAGACGGGGTTGGCGGACTCCTGTCCGTCCTTCGTCACGAGGGTGAACCGGCCGCCCTTGGCGTCGTTCTGGACGACGACGACCGGTGAGAGGTGCTTGATCAACTCCGCCTTCAGCGTGGCGTAGTTGGCGCGCATGCCCGCGTTCACCGCGAACAGCGACTCGCGGGCCTGGGTCTGGGTGACCGAGGCCGCCGCGCTGCCACCGGCGTCCGCGGCGCTCGGGGCCGCGGAGTAGCCGATGAGGGCGGCGGTGCCGACACCGGTGGCGCCGCCTATGAAACCTCTGCGCGTAGCCATCTTCGTTTTCTCCCTCGTTGCTTCGGATGGGGTCTGGTCTGCCTGGGGGGGATGCCGTTCATGGGGGGAAACCTTTGGTTGGGGGGATGGGGGGACGTGGGGGTGGGGGCTGGAGAGGGGAAGCGTTACGTCACTTGATGTCGCGCTGCTTCGGGACGACGACGCCGAACCGGTCCTGGATCGTGGCCAGCGCCGACTCGTGCACCTGCTTCGCCGGGATGCCCCGCGGGTTGCCCTTGACGGGCAGCGGGCGGGTGGCCGAGGCGTCGCCGACGACGGTCGGGTTGTAGCCGTTGTAGACGGCGCCCTCGGTGGTGAAGAGGGTGCACATGTGTGTCATGAAGCCGGAGATGATGACGTTCTTGCGGCCCGTCTTCTTCAGCACGGCGTCGAGGTCCGTGTCGTGGAAGCCGTTCGGGACGGCCTTCTCCACGACGGTCTCGCCCTTCGCGGGCTTGAGCGCCGGGATGATCTGGCCGGCCTTCGACGAGAGGTCGTAGCCCTTCTCGACGATGTGGACGACTGGCGTGTGCGCCTCGCGGGCGCGGTCGAGGAGCGCCTTGGTGTTGTCGACGGCCTGGCGCCAGCCGGTCAGCTCCATCGCGCCGCCGGTGTAGACGTTCTGGTAGTCGACGAGGACCAGGGTGGCGTTCGACAGCTTCGCCGGGGTCTCGTCCAGCTTCATCAACTGGCGCAGCGTTGTCGTCTTCTGCGCGTAGTCACGGGCACGGTCCTGCTTGTCCGTGCGGGTGGCCGCCTGCGAGTCTCCCCCGCAGGCGGTCATGGTCGCGGCGAGGACGGCGGCGGCGCCGAGCGCGGCGGCGGTGCGGAACAGCTTCGGCTTCTTGTCCGTCTGCATCAGACGATCTCCTTCTGGGTCGGGACGACGACGCCGTACAGGTCGGCGATGGTGGCGAGGGCCGACTGGTGCACCTGCGCGGCGGGGACGTCGGCGCCCGCGACCGGGAGCGAGCGGGTGGCGGTGGCCTCGGCGACGACAGTCGGGCGGTAACCGCCCAGGAAGGCGCCCTGCGCGGTGAACGCCACGCACATGTGCGTCATCCAGCCCGCGATGATCACGTCCTGGCCGTCGGTGAGGTGCGTGGCCAGGTCCGTGCCCACGAAGGCGTTCGGGACCTGCTTGACGACGACCTCCTCGCCGTCGACCGGCGTCAGCCTCGGGTGGATCCGGCCGATCTCCGCGCGGATGTCGTAGGGGGTGCCCTCCCCGCCGTCGTTGATGACGTGGACGACCTTGGTGCCCGCCTCCCGCGCCCGGGCGAGGAGTCCGGCCGCGGCGTCGAGGGACGCCTCCCACCCGTCGAGCTCCATCACGCCCTGGGTGTAGGTGTTCTGGAAGTCGATGAGGATCAGCGTCGAGCCGGCCAGGGTCGCGGGGGTCTCGTCGAAGCCGTTGAGCTCGCGCAGCGTGGTTCGGGACATGGGAGTACCGCCTAACGAAATACGGGTGGGAGGCGTGGTCCGGGATCTCCCCCGGGCCACGTCCACCACGCTATGAGCCCGCTGTGACGTCGGCAATGACGTCTAACATGCAGATACCGACATAGCCATGGGGGTGTCCGTCCGTGCCGGACCGCGTCAGACGAACCGTCCTGATCGTGCTCTTCGAGGGCGTCGACCTGCTCGACGTCACGGGGCCGCCGGAGGTGTTCTCGCTCGCCCTGCGCGAGACCGAGGAGGCCGCCGGGTACCAAGTGCTGCTCGCCGCCGAGACCCTGGACCCTGTCACCACGGGTGCGGGCGTGCGCATCCTGCCGGACATCACCTTCGCGCAGGCCGCCGCGGGCACCATCGACACGCTCATCGTGCCGGGCGCGGTGGAGTGCGACGAGGAGCGGCGCGTCCATCCGCTCGTGGACCCGCAACTGGTCGAGTGGGTACGGGTGCTGGCCGGGCGGACGCACCGGATCACGTCCGTGTGCGTCGGGGCGCATCTGCTCGCCGCCGCCGGGCTGCTCGACGGCAAGCGCGCCACCACGCACTGGTCCACCGCGCAGCAGCTCGCCGCCGACCATCCGGCGGTCGAGGTCGACGCCGACCCGATCTTCATCCGCGAGGGCAACGTGTGGACCGGCGCGGGGATCAGCGCCTGTCTCGATCTCTCGCTCGCGCTCATCGCCGACGACCTGGGCGAGGCGGTGGCCCTGCGGGTCGCGCGGCAGCTCGTGATGTACCTGAAGCGGCCCAGCGGGCAGAGCCAGTTCAGCGTGCCGCTGGAGCAGGTGTCCACGACGCGGCGCATCGAGGACCTGCGCCATCACATCCTGCGCCACATCGGCGAACCGCTCACCGTCGTCGATCTCGCCGAGTACGCCCACGTCAGCGACCGGCACCTGACCCGGCTCTTCAAGACGGAGCTCGGGACGACGCCGCACGCGTACATCGAGTCCGTACGGGTGGAGAAGGCCCGCCACGAGCTGGAGTCCTCCGACGCCACGCTGGAGCGGGTGGCGTCGCTGTGCGGCTTCGGGACGACGGACACGCTCGTCCGGGCGTTCCGGCGGCGGCTGAACACGACGCCGACGGAGTACCGGCGGCGCTTCCGGGTGCCGCCCGCGGTCTGAGCACAGCCTTTGGTTCAGTCCCTGATGAACTCCTTGATCACCGCCGCGAGGGCGACGGGCTGGTCCAGCGGGATGAGGGTGCCGCACTCGTCCAGCTCCACCAGGCGCCCCTGCGGCAGGAGTTCGGCCAGGCGGCGACCGTGGGCGGGCGGCATCATCCTGTCCTGCCTGCCCCACACGACGAGCGCGGGCCGGTCGTGGGCGCGCAGGGCGGCGACCGTCTCCATCATCTCCGTCTTCACCGTGGCCCTGAGGTAGTCCCGGAGGACGGCGCGGGCCACCGGGTCCTTGCGCAGAGGCTCGATCCAGCGGTCGATCAGGTCGTGCGGGACGGGGCGGTGGGACATCACCGCGTACCCCGTGCCGGGCACGCGGCGCAGCGGGCGTACGGCGAGGACCCGCGCGAGCGCCGCCAGGCCGCCGGGGACCCGGGACGCCACGTCGAGCAGCTTGCCGCCGGGGCCCGGCGGGTAGTTGTCGAACGCCTCGCAGCCCGCGATGACCAGGCGGCCGACCCGCTCGGGCCGCTGCGCGACGAGCTGCTGGAGACGGCCTCCGTCGTTCTCCACGAAGACGGTGTCCTCGCCCAGCTGGAGGGCGTCGGCGAACTCGCCGATCAGCGTCGCCATGGTGCGGGGCGAGAGCCGGACGCCGGGGCGCAGCGGCACGCGGTGGCTGCCGTACGGGAGGGTCGGGACGACACAGCGGACGGACGCGCCGAGCGCGTCCACGACGTGCCGCCACACGGTGCCGTCCTGGGCGGGCCCGTGCAGCAGGACCACGGGCGTGGCGGCGCCGCCCGTGTCGTCGTACGCGATCGGGCCCACGGCGAGTTCGACCTGTTGCGTCATGGGGCCGAGCTTATGACGTCCGGCCCGGGGCCTCAGCGAAGTACGGCCGTGCCGTCGATCTCGACCAGGGCCTGTTCGTCCCAGAGGCGGGAGACGCCGATGACCGCCATCGCCGGGTAGTCGCGGCCCGCCAACCGCCGCCATACGCGGCCCAGTTCGCGGGCGTGGGCGCGGTAGTCCGGGACGTCCGTCGTGTAGACGGTGACGCGGGCGAGGTCGGCCGGGGTGCCGCCCGCGTGGCGCAGGGCGGTGAGCAGGTTGGCCAGGGCCCGCTCGAACTGTTCCGGGAGCGTGGCGCCGGTGACCTTGCCGTCCGCGTCCAGGGCGGTCTGTCCGGCCAGCATGACGAGCCGGGTCCCGGTGGCGACGACGGCGTGGGAGAAGCCGGTGGGCGGGGAGAGCTCGGGCGGGTTGCGACGATCGAGGGTCACGGCTTCCTCTCCTCCGCACGGCGGTACGGGCCCCGGGTGCGGTCCGTACCGGCGTACGAGCCACGGGCGTCCGCCGTACCGCGGTACAAGTCCTTCGCGATGACAGCCCGTTGGATCTCCGTCGCGCCCTCGTAGATGCGCGGGGCCCGTACCTCGCGGTACAGGTGTTCCAGGAGGTGGCCGCGGTGCAGCGCGCGCGCCCCGTGCAGTTGCACCGCCGCGTCGACGACCTGCTGGGCCGTCTCCGTCGCGAGGAGCTTGGCCATCGCCGCCCGCCGGGGCACGCCGTCCGCGCCCTCGTCGTACGCCGACGCCGCCGCGTACACCATGAGGCGGGCCGACTCGACGCGCAGCGCCATGTCGGCGACCTGGTGCGCGACGGTCTGGAGGTCCTTCAACGGGCCGCCGAACGCGCGGCGTTGCGCGGTGTGCGCGAGGGTCGCGTCGAGCGCCGCCTGCGCCATGCCGACGGCGAACGCGCCGACACTGGGCCGGAACAGGTTCAGGGTGTTCATGGCGGTACGGAAGCCGCCGCCGACCTCGCCGAGCACGTCGTCCGGGCCGACCGGTACGTCCGCGAAGGTGAGCAGGCCGATGGGGTGCTGGGAGAGCATGTCGAGGTGGTCGCCGGTGAGGCCGGGGCGGTCGGCGGGGACGAGGAACGCCGTCACGCCGCGGGCGCCCTCCGCCGGGGCGCCGGTGCGGGCGAAGACGGTGTAGAGGTCGGCCTCGGGGGCGTTGGAGATCCAGCACTTCTCACCGGTCAGCCGCCAGCCCCCTGCTGTGGAGCCGTCCGGCTCGGCGCGGAGCGCGAGCGCCGCCGCGTCGGAGCCCGCGCCCGGCTCGCTCAGCGCGAAGGCGGCGACCGCGCGCCCCGCGCTCACCTCGGGCAGCCAGCGCTCACGCTGCTCCCTCGTGCCGTGGGCGTGCACCGGATGCGCGCCGAGACCTTGCAGGGCGAGGGCCGTCTCCGCCTCCGTACAGACCTGGGCGAGCGACTCGCGCATCAGGCACAGGTCGAGCGCGCCGGACGTGAACAGGCGCTGAAGCAGGCCGAGTCGGCCCAGCTCCGCGACGAGGGGGCGGTTGACGCGGCCCGGTTCGCCCTTCTCGGCGAGCGGGGCGAGCCGGTGCCCCGCCAGTTCGCGCAGCTCGGCGCACCAGGCGAGGTGGTCGGGGGCGAGCGAGAACGTGCCCATACGCCGGGGCTCCTCCCAGGACAGGACGAGGACAGGACAGACAGACGCCGGGGTCCATGGCTCCCCGCACCGTATCGCGTGCCGTTGACTGTCGTCACCATCACGATACGCTCCAGGGACGAGCGCGGCCCGACGCACGACCACGGCCCGACGCGCGACCACGCCACGGCAAGGGGGCGCCTCCCATGACCCTGCTGACCCTGCACCCGTCCGCCCACACCGACACGTTCGCGCGCGACCACCTGCCACCCCCGTCCCAGTGGCCCGGCCTCACCTTCGACCTGCCCGAGCTGCGCTACCCGGAGCGGCTGAACTGCGGTGCCGAACTGCTCGACGCGACGGTGCGGCGCTTCGGCCCGGACCGGCCCGCCTTCCACTCCCCCGGCCAACCTCTGTGTACGTACGGGGAGTTGCAGGCAAGGGTCGACCGAATAGCCCACGTCCTGACCGAGGATCTCGGGGTCGTGCCGGGCAACCGGGTGCTGCTGCGCGGGCCCACCACCCCCGGCCTCGCCGCGTGCTGGCTCGCCGTGATGAAGGCGGGCGCCGTCGCCGTGACCGTGCTGGCGCAGCAGCGCCCCGCCGAGCTGGCGACGATGTGCGGGATCGCGCGGGTGCGGCACGCGCTGTGCGACGTCCGGACCGTCGACGACCTGGTCAAGGCGGACGTGCCGGACCTGCGGATCACGACGTTCGGCGGCGACGGGCCCGACGACCTCTCGCACCGGACGCCCGCGAAACCGTCGTCGTACGAGGCCGTGCCGACCGCCTCGGACGACGTCGCCCTGATCGCGTTCACCTCCGGGACGACCGGGCGGCCCAAGGGGTGCATGCACTTCCACCGGGACGTGCTCGCCATCGCCGACACCTTCGCGCGACACGTCGTGCGGCCGACGCCGGACGACGTGTTCGCGGGCAGTCCGCCGCTCGGCTTCACCTTCGGGCTCGGCGGGCTCGTCGTCTTCCCGCTGCGCGCCGGAGCCTCCGCGCTGCTGCTCGAACAGGCGGGTCCGCGGCAGTTGCTGCCCGCCGTCGCCGCGCACCGGGTGTCGGTCCTGTTCACGGCGCCGACCGCGTACCGCGCGATGCTCGCCGACCCGGCCTGGGCCACGTACGACGTGAGCGGTCTGCGGCGCTGTGTCTCCGCCGGGGAGAACCTGCCCGCCGCCACCTGGCACGCCTGGCACGAGGCGACCGGCCTGCGCATCATCAACGGCATCGGGGCGACCGAGCTGCTCCACATCTTCGTCTCCGCCGCCGACGACGAGATCCGGCCGGGGACGACGGGGCGCCCGGTGCCGGGCTGGCAGGCGCGGGTGCTCGACGCGGAGGGGCGTGAACTGCCGGACGGGGAGCCGGGGTTGCTCGCCGTGCGCGGGCCCGTCGGCTGCCGCTACCTCGCCGACGAGCGGCAGACCACGTACGTACGGCACGGCTGGAACATCACCGGGGACACGTATGTCCGCGAACCCGACGGGCATCTCCGGTACGTCGCCCGCGCGGACGACATGATCATCAGCGCCGGGTACAACATCGCGGGCCCCGAGGTCGAGGACGCGCTGCTGCGCCACCCGGACGTGACGGAGGCGGCGGTCGTGGGCCGGGCCGACGAGACGCGCGGGCAGATCGCGGTCGCCTACGTGGTGACGCGGGCCGGGGCAGCGCAGGACGCGGACGCGCTGCGCGCGTTCGTCCGGGCCGAGCTGGTGCCGTACAAGTGCCCGCGGGAGTTCGTGTTCCTGGACGCGCTGCCGCGGACGGCGACGGGGAAGCTGCAGCGGTTCAGGTTGCGCGCGGCCGGAACCACACATGGGCCGGGCGCCCCCGGAACCGTACAGTGATCGCGTGTCCGAGCAGCAGACTTCGTCCAGCGGCCCAGGCGGGCAGGCGCACGCCCCTCGCTCTCTCATCGTCACGCTGTACGGCGCCTACGGGCGCGGGCTCCCCGGCCCCGTACCGGTCGCCGAGCTGATCCGGCTGCTCGGGGCCGCCGGGGTCGACGCGCCCTCGGTGCGCTCGGCGGTGTCCCGGCTGAAGCGGCGCGGGCTGCTCCTCGCGGCGCGCAGCGCGTCGGGGGCCGCCGGGTACGCGCTCTCGGACGACGCGCGCCAGCTCCTGGCCGACGGTGACCGGCGGGTGTACGGGGCGCCTGATGACGGTGGGGCGGGCGGCTGGGTGCTCGCCGTGTTCTCCGTGCCCGAGTCACAGCGCGCCAAGCGGCACGTGCTGCGCTCCACGCTCACCGGGCTCGGCTTCGGCACGGCCGCGCCCGGCGTCTGGCTCGCCCCCGCGCGGCTGTACGAGGAGACGCGGCACACGCTGGAGCGGGCCGGCTGCGCCGCGTACGTCGACCTGTTCCGCGGCGAGCACCTGGGATTCGCGGCGACCGCCGACGCGGTGGCCCGGTGGTGGGACCTCGCGGCGCTGGCCAAGCTGCACGAGGCGTTCCTCGACGAGCACGCGCCGGTGCTGCGGGCCTGGGAGGCCCGCGCCGACACCCCGCCCCGCGAGGCCTACCGCGACTATCTGCTCGCCCTCGACTCCTGGCGCCACCTGCCCTACGCCGACCCGGGCCTCCCCGCGCGGCTGCTGCCGGAGGGCTGGCCGGGGGTGCGGTCGGCGGAGGTGTTCCGGGCGCTGCACGAGCGGTTGCGGGAGGCGGGGGCCGCGTTCGTGGCGGAGGCGTGAGCTGAGACACGTGTGAGGGGGAGGGTGCTGAGCGAACCCTTGAGGAAGTGGGTGCTAAGCGAACCCTCAGGATTCTGAGGCCCTCCTCTCAGAATGCCGCTCTAGCGTCGGGACGCATGAGCCTGAAGCGCAATCTGAACCGGGCGCTGTCCGCTGCCACGGGTCTCGAGGTCCGCCGGGCAGGAAGCGGCGCGCCCCGTAGGCCCCTTCCCCCGGGCACGTCACCGAGGTCCGCGAAGCGGCCCGCGCCCGCGTACCGATGTACCGACGACCTCGCGGCGGACCGGCTGCTGCGGCGGCCGGTCTTCATCATGTCGCCGGTGCGGTCGGGCTCGACGCTGCTGCGGATGCTGCTCGACGCGCACCCGCGCCTGCACGCCCCGCACGAACTGCACATCCGCCGCCTGGAAGTCGCCTACGGCAGCAAGCTGTCCGAGCGGGCCATGGACGCCCTCGACCTCAGCCGCGGCGACCTCGAACACCTCCTGTGGGACCGCGTCCTGCACCGCGAACTCGACAGGTCCGGCAAGGACGTCCTCGTCGAGAAGACCCCCAGCAACGCCTTCGTGTACCAGCGCATCCGCGACTGCTGGCCCGACGCCCGTTTCGTCTTCCTCCTGCGCCACCCCGTCTCCATCGCCCGCTCCTGGCACGAGAGCGACCCGGAGAAGCGCACCTACGACGAGGCGTGCGCCGACGCCCTGCGCTACATGAAGGCCGTCGACCACGCCCGCAAGGGCCTCACCGGCGGACACACCCTGCGCTACGAGGAGCTGACCGCGGACCCCGAGAAGAAGCTGCGCGGGCTGTGCGACTTCCTCGGCGTCGACTTCGAACCGACGATGCTGGAGTACGGCAAGCGCGACGGCACGGACCTGCGGAAGGGGCTCGGCGACTGGCGCGACAAGATCCGCACCGGCACCGTGCAGCAGGGCCGCCCGCTCCCGTCCGACGACGAGATCCCCGACATCCTGCGCCCCCTCTGCACGGCCTGGGGGTACCTCAGGTGAAACCCCATGCCGAGGTCGAGCAGGTGTGGCCGCGCGACGGCCGCATCAGCCTCGTCGGCCGCCTCCACGGCCTGCCCGCGGGCGCCGGCGACGGCTGGCGGCTGCAGCTCACGCGCCGCTCGCGCACCGACCACGTGCTGCGCTACGACGTCGATCTCGACGGCAACCGCTTCGCGTGCGCGTGGCCGGTGTCCGACCTGGCCGCGTACGACGGGTTCGGCCGCAGCGACCAGTGGGACCTGCACCTCACCGACGGCGGCCTGCGTCTGCGCGTCGGCCGCAAGCTCGACGACGTCCGCGGCAAGAAGGCGGTCTTCGTCTATCCGAGGCAGCCGGTGCCGGGCGCACGGTTCGGCGTACGCCCGTACTTCACGGTCGAGGACAACCTGTCGCTGTCCCTCTCCCTGTCCCGCTCCCCGTCGGCGTCCGGATCGGCGGGCCGCGCATGAGGACGACGAGGATCCGCTATCTGCTCCTGCACGCCTACGGCCGCGGCGGCACCGTCCGCACCGTCTTCAACCAGGCGAACTCGCTGGTCGCGGCGGGGTGGGACGTCGAGATCGTCAGCGCGGTGCGGCGGCGCGACGCCGTGCAGTTCCCGCTGGACGAGCGGGTGCCGGTGACGACGATCGTGGATCTGCGCGATGAAGAGGAACAGGAAGCGGAGGCGGCCCCGGGGCGCGGAGTCACCGGCTGGTGGCGGGCGCGCAGGCGGGACAAGCACGCCGGCCGCCCGCCGCGCGAGATACCCGCGGGCGAGTTCGGCCACCGCTACTTCGACCGCCGCCTGGAACTGGCCCTCGGCACCTGGCTGCGCTCGCTCACCGACGGCGTGCTCGTCACCACCCGCCCCGCCCTGAACTTCCTGTCCGCCGCACACGCCACGGGCGGCGTCGTGCGCGTCGCCCAGGAACACATGAACCACGGCACACACCGCCCCGACGTACAGCGACGCATCGTCGACACGTATGGACACTTCGCGGCGGTCGCCGTGCTCACGGAACGGGACCGCGCCGAGTACGCGCGCCTCCTGCCCGGCACCCGCGTCGTCCGCATCCCGAACGCCGTGCACTCGCTGGACCAGACGCCCTCGCACCACGGCACGAAGATCGCGGTCGCGGCCGGCCGCCTCTTTCCGCAGAAGGGCTTCGACCTGCTGATTCCGGCGTGGGCCAAGCTCGTCGGGGCGTACCCCGACTGGCAGTTGCGGATCTACGGCAGCGGGGAGAAGAAGGCGCAGCTGCGTGCGCTCATCGAGGAGCACCACCTCTACAACCACGTGTTCCTGATGGGCCACACGGACCGCCTCGACGACGAACTCGCGAAAGCCTCGCTGTACGTGCTGAGTTCGCGGTTCGAGGGGTTGCCGATGGTGATGATCGAGGCGATGAGCCACGCCCTGCCCGTGGTCTCCTTCGACTGCCCGACCGGCCCCGCGGACGTCCTGACCCACGGCGTGGACGGGCTCCTCGTACCGGAGCAGGACCCCGACGCCCTCGCCGACGCGCTCGGCCGCCTCATGGGCGACCGCGGGCTGCGGGCCGAGATGGGCACGGCGGCGCTCCTGACGGCCGCCGCCTACGGGCCCGACGCGGTGCATCCGCGCTGGGAGGCCCTGTTCACCGAACTGACCCACCCGTCGGAAGACATGCGGCCCAGCGCAGGTGCGCGATCCGGTGTGCACTCCGACGGCGCGAAAGGAACACACGTATGACAACGGCCACCGAGGCCAGTGCGGCCGTCACGGCACGCGGAGCCACCATCTGGCTGACGGGGCTGCCCAGTGCGGGCAAGACGACCGTGGCGCGGGCCCTCGCCGGGCGGCTGCGCACGGAGGGCCGTCGCGTCGAGGTGCTCGACGGCGACGAGATCCGGCGCTTCCTCTCGGCGGGGCTCGGCTTCAGCCGCGCGGACCGCAACACGAACGTGCAGCGCATCGGCCTCGTCGCCGAGGTCCTCGCCCGCAACGGCGTCCTCGCCGTCGTCCCCGTCATCGCCCCCTACGCCGACAGCCGCGAGGCGGTGCGCACACGGCACGACGCGAGCGGCACCCCGTACCTCGAGATACATGTCGCCACACCGCTGGAGGTGTGCAGCGAGCGTGACGTGAAGGGTTTGTACGCCCGTCAGGCCGCCGGCGCGCTCAAGGGCCTGACCGGGG
This sequence comes from Streptomyces sp. R818, assembly GCF_056172735.1. NCBI lineage: Bacteria > Bacillati > Actinomycetota > Actinomycetes > Kitasatosporales > Streptomycetaceae > Streptomyces > Streptomyces sp. R818. The sequence goes on from NZ_JAOCNE010000015.1 coordinate 66,172, forward strand.
TCGACGACCCGTACGAGGCGCCGGTCTCCCCGGACCTGCGCCTGGAGACGCGGGCCCGGACGCCGAGGGAGTCGGCGGACGCGGTGCACGCGGTACTGACGGCGAGGGGCCTGATATGAGCACCCCTGCCATGAGCCACCTCGACGTGCTCGAGTCGGAGGCGGTGCACATCTTCCGCGAGGTGGCGGGCGAGTTCGAGCGGCCGGTGCTCCTGTTCTCCGGCGGCAAGGACTCGATCGTCATGCTGCATCTGGCGCGGAAGGCGTTCGCCCCGGCGCCCGCCCCCTTCCCGCTCCTGCACGTGGACACGGGCCACAACTTCCCGGAGGTCCTCGCCCACCGCGATCGGGTGGTGGACACGTACGGGCTGACTCTGCACGTGGCATCGGTGCAGGACTACCTCGACAGAGGTGTGCTGAAGGAGCGCCCGGACGGGACACGCAACCCGCTCCAGACGCTGCCGCTGACGGAGACGATCCGGACGGAACGGTTCGACGCGGTGTTCGGCGGCGGGCGGCGTGACGAGGAGAAGGCCCGCGCCAAGGAACGCGTGTTCTCGCTGCGGGACGAGTTCTCGCAGTGGGACCCACGGCGCCAGCGCCCCGAGCTGTGGCAGCTCTACAACGGCCGCCACGCGCCCGGCGAACACGTACGTGTCTTCCCGCTCTCCAACTGGACCGAGCTCGACGTGTGGCAGTACATCGCCCGCGAACACATCGACCTCCCCTCGATCTACTTCGCCCACCACCGCGAGGTGTTCCGCCGGAACGGCATGTGGCTGACGGCGGGCGCGTGGGGCGGCCCGAGGGCCGCCGAGACACCCGAGAAACGCCAGGTCCGCTACCGCACCGTCGGCGACATGTCCTGCACCGGCGCCGTCGACTCCGACGCGGAGACGCTCGACCAGGTCATCGCCGAGATCGCGGCGTCCCGGATCACGGAGCGGGGTGCGACGCGCGCCGACGACAAGATGTCGGAGGCGGCGATGGAAGACCGCAAGCGCGAAGGGTATTTCTAGCGATGTCTGTTCCCGCTGTTTCTGCTGATGCTGCTGTTTCTGCCGATCCTGTCACCGAGCCCTCGGCGGAGGCCGGGACCCTGCGCCTGGCCACCGCCGGCTCGGTCGACGACGGCAAGTCCACCCTGGTCGGCCGCCTCCTGCACGACTCCAAGTCGGTCCTCGCCGACCAGCTGGAGTCGGTCTCCCGCACGGGCACGCCCGACCTCGCCCTGCTCACCGACGGCCTGCGCGCCGAACGCGAACAGGGCATCACGATCGACGTGGCCCACCGCTACTTCGCCACGCCGCGCCGCCGCTTCATCCTGGCCGACACGCCGGGCCACGTGCAGTACACCCGCAACATGGTGACCGGCGCCTCCACGGCCGAGCTGACGGTCATCCTGGTGGACGCCCGCAACGGCGTGGTCGACCAGACCCGCCGCCATGCCGCGATCGCGGCGCTCCTCCGGGTCCCGCACGTGGTCCTGGCCGTCAACAAGATGGACCTGGTCGCCTACGCGGAGGCCCCGTTCGCGGCGGTCGAGGCGGAGTTCGCGTCGCTCGCCCGGGCGCTCGGCATCCCCCGGGTGACCGCGATCCCGATCTCGGCGCTGGCGGGCGACAACGTCGTGGACCCGTCCTCCCACATGCCCTGGTACGAGGGCCCCACGGTCCTGGCCCACCTGGAGACGGTGCCGGTCGAGACGGACGCCCTCGCCGCCCCCGCCCGCTTCCCGGTCCAGTACGTGATCCGCCACGACGGGGCCCGCCACTACGCGGGCCGGCTGGTCTCGGGCACGCTGCGGGTCGGTGACGCGGTGACGGTGCATCCGTCGGGGCGTACGTCGGCCGTCGCGGCGCTGGATGTGCTGGGCACGCCCGTGCGCGAGGTGTCGGCGGGGGCGTCCCTGTCGCTCCGGCTGACGGACGACCTGGACGTGTCCCGCGGCGACCTGCTGTTCCCCACGGACGGGCCGGGCCCCGGTCGCACCCAGGACATCGACGCCGATGCCTGCCACTTGGCGGACGAGCCGCTGCGGGTGGGGCAGCGGGTGCTGCTCCGCCATACGACGCGCACCGTGCGGGCTGTGGTGACGTCGCTGCCCGGCACGGATGCCCTCCGGGCGAACGACCTGGGCCGGGTGACCCTGCGCACGGCCGCGCCGCTCGCCGTGGACCGGTACGCGGAGAACCGCTGGACGGGTTCCTTCCTCCTGCTCGACCCCTCGGACGGCACGACGCTTTCGGCCGGGATGACGCGTCTGCCCCATCGCGGCGAGTGACTGGCTGACGGCCGCGTCGTGGCTGGTCGCGCAGTTCCCCGCGCCCCTGAGATGCGCACTGCGTGCGCCATCTCATCTGAGATGGCGCACGCAGTGCGCATCTCCCGAGGAGGCGCGGCGAAGCCGCATGCCTCCAGGGGCGCGGGGAACTGCGCGACCAGCCACGACGGCGGTGCACCCGACGATGGCCCGCATCAGGCAGACGCTCAGCACCCCGGCAAGGAAAGACGCGGCTTCGGGGCATCCGCCCGCCCCGTCCGCGGCCGCCGGCAACCCGCACGATAGGGCTCGGGCCACACCACCCCCACCCCCGCATACCCTTGCTCGGCCGCCGCGTGCAACGCCCAGTGCGGGTCGTACAGATGCGGCCGGGCCAGCGCACACAGATCCGTCCGCCCCGCCAGAAGCAGCGAGTTCACATCGTCCCAGGACGAGATCGCCCCCACGGAGATCACCGGAACCCCGGCCTCCCCGCGGATGCGGTCCGCGTACGGCACCTGATAGGAGCGCCCGAACGCAGGCCGCTCCTCGGCGACCACCTGCCCCGTTGACACATCGATCGCATCGGCCCCGCGCCCGGCGAACGCCCGCGCCATGACCACCGCGTCCTCCGCCGACGTCCCCCCGTCCGCCCAGTCCGTCGCGGAGATCCGCACCGTCATCGGACGGTCCCCGGGCCACACCTCCCTGACCGCGTCGAACACCTCCAGCGGATAGCGCAGCCGCGCTTCCAGCGACCCCCCGTACTCGTCGGTGCGCCGATTGGTCAGCGGCGAGAGGAACCCGGACAGCAGGTACCCGTGCGCGCAGTGCAGCTCCAGCAGGTCGAACCCCGCCTCCGCCGCCCGGCGCGCCGAAGCCGCGAACTCCGCACGGATGGACGCGAGTTCACCCCGCGACAGCGCCCTCGGCACCTGGCTCCCCTCCCGGTAGGGAATCGCCGACGCCGCCCCCACCGGCCAGTTCTCCTCCGGCACCGGCAACGGTTCGTCCATGCCCTCCCACATCAGCCGGGTGGAACCCTTGCGCCCGGAGTGCCCGAGCTGGACGCCGATCGCCGTGCCGGGGGCCCGCGTGTGCACGAAGTCGGTGATGCGGCGCCACGCCGCGCCTTGCTCGGCGGTGTAGAGCCCGGCGCAGCCCGGTGTGATGCGGCCCTCGGGGCTGACGCAGACCATCTCCGTCATGACGAGGCCCGCCCCGCCGAGCGCACGCGCCCCGAGATGGACGAGGTGGAAGTCGCCGGGGACGCCGTCGACCGCCGAGTACATGTCCATCGGGGAGACGACGACCCGGTTGCGCAGCCGCAGCCCGCGCAGGGCGAACGGCGTGAACATCGGCGGTGTGTCCGGCGGGCAGCCGAACTCCTCCTCCACCGACGCCGTGAACGCCGGATCGCGCAGCCGCAGATTGTCGTGTGTCACCCGGCGGCTGCGGGTGAGCAGGTTGAACGCGAACTGCTTCGGCGGCCGGTCGAGATGGCGCGCCAGGTCCTCGAACCATTCCAGGCTGGCCCGCGCGGCGCGCTGCGTGGAGGCGACGACGGGCCGCCGCTCGGCCTCGTACGCCGTCAACGCCTCCTCGGTCGTGGGCTGTTCGTGCAGTGAGGCGGCGAGCGCGAGCGCGTCCTCGACGGCGAGCTTCGTGCCGGAGCCGATGGAGAAGTGCGCGGTGTGCGCCGCGTCGCCGATGAGGACGCAATTGCCGTGCGACCAGCGCTCGTTGGTGACCGTGCGGAACGTCAGCCACGAGGAGTCGTTGGAGCGCAGGCCGCGGCCGTCCAGCGCGTCCGCGAACACCTTCGCCGCCCGCTCGACCGACTCGCGCACGTCCAGGTCCGCGTACCCGGCCGCCCGCCACACCTCCTCCCGCATCTCGACGATGACGGTGGACGCGTCGCCGCTGTACGGGTAGCCGTGCAGCTGCATCACCCCGTGCTCGGTCTCCGCGATCTCGAAACGAAACGCGTCGAGGGCGAAGTCGGCGGCCAGCCAGATGTACCGGTTGCGGTGCTCCTCGACGCGCGGGCCGAACACGTCGGCGTACGTCCCACGGGTCCTGCTGCCCACTCCGTCGGCGGCGACCACCAGATCGTACGCAGTGCGCAGCTCGGCGACGGGCGGCGCCTCGGTGCGGAAGCGCAGCGTGACGCCGAGGCCGCGGCAGCGGTCCTCCAGGATCTCCAGGAGGCGGCGGCGGCCGAGCGCCGCGAATCCGTGGCCGCCGGAGGTGTGGCGCACGCCCCGGTGCACGACGTCGATGTCGTCCCAGCGCACGAACTCGTCCCGCAGGGACGCGTACACCACCGGGTCGGCGTGTTCGATGCCGCCGAGGGTCTCGTCGGAGAGGACGACGCCGAAGCCGAACGTGTCGTGCGGGGCGTTGCGCTCCCAGACCGTGATGTCGCGGTCCGGGCCGAGGCGTTTGAGGAGCGCGGCCGCGTACAGGCCGCCGGGGCCGCCGCCGATGACGGCGACGCGCTGCGCACGCGGGGTCACGCCGGGGTCACCTCCCCTGCCACTTGGGCGGCCGCTTCTCGGTGAAGGCGGCGTGGAACTCGGCGTAGTCCTCGCCGTGCATGAGCAGCGCCTGCGTCGCCGCGTCCAGCTCGACGGCGGCGGCGAGCGGCATGTCGAGTTCGGCGGTGAGCAGCGCCTTGGTCTGCGCGTACGCGAGCGCGGGCCCCTCGGCGAGGCGGCGGGCGAGGGCGAGCGCCGCCTCGTCGACCCCGCCTTCCTCCGCCAACTGGCTGATGAGGCCGATGCGTTCGGCCTCCGGAGCGCGGACGGTGTCGCCGAGCATGAGGAGCCGGGTGGCGTGGCCGAGGCCGACGACGCGCGGCAGCAGATAGGCGGCGCCCATGTCGCCGCCGGAGAGCCCGACCTTGGTGAAGAGGAACGCGAAGCGCGCACTCGGGTCCGCGACGCGGAAGTCGGCGGCGAGGGCGAGGACCGCGCCCGCGCCCGCCGCGACCCCGTGCACGGCCGCGACCACGGGGAACGGCGCCTCCCTGATCGCCCGCACCACCTGGCCCGTCATCCGGTTGAAGTCGAGCAGCCGGGCGGTGTCCATGGCGAGGGTGGCGCCGATGATCTCGTCGACGTCGCCGCCGGAGCAGAAGCCGCGCCCCTGCCCGGCGAGGACGAGGGCGCGCACCGTCTGCTCACGGGACAGCTCGGCGAGGAGGTCGCGCAGGTCGGCGTAGGCGCCGAAGGTGAGGGCGTTGAGCTTCTCGGGCCGGGCGAGGGTGACCGTCGCGACCCCGGTCGCGTCCACGGCGTAGGAGAGGTGGTGCCAGGTCTCGGTGCGCGGAGTGGAGCCGGTGAAGGGACTCATACCACTCGAAGCTATCACCGATTCGTGACTGTCGTCAGCAGTACGCAATAACCGGTCGACGCATGGAACGGGTACATAAGCCGCGCGTCAGCGCATAAGGCCCAATGTCCCGAGGAACACCACCGGGAGCCTCTATCGGCGCACGCCGTACCATTCATAAGGTTGAAGTCAGGACGGCACTCCGACGACGTGGGACGTCCTGGTCGTAGCCCGTCCCCGAGCCACCCACTCAGGACTCGCCTTGCCCTCTTCATCCGGCTCCCCCACCGGCCCTCCCACCCCGACCTCATGGCGTCTCGCGCTGCCGCACACGGCCGCCGCCGTGCCGGTGGCGCGCGCCCTCGTGCGTACGGCGCTCGCCGAGATCGACGCACCGGCGGCCGACACGGACACCGCCGAGCTGCTCACGGCGGAGCTGGTGGCGAACGCGGTGGAGCACACGACCGGGGAGACCCCGATCGAGCTGGTGGTGGAGCTGCTCGAGACCTGCTGCCAGGTCGAGGTGCACGACCCGGACCCGTCGCCGCCCACGGACCTCACCAACCCGGACGACGCCGAGATGCCGGACCCGTGGCAGGAGCACGGCCGCGGTCTGCTCCTCATCCGTACGCTGAGCGCGTCGTGCGGGCACCGCCCCACCGCCACCGGCAAGGCGGTCTGGTTCACGCTCCCCGCGATCCCGCGTCAGCGCCGGGCGCCCGCGAAGTAGCCGGTCCCGCGGCGCCGAGCCGCGAGTGCCGGCGGCCGTAGAACGCGTAGACGAGCGCTCCGGCCACGAGGAACACCGCGAACTGGACCCACGTCGTCCATCCGGTGCCCCAGATCAGATACAGGCACATCGCCACGCCGAGGACCGGGCTCAGCGGGTACAGCGGGACCCGGAACGAGCGCGTCAGGCCGGGGTGCGAGCGGCGCAGGGCGACCACGGCCACGTTGACGACGGCCATGGTGGCGAGCGTGCCGATGGTGGTCAGGTCGACCACGGCGTCCAGCGACGAGAAGGCCGCCGGGACCGCGAAGACGAGCGCGACGATCCAGGTGTTGGCGACCGGCGTCGCCGTCCTCGGCGAGACGCGTTCGAAGACCCGCGGGACCAGTCCGTCCCGCGACATCGACATCAGGATGCGCGTCTGCCCGTACATCACCGCGAGGACGACGGACGCGATGGCGACGACCGCGCCGAACGCGATGATGCCGCCGCCGACCGTGGAGTCGGTGACCTGGTTGACGACGAGGGAGAGCGCGGCGGGCTTGTCGCCGACGGCGTCCGCGCCGAGCGCGCCGATGGCCGCCACGGCGACGGCGCAGTACAGCAGCGTGACGACACCGATGCAGACCAGGATGGCGATGGGGATGTTCCGCCGCGGGTTCTTGACCTCCTCACCGGCCGTGGTGATCGCGTCGAAGCCGATGTACGAGAAGAAGGCGAGGGAGGCGCCCGAGGTGATGCCGCCGATGCCGGCCGACATGAACGGCGTCAGATGGCCCGCCTTGAACGCGCTGAAGCCGATCGCGCAGAACGCGACGAGAATGCCGATCTTGAGGACCGCCATCGCGGCGGTGGCCCGCGCGCTCTCGCGCACGCCGCGCACCAAAAGCGTCGCGGCCATCAGGATGACGAGCACGGCGGGCAGGTTGATCACGCCGCCGTCGCCGGGCCCGGCGGACAGGGCGTCCGGAAGGCGCCAGCCGACGAGGCTGTGCAGCAGCTCGTTCAGGTACTGGCTCCAGCCGACGGCGACGGCCGAGACGGACACCCCGTACTCCAGGAGCAGGCACCAGCCGGTGAGGAACGCGACGCGCTCGCCGAGACTCGCGTAGGCGAACGAGTACGAGGACCCGGAGACCGGGATCGCGCTGCCCAGCTCCGCGAAGGAGAACGCCGTGAAGATGCAGGTGATCGCGGCGAGGACGAAGGAGACGAGGACGGCGGGCCCGGCCTCGGCGACCGTGTCGGACAGGCCGACGAAGATCCCGGTGCCGACGATCGCGCCGACCCCGAAGCACACGAGCTGGAAGAGCCCCATGGTGCGCTTGAGGCCGTGCCCCTCCAGATCGGCGCCGGACTCGGCGAGGAGGGACTCGGGTGACTTGATGCGCAGGCCGGTGGGGGACGGCGACGGCGACATGGGGTGGTGCTCTTTTCTTGTCGTGCGGGTGCGGCGGGGATGGGCCGCGGGGCCGGTGGGGTCGGGAGGGTGTTCCGCCCCACCAGTGTGGTGGTTCGTCGGTGTTCTGCGGTGGGTGGTCCGCGGTGGTTCGGGTTACTTCTTGCCGAGCGTGGCGACCATGACGGCCTTGATCGTGTGCATCCGGTTCTCGGCCTCGTCGAAGACGACGGAGTGCGCCGACTCGAAGACCTCGTCGGTGACCTCCAGGGACTCCAGACCGTACTTGGCGTGGATCTCGCGGCCGACCTTGGTGCCGAGGTCGTGGAAGGCGGGCAGGCAGTGCATGAACTTCACGTCCGCGTTGCCGGTCGCGCGCAGGACGTCCATGGTCACCGCGTACGGCGTGAGCGACGTGATGCGCTCGTCCCACACCTCCTCCGGCTCCCCCATCGACACCCAGACGTCGGTGACGACGAAGTCGGCGCCCACGACACCCTCCTCGACCGACTCGGTGAGCGTGATCCGGGCGCCGCTGCGGGCGGCCAGCGCACGGGCCTGGGCCACGATCGGCTCGGCGGGCCAGTACGACCTGGGTGCGACGATCCGCACGTCCATGCCGAGCAGGGCGCCGGTGACGAGGTAGGAGTTGCCCATGTTGAAGCGGGCGTCGCCGAGGTAGGCGAAGACCATGTCGGTCAGCGGCTTGTCGCTGTGCTCGGTCATGGTGAGCACGTCGGCGAGCATCTGGGTCGGGTGCCAGTCGTCGGTCAGCCCGTTGTACACGGGGACGCCGGAATGGGCCGCGAGCGTCTCCACGGTGTCCTGCGCGTCGCCCCGGAACTGGATCGCGTCGAACATCCGGCCGAGCACGCGCGCCGTGTCCTTGCTCGACTCCTTCTTGCCTATGTGCGAGCCGGAGGGGTCGAGGTACGTCGTCGCGGCACCCTGGTCGGCGGCGGCCACCTCGAAGGAGCAGCGCGTCCGCGTCGAGGACTTCTCGAAGATCAGCGCGATGTTCTTCCCGCGTAGACACTGCTGCTCGGCGCCGGCCTTCTTCGCCGCCTTCAGCTCGGCGGCGAGCTCGACCAGCCCGCGGAACTCCTCGGCGGTGAAGTCCACCTCCTTGAGGAAGTGGCGGCCGGTGAGGTCGGGACGCTGGTCAGTCGCCATGGGGGCGCTCCTGGGGTACGACGGGTGGTTCGACACGGGACGGATGGAAGTATATACGAGCCTCCGCAATTCTATACGGTCGCTGTTGTGCGGCCACGCCTACACGGTCACGGGGTCGCGCTCGACGGGGCAGCTCATGCAGCGCGGGCCGCCGCGGCCCCGGCCGAGTTCGCTGCCGGGGATCTCGATCACCTCGATGCCCTGCTTGCGCAGATAGGTATTGGTGGTCGCGTTCCGTTCGTAGGCGACGACGACGCCCGGCTCGACGGCCAGCACGTTGCAGCCGTCGTCCCACTGCTCGCGCTCGGCGGCGTGCACGTCCTGGCTGGCGCTCAGGACCCGGATCGAGCTGAGGCCGAGCGCGGCGGCGATGGCGCGGTGCATGTGCTCCGGCGGATGGTCGGTGACCTTGAGCTCGCGCGCGGAGCTGCCCGGTTCAATGGTGTACGAGCGCAGCATGCCGAGCCCCGCGTACTGCGTGAACGTGTCGCCGTCGACCATGGTCATCACGGTGTCCAGGTGCATGAGCGCGCGCCGCTTCGGCAGGTCGAGAGCGACGATGGTCCGCGCGGAGCCCGCCGCGAACAGCTTGTGGGCGAGCATCTCGACGGCCTGCGGGGTCGTGCGCTCGCTCATCCCGATGAGCACGGCGCCCTGCCCGATGACAAGGACGTCGCCGCCCTCGATGGTCGACGGATAGTCGGCCTGCCCCTCCGACCACACGTGGAAGCTCTCGTCGCGGAAGAGCGGGTGGTGCCGGTAGATCGCCTCGAAGTGCACGGTCTCGCGCTGCCGGGCGGGCCACCGCATGGCGTTGATGGAGACGCCGTCGTAGATCCAGGCGGAGGTGTCGCGGGTGAAGAGGTGGTTGGGCAGCGGCCCGAGCAGGAAGTCGTCCAGCTCCATGACGTGGAAGCGGACGGAGGTCGGCTCGGCGTGCTTCTCCAGGAACTCCCGCTTCGTCATCCCGCCGATGAGCGCCTCGGCCAGCTCGGGCGCGCTCAGCGTCTCGAAGGCGTCCCGGAGGGGGCCGGTGGCGAGCGGCCCGTACTCCTTCTCGTCGAAGACCCGGTCCAGGACGAGCCCGCGGGCGGCGTCGGACTCCAGCGTCTCGGTGAGCAGATCGCCGAACAGATGCACGGTGACCCCGCGGTCCCGCAGCACATCGGCGAACCCGTCGTGCTCCTGCCGCGCCCGCCGCACCCAGAGCACGTCGTCGAAGAGGAGCTGATCCTTGTTGCTCGGCGTGAGCCGCTTCAGCTCCAGATCGGGCCGATGCAGTATGACGCGACGCAACCGCCCGGCCTCGGACTCCACGCAAAATCCCATGCGCTCATCCTTGCCCCGCCAGGGACAGGAGGAACGGTTTCTCCCCATCCCCGCCAGGTAAGCGCCCTGCAAGGGACAACAACCCGCAACCCCGAGCAGGCGCCCTGAAGGGGCGCGGGGAACTGCGCAACCAGCCACGACGGCGCCGCACCGGCCGAACAACCTCCCCGCACCCCCCGGAGGGCAACGCATTACAGCCGAGGATCGACCGGCTCGGACTCAAGCGCCAACACCCCGAACACAGCCTCATGCACCCGCCACAACGGCTCCCCCTCCCCGAGCCGCTCAAGCGCCTCAAGCCCCAGCCCGTACTCCCGCACGGCCAGCGACCGCTTGTGCCCGAGGAACCGCTGCCGCAGCACCGCCAGATTCTCCGGCCGCGTGTACTCCGCCCCGTAGATGATCCGCAGATACTCCCGCCCCCGGCACTTCACACCGGGCTGCACGAGCCGCCCCTTACCGTCCCTGACCAGCGCCCCGACCGGCTTGACGACCATGCCCTCACCGCCGCGCCCGGTCATCTCCAGCCACCAGTCGACCCCGGCCCGCACGGACTCCGCGTCCCCCGTGTCGACGTACAGCCGCCGCGTGGTCCGCAGCAACCCGCTCCCGTCGTGCTCGACCATCCGGTCGATGAGCGCGAGCTGCTGGTCGTGCGGCACCCCGGCCATCGACCGCCCTTGCGCGGCAAGAACCTGGAACGGCGCGAGCCGCACCCCCTCAAGCCCCTCCGTGCTCCAGCAGTACCGCCGATAGGCGTCGGTGAACGCGGCGGCGTCCGCGGCCCGCCCCCGCTGACGCGTCAGCAGCGCGGCGACGTCGATCCCGCGCCCGGCGGCCGTCTCCAGCGCGCCGAGCGCCGGCGGGAACACGGCACCGGAGGCGGCGCCCACCGCCGCGTACTGCGACCGCAGCAGCCCGGACGCCTTGAGCGACCAGGGCATCAGCTCGGCATCCAGCAACAGCCAGTCGGTACCCAGCTCGTCCCAGAGCCCGGCGGCGCCGACCGCGTCCCGCACCCGCCCCAGCACCTCCTCCGTCATCTCACGACTGTCGAAGAACGGCCGCCCGGTACGGGTGTACAGCGACCCGGTGACGCCCGCGCCCTCCGCACCCTCTACGTCCTCCACCCCGAACCGCGCCCGCGCGGCCTCCGCGTCCTTGCAGACGAGCACGACCGCCCGCGACCCCATGTGCTTCTCCTCGCACACGACGCGCTCGACCCCGTCCGCGGCGTACTGCGCGAACGCCTCGGCCGGGTGCTCCAGATATCCGGGCACCTCGGACGTCGCGGTCGGCGCCATGGTCGGCGGCAGGTACGGCACGAGACGCGGGTCGACCGCGAACCGGCTCATCACTTCCAGCGCCGCCGCCGCGTTCTCCTCCCGTACGGTGACCCGCCCGGTGTGCCGGGTCTCGACGGTGCGACGCCCGTGCACATCGGCCAGGTCGAGCGGCCGCCCCTCGTGCCCGCCGGGCGCCTCGCTGGCGAGCGGCCGGGCCGGCTCGTACCAGACACGCTCGGCCGGCACCTCGACGAGCTCCCGCTCGGGCCAGCGCAACGCGGTCAGCTTGCCGCCGAAGACGGCACCTGTGTCCAGGCAGATGGTGTTGTTGAGCCACGTCGCGGTCGGCACGGGCGTGTGCCCGTAGACCACAGCCGCCTTGCCCCGGTAGTCCTCGGCCCACGGATAGCGCACGGGCAGCCCGAACTCGTCGGTCTCGCCGGTCGTGTCCCCGTACAGCGCGTGCGACCGCACCCGGCCCGAGGTCCGCCCGTGGTACTTCTCGGGCAGCCCGGCGTGGCAGACGACGAGCCTCCCGCCGTCGAGGACGTAGTGGGAGACGAGTCCGCGGACGAACTCGCGCACCTCGGCGCGGAACTCCTCGCTCTCCGCCCCCAGCTGCTCGACGGTCTCGGCGAGCCCGTGCGTGTGCTGCACGGTCCGGCCCGCGAGCCAGCGCCCGAGCTTGTTCTCGTGGTTGCCCGGCACGCAGAGCGCGGTCCCCGCCTTCACCATGCCCATGACGCGGCGCAGCACGCCCGGCGTGTCGGGCCCGCGGTCGACGAGGTCGCCGACGAACACGGCCGTACGCCCCTCCGGGTGCGCCCCGTCCACGTACCCCAACTTGCCGAGCAGCGCCTCCAGTTCACTCGCGCAGCCGTGGATGTCGCCGACGATGTCGAACGGTCCGGTGAGGTGTCGCAGGTCGTTGAACCGCTTCTCCCGCTCGACACGCGCGCCCTCGACCTCCGCGACCCCGCGCAGCACATGCACCTTGCGGAAGCCCTCGCGCTCCAAGTGCCGCAGCGAGCGCCGGAGTTCGCGGGTGTGCCGCTGGATGACGTGGCGCGGCATGTCGGCGCGGTCGGTGCGTGCGGCGTTCCGCGCGGCGCACACGTCCTCCGGTACGTCGAGGACGATGGCGATCGGCAGCACGTCGTACTTCCGGGCGAGTTCGACGAGCTGGCGGCGGCCGTCCTGCTGGACGTTGGTCGCGTCGACGACGGTGAGCCGTCCCGCGGCGAGCCGCTTGCCCGCGATGTAGTGCAGCACGTCGAACGCGTCCCGGCTCGCCCCCTGGTCGTTCTCGTCGTCGGCGACCAGACCGCGGCAGAAGTCGCTGGAGATGACCTCGGTCGGCGCGAAGTGCGTCCGCGCGAACGTGGACTTGCCCGAGCCCGACGCGCCGACCAGCACGACGAGGGACAGATCGGTGACGGCAAGCGCCCGCGCGCCGCCCGCTCCGGTGCCGGTGTGGTTACTGTTGCTGTTGCTGTTGACGCTCACGCTGCTGCCTCCTTCGTCTTAGTCGTGGCCGTGGCCGTGACCGTGGTCGTGGTGCTGCGGTCATCGGTCAGGCTGAACACGGCCATCTGCGTGGGCGGCCCCACCTCGGGGTCGTCGGGCCCCACGGGCACGTACCGCACCCGGTATCCGTGCCGCCCGGCGACGCGTTCCGCCCAGGCGCGGAACTCCTCCCGCGTCCACTCGAACCGGTGGTCGCCGTGCCGGACGTGCCCGGCGGGCAACGTCTCCCAGCGCACGTTGTACTCCACGTTCGGCGTGGTCACGAGCACGGTGCGGGGCCGCGCCGAGCCGAACACCGCGTACTCGAGCGCGGGCAGCCGGGGCAGGTCGAGGTGTTCGATCACCTCGCTCAGGACCGCCGCGTCGTACCCCTTGAGCCGCTTGTCCGTGTAGGCGAGCGACCCCTGGAACAGCTGCACGCGCGCGGCCTGCCGCTCCCCCAGCCGGTCCAGCCTGAGCCGCCGGGCGGCTATGGTCAGCGCCCGCACGGACACGTCGACGCCCACGATCTCGCTGAACCGCACGTCCTTCAGCAGCGCCTGCACCAACTGCCCCTGTCCGCACCCGAGGTCGAGCACGCGCGCCGCCCCGGCCGCCTGCAATTCGGCGAGGATCGCGTCACGCCGCTGCACCGCCAGCGGCACGGGCCGCTCCTCGGTGTCGCTGTGCTCGTCGACCGCGTTGTCGATCGCCTCGACGACCGTGTCGTCGGCGTCCGCGAGCCGCACCAGTTCGAGCCGCTCCATGGCCTCCCGCGTCAGCGACCAGCGCCGCGACAGATACCGGCTGGTGATCAGCTTCTGCTCGGGGTGCTCCGCCAGCCACCCCTCGCCCGCCCGCAGCAACTTGTCGACCTCGTCCGCCGACACCCAGTAGTGCTTCGCGTCGTCGAGCACCGGCAGCAGCACATACAGATGCCGCAACGCCTCCGCGAGCCGCGCCTCCCCCTCCAGCACGAGCCGCACGTACCGCGAAGCCCCCCACTCCGGGAAGCTCTCGTCCAACGGCACCGACTCGGCCTCCACCGCCCAGCCAAGCGGCTCGAACAGCTTCCGTACGAGGTCGGGCCCGCCCCGCGCGGGCAGCGCGGGCACCTCCATCCGCAGCGGCAGCGCCTCCCGCGCCCGCTCGGGCCGCGCCTTGCACACCCCGCGCAACGCGCTGGAGAACACCCCGCTCAGCGCCACCGCCAGCAGCGACGACGCGGCGTACGGCCGGTCGTTCACGTACTGCGCGAGCGCCGCGTCCGGAGCGCCGCCGCGGCCCTTCCCCTTGCCGCGCCTGACCAGCGCCACCGGATCGACCTCGAGCAGCAGCGCGGCCGTGCACCGCTCCGCGCTCGCCTCGGGGTAGAAGACGTGCGCGGTGCCGTAGGAGGTCGAGAACGCCTGCGCGCTCTCGGGATGCTTGTGCAGCAAGAACCCGAGGTCGGTCGCGGGGCGTTCCGGGGTGCCGGTGGTACTGATCGTCAAGAACACAGCCAGAGTCTCCCGTGCCAGGCGCTCCGCGGGCCAGCGATTTTCCCTGGTGGGACGGGGTGCGTCCGGATGCGGCGGGATGCGTCCGGATGCGGCGGGATGCGTCCGGATGCGGCGGGGCGCGTCCTCGCGAGGCGGGATGCGGTGCCTCCTCGCGAGGCGGGATGCGGTGCGTTCTCGCGAGGCGGGGTGCGTCAGAGCTGGGACTGCACCTGTGCGGAGATCAGTTCCAAATGGTCCAGGTCGTCCAGGTCCAGGACCTGGAGGTAGACCCGCTCCGAGCCGATCGCCGCGTAACGGCCCAGCTTGTCCACCACCTCGGCGGGCGAACCCGCGAGCCCGTTGGCCTTCAGCTCCTCGACATCACGGCCGATCTTCTCCGCCCTGCGCTTCACCTCCTCGTCGTCCTTTCCGACACACACCACCAGCGCGTTGGAGTACACCAGGTTGCCGCTCGCGCGCCCGGCCCGCTCCGCGGCGGCCCGGACCCGGCCGAACTGCCGCTCGCTGTCCTCGATCGACGCGAACGGGATGTTGAACTCGTCCGCGTACTGCCCGGCCAGGCGGGGCGTGCGCGTCGCCCCGTGCCCGCCGATGAGCACCGGCACCTTGGTCTGCGTGGGCTTGGGCAGGGCCGGGGAGTCGGTCAACTGGTAGTACGTGCCGTCGTAGCTGAACGTGGAGCCGGTCTCGGTGGCCCACAGCCCTGTGACGATCGCCAGCTGCTCCTCGAGGCGGGCGAACTTCTCCTTCGGGAACGGGATGCCGTACGCCTTGTGCTCCTCCTCGAACCAGCCGCTGCCGAGGCCGAGTTCGACGCGCCCGCCCGACATCTGGTCGACCTGCGCCACCTGGATCGCCAGCACGCCCGGCAGCCGGAACGTGCCGGCGGTCATCAGCGTGCCGAGCCTGATCCGCTTGGTCTCCCGGGCGAGACCGGCCAGCGTGATCCAGGCGTCCGTCGGGCCGGGCAGCCCGTCGGACGTGCCCATCCGCAAGTAGTGGTCCGAGCGGAAGAAGGCGTCGAAGCCGAGGTCCTCCGTCGCCTTGGCCACGGTCAGAAGGGTGTCGTAGGTGGCCCCTTGCTGGGGCTCGGTGAAGATTCGAAGATCCATACCTCCATCCTGCACGGTGCGGCGTGCCACCGCGCGAACCACGCACGGCCCCTCCGGGTGACCCAGCGCCGAATGCCAGGTCGGCCCGCCGAGCCAGCGCGCCGAGCCAGCACGCCGCGTCAGGGGCCCAGCCGGGCGGCGAGTCGCACCGCTCAGCCAGACCTCCGGTTCAGGCCGCCGCGTCGAAGCGCACGGCCGGGTCCCGGCTCACGCCGCCGAGTCCGAGCCCGGGGCCGGGTTCGTTCTGCTGGGGCGGCTGTCCCACTCCGGAAGGCGGCGGAGTATCTCCAGTGCGCGGTCCCTGGACTCGTCCGCCGCGTCGATCGCTTCCATGCACTGCCAGTAGGCCCCCTCCTCGAACGACGCGCTCGCCACCCCGACGAGCGCGATGCCGACATCACCGAGCAACGCGCCGAGGTCGCGCAACGCCTCGTACACATCGCCCAGTTCGGTCAGCTGCGCCGCGCGGATGCCACCCGCGCCCACCACCGGAATCACCGAGCCACCGCTGCCCCGGGTTCCCGCCTCCGTCAGCGCCTGCGCGTCGCCCCGTAACTCCGGCGGCCCGAGCAGCGCGAGGCGACTGCCTATCGCCTGTGCCAACGCCTGTGCCTGCCATGCCTCCCTCATGATGTCCGGCGCGTCCTGGCTCGTCGCCAGGGCCCGTCGGCCGACCCCGATGAGCCGCACCGCATCCATCCGCTTCCCCGTCCCGTCCCGCGTCCCGCTCTCCCTGTTTCACTACCCAGAGTGAGGGTCTCCGAGTCGAAAAGCCAGAGGTCGCCCGAAATCTGTGGACGCAGAGCCCGTTGTGGATATTTCTATGACTCCGGAGAGTGACGACCGACGTGGCGCGCGCCCGATACGTCAGCTTCCGGCGCGCCCGTGGCGTCGGCTCCCGACGCGCCTGTGACATCGGCTCCCGGCGCGCCCGCGGCATCGGCTCCCGGCGCGCCCGCGGCATCGGCTCCCAGCGCGCCCGCGGCATCGGCTCCCAGCGCTTCCGGAACCGGAAAGCGGATCTCGTTGCGGTCGATCTTCGCGGAGAGCGCCGCGAGCGGGTCGACGCCGAGAACCTCGCAGAACTGGAGGAGGTAGGCGAGGACGTCGGCGACCTCGTCCTCGACACGGTGCGCCGACCCGGGGTCGTCCATGATCCGGGCCGATTGCTCGGGAGTCAGCCACTGGAAGATCTCGACCAGTTCGGACGCCTCCACGCTCAACGCCGCGACCAGGTTCTTCGGGGTATGGAAGCGTTCCCAGTCGCGCGCGGCGGCGAAGCGGGCGAGCCTGGTCTGCAGCGCCCTCACATCGATCTTGTCTGTCACACCTTCAGGTCTACCACCGTCGCGCCCAGCGCCCTGGCCTCCTGCACCGCGGGGCCGTTCTCCCCCGTGGCCGCGACGAGGCGGATGTGGCCGCGGGCGCACATCCGGGCGGCCAGCTGGACGAGTTGGGTGCACTGGGCGGGGTCGAGGGCGCGGTCGAGATTGTCCGCGAGGACGGTGAGGCTCTGGTAGGCCTCGGGCACCTCGGCCGCCGGGTCGACCTCGAGGACGCGGGGGCCGGTGAGCAGGACGAGGGCGAGCGCCAGATAGCGCAACTCGCCGTCCGCGAGCCGTTCGACCGGGCTGCGCGGTCCGTCGCCGCGATCGATGACGGCACGTACGGCGCCTTCGGGGGTGGGTTCGGCGAGCACGTCGGCGACCGGCCCCGCGAGGCCCGCGCGGGCGGCGGCGACGAGCAGGGAGTGCCGGGTGGCGCACTCCGTGCGCGTGCGGCGCAACACGGTCGCGAGGTTGTCGCAGCCGCCGAGCAGCCGGTCGGCGCGGCTCCTGGCCGGGGCGCGCATCCGGGCGGGCACGGGGTCGCAGGCGAACACCGAACGCAGCCCGACCACGACCTGTTCGGCCGCAGCCAGGACCTGGCGCTGGCCCTCGGTGCGGCCGGCGACGCGCAGCGGGAGCAGCGCGGTGCCGAGGAAGTCGTCGGGGAGCGGGCCCCGGGTGACGGGCACCGAACCGGCGGTGTGCCAGGCGGCCTGGACGTCGCGGCGGCCGGGGTCGCGCAGCGCCGTCTCCAGGTAGCGGACGTCGGGCCCGGTCAGGCGCTCGCCGACGATGCGGAGTTCGGGTTCGGCCTGGACGGCGAGGTCGAGGTGGACGGGGCCCGCCGGTCCTTCGACGGTGCAGCCGATGCGGAAGCCGCGGCGTTGCTGTGCGTCGGGTTTGGCGCGTTCGGGGACATAGCGCCTCGGCTCGGGGAAGACGTCGGCCAGGCAGGCGCCGCCGCCGAGTCTGGTGAGTGCTTCGAGGGCCCGCAGCGCACTGGTCTTCCCGCTGCCGCTGGGGCCGGTCAGCACGGTGAACGGGCCGAGGGGCAGGGTGGCGGCTCGATGGCGGCCGAAGGCGGAGAGCCGCAGTTCGGTGACGCGGGGGCGGTTCGTGGACGAGTCCGGGGACGGGGCCTGAGGCGCTGGGGGCGTGCCCCGGTGGAGCACTGTCATGCGGTGAAAGTAGGGGGACCCGGGTCCGGAGAATCGTTTGTCCCCCGGACCTTCCTACGATCGGGGGACTATGCCTTCCGGGCTTGCCACCACAGGGCCGTAGCCCCGCGGTGGTTCTGCGGCGGCCCCGCGGTGGTCCCGCCCGGGCGCCGAGCCGGGGTCAGGAGAGGGCGCCCGCTCCCGCCACCAGGCCCTGCACCTCGGTGCCGGGAGGCGCGAGGAGGAAGACGTTGCGGTCGACGCGGTGCATGCCGCAGCCCAGGCCCATGACGACGCCGCTGCTGAAGTCCAGGACCCGCTTGGCCACTTCGGTCTCGGCGCCGGAGAGATCGAGGAGGACCGGAATGCCCGACATGACGGTCTCGGCGACCTCGCGCGCGTCGCCGAAGACGTTGACCCGCAGGACGACGAAGCGGCGGCGCGGTTCGGTCTCGGGTTCGGGGATCGCCCGGTGGCCCACCGCCGACGGCCACTCATTGCGGCTGCGCAGCGGTACGACCTGGGCGAGCCCTTCCCACTGTTCGTCGGTGACGTCGTGGCCGTTCACTGCCCCCACCCCGTCCGGGCTCGCACTGTTGTCTGCACCGAACAATTCTTACGCCATGTCACCCGTTCAGCCCAACACCGACACGGACCGGAGTCCCGCGGGTGCGGGGTCCGGTCCGCGATGTCCTAGGCGGCCAGGGCGACGGCCTCCACCGCAGGTACCCGTACGCCGCGGCGGGCGGTGATCAGGCTGGTCACCAGCGTTGCGGCGGCGGCCAGGGCCACCACGGCGAGCCAGATGCCGGGGCCGCGGTCGGGCAGCACGCCGTCGGTACGGACGAGTGTGAAGGGGACGATGCCGGCGAGCGCGGAGAGTGTGCCGAAGAACACTCCGGTGACGGTGAGGACGGTGCCCTCGACCGCCACGGTGGCCAGGACCTGGGAAGGGGTCGCACCGGCCAGGCGCTGCTGGCCGAACTCGCGTACGCGGTAGGCCGTGGCCGCGTACAGGGAATTGATCAACATGATGCAGGCGAACACGACGATGATGCCGACCACGACGAGGTTGAGCGTCTCGAGGTTCTTGTCGTCGATCGACTTGGTCAACCCCGATGCCTTGATCGCGTCGTTCTCGACGGCCTGCATGTACAGCGTCGCCGTGGCCATGCCCGTGAAGAGGATCAACGGCATCAGGATGCCGGACAGTTCGGGGGCACGGCGGCGCATGGTGCGCACGGTCAGATAGCCGCTCGCGCCCGTGAGCGCCGTCAGGAGCGGTTCGACGCGGCCGAGCACGGTGCGCAGCAGGCTCGGCGAGACGAGGGCGAAGCCCACGGAGAGCAGGATCGCGCCGTACGCGGGAGGTGCCATCAGGGCTGCGCTCGTCCCGTCCATGGCGAAGGTGGCGCAGGCCGTGAGCGCTCCGGCGCCGAGCGTCGCCCAGGCCGCGCCCCGCCGCCCCCGGCCCGTCTTGCGCACTCCGCCTGCCTTGCGCCCCCAGCCCGCCTTTCGCTGCCCGCCCACCTTGGCCTTCCGGCCGGTGTCCGCGGTGGCCCGGGTGGCGCGGCGCACCGCCAGGAAGGCCGCGCCCGCCGACGCGAGGAGCGAGACGCCGACGCCCGACATGAGGGCGATCGGGCCGAAGGCGGGGTCGACCGAGTCGGCGACCTGGCCGCTGTCCTTGAACACGGAGAGCAGGACGGTGCCGCCGAGCATCGCGGGACCGACGGCGAGGAGCGCGGCCACGAGGCCGACGACCGTGGACTCGCCGACGACCATGCGCTTGACCTGGGCGGGGGTGGCCCCGGTGGCGCGGAGCAGGTTGATCTCGTCCGTACGTTGACGGACGTTGACCGTCAGCGCCGAGGCGATCGCGAAGAAGACCAGGAGCGTGCCGTAGCCGCCGACGACGCTCGCCGAGGTCCGCAGGGTCTCCGCGCTGGCCGCGTCGACATCGTTCGCGTTCGCCGTGTCGTGCAGGGAGTTGAACGTCATGATGATGGTCGCGCCGAGGAAGGCGGACAGGAGCGTCGCCAGGAAGCGGCCGGGGCGCTGTCGTACGGAGCGCATGGCGAGGCCGAGCATGGTGAACACGGTTCACACCTCCAGGCGGGTGTCGGCGCGGCGGGGGTCATCGTGGCGGGCGTCGTCGCCGAGGTGGGCGAGGCGTTCGGCGATCTGGTCGACGGTCGGGGCCTGCGTCTGCCCGGCGAGCCGGCCGTCGGCGAGGAACTGCACCGAGTCCGCGTAGGACGCCGCGACCGGGTCGTGCGTCACCATCACCACCGTCCTGCCGTGCGTCCGCACCGCTTCCTGGAGCAGCCGCAGCACGTCACGGGCGCTGCGGGTGTCCAGGGCCCCCGTCGGCTCGTCCGCGAAGATCACGGAGGGTTCGGTGACCAGGGCGCGGGCGATGGCGACGCGCTGGCGCTGGCCGCCGGAGAGCTGGTCCGGGGTGTGCCCGAGCCGGTCGCCGAGGCCGACGTCCGCGAGGATCCGCTCGACTCGCGCGCGGTGCACGCGCCGCCCGGCGAGTCGGAGCGGCAGGACCGTGTTCTGCGCGACGGTGAGCGTCGGCAGCAGGTTGTACTGCTGGAAGACGAAGCCGATGCGAGTGCGGCGGAACTTGGTGAGCGCGGCCTCGTCGCGGGCCGGTCCGGGGCCGCCGGTCATCTCCTCGCCGTCGACCACGACCAGGCCGCTGTCGGGGCGGTCGAGCCCGGCCGCGCAGTGCAGCAGCGTCGACTTGCCGGAGCCCGACGGCCCCATCACGGCCGTGAAGCTGCCGGTCGCCAGCGACAGGGTGATGTCGTCGAGCGCCTTGACCTCAGTGCCATGGGTGCCATGCGTGCCATGGGTGCCATGCGTGCCGTGGGTGCCATGGGCGCCACTGCCGGACGCGCCCGCGCGATCCCCGTCCGGCGGCGTCGCCCCGTACGTCTTGCTGACCCTGACCAGACGGAGCGCCTCGCCCCGGCCGTACGCGGATGTCTGCCCGTGCTGCTGACGGTTTCGCATGTCGCCGATCCCCTCGTCCGGCGCCCCGTGCGCCTCGCCTTCGACGCTAGGGACGACGGCCGCGCGGCACATTGGGCGTACGGCCCGGACGAGGGGTGGTGCTACGTACACCCGGCCTGTACGGGCCGCCCCCCGCCCGCTCTACAGGTGCCCGCCCGAGCGGGCCAGCCAGCGGCCCGCGTGGCGCGTGACCTCGATGGGGCGGCCGAAGCAGGCGGTCATGCGGTCGGCCGTCAGGACCTCCTCGACCGGGCCGCGCGCGAGGACGCGCCCCTCGCGCAGGAGCAGCCCGTGGCTGATCGCCGGGGACAGCTCCTCCAGGTGGTGGGTGACGGTCACGGTCGCGAGGCCGGGCCTGTTGACCGCCAGTTGACGCATGGTGTCGATGAGGTCTTCGCGCGAGGGCAGGTCGAGCGCGTTGAACGGTTCGTCGAGCAGCAGCAGCGCCGGGTCCGCCATGAGGGCGCGGGCGATGAGGACGCGGGCGCGCTGGCCGCCCGAGCAGACGCCGTACGGACGGTCGGCGAGGTCCTTGATCTGGAGCTCGGCGAGCAGCGCGTGGGCACGTTCGCGCACCTCGTCGTCGTACGACTTCCAGAGCGGCTGGACAGTGCCGGTGTGGCCGGTCAGGACGACGGTGTGGCCGGGGAGGTCCTGCGGGACGCGCTGGGAGGTGGAGACGTGGCCGATGAGGGCGCGCAGTTCGCGCACGTCGACGCGGCCGAGGCGGTGGCCGAGGACCTCGACCGTGCCGGTGGTGGGGAACGCGGTGGCGCCGACGAGGCGCAGGATGCTGGTCTTGCCCGCGCCGTTCGGGCCCAGCAGTGCCCAGTGCTCGCCGGGGCGGACGGTCCAGTCGATGCCGTCGAGGATGACCTGGCCGGTGGTGAGGCGGCGCATGCTCACGCCGTCGAGGGCGGCGACGGCACGGCCGTCCCGCTCGTCGCGTGTCTGGTCGACCGGCTCTGCCGCCACCTGGTCGGCCTGCTGGTCGGCCACCTGGTCGGCCTGCTGGTCGGCCTGCCCGTTCGCCTCGTCCGTCCCGTTCATGGCGCCTCCCGCTCCGTCGCGTACCGGAGGCGAGACTAGCTGTACGCCACATTTATCCGCGTCCGCGTCCGAGTCGTGGACGGGCGCACCGCCCCGGTCGCGGGATACGGCAGAGGCACGAAGCGCCGGTCGCGCCGCCACCGGCGAACGTAGGCTGATCGCCATGGACTTCAGCCGGCAGCCCGCCGCCGCCCACGCCCAGGGCTTACCCGTCGTCCCCGCCGCGCACCGCTGGAACGCCGTCCTCTGGGTGCTGTGCGGGCTCGTGCCGCCCGCCATCGCCGTCTCGGACCGGGCGGCCGGGGTGAAGTTCACGGTGTACGGGCTGCTGGCCTTCCTCACCGTCGCCTACGCGGCCGTGGCGATGTTCCCCACGCGGCCGGTCCTGCGGCCGCCGATGTACCTCACGGTCCTGGCCGCCGGGCTCGGCGCCGTCGCCTACGTGATGGGCGGCGGTGCCGCCTTGTTCGTCGTGTCGCTGCCGCACTTCTGGATCTACACGTCCGGGCCCGCCGCCGCTCTCTCCTTCAGCGGCGCGGCAGCGGCCCTCACCGCGCTGGCGGGCGCCGCCGGACGTGACCCCGACCCGGCGCTGCTCACCGGGGACACGGCCTTCGTCGCGCTCGGATACGTCGTGGGCGCCGGGGTCGGCCTCCTGGTCCACCGGATCAGCGCACAGGGCGAGGCGCGGGCTCAACAGTTGACGGATCAACTCGTCGATACACAGGCCGCTTTGGCGGAGGCGCACCGGCGGCAAGGCGCGGCGGACGAGCGGGAGCGGCTCGCGCGCGAGATCCACGACACGCTCGCGCAGGGCTTCGCCTCGATCATCGTGCTCGCGGAAGCCGCACGCGCGGGCCTGGACGCACACACGGGCACGCGGACAGATTCACAGACGGATGCCCAGACGGATGCACCGAAGGATGCACAGACGGATGCACAGACGGATGCACAGACAGGTCCTTACACGGGTCCACACCTTGAGCGGTCCGCTCAACAGTTGTCATCCATTGAGCAGACCGCCCGGGAGAATCTGGCGGAGGCCCGCGCCCTCGTCGGAGCGACACCACCGCCCGGCGGCGCCGTACAGGGCTCCGTCGCCGCGACCCTGCGCCGCACCCTCGACCGGTTCGCCGAGGACACCGGCATCGCCGTCGACGCGGACCTCGCGGACGCCGACTGCGACCAGCAGACCCGGATCGCCCTGCTGCGCTGCACCCAGGAGTCGCTCGCCAATGTCCGCAAGCATGCGGGAGCCTCGACGGTGATCGTGGTCCTCGCGCCGGGCCCGTACGGCGTCGATCTGGAGATCACCGACGACGGGCGGGGCTTCGACGTGGGCGCGGCGCGCGGCTTCGGCCTCGACGGCATGCGCAAGCGGCTCGCCGAGCTCGGCGGTGAGCTGACCGTCACCAGTTCGGTCGGCGACGGCACCCGGATACTCGCCTCCCTGCCCACCCCCTCCGCCCCCTTCGGTTCCGGCCACGAGGAGCTCGTATGACCGTGCAGGACGAGGACGCCCGGCCGCTGCGGGTCGTCGTGGTCGACGACCACACCGTGATGCGCGCCGGTGTCGTGGCGCTGCTCGCGCCCGAGGCCGGGATAGAGGTCGTCGGCGAGGCGGACGACGGCCGGGCGGGTGTGGCGCTCGTCGAGGAACTCCGTCCCGATGTCGTCCTGTTGGACCTGCGGATGCCGGTCCTGGACGGCGTCGCGGCCACGCAGCGGATCGTCGCGGGCCCGAGCGGCACCCGCGTGCTGATCCTGACGACGTACGACACGGACACGGAGATCGAGCGCGCGGTGGAGGCCGGGGCCATCGGCTATCTGCTCAAGGACACCTCGCGCGAGCAGCTCGTCGACGCGATCCGCGCGGCGGCGCGCGGCGAGACGGTGCTCGCGCCGCGCGTCGCGCAGAAGCTCGTGGCGAAGATGCGCCGCCCGGTGCAGACGGCGCTCACCGCCCGCGAGGTGGACGTCCTGCGGGCGGTGGCCGACGGTCTGTCCAACGCGGACATCGGCAAGCGCCTTGTGATCGGCGAGGCGACCGTGAAGACGCATCTGCTGCGCGTCTTCGCGAAGCTCGACGTCAGCGACCGGACGCGGGCGGTCGTGGTGGCGATGGAGCGCGGGCTCCTGGCACCGGCCGGCCGGGACTGACACTCACTTGGCGGCGGCCGACTCCCGCAGCGCCACGTTGAGTTCGAGGACGTTCACCCCCGGCTCCCCCATGAAGCCGAGCACGCGGCCGTCCGTGTGCTGCTCGACCAGTTCACGGACCCGCGCCACGGACAGGTGGTTCCGCTCGGCGACCCGGTGGACCTGGAGGTCCGCGTAGTCCGGTGAGATGTGCGGGTCGAGGCCCGAGCCGGACGAGGTGACGGCGTCGGGCGGGACGTCCGAGGGGCGCACCTTGTACGTGGCCGTGGAGTTGTCCGCGACGACGGCGTTCCTGGCGTCCTTGACCTGCTTGACCAGGTCAGGGTTGTCGCCGGCGAGGTTCGTGGCGCCGGACAGGATCAATGTGTACCGAGTGTTGACGCTGTTGGTGCCGAGCCCGTTGGAGGGGCGGGGCTGGAACCAGCGCAGGTCGGGCTTACCGTCCTTGGTCAGGTAGGTCTGGCCGATGAGGGACGAGCCGACGACCTTGCCCCCGGCCTTGATCTCGGAGCCGTTGGCCTGGTGCGGGAAGGCTGCCTGGGCGACGCCGGTCACCGCGAGCGGGTAGAGGACGCCGCACACGACGGTGAGGAGGAGCAGGGCGCGCAGGCCCGCGCCGAGCAGCCGGCCGGTGGTGCGTACGGAGGTGTTCATAGCTGATCAGCACGCTTTCCGAGAGTTAGAGCCCGGGGACGAGGGAGAGGAGCAGGTCGATGATCTTGATGCCGATGAAGGGGGCGATCAGACCGCCGAGCCCGTAGACGCCGAGGTTGCGGCGGAGCAGCCGGTCGGCGCTGACGGGCCGGTAGCGGACGCCCTTCAAGGCCAGTGGGACGAGGGCGACGATGATCAGCGCGTTGAAGATCACCGCGGCGAGGATCGCGGAGTCCGGGCTGGACAGGCGCATGATGTTGAGCTTGTCGAGGCCGGGATAGACCGAGGCGAACAGGGCCGGGATGATCGCGAAGTACTTCGCGACATCGTTGGCTATGGAGAAGGTCGTCAATGCGCCTCGTGTGATCAACAGTTGCTTACCGATCTCGACGATCTCGATGAGCTTGGTCGGGTTCGAGTCGAGGTCGACCATGTTGCCGGCCTCCTTCGCGGCCGACGTGCCGGTGTTCATGGCGACGCCGACGTCCGCCTGCGCGAGGGCCGGGGCGTCGTTGGTGCCGTCCCCGGTCATCGCGACGAGGTTGCCGCCCGCCTGCTCCCGTTTGATCAGCGCCATCTTGTCCTCGGGCGTGGCCTCGGCGAGGAAGTCGTCGACGCCCGCCTCCTCCGCGATGGCCTTCGCCGTCAGCGGGTTGTCGCCCGTGATCATGACGGTCCTGATGCCCATGCGGCGCAGCTCGTCGAACCGTTCCCGCATGCCGTCCTTGACGACGTCCTTGAGGTGGATGACGCCGAGCACGCGGGCGCCGTCGGCGTCCTCCACCGCGACGAGCAGCGGCGTGCCGCCCGCCTCGGAGATCGCCTCGACCAGCCGGTCCGCGTCCCCGGTGGCCCGGCCGCCCCGTTCCCCGACCCAGGCGGCGACCGACCCGACCGCCCCCTTGCGGATCGCGCGCCCGTCGACGTCCACGCCGGACATCCGGGTCTGTGCGGTGAACTCGATCCAGTCGGCGCCGGTCAGTTCGCCCTGCCCGCGCTCCCGCAGCCCGTACCTCTCCTTGGCGAGGACGACGACCGAGCGGCCCTCGGGGGTCTCGTCGGCCAGCGACGACAGCTGTGCGGCGTCGGCGAGTTCGGCCTCGGTGACGCCCTCGACCGGGACGAACTCCGCGGCCCGGCGGTTGCCGAAGGTGATGGTGCCGGTCTTGTCGAGGAGCAGGGTCGACACGTCACCGGCGGCCTCGACGGCACGCCCGGACAGCGCGAGGACGTTGCGCTGGACGAGGCGGTCCATGCCCGCGATGCCGATGGCGGAGAGCAGGGCGCCGATCGTGGTCGGGATGAGACAGACGAGCAGCGCGACCAGGACGACCATGTCGAGGTTCTTGCCCGCGTAGTGCGCGAACGGCGGCAGCGTGGCCACGGCGAGGAGGAAGACGACGGTCAGCGAGGCGAGCAGGATGTTGAGCGCGATCTCGTTCGGCGTCTTCTGCCGGGCCGCGCCCTCGACCAGGTTGATCATGCGGTCGATGAACGTCTCCCCCGGCTTCGTCGTGATCTTGATGACGACGCGGTCGGAGAGGACCTTCGTGCCGCCCGTGACGGCCGAGCGGTCGCCGCCGGACTCGCGGATGACGGGCGCGGACTCGCCGGTGATCGCGGACTCGTCGACGGAGGCGACGCCCTCGACGACGTCGCCGTCGCCCGGTACGACGTCACCGGCCTCGCAGACCACGAGGTCGCCGATGCGCAGCTCCGTGCCGGGGACGTGCTCCTCGGCGGTTCCGGTGAGGCGGCGCGCCACCGTGTCGGTCTTGGCCTTGCGCAGGGTGTCGGCCTGGGCCTTGCCGCGCCCCTCCGCGACGGCCTCCGCCAGGTTGGCGAAGACCACCGTCAGCCAGAGCCAGGCGCTGATGGTCCAGCCGAACCAGTCGGAGGGGTGGGCGAAGGAGAACACGGTCGTCAGGACCGAGCCGACGAGCACCACGAACATCACCGGGGACTTGACCATCACCCGGGGGTCCAGCTTGCGGCAGGCGTCGGGCAGGGACTTCAGCATCTGTCGCGGATCCATACGTGCGGTCATGAGGCGAGCCCTTCCGCGAGCGGGCCGAGCGCCAGGGCGGGGAAGTACGTCAGCCCGGCGACGATGGCGACCGTGCCGACGAGCAGGCCGGTGAACAGGGGTTTCTCGGTGCGCAGGGTGCCCGACGTGGCCGGGACGGGCCGCTGCCCGGCGAGCGAGCCGGCGAGCGCGAGCACGAACACCATCGGCAGGAAGCGGCCGAGCAGCATGGCGAGCCCGATCGTGGTGTTGAACCAGGTGGTGTCGGCGCTCAGGCCCGCGAAGGCGGAGCCGTTGTTGTTGGCGCCGGAGGTGAACGCGTAGAGGATCTCGGAGAACCCGTGTGCGCCCCCGTTGAGCATGGAGTCCTTCGGCGTCGGCAGGGCCATCGAGAAGGCGGTGAGGAGCAGGACGAGCACCGGGGTGATCAGGATGTAGCAGGCGGCGAGCTTGATCTCGCGGGTGCCGATCTTCTTGCCGAGGTACTCGGGGGTTCGGCCGACCATCAGTCCGGCGAGGAACACCGCGATGATCGCCATGATCAGCATGCCGTAGAGGCCGGATCCCGTGCCGCCGGGCGCGATCTCGCCGAGCTGCATGCCCAGCATGGTGATGCCGCCGCCGAGGCCGGTGTAGGAGGAGTGGAAGGAGTTGACCGCGCCGGTCGAGGTCAGCGTCGTGGCGACCGCGAAGATCGACGAGCCGCCGATGCCGAACCGGTTCTCCTTGCCTTCCATGGCGCCGCCCGCGAGGTCGAAGGCGGGGCCGTGGTGGGCGAACTCGGTCCACATCATGAGGCCGGAGAAGAGGACCCAGATCGACGCCATCGTGGCGAGGATCGCGTAGCCCTGCCGGACCGAGCCGACCATGACGCCGAACGTGCGGGTCAGCGCGAACGGGATGACCAGGATGAGGAAGACCTCGAAGAGGTTGGTGAAACCGTTCGGGTTCTCGAAGGGGTGGGCGGAGTTGGCGTTGAAGTAGCCGCCGCCGTTGGTGCCCAGCTCCTTGATGGCTTCCTGGGAGGCGACGGCGCCGCCGTTCCACTGCTGCGAGCCGCCCATGAACTGGCCGACCTCGTGGATCCCCGAGAAGTTCTGGATCGCGCCGCAGGCGACCAGGACGAGCGCGCCGACCACCGCGACGGGGAGGAGGACGCGGACGACGCCGCGGACGAGGTCGGCCCAGAAGTTGCCCAGTTCGCCGGTGCGGGTCCGGGCGAAGCCGCGTACGAGGGCGACGGCGACGGCGATGCCCACGGCGGCCGAGACGAAGTTCTGCACCGCGAGGCCGCCGGTCTGCACGACGTGGCCCATGGCCTGCTCGCCGTAGTACGACTGCCAGTTGGTGTTGGCGACGAAGGACGCGGCCGTGTTGAACGCCTGGTCGGGGTCGATCGACGTGAAGCCGAGCGAGCCGGGCAGCGCGCCCTGGAGCCGCTGGAGGAGGTAGAGGAACAGGACGCTCACGGCGGAGAACGCGAGGACGCCGCGCAGGTACGCGGTCCAGCGCATCCGCGTGTCGGGGTCGGCGCCGATGCCCTTGTAGATCCACTTCTCCACCCGGAGGTGCTTCTCGGAGGAGTAGACCCGGGCCATGTGGTCGCCGAGCGGACGGTGGGCCAGGGCGAGCGCCACGCAGAGGGCGAGGAACTGCAGCGCCGCGGCGAGTACGGGGCTCATGTCGGCGCTCAGAACCTCTCCGGGTACAGGAGGGCGAGGACGAGATAGCCCAGGAGGGCGACGGCCACGACGAGGCCGACGACATGTTCGACGGTCATAGCTTGGTCACCCCCTTGGCGACGAGGGCCACCAGCGCGAAGACCGCGACCGTGGTGACGACGAAGGCCAGATCGGCCATCGTGGGCTCCCGGATGGGTGCGAGAGGGACAGGGACGGAACCGGACCGATCCGAACCGGACGGAAACGGTTGGATCCGTTGGAACGGTTAGAGCAAACATCCGCTCGTGGCCGGTTCCGATCCCTGTTGACGCCTCCTATACGGGAACGTGCGTGCCCTTGACGCTTCTCATACGGGTGGCCGGGCGGGGCCGCCCGTCACGGCCGCGCTGGACCGCCGGTCACGCCTTCACGTACTCCGCGAGGTGCTGTCCCGTGAGCGTCCCGCGGTGGGCGACGAGGTCCGCCGGGGTGCCCTCGAAGACGACCTTGCCTCCGTCGTGACCTGCGCCGGGGCCGAGGTCGATGATCCAGTCGGCGTGCGCCATGACGGCCTGGTGGTGCTCGACGACGATGACGGACTTGCCGGAGTCGACGAGCCTGTCGAGCAGCCCGAGCAGCTGCTCGACGTCGGCCAGGTGCAGCCCGGCTGTCGGCTCGTCGAGGACGTACACGCCGCCCTTCTCCCCCATGTGCGCGGCGAGCTTGAGCCGCTGCCGCTCGCCGCCGGAGAGCGTGGTGAGCGGCTGGCCGAGGGTGAGGTAGCCGAGCCCGACGTCGTCGAGGCGCTCCAGGATCTTGTGCGCGGCGGGCGTGCGGGCGTCGCCCGCGCGGAAGAACTCCTCGGCCTCGGCCACCGGCATCGCGAGGACCTCGCTGATGTCCCGGCCGCCGAGGCGGTACTCAAGGACGGAGGCGTCGAACCGCTTGCCGTCGCACTCCTCGCAGGTCGTCGACACCCCGGCCATCATCGCGAGATCGGTGTAGACGACGCCGACGCCCTTGCAGGTGGGGCAGGCGCCCTCGGAGTTGGCGCTGAAGAGAGCGGGCTTGACGCCGTTGGCCTTGGCGAACGCCTTGCGGATCGGGTCGAGGACACCGCTGTACGTGGCCGGATTGGAGCGCCGCGAGCCGCGGATCGCGCCCTGGTCGACGGAGACGACGCCCTCCCCCGCCGGGATCGAGCCGTGCACGAGGGAGCTCTTGCCGGATCCGGCCACACCGGTGACGACGGTCAGCACGCCGAGCGGGATGTCGACGTCGACGTCCTGGAGGTTGTGGGTGGAGGCGCCGCGGATCTCCAGGGCGCCCGTCGGCTTGCGCACGGAGTCCTTCACGGCGGCGCGGTCGTCGAAGTGGCGTCCGGTGACGGTGTCGGCGGCCCGCAGCCCCTCCACGGTCCCCTCGAAGCAGACGCTGCCGCCGCCCGCGCCGGCCCCGGGCCCGAGGTCCACGACGTGGTCGGCGATCGCGATCATCTCGGGCTTGTGCTCGACGACGAGGACGGTGTTGCCCTTGTCGCGCAGGCGCAGGAGCAGCTCGTTCATCCGCTGGATGTCGTGCGGGTGCAGCCCGGTCGTCGGCTCGTCGAAGACGTAGGTGGTGTCGGTGAGGGACGAGCCGAGGTGGCGGATCATCTTGACGCGCTGGGCCTCACCGCCGGACAGGGTGCCGGAGGGCCGGTCGAGGGAGAGGTAGCCGAGGCCGATCTCGACGAACGACTCCAGGGTCTGCTGGAGCGTCTCGAGGAGCGGGGCGACCGAGGGGTCCGTCAGTCCGCGCACCCAGGCGGCGAGGTCGCGGATCTCCATGGCGCAGGCGTGGGCGATGCTGACGCCCTCGATCTTGGAGGAGCGGGCGCCCTCGTTGAGCCGCGTGCCCTCGCACTCGGGGCAGACGGCGAAGGTGACGGCGCGCTCGACGAAGGCCCTGATGTGCGGCTGGAGCGAGTCGACGTCCTTGGAGAGCATGGACTTCTGGATCCGCGGGATCAACCCCTCGTACGTCAGGTTGATCCCGTCAACCTTGATCTTCGTCGGCTCCTTGTACAGCAGATCGTGCAGCTGTCGCTTGGTGAAGCGGGCGATCGGCTTGTCCGGCGGGAAGAAGCCGCAGCCGGTGAAGATGCGGCCGTACCAGCCGTCCATGCTGTAGCCGGGGATGGTGAGCGCGCCCTCGTCGAGGGACTTGCTGTCGTCGTACAGGGCGGTCAGGTCGATGTCGGAGACCGCGCCGCGGCCCTCGCAGCGCGGGCACATGCCGCCGGTGATGCTGAAGGCGCGCCGCTCCTTCACATCCACGCCGCCGCGCTTGACGGTCACCGCGCCGGCGCCGCTGATCGAGGCGACGTTGAAGGAGAACGCCTTGGGCGAGCCGAGGTGCGGGGTGCCGAGGCGGCTGAAGAGGATGCGCAGCATGGCGTTGGCGTCGGTCGCGGTGCCGACGGTGGAGCGCGGGTCCGCGCCGAGCCGCTGTTGATCAACGGTGATCACTGTGGTCAACCCGTCGAGGACATCGACCTCGGGGCGGGCGAGCGTCGGCATGAAGCCCTGGACGAACGCGCTGTACGTCTCGTTGATCAGGCGCTGCGACTCGGCGGCGATCGTGTTGAACACCAGGGAGCTCTTGCCCGACCCGGAGACCCCGGTGAACACGGTCAGCCGGCGCTTGGGCAGTTCGACGCTGACGTCCTTGAGGTTGTTTCTCGCGGGCCCCGTACACCCGGATCAGGTCATGGCTGTCGGCGACGTGCCGCGCGGACTCCCCGGACGGTCCGGACTGCCGGCGTGTCGGTCTTCCTGGCCTTGGCGGTCATCACTGTCTCCATACGTCGGGCGACCCGGCTGGGAGCAGTATGTACAGGCCGGACGCTCCGGAGCTTCTCCGTTCGTGACCGATTCGAGCCGCGCTCAAGGCGCCTCCAGTCCCGGCGGCCCCGCTCCTGTTCCAGGAGTTCGTCGAGGTCACGGAGGCGGTCCGAGGCCGCGGACCGGCTGGGACATGCGGGCGTTTGTGCTCGAAGCGCTCGCGGTGGCGGTGGAGGAAGGTCCAGTAGCCGGCGGTGAAGGGGCAGGCGTCGTCGCCGACGCGTACGGACGGCTTTGTACCGGCAGGGCCCGCACAGGTCGCTCATCCGGTCGATGTAGGCGCCGCCCGACGTGTACGGCTTGGTCGTCATGCGGCCGCCGTCGGCGTACTGGGACATGCCGACGACGTTCGGCACCATCACCCAGTCGTAGCCGTCGACGAAGCTGCGGTGGAACCAGTCGGTGAGGGCCTTCGGCTCCCAGCCGCGTTGCAGCGCGTAACTGCCGAGGATCATGAGGCGGGGGATGTGGTGGCGTCCAGCCGGTCGTGCGGACCTGGTCGGAGGACGTGGGTCAGGCAGTTCGCGTCGGTCCCCGCCGAGGACAGCTCGGTGAACCAGTCGGGCAGCGGCGCGCGGTGGCGCAGTTCGTTGCTGTCGCGGTACCCCGGTGCCGGAAGTGCCAGTAGAGGTGCCAGACGAATTCGCGCCACCCGGCGATCTGCCGGATGAACCCCTCGGCGCTGTTGAGCGGGACGTCGCCCGCGCGCCAGCGCGCCTCGGCCCCTTCGACGCATTCGGCGGGGTCGAGCAGGCGAGGTTTGAGCGAGGAGGAGAGCCGGCTGTGGCTCATGGCCGCGTCGTCGGCGAGGACGGCGTCCTCGTAGGCGCCGAAGGTGGCGAGCCGGTGGTCGAGGAAGCGGCGGAGCGCGGCGAGCGCCTCGCGGCGGGTGGCGGGGAACTCGCGCGGGCCGTCCTCGCCGACGAACTCCACGTCGCCGTCGCGGGCCCAGCGGTCGAGGTCGGCCCGCACCTCGGCGTCGATGTCGCTCTCGCGCGGCCGGTAGGGCGGGGCACGTCGAGGTGGCCGGCGCCCTTGGGCGGGGGCTCGCGGTTGTCGTGGTCGAGGTTCCAGCGCCCGCCGGCGGGCTGGTCGCCGTCCATGAGGAGGTCGTGGGTGTGGCGGACCCAGCGGTAGAAGTCCTCCTGGCGCAGGTGTTTCGTGCCGTGGCCGGCCGCCCAGGCGGTGAAGTCGTCGTGCGGGACGAGAAAGCCGCGGGCGGGCAGCACGCGTACTGCGGGCAGGGCGTCCACGAAGGTGCGGGCCGCGTGCGAGGTCGGGGTGGTGG
>NZ_JAOCNE010000016.1:0-421903 GCF_056172735.1 Streptomyces sp. R818
GGAGTTTGGCCAGCTGGCATTTTTGGTGGGGCCGACGCGATCGGGCAAGTCCACCGCGCTGGAGGCGTTGCTGCACGCTCTGTTCTTGTCGTCGGCTACCGTCATGCCGCAGGTGAGGAAATGCGACCTGTTGCAGGTAGTTTTCCCGTGGGTGATGTGCGGTGGCAGGCCACTCGCTCCGGCCGTACCTCTCGCGGCCTGGTGTCGTTCAAGAATCTCAGTGATCCCTCGGCCGCGGAGCGGGTCTTTCCTGTCACGACCCACAAGGCGGGCGAGGTGGGTGCGGGTGGCTTCATCCAGGAGCTGCTCGACGTCCCGGCAGCCAGTCATGGGAATATCACGGTCGGGCTCGATCAGGTGCTGGGCAGCACGGTGGTCTTGAGGCAGCGGCGATCGCTTCTGCGTTCCTCGATGGCAGCGACGCCGAACGGATCTTGACATTGAAGGCCGTGCTCGGCTTGTGGGGGAGAGATCTGGAACAGCTTGAGAAGGCCGCCACCGAGGCGAAATCCCGCCACAACGCTGCCCGGCGGACGCTGACGCAGTTCAAGAAGCTGCGCGACGATGGTCTGCTGACTGACCCTGATGCCATCCGCGGGAACATGAACAGAAGGTCCGCGATCACCAGATGGCTGCTGCCCGGTGGCAGGAGGCCGAGGCACGGCTTGGTGGGTTCGCAGGTGAACGCGGTCGGCTCGATGCTCTCTACAAAGTCGCCGACAAAGCGCGCAGGAAGGCGCTCAAGAAGGCTGAAGAGGTATCTGCCACGTTAGGCAAAGCCATCGACGTGCACGCGCGCGCCGCGGCCGAGGCGAACTCGCCGGGCTGCTGCAGCCGGCCCCGGAACGCTGTTCACGCTGCCACCAGGTACTTCCCGAACGTGAGGCGGGGCTGTGTACCCAGTGCGGGCAGGCCTGCGGCGAAGGGCTTGAGGACCTGCATGAGACACGGATTGCGGCAGCACGCGCCAAGGTCGAGCACGCGCGGTTGCTGCGCACCGAGACGGAGAAGGCTGCCCGTGACGCACGTGAGGTAGCTGCTGCAGCGGACAGGGCGGCCGGGGATGCACTGGCTGCCCGTGACGCGTTCGATCGGGATGTGGTCGATCCTCAGCGGCGCGCTACCCGCGATCTGGAGAAGAAGGCAGAACGGCTGAGCGGTGAGGTGGAGCAGCTGAAGCGGAGGCTGAACGACGCGGACTTCATCGCCGTCCAGGAGGAGCAGGTCCGCTCACGCAAAGAGGAGATGGAGGGGCCCAGGCCCGGCGTGATGTAGCCCAAAGGGCACACGATCAGCGGCGCAAGGAACTGGTCCACAGTGGTCGGCGTTCTTCCGCGCACGCCTGCAGCAGATCCGGCCGGCCGTGGAAACAGCGGTGATCAGCCCCGAGGACTTCACCACGCTGGTGCGCGAACGCCACGACGAGGGCGCGCAGCTGTTTACCGAGGGCGCGGTAGCCGGTCACGCGCGCGCTGTCATCAACATCGCCATGCTGCTGAGCCTGCGTGACTTGGGACGCGCGGTCCCCGCGGTCCGCGTCCCGCCGCTGATGATCATTGACTGCCCCCTGGCCGGTCTCGACACCGGTGAGGCGGATCAGGAGACTGGCCTGCGGCTGTTGAACACGCTTGCTGCAGCGGCCGACGAGCGGGATGACGAGGGGCATGCCTGCCAGATCATCGCCACGACCAAGGGGCTGCTTCCTACAACGGCTGGCCGCGGCGTGAGCGATCCGTCTCGCTGAGGACCATCGCTTCTTCGACCACGCGCCCCGGCTAACTGCATGACCCGCTCCGGTGAGGGTGTCAGGGCGATACGGGACCGGGCTGCGGCTGGGCGGGCACCGGTGAAAGGGCGCTGGCCGTTGGGAGGGCTGTCTGCTCGGCGAGCTTGCGGTAGCCGGTCACGGTGAGAGCGCGCCAGGCGCGGTAGAAACCGAACGCGGTCGCTATGCCCAAGACAGTGGTGGCTCCCAGGATGAGCGGTCGGTGCTCGAAGGAGTAGCGCAGCATGGCCAGGGTTGCGGTGAGGGTCAGGGCCAGGGTGTTGAGGATCCATCCGCGGCAGATCCGCATGCGGGAGCGCGCGTAGTCGGCGCGGGCGGCCAGGATCGGAAAGTCAGCCAGGCGCAGGCGGGCTTGGGCGTAGGCGGTGCTGGAGGGGAAGAAGCGGGTGCGCAGCCGGCGGTGTGGGGTGAGAGCGGCGTCGGCCGCCCGGTCGAGGAGAATGCCCAGGGCGTAGGCTGCGGCGAGTCCGACTGCGGCAGCCGCGGACGAGCCCGCTAGGGGGGCGAGTTTGGCGGTGGTGACAGGGCCGATGAGGGCGATGAAGAGCAGGGCTGTCGCGGTGAGAGTGCCGATGCCGACCACGAGAACCTCGACGAACATCGCAGTGGCGGCCGCCAGGGCGGGGGGCTCCGGCGAGGTGGGACCGGTCATAGGGAAACCCCCCAAATCTGTGCCATATCGGTGAGCATGTCTTCCGGCAGTTCGCTGTGGTGCCAGGCGATCCGGAGCTCGACCGGGTGCGTACATTGTTCAGTCGTTCAAAGATGATCAGGCTCTCCGGCTGGCTGGCCAGCAGGTAGCGCCGCGCTTGAGGAAGAGTGCACTGGTGGGGCCGTATTCGTATATGCCTGCTCGAGGATGCTGCGGTGGTCCGCCACGAACTGAGTCAGCTGCTCGTTGTAGTGGGTGGTGTCGCCGATGGCGTGAGACAGGACCTCGCTGACCTCGCGGGAAAGGTCTGTGCTGTGGGGGTGGCTGGAGAAGGAGCGGTAGATCTGCTCTGCCAGCTCGAGGAGCTGGTGGGTGCGGGCCAGTTCGGGGCGTGCTGCCATGGCTTTCACCCCCGTTCAACCTCGTGGTCGAATAGTTCGACCAGGGCAATCAGACGGTACAGCGAGCGTCTGACATCGGCGGGCAGAGAGCCGTCGGTCTTGTACAGGAGCTTGTGGGACATGCGTGTCCACAAGTCGATTGCCTCGCTGCGCAGTTGGATCTCACACTCGTACGGGACTCCGTCCGGATCCCTTTCCCCGCCTGCCATGATGGCTTGGATGTGCAGCCGGGGTAGCGCAGGAGGTCCTCGTCGCCGGGGTGTCGCGGTCGTCCTCTATGCGGACGACGTCGAGGCAGCCTTGGATGACTTCAAGGGTGCCGTCGAGGGCCCCCCGGTGGGGGACGACGACGCGTATGCCCGCTTTATCAGTGATCTGCTTCCAGGGGTCCGTATAGCCCTTGCGGTAGATCTTGTTCTGGAAGCTGCTGGCTTCCTTGACGCGCGAGGTCACTGCGCAGGCGATTCCCTTGCGGCCGGTGGCGTCCAGGAGACGTGCCTCGGTCGCCTTGACGGCGCTCTCGATACGGGACCGCTCCTGCTGGAACCGCTGAAAGGCTTCGTCTGCGGTCAGAGGCATGGCGGACTCGAAAGAGGATATGCAGGACTGACACGGCTCACGACTGCGTCGGCGGGAGTTCACCGGTGACGGGCGGCCGCTCCGTCTGCGTGGTGCGTTTCACCTGCGTGGGGAGCGCGAGGACGCTTTCGAACCCTGGCAGTACTTCTTTCTGGGCCGGCCGTTCAGGAAGCTGCTGAGCAGGCTTGGCGGAGCGAGCCGCTGATGCGCCGCTGCCGGTGTTGGTCAGTTTTGCGGTGACGGTGACCGTGGTCCGGCCGTCGCCGAGATCCTTTACCTGGACCGTGCCGTCCTGCACCGCTTCCAGCGGTGCGACGAGGAAGGCACCGTTGGACAGGTCCACTCTCATCTTCTCGAGCCTGGTACTGATGAGTTCGGTGTTCTTCTCAAATACACCGACAGGAACGTCACTGTCGGCAAGGAACGCGGTGAGGTCGGCTTGATGCTGCTCTTGCAGATGCGTCTTGATGAACTCCGTGGGATCTAGATCCGAGACGGTGTTCTGGAGTTCCACCATGACGGCCATGACGTATTTCATACGCGCATCGGCCTCGATGGGACGGCTGTTGACCCAGTCCATCGTGGCATCGTGGAACCGGCGGGTGAGTTCGCGGGGGTCGTTCTGGTGCCGGCATCCCAGGAATCTTTCCAGGAAGAACCGCGCCACTGCCTTACCCGTCGTCTGCGGGTCGGCAGCCCAGCCCTGAAGTCCTGCACCCGTCGTTCCCTCTTCCGAGAAGAGGGCCACTTTGTACACCTTGGACTTCTGGGTGAACAGAAGATCGTCGAGGTACTCCATGGTGAAGGTACGCAGGCCGTCGGCCACGATCGCGTTGGTCTGCATGCCGGTCTCATGCTCCATCTTGACCACCAGCAACGCGCGCTGACCGTCGAGGCGAGCTGCAGCAACCAGGAGGAGCCCGGCAGAGCTAGAACCGTTCTGGCTGTCGCGCAGAGCGTAGGCCAGCTCCCCGGAGACTTCCACAAGCCCCCGCTCGGCGCCCAGGAAGGACCGGACCGCATCAGGCAGGGGGGACTTGAGCTCTGGGTCCTCGACAACCTCCCGGCCCAGCTTCGCGAAGACATCACGGAGCTTGCTCTGCAGTTCAGCGCGCACCTCTTCGTCGAGATGGCAGAATGTCTGGCTGAGCTGGAGAGGACGGGGCTCCTCGTTTCTGGCCTGCTTCGGCACACCATGCACGATGGCCTGCTCCACCACGAGACCTTTGAAATCGGTCCGCACTTCCCACCACACATCCTCGCCCGCTCCCCCAAAGGGCGGACGCCGCTGTCCATGCGCGGCCCGTGTCAGTGGTCGGTGCTGTCCTGCCCGCGGCGCGCTTCTGTGCTGAGGGCCTGGCGGGCGACCAGATGCTGTTTGTCTGTGTCACATGCCAAAAACCGTGTCGCTCATCGTAACGGAGCGTTTTAGGAGCTGTGGTTGGGATGCCAGGGGCGGTGGCCGAACTTCAACGGTGAGCGGGGCGCAGGGCCTCCCCTAGCCCAGAGCGGGCCCTGGTCACGACCACCGGGCGGCGCCCCGCACAAAGGCTCTGTAAGGCGTGACTGCTCTGGTCGACCGACTACTTCAGCCGGCCTCGGCCACACACTTCTGGCACGATCTGCCCGAACAGGCCCCAGACGGCGCTTCGATGACCGATACTGGTGAGCAGGTTCTGGCGTGCCCGCAAGAGGATGCACGCGGCCGACGAGCAAGAGAAAGGCGGCGCGGAAGAAGCTAAATGAATTGGCTTAAGGGTTTTATCAGCAGTCTTTTTGTTAACTGCGACAGTTGACCCACCCTGCCCAAAAAGCCGAAGAAAAGCTCCTCCGCAAAAACCGCCGAACCAAGTCTTTGAACCACCCCACGGGACCACCGAACCGGTTTCCAAGGGGGCTAGCAAGCCTGCCGTAAAACACACCGGCCCGCCCCGATGCGGCGCCGGGACCTCGGCATGCCCTCACACGGCGCACCCGTGCCACCTCACTCCGTCCCAGCCGCTCTCCTGCGGCTCGTTCAGGCATGAGGCGGCCCAGCCGTCACGTGCTGGAAGGGCATCCACGCGATGAACTCGTCCTCCCTCGGACCCATCGGCGGCATCCTGGCCGGACTTCCCGCCGTCCTGGCCGGTGCCCTGGGCGGCGCACCCTGGTGGGCGGTCGGAGCGATCGTCATCGCCGCGTATCTCGCCGTCCCCCTCACCAGTCTGATCCTCGACCACAACCGCCAGCGAAAAGGAAATCTCGTCGACGAGAAATTCGCGGGCCACCCTCGATCAGATAGCAGACCCGGAAAAAAGAATCCAAGCCATCATCAACTACCGTCAGGCCGCAGCCTCCACGGCCGTTCCGCAGCCACCACCGGAACCGCCACCGGGAGCGCTGCCGCCCCCGGGCCCAGACGGCACCAGCCAGTCAGCGGCATCCGCCTAGACGACCGGGGAGGGGCTGGCCGCGTCGCTCACCGAGTAGTCGCCGGGACGTCTCTCCTTGGCCTTGGTCGAGCACTGGATGAACTGGGCTTGTCAGTCGGCGTGGTGGCGGACAGGTGTCGGCAGCAGGCGGCGGCGTGCCAGTCCTGTGCGGGGTGCGGGTGCGTGACGGCCGGGATGTCGAGGCCGGCATCGCGAATCAGGTTGTCGAAGCGAACAGGGGTGCCGAAGCAGCCGGCGAACAGTCCGAGGTGGTCGGTGGTGCGCGGGGTACGGCGGCGGAAGGCGAGCGCGGCGGCGAGCAGGGGGCGGGCGCGGGGTGGGATGGCGTACATGTGCCGCGGGCCGGGCGGCATGCCGATGTGGATCCGCGAGTCACGGTCGATGGCCAGGCGGGTGGTGTGCTCGTCGACGCTGACGATCTGGGTCATGGACAACAAGGACTGATCGGTGCCGGTGAACAGCAAGGCGGCCGCTGCGGCGGCGCGCACGGATTGGGCAGGCGCGTGGACAGGACGTGGGCCACGTGCGGAGTGATCGGCACGGTGGTGATTCCGGGCCCGCCCCGTTCGTTGAGGTCTTCAGGGACGTCGAGCTGGAGGTGGCGGCTGAGGAACCCCCTCTGCGCTCCGCGTATGCGGGCGAGTGTGTGCTGAGAGCTGGGGCTCGAGACGGTCAGACGGGCCAGGAACAGGCGCAACCCCTCCATGTCCGGCCCGGCGTCGGGCTCTTCCTCGGCAGCAGCTGTGGCCAGTGGCCAAGGCGTGTCGATCGAGGCATGGTGCGGGCGAGCCAGGTGCGGGCGGCGGCGCAGCCGCCTGGTACTGGCCGTCGATGCGGCGAAGTCGGCTTCGTCCGAGATGGAGTCGGCACTCGTCGCGGAAGGCGGCAGGGTCGCCGCCGGGCAGGTCGGGCAGCGGATGGACCTGGTCGGGCGGAGGCGGGCGCAGGGCGGGTGGTGACGGGCGGGCCGATGGCCTCCGCGATGGCCGACGTGCCGGTTGCGGTCCGTAAGATCGGTGAATCGGGCGGCGGTGAGACGGTCGCGCAGACGTTGCTCAGCGGCCTGGTGGGTGTGTGGGCGATGAGGACGAGGCGGATGCCGGTCTCCACGCGCCAGGTGGCAAGACGTCTCAGTCGCTCGGCGTGAGGCGGTGGGCGCGCAGCACGATGGCCTCTTTGAGTCCTGTGTCAGGGTCCAGCAGGTCACGCGCGCCAGGCCGCGTCGGTGGACATGCGCTCGGCGTCGGGGTGGGCGAAGCTGTCGCGGCCCATGGCGCGCAGCAGGTCCAGAGCCAGGTAGGCGAGGCTGTTGGTGTGCGGGGTGGGATCAGCGGTGATGCGGCCGCCCTTGGGGTGAGCGCGCTGGCGGGCGGCGTGCTGGACGGCGCGGTCGTCGCCCTCGTCCAGGAGCAGCAGGACGGGCGGCAAGGTGGCCGGTGTGAGGGCGGCGGGGGCACGTTGGATCATGGGCGGCATGAGGTGTCGATGCGGTCGAGGGTCTGACGCAGCAGATCAGGGTCCGGCTGAGCGCGCCCGGTGGCGGACACGGATCGCTGCACGTGATGGGTGAGCAGGGCCCAGCGGCGCAGGCTGCCCTGGGCGAAGAGGCCGTCCAGGAGGCGGAGTTGGTCAGGAGCGACGGTCTGCCACACCGGGTGCAAGGCCCGGGCGGTACTCGGAACCGACACCCGGGCGAGCGGTCTGAGGGTCAGCCACTGGGCGGTGCGGGTGGCCAGCATCTGCCGAGCGCGCAGGGCCTTCTCGCCGCGCTGGCCGGCGATCAGGACCACGCACAGGCC
Organism: Streptomyces sp. R818; assembly: GCF_056172735.1. Taxonomy (NCBI): domain Bacteria; kingdom Bacillati; phylum Actinomycetota; class Actinomycetes; order Kitasatosporales; family Streptomycetaceae; genus Streptomyces; species Streptomyces sp. R818. The sequence goes on from NZ_JAOCNE010000016.1 coordinate 7,653, forward strand.
GTCAGGGGTGTCGTCGTGCAGGAACCGCAGGTACTCGAAGCACGCTTCGGACATGCGGTCGGCTTCGTCGATGACCACGATGTACGCCTGTGCGGCGAGCGCGCGCCGGATGAGCGCATCGGCGAGTGCGGGCGCTGCAGGCAAAGCGTCGTGGAGGCCGAGAGCGTCGTGCAGGTGGGCGCGCAGATCGGCCGGTGTGGGCCTGGCTCCCAGACGCAGCGGAACGTGGGACCGGGGGAAGCGGGTACGGGCGACATAGTGGACGGCGAAGGTCTTGCCGACCCCGGCGTCGCCCAGCACGCACAGGAAGCGCCGCTGCTGGTGGGCGGCGGCGAGGGCGTCATCGGCTGCCCTCAGGCCGGGAGTGACCACGGTGCGGGCGCCGGCCAGGCGGAGGAAATGCAGGTGCCCGGGCGCGGCTGTCCCGGCCAGAGACACCAGCTGCGTGGCGGCACCGCCGGGCGGCCCAGGAGCGGTCAGCACCGGGCCAGGGCCCAGTCGACGACCTCGTCATCGACCTGTTCGGCGCCGAAGTACTCCATGCCCTTCAGGACGTGCTTGGTCACCTTCACCCACTCACGGAAGGAGCCGAGTGCGTACTGGGTGTCGATCCGCCTGAGCAGCGCCTCGTCGGCACCGCGCCACACGGGGTGGGAGTCGGGGACCGTTTTGAGGATCTCGTCCTCGGTCATCGCGAGGATCTCCAGACGGATGTAGATCCTGGAAGCGAGTGCCGGGTCGCTCTGCAGCGTCTCGTAGGCCTCGCGGCCGCCGACGAACACGATGGCGGGCTGAGGAGCGCAGTTGTCCCACAGCTTGCGCAGGAACTCGAAATTCTCCCTGCGGTACTGCTGCGCCTCGTCGCACACGATCACATACGGGCGGCGCGGCAGGGCTTCGCGCAGCAGCTTGTCGAACGCGGTCGGCGTGCCGGGCATCTTGCAGTTGAGCCGCATCTGGTGGAACAGCTCCTCGCGCAGGTCCTTGGGTCCAGGGCGGGAGCGGGCGAAGTCGAGGGGGAGGACCAGGTCCGGGTTCATCTCCTGGATCGTGGCGCGGGTGGAGAAACTCTTGCCGAGCCCCGGGTCGCCGTAGATCACGGACATGGCCCTGGACTCGACGGTGTCGATGACGGTGTCCTTGATCTGCAGCAGGGTGTCTGTGGCGACCAGCGTGGAGTCCTTCAGGCCGAGAAAGTGCTGCGGGTACAGGTCGGGACGGCGCCTGGATGTCTCGCTCGCCGGCGCGGCCGACTGACGGCGCTGGCCAAGGTGCTTGCGCTTGGGGGCAGCTGTCACCGGGTGCCGTCCTTGGGTTCGGTGTCAGTGGATTCCCTGTCAGTGCGGTCTTGGCCGGGGCGTTTCCAACCAGCCGGGACAGGAGTCAGGGGCCGGTACGGCTGGGTGCGGCGCCGCGGCGTGTCGGGCGCCTTCGTGCCGTCGAGTTCGGCACGGGCCTCCTGCTCGGTCATCCGCAGAGCCCGAACAGGCACTTCGGGCCGGGTGGACGGCAGGTGGCGTTCCCGCCGGCGCTCGCCGGAACGCTTCAGGGCCGCTCGCAGCGCCTTGCTGTGTTCGTCGCGTTCGAGGAGCACCTTGGCGCGCAGGTCCTCGCTGGCCTCGTTGCTGAGGAAGGCCCGGCCGAGGTAGCGGTTGCCGCGGAAGGCGTACAAGTCGATCTCGTGGGTGTGGTGCGGCATCCACCGCACCCGCACCTCCAGCCCGATCCGGCCCACCCCGTTCTTCGGCATGTAGGCGCGGCCCGCGAACTCCACCCCGTGACTGGTGATCTTGTGGACCTTGTGGTCGCTCTCCAACATGAAGGCGCGCAGCTCGCACGCGTTCGGTTCGGGCCGGATCTCGGTGGGATCTCTCTGCCAGGCTTCAAACGGCGTCATCTTGGTGCGCTCGATGACGTGCTCGGTGTTGTGCTTGGCCACCCACTCCCCCAGCAGAGCGACGAACGCCTCGAACGTCAGCGGCGGATCCCCATCACCGAGGCGACGGCGGTGATCGAGCCGGGGCGCCTTCGTGTAGCGGGGCAGGTCAGCGAAGAACCGGGTCATGCTCGTACGGTTCAGGCGCTCGATGCCGCCCTTGTGCCGGGCACTGCGCACCCGGTGCACCGGGACACCGAGGAGCCCGAAGGCCCGTCGGACGGTTGTGGACAGGAAGTCGGCGCCGCCATCCACACGCACCAAGTGCGGCAGCCCCCCGGCCGGGCCGTAAGGATCCTCGCGCAGCACCGACATGCGCACTGCGGCCAGGACCGAGCCCCGGTGCGCGGAGCCGGCGGTGACCGCCCAGCCCATCACATAGCCCGTGCCACGGTCCTCGAACCACGTCACCCACACCCTCGACGGCTTACCGTCCGGCATCATCACCACGGTCTCGGCCTGCTTGTGGTCGCCCTCCCACACCGCGTTCCGCGCCACCTGCGGCCGCTGAAAGCACGGGTCGAAGCCGCGGGCCGCCGGGATCCCCTCACGCAGGCCCGCCATGAAACCCGGATCGAGATCCCGCGCGATCGCATCATGCAGCGTCGTCAGCCCCGGCGGCTTCTCCTCTGCCGCCACCGCTACCTCGACCAGACGCTCGTGAGCACGCTTCACGTTGCCCTGATAGTCAGCAAGGACCTCGACGACCTCATCGGTGATCCGGAACCGGCAGCGTTCCGGCTTCTCCGGGCTGCCGGTCTCCTCCGCACGGGCCAGCCAGCTCCACACCGTCCTCTTGTGCACGCCCACCGCGTCAGCGACCAGCCGCACATGCGCCGTCGTCAACTCCCCGGACGCGCGCAGCCGCAGCAACTGGGCCACCGCAGCGGGCCTGAGCTCATCCCGATGCCGCCCCAAACCGCCATCCACGGCCCCAGGGGCACCACCGCCCGCTATCACCAGAGCCGACCATCGCACCAGGAGCGAACCGGTAACCAATCAGTGATCACAGCACCAGCCTCCGGCCGTCAACTACCGCCCCACACAGGGCAGTTCACATCGCACCCGCGGCAGGCACGACAGAAGAGACGCTAAAGCCGGCACCCCGGCCCCAGCCCCGCAGACCACCCGAGCGGGTGACACAGCCCCACTCCACCTCCACCCCCACACCCTCATGCGCTATAGAGCACGCCACAAAGGAGATTCGACAACCACAGCACCGACCGATCCGGGATCACGCCACCACCGAATCCGAGATACCACCACCAAGATCAACCATCCGAAATACCCACCCACCAGCACAACAACGAACTCGCATTAATGGCGAGAAACCCCGAACACCTCAGTGACCCCCTCCCCGAACCTCACAGCCTCAGAATGCCCGGCTCCTGGTTCCAGGTCTGGTGCAAGCTCGTGGCGCTACAGAACGCCAACCGCGCCGACGACCAAGTCCGCGCCGCAGCCCGCGGCTTCGTGAAAAGCAGCCAGCGCGACCTCCAGGCCCGGTGCAACCTCTCAGCGTCTTCCGTGAACGAGGCATCGCAGTTCTTCGCGCACATTGGCTGGATGCGCACCGCCAAGCGCGGCATTTTCCAGCTGAACCCGTGGCTGACGGTGGCCGGCACTTCCGACGAGCAAGGAAAGTGGCAGGTGGTGTGGAACAGGGCCAAGGGCCCGGCTTGCATCATCCCGCACGCCGACTACCCCGCAGAGTGGCGCCAGGCCCGCATCGCGGAGAAGAAAGCCGCCGAATCGGCCCGCCGTAGGATGAAAGTCGTCACACTCCAGCAGCCTCGCCCCGTACACCAGACAAGCGCATAACCCCGTGCGGCATATCCTCAGTGATGCAACGTCCACCTAAGCGGAAGCGGTGAGCCTCCGTGAGCAACTCTTACGTCCCCAGCCCGCCCACAGACGCACCCCTCACCATCGCTCGTAACGTCCTGCGCCTCCTGGCCCTGGTCGACATCTCCACCGCAGGCCGCCGCGTCCTGGACCAGCTGCTCTACCTCAGCGATCCAAAGACCGGCACCGCCGCTATCAGCCAGAACGAGATGTGTGCCGAACTGGGCGCCAGCAAGCCGACCGTGAACCGCGGCTTCAAGGAACTCCGCGAGTGCGGACTCGCCTGGAGCCTTGAGAACGGCCTCTACCAGCTCCACCCGCTGCTGACCGGCGGGGCTGTCTCTTCGCCCGTCATGATGGTCCCAGAGATCAGGGCTGCGGAACCCAGCCGCTTCACCGAACAACGACGAGCTCGCTTCGCCGCACAAACAGCCAACCTCACCGCCACCAACTGACTCCCCGTCACGGAGGCTTCTGTGCCAGGGCGGATCCGTTGCGCAGGTACCGAGGACGTCTATCCGTTGTTGCCGACAGCGCCGCAGTCAGGCGGGGAGCCAGCCGGTCGCTGAGCCGGCTCCCGGCGACAGCCGGGGTGACGAATCCGGCCTCAGTGAGTTCGCCGTCGGTGAGGGTGAATTCGGCGATCTGTTCTGTGGTGTGTGTGCCGCCATCGAAGACGAAGGCGAGTTGGTCGTCCCAAGGTTCATGGGGACTGGCCCAGTCGACGACGAGGAGCGCGCCGACAGTGCCCGATATGCCCTCATCATTGAGCGGGGTGGCCATGACTGTGGCCGGGTGAGGCACTTGGCAATACATGACGTTCTCCCGAGTAGCACTTCACACACTCGTCAACGCTCCGGCGTGCGGCCAAGTCTCGTACCCGGTTCTCCCCAGGACGAGCGGACGGAACTGTTCCACCCTCGATCGAGGGACGACGCGGCTGATACGAGCGCGCTCCTGTTGTCGGAGCTCGTCACCAACGCGGTGCGTCACGGCCGCGTCACGCCATCCGGGTCCACGTCGAGCAGCCCCGACCCGGTCTGCTGAGGATCGCTGTCACCGACAAGTGCCGCCGTGTGCCCCGTCCGCGCCGACCAAGCGGGACCCAGGCGGTCGCGGCTTGATGCTGGTCGATGCGCTCGCCCAGAAATGGGGCACCGACCTCCTCGTCTTCGGCAAATGTGTATGGGCCGAGGTGCGTAACACCGAGGCCTCACCGCATCACACGTACAGGGTCGAGCGATTGCAGTACGGCCCGTTCGTCGGTGGGAACGTACTGCCCTGGCTCACCTCCGCACGGCCAGGTGCTTCACGCCGCGAAGCCGATGTTCGATACGTACTCGTACTCTCCCCACTGCGACCCCAGATCGACCAGCACGTCGTTGGTCCACGTCTCGTCCAACGCGCTCATGTCCCCAGCGGCCCAGGCGCGCACGATGCGGTCCCAGTTGCGGACGTTCAGCGAGCGGTAGTCGATGACGCGCTGGCGCGGGCGCGGCACCTGGGACTGGTTGAGGGGATGGAACTCCACTCTGGTGCCGCGGCCCTGGCGGTTGAGGCGCGCCAGTAGGTAGCGGGCCACGTTAGCGCGGCGCACCGTGCGGTACGCGGCGTCGATGCGTTCCAGGTTCGCCTTCGACGGTGAGCGTTTGCCCTCCAGCCAGGCTCGCAGAGTGCGGTCCGTGACCGTCAGACCTGCCCGGCGGGCTGCTGCCGCCGCGTGGTCCGTACGGGTCAGGTAGCGCAGACGCGCCATCAGGCCGCGGCGTTGCGTGACCGGTGTGGCGATGAAATCGGCCAGACGGTCCAGCTGGCGGGCCACCGCCTCAGAGCCCCTGATCCCCTGAGCACCGAACTTACCGAACTCCCTGTTCCTGTGCGGCATATGCCCGCCCTCCCCCACTGAGGCCCTGCTGCCTCTTCGGCCTCTACAACGCCGCAAGACCTGACGGGAAACCGGGAAGAGCCACAAAAGGTGGACCGGGCGCCAGGAGACACCGACGGGAACTCGACGGTGATCACGACCGTCGACGGCGCAATGGACCGGACGCAGCCGTCCGCTCTCGGTCGGGGTGCATCACGGTGGACCACGAGGGCCTCCCTGGTGGGTGTAGACGTCGCAGTCCACACCAACCCGGGAGGCCCTTACCCATGCGAGATTCCTCAGCCAAGATCTGGCGGTCCCCTGCCGTGGCAACCGACGGCGACACCGCATACCCCAGGTCAGCGCCGTGCTTTGCAGTGTGTCCCTACCGGACGCCTTTGCAATCTGCGTAGGGCGCCGCTCCGGCTGATGCGTGACGGTGAGCGCGAGCAGCCCGGGGCGTACGAGGCGGCCGTCGGCCACGTCGAGGAAGGCGCGGGTCAGTCACTCTCGTGCGCCTGTTCCCAAGCCTGTCGCAGGTCGGCCGGGATGCGGCCGCGCATGGGGACGGTGTAGCCGTTCGCGCGGCCCCAGGCGCGGATGTCGTCGGGGTTGACGGGCGGGCGTACCGACGGCATCGGTGGCGTCCACTGTTCTAGGTTGGAGGGTTCGAAGCCGACGTCGCCTTGCAGGAGGTCCTTGGGGAACTGCCGGACCTTTGTTTCTCCGCTCAGTACGGATACCAGGAACTGTGTCAGGGTGCCGTCGAAGGTGAACCAGCGGGGCCCGCGGGCTTCGTTGACGGCGATCGTCCAGGCGTCCGGCTGTCCTTGGGGATCGGTGACCCAGAACAGTCGCTCACCGTTGTCGGTGCTACCGCACGGCAGCAGGAGCGCCGCGTCGACAGGGGCCGGGTAGATGTCCTGCGCTTGGTCGGACTTCATCTGTTGCCGGAGTTGGTCGCTGGCGGGACCGGTCAGGTTGACGTGGACGGAGGTCTGGCGGGGGTCGTAGATCCATAGGTAGCCGGCGAAGCAGCCCGGGTCGTAGATGGCGGTGCGGCGTTTGTAGTCCTCGGGAAGAGCGGTATCCAGGATGGACTTGACGTGGGCCCAGTCCACCGGGGGCTGACGGGTGGGGGGCGGGGGGGCAGAGCTCCGTGAGGCGCTCGAGGGGGCTCATTCGATTCCGCTCCTGCGTCGGGCCTGTTGCGCGGCGTGGTCGCGGTTTTCCAGGTGTGCTCTGAGCCGGTAGCCGCCGTCACCGTCGGCTTCCATCGTGATCCGCTTGAGTACGGATGTCTTCTTGTCGTCGGTGTGTTCAGATAAACGCTGTACGGACGATCTCCCCGGGGTGGCCCGGGGCGCCACGCACCGCATCACGGATCTGCAGCTCCAGGTCTCGCATGTGCGGTGAGTTGGTGGGGTTCTGGGTGATGGTGAAGAGGTTGACCAGGCTGTCTCCGGAGCCGCCCAGGACCTGTGCGAGCATGTGGCCCCGGCCCTGGTTGTGGTCGGTGCCGCGGACAAAGCCGGGGGCCGCAGGGACTGCCTGGCGTCGGTGCCCTCGCCGAGCATCCGCTGGCAAGGGCACGATGGCGTGCTCGGAGGTATGCGGTTCAGTCGCGGTCCTCGGCCCGATGCTCGGCCTCCACCCGACCACAGCCGTCCAGTGGCGCCGCCGCGCCGCCACTTCCATGGGCCGCGCGCCCAAGTGTGAAGTTGCCCACCTCACCTACTCCGAGCCGCCCGCCTTGCTGCTCTGGCACCGCACCGGCCCGCGCGTTCGTCCGCCCACCGCCGCGCAGCAGCGTCGCATCCGCGAGCCGGTGCTCCGGTCATGAGGCGGTGGGCGGGCGCACCCGCTGCGGCTGAGCTGTTGCTGCTGCTCGTACAACCAACCGGCCCCGTTGTCTGTCTTGTTCGGCGATGTCTGACCACCTCGGCCGCCGAACAGGACTGAACGCTTGATGAACCCAGCCAGACGCACGACCGCCACCGCCTTGGCTCTGGCCACGGCAGGCGGAGTGCTCTACACCACCGCCGTACCCGCTTCCGCGGCGGTGACTTGCACTTCCCCCGTCTTCACACGGCAGTTCTTCGCGAACACGACGTTCTCGGGTACGCCGAAGAAGACGGACTGCGATTCCACGATCGACCAGAACTGGGGCAGCGGGTCCCCCGTCTCCGGCGTGCCGTCCAACAACTTCGGGGTGCGCTGGTCGGTGACGCGCGACTTCGGCTCCGGCGGCCCCTTCACCTTCACGGCATCCGCCCTGGACGGCATGCGCGTCTATGTCGACGGTGTCCGCAAGATCGATGCATGGAAGAACGTTTCCACCGCCGTCAAGAAGACGGTCAACGTGACGATCCCCGCGGGCAAGCACACGATCCGGTTCGACTTCGTCAACTGGACGGGTTCCGCGAGTGTCAGGTTCGCTTATACGCCGCGCACCTCCGCCGCCTACGACAAGGTCAAGCCCCTCGTCCCGGCAGGCACGGCCGTCTCGTACAACTCCGCCACCGGCGCCGCCAAGCTCACCTGGACCAGGAGCAAGGAGATGGACCTGGCGAACTACCGGGTCTACCGCCGGCTGAAGGGCGCGCCGTACGGCAACCAGCTCGCAACGACCACCGCGACGTCGTACACCGACAGCGCGCTGCCCAGGACCGGAGCGGCCTACTACTACGAGGTGCGTGCCGTCGACAAGGCGGGCAATGTCTCCGGCGGCAGCCCCGACAAGCTCGTCACCACCGTCGACAGGACGCCGCCCGCCGCACCCTTCGTCGAACACGACGCCTGTCCGGCCGACCAGCCCTACGCGGCACCGCAGCTGGTCACCACCGCGCAGAACGCCGCCGACATCGTCCGGTACGAGATGCAGCGGCTCGACGCCGCCACGAAGCTCTGGAGCACCGTCTACTCCGGCACCAAGGGTGCGATCTGCGACACCGGTTACCGGGCCGACGGCAGCAAGGTCACCTACCGGGGGCGGGCCCGGGACGCCGCCGGGAACTGGTCGGCGTACTCGGCCGCCACGACGTTCACCACCCCCGACCTGACCCCGCCCGCCCCGGTCACAGGGCTCCGCGCCGAATACAGGTCGGGCGTTCCGCACCTGGTGTGGTCGCCCGTCACCGGGGCCGCCTCCTACCTGGTCCTCCAGTACGACCCGGCGACCGGCGGCTACACCGACGCTCTTCCCGATGAGGCCACCACCACCCGCACCGACGTGGTGCCTGGCCAGTCGGTCGCCGTCGCCGACAGTTACCGGTACGCGGTGCGCTCACTGGACGCCAAGGGCAACCCTGCCGCGCCGGTGGAGGTCACTCTGGAGATGGCCGACCGGCCGGAGGCGATCCCCGCGTTCAAGACCACTGCCCACAGGTTCGACGAGGGCGTGATGGTCGAGTGGAGCAGTGTCGACCCGTGGACCGTCGACGAGCAGCCTCTTCCCACGTACAAGATCATCCGAACCGACACCGCGACCGGCGAAACCGACATCGTCGACCGGTGCAAGCCGTTCACCTCGGTGGACCAGCCGCTGGATGACCCGGACACGTACTGGACCTGGGCGGACGACGACGCTCCGCTGTCCGCCCGCAAGCAGGTCAACGGCAGCTGCTGGGACGTCCAGGGCAAGTCGGAGACGACGTACGAGTACCGCGTCGTGACGACCGACCGGTACGGACATGTGTCGCAGGCCGGCCCGCCCGCCACCGAGACCACCCCGGACACGCAGCGTCCCGCCCCGGTCCAGGACCTGACCGCGGAGCGCGTCCCGCTCGGTGTCCGGCTGACCTGGACGCCACCCGCCGATGCGGACGTCACCGGCTACCACGTCTGGCAGGGCGTCACCGACCCGGACAGTGGTGAGACGGTCTGGAAGGAGAACTGCTGGTTCGGCAGCTCCCTGGCCAGGACCGAGATCCTCTGCCCCACGGTTGCCGACGGTGCGACCCACGTCTACAAGGTGGCAGCCACGGACGGCCGGCTCATGCACGACGACCGGGTACTCGACGTCCTCCACCCCGCCGAGGTCTCGGTCACCCTGCCCGACACCCGCCCGCCGGGCTGGACGGAGTCCGAGGTCGGTGAGGGCCAGTACCCACAGCTGTACATCGGCTGCTCCGAGAGCTCCGGACTCGGGGACTGTTCCCGGTTCGCGCGGTATCGCGTGGAGCGCTGGGACCCCGTCGCGGCCGCGTATGTCGCCCTGGCGGAGGGCGCGGTGGGAGACGTTGCGTACTACACGGACACCACGGTGCACGAGGACCGGCTCGGCCTGTACTACTACCGCGTCGTACGGTTCGACGCCTCGGGCGCCGAGGCCGAGACCCGGTCGACGGCGTACGGCATCTGGGACTCCTGGCTCTGACCGGACGTGGGACATGGGGTGCGGGCCGAAGGCTTCTTCCGCCCCTCCCCGTGTCCCCGTGCCGGGCGACGAGTGGGCGCCCGGCCCCAGGACCACGACCCGGGCACGCGCCGGGGCTCCTGCCTCGATGACTCTTCCTGCCGGAAGCGGGTGACTCCGGCGGTTCAGCGCCACCGTCACTGTGAGCGCCCGCCGCGGACGGCGAGATCTCAGGCTGGAAGATGCCCTTGTAGACGTTCCAGCCGGAGGCGAGCTTCACCCGGGGCTTGAGCGCGCCGGCCGCGGTCCCGTCGTAGCGGTAGAGGTTTCCGGAGGTGTCGCGGGCGACCAGGTCCTCGCGGCCGTCGTTGGTGAGGTCGCCGGCGCCGACGATGACGTTGTAGGAGTTGCCCCAGTTCTTGTACAGGGTGACCCGCGGCTTCCAGGTGCCGTCGCCGGCGGCGTCGTAGGGGAAGGGTGTGCCGTCCTTGCGGCGGGCGGAGACGTCGCCGATGCCGTCGCCGTTCACGTCGCCCGCCGGGACGATCGTGTAGCCGCTCCAGCCGGGGCCGATCCTCTTGCGCGCGGCCAGGGTTCCGTCGCTCTTGCCGGGATAGGCGTAGAGGTCGCCTGTGGCCTTGTTGCGGGCGAGCAGGTCGGGCAGGCCGTCGCCGGTCAGGTCGCCCGGGGAGACGAGGTCGTCGTAGTTGTTCCAGCCGGGGCCGATCCTGATGTACGTGAGCGAGGGGGCCAGGGGCTTGTCGCAGCCGGGGCGGTAACTGCGCAGTTCCCCGCCGGAGTTCCGGACGAGGACGTCGTTGCAGTTGTCGCCGTTCAGGTCGCCGAAGGGCACGGCCGTGGTCGTGGTGGGCCAGCCGGAGGCCGCTGCCTTGCCCGCGAACCTGCCCTCGCCGTTGCCCGTCTGGAACGTGAGGGCGCCGGAGGAGTTGAGGGTGAGCAGGTCGCCGTTGCCGTCGAGGGTGGTGCCGGGGCCCGCGTGGTCACGGCGTACGGGGGCGCCCTGCGCCAGGTGTACCGAGCCCTGCGTCTGCAGAGCGGTGCTTCCGTCGGCGGGTCGCACGGTCAGCGTCCAGTCGTACATGCCCTGGGGCAGGAACCGGTCGCCGACGGTGCCGAACCGGTAGTCGCGGCCGTACCAGCCCACCTTCCATACCCCTTGGCCCGCTCCGCCGGTGGCGGTGTCCACGACCGCCTTGGTGGCACGGGAACGGACCGTCAGGGTCCAGTCCGAGGTGGGCTTGGACAGCAGGAGAGCAGTAGGACCAGCCGGCCGTCGTCGAGGCGGACTTGGCCTCGATCTCCGTGGGGCGGCTGGAGTCGTCGGACATCACCGCCTCGACGTCAACGTGTTCCCTGCTGCACGTGCGGTACGGCCTCCTGCAGGGGTCCGTGCGCATGCCAGGAGGTACATGGCAGCGCCGACACGGCGCTCAAGGCGCCGGCAGGTGCGTAGGACGTGTGTTTGAAAGCAGCGAAGCGGAACACACGCTTACACAGTTCTTATTTCCGCTGACAGGAGACACATCATGGGCATCATCGCGTGGATCGTCATCGGCTTGCTCGCAGGCGCCATCGCCAAGCTGTTGATGCCCGGCAAGGACCCCGGCGGCATCATCATCACCATGCTCATCGGGATCGCCGGGGGTCTGCTCGGCGGCTGGCTGGGCAAGGTGATCTTCGGAGTCGACTCCATCGACGGCTTCTTCGAGTTGTCGACCTGGATCGCCGCCATCGTCGGCTCCATGATCCTGCTGGCCCTGTACCGCCTCATCACCGGAAACCGGCGACACGCCTGACAGGCCCTCATCATTACCAGTAGACGGCTCCCCTTTCGGAAGAGGGGGAGCCGTCTTCGGCTTTGCTGCGGGTGGTGGCGCGAGGCGTTCGTCGCGTGGGCGCGTTCTCCACCAGGACGTCACCTTCGTGCGACGACATCCGTGTGGCTTTGCGTGTGTCCTCCCGGCTGCGGGCTCAGCCGCGCGGGTTCTCCGCTGCGCGCGCGGCCCTCGCGTAGTCGTGGAGCATCGCATCGAACTCGGCTGCCTCGATGTCACAGTCCTCGAACTGCCCGTATACGTCGATCAGCCGGACCCTCTCGGTACTGACACGCTCAGCGGACGCGGAGGCAGTCGTCAGAGCGAAACCCGATCCCCGCCGCCGCGAATCGGCACGCCACGCCGCCAGGTAGGTGTCGGCGGCGTGGGCTGAGGCGATCCCCGGCGCCAAGGTCTCCACTGCCCTGCTCGCCGGAGATTCTCGCCGCCGGACGGCTCCCGGGAGGGGACCCAGTCCTCGTCCTCATCCAGGGCGAACGTCCACACCATGGAGCGGACAGACCCCCTCGTCTACTCCCTCCCTCGCACACCGCACGGCTCCGCAACAACCACGCGGTCGCGCAAGATCCTGACGCGCGGTCAGGCGTGCGGCGCGCCGCCGTCGGCCGCCAGGCGGGTGAGCCACTCGCGCAGGAGGTGCTGTTCGGCGTCGCTCAGGACGTCGGCTTCGTCGGGGAGGGCAGCGCGCAGCGTGCGGGCTGCCGCGGCGGGGCCGCTCTCCGCGGCGGGGAGGGCTGGTTCGGCACGGGTGATGGCGGTGATCATGGCTTCGCGCAGGGCGGTCAGCAGCGCCGGGTCGCGGTGTTGGGCCGGCGTGGAGTGCCAGGTGGTGACCGCGCCTCGGCCGGTGGCCTGGATGATCTGGGCAGCCAGGTTCTCGTCGGTGCGCAGCCACCCCGCGGCCGCCAGTCGGCGCACCCGGGCGTGCAGGATGTCCAGGCCCGCGCGGTGAGCGATGTCCGTCTGCCGACTGGTGGCTCTGTTCATCACCGCGAACAGTTCGGGGCGGGTGATTCCGAACTCCACGACCATGTCCCAGCCGCGGCGCAGCTCCTCCACCGCGTCCGGCGGGTCGGGGTCGAGTTGCGCGCGCTTGCTCTGCAGGAACTCTGCGTAGCCGTGTTCGGCGACGGCCCGCAGCAGTCCCTCCTTGTCGCCGAAGAGGCGGTAGATCGCCGGTGGCTGCATCCCGGCCGCGGCGGCGACCGCGCGGGTGCTCACCGCATCCGGGCCGCCTTGCTCCAAGAGCTCGACGGCCGCTTCGACGATGCGCCGGCGGGGGCTGTCGGGGGTGTCGGGGGCGTCGCGCGTGACCATGAACCGATGATACCGGTTGTTTGATATCACTGATATTCCAGTGTTACCGTCGCAGTGATTCCAGTGGAAACATCGTCGGGAGCCCACCATGATCATCGTGACCGGAGCCACCGGAAAACTCGGCGGCCGCGTCGTCGAGCATCTCCTCGAGCGCATCCCCGCCCAGCACGTCGGCGTCAGCGTCCGCGACCCCCGCAAGGCCCAGAACCTCGCCGAGCGCGGCGTCCGCGTCCGGCAGGGCAGCTTCGACGACCCCGCCTCCCTCGAGCACGCCTTTCAGGGGGCGGAGCAGCTGCTGCTCGTCTCCCTCGACCGCACCGGCGAGGAGTGCGTCACGGGCCATCGCATCGCCATCGACGCCGCCGTGCGGGCCGGCGTCGGCCGCATCCTCTACACCAGCCAGATGGGCGCCGCGCACACCTCCCGCTTCTCCCCGTGCCGCGACCACGCCCGCACCGAGGACATGCTGCGCGCCACCGGCCTGCCGTGGACCGCACTGCGCAACGGCTTCTACGCGGCCAGCGCCGTGCAGCTGCTGGAGTCCGCCCGGCACACCGGCGACATCGCCCTGCCCGCGGACGGCCCCGTCGCCTGGACCGGCCACGACGATCTCGCCGAAGCCGCCGCGACGATCCTCACCCACGAGGGCCGCTTCGAGGGACCCACCCCACCGCTCACCGGGTCGGCAGCGCTCGACCTCGACGCCGTCGCACAGATCGCGGCCCGCATCACCGGACGATCCTTCGCCCGCGCTGTCGTCGGCGACGACACCTTCCACCAGCAGGCCCTGGCACACGGATCCCCCGCCCCGATAGCCGACCTGCTGCTGGGCATCTTCACAGCAGCACGAGACGGCGAGTTCGCCACCGTCGACCCGACACTGGCCGAGCTGATCGGGCGACAGCCCGCCACGTTCGACGCTCTGCTGGAGCGCGCCTGGACCCCGTGAGACGTGCACGCCCGGGCGGCGTGGGTCCGCAGGGCCCACCCGGCAGAGGCGAGGACATAGTCATGGTCGGCACGAGGGGCCGGAGGCCGGCGCGAAGCGGCATCTGACCCGCGTCACGAGGCCTCCACCGGTGTGACGTCAAGGCTTGCGAACGGCCTCCCAACTGCAGCAGCACGAAGGACGCGAGCGCATCGCCGGGCTGTGCTGTCAGTGCCCGTCCGCATACTGGCGCCCATGCAGATATCGGCGTACACCCTCCGGCAAGCCTGGCACCAGGTCGTCACAGGCTCCGATGTGCTCCACGATGCGATGCTCCCGCCCATCGGCACCGCGCCCGAGCAGTACGAGGCGTGCGTCGGCGCCCCGCACGGTCGTCTCTTCCTCGTCCTGAGCGACGACGGCGTGGTGCGTGGCCACATCGGCCCCTACCGCGAGGTCTTCGCCACCCGGGACCTGGAGCAGGTGCTGTACTTCGCCGCCGAGGACGCGGTACGTGAACTCGCTGAGCACATTGCGGCCCGCGCCCCGGGGCGTGGCCAGGTGGCCAACATCGTTACCGGGCAGGCGCAGTTGCTGGACCGGATCGCTCCCGCCTGGGGCGCCAGGTTCCGTGACGGCGGCATCGACGGCACGCGGCGTCACGAGCGGTGTGGGCGGGACCCGCTGGAGCGGCTCGCCTGGATCGCCGAGAGCTGGCGTGAGCAGGACCCCTACACCCATCTCGCCTTCTTCCGCGGACAGGACGTCAGCGCGGAACGGATCGCCCTGCTGCACGGAGCGGACCCCGCCCAGATCGCCGCCGGGACCCGTCTCGCGGACCTGTGCGACATGGACGGCGGGACCTTCGACACCTGGGACGTCGCCTGGGAGACGTGCTCATTCGGCCGGGCCGGTGACTGGGCCTTCCTGATGTACCACGAGACACCTGGCTGGGAGCCGGGCCCCGAGGCGCTCGCCCAGCTCGGCGTCACCGAGACGGTGCACCTGACGGCCACCTCCGCGAAGGCCATCTACACCTTCGACTACCTGCGCGACGGCCGCCGCGTCGACGACGACCGGGGCATCCTGGAGCTCATCTGGTACGACCGCGGCCGTGCCCCCTACTACCGCGGCGGTCAGCTCGACTTCCTCAACCGGGCCCTGCGCCGCGCCGAACTCGACCATCCCGAACTCAGCCAGTTCCAGCTCTACTTCCACGCCCTGGAAGACGCTCTCGACCTCCAACTGCCTCGGCAGGACATCGAGCAGGGGACGGTTCGGGCCGCACGGTGGGAACGCCGGAACGGCTGACGCCCGCACCGGCTCCGCTTCCGTGCTGGGGCAGGTTGCGGGGACGGAAAGTGCGGACCGGGCCGTACTGGCGCGCACCACTGCCAGTCACTCCCTGCGGCATGCACCGAAGTGTCGGGAAGCGCGGAGTCAGAGGATTCCTGCTGTCCTGGTACGCGTCCAGGGGTGCAAACGCTAGGCGCTGGTCGGGGATCCAGCGCTCATCGCCAGGTATGTGGTGCGGTGGCGGGTTACGGGCGGGCGTAGGCGGGGCACTTCTGCCAGGGGCCAAGTCGCCGCACTGCCAGAAGTCTGTCCGTCTCCCTATTGCGGTCGCATCAGGTCCAGGTCCTTACCCCAGCATCCAGTACTCACTGTGTCCGTGATCTCCTCGCGCCACCGTGTCAGCCAAGCAGACCGAGTCCGGGATGCCTATGCCTCGGATCATTCCACTCCACGCCACAGACACGCCACAGAAGCGCTTCCACTTCGCGCCACGCGGCCGAAGAGAGGCACATCCGATGGACAGCATGCGGGCGTGTACCGACGGCAGGGGCCTTCCTCGAGTCGGTGACCTTACGTCTGAGCGATCCTGGCCCTCCGTCCTGGACAGCAAGGGTCGGGTGAGGCTGCACGCTGTTCAGGTGGTCGCGGTCCGCCAGATCTGCACCAGACAGAACTGGTCCTCCTCGCCCAAGGCGGGTTCATGACCGGTGGGCGTGGCCAGCACGTCGGAACAACCTCGTAAGGGAGAGGTGAAAGGACCGGTGTCCGGGTTGAACACCCACTGCCAGCGCATGCGGTACCTGCCGGGTGAGGGCAACAGCAGCGGAACAGTTTGCAGCCCGCCGTCGACAGTCTGCAGGCCAAGCTCGCCCTCAGGAAGGTCCACCTCGATCTCCTCGCGCCCCGCCCACTGCCCGGGTGGCAGCGCCGGCGCACCGCTCCACGCCTCCAGACGTATCACCGTCGTGCCCACCTCCGCGGGCACCTGCAGATAGACCAGGCCCGGCCCAGGAAGCAGCCACTTCGATCTGTCCGCATCATCATCGAACGTCTCAGCTCCCATGGTCGTGTCAACCAGTCCGAACAGCCGATAGCTCGCCGACACAGAAGCTGTGCAGGAATCCAGCAACCTACCCACCAAGCACCTCGCAAGTCAGGAAAGAACCACCACTCAACGACAGTTGCGTCACCGACCGTAACCATCGAACAGCGCCCGCTGTGAGCGGGGCCATTGAGGGTGGGTGCGTTGGGTGGGCGTCCCGCGGGCGGGACGCCGTGGGGAAGAATCAGGGCGATGTGCCTACGGGCCTGGGCGCGCTCGGGTAGGCCTCGCGGGTCAGCTGCGTCCCTCCCCCGGCCCGAACTCGGCCATCGCCGCCGTCACCATCGCCTCCAGGCGGTCGTGGTGTGCCCCGCGCCAGTACACGCGGGCACACTGCCCGCACTGGGCGAAGACGTCGTAGCCGGCGCGGGTGCCGCCTTGGAGGCGGTCGGTGATGTCTTCCTTGCGGGCCGCAGAGAGCGTGCCGTTGCAGGCGGCGCAGCGGGTCCAGGGGCGCAGTCGCGGGGCGAACCGGCCGAGGACGTCGCGGAGTTGGTCGTCGGGGCGGTCGCTGTAGACGTAGCCGCCCGCCCAGAGTTCGCGGCGGCGCAGCAGCCCGCGGTCGCGGCTGAGCAGGACCCGGCGTTCGGTCGCCGAGCGGGCCGCGAGGGCGGGATCGCCGATGTCGGTGGCCTCGTACGCGGTGTCGATGCCGAGCAGTCGCATCCGGCGGGCGAGGGTGCCCAGGTGGACATCGAGGAGGAAGCGCAGCGGCGCGCCCGGTACCGGCTGGGGCCGGGTCACGGCCCGCACCTCGACCCGCTCGCCCGCCGCCGGGATGTGCCCGGTGCCCGCCTCGGCGCCGTCCACGCGAAGCGCGCCGACCTCGGTGAGCGGCACCCCGAGCGATTCGACGACGTGCCCGAGCGTGGAGACACCGTCGACAGTGAGCGGCGCGGGCGTGCCCTCGCGGTAGACGCGCGGCACGAACAAGCCGAGCTCAAAGGCGACTTCGACAGAGATCTCCGGACCGTTCATCGGCACAGAATGCCACGGTGACGGGCGGGCCCCGCGACGAGGGCGAGCCGAACTGGTGGAGCGGACGCCCGGTCGTCAGCCGGACGCGCATGCTTGCACCGGATCCTGGTAGACCCTGATCTCGGCGGGTCTGAGCGTACTGACCGCAGTCCACACCTGCTGGTTCGTCACCGTCTGGGTCCAGTGATCGAGGTCGGGTCGTTGCGCGGGAACTTGTCCCCGGCAGGCCGTCGCGCGGTGCCACAGATGAACGGACGCGCAGTTCGCGCTGCGACCGCGCTCACTCGGGGACGTAGAGCTCCTGCGGCGAGGCGTCCAGGACGAACCCGTTGTCGAAGCGGACGCGCACCGTCACCACAGGCCCCTTTTCCTGAAACGCTGCCCATGCCGGCTGCAGGGCGGCGAGCTTCTGCTCCAGTTGCCTCCTGCTTTCCGGGGGCATGGAGTCACCGTAGGAGTCGAGCAGCGACCTCAGCCGCTCGTACTCGCGCGCATCGGCGCCCTCACGTGGGTGCTCGACGGCCTCTTCCACAGTTCCCGCGGTGCCGGCAGCGAGCAGGAGGATGCCGATGACCGCTCCGGACACCTCGATCGGTTCGGTCAGCCGGAGATCGGCGGCCAGCTTCACCCGTTGGTTCTCCTGCAAAGTCATGAGTTTCGCCGCTCCACGATCCGGTCGTCCTTGCTCGTCCTCGCTCCCTCGTCACTCACTGGACTCGTTCCACCGGACCGTCCTACCGACCCGGCCCGCCGGCACAAGAGAGCTGCCAATGGACAGTCTCCACCAGTCTCTACGGCACTTACCGGAAGGGAATGGCACTGATCCTGGTGGTCACGAAGCGCGGCTCGGGCATGGCTCCGCCGATTCCGCCCAGCGCCGTCGCCGCGGCGGCCTCGAAACCTGTCGCGCCGAACTTCGCCATCGTGTTCTGCGTGGCCGCCCCGATGGCGAGCGGGGACCTGCTGATGCCGGGGAAGTGACCGACCGAGGTGTCGCGTGCCGTGGTGAGTCCGAACACGCGGTGCAGTGCCAGCAGGTCATGGCTTGCGTTCATGTCGTACGCCACGGTCGTCACGTCCAGCGACGGAGGTTCGGGGCGCGTGCAGCGCACCTTCTCGACCAGCAGGCCGGGGCCGGCCTTCCCGTAGGACAACCGTGGGCCCGGTACAACGGTGTGCCGGCCGGCAAGGACGTCGATCCCAGCCGCCAGCACGTGTCCCGGCGCCATGCCCTCGTCGCCGAGCAGCAGGTGTACATCCAGCGCCGTGTTCCCCAGCACCTGAAGGCGGGTGACCTGTCCGCCCGGTGTGTCCACCACCCCGATCCGGTCCAGTACGGCGCTGGAGCGCCACAGGCCCAGCCGCGGCTGGGTGGCCCACGGCTCGTACGCGGTCTCCAGTACCTCCTCCTCGAAGGGGCTGAGCCACTGCGTGCGCAGGGCGAGCGCGCTCGCCAGCACCATCTGGGTGTCCTCGGTCGGGGTCACCGCCATGCGGTCGATCAGCCCGCCGGTCCGCTTTCGTGCCCAGGAGTCCAGGGCCCGTTGGTCCGCCGCAGGGTCGCCGGTGAGCACTCCGTGGGCGTCGACGGGTAGGCCCGAGTACCACTGCTCCGCCAACTCCAGCGTGCGCTGCGTCCACAGCCCCACGGCCGTGTCCAGTCCGCGCATCGCCCCCATGGCGGCAAGCAGCTCGCGCGCGGCGGCCGCGGCTCGCTCAGCGGGGAGCCCCAACGCCTCCGCCAGTTCGCTCCGCACCGTTCCCTCGGCTCCGTCGGCCAGGTGTGCCAGCAGCGGCCACACCCCCGCTGCCGAAAACACGGTCCCGCCCTTCGCGGTACCTGCCCACCGCGCCGTCACATCGTTCACCGAGCGAACCGTCGCCGTCGCAACTCTCATCTACGTCCTCATCGCCGAGCGCGCCGTCGGCGCACCGCCTTCTTCCACACGTGGAACGTCCGACTCACGCGAGGCCGTCCGCCCGTCCTCGCCGGTGATCCGGGCCCCCGGGCCCCCGGCATCAGCGTTCGGCGAGCTGCTCGGCGCGCTCCTTCAGTGCGCTGTTCATCGCCCGGAACTGGGGCAGGGTGTCGTTCTTCAGGCTGCCGGTGGCGAAGGGCACCGCCACGCCGGTGAACTTCTCGCTCTGCGTGAGGCGGACCGTGTCGCGTCCGGTGCGCTCGATGACGAAGCGGTGCTCGCCGTCGCCGATCCAGCCCGGGCCGATCTTGCCCAGCCAGCGCAGTTCGCGGTCGGCGCTGACCTCGAGGACGGTCGGGGTGAACGTGCTGGTCCCGCCCTTCTGTTGCAGGCGGTTGCGCATCGTCGCGCCCGCCCGCAGGCCGTCGTCGGAGGTGACGGCGGCCTCGGTGATGAAGGGGTTCCACCGCGGGTAGGCGTCGAAGTCGGTGAGCACCGCCCAGACTTGCTCCGGGGCGGCCTCGATCTCGATGGACGCGGTCAGTTGGACCGGAGGATGGGTGTTGGTCCACACCGTGTAGCCCCCCAGCACGGCCACGATTCCGGCCAGCGCCACCAGGATTCGGCGGCGGCGCCGCCGCGGCGGGGTGTGCCGTTGCGTGGCGTCAGGTGCGGAGGGCATGGACGCGGCGGATGCGGGTGCGGAGGCGGAAGAGGTGGCAGAAGCGGTGGCAGGAGACGTGGCGGACATGTCAGGTCCTCTCTGGGTGGGAGGTGCTGCCGGCCCTGGTCAGTACCTGGTCGACGAGCGTCTCGACGTAGTCGGCGCCGATCGGCGCCCCGGTGATCAGGAGCCGGTAGTAGAGGGCTCCGGCCAGCTGGTCGAAGAGCACTTCGGACGAGGTGCCGGAGGGCAGCGCGCCGCGTTCGCGGGCGTTGTCGAGCAGGCGGAGCGGCAGGGCGTTGCGCCGCGCGAACAGCCCGCGCACGGCGTCGCCCACGTCCGGGTGCCGGGCGGCTGCCGCCACCAGTTCGGCAACGACCCCGGCCGACCGGTCGGCCTCCCCCGCGGCGTCCCGGCCGACGCGGCGCATCCGGTCGAGGCCGGTCGCGACGGCGGTGAGGTAGACGGTCAGGTCGCGCCGGAGGTCGCCGGTGTCGGCGACCTCCACCTCGTCCTGGATCCGGCCGACGAGTGCGACGAGCAGGTGGTCCTTGGTGGGCCACCTGCGATAGAGCGTGGTCTTGGCCACGTTGGCGCGGGCGGCCACCTCGTCGATGGCGAACTTCTCGTACCCCCGCTCGGTCAGCAGGCCGTGCGCGGCCCGCAGGATCCGTCCGTCGGCGTCCTCGCTGCGGGGGCGGCCTCTGCGGGCGGGGGTGGTGGTCACGGCGCTGCTCCTGGTGCTGGTCACGGGCGGGCCCCGTATCTGTATTTCGATACGGCTGTTGCGTTATTGAGAGTAGGGAGGGGCTACCAATTACGCAACGGGCGTAGCGGAATTGGCGCGTGCAGCTTCATCGCGGGGTGGCGAGCCCGATCGGCGACCGGGCGACAGGCCGACGCGCCGCCGTGCGGAGTGGCCACGGTTGTTGCCAGTCAGTGGCTCGGCCGGCCAGCGGGACACACTGGCGTTGTGAGGGCGGCGGTGGCTGCGGTGCACTGGCAGCCATCACGTCGGCTCCCGAGACTTCGTCAGCGCATCTCGGGCGCCGATCGTTCACGGACGCTTCGACGCGGGTCTCCGTCCCCGCCGACGGCCCGGCTGTGGACACCGGAAGCCTGAGGCCACGAGGAGGAGGGCGGGGCAGCAGCGCCGAGGAGGAGGACGCTCAGGAACACGAGGTGGGGGCCGCGCCGGTCAACCGCCGTGTCTGACGCGCAGGTCCCGGTGCAGGAAGTACGCCGTCCCCGCGGTGAGGGCCCCGCATGTCGCGGGCACGAGCTGCCACGGCAGGCCCGTCCACGTGGACAGCAGGCCCCCGACGACACAGCCGGCCACCGAGACGAGCAGCAGTACCTTGCCGAACGGGCGCCACCCGAAAAGCCCGGGATCGCGCGGCCCGACGAGCCGGACCATCCCGAAGAGCAGTGCCTGCGCTGCCAGGAGCGCGGCGAGGGTTCCGGCGGCCGCGATCGGCTGGGGCTCGTCGCGCGGGGCGTCGGAGGAGTTCTGTCGGGATTCGCCGCGCGCGATCTCGACGACGGCGCCGCGCCAGAGGGTGGCCGTGACCCGGTCGCCCTTGTCGAGCGTGTCCAGTACGGGCCCCGGGTCACCGAACGGCACGGTCGTCCGCCCGTACGGCGCGGGGCCGCGCAGGGTGGCGCGCAGGTGTCTGACGTGGGTGTCGGTGTCCTCGACGGTGAAGGTGACCTCTCGCAGGCACTCTTCGGTCGCCGCCCGGGTGTGCGTACGGTCGGGGCACGCCCCGGCGGCGCGGTAGTCCTGGTAGAGGCCGCGCTCGTCCGGCAGCCAGAATGCGAAGATCGCGTAGCAGGCGGACGCGGAGAGCAGCGCCGCGACGATCAGCAGCGCGCCCAGGCGCAGGTTCCGGCCCGGTCCCGGCGCGGTAGGCCGTGCCGCGTCACCGTGCACCGTGCGCGCTTGCGCTTTGGCCGTCATGGATCCCCCGCCTTCCGGCCCGCGCCGGCCATGTCGTACGACGCCAGTCTCACCGGGCCACGAACCGCCGGACAACGTGGTTGATCAGCAGTGGAGAAGCGTCCCTCATTGCCGGTTCCCTACAACTTTGTGTTCGGAGCGTTCCTTGAGCACGGCGTGGCGGGCCGGCCCTTCTGCCGCGCCGCGGCAGGCCTCCGGCCCCGGACGGAGCGGGTCCGCCCAAGTCCTGCCTCCGAGGCTCGGTTGCGCTTTCGGCACGGAGTTTCACGAGACCGGCGGCGGGCCGCGACGCCGCGCAAACCCCGGTCGGTCGAGACACGTGGCACCGCAGATGCTCCTTGGGCAGTACACCTACGGGCAATCCCGGGCGATCGAGGAGATCAACGCCCTTCTTGGTCAAAGTGGGCCGACGGGCTGTATCGCGTGAATGTCGCGCCCAATCCGGCCCCGAAGATCAACACCTCAAGTTCAGCTCAAGCGGATTGCCGACGGTCTGCCGCGCGTGCAAGAGTTCATTTCGACCCGCCCTGCAAGTGCAGGGTGCACATAGATTTACCTCAGGGGGTAATTCGGTAATGAATGCCATTCGTACGGGCGTCAAGGCCACAGCTCTCGCAGTGCTGGCTCTGCCCATGCTCGTGAGCACCGCCCATGCCGCACCGCAGGCCGACGCCTCCGCCGCGTCGGCGGCCGCGGGCAGGGTGGAGACCTCGTGGGGCTGCGACAACAAGCCGACGGTGAACCGCTTCAACACGTCGTACACGCCCGGGAACAACTCCGTCACCGTCTACTACAACAACCACTGCAACCACAGCGTGAAGTGGCGTGTGGAATTCTTCGACACCAAGAACCAGCAGAACCACATGTCGAATTGTGTCATCACGCCTGCCGGCAAGAAGAGCAGCAAGAAGTTCGACAAGAGCGTCTTCGACAATGTCACAGGCGTCTGGAAGTGCTGACGTCGGCTTGATTTCCGTTCTCTCGTTCGACGGAGATTGAACAAAACGGGGTTTGCGGCTTTCGCCTGGCGCATTTCGGCACAGGCGGAAGCCGTCTGTTTTTCCGGTGCGGGGGTGTTGTGCCGGCGTCCGTTGTGAGGACGCGGGCAGCGAGGTGTTGGAGAGTGCGGGCGGCGCACGGCGTGGGTACGGGGGCCTGCCGTGGCGGAGGGCGTGCGTCGCACCGGGGCAGCCATGGGCTGTGTCGCGACTTCTGCGCGCTGGGCTGCGTCGCAACTCCTGCGGGACATGGCACCGCCAGGTGACGTACTACACACGTATCAACTGTCATGCGCGTACAACCCTTTCGCCTCATCGACGATCAATACCCCGCGGCCACTGTGGCCGTGCGTGATGCGGGGCCGTCCGTCCCACGACCTGCATCCGCCCCTCGACAGTCGATAACGGAGCCGCCTCATGTCCCAGCACTCCAGCGATAAGTTGACGTCCGGCAAGAAGGTGACCCTGGGCGTCAGCGCGCTGGCCGCCTCCGGGCTTGCCATCGGCCTGCTCGTCGCACCGTCCGCCATGGCGGACGGGACCGGCGCGGCCGAGGCGCTGAAGCAGAGCAAGGCCGCGGCCGCCGAGGCGTCGGCGGCGAAGGCCGCCGCGCCCAGGGCCTTCGCCGCGAGCAGCGCCGACTCCACCGTCGTCTCCGGCGTCACCGTCAACGGCGGCAACACCGCCCGCGTCGGGACGACGTACGCGCAGTCGGTCACCGTGAAGTGGACGATCAGCGGCGGGGCGACGCTCTACGGCAGCAACGCGTCGCTCTGGCGCGGCACCGACCGCGACAACGCGGAG
Source organism: Streptomyces sp. R818 (assembly GCF_056172735.1). Taxonomy (NCBI): domain Bacteria; kingdom Bacillati; phylum Actinomycetota; class Actinomycetes; order Kitasatosporales; family Streptomycetaceae; genus Streptomyces; species Streptomyces sp. R818. The sequence goes on from NZ_JAOCNE010000016.1 coordinate 31,477, forward strand.
CGGTTCCTCAACTCCGAGGAGTTCGAGGCGGATGCCGACCTCTGCGTTCAGTCCGGCGACACCACGTACAACTGCACGGCCACCTTCACGATGGATCCCCGTAGCTACCTGACGAACGAGGACGCCGGGGCCTGGAAGATCTCCCTCTGGGCGATCACCGACGCGACCACCGACGTGGACACCGAGAACGCCAGGACCTGGTACCTCAAGCGCTGGTCCCGGATGAGCAACAACGCGGCCCCCGAGCCCATCGCCAAGGGCAAGACGATCACGATCACCGGCAAGCTGGAGCGCGCCAACTGGGACACCAACAAGTACGCGGGCTACACCCAGCAGACCGTCCGCCTCCAGGAGCGTTCGCTGACCGGCTCGTACGCCACCACCAGCAGCCACCTCACCGGCACCGGCAGCCAGGCGGGCGTCGAGAAGCAGACGCGCAAGGCGACTGCCGACCGCTGCTACCGCTACCTGTTCGAGGGCACCTCCACCACGCCGCCGGTCACCGCCACCGGTGACTGTGTGGACGTGCGCTGAGCCCATTGAGCCGGCCGGCCGCACCGGGGCAGCGAAGCGACGCATCTGTCCTCGCACCGGTGCAGGCCGGCTCGTTCTTTTTTTGGCATCTCGCTCAACGGGCGTGGGTGCGCCGTGTGTTGCACCCGTGCCCGCGCCCGCTGTGACTCCATCGGCGGTCGCCCCGAAGGCGTGCTCGGCGCGAGCGCGGACCATACGCTGGGCATCCTGAGCGCACCGGGCAGCGGTTACGCCGATCCGGCGCTGCGTACGATCCGCTGGTGACCTCTCCTCTCTTCGCCACACCGCGCCGCCGGATCGGCGTCCTCGGTTCCCTCGCCTGCCTGTGTCTGTTCGCCTGGTGGGCCGTGCAGCCGGTCGGTCCCGCCTGCCCGGAGGGCCTGACCCTGTCCTCCGACCCGTGGGGGTCCACGTACGACCCGGCCGACGCGGTGAAGGGGTCCGGCGACATCGAGTACGAGGGCAGGTACGTGCCGCTCGAAGGTGCCACCCCGAGCCCCGGCACCTTCGGCAGCTATGGCACCTTCGGCTCCGGTGGCGTCGACCCCTGCGGGGCGGAGACCCGGCACCCGCGCCTGTTCGGCTGGGTCGGGCTGTAGCCGGGGGCACGCACGGCAACCCTCCCGCACACGCGTCGGCCGGACATTCGGCGCCGGCCGCCGCTCGCGTTCAGGACAGCTTGAGCAGCAGCTCGCTGAGTTCGACCGGCATGGTGATCATGCTGTCGTGGCCGGTGGGGAGCTCCCATATCTGGGCGGCGGTGCCGTTGGGCTGCCGAAGGGGGCCGGCTGTTCGGGGAGCGGGGGCACGCGCCAGCCGCTGTCGGACTCCAGGGCGGCCTCGAGCAGGTGCCGGGTGACGGGCTGGACGTCGAGGGCCCGATGATGCGTGCCGGGCCCGGGTGGTGCTCGGCATCGTCGGGGACAAGTGGTCGCTCCTGGTCGTGCGCAGCCTCCGGCACGGACCACGCCGCTTCAGCGAACTCAAGAGGGACGTGGACGGCATCAGCCAGCGCATGCTCACGGTGACGCCGCGCGGTCCGGAGCGGGACGGGATCCTGACACGCACCGTCCACGAGGTGATGCCGCCGCACGTCAGCTACGAGCTGACGGACATGGGCGTCACCCTGCGCGAGGCCGCCGCACCCCTGCTCGAGTGGAGCCTCGCGCATCTCGCCCGGATCGATGACGCCCGTGCCGCCTACGACGCCCGCGACAGCGACACGGACGCACCGCCGGTCCTATGACGGGCGACCGCGCCGACGGTCGGTCGCCAGGCATGTGACTTGCATCACATAGTGACGGACAAGGGGCGCCTGCCCGTACGCGCAAACGCCGTCGGTGCGAGGTGTGCGGCGCGTTATTCGATGGGGCGCCGGGTTCTCACTCTCCGTCTGTCTTCGAATCGGGTGCCGGGTGTGCCCCGGTGGCGGCTGGGGTGAAGGGCGGCTCGCCGACGGGTGGGCAGGGCGGGGCGGGCTGCCTCTGTGGTGTCCGGCGAGGTGGGGCCAGGGATGGAAAGCGGTGCCATTGTTCGGTTCTCGTCGCGACGGCGCTTATCACTCGTTGTGAATCGGCAAATTGAAGTGCGGCGCGAAACAGGGCCCCCGGAGTGGGGCTCATGAGGCTCAGGGGGACGCGTCAAAGGCCATTGTTTTGCGGCGGGTTGACGGGAACACTGTTCTTCACACGGAGTCGTTGCCGCATTCCCTGTTACCGGGCATTGGCGTCGACGCGTGGGAAAGTGAGGTGACGTCACATGGGTGTGAAGATGACGATGACCACCCGCTGTTCGGTCTCTGTGCGCTGGCAGCACGTGCGAGTGGTCATCATCGTCATGGTCCTCGTGTTCCTGATCTTGATGACGCACGGAGACGGTGACATGACGCTGGTCGACGCGCTGTTGCCGCGCGTCTGAGGGGCGAGGAGGCCCCTCCGACGAGGGCGGTTGCCGGGAGACCGGTGACCGCCCTTCGCTTTGTCCTTTGTCAGGCTAGCGCACAAAGTCCCGTCGCTGAAGGGGAATCCACTCGCATTCTCTCCAGCGTTCTTGGAACTATCCGGTAGGAGCCCCGGCAGGCGTCAGCCGTGTGCGAATTGAACACGACAGCAGGATCAGCTCAGCTCAGCTCACAGAGAGAACACGGCGGAATTCGGTGGTGCCGTACTCGTCAGGTGACGCAATGGCGGTTCCCTGCGCCTCCACCCACGCGTGGAAACGGTAGGGGTCGTCCGCCGTGCCGATGCACCACACGACCCTGCGGCCGGTCAGGGCCAGGACTCCGAGCGTGGCCAGGGACAACTCCAGGCAGGCGGCGCGCCCGGGGTACCACCGGGCTGCCCGCCGTACCGCCGCGAGGGAGGCCGCGGCCTGCTTCGGCGTGGCCTCCCGCCGGCACCAGGTGCGGGCGGTCCAGCTCACCGTTCTGGAGACGGTTCGCAGCGGCAGCCGGATCAGCAGCAGGGCGCCCAGCAGTGCGGCCAGAGCGAGTACCGCGGTCACGGCGCGGCGGACGGAGCGGTCGCCTTCGTCCCGCATCGGTTCGGCGGCCATGGTCACCTGCGCTGCGGCCGGGTGCGCTGCGGTGACGGGCGGGATCTCGCCCTGCGACAGGGCGTGCCGCGCGGATCCTCGATCCGCCGCGCGCCGGTCGGCGGTCGCCCGTGCCCGCTCTCCCGGGGAAGGCGCGGCAGGCGTCCGGTGCGGCGCGTGCGCGTCAAGGAGGCCCAAGCCGATCAGGGTCTCGGCGAGGCGGCGCGCGTCCTCGCGGATCCGGTCGTGCGGCGCATCCGGGTAACGGCTCGCCAGCACCAGCACCGCGGAGTCGAAGTTCCCGCTGCGGTGCCATTCCTGCCAGAGGGTGTGCGCCATGGAGTTCATCGCGAAGCAGTGGCCGGACCGCACGTCGAGGAGCACGCTGCCACCGTGCGGTGAGAGGCTCTTGCGGACGTGCTCGGACACGCTCAGCCGGGTCATGGCCGCTCCTGTGCGCTGTCGCCGGCCGTGAGCCAGAGGTCCGCGCCGAGCAGGCGGTTGAGTGCGGGGAAGGGCGCGGGCAGACCCGCGATCGCCCGGTCGACCGCGGCGATCACCCGCGAGGGTTCGATGATTCCGAGTTCGGCCAGCGGGGAACGCAGGAGCCGTGCTCTGATCTCTGTCGCCGAGCGGCGGGCGCCGCGGTAGTTCTCGGCCGTGTAGTCGCCCTTGGTTCTGCGCCGCAGTACGGGGTCGGGGACCAGGCCGGTCAGGGCGGCCGCCAGCAGCGGCTTGGCGGTGAACGGGTCGATGCGGTCGGGCAGCGGGAGGCGGGTGCAGGCCCGTACGACCTCGCTGTCCAGGAAGGGAGCGTGCGGCCGGACGCCGTACGCGCGCGCTGTGGACGTGAACCGGGCCTGCACGGCGGCGGAGGCGCGCAGCTCGATCAGGGTGGCCCGGGTGCCCGGTGTCGCGGAGGTCGCAGAGGACGCGGAGCGGGCCGGTCGGGCGTGTTCCTCGGCCAGTACCGCCAGTTCGGCCAGGTGCCGGCGTGCCCTGGTGGTCAGCCAGGTCGTCTCCGGTCCCGGGGCGGGCCACCAGGCGACCGCGTCCGCCCACTGCGGCGGGTGGTCCAGGGGTTCGTCGAGACAGGCGGCGAGTTCGCTCATCGCTTGGTGCAGGGGGGTGCGCGCGAGGCGTCTGGCCCGCAGGACGACGTCCGCCGGGGAGAGTTGCCGCATACGGGCCAGCGCGCGTCCGTCGCGCAGGAGCCGGCGCAGTCCGGCCGTGGCCGCGATGTCGCCGAGGTAGGAGGGGGGTGCGGCCAGGAGTGCGTCGCCGCCTTCCCCGGTCAGGTGGATGCCGGGGCCGCCGCGCGCGATGTGGTCGAGGCGCAGCCGGTGCCGGGCGCCGATGACCGCCGCCGGGTCGGGCTGGTCCGCGGAGCCGTGCTCGGACAGGCCGCTGTAGGGCAGGGAGTCCTCATCGCCGCGCACCACCGCGAGGTGGATCGAGGGGGCGTCCTCGGCGTGGGCCAGGGCGTGGGCGAGGTCGCCGGCGGGGGCGTCGGGGTGGTGGTGGACGAAGGCGTCCAGGGGCGGTCGGCCGGTGGTGCGGGCGGCCAGGAAGGCCAGGGACGTGGAGTCCAGGCCGCCGCTGAAGTCCGAGGTGATCCGTGCGGCGCTGTCGGTGCGCAGGGTGACGGCGCGCGTGAGGGCCGACCGCAACTCGGCCGCGCTGTCCTCGAACCGCGTGCCGGGATCGGGGGCGAGGTCCTCGTAGGTCCACTGCGTGCAGCTGCCGGAGGGAGTGACTTTCATGGCCTGGCCGCCACCGAGCCGGCGGATTCCGTCGTATGCCGTGCGCCCTTCCGTCAGTTCGGGAACCGCGGGGCAGACGATGTGTGCGGCGAGCGCGGCCGTGTCGAACCGGCCGGTCGCTCCGGACAGGGCCGCCGCGGTCCTCGCCCGGGTGGACAGGACCGTGTGTCGGCCGTGGCGCCCGTAGTAGAGGGGGAACTGCCCCGCCGGGTCGGCGTACGCGGTGAGGTGGCCGTCGTCCTGGAGCAGGAGGAGCAGGTAGGCGCCGGGCCAGCGGGTCAGGCGTTCCCAGCGGCCGTCCTGCGCCGCCCGCCGCAGGTCCTGACGCATCGTCACATCGTCGGCGAGGCACTGGCCGACGGCGGCCAGTCGGGTGTGCGCGCTCTGCGCGGTGCGGACCTCACCGGGGTGCCAGGGCCCCCAGGACCAGAGCAGGGGTTCGCCCGGCCACAGCCGGGTGGCTCCCCGGGGCGCGGGGGCGGGTGCCGGTGACAGCAGTCCCGCGATAGTGGGCCCGTCGGGAGGGGGAAGGTCAGGAGGCGGGCAGTGCGGGGCCGTGGCTGCGGCCGGGGCCGCGGGGCGGGGCATGGGAGCTGTCCGGTACGTCAGTAGTAGTACTGGGCATTGGCATCGGCGATTCCGCTGGGGGAACTGCCCAGCGTCACCTCACGGACATGGCCCAGGTCGATCACCATCGGCGGTTCATAGGCGGCCGGCTCCTCCGGGGGCGGCACAGCCCCGGCCTTCACCGCTTGTCGCGGATGCTCGACGGCCTCGTACGGGGATACGGCAATGGGCTCGTAGGTCATCGGGCCGCCTCGGGTCGGGGACATCAGCTGCCCCGGAAATGATCTGTACGGGAAATACGCGTGCGCCGGTCGTTCCGGCGTCGTCGGAGCCCCAAAGTGTAGCGATCCCCCGGCCACGCCAGGTGCCTAACCGGCCCGCGATCGCAACCGCTCCGGCCTGGCACTTCCCGCCCCTGATCGCCGGCAACGAGAGCGTTTCCCCTCTCGCCGGCGCGTCCGGTGACGGGGGAATGACTCATTCGGCCAACAGTTCTCACTCAATTGAACGAGCGCGGCGGTGAGATCGAGTCCACGGCGCCATATCGAAGGAGAAAGGGGCTTGCGCGGCACATGGGCCATCGGGCCTCTCCGTCGGCGCCCTGCAGGCCGGGACTCGCGGCCAGAAGCGGGGTCTAGGTGGGGTCGGCCGCCTGCTCCATGCCGCGCAGTCCCAGGATGAGAGCGCCCTGGGCTTCGGCCCTGGTGCCGAGTTCGCTGGGGCCCAGGACGAACTTGGAGTCCTCGGCGACCGCGCCGGGCAGCGCGAAACGGTGCAAGGACTCCCGGCAGCCGGCCTCCAGCAGCGGACTCTGGGCGAGCTGACCGCCGATGACGACGAGGTCGGGGTTGAGCAGGTTGCACAGCTGGGCCAGGGACTGGCCCAGGCGCCGGCCCGCGTCGTGGATCACGCGCATGCAGACCGCGTCCTGCGCCTGGGCGGCTCCGATGACCTGTTCCAGCGTCTCCGGCGCCGGCACGCTGTTGCGGGCCCGCGCGGCGCGGACCTGCGCGATCAGCGCGTCGGCGCCGATCATCGTCTCCAGGCAGCCGCGTCCGCCGCACTGGCAGACCGCGCCGTCCGGGTCCACGGTGAGGTGACCGAGTTCCCCTGCCATGCCGCCGTGTCCCCGCAGCACGTTGTTGTGCACGATGATGCCGGCGCCGATGCCCGTCGACGCCTTCACGTAGACCACCGTCTCGGCGTGTTCCCGTGTGCCGTAGGTCTGTTCGGCCAGCGCGCCGAGGTTGGCGTCGTTGTCGATGAGCGGGCGCACGCCCAGCCAGGTGCCCAGGTCCTTCGCCGGGTCGTCGCCCGCCCGCCAGGGCGGCAGGATCGGCGCGGTGAAGCCGCCGGTGCGCGGGTTGATCATCCGGGGTACGGCGATGCCGAGGGAGAACACGTCGGAGCGGCGCTGCCCCGTTCCTTCGATCGCCTCGTCGATCATCTGCTTGACCTCTGGCAGGGCCCGGGACCAACCCCTGCTGACGCCGTCGGAGCTGACGCGCGAGGTCACCTGGTCGAATTCCTTGTCGAGCCTGCGGGCGACCACGGTCATGTGGTTGAAGCCGAGGTGCACGCCCACGCCGACATCGTTGACCGTGGTGAGGCTGACCTTGCCGCGGCTCTTGGCGGCGGGCACGAGGCCGCACTCCGCGAGTTCGCGGACCGCGGCCGACACGGTGGCCTGCGAGAGCAGGGTGCGGTGGGCGATGTCGGCCTGGGTGCCGGACTTTATCGCCACGGCGAGGAGGACTTTCCGGCGGTTGGCTCCTCGGGTGGGGCCGGCCGCGGGCAACCGGCCCAAAAGATCGTCCTTGATCGCCATTGGTCCCCCGCCCCCGGTACCCGCATCTCGATTTTGTGGATCGAAGAGGGAGATATTACCAGTCGGGCCTTCAATTCGAACCTGGTTCGGCTTCGAATAAAGGGGTGACAGAGGGGTGTGCGGTGAGGATTCTGAGCGCCGTCGCGTGCGTCGACGATCTTTCCGACAGTCCACGATTGGCTGGAATTGATTGGAAAGGGTCATTGGCGCGGGCATTTCTGGTCGGGTTGTTCAGTCAGTCCTTCGTCAGTCCTTCGTCAGTCGAGGACCGCGGTGGCCTCGATCTCGACCAGGTGGGCCGGGATGTCGAGGGCCGCGACGCCCAGCAGCGTGGCCGGCGGGACCGGGGCGGTGTCCAGCTTGGCGGACGCTCGGGAGATGCCGCGCAGGAGTGCGGGCATCTTGTCGGGGGTCCAGTCGACGACGTAGAAGGTCAGTTTCGCCACGTCGTCGAAGGAGGCGCCGGCCTCGGCCAGGGCGGTGCCGATGTTGAGGTAGCACTGCTCGACCTGCGCGGCGAGGTCGCCTTCGCCGACCGTGTTGCCCTCGGCGTCCCAGGCGACCTGGCCGGCGACGTGGACCAGTTTCGATCCCGTCGCGATCGACACCTGCCGGTAGACGTCGATCTTCGGCAGCCCGTCCGGGTTCACGAGGTTGATGGTCATGGTGCCTGTCCCCTGTCCTGAGCGTGCGCCCGCGGGCATGTGATCGCCCGACCGACGCGCCCTCGGTCTCTTGTGGTTACTGGGAAACCGTAGGAGAGTCTGCGCTGACGTGGAAGAACGCACTTTTTGGTGACGGGGGAACCTGATGGTGACCAAGCAGATGAAGGATCCGGCCGAGGAAGCGGATCTCAGGCGCGCGGACTCGTTGGCGCGGGAGATCTTCTCCGACGTGGCCAACAAATGGGCGTTTCTGATCATCGAGACCCTCGGTGAGCGCACCCTGCGCTTCAGCGAACTGCGCAACGAGATCGAGGGCATCAGCCACAAGATGCTCACGCAGAACCTGCGCATGCTGGAGCGCAACGGTCTGGTCGACCGGAAGGTGCATCCCACCGTTCCGCCGCGTGTCGAGTACACCCTCACCGAGCCGGGCCAGGGTCTGCGCGCGACCGTCGATGCCATGTGCGACTGGACGCACCGCTACTTCGGCCGCATCGAGGCGGCCCGCCACCGCTTCGACGCCTGACGGCTGACCACTGACCACTGACGGCTGACGGCTGACGGCTGACGGCCCAGCGACCGCGCCTCGACCCGGCTGGGCCGCCGCCCTCGTCCGCCTACCGGACACCTGTCACCAGGGCACCTCCCCCTCGTCGTCGAAGAAGCGGCCCGTCGGCCCGTCGTCCGCCACGGTCGCCAGCCGGATCGCGGCGGCGGCGCCCTGTTGCGGGGTGCGGACGCCTCGGAAGCCGTTGAGGTCGGTCGCCGTGAAGCCGGGGCAGACGGCGTTGATCAGGACGGGTGTGCCGGCCAGTTCCTTGGCGTACTGCACGGTGACGGCGTTGAGGAACGTCTTCGACGGTGCGTAGGCGACGGCGATGGGGCCCGTCTCGGCGCCGGGCGTGGTCTGGAGCGTGAGGGAGCCGACGCTGCTGGAGACGTTCACGATCCGCGGCGACGGCGAGCGGCGCAGCAGCGGCAGGAAGGCGTTGGTGACGCGGATGACGCCGATGACGTTGGTCTCCACGGTCGCCCGGACCCGGTCCACGTCGACCGTGGTGGGTTCCTGGGGGCCGCCGCCGGTGATCCCCGCGTTGTTGACGAGCGCGTCGAGGCGCCCGGTCCGCTCCTCGAGAAGCCGGGCCGCCGCCCGCACGCTCGCGTCGTCGGTCACGTCCAGCGGCACGCCGAACGCGTCGGCTCCGGCCGCGCGCAGCTTGTCCACGGCGGCCTCGCGCCGTTCCTCGTCGCGCGCGCCGACGGCGACGGACCAGCCGAGCGCGCCGAGCCCGGCGGCGATCTCGTATCCGATGCCCTTGTTGGCGCCGGTCACCAGCGCGACTTTGTGGTGGTTCACGGTGTTCGTCTCACTCATGACGTCGATCCTTCTCCGCCGCCGGACGGGCGTCCAAGACCGTCTGGGTGGGGGCCGATACCGGCCGGGTATCGGCCCTGGCCGCCGCGGTTAGGCTGGCGGGGTGGAGACACGTGAGCTGCGGTACTTCGTCGCGGTCGCCGAGGAGCTGCACTTCGGCCGGGCCGCGCGGCGGCTCGGGATGGCCCAGCCTCCGCTGTCGCGGGCGATCGGCGGGCTCGAACGACGCCTGGGCGCCCGGCTGCTGGAGCGCGGCAGCCGGGGTGTCGAGCTGACCGGGGCGGGCGCGGTGCTGTTGCGGGAGGCGCGGGCGGCGCTGGACGCCGTCGAGGCCGCCGAACGGCGCACCCGCCGGGCCGCCCTCGCCGCGCCCGGCCGCCCCGCCGTGGTCCTGGCCGCGAAGGCGGGCGCGTCCGGTGAACTCCTGGCAAAGCTCCTCGGCGCCTACGCCGCCGAGCCCGGCGCGGCCACCGTGGACGTCGTGCTGTGCGGGCCGGGTGAGCAGACACGGCTGCTGCACGACGGGCGGGCCGACGTGGCCCTGCTGCACCGGCCCTTCGACGACACGGCCGGCTTCGACACCGAGACCCTGCGCACCGAGGGGCAGGTCGCGGTCCTCCCTGCGGGCCACCCGCTCAGCACCCGCCCTCATGTGCGGCTCGCCGAGGTCACCGGCCTGTCCGACCTGCCCCTGCCGCGCTGGCCCCGGCCCGACGGCTCCTTCCCCGAGGGACCGGGACCGCAGGTGCGCGACCACACGCAACTCACCCAGCTCATCGCCCTCGGCCGGGCCTGCGCCGTCGTCCCCGAGTCGGGTCGCAGCGGCCTGCACGACAACCTCGTCGCCGTACCGGTCTCCGACGCCCCTGACGTCACCACGGTCATCGCCTGGCCCCCGCACAGCCGCTCGACGGCGGTCGCGGGGCTGGTGCGTGCGGCGACGGTCCTGTGAGCGACGACGCATATGACGTCCAGGGCGGGGCACTGGGTGGTTCTGAGGGCTCAGGCATAGCGCCACGCCCTGACAGGAGGGAAACCATGATCGTCCTCGGAGCCATACTGCTCGTCATCGGCCTGCTGGTCGGTGTCTCCCTGCTGACGACGATCGGCGGCATCCTCGTCGTGGTCGGCGCACTTCTGTGGGTTCTCGGCGCCAGCGGGCGCAAGGTCGGCGGACGTACGCATTACTTCTAGTCCTGACGGAAGGGCGAGGGCGGGCGCGGTCAACCACCGCGCCCGCCCTCGTCGTTCGCCCGCACTCGCGGCGCGTCGCGGACGGGCCAGGTGTGCGGGAGTTCACGTCCGGCCCCTGCTGCTGACCGTCTGACCTCCACCCCGCACGGTCCCGGTCAGCCACGTGTGTGTTTCGGGGGCGGGTGTCACATGTGCAGGCAATGCGTGCCGGTTGCTTCTCGGTCACGTCTTCTGCTCCGCCCAGATACGTTGCACACTCTGTGTGTTTCATCTTCCTTCTCGGGGCGGGGCGTGCCATGGGTGCTGGGCGTGAACGCGGGCGGCGCCCGCTGGGGCTGACGAGCCTCACGGTCGCGGCGAGCGGGCTGCTCGCCCTGCTGATCGGTGTCGCGTTCGCCGTCCTGCTGTGGGCGATCAACGACGCGAACAACTCCATCTCGGCCAGACGGGCTTCGCGCACCGCGCTGGTCAAGGCGGGCACCATGGAGCAGCTCCTGCTCGACCTGGAGACAGGCCAGCGCGGATATGTGATCACCGAGCGCACGGAGTTCCTCGAACCGTGGGAGGCCGCTCGCAAGGCGCTGCCGCTGGAGACCCGGCGGTTCACCGACAGCGCGACCTCCCGGGAGCAGCGGCACACCGCCGAGCGGATCACGCGGGGAGTGGAGTCCTTCCTCGACGACTTCTCGGTTCCGCTGGTCGCGAGGGTCCGCGACGGTGATCCGGCCGCCGGTTCGCTGCGCGAGGCGACCGAGGGCAAGCGGCGCGTGGACGCGCTGCGGGCCCAGTTCGACACGTACATCTCCGACGAGCGCGTGCAGCTCGCGGAGCGCACCGACGCCGCGGGCGCCAACAGCCGTCAGGCGGTGCTCGCCGCCGCGATCGGTCTCGCGGCGTCCACGGCGCTGTTCGCCGTCTTCACGGTGCTCCAGCACCGCGCGGTGGTCCGGCCGGTGCGCGGGGCGGCGACCGCGGCCGGGGAGCTCGCGCGCGGTGACCTCGGTGTGCGGATCGCCCCCAGCCGGATCGCGGAGATCGGGGCGCTGGGCACCTCCTTCAACAGCATGGCCTCCTCTCTGCAGGACAGCCGTCGTCGCATCATGGAGAACACCGAGGCGGTCCACCGGCGTACCGCCCGCGATCTGCACGACGGGGCGCAGCAGCGGCTGGTCAGCCTGATGATCGGGCTGCGGCTCGCGCGGGAGTTGCTTCCCGGCACCGAGACGGCCGCGATCGACCTGCTCGACCAGTCCATCGACAACGCGCAGACCGCCGTCAACGAGCTGCGGGAACTCGCCTCGGGGATCTATCCGCTGGTGCTCACGGTCAAGGGCCTGGTGGCGGCGGTGAAGGACCTGGCCTCCCGGTGCCCGGTGCCCACCGTCGTCGAGTGCGTGGGCGAACGCAGGATGCCCTCCGCCGTCGAGTCGAACGCCTACTTCGTGGTGGCCGAGGCCGTGACCAACGCGGTCAAGCACGCGCAGGCGTCCCGTGTCGATGTCCTCGTGGAGTTCGGGGACGTGCTGCGGATCAAGGTCGCCGACGACGGGATCGGCGGCGTGGGCAAGGCGAGCGCGGGCAGCGGGATGACGGGTCTCGCCGACCGTGTGGCGGCGTTCGACGGGAAGCTGACCATCGACTCTCCGCCCGGCCGGGGCACCACGTTGCTGATCACCATTCCGATCCGGGACCGGGACTGAGAGCCGGGCGATGTCCCCACACATGTCAGGCCACACCCGCGCTCGTCACACGGAGGCGGATTCGCTGACCTCGCGCCACTGGGCGTCCTGGGCGGCGAGGCGGTCGGCCATCTGCCCGGCCACCGCGACGGCGTCCTTGCCGAGCAGCAGGCGCAGCGGGGGCTCCTCCGCCTCTACGACGTCCATGAGGATGCGGGAGATGAGGCCGGGGTCGCCGGGCTGCTTGCCGTCGGCCGCGCGGATGGCGCCGATGGCTCCGCCGACGACGGCCCGGTAGGGCTCGCTGACCGGCGGGGTGGCCATGGACGAGCCGGCCCAGTCGGTGCGCATGCCGCCGGGTTCGGCGACGGTGACCTTGATGCCGAGCGGGGCCACTTCCTGGGCGAGCACCTCGGAGAAGCCGCCGACCGCCCACTTCGCGGTCTGGTAGGCGCCCAGGCCCGGGACGCCGACGCGTCCGCCGACGGACGAGATCTGGATGATGTGCCCGGAGCCCTGTGCGCGCAGGACGGGCAGGGCGGCGCGGGTGACGTGGACGACGCCGAAGAGGTTGGCGTCGATCTGGTCGCGGAAGGCCTGTCCCGTCATGTCCTCGATGGCGGCCATGTCGGCGTAGCCGGCGTTGTTGACGACCACGTCGAGCCGGCCGAAGGCGTCCACGGCCGCCTGGACCGCCCGCTCGGCCGCGTCCGGGTCGGTGACGTCCAGGGTCACCAGGCGCACCCGCTCGCCGTAGGTGTCGGCAAGGTCCTTCAGCGACTCGGTGCGCCGGGCCGTGGCCACGACGTTGTGGCCTTCCTTCAGGACGGTCTCGGCGAGTGTGCGGCCCAGTCCGCGGGAGCTGCCTGTGATGAGCCAGGTTCTGTTCATGCCGGTTCCTCGTCTTTGTGTGGGTGTGCGGGGGTGGGCTTACGCGCCGTGTCGCGCGCAAGAGGCCACTGGACCTTTATGCGGGATTACTATAAGAGTCCACTGGCCTCTTGTCGATGGGCACACGCGGAGACACATGTGTCTGCCCGCTCACTCGCTTCGTCGCCGTCACTCCGCGGGCTGGAGCAGCTCGTCCCAGTTCACCCCGTCGAACTCCGTCCCCGGCGCGACCAGCGCGTAGGTCTGTGCGAGCCACTGCGCGACCGGCTCGGCGGCGATCTCGAAGAGCGCGATGTTCGTGTTGCCCAGCCGCATCCCGAGCGTGGCGGGCTCGCCGTCCTCGCCGTCCGCGTCGTACACCGGCCACAGCACCACATCGCCGACCCCGCTGCGGGTGACCAGCCCCTGGGCCAGCAACTCTCTGGCGATGACCCAGCGCACCGACCACTCCTCCCCCACCTTGAAGGTCACGGTGACGGCGAGCGGGTCACCCGCGTCGTAGGAGAACTCGCAGGGCACCTCCACGAGGTTGTCGCCGCCCAGCCAGCGGGTGATCGTCAGTGCGAGGTGGCTGGTGTTCATGGGTTTCTCCTCGGGTCCTGGGGAGTCCGCCGGTGGTCCGGACTCGACACGTCGGGCTGTCCTGGGCGTCGGCCCCAAGTCTCGGTGCGGGCAGGCGCCTTGGTCTGTCGTGCGTCCCCTCGCCCCTACTGGGGTGTCCCCATGAGGTGTCCGTAGGGTGCACCCCACACTTCCCGGAACATGTGTGACACGTGTGCGGGGGCGCGCGGGCTAGGATGCGGTCATGGGGCAACCACTGCGGGCAGTGCTGGGAGAGGACCAGCCGATCGTGCGCGAAGGCATCATGGCCATTCTCGGCAGGGCGGGCATCGATGTCGTCGCGGCCGTCGACAACGCGGTGGATCTGGTCCGCGTCGCCGAGGAACACCTGCCCGACGTCGTCATCACCGACATCAGGATGCCGCCGGCACTGGAGGCGGACGGGCTGCTCGCGGTGCGCAGGATCCGGGCCGCGCGGCCGGACACCGCCGTGATCGTGCTGTCCCAGTTCCTGGAGGCTTCCTACGCTCTCGACCTCGTCGGGGACGATCCCCGGGGCGTGGGCTACCTGCTCAAGGAGAAAGTGGCGAGCCCGCGGCTCCTCGTCGACGCCGTCGAGCGGGTCGTGGCCCGGGACTCGGCGCTCGACCCGGACGTGATCTCGGCGCTGCTCGGGCGCAAGCGTCCGCAGGACGATCCGCTGGCCGCGCTGACGCCGAAGGAACGGCAGGTCCTGGCGCTGATGGCCGAGGGCCACTCCAACACGGGCATCTCGGAACAGCTCTTCGTGAGTGTCGCCGCCGTGGAGCGCCATGTGACCGGCATCTTCTTGAAGTTGGGGCTCAGCCAGACGGCTTCGGGGCAGCACCGGCGGGTGGCGGCGGTGCTGCGCTACCTCGGGCATTGACTTGCTCCTCGGGCTGAAGCCCGAGGATTCTGGCCTTCTCGTCCGTTGCTGTGCCGCTACGTGGCACGGGGTTCGGGGGAGAATCCGTGGCTTCCTGCTTCGTCGCGCTGTGCCAGAACGAGTCCTGGTCCTACCTGCGCTCGACAGGCTGCGACCGCCAGTCCGGCGGCCGTTTTCACGTTCTTCGCGGCATTGTGGTCCCGGTCATGGACCGTGCCGCACACGGGGCAGGTCCACTCTCTGATGTGGAGAGGTTTGGGGCCGTCCTTGACGCCGCAGGCCGAACAGGTCTGGGAGGTCGGCTCGAACCTGCCGATCTTCACCAGGGTGCGCCCGTACCTGACCGCCTTGTATTCCAGCATGGCCACGAACTGTGCCCAGCCCGCATCATGCACGCTCTTGGCCAGCCTGGTGCGCCCCAGTCCCCTGACCGCCAGGCCCTCCACACCGATCGCTTGGTTCTCGCGGATCAGTTTCGTGGAGAGCTGGTGGTGGAACTCGCGGCGTGCGTCGGTCACTTGTGCGTGGGCGCGGGCGACCTTCAGGCGGGCCTTCTCGCGGTTCTTGGAGCCTTTCTGTTTACGGGACAGATCCCGCTGGGCCTTCTTCAGCTTCTTCTCCGCGCGGCGCAGGAACCGCGGAGAGTTGATCACGCGGCCGTCCGAGAAGACGGCGAAATGCGTCAGGCCCAGGTCGATGCCGACCATCTGGTCGCTGTCGGGCATCGCGGTGGCGTCGGCGGCCGGGTCCATGTCGATGACAAAGGACGCGAAATAGCGTCCGGCCGCGTCTTTGATCACGGTGACGGAGGAGGGGGAGGCGGGCAGGGTCCGGGACCACTTCACCTTCACCGCACCGACCTTCGGCAGGTTCAGCCGCCCGCTACCGGTGATCGACCAGCGGGCATTGGCCGTGAACCGGATCGACTGACGGCTGTCCTTGCGGGACTTGAACCGGGGCGCACCGCTCTTGACTCCCTTACGCTCGCCCTTGAGCGAGGCGAAGAAGTTCCGGTACGCGGACTCCGCATCGCGCAGGGACTGCTGGAGTACCACAGCGGAGACCTCGCCCAGCCAGGACCGCCCCACCGTCCGCTTTGCCTCGGTGATCAGCTTCCTGGACAGCTCACCGGCCGTCGGGAAGGCTGCGCCCGCTTTCCGGGCTTCCTCGCGGGCGCGCACCGCGTCGTTGAACACGACGCGGGCGGACCCGAACGCTCGGGTCAGCGCGATGCGTTGGCCGGTGTCCGGGTACAGGCGGAAGCTGTACCGAAGCTGCATGACGGCCTCGATACGTACTTGGGTTATGGGTGAGATGCAGGAAATCAGAACTGGTCGGCACTGTGCTTTCGTGATGCATGTGCACTTGGTCTTCGTAACCAAGTTTCGGCACGAAGTGTTCACGGACGCTCACCTGACGCGTATGGAGGAGATCATGCGCTCGGTGTGCGCGGACTTCGAGTGCGAACTGGTGGAGTTCAACGGCGAGAACAACCACGTCCACCTCCTGGTGAACTTCCCGCCCAAGGTCGCCGTCACCAAGCTCGTCAACTCCCTCAAGGGTGTCTCCTCCCGCCGCCTGCGCCAGGAGTTCCCCGAGCTGGTACAGCACTACTGGCGGGCCAACAAGCTCTGGTCCGGTTCCTACTTCGCAGGAACCGTCGGCGGCGCCCCGCTCTCCGTGGTCAAGCAGTACATCGAGCAACAGAACCGACCGGTGTGAGCATCGCCCGGCTACGCCGGGACCAGCCATCGCGGCGCTCCGCGCCACGGGTGAACACGCGGCACCCGGCTCCGCCGGCCAGGAATCCGCGGCGCTCCGCGTCGCCACGACAAGATTCGCTTCACCACCGGGCTGAAGCCCGATGCACTGCGAATGAATCCCGGTAGCCTCGGCCCGTGCCGCGTCCCGGCTGTCGGGCCGACGCGGGGAACGGGCGGGCGCGCGGAACGGGCGGGCGCGCGAGCGCTCAGGGCGCGGCAGGGGCGAACAGGTGGCGCAGGTCCGCGTCGGCCAGCCGGTCCTTGGCGACGAAGGACTCGATGCCCGCCCGCTCAAGTTCCTCGGGCGACCAGGGCGACTTGTCGGTGGACGTCAGGACGATGCGCGGCGGGTCCTCCTCGTCGGTGACCTGACGTGCGACCGTCAGTCCGTCCGTGTCGGGCAGGTGCAGGTCGAGCAGCATCCCGTCGGGGCGGTGTGCCCGCACCGCGGCCAGGGCCGAGGCGCCGTCCCCGGACTCCGCCACGACCCGCAGACCGCGCGCCGTCAGCAGCATCGTGGCGATGCGGCGGAATCCGGGGTCGTCGTCGACGACGACGATGTCGATGCACATGCTGTCAGCATGCCTGACGGTCCGACGGCGGGACCATAGGGGCTGCCCTACGGTTTGTGTACCACGCATGTAGGGCCCGGCCCCGGGGTCGGCTCCGGTCGACGCCCCGGGGCGCGCCGCTCGGCCCAGGTGGCGTCGTGGCGCGTCACTTGGCCTGCAGCGGGCCCGCGAACGACTTGCGCAGGGAGCCGGGGGCGACCAGGGGCAGGAGCGAGGCGAGCATCTTGCCCTTGAGCGTGGCGGGCTGCCGCGTCAGTTCGACGCCGATCCGGGTGCCGTCGCCCTCGGGGGTCATCGTGAAGACCCAGCCGCCGCCTGCCCCGAAGAGCTTGGAGTCCAGCGTGGTGACGGTGACCGTGTCGCCGGCCGGCTGCCACTCGTAGCGGGCCCGCTCCCAGGCCGCGGCGGTGCCTTCGGTGACCTCGGCCCAGGTGTCACCCAGGTCGTGGACCTCGAAGTGCTCGGCGTCGATGGTGGGCCAGGACTGCGCGCGGGAGGGACCGAAGTCGGTCAGCACCCCCAGCACGTCCTTGGGGGCGAGCTGGGAGACGAGCTGGAAACGGACGACCGCCATGGTTTTCCCTCATTCGAAAAGTAACTGGCCTGAGTGGTGATGTGAGAGTTTCACGACGGGCGTCACCCGTCAAGACGGTTCCGCGCCTGCCCGTCGCTCCGCCGTCATACGTATGACCATGATTCGTCGGCGAAGAGCCGCCCTTTTCTATGTGCGCGGACACTTCAGCGCTTATCGTGGGAGCGAACATGCCGGGCGAACTTCGGCCGTCGACACTTATCAGCATGTGCCTCGTGACGTGGGTACCATGCGCACGTCATTCATATCGAGGGAGTGAACGGTTGTGACCAGCCAGTCAGCCGCAGCGCTCCGATCGCGGTACGTCGAGCAAGCCGCGTCGGACCTGGAGGAGAACCGCCGCCTGCAGCAGGAGCTGAAGGAGAGGATCTCGATGCTGAAGCAGGAGGAGGCCCTCCTGGCGGACATCATCAGCCTCGCCGAGCGGTACGAGGGTTTCGCCGACGCCTCCCGCCTGCCGGAGCAGTTGCAGGACGAGCCGGTCGCCGCCAAGTCGAAGCGGGGCGCGGCCGGGACCGCTTCGCGGCGTGCGGCGCCGGGGAGGGCCGCGTCGGCGGGCGCCCCGGGCAGGGCGGGCGCCGAGGGGAAGCCGCGGCAGGCACTGCTCGGCGACCTGCTCATGAAGATCCTCGACCAGTACGACGAGCCCCTCCTGGCCAAGGAGCTGCGGGACGAGCTGCTCAAGGAGCACCCCGACCGCAACCCGACACCGCAGGTGGTGCGCAACACCCTTGAGTCCCTCGTCGCCAAGGGACGCATCCGGCGGCACAAGCAGCAGCGCTCCGTCATGTACACCCTGGTGAAGCAGTCCGACGCTTGAGGGCGGCCCCGGCGCGGCGAGGGGGTTCAGCCGCGCCGGGACCGCGTCGGTGGCCCTGGACCCGAGGAGGCCCGGGGCGGACTGCGGTGAGGTCTTGCACGCATCAACTCGCGTTGTCACCCGTCCAAATGGTGACGATGACATAATGCAACACCTTTCATCACCCGTCAAGAGGGTTATGCGCACGGGCCGTTGGTGCGCGCGTCCGTGTCAGACCGTGATCGTCTTGTACTCGGTGTACGTGCCGAGGCCGACCGCCCCGTACTCGCGGCCGATGCCGCTCGCCTTGAAGCCGCCGAACGGGCCGTCGAAGGCGACGGAGGCACCGTTGACGGTGACGGTGCCGGTGCGGATGCGGCGGGCGACGGCCAGGGCGTGCTCCTCGTCGCCGGACCAGACGCCGCCGGAGAGCCCGTACTCGGAGTCGTTGGCGATCCGTACGGCGTCGTCCTCGTCCTCGTAGGCGATGACGACCAGGACCGGGCCGAAGATCTCCTCCTGCGCGATCCGCATGGAGTTGTCCACGTCGGCGAAGACGGTGGGCGTCACGTAGTTGCCCTTCTCCAGGCCCTCGGGGACCTGCGGGCCGCCGGTGACCAGGCGGGCGCCCTCCTCGATGCCGAGCCGGATGTAGTCGCGCACCCGCTGCTGCTGGTCGGGGCGGATCATCGGGCCGATGAAGGTGTCGGGGTCGTTCGGGTCGCCGACCTTCAACGAGCCGACCAGGTCCTTCAGGGCCGTGACGACCTCCTCGTACCTCTCGCGCGGCGCGAGGATGCGGGTCTGGGCGATGCACGACTCGCCGTTGTTGAGCAGGGAGCCGAACTTCAGGCCCGCGACGGCCTTGGCGATGTCGGCGTCGGGCAGGATGACGGCCGCCGACTTGCCGCCGAGTTCCAGGCTGACCCGCTTGAGCTGCTCGCCGGCGATCGAGGCGATGCGGCGCCCGGCGCGTGTCGAGCCGGTGAACGCGATCTTGTCGACGTCCGGGTGCGACACCAGGTACTCGCTGGTCTCCCGGTCCGCGGGCACCACGCTGACCACGCCCTCGGGCAGACCCGACCGCTCAAGGAGTTCGGCCAGGAAGCCCATGCTCAGCGAGTTCTCCGGAGACACCTTCAGGACGACGGAGTTGCCCGCGAGCAGCGAGGGGATGACCTTCGAAGTGGCCGAGGAGAAGGGCGAGTTCCACGGGATGACCGCGGCGACCACGCCGATCGCCTCCCGGCGCACCACACTGCGTACGGGCGACGACGGGTCGGAGGGGGCGAGGGTCTCCTCCCAGCCGAACTCCTCGGCCGCCTTCAGGTAGGCGTTCGCCTGGCGGGTCAGGCCGGGCTGCCCGGCCCGGGTGAACCAGCCCGCCGAGCCGTTCTCCAGGGAGATCAGGTGCGCGACCCGCTCCGCGTTCTCCTCGCGCAGCGCGTTGAAGCGGCGCAGCAGCGCGATCCGCTCCGCCGGCGGGGTCAGCCGCCACTCCCCCTTGTCGAACGAGGCGCGGGCCGCGGCCACCGCACGGTCGATGTCCGCCGGGCGGGCCTGGGCGGCGCGGCCGATCGGCGCCTGGTCGTGCGGGGAGGCGATGTCGAGCAGCCCGGGATCGCTCGGCTCGACCCAGGAGCCGCCGATGTAGAGCTTGTCGTAGGTGATCATGAGCTTTCCCTCTTCCGCTGCTGTCGACCCGTAGGGCGCTTGCATCTTTAACTGCCACTTCAATGTAGCACTTCTTGCCCACAACCGCTCACTTCCGTGGACCTCGCGGTAGATATGTTTCTACACCGGCAGTGGCGCCTCACACGTCAGTCGCATGACTTAGCGTCTGTTCCGTGTGTGTGCGGTGGCGTCGTCCTCGTCCGACCGTCAGATGACTGTTGTCGCCGGTTACGCGGCGAACCAGAGTGTGTGTCGCTGGCACCGAGCACACATCGAAAGGGTTCGACATGATCAACAGGCGTACCTTCAGCAAGGCCGTCGGTCTGGGGACCGGCGCGGCCGCGGTCTCCCTGGCCGGGCTGCAGGGCTCCGCGTCCGCGGCGTCCGCGGGGCGCGGACCGGGGGCCTCGTCCGCTTCCGCCGCCCCCGTCGTGCCCACGATCACCCCCGGTACCCACACGGGCTTCCCGGTGCTCAAGCACGTCAGGGCGGGTGTGCTGAACATCGGTTACGCCGAACTCGGTCCCGCGCACGGCCCCGTCGTCCTGCTGCTGCACGGCTGGCCGTACGACATCCACAGCTACGTCGACGTCGCCCCGCTCCTCGCCGACCAGGGCTACCGGGTGCTCGTCCCGTACCTGCGCGGGCACGGCAGCACCCGTTTCCTGTCCCGGCGCACCCCGCGCACGGCCGAACAGTCCGCCGTCGCCCTCGACATCATCGCGTTCATGGACGCCCTGAAGATCCCCAAGGCGCTCCTCGCCGGCTTCGACTGGGGCTCACGCACCGCCGATGTCATCGCCGCCCTGTGGCCCGAGCGGGTCACCTCCATGGTCTCCACCAGCGGTTACCTGATCACCAACGTCAACGCGCAGCTGGACCCGGCCGCCCCGGCCGTGGAGCACAACTGGTGGTACCAGTGGTACTTCGCCAGTGAGCGCGGCAAGAAGGCCATGGAGGACGAGACGAAGCGCATCGACCTGTGCCGTTACGTGTGGACGCTCGTCTCCCCCAACTGGAACTTCTCCGACGCCGTCTTCGACCGCACCGCCGAGGCCTTCAAGAACCCCGACTACGCCGCCATCGTGCTCTTCAACTACCGCTGGCGCATCGGCCTCGTCGAGGGCGAACCCCGCTACGACCGCTACGAGAAGCGGCTCTGGGCGCAGCCCTCCATCGGCGTGCCGACGGTCACCCTCGACGCGGCCCTCGACCCCTTCACCGCGCCGCCCGGCGACGGTTCCGGGTACCGCTCCCACTTCACGGGCCCCTACCTGCACCGCACGATCGCCGACATCGGGCACAACCTGCCGCAGGAGGCGCCGACCGCCTTCGCCCAGGCCGTGGTCGACGCCGACCACCTCTGAAGCACCCCTGCACGTATCCCCTGTACCGCATTGCTGGAAGGAACTCCTGTCATGGTGAGCATCAAGGGTCGCCGCAAGCGATCGACCACGGTCACGGTCGCGGTGGCCTCGGCGGGGCTCGCGCTCGGCGCGTTCGCCCTCAGCGGCACCGCCAACGGCGCGGACGGGCCCGCGAGGAGCGCCGACGCCGGTCGGCATCCCAAGCCGACCGTCGTCCTGGAGCACGGCGCGTTCGCCGACGGCTCGAGCTGGAACGGGGTCGTCGCCGATCTGCGCGCCGACGGCTATCCGGTCGTCGCCGCCGCCAACCCGCTGCGCGGCCCGGCCGCCGACGCGGCCGCCCTGCGCACGGTCCTCGACCACATCGAGGGCCCCAAGATCCTCGTCGGCCACTCCTACGGCGGCAACGTCATCAGCCAGGCCGCCACCGGCGACCCCGACGTCAAGGCCCTGGTCTACGTCGCGGCCTTCCTGCCCGCCCCCGGTGAGACCGCCCTGGAACTCACCGACAAGTACCCGGGCTCCACCCTCCCCGACGCCCTCGACCCGGTCACCTACCAGCAGGCCGACGGCACCGCCGCCACCGACCTCTACATCCGGCAGGACAAGTTCCGCCACCAGTTCGCCGCAGACGTGCCCGCGCAGCAGGCCGCCCTGATGGCCGCCGCGCAGCGCCCCGTCGCCCAGGCCGCCCTGGAGGAGAAGGCCACCTCGGCGGCCTGGAGGACCAAGCCGAGCTGGTCCGTCGTCACCAAGGACGACCTCAACATCCCCGTCGCCGTACAGCGCTTCATGGCCCGCCGCGCGCACGCGCACACCACCGAGGTCGCCGCGTCGCACTCCGTCGCCGTCTCCCACCCGCACCTGGTGGCCGACGTGATCGAGCGAGCCGCCCGCGCCACCACCCACTGACCCCGCCGAGGGCGGCGGGGCCCCCAGCAGCCCCGCCGCCCTCGGACGGCGCCAAGGACATCGCCGACGGACACGCCGACTGACACCGGCCACTGTCACCGACCACCGACACCGACTGCTGACCCCGTCTACTGATCCCGTCTACTGACATCGACCACTGACACCACCCGGCACACCTCATACGTGTGCGGACCGCGGGAGCACCCACGTCATGAACCCGTCCTCCGACGCCCGTACGCTCGGGGAGTTCCTCAGGGCCCGCCGGGCCGGTCTCGACCCGCGCGAGTGCGGCCTGCCGCGGACGGGCTCCCGCCGGGTCGCCGGACTGCGGCGCGAAGAGGTCGCCCTGCTGGCCGCGATCAGCGTGGACTACTACACCCGGCTCGAACAGGGCCGCGTCCGGGCCTCCGCCGCCGTCCTGGAGACCCTCTCGCGCGCCCTGCGCCTCGACGAGGACCAGCAGAGCTACCTCTACGAGGTGGCCGGGCGGACCGACGACCTGCCGCGCCGCACCCGCCGCCCCGCCCAGCAGGTACGGCCCGCGATGCGCCGACTGCTCGCCCAGTTGCCGGAGACGCCCGCGCTCGTCCTCGGGCGGCGCCTGGACGTCCTGGCGTGGAACCGCCCCGCCGTCGCGCTGTACACCGACTTCGCCGCGATCCCGCCGGACCGCCGCAACTACCTGCGCCTGATGTTCACCGACCCCGCGGTCCGGGAGCTGCACCGGGAGTGGGCTCACGACGCCCGCGACGCGGTCGCCGCGCTGCGCATGGAGGCCGGCGCCGACCCGGACGATCCCGAACTCGCCCGCCTCGTCGGTGATCTGACCCTGCGGGACGCCGACTTCAGCGCCTGGTGGGCCGAGCACCGCGTCAACAGCGCCACGTACGGCACCAAGCACTACCGCCACCCCCTGGTCGGCGACCTCACCCTGGACTGCGACACCTGGGCCGGGGGCGACGGCTCCGGTCAGCGTCTGATGGTGCTGACCGCCGAGACCGGCGGCCCCTCCCACGACGCCCTGCGCATCCTCACCGCCTGGACGGCGGACCGGGCGGACCGGCCCGACGCGGAACCGGCGGAGACCCGGACCCCGTGAACCCTGCCCGGCCCGCACCTCACACCGAGGCGTTCTTGCGGGACGGCTGGAGGAAGAGGGCGAGGACGAGTCCGACGGCGAGGGCCGGGGCGATCCAGAGGTAGCCCGTGGCGGTCGCGTGGGCGAAGGCGTCCAGTGCCGTGTCGCGCAGGGCGGCGGGCAGCCGGCCGATGGTGTCGGGGCGGGCGGCGTCGAAGCCCCCGCCGGTCGGCAGAGCCCGGGCACGGTCGGCGAAGCCGCTGTTCAGCAGGGTGCCGAGGACGGCGACCCCGAAGGCCGCGCCGATGGACCGGGAGAAGGTGACCACGGCGCTGGCGGCGCCCAGGTCGGAGGCGGGCACGCTGTTCTGGACGGTGGTCAGGACGACCATGGGGACCATGCCGATGCCGACGCCGGTGAGCAGGAAGTAGCCGCTCAGCACCAGGGTGCCGGTGGTCGCGCCGATGGTGCCGAGGAGGAGCAGCCCGGCGAGGTTGGCGGCGAGGCCGGCGAGCAGGATCGTCCGCAGCCGTTCGACGTGCGCGGCCCAGCGTCCGGCCAGCGACTGGCTGATGACCAGACCCGCGACCAGCGGCAGCATGTGGACGCCGGACAGGGTGGCCGAGACTCCGTGGACGATCTGCAGGTAGGTCGGCAGGTAGACGAGGACGGCGAACATCGCGGCGTTGGCGAAGAAGCCGATCAGCGCGGAGAAGACCACGGTCCGCGAGCCGAGCATGGCCGGTGGCAGGACCGGGGCGGCGGCGCGGCGCTCGACCGGGAGCAGCACGGCGGCCAGGGCGAGGGTGGCGGCGATCAGGCCGACGATGGCCGGTGAGCCCCAGCCCCAGCGTTCGCCGAAGGAGGTGATGAGGACCAGTCCGGTGGCGATGGCGGCCAGGACGGTGGCGCCCAGGACGTCGATGCGGTTGCGGTCCCCGGCGCCGCGAGTGGTGGCGGGCAGCGCGCGGGCGGCCATGGCCAGGGCGACGATGCCGACGGGCAGGTTGATCAGGAAGGCCCAGCGCCAGGAGAGCTGGTCGGTGAAGACGCCGCCGAGGAGGGGGCCGACGATGCTGGCGACACCGTAGACCGAGCCGAACATGCCCTGGTAGCGGCCGCGTTCGGGCGGGGCGACGATGTCGCCGACGAGGGCGAAGGTCAGCACGATCATGCCGCCGCCGCCCACGCCCTGGAGCACGCGGGCGCCGATCAGCTCGGGCAGGTCGCGCGCCAGTCCGCAGGCGACCGAGGCGGCGAGGAAGATCGCGGTGGAGGTCAGGTAGAGCCGCTTGCGGCCGAACATGTCGCCGAGCTTGCCCCACAGCGGGGTCACCGCCGTGGAGGCGAGCAGGTAGGCGGCGCTGACCCAGGCGATGTCGTCGAACCCGTTCAGCTCCTCGGCTATCCGGGGCAGCGCGGTGGAGACGATCGTCTGGTCCAGGGCGGCCAGGAGGACCGCGAGGATCAGCGCGCTCATGGCCGCGGCGACGCCGCCTGCCGCGGGCGGTGCGGACCGTTGTGTCTTCTGTGCCGTGAACATCGGGCGTGCCTTTCCGGAGTGATCGCTCGGGCGGTGTGGCGATTCCAGCGCACTATGCGGCTCGCGGAAGCGACATACACCCGCTTAACTGTCACTCTACTGTAGCACTTGTCTCCTGGCTCATATGTGTCTCGCACACGTGTGAGACGCTGCTGCTCGAGGTGGGTCGGCCGGGTATGACAGGTGACGGAGAAACACACGTGGGGATCCTCAACGGGACGATGATCGGCCGGGAGAGCGAACAGGAGGCGCTGGCGGCGTTCGTGGCCGACAGCGGGGGCCGGTCCCTCGTCCTGCGCGGTGACACGGGTGTCGGCAAGAGCGCGCTCCTCGAACATGTGGCCGCCCTCGCGGCTGCGCACACGTATCGGGTCATCCGTGCCGCCGGGGTCGAGGCGGAGTCGGAGCTGCCGTTCGCCGGTCTGCACCAGTTCCTGTACCCGCTGCTGTCCTCCATCGACCGCCTCGACGCCGTGCACCGCAGGGTCTTCGACGTCGTCTTCGGCCGGAGCCAGGGCACACCTCCCTCGGTCATGACACTCGGCATCGCCGTGCTCGACCTGCTCTCCCTCGCGGCGTCGGAGAAACCCCTGCTGCTCGTGGTCGACGACGGGCAGTGGATGGACGCCGCCAGCACCGCGGTGATCGGTTTCGTCGGGCGCCGGCTGACCGGCAGCTCGGTGAAGCTCGCCGTCGTGCTCCGCGCCGACCTGCGCTCGGGCTTCGACACGGCCGCGCTGCCGGAGCTGCCGGTCACCACGCTGTCGGAGAAGGCCTCCGAGCAGCTCCTCGACGCCCGCCATCCGGGTCTCGACCCCCGGATCCGCCGCCTCGTCCTCGACGAGGCGCAGGGCAACCCGCTGGCCCTGCTCGAACTCCCGCCGTACGTACGGCGGTCGGGGCACACCTCCGGTGCCCTGCCCGGGTACACCGGCATCCCGCTCCCCGTGCGCCTGCAGCACGTGTACGGCGACCGGATCAAGGCACTCGGCGCCGGGGTGCGCGCGGAGCTGCTGCGCGGCGCGCTCGACGGTGCCGGTGCGACGGCGGGCAGCCCGCGAGGCACCCGCTACCGCATGACCGGGGCCGACGAGGCAGCGGAGTGCGGTCTGCTCGACGTCGATCCGCTCACCGGCGACTTCGTCTTCCGCCATCCCCTGGTGCGTTCGACCGTCGTCCAGACGGCGACACCCAACGAACGGCGCGCGGCCCACGCCCTGCTCGCCGAGGTGCACCGGGACGACCTGGAACGCCGCGCCACCCACCTGGCGGCGTCGACGGTCGACCCCGACGAGGAGGTCGCGGCCGTCCTCGACGCGGCGGCGGACTCCGCGACGGTGCAGGGCGGCGCGCAGGCCGCCGTAGCCTGGCTGACCCGGGCGGCGGAGCTGAGCGAGAGCCACGAGGCGCGCTCCCGGCGCCTCGGCAGCGCGGCCTACATCGCCGGGCACTCAGGACAGTTGGACCAGGCCCGCAGGCTGGTCCGCTCGGGCAGCGGCCCGGGGCCCGGCGCGTCACCCAGCTCGGTGGTCACCTCGGGGTACGTCGCGCTCTTCGAGGACGGGGACGTACGCACCTCGCACCGCCAGGTCTGCGCGGCGATCGAGACCATGCGCGAGACGGGGGTGAGCGGACCGGACACCGTCCTCACGCGCCTGGTCGACCTGTTGCTGGCCATCACCCAGTACGCGAGTGACGAGGCCGCCTGGCAGCGCACCCACGAACTCCTCGACAGCCTCGGCGATCTGGTCTCCCCGCACTCGCGGATCTACCAGGACGCCTGGGGGGACGTGGTGCTGCGCGGCGCCGGTGTGCACGAACGGGTCGAGCGCGCCTTCGCCGCCCCCGGCGACCGGGAGCCGTGGGACGTCACCCGGCTCGGGGTCGCCGCGTACCACGTGGACACCCTCGGCCGGTACCGGCCCCACCTGCAGCGCACCGTGGACCGCGAGGTGGAGACGGGCGCCCTCGCCGACGGCATGACGATGCTGCACCTGATCATGCTCGGCCAGATCGCGGCCGGTGAGTGGGGTGCGGCCGAGCGCACCGGCGAGCGGTGCCTGGAGCTGACGAGGGCCCATCAGCACGATCTGTTCACCCAGCACACCCACGCCTACCTGGGGCAGATCGCCGCGCTGCGGGGCGATCTCGAACGGGCCCGGGAGCTGCAGGCCGAGGTCGACGCCTGGGCGCGCCCGCGCGGTGTCGGCTTCCTCACCCAGATCACCGACACCATCGGCACCACCGCCGCCCTCACCGAGGGCGACCACGAGGCCGCCTACCTCCACGCGATCGGCATCACACCCCCCGGCACCTTCCGGCCCTACGCGCACCAGGCGCCCCGCACCCTCCTCGACCTCGTCGAGGCGGCCCTGCACACCGGGCGGGCCGAGCAGGCCCGCGCCCACGCCCTCGCGGCCGAGGCCGCCCGCCTCCCCGGCATCTCCCCCCGTCTCGCCCTGATCACCTACGGCGCCCTCGCCATGACGAGTGGGGATGCCGCCGAGGCCGAGGCCCTGTACCAGCGCGCCGAGACCCATCCGCACGCCGCCGACCACCCCTACGAACTCGCGCGCATCCGTCTCGCGCACGGCATCCGGCTCCGCCACACCCGGGGCGCAAGGCCGCACGCCTGCCGCTCACGCTGGCGGCGGAGGCCTTCGAACGGCTCGGGTCGCCCGCCTGGACCGAGCGCGCCCGGGCCGAACTGCGGGCCACCGGCGCCTCCCCGCTCGCGCCCTCGGCCGACCTCACCGCGCTGACCTGGCAGGAGCGCCGCATCGCCGACCTCGCGGCGAGCGGTCTGACCAACAAGGAGATCGGCCAGCGGATGCACCTCTCGCCGCGCACCGTCAGCTCGCACCTGTACCGGGTCTTCCCCAAGCTCGGCATCGCCTCCCGCGCCGCGCTGCGCGACGCCCTCGCCAAGGTCGCCGACGAGCGCACCCTGTGAGCGCGCCGGTCACTGTGCCCGCACGCCCTGGTCGTCGAGCCAGCCGAGGACGTGGTCGGCGACGTGACGCCAGCCGTTGTCCACGACGAGGGAGTGCGCGCGGTCCGCGAACTGCTTGAGGTCCGTCACGGCCGTGGAATCGCCGTAGGCCTTGTACGCGGCCCTGGTGACGGAGTCCGGGACGTACAGGTCCTCCTGTCCGGAGACGAGCAGCAGCGGGCCCCGGCCGGTGTTGCCGGTGTCCGCCACGGCGTACGGGCCGCGCCCGGGGCCCGTACCGCCCAGCTCGGTGAGGAGTCGGCGGGGAGCGGGCACCACGTACCGGTCGAAGAGCCGCTCGGCCTCCGCCGCGTCGAGGGTGTTGGCGAAGAGCGCGCGGAACCGCTCCGGGGCGAGCGGCACCCGCGGACCGGTGCTCGCCCCGTCCCCGGGCCACAGCGCGGGCCGGTCCCCGGGCCACGGGATGTCGTTGACCGGGGCGGGCGCGATGGCCACCGCGGCCCGGCCGAGGTCGACGCCGATCAGGTGCTGGGCCACCAGGCCGCCGACCGCGTGCCCGACGAGGACGGGCGCCGTGTCGAAGGAGCGCACGATCCCCGCGTAATGCTCCGTCAGGGCCCGCAGACCGAGGTCGCCGGAGGACGCGGGAGAGCGGCGCATCCGACCGGCGTCCGGCGCCTCCCCCGGCCAGCCGGGGGCGAGGCTGACGAATCCGCGCCCGGTGAAGCGCTCGGCCCATGACTCCCAGGACAGCGCGTGCAGCCACTCACCATGGATGAAGACGACGGGCGTACGGTTCACGGCTGGCTCCTCCGGGCATGACGACCTTCACGCGCACCGGCACGCGGGCGACGGATTCAGCATCGTTCAGGCGCGGATCATGGGCGACAGTCGAATGACTTAATGTCGGCGGCCGGACGGTCCGCGCGACCGTGCGCACCGCGGGAGCCGGCGCAGGACGACGGTCAACTTACTTATGTACGGCGGTCGCGCGGGGACGACAGTGGGGCGCGTCAGCTTTCCGCCCCACAGAAGGGCCTCTCGTCATGAGCGGCAACCATTTCGATGTCCGGGCTCCCGGGACGGCGGCGCCGTACGACCACGGCCCCGAGCTGGTCCTGGACATCGAGCGGGTGCTGGGCGTCTCGGCCCGGCAGGCGGTCAGGGCGGAGTTCGCCTTCGACCCCGGGTCGCCCCTGACCGTCCGCGTGGAGTTCCTCGTCGAGGGCGGCCCTCGCGCGGCGTGGCGGATCGGCCGCGACCTGCTCCGGCAGGGGCTGTACTCGGCGAGCGGTCTCGGTGACGTACAGATCTGGCCGGCGTACGCGGACCGGGACGCGGCCGTCGCCCGGCTGCAACTGGCCTCCGGCGACATGGCCGCCCTGTTCGAGCTGCCCGTACGGCCGCTGGCGCGATGGCTGGAGTACACCTACGAGGTCGTCCCCGCCGGTGCGGAGTTCTCCGCGGCCGACTGGGACCGCGCGAGCGCGGAGCTGATCCGGCCGGGGGCGTGACGGGCCGTCAGCGGGCCATCGGGGCGAAATGGGCGGCGTAGAAGTCGGTGAGCTTGTCGACGGCGATGTCGATGTGCTCCTTGCGGTCGTACAGGTCGACGTGGCTGGCGCCGTCGATCCAGTACAGCTCCTTCGGCCCGGTGGCCCGCTGGTGGACGTCGACGGCCATCCAGGAGGTGACCGCGCGGCCACCGATGACCTGGAGCAGCGGGCGGGGGCCGATCAGCGGCACCGCGTGGAAGGCGTCGAAGAAGGCGAGCTTGTCGAGGCTCTCCCAGGCGAGGAACTTCGCCGAACGCTCGTGCTCGCCGCGCGGCGTGCAGTAGTACTCGAAGCCCTCCACCCCGTGCTCGCCGCCGAGTTCGCCGGCCTGCTCGGCGGTCTCGGGGAACATGGTCATCACCCCGGGGTCCTCGCCGCGGGCCGCCGCGGTGCGTGCCCGCGCGGCGGCGTCGAGCAGGCTCTGGAAGACGGCCGGGTCCTGGGTGCCGTCGGCGCCGAGCCGGAACTGGCGGGCGACGTCCACACCGCTGACGGTGGCGACGGCCCTGACGCGGTGGTCGCCGCCGGCGGCGGAGAGCGAGTAGCCGCCGGAGGCGCAGATGCCGAGCAGGCCGATGCGGTCGGCGTCGGCCTCGTCCCGCGTGGAGAGGAAGGAGACGGCGGCCTTGAAGTCCTCCACTCGCTGAGCGGGATCCTCCAGGCCGCGCGGCAGACCGCCGGACTCGCCCTGGTACGCGGCGTCGAACGCGAGGGTGACGAAGCCGCGCTCCGCCATCCGCCGCGCGTAGGTGCCGGACGTCTGTTCCTTGACGCTGGTGCCGGGGTGACCGACCACGAGGGCCGGGCGGGGGCCCGCCGCCTGGGCGTCGGGGGTGTACAGGTGTGCGGCGATCCGGAGACCGGCGCTGTCGAAGGTGACACTTTCGAGGGCGACGGTTCCGGAGGGGGCGCTGGTCTGGGACATGAGGTCTCCCTGAGATGTGTGTGTGGGTTTCTCCCGTTGCCGGGAACATCTCCACGATCGCGCCAAACCGGCGGAGGGGGGAGAGCCAGGTTTCTGCCCGGGAAGGAACCTTCCCCCTCACAGGCCCAGATCGAGGGCGAGGCAGGAGAAGTGCTGCCACTGCCCTTCGGGGTGGTATCCGCCGTTGACCTTGGCGTCCAGCCTGCTGTCCACGCCCTGGGTGGTGTCCTCGACGCGGATGCGCTCGGGGAGCTTCCCGAAGCGCGCGTGCCGCGCCGCCGCGGCGGTGTCGGTGGTACCGGCGATTCCGGTGGTGGCTTTCTGGGTCATGACCGTCCTCCACTTCACGGATCACGTCCGTATGCGCGTCCGTACGTATCCCGGACAGGCATCACTCTCCTCGCTCACACGTAACCCGTCAAGACGGTTATCCCTGACGGTCGACGAGCATGCCCGTGACGGCCAGGTGCAGGATGCGGGCGAGGCGCTCGGCGAAGTCGACCTTCGTGGCGGCGAGCTCCGGGTCCCGCTGGGCCTCGACGACGGCCGGGGAGGGGTGGGCGAAGGGCCAGAGGCCTGCCGTGCAGACGATGGTCAGGGAGACCGCCTCGCGGGCGGCGGCCGGGTCCAGCGCGGGGATGTGTGCGCGCAGCAGGTCGGCGAGTGTGCCGAGGAGTCGGGTGTGAGCGAGTTTGAAGTCGCGTGCCGACTCGGCGGAGATGTTCCGTTCGAGTTCGGAGCCGAGCGAGCCGATCAGTTCGCACAGGGTGGTGCGGTCGGCCAACGACCGGGCGACGGCCTCGGTCACGCCCTTGGGCGGCAGCGGCCCGGCCGCCTCGCCCGCTGCCAGTTCGCCGGTCAACTCCTCGATCCAGCGGGCTAGTTCGCGGTTGAGCAGCTCGAAGAAGACCGCTTCCCTGGTCTCGAAGTAGCGCACGACGTTGGTCTTCGACAGGCCCACGCGCCGGCTCAGCTCGCGCAGGCTGATGTCCCTGACGGGCATCTCCGCGAGCAACCGCGTCGCGGTGTCGAGGATGTCCCGCTTGCGGATCTCGCGCTGCTCGGCGCTGCGCGCCCGCTGGAACTGCGCCGGCCGGTCGTCTGTCATCGTCGCTGTCCCGGGTGTCGAGGGGCTGCTGTCGTCTCTCGGCAGACTGTAAAGTGCCAGTGGCCTCTAGTCGAACACCGGCTGGTGGGACGTGGTGCGGCGGTCGTTCCCCAGCTGGTGGGCTCGCGGCCGGTTCGAGCGGTGGCGCGGAGGGTGTGGATGGACAGAACGGCGTTCGGGCGGCTGCTGCGGGAGGCGCGGCAGCGTGCGCTGCTCACCCTGGAGAGCCTCGCCGAGGCGTCCGGTGTGAGCGTCCGCGCCATCAGCGACATGGAGCGGGGCCAGAGCCTTCCCCGCCGGGCGACGCTGAGCGAGCTGATGGACGCCCTGGAGCTGTCCGAGGACGAGCGGCGGCGGTTCGTCGAGGCCTCCACGCAGCGCAGGCGGCAGGTTCCGCGGCAACTGCCGCCCGGGCTCGCCGCATTCCGTGGCCGCGAACGGGCCCTGGCCGTCGTCGAGGAGCTGACCCGGGAGACGTCCGGCGCCGGCCGGCATGTCGTCGTCTCCGCGATCGGCGGCATGGCGGGGGTGGGCAAGACGACGTTCGCCGTGCACTGGGCCCACCGGGTGGCGGACCGCTTCCCGGACGGCCAGCTGTATGTGAACCTGCGCGGCTTCGACGACTCCGGACTGCCGCTCGATCCCGGCGAGGCCCTGGGCGGGTTCCTCGACGCGCTCGGGGTGCCCAGCGGCGACGTACCGCGCGGCACCGCGGAGCGCAGCGCCCTGTTCCAGGAGCGGGCGGCGTCCCTGCGGCTGGTCGTCGTCCTCGACAACGCGCGCAACGAGGAGCAGGTCAGGCCGCTGCTGCCGGCGTCCGCCGGATGTCTGACCCTCGTCACCTCGCGCAGCCGGCTCTCCGGTCTCGCCGTCGCCGAGGGCGCCTCGATGGTCGACCTGGACGTGTGGACGCGGGAGGAGGCGCTGGCGGCGCTGGCCGCGCGGATCGGCGCCGAGCGGTGCCGGGCCGAGCCCGCCGCTGCCGCGGAGCTGGTGGCACTGTGCGCGTACCTGCCGCTCGCCATCGCCATCGTCGGCGCCCAGCTGCATGCCGACCCGCGCGCCCCGCTCGCCGCCGCCGTGCGCGAACTGCGGCGCTCGCGCTCACGCCTCGACGCCCTGTCGGCCGACGCCTCGATCCCAGACGCCGTGCCCGCTGACGGCCGGACCCTGCCTGCCGACGACCAGGCCCTGCCTGCCGACGACCGGGTTCTGCCTGCCGACGACCGGACCCTGCCCGCCGACGACCGGGTTCTGCCTGCCGACACCGTGTCCGCCGACAGCCGGACCCTGCCTGCCGACGATCGGGCCCTGCCTGCCGACGCTGCGTCCACCGACAGCCGAGCCCCGTCCGCCGACGGCCGGGCCCCGTCCGTCGGCGACCGTCGTGGTGACGTCCGTGCCGTCCTCTCCTGGTCCTACCGGGCCCTGGCCCCCGCGACGGCCCGCTTCTTCCGCCACCTCGCCCTGCACCCGGGGCCGTCGGTGTCGGCGGAGGCCGCCGCCTCGCTCGCCGGTGTGGCGATGGCGCAGGGCCGCCGTCACCTGCGGGAGCTGGCCGCCGCGAATCTGCTGTCGCGCGACGCCGAGGGCCGGTACGTGCTGCACGATCTGCTGCGCGTCTACGGCGCCGAGCTCGTCGAGCAGGAGCAGGACGACCGGTTCGGCGCCGAGACCCGGCTCCTGGACTATCTGCGGCACAACGCCAACGCGGCCACCGGGGTCCTCGACCGCAGCCCCGGACTCGAACCGGCCGCTCCCCCGGCCGAGGGCGTGGTGCGGGTCGCCGTAGACAGCCGCGAGGAGGCGCTGGAGTGGTTCCGCCAGGAGGAGTCGACCGTCGAGGCCGCCCTGCGCGCCGTGGAGGACCCGCGGCTGCTGCGCTACCGGATGGACCTCACGCGCGACTGGGTGAGCTACTACTCCGTCCTGGGCCGCTGGGCCGACGAGATCTCCGCCAAGCGGATCGGTCTGGAGGCCGCCCTCGTCCTGGACGATCCGGTCGCCATCGCCCGCAACAGCGCCGGCCTGGCGCGCGCCCTCGCCGAGACGGGCCAGGCCGAGGAGGCGGAGGAGCAGGTGAGTGTCATGCTCGCGCAGCTGGACCGGCTGCCGCCCGCGCTGCGGGCCGGCACCGAGCGGAGCGTCGGCTGGGTGCGCGGCCGGCAGGGGCGGCACGCCGAGGCCCTGCACCACGCCCGGCGGGCCCTGGCGCTCTTCCGCACGCTCGGGGACCGCGGCAGCGCGGCGCGCGAACTCAACGCCGTCGGCTGGTATCTGACCCTGCTCGGCGAGCACCGGCAGGCGATCGACTGCTGCGAACAGGCGCTGCCGATCCTGCGCGAGACGGGGAACCGCCGCAGCGAGGCCGCGACCTGGGACAGCATCGGCTACGCCCGGCACCGGCTGGGCGACCTCGACGCCGCGATCGCCGACTACCGCAGATCGCTCCAGCTCTACGAAGAGGTCCTCGACGCCTACAACCAGGCCGACGTCCTCGACCACATGGCGTCGGCGCAGCGGGAACGCGGGGACGCGGAGGAGGCCCGGGCGAGCTGGCTGCGGGCCGCCGATCTGCTGAGCGACATCGGCAACCCGCGCGCGGAGGAGCTGCGGACCAGAGCGAACGAGCTGCCCGCGCCCCGCTGACGCAGGCCGGTCGGTGGGCGGGGAAGAACCGTCCGCCGACGCAGGCCGGCCGGTGGGCGGGGAAGAACCGTCCGCCGACATGGGCCAGCCGGTGGGACCCGCCGACCTCGGCCAGCCGCCGGGCAAGGGCCCGACCATCCCGCCGACACAGGAGAGCCGCCGGGCAGGGGCCCAACCACCCGCCGACACGGGTCAGCCGGCAGGCGGAGGCAGTGTCGCCATCTTCGCGTGGATCTTCGCCGCGCTCGCGCTCCGCAGGGCGCCCAGCAGCTCGGCGGCGCGCGCCCAGCTCGCGCGGGCCTGTTCCACGTCGCCCAGTTCCAGTTGCACCGTCGCCAGATGGTCGAGCACCCCGGCCTGGCTGTAGTCGTCGTGGAGTTCGGCGAACAGGGCGCGTGAGGTCTCGAAGCCGGTGACCGCCGCCGTCAGGTCGCCGAGGCCCTTGCGGGCCCAGCCGATCCCCTGCCAGGCGCCCGCCTCGAAGCGGCGGTCGCCGGCCGCGCGGAGCAGCGGGATCGCCTCCTCGCACACGTCGATGGCCTCCTGGTGGGCGCCGAGCTGGGCGAGGACCCAACCGACGTTGCTGAGGGCGCTGGCGATGCCGCCCCGGTCGGCGAGCGCGCGGCTGATGGCCAGGGTCGAGCGGGCATGGTGCAGGGCCTCGGCGAAGCGGCCCTGGCGGATGCGGAAGTAGCCGGTCTCCCGTTCGGCGCGGGCCCGGTCCCGCGGCGGCAGCCGGTCCAGTTGCCCGAGCGTCTCGCCGATCACCGCCTCGGCCTCGTCGTCCTGGCCGGTCTCCAGCAGGGTGCGGGTCAGGATCGAGCGGGTCCGCGCGGTGGCGACCGGGTCGTCGAGCGCGAGGGCGGCGGCGAGGCCGGCGCGCGCGAGGGGCAGCTCCTCGGACCAGCGGCCCGCGGCCATGTTGTAGCCGATCCACTCCAGGGTCAGGTTCACCAGGGGCCGCAGCAGCGCGGGTTCGTCCCCGGTCTCCATGGTCCGCAGCGCGGCGCCGACGGCCGGCTCCTCCTGGCGGAACCAGGCCAGTGCCTCCTCGCGGTCGTCGAGCGCGACCTCCACGATCCCCTCGGCCGGCCGGATGTCGGGTCCGGGGTCCAGGTGCGTGACGAAGACGTTGGCGCGGTGGGCGTTGTGGCGCAGGTAGTCGAGCAGGCGTGCCCGGGGGGCGAGCCGGTCGTCGTGTTCCTGGTCGGACAGCTCGGTGCCGTAGGCGCGGACCAGGTCGTGCAGGACGTAGCGGCCCTCGGCGTCCCGGGACAGCAGGCCGGCGGCGGTCAGCTCCCGCAGGCGGCGGCGGGCGGTGGCCATGCCGGCACCGGCCATGGAGGCGGCGGCCTCGGCGGACAGGGCGGGTCCCGGATGCGCGCACACGGCGCGGAAGAAGCGGGCCGTGGCGGTGGTGAGCGCGCGGTAGGACCAGGAGAACACGGCCCGTACGTCGACGCGCTGGTCGCCGGTGGCGAGGGCGTCGAGGCGCGGCCGGGTCTGCCGCAGTTCGCGTACGGCCAGGCGCAGCGGCAGCCGCGGCTCGGCGCCGAGCTGGGCGCCGACGACGGCGACGGCCAGGGGCAGGAAGCCGCACAGCTCGACCAGTTCGGCGGCGGCCCGGGGTTCGGCCCGGCACCGTTCCTCGCCGATCCGGGCCGCCAGGGCCGCCAACGCCTCCCGGGGTGTCCACACGTCGAGGCCGATCCGGGCGACGCCGTCCGCGGCGGTCAGGCCGGGGAGGCGGTCGCGGGAGGTGACGAGGGTCAGGCAGCCTTCGGCGGCGGGCAGCAGCGGCCGCACCTGTGCGGAGTCCCGCGCGTTGTCCAGGACCGTGATCAGCCGCCGTCCCGTGGTCCGCCTGCGGAACAGGGCGCCGCGCTCCTCGAGACCGGCGGGGATGTCGGTGCTGGGCACGCCGAGGGCCCGGAGGAACCCGCCGAGCGCCTCCCCGGGGTCCAGGGGCTGTCCGGAGGGTTCGAAGCCGCGCAGGTTCACATACAGCCGGCCGTCCGGGAAGCGGTCCGCCACGCGGTGGGCGACGTGCACGGCGAGGGCGGTCTTGCCCACCCCGGCCATGCCCCCGATGGCGAGGACGGTGTGCGCGCCTTCCGCGCCGGCCCGGTCGGTGATCGCACGGGCGGCTTCCCGGGCCGCCTCGTGGCCGCGGAACACGGCGAGGTCCGGCGGCAGTTGCTGCGGGACGGTGCGGTCGGGGGCGGGCCGCGTGGCGGTCCGCACGAGGCGGCGCCGCTCGGCCTCGCCCAGTTCGAGCGCGTCCATCAGCTCGTTCAGGGTGGCCCGGCGCGGCAGGCTCTGCCCGCGCTCCATGTCGCTGATGGCCCGGACGCTCACGCCCGACGCCTCGGCGAGGCCCTCCAGCGTCAGCAGCGAGCGCTGCCGTTCCTCGCGCAGCAGCCGCCCGAACGTGCCCTTGTCCATCCCCACCCAGCAAGCAAGTACGGGGCCCGTCCGCTGGGGGCCGCCGCCGTCGACCGCGTAAAGGTAGCAGTTGTGGATCAAGCGATCCGCTACGGGCGACGGTTCCTCCGGGGTGTGAGCCGCTTGATCACCCCGGGGCAAGCTGCATGGGAACTGCCTGTTGCGGCGGGCCGGTGTCCAGTGGGATGGGCACAGGCATGAGAGCGCCCCGTGCATCGGAGGGGACCGCTCGACGTCCCGCACCAGGGGGCACCGATGGACACCCGGACCGAGGTCTCCGCCTTCTCCGTGCCCGGGGGCGGCCGTGCGTCCCGGGTCGGCGGCGGTGTGCTGCGCCGCCCGGTGGAGCGCGAGCGGCTCGTCGGGCGCGGCGGCGAGCTGCGCCTGCTGCGGGCGTTCGTCCGGGACGCGGCGGCGCACGGCGGGTCCCGCGTCGTGTGTGCGGAGGCCGGGGCGGGCAAGTCGGAGTTCCTGGCGGCGGGCGCCGGGCTGGCCTCCGCCGAGGGGATGCGTGTGCTGCGCTGCGCGGGCAGCCGGGACGGCGCCCCGGACGACCTCTCCGGTCTGCAGCAACTCCTCCGGCCTCTCCTGGAGAACGCGCGCACCGCGCGGGGCGGCGGCGACGACCTGTCCGCCCTGAGGGCGTTGCTCGTCGACGGCGTCCTTGCCCACAAGGATGTCCACAAGGAGGTCCCCGAGGATGCCCGCGAGGACCGCGCCGCTCTGCCCTTCACCGTGCTCCGTGTGCTGGAGTCGGCCGGCGCCGAGCGGCCGCTGCTCATCGCCGTCGACGACTGGGACGCGCTGGACGCGGCCAGCGCGGACGTGCTCGCCTTCGTCGCCCGCAGGACCGCGGGACACCCCCTGGCCGTGCTGCTGACCGCACGGCCGCACCCCGGCCGTACGTCCCTGACCGGCCTCCGCGAGCTGCCGCTGCGCCCCCTGACACCGGCCGAGTCCGCCGCGCTGCTCGCGACGCGGCGCCCCGGCCACGACCCGCACACCCTGCACGACCTGATGGCGACGGCGGCGGGCAACCCCCTCGCGCTGCTCGAACTGCCCACCTGGACCGGGGAGCGCGTCCCCCACCTGCCCGCGTCGTCCGACCGGCTCGCGGCCACCCTGGCCCCCGGGGCCGCCCGGCTGCCCGCCTCGACCCGGGACCTGCTGCTCGTGGCGGCGCTGCATCCGGCGGCGGACCTCCCGCTGCTGCTCGCGGCGGCCTCCCGGCTCGGGGAACGTGCGACGGGCTTCGCCACGATGGAGCCCGCGGAGCGCCAGGGCCTCGTCGCCTTCGACGGCATGCGCATGGTCTTCGGCCACCCCGCCACGGCCGGCGCCGTGGTCCGCGGGACCGGCCCCCGGCGCTGCCGCGCCGCACACGCGGCGCTCGCCGCCGAGCTGGCCGAGGGCTGCGTCCGGCAGCTGTGGCACCTCTCGCAGGCGGCCGAGGGAGCCGACGCGGAGCTCGCCCGCCGGGTGGAGGACGCCCACCGCACGGCCCTGCGGCAGGACGACCCGGCGCTTGCCCTGCGCCTGCTGCGGCGCGCCGCCGACCTGTACGGCGCGGACGGGGACCGGGGGCGCTGCCTGCTGCGGGCGGCGCAGCTCGCCGGGGACACGGGCTGGGGGCGCACGGCGCGGTCCCTGGCCCGCAGGGCGCTGGCACACCCCCTGGGACCGCTCGGCGTCCTGTACGCGCGAACGGTGACGCGGAGGGACGATCCCGCAGCACGCCTCATTACGGACCCCGGCGGCTGGCCCCTGCCGACGGGCGCCGCCGAGATCGAGAGCGCCCTGGAACTGGCCGAGCTGACGGCGCCCGCCGTCGCCGCCGACCCGGCGCGCGCGGACGCGCTCCTCACCTATCTCGACGCCCTGCCGCCGGGCACGTCGCACGATCCGCGGCTGCTGCACGCCATGGCCACGGCGGCGCCGGTCCGCCGGTCCGCCACCGTCCTCGCGCGCCTCGCCGGAACCGACCGGCACGACAACGTTGCCGTACGCGATCTGGAACGCCTCGGCGAGGCGGCCCTGCGCGGCGGCGCTCCGCTGCGCGCCCTCGAACTGCACCGGCAGGCGGAGCGCCGCTGCCGCTTCCACGGCCTGCCCGACCGGCTGCCCCTCGTCCTGCTGCGGCAGGGCCTGGCCCATCTGGTCACGGGCGACTGGGGGCAGGCCGAGGCCACGTTCCGGCGCTGCGGCGAGCAGGCCGGGGAACGGGGGCTGACGAGCGAGGCGACGGCGGCGGAGCTGCTCGGACGGCTCACGCGCGGACTGCGGACCGGGACCGTCCCCGCACCGGCCGACGCGCACGACGTCGAGGCCGCGCGGCGGTCGGTGAGCGCGATCGAGGAGATCCTCGCCGTGGGCACCGGCTGGGCGCAGGTGGAGAGCGGCGACGCCGCCTCCGGCCATGCCACCCTCGCGCGGCTCCTCGCCCGCCCCGAGCGCTGCACGGCGGTCCTGTTCGCCCTGGTCCCCTTCGCGGAGGCGGCCGCGGCCGCGCACGCGGCGGAGCCGGCCCGCGCCCGGCTGCGCTCCCTTGAGCGGGAGTTGGGCCCTGAACGCTCCCCCTTCGTCGCGGTGGCCCTCGCCGTGGCCGAGGCCGTCCTGGCGGACGACCGGGACGCGGGGGCCCTGTACGAGCGGGCCCTGGCCATGAACGTGGCCCAGAGTCCGTTCCTGGAGGCGTCGTTGCGCCTCGCGCACGGGCGGCGGCTGCGCCGGTGGCACGAGTTCACCGACTCGCGCGTCACGCTGCGCCAGGCCGCGGCCGCCTTCGGCATGACGGGCGCCGACGCCCGCGTCGCACGGATCACCGAGGAGCTGCGGGCCTCCGGCGAGCGGGCCGGCTCGGTCACCTCGGGCGCGCCCCGCGCCACCGGCGCCGCCGAGGTGCTCAGCTCGCAGGAGCTGCGGATCGCCCGGCTCGCCGCGCGCGGCCTGTCCAACCGGCAGATCGGCGCGGAGCTGGGGCTCTCCCCCCGTACGATCGGCGCCTATCTGTACCGGATCTTCCCGCGCCTGGGTGTGACGGCGCGGGCGCAGCTGGCCGGTGTCCTCGAAGCCGACGATCAGGCCCCTGTCTGAGCCCGTGTGCCGGGTGCGCGCGAGCCTCGTCCGTACGTCACCGGAGGTCCTTGCGCGCGGCGAGCTGGGCCCGGGAGGTGACGTCGAGCTTGGGGAAGATCTGGTAGAGGTGCGTGGCCACCGTGCGGGCGGAGAGGTGGAGTTGCTCGCCGATGGCGCGGTTCGTCAGGCCCCGGGCGGCGAGGCGCGCGATGGTGAGCTGCTGGGGCGAGAGCAGGCGGGCCGCGGTGTCCCCGGCGGGCGCGGCGTGCCCGGCGTCCGGCCGTCCGGCCGCCCGCAGCTCCGAGGCCGCGAGACCGGCGCGGGAGGTGGCGCCGAGCGCCAGGAAGAGCGCCTCGGCCGTGGCGAGCGGGGCGCGGGACTCGACGACGCGGCGGCGGCGCCTGAGCCGGACCCCGTAGTTCAGGTGGGTCATCGCGTGCAGCAGCGGCCAGCGGGCGGCGTCGTCGCCGATGGCCTCGTGGTAGCGGGCCTCGGCCTCGTCGTCGGGGGCGAGCGCCGCGTCGGCGTAGGCCAGGACGCGCCGGAGCATGGGCGCCCGGCCCGGGCGGGTGCGGCGCGCGACCTCCGCGACGACGGCCCGGGCGTCGTCGCTCTCGCCCGCGGGCAGGGCGGCCTCGACGAGGAAGGCGAGACCCCAGAACTGCTGGAACGAGTACGGGGTCAGCAGTTCGGTGAACGACGAGCGCAGCTGTGTGTACGCCTCGGCGTACCGTCCCGTGCCGGAGGCCGTCAGCACACGGGTGAGGGTGGCGAGGTTCAGGTGCTGGCCCTGGCCGAGGTGGCGGGAGGCCTCCTCGATCGCCGCGGCGCGCTCAAGGGCCTTGTCGTGCCGGCCCTGGAGCGCCTCGATGACGCCGAGGGCGCCGACCGCCCGGGCCGCGTAGTTCGCGTGGCCGAGCTCGGCGGCGATCGCCCTCGCCTCCGTCGCCCTCGCCCGCGCGGTCTCCCATTCGCCGCCCAGCCAGATCTCGCCCAGCGCCCTGGCCTCCAGGATCTGCGGCAGCCGTCCGGTGCGGCGGCCCGCGCGCGCCAGCGTCTCGGCGCCGTCGAGGAGGCGCGCGGCCTGTTCGAGGTCGCCGGTGAGATGGGCGGCCTGGCCGAGGAAGAGCCGCTCGTCCGGGGCGAGCGAGGCGCCCGGCCGCAGCGGTTCGTGGCTGATCGAGAGCGGGTCGGTCAGGGCCAGGGTGACGAGGTCGCGGGCGCTCCACGGCGCGGTCCGTAGTGCGCGTACGGTGCGGACGACCAGCGCCCGGTCGGCTTCGGGGGTCTGCTGCCACCAGCACCGGCCCGCGGCGGTGTGCAGCAGCTTCTGCGCGAGTACGGGGTGGGTGGCGGCGACCGACCGGGCCGCCGAGCAGAGCTGGGCGATCCGCTCGGGGCCGGTCGGCGAGGAGCCGGGCAGGACGTCGTGCAGCCACAGGAGCATGGCGCG
This sequence comes from Streptomyces sp. R818, assembly GCF_056172735.1. Taxonomy (NCBI): domain Bacteria; kingdom Bacillati; phylum Actinomycetota; class Actinomycetes; order Kitasatosporales; family Streptomycetaceae; genus Streptomyces; species Streptomyces sp. R818. The sequence continues at coordinate 72,437 of NZ_JAOCNE010000016.1, forward strand.
GCCGAGCGCGCCGAGTTCGGCGGGGTCGATGCCGCGCGCGTGGCGGCGGGCCTGGGCGTCCAGGCCGTGGTGGCAGGCGAGTTCGGCGGCGCGCAGCAGCCGCGCGGCCCGGCGCGACGGGTCCGGGGAGAGGCGCGCGGCCCCTTCGAGCGCCGCGAGGGCGACCAGCAGCCCGGTCCCCGGCAACGGTCCTGCGGCCAGCGGCTCCAGGCGCCGGGCGAGGTCCTCGTCGGTGCCCGCCGCGTGCTGGGCCGCGTGCCAGGCCGTGTGCGCGGGGTCCGTGGCGCGGTCTGCGAGTGCCTGGTGGGCGGCCATGCGGCGCGCGGTCGGCTCCCGGTGCAGGACGGCCACCCGGATCAGGGGCTGGGGGAAGTGGGCGCGCCGCTCCCGCGCGACGACGAGGCCGCGCGCGACGACCTCGTCCAGGCCGGTCCGCGCATCCCGCTCGCTGCCCAGCAGGCGCGCGGCGGCGTCGAGGATCTCCTCAAGGACCGAGGAGACGCTCAGCGCGGCGGTGAGAAGCACACCGGCGCCCTGGGCCGACAGCGCCTCCAGGTCCTCCTCGTAGGCCTCGGCCAGCCGGGGGGAGGCGGGGAGCAGGCCGAGGCCGGCCGCCTCGCCGAAGCCGCTGCCGTTCGGCGCCAGTTCGGTGAGCGCGAGCGGGTTGCCGCGGGCCACGGCGAGGACGAGTTCCTCCTCCGTGGGCGCCGCCGTGCGCCCGTGGCTCCGCAGGAGTGCGCGGGCCTCGTCGGCGGAGAGCGGCCCGAGGAGGCTGGTGCGGGCGTCCGCGGGCAGCCAGTCGGCGTCGGTGGCCCGCTCGGCGACGATCATGCGCACCTGGGTGGAGCCGCACAGGTGGGCCAGCGCGCGCAGGGCGGCGCGGCTCGCGGCGTCGAGCCGGTCGAGGTCGTCGACGACGAGGAGGGGGCCTGGCTCCAGGGGGCCTGGCTCCGGGGGTGTCCGCAGCAGGCGCAGTGCGGCGTGGGCGAGGTCCTCGGGCGTCACCGCCGCGTGGTCCCCGCCGAAGGCGGACTCCAGTGGCGCCCGCTCCTGGGGCGGCAGTTCGGCGAGGCGGGGCAGGAGGGGCCGGAGCAGTCCGTGCAGGGCGGCGTGCGGCAGGTCCCGTTCGGCCGGGGCCCAGGACATCGACAGGACGGGGATGCCTGCTCGGGCCGCAGTGTGTGCGGCGTACCGCAGGACGGCGCTCTTCCCCGTCCCCGGGCCGCCGCCGAGGTGCAGGACGCGGCTGGCGCCGGGCGGGCCGGTGAGGAGTGCGGCCACCAGCTCCCGTTCGCGGGCGCGGCCGATCAGCGCGGGGTCGTCGGTCCGTGTGTGCGCACCCATGTCGTACTCCCCCGCGAGGCCCGGCACATTGTCACCGTCCCCTTGTGGGTCTCGGCCAGTCGGCCGTTCGGACCGGGTCCGGAGGGGGGTACTTTAACATTCAGGTTTCTCGTTCAGGCTGTCACAGGTGATGTCATCGGGACCCGGTACGGGCCTTTCGCCGTGTCCGGCCCGCGCGTACAGGGCGCTGATGCTGACGGCGGGGCCGTGTTCGAGGCGGCGGAACACCCAGTCGATGGGCGAGCACCGGCCGGCCCCGGGCACGTCCACGACGAGCGGGACGGCCCCGTCCGCGGCGGGGACGTGACACCAACTCCCCCCGCCCTGCCGGATCAGGACCTCCCCGACGTAGCAGCCGAAGGAGACGAGCGACTCGGCCACCTCACCGCCGGTCACCCCGTCGCTGCGGAAACCGTCGACGATCTCCTCCACCAGGCCGATGCTGCCGGGGCTGTAGTCCAGCTCCGCGTCGCTGATGTCGGACGCGGCCGCGACGACGTCGGCCGCGAGCCGGGGCGCACTGGCCGGCTCAAGGAGATACTTCATGTGCAGCTGCATGTTTGTCCTCGGACCGCTCGTGCCACCGACGCTGTCGAGGCTAGACGCAGAGCCCCGGCCGGACAGGCTCTCCCCCATAAGTACTCGGTCACTGCCCCCGGACGGACCCGTGCAGTCGACCGACTCATGCCTGTTGCTCGTGAGCCTGCCACAGTCCACACACGTGCGAACAGTCCACACACATGCGACCCCGGGAAGGAACACACCCATGGCGCGCCCTCGCGCATTCAACACGGACGTGGCGGTGGAACGGGCCACCCGCCTGTTCGCGAGACAGGGGTACGGCGCCACCTCGATGCCCCAGCTCACCGCCCGGCTGAACATCGGCAGCGGCAGTCTGTACGCGGCGTTCGGCTCCAAGGAGGGCCTGTACGCCCGCGCCCTCGGCCACTACTGCGAGGAACTGGTGCACACGCTCGGGCAGCGGATGGCGGCCGCCACCGATGTGCGCGCCGCGCTGCGGGACCTGCTGCTCACCCTGGCCGCGGCCGATGTCGCCGACCCGGAGCGGGGCTGCCTCCTTGTCAGCGCGGCGACCGAGCGTGCCACCCACCCGGCCACGGTCGAGCGGGTGCGGGCGACCATGGCGGCGGTGGAGTCGGTGCTCGTCGACGCGCTGGAGCGGGCGCGGGCCCGGGGCGAACTGCGGCGCGAGCACGAGCCGGTGGAGCTGGCCCGCTTCCTCACCACGTTCATCCAGGGGCTGCACGTCATGGGCAACGCGCGGGCGGACCTCGCCTTTCTGGAGTCCGCCGTGGACGGAGCGCTGCGGGCGCTGGACTGAGGGCCTGTGTCGGCGCCCCGGCGCCCCGGTGTACCGGCACCCCGGTGTCCTGGTACCTCCGGTCGGGCCGGGCTCAGCCCAGGGCGTGGGCTTCGAGGACCGCGGAGACGAAGGCGTCCGGACGCTCCTGGGGCAGGTTGTGGCCCGCGTCGGGGACCACGTGGTGGGCGAAGGGCCCGGTGTAGTGCGGCTTGTAGGAGCTGCCGTCGGTCCAGGGCGTCACGCCGTCGGCCTTGCCGTCGAGCGTGACGGTGGGCGCGGAGATCGTCGGCAGTTCGAGCAGGCGCCGCTCGAGCTTCTCGTAGCGGGGTGCGCCCGGGGCGGCGGCGAGGCGGTGGCCATAGCTGTGCAGGGTGACCGCGACGTAGTCGGGGTTGGTCCACAACTGCGCGGTCTGCGCGAACTCCGCCTCGGTGAACCGCCATTCGGGCGAGTTGCGCTGCCAGACGACGCGGCCCAGGTCCTCCCTGTTGCGCTCCAGGCCTTTGGCCCCGCGCTCGGTGAGGAAGTAGAAGAAGTACCAGAAGCCCAGTTCGAGGGAGGGCGCGAGGGGCTCCTGGGCGCGGGCGATGTTCTGGATCAGGTAGCCGTTGACGGAGACCAGGCCCGTGCAGCGGTGGGGCCACAGGGCCGCGGCCACGTTGGCGGCGCGCCCGCCCCAGTCGTACCCGGCGTACAGGGCCCGCCGGATGCCGAGGGCGTCCATGAACTCGATCAGGTCCGCGCCGATGGCGGCCTGCTGACCGGAGCGGAAGGTGTCCCGGTGGCGGAACCGGGTCTCGCCGTGTCCGCGCAGGTAGGGGATGTAGCAACGGAAACCGCGGTCGGCGAGCGGCGGCGCCACCTCCGCGTAGGAGCCGACCGGGCTGAACGGCCAGCCGTGCAGCAGGATGACCGGCACGCCGTCGGCCGGGCCGACGGCGTGGTAGGCGATGTCCAGGACCTCGGTGCGCACGTGCCGCAGCGGGCCGAGCCCCTGAGCGGCGACGGCCTGGCCCGCCCCTGGAACTCCGGCCGCTCCGGACGCCATTCCCGCCGCCATCGCCTGGGACACCCTGCGTCTGCTGATCACGTCGTTCCTCCCGTCGACCGGCGGTACACATGTGTCGCACACCCGCCGTATTGACATCACCGTATTGACTGGTGACAAGACTCACCCCTCCCTGCACACATGTCAAGGAGGGGAGAGGTGAAGAAGACACGTCGGTGTCCTACAGGCGGCGAGGTCACAGAAAGAGGCCGAGATACGTGGCCGCGGCCAGATACTCGTTGCGCTGGGTGGTCGCCTCGATCTCGGCGGCCTCCCTGTCCGGCGCACGCCGGTCGTTGCAGTTCACCCGGGACAGCAGGTCCTCCAGCGCCCGCTGGTCCTTGCTCGGCCGACCGGGGAGGAAGGGGTGGGTCATGAGGTGTCTCCTCGTCAGTTGTCGCCCTGGAGGATCGTGAGGAGCTGGAGCGCCTGGAGGTAGATCCAGACCAGGGTGGTGGTGAGGCCGAACGCCGCGAACCAGGCCTCGTTGCGCGGGGCGCCGTAGGCGATGCCGTCCTCGACCTGTTTGAAGTCCAGGGCCAGGAAGGCGCCGCCGAGCGCGATGCCGACGATGCCGAACACGATGCCGAGGGCGCCGCTCTGGAACCCCAGGCCGTTGCCCGCGCCGAACGCGGAGAACAGCAGGTCCGCCACGAGCAGCAGCAGGAATCCGGTCGCCGCGGCGAGGACGAAACCCTGGAAGCGCCGGTCGACACGTATCCAGCGGCGCTTGTAGGCGATCAGCACACCCGCGGACACCGCCATGGTGCCAAGGACCGCCTGGACGACGACGCCGGGCGCGATCCACGCCGAGGTGGCGCTGGAAACGGTGCCGAGGAAGACACCTTCGAAGGCGGCGTAGCCGAGGATCAGCGCCGGCGAGGGTGTGCGCTTGAAGCTCTGCGCCATGGACAGGGCGAACGCGACGAGGGCGGCGACGACGGCGATGCCGTAGGACCGTCCGATCCCGGCGCTGTCGACGGGGAGCAGGATCCAGGAGAGGGCGGCGGTGAGCACGACGGTGCCGAGCGTGGCGGCGGTGCGCACGACCACGTCGTCGATGGTCATGGCGGTCGCGGCATAAGGGCTGCTGAGAACGGGGCCGGCCGAGTCCGCTTCGGCCGCCGTGCCGACTGGCACGGGCTGGAGTCGCTGGATCGTGCGGTCCGCGGGGCCGTCGCCATCGTCGTGGCCCCATCGGGCGAAGACCGGATTGCTACTGCGCATGACGTTCCCTCCGAGGGGCCGCGACGGCGCGCGACCGCTGCCGTATGTTTCTCAACCTCTGTCGGTCGAGTAACCACTCTGACAGGTTACGCATCGCCCCGCAAGCCACTCCCCCCGGAGATCGATGCGATCTGTCGGCCTGTCGGCCCCCGCGTCGAGAAACGACCCGTGTATGAGGTGATTGGCCTGGCCATCCGCCCGCATGCGTGCCACATCACGCGGGTACCTGCACAAGATTCGCCTAGACTGGCGTCCATGAGGGCCGACGCCGCACGCAATCTCGAAGCTGTCCTGACCACTGGCGCACGTATGCTCGCCGCCGACCCGGGCGCGAGCATCGCGAGCATCGCCGCGGAGGCCGGCGTCGACCGCAGGACCGTCTACCGGCGGTTCGACACCCGCGAGGAGTTGCTCGCCGCGATCTATGTGTCGCGGCTCGAAGCCATCGAGCGGGCCATCGCCGACGCACGCCTGCGGGAGGCCCCGGTCGCGGTGGCCCTGCACCGTTACGTGGAGAACATCATCGCGGTGAACCGCACCTGGCCGGTCGATCTCACCCGCATGCTCGCCGACGACGCGGTCCGCGAGCGGCGGGACGCCTCGGTCCGGGTGGTCGACGCGTTCGTGCAGCGCGCCGTCGACGAGGGGACGTTCCGCGCCGGGCTGCCGGACGGATGGGCACAGGCGCTGCTCGCCGAGCTGATGCACCTCGTGGTGCGGCGCATGCCCGAGCTGACCGACGGGCAGGCGGCGGACCTCGTCGTCGACACGCTCCTCAAGGGCCTCGGACCGGCCTGACAGGCCGGATGGCGGCGCGGGACACGCAGGGGCGCGGGGGCGCGGGGGCCGCGAGGGCGGGGAACGGCTGACGGGCCCTGCGGGCGCTGCGGCCTGCGGGCCCGTCGGGAAGACCGGAAGAGGAGGGCGGGGTCAGCCCTGGGTGCTGCTGTGCTGGCGCGCGCGGTAGCTGGCGGCCTTGACCCGGTTGCCGCAGGTGCGCATGGCGCACCATTCGCGCCGGTGGCCGCGCGAGCGGTCGAGGTAGGTCTGCGTGCACTCGGGGCGGGCGCACTCGCGCAGCAGATCGCCGTCCGCGCCGCCGATGATCTCGACGGTCTCGCGGGCGAGCGCCGCGAGCCCCTGCGCGACCGAGCCGGTACGGGTCGCGCCGTCCCGGCCGAGCCGCAGCGTCACGGGCATGCCGGACGCCTGCAGGTTCACCTCGGCGACCGCGTCGGTGGGCAGCTCCCGGCCGTCCATGCGCGCCGTCACCAGGGAGTAGATCGACTCGCGCAGGTCCACGGCGAGGGCGAGGTCGACCTCGCTCGCGCCGGGCGCCAGGTCGAGCATCCCGGACTCCACGAACCAGTCGTCGAGCAGCTCGGGGGTGGCGAGCTTCTCCGTCGGCAGGTCGTTGCGCCGCGCGCGCAGCGTGCCGACGAAGTCCAGGGGGAGCGTCCCGCAGGGAAAGGCATGATTCACATAACCATTCTGAACGGTGAGCACCCGGAATGCAACCCGTTGGAACGGTGACCTCGTCCGACGCCGCGCCTCAGGCTCCGCTCCATGCGTCGCTGCGTACGAGCTCGGCGAGGCGGGCGGGGCTCAGTACGGGTGTGCGGCGCGTTCCCGGGAGCTGGTAGGCGCGGGCGTTCACTTCGGTGGCCAGGACGCGGAGGCCGTCGGGGCGCAGGGAGTCGGCCCGCCATTCGACGGCGCCTTCGCCCCCGTTCGTGGCCGGACCGGTGCCGGTCATGAGGAGCGTGCCGTCGGCGAGTTTCCGGGCCTTGCGGAAGACCTTGCCGATGGCCGGGTCGGCCGGTCTCCAGCGTTGCACTGTGACGGCTATGAGGCACTTGCCGTGTCCGTCGTCGACGGTGAGATGGCCGTAGCCGGGCTGTCCGCTCCCGTCGGCCACCCGGACACCGCGGGGCACGGCGGCGGCGATGACACGTGTGATGCGGTCCGCCGGCATGGACTGGTCGATGTCCGGTGCGGGCCGGGGTCGCGGCGGCGGCAGGGTGGCCAGGACCGGCTTCCAGGCGGGCGATCCGGCGATCTCGGCGAGTTCCCGGCTCGTGAGCGGCAGGGAAGCGCTCCCGTGCGGGGAGTTCCGCTCTTTCGGGGCGGGTGGCACGGCGGGGATGTTCGACACCGAGATCGCGAGCTGACGGCCGTTCGGGTACGTCAGAACGGTGGTGAGCCGTCGGGCGGCCGTGGGACGGGACTCGTCGAGCGGTGAATCGTCGGAGGTCAGTCGCGCCCCGCGATAGCTCTGTGCCGTGCAGACACTGCGCGGGTGGAGGGCGCTGTCCGGGCAGCTCAGCGCTTGCGGGCTGATGGGCAGGGGGAGGCGGCTCGCCGCTACTTCCACGAGCCCTTCGGACCCGTTCCTCGTGAAGGTCATGGAGGCCGAGGACGAGGGGTCGACCTGCCGGTTCCCGGCGTCCTGACTTCTCGCTCCGCCTCCCTGCGGGAGAAGCTCCCGCAGGGTGTGGGCGAAGGGGTTCGGGGGCGCGGGGGCTGCTTCCGGCTCCTTCGGGGCCGCGCAACCCGACGCGAGCAGGGCGCCGGCCGCCAGTGCGGGGAGTGCCAGTACCGCGCGATCAAGGATCGGTTTCACAGTTCCTGACTCCATGGGAGGAAGGGGGCGGGCCGCCGCTCGTGAACGAGCGGCGGCCCGCCGTGGACAGCCCCGGGTCAGCAGGGGCGGCCGGAGGAGATGGAGTCGTTGTAGGGGTAACTCAGCGTGTTCCAGGTGTAGTTGTTCTGGAACACGCCCTGGATGCCGCCGTAGTTGTTGTCGGTGAAGAGGCACCAGGTCTGCCCCGAGTAGTTGCTGATGTAGGAGACCCTGTCCTGGAAATTCCCGTCGCTGCCGTTGGTCAGGTTCGGGAAGGCCCAGGATTCGTAGTCGCAGCGGTTCGACGAGTTGTAGGAGTCCTCGCACAGCTTGAGGGTGCCCGCGGCGGGGGCGGCCGACGCGGGGACCGTCGTCACGGCCGCGACGAGCGCGCCCGCTGCCATCGCGACACCGGCACTCGCCATGGCCTTCTTCGTCAGCTTCATTGCAGCTCCTTCACGCAGATGGAATGGGTTTGTTTCAGGTGTGTGCTGGATGTCGGTCAATACGTCGTCACCAGCGGCTCGTCCTCGTCGACGACATACGTGGAGAGCATCATCGTCGTCACCTTCCCGACGTTGACGGCGTTGTGGACGGTCCCGGACGGGATGAAGAACGGGTCGCCCGTGCGCAGCCGGATCGGCGGCCTGTCGTCGAACTTCATGAGGACGTCACCGCGCACGATGTAGCCGACCTCCACTCCGGGGTGGCTGTGCCGGCCGGACTCCTTGTGCCGGGGGATCTGCACCAGCGTCTGCACCGTCTCCCACCCCTCGGCCGGGGACGGGTGTTCCTGCAGCAGAGTCCTGGTCACACCGTCGGTCGGACCGGAGTCGGCGGCGTGGGCGGTCGAGGAAAGGGCGGCGACCCCGAGGGCGCCGGCCGCCGCGACACCGCTGGTACGGAGAAGAGAGCGTCGATCGATCGTCACGGGTTCTCCCGAAAAGGTGTCAGGAGCCAGCCGGGCTGGCGCGATACGTGTATCTTCGGCTCCGCCAACATATCTATGCTCGGCGAGACACACAAGACACACACTCAGCCACATGTGTGCACACCTCGATCGGATGGGATGACCATGCTTCTGCGAACCATCACCGCACTGGCCGTCGGCGCGGCAGGCGCGCTGGCCCTCGCCGTCACACCGGCGACCGCGGCCCCCGCCGCGTCCTGCGACGGCGCGCTCGTGCTCTGGGACAACGTCAACTACAGCGGCGGCAACGGCTGCCTGGGCTACTGGCAGGACACCGAGAACCTGTCGGGCTTCAGCCTGCAGGACAAGGTGTCGTCCATACAGAACTTCACCGGCACCCCGTTCTGCCTGTACGCCGACAACAACTTCGGCGGTGACCACTTCGAGATCGCCCCGCACACGTCGATCGTCGACATGAGAAACCCCAACCCCTACTGGAACGACCGGATCAGCTCGGTCAAGCACAACGGCTGCTGACGATCGCGCACGGCGTACGAGAACGCCCCGGCCCGCGCCTTCGGGAAGCGCGGGCCGGGGCGTTGTCGTACGCGTAGGGAGGTCGTCGCCGGACGGGTCAGTGACGGGGGGAGACGCAGCGGAAGCTGGTGGCGAGGGCGGGGTCGCCGTGGCCCTTGTAGTGGGACACCGCGGGGTAGGCGCACAGGTCGTGTGCGACCGTCTCGCCGTCGGTGTCGACCAGCGTGGCGGGCAGGGTCCTGGGTGCCTTGCCGTGCTCGACCCAGGCGGTCAGCGCAGCGAGGCCGTCGGCCGAACCGTCCTGGCCGTTGAGGCCGCAGTGGTCGGTGTTCGGGGCGAGGAAGACACGGTAGAAGTCGTCGACGCGCCCGGCGCCGCCCAGTTCACGCTCGACCTGCCGGTGGTAGCGCACGGTGCCCTGGGCGGGGATGAACTGGTCGGTGTCGCCCTGCCAGGTGATCAGCTTGCCGCCGGATGTGCGGAAGTCCGACAGATCCGGGTCGTCGGTGCCGATGACCTCGTCGTACTCGGCCTGGGACTGCCTGAACAGCTTCGTGAAGTCGCTGTAGGTGATCTTCGTGAGGTCGAAGGACGGATCCTTCTCCAGGAAGAGCCGGACCCAGGCGGCGGGGACCGGGAAGGGCACACCCTTCACGACGCCGTCGCTCTTGTCGGGCTCGGAGTGCGCCAGGCCCGCCAGGTCGGCCCCGACCGGCACGCCCGCCCAGAGCTTCTTGCCCGAGGGGGTGCGGGGGCCGTCCCAGATCTTGCGGACCACGGCCGCGTCCGCCGCGGTGACGGTCAGCTCCTCGCCCGCGCACTCGACCTTGGTGCCGATCAGGCGGCGCGGGTCGAAGTCGCACCGGGAGGCGTCGTTGACCAGGCCGTCCTTGACGCCGTCGAGCTTGTCGCAGGCCTTGACGGCGGCGTCGGTGAACGCCTTCAGCTCGCAGTCGGTCGGGTACCTCTTCTCGTTGTTCAGGACCACCTGCGGCCACAGGGTGGCGACCTCGTACTCGTCCCAGTTGATGGCGGGCGCGTTCGCGAGGATGCCGTCGTAGTCGTCCGGGTACGCCTGGGCCTCCATGTAGCCCTGGCGGCCGCCGGTGGAGCAGCCGGTGAAGTAGGAGTAGGCGGCACGCCTGCCGTAGACGCCGTTCACGACCGCCTTGCCGACGGCCGCGGCCTCGTGCTGGGAACGGGAGGCGAAGTTCTTCAGCGCCGTGCGGTTGACCCGGCCCCCGGCGTCGAGCACCCAGCTCGTGTCGAGGACGTCGCCGACCCCGGCGTCCGTGGTCATCGCCGCGTAACCGTTCTTCACCGCGGTACCCAGGCCGACACCGTTGTCGGCGGCGCTGAAGGCGCTGCCGCCGATCGCCTGGAACCGGCCGTTCCACTGCTGCTCGGGCAGCCAGGTCTGCACCTTGGCGTGATCGCCCTCTCCCGGGTGGGTGAGGGTGACCGTCACCTGGCAGAAGGCGGGAACGCCCGAGACCTCGCCGCCGAGCAGCCCGGTGCCCTGGATGGTGCCGCCGGCCTGGCGGACCGCGGTCACGGACTCCACCTTCGTACCGGCCGGAGCCTTCACGGTCGGCGCCGCGCAGGCGGCGGTGGTGGCGGCGGCGGTGGCGGTGCCGCGCGTCTCGTCCGCCGAGGCGGTCGGCAGCCATACCGCCGCCGCGACCAGCGGCACACCTGCCGCGAGTGCCGTCAGAGCCTTCTTCATATGTTCCATCCAAGGAGTAGGTGTGTGCCTTCTGCAGCGGCACACGTGTGCACGTCACATGACGTGTCGGGAGTTCGGGGCGCGTGCGTCGCCGCCCTGTGACAACTGTGTCCATGAGCCCATGGCGCAACAACAGTCAATTGACGGCTCGGTCGGCGGAGTTGACGCTTAGGTCATTCGACGGACATCGGCGCTCGGCGACGCCTCCGCATGTTCCTCGCGCGGCCACTTCGCATGGTGCCGCCGCACCCAGGCCTTGCTGACATGTCCGGTACGCATACCGAGCCGTGCCTCCGGGTCCTGGCGCGCCATGCGCACATGTCCCAGGACGACGAGGGTGATCGCCCAGGCCAGCACATCGTGGACGAAGATCGCACTGGTGCGGGAGAGGAAGGGCAGCAGCCCCGTGCACCACATCAGCAGACCGGTGAACAGCATGACCAGCACGGCGCCGGCGATCCAGCCCGCGTAGAGCTTCTGCCCCGCGTTGAACTTCCCGGCCGGGCGCGCCCCCGGCGAGGTGCGGCGTTGCCGGACGGCGCGCAGCCACTGGCGGTCGTACGGCGCGAAGCGGTTGATGCGGCGCAGGTCGGCGCGGAAGGCGGGCGAGAGGAGCCCGAGCAGGAACGGCAGCGGCAGCGCGATGCCGGACCATTGGTGCAGGGTGACCATCAGGTGCCGGCGGCCGACGAGTTGGGCCAGCGGCCCGAGGTAGAGGCAGGCGGCGGTGGCCAGGCACACCAGCATCAGCCAGCCGGTGGTCCGGTGGATCCAGCGCTCGGCGGGGCTGAACCGGCGGACCCTGCCGGACGGTTCAGGGCGCGTCGCTGCGCCGGTCGGCGTCGTCGAGCCAGCCGTCGACCGCATAGCCGCGCTCCTCCCAGTAGCCGGGGACGACCTTGTCGGTGACCGAGATGCCGGACAGCCACTTGGCCGACTTGTAGAAGTACATGGGTGCCACGTAGAGGCGGACGGGGCCGCCGTGCGCGTGGCTGATGGGTTTGTCCTGCATCTTCAGCGCGACCATGACGTCGGAGCGGCGGGCCTGTTCCAGGGTGAGGCTCTCGCTGTAGGCCCCGTCGAAACAGGTGAAGCGGATCGCCGCGCCCGCCGAGCGCACCCCGGCGTCGTCGAGGATGTCGGCGAGTCTCACCCCGTCGAAAGGTGTCTTCTCCACCCGCCATCCGTCCGTGCAGACGACGTCGTGCACGACCCGGGTCTGCGGCAGCGCGCGCAACTGGCCGAGGGTGTAGTCCCTGGGCCGGTCCACCAGGCCGGTGACCCGGAGCCGGTAGTCCGTCTCGTCCTTGTGCGGTACGGAGCCGACGACGCTGTAGTACCGGAAGCCGCCGGGATTGGGCAGCAGTCCGGTCGCGCCGGTCGGGTCGAGCTGCGAGGCCGCGCCGAGGAACCCCTCCCAGCCCCGCTGGAGCCAGGGCGCGGCGGCGAGCCCCGCGGCCCCGGCGGCGAGCGTGGCCAGCATCGCGCGCCGCCCCACAGGTGGGCCTTCGGCTGCTCCGTCGGCCTGCTGTCGCGGTGTCTCCGCCATGGTCAGCGCTCCTCGCTTTCGGTGAGTCGACCTGGCGTACGGGGCAGGAAGTCCGAGGCGGTCGGCCCGTAGCCGAACAGCACCGCGCTCCGCGCCCAGTTCCACATCTGTGCGTCCGTCGGCCAGGCGTGTTCTTCGGGCCCGGTGCCGTCCCTGTGCGTAGCCATGTCGTGCTCCCGCTCCTCGGGTCGGTCTCCCGCTCAGGCGGCGATGCCGGTGGCGGCGTCGGCGTTGATGGTGACGGGGATGTTGCCGCGCAGGGCCTTGGAGTACGGGCAGATCTGGTGGGCGGCCTGGGCGAGTTCCCGGGCCGTGGCCCGGTCGACGCCGCCGAGGACCGGGTTGAGGACCGCGGAGAGGGAGAACTCTCCGTCGTCGCCGTGCGTCAGGGTGATCTCGGCGGTGATGGCGGTGCTGGTCAGCCGGATCTTGCGGGAGGCGGCGGCCCGGCGCAGGGCGCCGAGGAAGCAGGCGGCCCAGCCGGCGGCGAGCAGCTGCTCGGGGTTGGTCGCGGTGCCGGCGCCGCCGAGCTCCTTCGGAAGGGCGAGGTGGGTCTCCAGGAGGCCGTCGGAAGAACGGACGTGTCCTCCGTTGCGGCCTTCTCCGTCGACATCGACAACGGCGGTGTAGCTGACTGCCATGACTGTGCTCCCTGTCCGGATCCGAGTCGAATGCTCATCGACCTCAACCAACCCCCCGCCGCGCTCCGTTCGTGTCACCAGAGTCACCGGTCGGGGTGGTGTTGAAATCATGTCGACCCATGCGTCACCTGTCAAGACAGTTACTACAGTTGCTGTGTATGTGCGCGGCCGTCCAGGGGACGGAGTGCGTCGTACAGTTCGGTCACCTGCACGACAGTGGGCTGCACGACAGCGGACCACTCGCCGCGCAGCCCGGGCCAGACCGCCAGCAGCGTCCGGCCCTCCGCGCGGCCCAACTGGGCCGTGACATCGGCGCATCCCCCGATCGCGGGCGTCCAGGAGAGCAGGATCCGGCCCTGCGGCAGGGAGAACGGCCCGCTCAGCGGCGCCCAGACCGCCATGAGCCGGCCGCCGCGCCCGGGTGTCACGAGCGCACCGCGGACATCGGCCGGCATCGGTGCCCGCGTCAGGGTGGACAGTGCGACGGGGGTCCGGTCGGCCGCGGACCCCGGCACCAGGGTGAGAACGGGCCTTCCCGCCCTGTCGACGGCCCTGTCGACGGCCCTGTCGCCGCCCCGGGGGCGCCTCCGGGACGGTGCCGGGGCGTCCACGGGGCGGTCGGGCCATGGCCGGTGCGGCGAGTCGTACCTCGTCATGTCTGTCTTCCCTCCATACCTGGGTGGTCACCGGCCGCGGCACCCGACGTGCACAGACACATAGGTGTGGGGCGGAGCGGCGTAGGTGTGAGGTCAGAATACGTGTCTCGCCGAGGTCCTGGGTCACACCGGTCGATGGACCTATGCTGCTGTGCATGGATGCTGCGCGACCTCCCCGCAAACGTGACGGCGCCGCGACGCGCGAGGCGATCCTCGCCGCGGCGGTGGTCGAGTTCACGGAGCACGGCTATGCGCGGGCCGGGGTGCGGCAGATCGCCGAACGGGCGGGGGTGACGGCCATGATGATCAACCGCTACTTCGGCTCCAAGGACCGGCTGTTCGCCCAGGCGGTGGACCGGGCCTTCGGGCCGCCGACCGTGGTGGGCGACGAACGCCACGACTTGTCGCAGGCGTTGGCGCACACCCTCGCCGAGCGCACCGGGCCCGGGGCCGGGCGTCTCGACCCGTTCCTGCTGATGCTGCGCTCGGCGCCGGACCCCGAGGCGACGGACGCCCTGCGCCAGGGCATCGAGACACATGTGGGCGCCCGCCTTGCAGGACTGCTGCCGGGGCCCGAGGCCGAGGTGCGGGCCCAGCTCGGCCTCGCTCTGGTCGCCGGGGTGTGGCTGCTGCGCACGGCCGTCGGCACCACCGCGCTCGCCGAGGCCGCCGACGACGACCTCGCGGAACTGCTCACGGCCATGCTCCGGCCCCTCACGGGGGAGGCCGGCGACGAAGCCGCCCCTGACGCGGGCCCGGAGGGCGCCGACGCCTAGGGCTAGCCCCAGCCGGGCTGTCGGCGTTCAGAAGGCCGAGCGGATCAGCCCGCCGTCGACGCGGATGGTGGCGCCGCTGATGTACTGCGCGTACTCACTGCACAGATACGCCACCGCCCCGGCGATCTCGTCGGGCTCGCCGAAGCGCTCCTGGTCGTTGGGGATGAGCGCCTCGACGGCGCCTGGCCGGATCTCCTCCCAGGTGTCGCCCCAGCCGCGGGCGGGACCGATGTGCGTGACGAGTTCTCTGGTCGCCTCGACGAGGATCGCCCCGGGCGAGACCACGTTCGAGGTCACGCCGGTGCCCTTCAGGTCGCGGGCCAGCGACACGGCGAGGTTGTGCCGGGCGGCCAGGGTGGCGTTGTACTGCGGATGGGTGTTCATCGGCTGGGAGGCGAGACCGCCGCCGATCGTGATGACCCGGCCCCAGCCGCGCTCCCGCATCGCGGGGACGAGGTGCTGGATCATCCGCACGCCCGACACCACGTTGACGTTGTAGGTGTCACGCCACTCGTCGGGGGTCGCTTCCGTCCATGACAGGTGCCGGTAGAAGCCGGCGTTGTTGACGAGGATGTCGACGGGCCCGTCGGCCAGGGCCGCCCGGGCGACCCCGGCGGCCGCGTCGTCGTCGGCCAGGTCGCCCAGGACGACGGCGGCGTCCCCGCCGGCCTCGCGGACCTCCCCGGCGACCTTCTCCGCGCGCCCCTTATCCCGGCCGTGGATCAGCACCGTGGCGCCTTCGGCCGCGAGCAGCTTCGCCGTGGCCTCACCGAGTCCGCCGCTCGATCCCGTGACGAGCGCGCGCTTGCCGGTCAGATTCAGGTTCATGTCCACGTCCTTCGCTCGGGCCTCTCCGGCCGTGACGGCTGGAGAACTGTGCGGATCTCAAAAGTATACGTCCGTAGACTTCTAAGTCCGATGCGGCGCGGCCACGCACACCGGAGTCAGTAACCGCCTTGACCGGTGATGAACTCGTGTGCCAGAGTCGGCAGCGCCGTACAGCTCCGACGTCAGCCTCGGCGAATGGTTCACACCCCCACCCACCCCACACTCCGGAGATCACCATGAGTGCCTTCGCTCGCCCCGAGACCGGCCCGCTCTCCCCCGGTACCCACACCTTCGAGCTCGGTGGTGTCGCCCAGCGCTACCACGTCCACGGCGAGGGCCCCGTCTGTGTGGCGCACTCCGGCGGCCCCGGCATCTTCTGGGAGTACCTGCGGATGCCGCTGCTGGAGCGCCACCTGACCATGGTCTACGTGGAGCCCATCGGCACAGGGGGCTCGGGGCGGCTGCCCTCCCACCCGCACGGTTACACCCGGGACCGCTACAGCCGCTTCCTGGACGTGCTGATCAGCAGGCTCGGCGTGCCCGCCGTGCACCTGCTGGGCCACTCCCACGGCGCCTTCGTCGCGGCCTACCACGCCCTGCACCGCGCAGGCCGGCTGTCGGGCGTCATCCTGTACGGGGGCGCGCCGGTGACCGGACCGGAGCACGGCGAGGAAGCGAGCGCCAGGGTGCGGGAGTTCGCCACCGTCCACGCCGGTCATCCCGGACTGCCCGCTGTGCTGGAGGCGTTCGCGGCGATGGGCGGCATGACCGACGACGCCTCGACCGTGGCCGTCGCCCGGGGCGTGCTGCCGTCGTACTTCGCGGACTACTGGGGCGACGAGGAGCGGTTCGCGCCGTTCCGTGACGCGGTGCGGG
The DNA here is from genome assembly GCF_056172735.1 of Streptomyces sp. R818. Classification (NCBI taxonomy): domain Bacteria; kingdom Bacillati; phylum Actinomycetota; class Actinomycetes; order Kitasatosporales; family Streptomycetaceae; genus Streptomyces; species Streptomyces sp. R818. The sequence goes on from NZ_JAOCNE010000016.1 coordinate 88,502, forward strand.
CCACGTACGTCTCCGGACTCGACGAGAACCTCTCCCCCGACCTCGTCGACGACCGTGCCGCCCTCAAGGGACTGGCGGTGCCGGCCCTGGTGATCGTGGGCCGGCACGACGTGATCTGCGGACCGCGCTGGTCGCGGGAGCTCGACGAACTGATCCCCGATTCCCGTCTCGTGGTGCTTGAGCACAGCGGGCACATGGGCCACATCGAGGAGCCCGAGACGTTCGGCGCCGCGGTCCTGGACTTCGTACGGGAGACCGCCACCGGTCCCGCGGGGGCCTGAAGGCGGTCCCGCAGTTCACGCGGGTGGAAGGTACTGGGCGGCTGTTCAGCCGTGTGCCGCTGGTGGGGGTGCCGGGCCGTTGCGGGAGGATTGCGGGAGATCCCGTGCGATGTGCGGCTGAGGAGAGGGAGAGCGGAGCATGATGTCCGTCCATGACGTCGACCTGCTGGCCGGCCGGGCTCATGCCGGGCAGGTCGACAAAGTCGGTGTCGCCTATGTCGAGCATGTGCGCGCGGTCGCCGCCGGGCTCGCGCCGTTCGGTGACGAGCTCGTCATGGCCGGGCTGCTGCACGACGTCCTGGAGGACACCGACTGGACCGCCGGCGGGCTGGTGGATGCCGGTGTGCCCGCCCGGGTCGTGGAGATCGTCCAGGCGGTGACCAATGAGGCGGGCCCGGAGTACGAGGAGAAGATGCGTCGGATCACCGCCGACCCTCGGGCCGTCCTCGTGAAGATCGCGGACAACGCGCACAACTCCCGTCCCGACCGCGCCGCGCGGCTGTCCGTCGCCGAGCGCGAGCGGCTCGCGGGCAAGTACCGTGCCGCGCGCCGTGTGCTGTGGCCGGCGGCCGATCCGCGGGACGTCGGGGCGATCGTGCGCGTCGTGAACCCGGCGCTCCTCGGTGAACTCGCATGACGACGGTCGCCGAGCGCGCCGCAGGACAGGCGCTGCGGCCCCATCAGGTCGAGGCCGTCGACGCGCTCGTACGGGCCCTGGAGGCGCCCTCGGACGGGCGGCTGCCTGCCGGGGGCCTGCGGTGTCAGTGCATCGCCGCCACCGGGTCCGGCAAGACGCTCATCGCCGCAGCGACCGCGCGGAGGCTGGACGCGCGGCGCGTGCTGGTCCTCGTCCCCACCCTCGACCTGCTCGTGCAGACCGCGAACGCCTGGCGGCGGGACGGCGGCCGGGCCGGGGCGATGGTCGGCGTGTGCTCGCTGGCGGCCAAGGACTCCGAGGGTGTGCCCTGCACCACCGATCCGGACGAACTCTCCGCCTGGGTCAGCGAGTTGGGGCGCGTGACCGTGTTCGCCACGTACGCGTCGGTGAGCGTGCTGCAACAGGCTCACGCCGCTGGGCTCGGCGCCTTCGACCTCATGGTCGTGGACGAGGCGCACCGCACCAGCGGCGACGGGCTCAAGCCCTGGGCCGCGGTCCACGACCAGCAGCGGATCCCGGCCGCGCGCCGGGTGTACATGACGGCGACGCCGCGGGTGTGGCAGGCCGCCGGGAACGGTCCGGGCGGGTCGTCGGCGCGGCTCGTCGCGAGCATGAGCGAGGACTCCCCGGTCTTCGGGCCCGTCGCCTACCGGCTGACGCTGTCGGAGGCGATCGGGCGGGGCCTCGTCGCGCCGTACCAGGTCGTGTGCGTCGACATCCGCGATCCGGAGTACGGGCATCGGGCGCGGCTCGGTACGGGGACGGAGCGGGTGCGCGGGGCGCGCCTCGCCGCGTTGCAGGCGGGTGTGGTGACGGCGGCGGCGCGCGAGAACCTGCGCAAGGTCCTGACCTTCCACTCGCGGGTGGCCGAGGCGGAGGCCATGGCCGCGGGCGTCCCGGATGTCGCGCGGCGGCTGTGGGAGGAGGACCGGCGGCTGTATCCGGACCCGGAGCGGGTGTGGGCGTCCTGGCTGTACGGCGAGCATCCGCCCGCACACCGGCGCGCCGTGCTCGCGGAGTTCGCCTCCGACGTCGTCGAACGGGACGGGCATGACGGCTCCGACGTCGTCGAACGGGACGGGCGTGACGGCCCCGCCCTGGTGCCCGCGGCGCTGCGCGTGCTGGCCTCGGTGAAGGTGCTCGGGGAGGGGGTCGACACGATCGCGGACTCGGTCGCGTTCTGCGACGTGCGCGGGTCGATGGTCGACATCGTGCAGGCGGTCGGGCGGGCTCTGCGGACGCGCCCCGGGCAGGGGAAGGTCGCCTCCCTGATCGTGCCCGTCTTCCTGGAGGAGGGCGAGGAGCCCGAGGACATGCTGACGTCCCCGGCCTACGGCGGCCTGGCGAAGATCCTGGAGGCGTTGCGTGCGCACGACTCCGAGGTGATCGAGGCGCTCGCCGATCCCCGCGCGCGCAGCGGCAGTTCGGTCGACGAGGGCGACGAGGACCCGGCGGCAAGCGAGGGCGCTCCGTCGGCGAAGGCGGTCAGCAGCCGCGCCCGTGAGCTGCTCAAGTTCTCCTCGCCCCGGGACGCGGCGCAGCTGGCGCGGTTCGTCCGGCTGCGGGTCCTCGAACCGGAAGGGGAGTACTGGCGGCGCGGTGTCGAGGCCGCGGCCCGGTACGTGCAGGAGGCCGGGGGCGGCGGGCTGAGGGTGGCGTACGACTTCGTCACCCCTGCCACGTGGTCGCCGGCCGGGTTCCCGCTCGGGGTGTGGCTCGCCACCCAGCGCAAGAACCACAAGGCCGGGCGGCTCGACGCCGAACGGGCCGCCGAGCTCGACGGGCTGGGCATGGTGTGGTCGCACTGGGACGTGGCCTGGGAGGAGGGGCTTGCCGCGGCCCGTGAATGGGCCGCCGAGCACGGCCACTTCCTGCCGCCCGTGACCGCCGTGTGGAACGGCTACCCGGTCGGGGCGTGGGCGAAGAACCAGCGCGCGGCGGCCAGACGCGCCGACGAGATCGCGGAGCGGCGCGCGGCCGGACAGCCCATCGGGTCCGCCGCGGGCGCGCTTCCGGAGTCCCGGCGCGAGCAGCTCGACGCGGTCGACCCCGGCTGGTGCCCCGTCTGGGACACCGCCTGGCAGCGCTGCTTCCGGCTCGTGCGGGCGCGTGTCCGGGCGGGCGGGGGTCTGCCGACGGGGGCGGGTGACGTCGTCGTGCAGGGGGAGGACCTCGGGCGGTGGACGCAGGCACAGCGCCACGGCTTCGAGCACCTGCTGCCCGCGCAGCGGTGGCTCGTCGAGAACGTCCTCGGGGTCGAGCCCGCCGGGGAGGACGAGCGGCCGGTGCGGCGTACGCAGGACGACAAGTGGGCCCTCAACCTCGCCGCCGCCCGGCAGTTCCACGCGCGGGAAGGGCACCTGAACGTGCCCCGCAAACACGTCGAGGCGGTGCCGGTCGGCCTCGCCGGGCCCGCCGCCACCGGGCGCGGCATCGCCGCCGACGACACGGTCCCCGTGGCGCTCGGCATGTGGACCGCCAACGTACGCAGACGGGCCGGGAAGCTCGGCACGGGGCGGCGCGGGGACCTTGATGCGTTGGGCATGCGCTGGTAGTCGCGGGAGCGGTCGCGGCCCGGCAGCCGTTATCGACCGCCGTTCGCCGGGGCACCGTTCGGGGTCGTCGCGGCCGTGGTGGGGGCGGTGGGCTTCCGGACCGGTGCCGGGCGGGACCTCGTCAGCCACAAGCCCGTGCACACGGCGGTGGCCAGGGTGACAGCACCTGCGGTGAGGAAGGCGCTGTCGAGGCCCGTCCCGAAGGACGCTCCGCCGGACTGCTCGGCCCGGACGACGGCTCCGAGCAGGGCCACGCCGAGGACCGCGCCGAGCTGGCGGGTGGTGCTGCTGATGCCGGAGGCGAGGCCGCCTTCCTGCGGGCTCACCGCTTGGATCGCGGCACCTGTCAGCGGGGAGAGGGTGAGGGCGAAGCCGGTGCCGACGACGGCCAGGCGCCACCACACGGTGCCGTAGCCGGTGTCGGCGTGGACGGTGCCGAGTGCGAGGAGGCCGAGGCCGGCCAGGGCCAGGCCGGTGGTGGCGACGGCGCGGAAGCCGTACCGGGCGGCGAGCCGGCCCGCGTACGGGCTGACGGCCACCATGGCGAGGGACATCGGCAGGGTTTGCAGGCCCGCCCGCAGGATCGAGTCGCCCTGGACGGACACGAAGAACTGGGAGAAGAAGAACGAGGAGCCCATGAGCGCGAACCCGACCACGATCATGGCGGTGTTGGAGACGGTGAACAGGCGCTCCCGGAACAGCCGCGGCGGCAGCATCGGGGCCGGGTGACGTGCCTCGACCGCGAGGAAGGCGGCGAGCAGGAGCGCCGCGGTGGCGAAGGTGCCCAGGATCAGCGGTGAGGTCCAGCCGCGGGCGCCGCCCTCGATCAGGCCGTAGGTCAGCACCCCTACCGCCAGGACGGAGAGCACCGTGCCGGGGACGTCGATCGCGGGCGCGTGCGGGTTGCGGGTCTCTTCGAGGGTGCGCAGGCCGAGCAGCAGCAGGAGCAGGCCGATGGGCAGGTTGACCAGGAAGATGGCGGGCCAGCCGAACGCCTCCGTCAGGACGCCGCCGGCCACGGGGCCCGCGGCCAGGCCGATGCCGCTGAGTCCGGCCCACAGCCCGATCGCCTTGAGGCGTTCCTTCGGTACGGGGTGGGCGGCGGCGAGCAGGGCGAGCGAGGCGGGGCTGAGCGCCGCCGCGCCGATGCCCTGCAGGACCCGGCCGGTGACGAGCCAGCCGAGCGAGGGCGCGAGGCTGCACACGAGCGAGGCGACGGTGAAGACGGCGACGCCGGTCAGGTAGACCCGCTTGCGGCCGAACCGGTCGGCGAAGACGCCGCCGGACAGCAGCAGCATGGCGACGAGCAGGACGTAGGCGTCGACGATCCATTGCAGGCCCGTGAGCTGGGTGCCCAGGCGGTGCTGCATCTCGGGGAGCGCCGCTCCGACGATCGTGTTGTCGAGCAGGACCATGAACTGGCCGAGGCACGTCACCGTCAGGAGTACGGCCCGGCCGGGCCGACTGCCTGCGGGTGCTGCGGGCGCTGCGGGCGATACGGCCATGAAGGTTCCTCCCGAGGGTCACACGCACTAACGCAGCCGTCGACTGCGTTAGTGCACCGTACGAGGGTGCGCTCGTAAACGCAAGCTGCAACTGCGTTAAGGCGTTAGAGTGGGGGCATGAACGAGCCACAGCGAGCCCGGCGGCCCGGCGGGCGCAGCGCCCGCGTCGGCGCGCAGGTCCACCAGGCAGTCACCGACCTGATCAACGAGCGGGGCTACGGGAACTTCACCGTCGGCGAGGTCGCCGCCCGCGCGGGCGTGGCCGACTCCAGCGTCTACCGCCGGTGGGGCAGCCTGGAGGCCCTGCTCAGCGACGTGGCGCTGACCCGGCTCAACGCGCGGTCGCCGATGCCCGACACCGGGAGCCTCGACGGTGACCTGCGCACCTACGCGGCCCAGGTGGCCCGGGAGATCACCGGGCCCGACGGTCTGGCGCTGCTGCGTCTGGCCTTCGCCCTGGCCGGAACCGGCGACCAGGGCCGCCAGGCGCGTGACGCCCTCCGCGACGAACGCACCCGGCAACTGCGGTCCATGCTCGACCGCGCCCGCGAACGGGGCGAACAGCCGCCCGACGCGCTCGACTTCCTGGACCATGTCCTCGCGCCGATGTACATCCGCGTCCTGTTCGGCGTGGAGATCGGCCCGGAGTATGTCGACGGGCTGGTCGACCGCCTGCTGTGAGCGGAAACGGCCGAGATGTTCAGGCCGCGCCGGACGCCGCCGGCGGCACCACGCTGCGGCCCGTCTCATGGGCGTAGAGCGGAGCCCGGTCGCGCAGCGCCGCGTGCACGGCCATCTGCGCGTCCCTGCGGCGCTGGGCCGGGCCGTCGGGGAGGTGCAGGACGCCCGCGTTGCCCCGTGAGCCGCGCTGGATCTCGGCGGTGCGGGGCATGCGCAGGGACTCGTAGCGGGCGAGTCGCTGAGCGACCTGCGCGCGGGAAGCACCGGTCAGACAGGCGGCCAGGTCCATCGCGTCCTCGATCGCCTGGTTGGCGCCCTGGGCCATGAAGGGGAGCATCGGGTGGGCGGCGTCGCCGACCAGGGTGATGCGCTCCGTCGACCACGTCCTGAGGGGGGCGCGGTCGTGCAGCGCCCATTGGTGTGTCGTCTCCACCGCCGCGACGATGTCGGACACCAGGCCCGTCCAGTCGCCGAAGGCCGCGCGCAGGGCGTCGGGTTCGCCCTCCCTCGACCAGGACTCGGGCGGCGGCGGGCCGTCGAGCGGGACGGTCGCGGCGTAGCTGATGAGCCTGCCCGAGGCGACGGGGTAGCAGACGAAGTGGCCGCCGGGGCCGAGCCAGAGACGGACCAGGCGTTCACGGGCGGCGGGCGGCAGCGCGTCGACGGGGACGAGGCCGCGGTAAATACCGAGGCCGGAGAAGACGGCCTCGTCGCGGCGCAGCACCTCGCGGACCGTGGAGTGGATGCCGTCCGCGCCGATGACCACGTCGGCCGCCGAGACCGTGCCGTCGTCGAAGGTGAGCCGGACGCCGCCCGCGTCGCCGGAGCGTTCCTCGAGCGTGTTCAGGCGCCGGCCCAGGCCCAGGCGGTCCCGGTCGATCAGGGAGAGCAGGGCCTCGTGCAGGTGGGCGCGGTGGATCGTCAGGTACGGGGCGGAGAACATGCGCTCGCACTCGCTGCCGAGCGGGGTGCGGGCGATCGGGCGGCCGTTCCAGCCGCGTACCTCCATCGCCTCGATACGGACCGCGTGCTCCTCGAGCGCGGGGCCGAGGCCGAGGCGGAGCAGGGGCCTGATGGCGTTGGGGGAGAGCTGGACGCCCGCGCCGACCTCGGCCAGTTCGCGGGTCTGCTCGTGGATCACGTACGGCGTCCCGGTCGCGGTGAGCGCGCCGGCGAGGGTCAGGCCGCCGATGCCCGCGCCGATGACGGCGATGTGCGGCCGCTCCCGGCCCGGCGAGCTGTCCGGGGAGCGCCGCTTCGTCTCGTCCGCTGTCCTCACATCGCCCGTCTGCACGTCCGGGACCGCCTTCCGTGTCGTCGCACTGTCAGTCGCCCTGTCGCCGCTGTCATCGGTGTCATGGGTGTCATCGGTCGGGAGGTCTTGAGCATCGGCGGTGCGTTGGGGCGCGGCAACGTCCGGCGGGGCCGGGGCTGACAACTGTCGCCGCTTGCGTGACGGACGTCATCGGTTCCGGCTCCCGTACTGCTGTCACCGGCCCGGCCGGCCATAACTTCCTCGTACAGGTAAGCAGTTCGCCATCCGCCGCTCGGAGGAGACCAGTGACAGTGACAGTGACACGGCAGCCAGGCGCGGGGTGGCCGCGGTGACCGCGGTGGCCGTGGAGGGCCTGCTCAAGAAGTACGGGGACCACGAGGCGGTGCGCGGTGTGGACTTCACCGTCGAGGAGGGCGAGATCTTCGCGCTGCTCGGGCCGAACGGGGCCGGCAAGACGACCACGATGGAGATCCTGGAGGGGTTCAGGGAGCGGGACGGCGGCGATGTCCGCGTCCTCGGCAAGGACCCCGGGGAAAAGGCCGACGGGCGGTGGCTGCGCGGGCAGATCGGGCTCGTGCTCCAGGACATCGCGGTCGAGCCGTATCTGTCGGTGCGGGAGACCATCGCCCGTAACGCCGGGTACTACGCGGCGCCGCGCGATGTCGACGAGGTCATCGACCTCGTGGGGCTCGACGAGAAGCGCGGCGCGAAGGTGAAGGACCTGTCCGGCGGGCAGAAGCGGCGCCTCGACCTCGCCCTCGGCGTGATCGGCGACCCGCAGCTCCTCTTCCTGGACGAGCCGACCACCGGATTCGACCCCGGGGCCCGGCGCGGCGCCTGGGAGGCCGTACGCAATCTGCGCGACGCCGGGACGACGATCCTGCTGACCACGCACTACATGGACGAGGCGCAGGCGCTCGCCGACAACGTCGCCGTCATCGCCGCCGGGCGCATCGTCGCCGCGGGCACGCCGGACACGCTCGGGGGCCGCGACAGCGCGCTCACCAGGATCCGCTTCGCGCTGCCTGCCGGGGCCGCCATCGGCGAGGTGCCGCTGACGGTCGCCGACGCCGAGGACGGTCTCGTCACCGTAGAGGCGAAGGAGGCGACGTCCGCCCTGCACCGGCTCACCTCCTGGGCCCTCGAACGCGGTACGACCCTGGAGCGGCTGACCGTGGAGCAGCCGACCCTTGAGGACGTCTACCTCGGTCTGACCAGCGCGTACGCGGAGCAGGACGCCTCGATCCCCGCCACCGGGCGCAAGCCGCGGGGCCGCCGACCCGGACGGAGCCGACGATGACCAGCACCCTTCCCCCCACGACCACCGCCGCCGACGGCGACCGGCGCGAGCGCGCGCGGGCCGGCCGGCCCGACGAGCGCGGCTCGTTGGCGCTGCTCGCGCACCAGATTCGCTACGAGCAGCTGTCGTTCTGGCGCAACCCGCAGTCGATGGTGTTCACCTTCGTCCTGCCGATCCTGATCATCTCGATCTTCGGCGCCGTGTTCGGCGGCGGCGAGAGCGAGGAGTTCTTCTTCGGTCTCAACGGCATGGAGTACTACACGCCGACCATCGCGGCGGTCTCCGTCCTCGGCGCCTGTTACGGGCAGCTCGCGATCGTGCTCGCCATGCGCCGGCAGACCGGCATCCTCAAGCGGCTGCACGCCACTCCCCTGCCGGCCTGGGTGTACTTCGCGGGCCTCCTTGTGCACTGCGTGGTCGTCAGCGTCGTGGACGTGGCGCTCGTGCTCGGCATCGGCAACCTCTACGGGGTCGGTCTGCCGCAGGGCTGGGGCGCGCTCGCGCTCACGCTGGTGCTCGGCGCGGCCAGCTTCTGCGCGCTGGGTGTCGGGGTGGCCTCGCTCATCAAGAACTCGGAGGCGGCGCCCGCGGTCGTGCAGTTCATCCAGTTCCCGCTGGTGTTCATCTCGGGCAGCTACTTCCCCGTCCACGCGGAGCTGCTGAACAACATCGCGGGGCTGCTGCCGGTCAAGCCGTTCAACGACGCGATCATGGCGGCGTTCACGCAGGGCTCGGAGTTCCAGTGGAAGGAGCTCGGGGTGCTCGCGGCGTGGGGTGTGCTCGGTGCTCTCATCGCGGTGCGGAGCTTCCGGTGGGACCCGCGCCCCGAGTGATCCCGCCCGCCACCGGCGAGCCACTCCATCGAGGGGCCTCTTCGGAGGCCCCTCGGCGTCGTGCGGCGGCGAGCACGGCGGCCCGGTCAGCCGGCCTCCGGGACGTCGCGGCGCAGCGCCTTCGAAGACGAGGGGCCGCCCGCACACACCGCTCAGGACCTCAGCGATCTGGGGGCACGTCAGGCTGTCCGAGGCGATGTCGATGCGCAGGCCCGCCAGCGTCCACTCGCCCGTGCACTTGTCCATGAACGCGGCCGGGCCGAGGACCGTCCACGGCACGCCGAGGCCGCGCAGGTGCTGCTCGATGCGGTACTTGCGGTCGAAGTGCGGGACGCCGGTGTCGCGGTCGGCGTGCGCGGCCGAGGTGAACACGATGTGGCCGACGTCGCGGGCGGGTATGGACATCGGTTACGTGGTCCGGCGCCGCGACACGGGCGACCGCCGCCGGGTCCTGGTGGAGCCCGTCGCGCCCTGCCGCTACGGCACATGCGGCGCACCGTCGAGCTCTCGCGGCAGCAGATCGCCCGCCTGCGCGGCAAGGCCTGAGGGGAAGGCCCGGCCGGAGGGGGGCCTCCGGCCGGGCCTTCTCGGCGGGCAGCCGTCGCGACAGGGGGCGTTGTCAGCCGACGGGTGCCGGGCGCGGTGCCGGTGTCGTCACCGGGAAGACGTGGGACAGCCACGCATACGTGCGCAGCTCCTCCAGGAGGCTCAGGCCCAGGCGGTTGTGGAGCATGTGGGCGTGGGAGAAGAGGATCATGCCGGGGTGGACCGGCGAGGCGCGGCGGACGTCGGCCGCGTGCGCTGCCAGGGCCGTGTGCCAGTCGGCGAACGGGCCGTGGGCGTCCGGCGAGACGCGGGCCGTGGCCGGGTCCTGGTCGACGCGGGTGATCCGGTCCAGGAGGCCGGCCGGGTGCCCCGCGTCGGCGGCCCAGGCCCGCCAGGCGTCCCGGCCGCGCGCGAAGTAGTGGGCGCGCTCGACGGGGTCCCCGAGCGCGACGGCGGCGGAGAGCGTGCCGCGCAGGCCGAGCCGGGCCCTCCTGGAGTCGCCGGTCACCGAGGGGGTCAGGCGCAGGACGAGCTCGCTGGAGAGGTGGAACAGCGACTCGGCGGCCGGCATGAGGGCGTGGCCTCCGTACCGCTCGAACTCGGGGTCGTAGGCCGCCCGGTGCACGCCGGGCGGGAGCAGCGTCCGCACGGTGGCGTTGATCCCCGTCTCCCCCGCTGCCGCGAGCCGGGACGCACCCTCCTGGTACGCGTCGGGGGCCAGGGGTTCCTCGCCCTCGTGGAGCTGCCCGGCGCGGTCGAGCCGTTGCCGCAGGGCTCCTTCCACGTGCGCGTACGCGTCCGGGGTCAGGTCGGCGACGCGGAAGCGCAGGTGGGGTCCTGACTGCCAGTAGCGCAGGAAGAACCACTCGGTGCCGGGCGGCAGCGCGGCGACGGTGGGGCCGATGACGTCCGTCAGGACGCGGTCGTGCGCGCTGCGCGCGGTCGTGCCCAGGTGCAGGTGCCAGGCGCTCCAGCGCTGGGGGGTCGTTGCTTCCGTGGTGTCGGGCATGTGTGTTCCCTTGTCCGAGAGGTGGGGGCGTGGCTCAGAGGCGCAGGTCGAGCACGGGGCCTCCGGTCTCCCGGGGGACGCCCACGACGGCGGAGAGGACGATCGTCTCGTCCTCGTCCAGCGCGACGACCTCCTTGGTGGGGATCTCCTTGAAAGCCCGTACGGGGCGGGCGAACAGGCCGGTCGCGGCGGCGGCGAGGCACAGTCCGTGGACGGCCCAGCCGCAGGCGTGCTGGGCCGCGCCCCAGCCGGCGGGGCCGAGGCGGGCGAACAGTTCGCGGGGGCGTACGGAGAAGAAGACGGTGAGCGGGGCCCTGGCGACGCCGCACCCGTTGACCGGCGACAAGCCGTAGCCGTAGTGCGCTTCGAGCCCCGCGGGAGCGGTGGGATCGGCTCGCACCGGATGGGCCGTCCCGTCGCGCAGGCGGTGGACGCCCGTCGCGTACCCGTCGATGTGCTGGGTCACCGCGGTCACCGTGAGCGCGTCGAACGCGGCGGCGAGAGCGGGGTGCGGGGGCGGCACGGCGAGCCAGGCCATCGCCTGGCGCAGGGCGGACGCGGGCAGCGGGGCGTGCCGGGCGAGGGAGTCCATGCCGTGCAGGCCGCGCGGCATCCGCCCGGAGTGGCGCCGCCAGAGGAGTTCGGCCCAGTCGGGGGTGAGCGGGGACGGGGGCAGTCCGGCGGGCACCGCCGTGGTCAACGGCGCCCGCGGACTTCCGTACGTATGCCGCCTGTTGACGCGTACGACGTCCGCGAGGGAGGCGTCGTCGTCCGGTGCCGGGGTCTCGGCCCCGGCTGCCGGGGAGCGCCGTCGGGGCGTGCCGGTCGCCGTCTCGACGACCCAGGGCAGCGACCACTCCCAGGTGCGGTCGAGGCCCGCCTCCGCGAGCAGCCCGTACGCGTCCCCGTCGGGGAGGGTGAGTGTCGCCGGGACCCCGGACAGTTCGAGGCCGAGGCTCAGCGCGCGCAGCACCATGCCGAGTTCGAGGGCGACGAGCGAGCCGCGGAACCACTGGTAGGCGGGCGGGATCGCGGTGAACCGGCCGGTGAGGGCGATCCGTGCGGGGGCGTCGGAGGGCGGGCCCGTCAGCGCGTGCCGGTCCGGCTCCAGGAGTCGCCAGCCGTCGCCGTCCCCGCCCACGAAGGCGTGGACCGGGAACAGGCAGCGGGGGGAGGCGTAGGGGCGGTGTTCGTTGTAGGGGTTCTCCGGTTCGCGGCGCAGCGGGGCGAACGTCGTGGTCAGGGCGTGCAGCAGGGCGTCGTGCCCATGGCCCGGTGCCGGGAGTGCGGGGTAGGGCAGGGCGGTGAGGTGCCGCGTGGTGCCGAGCGGCAGGGGCGTCGACGGGCCCGGCGGGCGTGGTGGAGCCGGGGGGACGTGGGTGTCCGGGGGCGGGGTCGCGTCGTAGGTCCAGCTCGGCGGCGCGGGACGGTCGTCACCCCTGCCGTACGCGTACCAGAGGGGTTCGCGCGCGATGCTGTTGTCGCCCTCGGGCCCCGGCAGGTCGACCGGGGCCCTGCGGGTCCACTCGGGTGCGGGCGCGCTCACGGGAACGGGTGGGGGTCGTAGGGGATGGCCCGGTGTTCCTGCGCGGTGCCGCGCAGCGCGGCCCGGAGCCGGGGAAGGCCGTCGAGGCGCTGCTGGGCGTGGCCGAAGCACATCGGGACGATGCCGGGGACGACGGCGCGGGTGACCGCGATCCCGGCGTCGGCGTGCTCGCGGCTGGTCTGGTCGACGACGACGATCTGGTCGAGCCCGGCGTCGGCGAAGAGCGAGGCGACGTAGGAGAGAGTGGTGCGCACGTCGCCGCCGGCGGCGCGTTCGAGCCGGCCGGGCCAGTCGGGGAACGCCTCGTCCAGGGTGACGGCCCGGCCGCCGAGCCCGGCGAGGGCGCGGTCGCGGGTCTCGGGCAGCGAGGAGAACCGCACGTGGTCCTCCAGCTCCTCGACCAGCCAGGGGTTCTCCACCATGGGCTCGACCTGCTCGCGGGTCCAGTCGACGGGGTTGGTGACGAGCTGGGCGACCTCGCGCAGGGCGCCGCGGATCGCGGACCGCGGGTCGGCGCCCGATCCGGCGGAGGAGAACGTCGCCGGGAACGGGTTCTTCTCGTTGACGGCGATGACCCACACCACCGGCAGCGCGATGTCCTGGGTGGCGACGAGCAGATGGACGTCGAAGCCGCGCGAGCGGATCAGGTCGGTCATCGCCCGGCTGGTGGGGTCGGTGAGGGTGGAGACGGGGATGTGCGGCAGCGGCTCGGCCCGGTACCAGGCGGTCAGGAACGCGTCCCGCTCGGCGACCTCGAAGAGCGAGTGCAGGGCCGCCTCTTCGTAGTTGGCGCCGACCGCGCAGCCGCTGGAGCAGTCGAAGAAGTAGTGCCTGCGGTTCTCGGCACCCGCGATCCGGGCCGCGCGGCGGTCCCTGCGGAACGCGTACTCGTACTGGTAGAAGGCGTGGTCGGCCGGGACGAGCAGCGGGCTGCCGTCGGCCAGGTCGTGGCCCCACGCCCAGTCCATCGGGGTGTCGGCGGTGAACGGCGTGGCGCGGCTGGTGGGGTGGGCGAGCTGCTCGGCGGTGTAGCGGCCGAGGGTGTCGGGGTCGACGGCGTGCCCGGCGACGTCGCGGTAGGAGCGGCCGGTCAGCAGCGGGATGTCGTACGGGTAGCCGCCCAGGCGCTCGTACGCCTCCAGGACGGCGACCGGTTCGGTCTCCTCGAACGTACGGGCCCTGCCGTGGCCCATCGCGGGGGCGTCCGCGACGACGGCCATGCTCATCGCGAACGGGGCGTGCGACTCGCGCAGGATGGCGCGGACCGGGCCGAACCGTTCGTCGACGAGGCGTTCGCGCAGGTGGCCCGGGGTGACGAGGCGGCTGGCGGCGGTGCGCGTGGCGTCGCCGGGGACCGCCGGGCGGGGCTCAAGGACCCGTGGCGGCGGGGGTGTCCCCGTACTGACGAGGTCCTCGGGCGACGGGCCGCACACCGGGCACCAGAAGCTCCGCGCGATGCGGTGGCGGCGGGCGCCGCGCAGGGTCACCGCGTACGCCTCGCCCGGCGCGAGCGGCCGGTCCGCCAGGTGGGTCAGGGCGGCGCGCAGCAGCTCGGGCAGGAGGGGGGCGGGCCCGGCGGTGGCGCGGGTCGCCCGGGTCAGGTCGCCGACCAGCGGGTGGTCGAGGACGGTGCGTTCGCGGACCTCGGCACAGGCGGCGCAGCCGGAGTCGGTGCCGGGCACCCACAGGGGGCCGATCATGACCTCGTCGTCGTGGACGCGGACCGAGAGGTGGGGTGTGCCGGGGGCGGCCTCGACGGGGCCGCGCTCGAAGTCGAGGTCCCAGCCGAGGTTCACGGAGACGGTGGCGCCGGTCGCGCGCGCAAGCGCGGCCAAGGGCTCCAGCCAGTCGTCGCGGCTGGTCGCGGACAGCGCGGGGCCGGGCAGCACCTGGCCGGCGGTGGGCAGCTCAGTCGTCGGCATCGGTGGGCTCCTGGGCGGGAAGGGCGGTCACCGGGCCGTACCAGAACGGGACGTCACCGAGGACGGGGTCCGTGCGGTGGGCGTGCCCCTGGTACGTGGCGCCCTGGGCGGTGAGCTGGGCGCGCAGTGCGGCGCGGGTGGGGGTGTCGGTGGTCGACAGGGCGTCGGTGGACAGCCGGGGGGCGGCGGTCCCGCCGTCGTCCGTCTGGGCGGCGGCCAGGGCTGTGCCGAGTGCGTGGTGCGCCGCCTCGGCCGGGGTGGTACCCCAGCCGGCGCCGAGGCGCCTCCCCGCGGCCGTGACCTCGGCGAGGAGCCAGTCGACCCCGTCGGCCCGGGAGAGAGCGACCTCCGGTTCGGCGGCCGGGGCGAGGTGGGTGCGCAGGGCGTCGAGGACGCGTTCCGTCTCGGGTTCAAGGACGATGTCCGCCTTCGACTCACCTGCCCTGGTGGCGAGTTGACGGAGCGCGCCGTCGAGCAGCCAGTGTTCGCGGGTGAGTCCTGCCGCCGGGGTGCCGGGCCTGTCGGAGACGCGGTCCCTGAGCGCCGCCAGGGCGGTGGCCATGGTCGCCGCCTCCTGGTGGCCCGCCCATGCGACGACGGTGCCGGTGCGGTCGGCCCGGTGCTCGGCGGCGCGCAGGGCGAGCGGCATCTGGGGCAGCCGTTCGCCTTGCGGGAGGGCGAAGAGGCCGGTCCAGCGGGCGGTCACGGACCGGGCCGGTTCGAGCACGTCCTCGGGGGCGGGCAGCGGTTCGGCGGGAGCGTCGTCGAGGGTGACGGTGACCGCTTCGGCCGCGGGGGCGCCCGCGACGGTGATGCGGTCGGCCGTCAGGCCGGGGCCGTGGACGACATGGGCCTCGCCGGGCTCCGCGACACCCGTGAGGGTGTCGGCCAGGAGCTGCGCGGCGAGGGCCCCCGCCAGGGAGTGCGCCACCGGGCCCGCCGCGGGGCCGATGCCCTCGGCCGCGGCCCAGGCCAGGGCGCGGTCGCGCAGGACGCGCCAGGCGGCGGGGTGCGCGCCGACGGGGCCTACCAGGCCGATGCCGGGGCCGAGCAGGACGGGCACGTGGACCGTGCCCGGTTGCTCCGCCCAGGTCCTGTCGCCGTCGCCGTCGCCGTCTCCGTCGAGGAAATCGATCACCGCTACGGGGGCCGGGGCCCTGCCCTCCACCGTCGGGTCGCCGACGGGGAGCAGGGCGGGGTCCGCGTACATCGCCGGGTCGCAGACGGGGACCAGGTGGGCGGGGAGCGGCGCGAAGTCCGCCTCGTCCTCCCGCGGGGTCACCGTCGTGCGCGCGACCCCGGCGCGGTGCAGGCCCCGGCGGGCCGGGTCCACCGCCGTCGCCGGGCCGCGCAGCTCCACCGGGGTGCGGCGCAGCCGGGCGAACGCGGCGTACGGGTCGTCGAGGTGGGCGGCGAGCCGGGCCAGGCTCTCGGCGTGCCGGGCGCGCAGCGCGGCCGCGGGCTCCGGCGCGCTGAGCGTCGCCGCGTCGAGCAGCAGGCCGTTCTCGCGGAGCTTGGTGACGAGGTGGCGGACGGCGGGCCGCGCGCGTTCGGTGCCGAACTCCGCGACCAGCGCGTCCTCGGTCGTGCCCGCCTCCAGGAGCGGCAGGCAGACGTCCGCGACGGCGTAGAGGATGTCGGAGCCGCGGAGGACGAACTGGCCACGTGTGCCGTTGAAGTAGACGCCGCCCGCGACCGGCGCGCAGTGCAGCCCGGGGCGGGTCCTGAGGGCCGGGGCCGGTGCCTCGACGGCGGGTGTGCCCCGCTCCGCCTCCGTCTCGGTCACTGTCATGAGCCGTCTCCTTCCGGTGCCGGGTTCTGCGGGGCGTACGTGTAGGCGCCGCCGGCCGCGCGGCCGACCTCGAGGACCCACTCCGTGGCGTGCGTGCCGTCGGTGACGCCGGGCAGCGCCTCTTCCAGGTAGTCGGCGCCGCCCCCGCGGCGCTCCAGCATCCGGGGCAGCACCCGCGCGGCGAGGGCGCTGGACAGGTCCACGTACTGCGGTTTCTGCTGGAGGCGCTTGGACTGGACGTCGGGGGCGCCGACCGACAGGGGGCCCTCGTCGTCGGGGGCCGACTTGACGACGACCTCCTCCGGGACGCCGTGCCGGGCCCGCCACGCGGTGAGGGCGAGGAGCCGTTCGTGCTCGTCGGGGCCCGCGGCGACCGCCGCGTCCAGCTCGGCCCCGCCGTACCAGCGGCGGCGCCCGATGACGACGTCGCCGACGGTCATCCGGGGGGCGGTGCGGGTGGCCTCGCCGTCCCACGGGGTCGCCGCGTGCCAGGAGTTGGGGAGGCTGTTGAAGAGGCGTCCGCTGATGACGAGCCCGGAGGCGACCGACAGGGGCGGCGGGAAGAGCCCCGGGTGGCCGGTGCCGAGGGGCAGGACGCGCAGGGGGCGGCCGTCCGCGTCCTCGACGGTGAGCGTGTCCGTCGCCGCGTCGTGCGCGAGGCGCAGGGTGAACCAGTCCTCGGCGGTGAGGCCGCCGGGCAGGATCGGGGTGTGCGCGTTGACGTTGAGCCGGTGCAGGCCCAGATCTTCGGTGACGCGCGTGCCGTCGTGCCCGTAGAAGCGGTCGAGGCGCTCGGCGAGGCGGGGCAGGGCCTGGCCGCCCTGGCGGCGGTCGGCCTCCAGGAAGCGGGCGTAGAGCATGCCGTGGCCCGGGAGGCCGTCGTTGAGGACGAGCCGGTCGCCGGCCTGCTGGAGGAGGACCCCGTAGATGAGCGGGTCCTGGCGGAAGCGGTCGGGCAGGGCGCCGGTCAGCTCGGCCACGTCCGCCGCGGTGAGAGCGAGGGTGTCGGCGCCCTCCTGGGCGGTCTTGGTGAGCTGGGCGTGCACCGCGTCGGACAGTTCGCGGCGCAGCAGGTACATGCGCTCCAGGCTGCCGTCGGCCGGGCCGAGGCCGGTCAGCGCGGTGGCCTCGCCGGTGCCCTGCGGTCCGTAGACGGCGGCCATCGCGGCGGCCCGGCGGGACACCTCGGCGACGATGTGCGGGGCGTGTTCGGCCAGTGGCACGTTCGCCCCGGCGCCGAAGCGCTCGACGAACGCGGCGGTCATCAGGACCCGCACGTCGTGCAGCCAGTCGAAGACGGAGAGGAGCTCCACCGCCGGTCCCACGTCGGCGAGTTGCGGGTGCCAGTCGGCGGAGGCCACCTTCAGCGGTGGCATGACGTAGTCCTCCTCGACCGTGATGTGCGCGGGGCGGCCTGCCGCCTGGCTGAACCGGCCGAGGTCCGCGCGCAGACTCGCGAGGGCCGCGCCGCGCTCCCGCGCGGGGGTGTCGGCCAGGCGGGGCAGGGCGGTGCGCACCTTGTCCGCGAGCTCGGCCGCCCGCGTTCCCGCCGGGAGGGTGAGCAGCTCGTCGTAGTCGGCGCGGGCGGTGTGCTCCTCGGCGCGGGCGAAGGTGCACAGCACGCCCTGGCGCAGCGCCTGCCGTACCCGGCGGTCGGCCTCCTCGGCGGAGCAGCCGGCGCGTCCGGCGACGTGGGCGACGACGGCCGGGAAGCGGCGCGGGCCCATCGAGAGGGCGTCGAGCAGGTCGCCGACGGGGCCGTCGAGCGGCAGGGCGAGGCGCCGGATGCCCTGCTCGGTGACGTTGAGGAAAAACAGCTTGCCCGCGGCGGGGTCGGGCGCGGAGGTCGGCGGGACACCCACCCACAGCTCGGCCGGGTCGGTCTCCTGGCCGTCGTCGCCGAGTGCGTAACCGAGCATGACGCGGTCCAGGCCGGGCACCGCCCCGGCACCGGTGAAGGCGACCTCTCCGGGGCGTACGGCCTCCTCGTCGGTGGCCGGGGCCGGCTCGGCGATGCCCACGGCGGTGAACCGGGACAGCGGGCTGGTGCGCACCATGGCCCGGGTGACGTACTGGATGAGGCCGCGTTCGGACTTGCGGGTGCGGGCGGAGACCTTGCCGGGGCCCTGGACGGCGGCCCGGTAGCGCTCGGCCTCCTGGTGCACCTCGGGGGCGACCAGGGCGAGCGAGCGCAGCAGGTCGTCGTCGCCCAGCAGGCGGGCCAGGGTCTCGCGTTCGCGGTCCGAGGCGGCCGCGTAGCCCTCGACGACCTCGGCGCGAAGGCGTTCGCGCTCCTGGTGGGCGGCGAGCCAGCGGGCCACGGCCGGGAGGCGCGTCGCGGGGCTGCCGGACTCCTTGCGGGGGGCGCGGCCGTTGTGGATGGCGCGGCGCAGCGCGATCAGCTCGCGGCGCTCGGCGTCCGACCCGGCGGCGCCGATGCGCTCGTAGAGGACCTGGGAGCACGGTTCGGCGGCGTCCGCCAACTCGGTCTCGGCGCACGCGAGTGCGCTCAGCAGGCGACGCTGCGCGGGGTCGGCGAGGCGGCTGCGGCGCAACGGGTTGACGCGCAGGAACCATTGGGGTTCGGGGCCGGTCATCGTGCTGCTCCCGTCAGTTCGGTCGTGCCCGACGCGGTCGTCTCCGTGCTCGTCGGCGTGGCCGTCCGGTCCAGGCGGTCCCGCCAGCTCGTGCCGAGCACCTCGTCGACGGTCTCGGCGAGGGCGAAGCACATGTAGTAGCGCTGCATCGGCGGGACGGTCAGCAGGGGCAGTTGCTGGTAGAAGAGGTTCGTCAGAAGCCGGTACGCGGCGAAGAACGGCGACGGGGTGTCGATCGCGCCCGAGCCGTGCACGGTGCGGTGGAAGTCGGTGTCCGGCTGCGCGCCGCGCGGGACGACCGTCGTCGCTCCGGGCGGGCCCATCTCGCTGCGGTCGACGGCGTCGCCGACGGAGTCGAGCAGGTCCCCGGTGAGAGTTCCGGCGGCGACGGCGCTGTCCAGGACCCCGGCGGCGTAGGCGAACGCGGTGCGCCACTGCGCGGCGCCGGGCGACACCTCGCCGCTCAGCCGCTCCTCGATGACCTGGCGGATCGCGGGCGCGTCCTTGGCGAGACGCTCGCGGAAGGCGGGCCTCATGTCCTTGGTGGGCGCCGCCCAGGCGAGGAACGCCTCCACGTGGGAGCGCGGTGAGAAGACTCCGTAGGACGGGCCGAGCGCGTGGGTGTCGATGAGCGCGGCGAACGCCTCCGCGAGGCGGACGGTGGCGCTGCGGGGCCGGTCCGCCATGCCCTCGATCGTCGTCAGGACCGGGGTGGTGAGGGCGCCGAGGACGACCGTGCGCAGCGTGTCCAGGCGGGGATCGCGGGAGCGCAGGGCGGGGTCGTCGGTGGCGACGTGCTCCACGGTGCCGTGCTCGCGCAGCGGCAGGTAGGGCGGCTGCACCCCTTCGAGGCGGCCCAACTCCCTCGCCTGGTCCAGGTACTTCTCCTCGGTCAGGGCCCGGCTCGGGTCCAGGGGGCCCGCGTCGAGGCCGGCCGAGACCGCCGCCCAGTCGACTCCCCCTGCGGGCGCCCCGCCGCCGCCCACCGGGGCGAGGAGGTCGACGTGCGGCCCGTGCAGCCAGCCCCGGCGCACCTGCACACCGGGCACCCCGCGCCCGCTCAGCTCCCGGGCGGCCGGGACGACGTACCGGGCCAGCCAGGCCGGTGTCACCGGCATCCGTGTGTGGAGCCGTACACCCGTCAGGTCGGTGGAACCCGGCTTCACGGCTGTGCGCTCCGGAGCGTCTACCCCCATGTCCTGGCACCTTCCGCAATGAAATCGAAAACGTCGGAAACGTCGAAAACTCAGCACACATTTTTGATGTCTCGAATTGGCGGCGGAAGGAAAAGGGGGCCGCGCCTTACATTCGTCATGCTTTCCGTGACGTCCGTGAAGGGCCGTTGTATCCTCCACCAATGACACCCACGACGACGCCGTCCCCCACATCCCCGGCGGACGCCGAATGCCTCGCGCTGACGCGTACATTGCGCCGCAGAGGCGCCCTGGTCCTGTCCGTTTTCGGCCTGTTGTGGGCCTTCGCCGGGGCCTCCGGCACCGGGTCCGGCACCGATGCAGTGCCGCTGACGATCGAGGTCGCCGCCGTCCTGGTGACCGCGGGCGCCCTCTACCTGGGATACCGGCCGGGCGCCGCGCCCTCGCCCCGGACCGTGAACCTGCCCGAGAAGTGGGCGCGCGGGGTGGGCATCGTCAACTCCGTCGAGGTGGTGGCCATCTTCGCGGTCATCGCCGCGTCCAACGCCACCGGCCGCCCGGGGCTCATCCCCGTGGGCATCGCGCTCGTCGTGGGCCTGCACTTCTTCCCGCTGTCGCGGCTGTACGACCAGTGGCAGTACAAGTGGACGGCCGCGCTGCTCACCGTCGCGGCGGTCATCGGGCTCGTCCTGTACGCGGCCGGCGTCTCGGACGAGAGCGTGCGCGTCGTGGTGGGTCTGGTCTCCGCCGTCGTCCTGTGGGCCTCCGCGTACCACGTGGCCGTGCGCGGCTGACGGCTCCGCCCCTGCCCCCCTGTCCCGCCCTCCCCCTGTCCCGCTGACACGAAACGCAAGGATGTGCCCGACCGGCCGAGAGGCCGGGCAGGCGCATCCTTGATCGCGTTTCTCACGCGGTACCGCGGGTCACGCCACTTCAGCAGGCGGAGCAGGTGCTGGAGGACGAGGACGAGGTGCCGATCGAGCCGCTGGAGGCGCCCATCTCCGGCAGCGCGACGCCGTCGGCGACCTCGAGGGTCTCCAGCTCGTCCGCGTCGAAGCCGTCGAAGGCCTGCTCGTCAGCGTTCTTGATGTCCTTGGCGGTCATGTCAGTGGTCCTTTCGGGGATCCGTGGAGGGGGTGGGTCAGCAGGCCGAGCAGGTGCTGGAGGACGAGGACGAGGTGCCGATCGAGCCGCTGGAGGCGCCCATCTCCGGCAGCGCGACGCCATCGGCGACCTCGAGGGTCTCCAGCTCGTCCGCGTCGAAGCCGTCGAAGGCCTGCTCGTCAGCGTTCTTGATGTCCTTGGCGGTCATGTCTTTTCTCCTTGGCTTGGAATTCCTCTTGGCCTGCCGATCGGAATTCGAATAACCCGCGCCGGGAGTTCCTGCGGGTTTTTCCTTTCCCGTCCGGCTCTGGAATTCATCTTGCTCGAACCGTCACCGCCGCACCAGACCCGTCGGCTTCCGGCTGACATTTATCATGCGCGGGGTGACGTATTACCTGCCGCGGGCAGCGCCCATTCCGGGCTGTTCACCATGTGCCATTCGCTGCCGGGCCGCGCGGGTATGCCGGCGTCGGGCCCGGGGGTACCGAGGAGGAAGTCCCCGACCGACGACTCCTGGAGGTAGTCCAGGTCGAGGACGCGGGCGGACAGGTCGGCGTCCCCGTTGCCGAGGCCGCAGGGGGCCAGCCCCATCGCCGTGGCCACCAGGTACATGGTCTGGTAGAGCACGCCGGTGTGGCGCAGCGTCGTCGCGTAGGCCATCGCGCGGTACTTCCACGCCATGCGCTGGAACCGCGAGGTCACCGTGAACAGCACGTCGGGGCGGACGTCGGAGCCGACCGAGCGCGAGGCCACGCCGAGCAGGTCGCGCCGGTCCTCCGCCGACTCGTTGAGGAGGACGAGGCGGTGCGCGTACGAGTCGTAGTGGTAGACGCCGGGCGCCAGGCCTTCGCAGCGCAGGACGGTGACGTACAGCTCCAGCTCGTAGAGCGAGCCGCCGCTCGGGTAGGGGCGGGAGACGACCTCGTCGCGGTCGGCCGCGCCGGATGGTGCGCGGTGGACGCGGATGCGCTGCACGCGGTACAGGAACTCACCCAGCTCCCGCGCACTGAGCGGGCGTTCGCCGAACGTACGGTGGGATCTGCGGGTCTCCAGGGCGGCGGTCAGCGACGGGTCGCGGGCGTCCAGGTCGGCGCGGAGCGGCCGGTACAGGTCGGTCGCGGGGCCGGCGGGCGGCGGCTTCACGGCGGGCTGCGGGTCGATCTCGCCGCGGTAGGGGTACAGGGCGCCGAACGCCTCGTCGAAGCGGCCCGAGCGGATGCGGGAGTGGAAGAGCAGGTCGTGGAAGTCCCACTGGCGCAGCACCGGCTCGGTGTCGGAGGCGAACGCCCCGTCCTCGTCCGCGACCTCGACGAGGTCCGCGCCGGCCAGATGGGCGAGCACGTCCAGCGTCTCCGGTCCGCGCAGGCCCGTACCGTCACCGGCCCGGGCGGCGGCACCGGGCTGTCCGAGCGCGGCCACGAGCTGCCGGGCGGCGGGGTCGGCGAGGACGGCGCGGAACTTCGCCAGCGGTGACTCCAGGACCAGGACGTCCTCGCGCGTACGGCACAGGGCGAAGCGGGACAGGCGCACCCGCGCGTCGGCCGCGACGGGCGCGACCCGGCGGCGGGCGTCCCGCGCCGTCGGTTCGAGGCGCATCAACTCCCGCCTTGCAGGGCGCGGTTGTTGCGTGAGGACGCTGTGGGCCAGCATGTGGTCGGCCCGCTCGAAGAGGGCGTCGACGCGCCTGCGGCCGGCCTCGTCGAGCCCCTCGCACAGCTCCTCGTGCGGCAGCGGTCCCGCGGCGAGCCGGTCCAGGACCGTGCGCAGGGCGCCGCGTACCGGGCGCAGGACGAGGGAGGTGACGGGCGCGCGCAGGACGGTGGTGTCCGTGGCCTCGTCGTGGACGACCTGTACGTCGGTGCGCAGCGCCCGGACCGGCCGGCCAGGTGGGAAATCCTTCACGGGTACGGGTACGGAATTCATGAGGCCACTCTGACGCCCGCTACACCGGCGGCTCCGTTCCCGTACGCACGAAATGACAGTCACCATTCCCGCGCGTGACCCGGGTCATGAAAGCACGTGACACATGCCAGGGACGGGCCGTTTTCGCTCGGAGATCCGGCGACGGCGGCACAGGATCGGAACACGAATTCCCAACGGACAAGGAAGACAGTCGTGTTCACTCGTCGTCACGCGATACGCCTCGGTCTCACCACCGGTGCCGTCGGGGCGGTCGGCGCCGCGGGCGGCGTCTTCCAGACCCTCACCTCGGGGCAGCCGGCCGCGGCGGCAGCGGCGTCCGGCGCCGTTCCGGCGGAGGCGGCGGCACCGGCCGTCGCCCCGTTCTCCGTGCCGCTGACGGTGCCGCCGGTCCTCGCCCCGTACCGCAGGACCGCCCGCGCCGACCACTA
Organism: Streptomyces sp. R818; assembly: GCF_056172735.1. Taxonomy (NCBI): domain Bacteria; kingdom Bacillati; phylum Actinomycetota; class Actinomycetes; order Kitasatosporales; family Streptomycetaceae; genus Streptomyces; species Streptomyces sp. R818. Next base: position 111,612 of record NZ_JAOCNE010000016.1, read on the forward strand.
CCGGGTCACGATGCGGCGCGCGAGCAAGGAGATCCTGCCGGGCACCCGCACCGACGTCCTCACGTACAACGGCTCGTTCCCGGGCCCGACCATCCGCGCCCGGCGCGGCAGGACGACGGTCGTCGAGCAGGTCAACGCACTGGACATGCCGACCTCGGTGCACCTGCACGGCGGCAACAACCCGGTGGAGCACGACGGCGGCATGATGGACACCATCGCGCCCGGCCGCCGGCGCACCTACGTGTACGAGAACAAGCAGCCGGCCGCCACCCTGTGGACGCACGACCACGCCCACCACATGGAGTCCGAGCACGTCTACCGGGGCCTTTCCGGTCTCTACCTGCTCAGTGACGCGGCGGAGGACCGGCTCGGACTGCCCTCGGGCACGTACGACATCCCGCTGGTCCTGCGGGACGCCCAGTTCGACGGACACGCCGCCATGGTCTACACGATGGACGACGCCGAGAACCGCACGACGCTGCTGGTCAACGGCAGGCCGTGGCCGTACCTCAAGGTCGAGGGCCGCAAGTACCGCTTCCGGCTCGTCAACTCGTGCAACCTGCGGATCTTCGTCCTCGCGCTGTCCGACGGCAGCACCACGCAGCACCCGGTGCAGCAGATCGGCTCGGACGGCGGCCTCCTGGCGGCCCCGGCCGAGACGCCCGTCCTGGTCCTCTCCCCCGGTGAGCGCATCGACCTCGTCGTCGACTTCGCGCAGTACGCGCCGGGCACCCAGCTCGTCCTCGCCAACATGCTGGGTCCTGGCCCGACCGACCTCGTCGGCCAGGTCATGCGGTTCGACGTCGGGGAACGCACCCCCGACACGAGCCGCGTCCCGGCCGAACTCGCCACGCTGCCCGCGCTGCCCACACCCACCGTGGAGCGCTCCTTCGACCTCACCATGGACGAGCCGGGCACCGGCCACCAGGCGTACATCAACGGAAAGACCTTCGACCCCGACCGCATCGACACCCACATCGAATGGGGCACCACCGAGGTGTGGACGGTCACCAACAAGAGCGCCACCATTCCGCACAACTTCCATATGCATCTGGTGCAGTTCCGCATCATCGAGCGGGACGGACAGCCGCCTTATCCGGCCGAGGCCGGGTTGAAGGACACCGTGCTCCTGTTCCCGGGGCAGACCGCGAAACTCCAGCTCACCTTCGATTCGCATCGCGGTGTCTATCCCTACCACTGCCACATGATCGACCACAGCGCCATGGGAATGATGGCGCAGCTCAAAATCGCCTGACCGCCGACGGTCCCTGCATTCGGAAAGGAGGACCATGAACTCCCCCCAGATCGACCGCCCTTACACCCGCCGCGTGCTCGCCGCTCTCGGACGCGACCCCGAGCGGATCGTCCTGCGCCGCCCCGGCACGGCGGTGACCGCGGCCGAGCTGCGCGCGTCCGTCCTGGGCGCCGCCGCCCTGCTGCGCGCCCACGGCGTCGGGCCCGGCACCACCGTCGCCATCCTGACCGGCCCCAACCATCCGTCGATGCTCAGCTCCCGCTACGCCGCCCATCTGCTCGGCGCGACCTCGGTCTACATCCGCTCGATGAACCCGCGCACGGACACGGAGACCTTCACCCTGTCCACGCAGGCGGAGGTCCTTGCCGACCTGGACGTGCCGCTGCTGCTCGTGGACGACACCGACGAGGACAGCGCGGCCCGCGGCAGATGGCTCACCCTGCGCCGCCCGGGGCTCACCGTCCTGGCGATCCCGCGTACGACCGGGGACGACGAAGCGGTGCCCGACACCCGGCCGCCGCGCCCCGACGACCTCGCGGTCGTCGACTTCACCAGCGGCAGCACCGGCCGGCCCAAGATGGTCGGGCAGCGCTACCGGACGCGGGAACACCTCGTCGCCCGGCTCGCCGACGGACTCGACGCCGCGGGACCCGCGACGCTGCTCTCCGTCACCCCCGTCAGCCACACGACGGCGCCGATGGCCGACGCGGTGCTGTGCGGCGGCGGGAGCGTGGTCCTGCACGACGAGTTCGACGCCGACGCCACGCTCGAGGCCATCGCCGAACTCGGCGTCACCGACGTGTACTTGGCCGTCCCGCACCTGTACCGGCTCCTCGACCACCCGCTCATCACGTCCTACGACCTGTCGTCGCTGCGCCGCATCACCTACAGCGGCACCCCGGCCGCCCCCGACCGGGTCCGGCAGGCGGTCGAGGTCTTCGGCGACGTGCTGATCCAGGTGTACGGGACCACGGAGGCGGGCGGCATCAGCAGCCTCAACCCGCTGGACCACCGGGAGCCGGAACTGCTCGGCTCGGCGGGGCGCCCCTTCCCCTGGGTGCGCGTCGAGATCAGGGCGCCCGGCACCGGAACCCCGCTCGGACGGGGGCAGAGCGGTGAGATCTGGGTCGACTCCCCCACCGTCTCGGCGGGTTACCTGGGCGACCCGGAGCTGACCGGGTCCACGTACCAGGACGGCTGGCTGCGCACCGGCGACCTCGGGCACTGGGACCGCTACGGCTATCTGCGCCTGGACGGCCGGGTCGGCGACGTGATCAAGCACGGCGGCCTGAAGCTCGACCCGGCGGCCATCGAGGCGGCGCTGATGAAGCACCCGCAGGTGCGGCAGGCGACCGTGTTCGGGGTGCGGGACGAGCAGTTCGTCGAGCAGGTGCACGCCGCCGTCGAGCTGTACTCGGGCGCCGCGCACACCTCCTGCGACCTGCGGGACTACGTCGCGGCGACGCTCACGCCCGAGCACGCCCCGGTCGCCGTGTCCGTCTGGCCGCGGCTGCCGCTCACCCCGTCCGGCAAACCGGACCGCGCGCGGCTGCGCTCCATGGCCGTCCCCGTACGGGCCCGGCCGGCGGCGGCGCATGACGGCTCCTCGAGGCGCGACAGCTCCTCAGGACGCGACGGTTCCCCGGGACGCGGTGCGCCGGCCGGCGCACCTCCCCGCGCAACAGAAAGGGCGCTCCATGACCGGATACGGCCACTTCGCCCGGTCCCTGCGGCTGCGGCGGCTCTACCGCCACAGCACGGCCGGCCTGATGATCACCCCTCTCGACCACTCGATCAGTGACGGGCCCGTGGTGCCCAAGGGCACGACCCTCGACGAACTCGCCGGGCAGCTCGCCGCGGGCGGCGCGGACGCGGTCGTCGTGCACAAGGGCAGCATCCGCCACATCAGCCCGGAGCGGTTCGCCGCGATGTCGCTGATCATCCACCTCAACGCCTCCACCAGCCAGGCCGCGGACCCCGACGCCAAGTACATGGTCACGCAGGTCGAGGAGGCCCTGCGGCTCGGCGCGGACGCGGTCAGCGTCCACGTCAACGTGGGCTCGGACGACGAGCGGCAGCAGATCGGCGACCTCGGACGGATCGCCGACGCCTGCGACCGGTGGAACCTGCCGCTGCTCGCCATGGTCTACGCCCGCGGCCCGCGCGTCACCGACCCGCGCGACCCGGGCATGGTGGCGCACGCCGTCACCGTCGCCGCCGACCTCGGCGCGGACCTGGTCAAGACGGTCTTCCTCGGCTCCACCGCGGAGATGCTCGACCTCACCGCGGCCTGCCCGGTGCCGGTACTCGTCGCGGGCGGCCCCGCGATGGCCACCGAGCGGGACGTCCTCGCCTATGTCCAGGGCGCCCTCGCGGGCGGCGCGGGCGGGGTGGCGATGGGCCGCAACATCTTCCAGGCCGCGGACCCGAGGCGGCTCGCCGCCCAGGTGGCCCGGCTGATCCACCACTTCCCCGAACAGCACTTCGGCACCGTCGGCTTCCCGGCCGCCGACGCCGACCCGACCGTGCGACTGACCCCCGACCACCTGCCCGAGCTGCCCCACCTGACAGGAGACCCGCATCATGACGGACGCCAAACTGTGCTGGCTTGACATCCGCGGCGCCGGCGACGCCACCACCGCCGTCCTCGAGGAGGCCATGCACCAGCGCATCGACGGCATCGTCGCCGCCGACCCGGCCGCCTTCGCCGACCTGCCGCCCACGGTCCGCAAGGTCCTGCTGTACGAGGCCGGTCCCGACGCCGTCCCCGCCGATCTCGGCGCCGCCGACCTGGTCGTCGTCAAGGGCGGCAAGGACGAGCGGGCCGCGCTGGAGAAGGCGCACCCGGACGTCCAGTTCGGGCGGTACGTCGAGATCGTCGACGCCGACACCCTGGAGGACGCCTGCCTGGCCGCCCGCCTGGAGCCGTGGGCCGTCCTCGACTTCCGCGACCCGACGAAGATTCCCCTCGAAATCGTGATCGCGGCGGCCTCGGGCGCCCCGGGCTCGATCATCACCACGGCGGCCGACACCGACGAGGCCGAGATCGTCTACGGCGTCCTCGAACTGGGCTCGGACGGTGTCCTGATGCGGGGCACCGAGGTCGGCGACGCCACCTCGCTGCGCAAGGCCGCGACCGCCCGCGCCGGCAAGGTCGACCTGGTCGAGCTGACCGTCACCGCCACCACCCACATCGGCATGGGCGAGCGGGCCTGCGTCGACACCACGACACACTTCCGCAAGGACGAGGGCATCCTCGTCGGCTCGCACTCCAAGGGCATGGTCCTGTGCGTCAGCGAGACCCACCCGCTGCCGTACATGCCGACCCGCCCGTTCCGGGTCAACGCCGGGGCCCTGCACTCGTACACCGTCTCCGAGGAGGGGCGGACGAACTACCTGAGTGAACTCCACGCGGGCAGCAAGGTCCTCGCCGTCGACGTCGAGGGCCGCACCCGGCCCGTCTCCGTCGGACGGGTCAAGATCGAGACCAGGCCGCTGATCTCCATCGACGCGGTGGCACCGAGCGGGCAGACCGTCAACCTGATCCTCCAGGACGACTGGCACGTGCGGGTCCTCGGTCCGGGCTCCGCGGTGCTCAACTCCACGGAGCTGAAGCCGGGTGACCGCATCCTCGGCCACCTGCCGACCGCGGACCGCCATGTCGGCTACCCGATCCAGGAGTTCTGCCTGGAGAAGTGAGTACAGCGTTCGCAGTGTTCCGCCCAGCCCCGGCACGCGTCGTGCCGGGGCCGGCGCATGTGCGGCCCGGGTCGGTGTCACAGGAGGCCGTGCTCCCCCGCGATGCGGGCCGCGTCGAACCGGTTGCGTCCCCCGAGCTTCTTGATCGCGGCCGAGGTGAGGTTGCGTACGGTGCCCGCCGCGAGGAACAGCTCGCCCGCGATCTCCTTGACCGTCGCCCCGCTCGCGGTGAGGCGCAGGACGTCCGTCTCCCGCGTGCTCAGGGACGACTCCCCGGCGTCGGCGGGCCGCAGCAGCGACGGATCGACGGTCAGGCACCCGCCCGCGACCCCCATGAGCGTCGTGACGAGCTGCGGAAGGCGCGCGTTCTTCGGTACGACGCCCAGCGCGCCCGCGGCGACCGCCCGGTCCACCACGGACGGGGTCGCCGCCCCGACCATCAGGGCGACCCCGCACCTCGGGTGGAGGCTGCGCACCTCCATGGCGACCTGGAGCGCCTTGCCGCCCAGGGTGGGTTCACTGAGCAGCAGCACGGTGGGCCGGTGCCGTTCGACGGCGGGCAGGACCGCGTCGTAGGAGGTGGCGAGGCCGACCACGGTCAGCCCGTCGATGCTGTTGAGCGTCTCCGCGAAGGCTTCGAGGACGAGTTGGTGGTCGCCGGCGACGACCAGGCGTACGGACATTGCGCATTCCCCCATGACGTGTCGTCAGCACCCGCGACGTGCACTGCTGCGGGTGGCGGAGAGCCACCCCATGACCTCCTGGACCAGCCTTTCCTGGTCCTCCAGGTCCTCGACCGCCGCCACCTCCAGGAGCACGGCGGAGGGCGGCAGCCCCGCCGCGATCGCCTCGGCGGCGACGCGCATGGCCGCCGGTAAGGGCCCGGCCGCGCCGCCCGGCGGGATCACCACCACGCAGGCGGTGGCCGCGCCGAGGTCCGCGGCGATCTGGTCCGGCAGGGCCCGGAAGGTCTCCGCCCGTTCGGTGTCGACCTGGTAGGGCAGCGCGACCATCCCGATGTCCGCCAGCTCCTTGCAGAGGAACGCCGCGTTCGTGGCGGCGTCGTCCACACGCCCCGGATGCCCCGCGGCGACCACCGCCACCGCCGCGCCCGCCGCGCACAGCCGGGTGGCGATGCGGCGGCCCACACCCGCGGTCGCGTCGACGACGAGGACGACGGCACCGGCGAGGGGCGGAGAAGAGAAGGTAGTTGAAGGGGACACCGGAACTCCCGAACGGGGTAGTGTGACGAATATGTGAACGATCACGGGGGCGTCGATCGTGACGATCCCCCATGTCTGTCGTTCGTGCCGCGCGCAGGCGAGTGCGAGTGCGAACGACCGGCACCGTACGCGCGGTTCAGGGGGACACCACGTGGCCGAGTCATCAGCTCTGGACCAGGAGACGCTCGGCGTCTACCGGGCGATCCTGTTCCACAAGGAACACGACCCCGACAGGCTCGCCCTGCTCCTCGACATCGATCTCAGCTGTGTGAAGGCGGCCCTTGAGCGGCTGTCCGACCTGTCGCTCCTGGCACCCTCACGGGACTCGCCCGGAACCATGCGCGCGGTCAACCCCTCGCTCGGCCTGAAGGTCCTGCTCCAGCGCGAGCAGGACGAACTGGCCTGGCGGCAGCAGCGCATCGAGCAGAACCGGGCCGCGCTCGCGGCGCTCGCCGCCGAGTACGCCACCTCCAGCCGGCCCGGCTCCGACGGCACCGAGGAACTCGTCAACGTCGACGACATCCGGATCCGTCTGGAGGCGCTCGCCGAGTCCTGCCGCCACGAGTCGCTCGCCTTCCACCCCGTGGGCGGCCTGACCGAGGAGTCCATCGAGGCGGCCAGGCCGCTGAACGAACGGGCCCTCGCCCGCGGTGTCCGCTTCCGCTCGATCTACCTCGACAGCGTCACCAACGACCGGGTGACCCGTGCGCACGCGCAGTGGATGGCGGAGCGCCGCAGCGAGATCCGCACGTCCCCGACGCTGCCGATGCGGCTGCTGATCGTCGACACGACCGCGGCGGTCGTGGCCGGATTGCCCGGGCAGTCCGGGCCGTCGGCGCTCGTCTTCAGCAGCCAGCCGGTGGTGCTCGCCATGCGCGCCCTGTTCGAGGCGTACTGGGAGCACGCCTCGCCCTTCCACCAGGAACCGTCCGCGGGGGCCGGCCAGGGGACCGAACTGACCCCGCAGGAGCGCAAGCTGCTCCAGCTCCTCGCCACCGGCCTCACCGACGAGGCCGTGGCGCGGGCGCTCGGCATCGGTGTCCGCACGGAGCGGCGCATCGTGGCCGAGCTGATGGAACGGCTCGGGGCGTCCAGCCGGTTCGAGGCGGGGGTCCAGGCCGCTCGCCGCCAGTGGATCTGACGACGTCACGGCTTGACCGGCGGCGCGGGCCAGGTGAAGTCGTCGGGCGAGTGCTTCGGCCCGGTCGGCCAGGTGAAGTCGCCCGGCGCCTTGCTGCCCTCGATGGGCCAGGTGAAGTCGGACGCGGAGTCCAGGGCGTTCCGCACATCCCGAAGGTCGCCGAGGTCCGGCAGCCCGCCCGGGCCGGGACGGCCCGACGGCGGCGTCGGCCAGGTGAAGTCCTGGGTCGTGGCCTGCGGCGTCCGCCCCAGCGCGTCGGCCGCCTGGGCCGGCGCGGCGCCGGCGACACCGGCCAGCACGCCGGCGGCGACGAGGGTGACGACGGCGGAGATACAACGGTTGGTACGGGCCACGAGAGGTCTCCATTCCATGCGGGCAATCTGGTTCACGACAGTGCGCATGGAGCCAGTGATGCTTCAGCTCCCCCGGGCCGGTCCGCGTTCCCCGCGCTTTCCGGCCGCTGAGAAGAGAAAACCACCCCGCCCCCACGCCTGTCCGCATCACACGAGGTCAGGAAGCTGCCTGGCAGAAAACTGCCGCGGGGTGGGGTGGTTGCCCGTTCCGGGATCGGCACCGCGGGCCGCTGGAAGAGGGTCATGCCGAGTCCTGATGTCGCACTGTTCGGCACCACGTGGTGCCATGCGGGGACCGGTGGGCCTCTTGGCTGTTATGTGCGCAGGTCGAGGCGGTGTTGAAGTGCTGCGCACGTTCGGTGCGTACTCTCGCGCGTGGTGCCATCATGGCGTCATGGATCTGACGCCGTACGTCGACACCCTCCGCCGCGAGCTGGCGGTGGCCGCCGCAGCCGGGGGCGAGGAAGCCCGGGAGCTGGCCGAGCGGCTCACCGCGCCGTTGGAGTCGGCGGCCCGGCTGACCCTGCTCAGTGCGCTCTCCGCCGCCATGGGTGACGTCACGCGGGAGCTGGCGCCCGGCTCCGTCGACGTGCGGCTGCGCGGGCTGGAGCCCGACTTCGTCGTCACGCTGCCGCCCGGCGATCTGCCGCAGGGGCAGACGGGCCCGCGGGAGGAGATCCCGGCGGCCCCGTCGGCCGAGCGCGCCGACGAGGGCGGCACCGCACGCGTCAATCTGCGCCTGCCCGCCCACCTGAAGGCGCGCGCCGAGGAGGCGGCCGGCCGGGAGGGTCTCTCGGTCAACGCCTGGCTGGTGCGGGCCGTGGCGGCCGCTGTCGAGCCGGGCGCCGCGCGGCCCCGGGCGACCGAGCGGCCCCGGGCCGTCGGGCAGAGTTTCACCGGCTGGGTGCGCTGAGGTTCCGGTGACGGATCTCCGGACGCCAGGGCACCGACCAGACGGGATCACCATGCCTGCTTTTGACACCCCCCAGCCGATCTCGGTGACCGCTCACCTGGAAGCCGGGTCGCTTCGGTTCGTGGCCGGTGCGCGGGTCGAGACCGTCGTCGAGGCGCGGCCCCGTGACGCGGGGCGGGAGCTGGACGTCAAGGCCGCCGCGCAGACCGAGGTGTCCTTCTCCCACGGCTCGTTGCAGATCAGGACGCCCAGGGGCGCTCTCTTCGGCCTCGGCCGCACCGGCACCGTCGATGTCACGGTCGAACTGCCCACCGGGTCGCGCCTGGACGTCACCGGTGCCTGGGCGCAGGTGCGCGGCGAGGGCACGCTGGGCGAGGTCCGGGTGAAGACCTCGTCCGGGGACGTGCGGCTCGGCACCACGGGGCCGCTGCACCTGACCGCGACCCACGGGTCCCTGACCGTGGACCGCGTCGAGGGCCCGGCGGAGATCACCACCAGCTCCGGGAGTCTGCGCGTCGGGGCGGTCGAGGGCGCCGCCGTCCTGAGGAACTCGCACGGCAGCACGACCGTCGGCGAGGTCACCGGTGAGCTGCGGGTCAGCGGCGCCGACGGGGACATCACGGTCGAGCGGGCCCAGGGCTCCGTCACCGCCACGACCGCCCACGGGGCCGTACGGCTCCTCGACATCGCGCGGGGTGTCGTGCAGGTGGAGACCTCCGACGGTGTCATCGAGGTCGGCATCCGCGCGGGCACGGCCGCGTGGCTCGACGTCGGCTCCGTCGCCGGGCAGGTCCTCAACTCCCTCGCCACGTCCGCCGGCCCCGCCGACGGCGAGGAGAGAGTCGAGGTGCGGGCCCGTACGCGACACGGCAACGTCGAGGTGCGCCGCGCCCTGGGCTGAAAGCCTGTCCTCACACCCCCGCCCCGGACCCGGCCCCCCGCACGCGCAGCAACGGCCGCGCCGTCATCGCGAGCACCACCGCCAGCCCGACGGCGCAGAACCACAGCGCGCCCTGGTTGCCGGCCCATCCCGCCATCACGCCCACGAGGAGCGAGCCCAGGGGCAGGCTCGACATGATGCCGACGCGGGCCGCCGCGTTGACGCGGCCCAGTACGTGCTCGGGTGTGAGGCGCTGGCGCAGGGTCACCAGAGCGACGTTGATCAGGGGCGAGCTGAGGCCGAACGCGAACTGGGCCGCCGCGAACCCGGCCCACGACCACTCCCGCGTGGTGGCCGCGAGGACGAACCCGCCGCCGGTGAGCAGCGCCAGGCCGATGAGGACCGTACGGGGTTCTCCGCCGCGGGCGATGACGCGCGTCACCAGGGCCGAGCCGATGAGGGCCGCCGCCCCTTCCGCGGCGAGGCAGACGCCGATGGTCCGCGGCGACATGCCGAGGTCGCGGGTGGCGTACAGGACCTGGAGGGCCATCAGGCCCGCGGTGAAGAGGTTGGAGGCCGCCCCGGCGACGATCACGAGCTGGACCGGCCGGTGACGGGCGATGAAGCGGAGCCCTTCGGCCAGGTCGTCGCGGAGCCGGCTCCGGGCAGGCGCGGCGGAGACGGCCCCTTCCTGGGGTGCGGGCGTACGCGGGGCGCGTCGTGCCGTCATGGCGAGGACGCAGACGGCCGAGACCGCGTAGGACGCGGCGTCGAGGGTGAGCGCCCCTGCCGGGGAGAACTGCACCACCAGGAACCCGGCCGTGGTCGGCCCCACGAGCTGCGCGAACGAACGGCTCATCTCCAGACGGCCGTTGGCGCGCGCGAGGCCGTCGGAGGGGACGGTGTGCGGCACGAGCGTCTGGTAGGCGACGTCGAAGAAGACGCTGAAGCAGCCGATGGCGAAGGCGAGGAGAAGCAGGAGGGGGACGGAGAGCAGGTCGATCGCGGAGAGGAGCGGGATCGCGCCGATCAGCAGGGCCCGGAAGAGGTGGCACACGAGCATGGTCCGGCGCTGGTCGTGCCGGTCCGACCACGCTCCGGCCACGAGGCCGAGCACGACGATCGGCAGCCATCCGGTGGCGGTGATGAGGCCCATCTGCGGGCCGGACGCGTCGAGGGTGAGCACCGCCGTCAGGGGCAGGGCCACCAGCGTGATCTGCGTACCGAACAGGGAGATCGTCTCGCTGCACCACAGCAGCGTGAAGTCCCCGGTCCCGCGCGTGGCGGCGCCGCTCCTCGGGCGCTCCCGGACGCCGCTCACCGCAGGAAGGTGACGGTCACGGACCGGCGGCGCGGGGCGGTGGGCGCCGGGCTGCGGACCGCGTGCCAGGAGTCGTCGGACCGTACGAGGACGGCGCCGCTGCCGAGCACGGGGGTGTGGGCGGCCGTGGGGCGGGCGGCGTCGCGGCCGTCGAGGATGAGGAGTTCGCCGCCGTCGGCGCGGGTCCAGCCGTCGCTCAGGTAGAGGATCTGCGTGACGATCTTCTCGGCCTTGTCGACGTGCGGCGAGAGCCAGTCGCCGCCCGCGTACTCCCACAGGTTGACGGACAGCCGTGCCCCGGCCAGGTCGACGCCGGTCAGCCGTGCCATCCGCTCGCGGTACGAGGGTGAGGTCAGCGCGTCGAGCAGCTCGGGCCACGGGCCGCCGGGCCAGGAGCCCGGGTCGTCGACGGCGACGGGGCGGGTGGCCATGCGGTACGTCTTCTCGCCCTCGTACTGCGCGCAGGGCGTGAGGACGAGGTCGTCGAAGGAGCGGGCGAGGTCCTGGGCGAGGCGGGGGTCGAGTGCCTGGTCCAGCCAGGCGTGGGACCAGGGCCGGGTCCGCAGGCGGGCGTCGGCGAGGGCGTCGGCCGGGGTGCGGCGGCGCAGTTCGGAAGGCATACGGACTCCAGGGGTCACAGAGCCGACGGGGGTCACAGGGCCGGCGGGGGTCACAGAGCCGGCGACGGTCACAACGCCGACGGGGGTCACAGCGCCGGCGCGAGCGGCGGGTCGACGAAGCAGTCGGCGAGCTTCTCCGGCAGGTGGTCGTAGCCGCGGTCGAGGTGCTGGGTGCCCGTGATGTGCACGGGCCCGCCCTTCGCGGCCAGGGACGCCACCAGGAGCGCGGCGGCGCAGCGCAGGTCGGTGGCGTGGACCTGGACGCCGTCGGCGGGGACGCGCAGGGGCGAGGCGCCGACGAGGACACCGTCCGGGGTGCGGCGGGTGTCGGCGCCGAGCGCCGCGAGTCCGTCGAGGTGGTGGTAGCGGCCCTGCCACACCCCGTCGACGATCCGGGTGGGCCCTGGGCACCGGGTGGCGAGGACGGTGAACAGGGGCTGCGAGTCGCTGTAGATGGTGGTGGGATCGACGCGGATCTCGGGCAGCGGGGCGAAGCGGCCGACGGGGGCGCCGACGATGAGGCCGCCGTCGTCCTCGGCGAACCGCACGCCCGCCGCGCGCCACAGGCCGTACTCCGCCCGCAGGCCGTCGTGGAGCGTCTCGGCGGTGACGTTGGCGAGGCGGACGCGGCCGCCGGTGACGGCGGCGATGGTGGTCCACGTGACCACTTCGAGCAGGTCGGGCGGCAGGTCGTAGGTGAGCGGGTCCTGGCGGCGGGCCGGGCGCGGGGTGATCTCGACGCGGTCCGGTGCCCGCCGCACGTCGGCGCCGTCCTGCTCAAGGAGGCACAGCAGCGCCTCAAGCTCCGCCTTGCGGTAGGGGCGGTGGAGGACGGTGGTGCCGTCGGCGAACGCGGCGGCGAGGACGGCGGCCTTGGTGGCGCCCGAGTACTCGGCCCCGGTGAGCCGGTCCGGGTCGTCGGCGAACAGGCCGAGGTCCAGTTCGGCGGCCCGGTAGTGCCCTGCGGGCAGGGTCAGTTCGCGGCGTGCGGCGTCGAAGCGGGCGCCGAACCGCTCCAGTACGCGCACGATGTGGCGCCAGGGGCGGGCGCCGCGGTCCTCGGCGCTGCCTATGGGGCAGCCGCCGAACGCGGAGAAGCCGATGCGGCCTCCGCGGGCGAGGAGCGGGGGCAGGAGGTAGAGGCTGCCGTGGATGGTCTCGGCCACGGGCGGCATCGTGGTGACCGCGCCGGTCGCGCCGGTCGTGTCGTCGTCGGTCGGCAGGTCGCCGGGGGCGAGGAGCAGGCTTGAGCCCGTCTGCGCGGTGTGGACGCCCAGTCGGGGCAGGAGCTCCAGGTAGGTGCGGGTCTCCAGGATGTCCGGCACGTTGGTGAGGACGGTGCGCCGCCGGGAGCCGACGGCGTAGGCGACGGCGAGCACCATGACGTGCTTGAAGCCGGAGACGGTGACGCGGCCGCGCGCGGGGCCGCCGCCGCGGACGGTGAGGCGGTCCGGCGACAGGACGGGGGAAAGGGTCGGGGCGTTGCTGCTCACGGTGGACTCCGCCTTCCACAGAAATCTACGAGTGGCGATCCGCGCGGGGTGGTGCGCGAACGGTGATCTACGAGCGGTGGTCTGCGAGTGGTCTGCCGACGAGGTCGGCCAGGGGGCGCAGGTCGCTCCAGACCGTGGTCGCGGCGCGGTCGGCGGCGGGGAGGCCCGCTCGTCCGTCGCGGTCGAGGAGCGCGGTGCGGAAGCCGAGTGCGCGGGGGCCCGCGACGTCGCAGTCGTAGCGGTCGCCGACGAAGAGGATCTCGGCGGCGGTGAGCGGGCCGAGTTCGTCGAGCACGGCGGTGAACATGCGCGGGTGCGGCTTGCGGGCGCCGGTCCGCCAGGAGACGACGCAGCCGCGCGGGCGCAGCCCGGGGCCGAGCAGGGCGCCGAGTTTGCCCTCCACGTCGGGTGAGGCGTTGGAGCAGAGCACCCACGGGATGCCGTGGTCGCCCAGGGCCCGCAGCGCGGGGCGGACGTCCTCGTAGAGTTCGAGGCGGCGGGCGTCGAGGACGGCGCGCAACTCCCCGATGAGCGCCGGGGTGACGGGGACGCGGGCGTAGCGGGCGGCGGCGCGCCAGCTGTCCTCCTCCCAGCGCGCGTAGGCCGCGGCGGTGACCGGCGCGTCGCACTGGGCGGTGCCGTTGACCCCCTCCACCAGCTCGACGAGGTGGACGGTGTCGATCCGGGTGCGGTCGGGGGCCGCGTCGTAGAGGACCTGGGCGGGGCTTCCGACGGTGCCGGGCCGCCAGTGGCCGAGGGTGCCGAAGAAGTCGAACGCCACGGCGCGCGGCGGCGCCTGCGTGGTCACGCGCATCGTGTGCTCCTGTCGGGGCGGGAGGGTGCGGGAGCGAGCTGGGCGAGAGCGTCGAGGAGGCCGGGCAGGTCCGGAGCGCGTCCGGCGTACAGCGGCCGCAGTCCGTGCGTGTGCGCGAGGCGGCGGGTCCTGGGCAGTTCGACGCGGCGGTAGTGGGCCGCGATGCGGGCGATGCCGGTGAGTCCGCGTCCGGCCCGCATGCGTCCCTCGGCGCGCAGGCCGAGCGGCAGTTCCTCGGTCCGGCCGAGGTAGATGCCGAGGGTGCGGCGGACGAGACGGGCCAGGCAGACGGCCGGGCCGGGGTCGACGACGATCAGGTGGGTGGCCCGGCGGAGCCGGATGTCGAGGGTCGGCTGGAAGTTCCCGGCGATGATCCAGCTGTCCCGGGCGGCGACCTCGCGCTGGCGGGCGCGCCACATCTCGGGGGCGGGGCGGGTCCAGCCGCTGCCCCAGTACAGGTCGTCGAGGTCGTACAGGGGCACGGCGGTGCGGGCCGCCAGGGCGGTGGCGAGGCGGGTCTTGCCCGCTCCCGGGGGTCCTACGATCACGAGCCGCACGGCGCCTCCCCGGTGCGGGCCCAGTGGGCGTGGAGGAGGAGCGCGCGGCGTGGTGCGCGGGCCCGCGCTTCGACGGGGAAGACCTCGTGCCAGGAGTGCTCGGAGCGGGCGAAGGCGAGGGAGTTGCCGTCGCCGGGCAGGAACGTCGTGGCGGGCGCGGGGGCGGTCCGCGTCGGGTAGAGGCCGAGGCCGCCGCCCCAGTCGGGCCGCCAGCCGGGGCACAGGTAGACGTTCTGCGAGAACGCCTTGTCGGCGCGGTCGGTGTGGCGGGACATCCAGCCGCCGTCGCGGTACTCGGTCAGGCGCACCTCGATGTCGAGGGGCGCGGCGGGCAGGCCGAGCAGCCGCAGCATGCGCCGGCCGTGGGCCGGGGAGGCCAGGTGGCGCACCACCGCGTGCCAGACGGGGTCGAGGCCGTCCAGTTCGGGGGCGGGGGCGCCGTGCCGGTGGAGGGTCAGCGCGTGGACGGTGTACGTTTTGTCGCCGCCGTCGCGGTGGCGGGCGGTGCGCAGCAGGTGGGCGGGGAAGGTCGCGGTGAGCCGGGCCGTGGCGTCGGCGCCGAGCAGGGCGCCGGGGCCGAAGACGACGTGCGGGAAGGGGTGAGCGTGCCGGGTGCCGGGCTCGGGGCCGGCCGGGGCAGGGGCGGTGGTGCCGTACGCCGTCGACATCAGCGGGCCCTCCATCGGGTGCGCCAGGACCACATCTGGCTGCCGCTGACGACCACGGCCTTGATTGTGTGGAGCTGGTCGGTGAGGTCGTCGGGGACGGGCAGCGGCAGTCGCTCGGGGGTGGTGCCGAGGCGGGCGCGGCGGACGGGGAAGACGGTGGCGCTGTTCTTGAACGCGGCCTGCCACACGACGTGGCAACTGCCGTGCGCCGTCTCGGGGTTGACCTCCAGGGCGGGGTCGGGTCCCGGTACGAGCCGGAAGGTGACGCAGGAGTCGGTGGAGTCCGGGGTGGTGCGGCGGCTGCCGCAGTGCGGGCAGTCGTGGCGCAGGCGGCCCGTGGAGCCGAGCAGGTCGCGGTAGGTGAGCAGGTGCATGCGGCGGCCGCACACCTCGCAGCCCTCCTGGCCGAGCCGCTCGCCCTGCGGCCACATCGCCGAGGTGAGCAGGTCGGCCGGGTCCTGCTGGACGAGGAGCAGTTCGAGGGTCTCGGCGACGGCCTCGCCCCAGGCGTCGAGCAGTTGGCGGGTGGCCTCCTGCCCGCCGGGGTGGGTGACGAGGCCGTGGGCGGCGCCGCCCGCGAGGCGGCGTACGGCGGTCAGGCGGGAGGCCTCGTGCCGGTGGCGCAGGGCGGCAAGGCGTTCGCCGAGTTCGAGGGCGCGCCGCCGGGCGGGCGAGGAGACGAGGGCGGCCGTCAGCTGCCCGTACATCAGCCGCATCCGTTCCAGGTCCAGGCGGTGGCTGTCCAGGTCCGCGGCGCGGGGCGCCCAGTCGGGCACGAGCCGCACCACGTCCGGGGAGAGCCCTTCGGGCAGCACGAGGTGGCGGCGCCCGTAGGCGCTGTCGACGCCGGGGCGCAGGGCGGTGTCGTCCGACACGCGCAGGGCGAAGTGCCGCTCGCCGCCGTCGGGCCCTTCGACGGGGTGCACGGTCACCCCGCACCCGGAGTGCGGGGCGTCCGCGTCGGTCCCCGTCGCGCCGGGTGCGCCGAAGATCCGGTAGTGCAGGCGGCCCCGTCCTGACACGTCGTCGAGGTAGGAGCGCACGCGGTGCGGCGCGGCGTGCCCGGCCAGCGCGTACAGGCCGTGGGTGATGGCCGGTGAGGCGGACGCGTTGCCGGGCGGTGCGACGACGGTGACGGCGTATCCGTCGAGGAAGCCGACCACCACGTTGGTGGTGGAGGGGAAGGCGGGGTCGATGATCGAACCGGCTTTGCAGGCTACGAGGACGACGCTGCCGGCCTTGATGTCGCGGCACAGCAGGACGTTGTCGTGGTCGCGGGAGCGCTTGCAGGAGACGCCCGCGCGGCAGCCGCGTTCGAGGGGCGCGCCGGACGCCAGGTCCCGTTCGACGGAGGTGTACAGGCCGCACGCGACGAGGGGGCCGAGGTCGAGGTGGCCGCCGTCGCCGTGCGCGACCACGACGAGGCGGCGCACGCCCTCGGTCAGCACGCGTCGCAGCGCGTCGCGGTCCGGGGTGCGCTGCTCCCCGTCGAGCAGGACGGTGGCGTGCAGGGTGTCGACGAGCAGCGTGTCGTGCCGCCACGCGACGCCGGTGGCGTGCCGGGCCTTGGCGCGGACGAAGTGGATTCCTTCCGCGCCGAGTCCGAGGTCCCCGTCGTCGTGCGCCTGCAACGTGCGGTAGAGCGCGTTGAGTTCGCGGGGCGGCTCGCCGGGCTCCGTCGCCGTGGGGCAGAGCATCGGCAGCGCTCCCTCGCCGGGGGCCGGGGCGGGGCCGAGGCCGTACCAGTCGGCCACGGCCTGCCAGTGGTGGCCGGTGCGCGGCGCTGCGGCGGGTGTGCCGAGGGTGGTGGTCATGCCCCGCCGACCTCCGCGAGGTGCCGCTCCAGGCAGTCCAGGAACCGCTCGCCGACCGGTCCGTGGGCGACGGTGAACCGGACGTGGTGGCGGAGTCCGGTGGTGTCCCCCATATCCCGTACGCGGTAGCCGCTGTGCGAGAGGCGGGCGGTCAGCCCGGCGGCGGACGCGGCCGTCGGTCGCGGTACGTGCAGGAAGTTGCCGCCGGACTCCGGTACGAGGTGACCGCGTGCGGCGAGCCGTGACCGCGTCGCCTCCCGCGTGGCGGCGACGTCCCGCCACACCCGCGCGAAGCGGTCGTACACCTGGTCCGTGCGGGTCAGTGCGTGCAACGCCCAGGCGGACACGTGGTCCTCCTGCCGGGCCGCGCGCAGCCGGTGCACGAGGTCGGGGCCGCCGCAGGCGACGGCGAGCCGGCCGCCCGCGAAGCCGAACATCTTGGACCAGCTCAGCAGGGTCAGGCAGTGGTCGTCGGCGAGTGCGGCCACCTCCAGGGGGCTGCCCGCGAACCCGGCGTAGCAGCCGTCGACGACCAGCAGGTGCCCCCGGCCGCGGCAGACGGCCGACAGTTCGGCGACGTGGCCGAGGTCCGGCGTGTAACCGGCGGGCCCGTTCGGCCAGGAGACGACGACGAGGGCGGGCTCGGACTGCGCGGCGGCGGCCAGCATCGCCTCGGCGGACGCGGTGGCCGTGCCGTCCGGCGAGGCCACCTTGCGCAGACGCCACAGCGGCGCGTCCACCGCCTGCGTCCACGCCTCGTAGTTGGGCTCCTGGAGCAGGAGGCCGCCGGGGAAGGCGCCGCGCAGCGAGGTCAGCAGGAGCCGGATCACGGCGTCCGATCCCGCGGAGAGCAGCAGGCGGTGCGGGGAGAGCCCGAGGAGGGCGCCCGCGGCGGTGGCGGCGGGCTCCTGCACCGGGTAGCCGCGCAGGACGGCCGGGTCGAACCCGTCCGTCATCTCCCGTACGAGGGCGGCGACTTGGGGGTGGTGGAGTTCGTTGGAGCTGAGGTTCACGCGCGGGTCGGCGGCGCGCCGGTCCCGCACCACCGCCCCGGGCGCCCCGGGCGCCCCGGGCGCCCCGGGCAGCCGCCAACGCGGCTCGCTGACGACGGTCACCGGGCCTGCTCCAGCCGCTGCGGGACGCGCTCGGTCACCGGGGTCACCCAGTCCTCACGGCCGTAGACCAGGCCGTAGAAACGCTCGGCCGTCTCGCGGTCGGGCACCTCGTCCGGGTGGAGCAGTTGGCGGTTGAACGCCGACGCCTCGGCGGGGCCGGTCGCGGCGCGCAGCCGGTCCATCGACGAGTACACCGTGGGCCGGACCCGGCCGGACGCCTCGCGGATGGCGCGCACGGTGTCCTCGGCGCCCTGCGGCGTCGTCCCCGGCAGCCCCATGATGACGAAGCAGTTCAGCTCGACGCCGAGCCGGTTGCAGGCCGCGGCGAGCTCCTCGTAGCGCTGCTGCTCCATGCGCTTGAGGCGGGGCAGCGCGGCGTGCCCCGACGGGTCGAGGGTCTCCACGCCCACGCTGACGCGGACGCAGCCGGACGCGGCCATCGACTCCAGGAGCGGTTCGCTGAGGTGGGCGACGGTCGTCGCGCACTTCCACGGGTACGGGCTGCCGAGTTCGATCAGTTCGCGGCAGAGCCGCTCGGTCCACTTGCGGTCGAGGGTGAAGGTGGGCGCGTAGAACGCCACGTACTCGAAGGGGTGCGCCGCGAAGCAGGTCCGGATGTAGTCGATGGTCCGCTCGACGCTCAGTCTGCGGTCGCGCAGCCCCTGGAAGGTGGGGACCTCGCAGAACGAGCAGTTCACCGGGCAGCCGCGGGACGCCGGGACGACCAGTTCGCGGCGGTTGGGGATGCCGCAGAACTTGTTCTGGTCGCGCTGGTACATCCGCTCGTAGGCCTGGTACGGGATCTCCTCGACGGCGGGCAGGACCCACTCGGAGGCGGGCAGGAAGGTGCCCGGGGCCGCTTCGCGCGGGTCCTGGCCGCGCAGTACGACGCCGGGCAGGGGCGCCTGCTGCGTGCCCGCGACGTGGCGCACGTACGCGGCGACGCCGGACTCCGGGTCGCCGCCGACGACCACCGCGTCCAGGTCGTAGGCGTCGAAGGAGCGCGGCGCCTGGCTGCTCAGCCGTCCGGCGGTGACCACCTTGGTCTCCGGGGACAGCGTGCGCACGTAGGTCAGCAGGCGGGGCAGGTCGTCGACGTTGTCGAAGTCGTTCATGACGGCCAGCACGTCAGGACGCTCCTGGAAGAGCAGGTCGCCGATCTCTTTCCAGGTGTAGTTCAGGGCGCCCGCGTCGACGGCGCGGACCCGGTCGACCTCGGGCAGGGTGCGCAGGTAGTTGGCCGTCAGGAACGTGCTGATGTGGTGTCCCGCGTTGAAGTAGCTGGGGACGTGCGGCGGCCACAGGACCAGGACCTTCATGCCAGTTCACCTTTCGGTCGCGTGAGGCGGGCGCGGGCTCGCCGGAACAGGGCCGCGTCGGCGGCCGTCCGGGGAGCGGGCCCCGGGGCGCCCCGTGCGGCGCGCAGGCGCAGGACGTCGAGCACGTGCTGGGGGACGCCCGGCGGGAGGTCGCAGCGGCGCAGCACCTCGGCGGGGGTCTCGCCCCGCCGTGCGGCGTAGCCGTCGAGCCAGTCGCGGCGCCCGGCGAGCGCCCGTCCTGTGCGGGCGAACTCCGCGCGGTTGTCGCGGTCGCTCACGCCGAGGAGCCGCAGCAGGAGGAGGATCACCAGACCGGTGCGGTCCTTGCCGAGCCGGCAGCCGACGACGACCGGTCCGGTGCCCTCGGCGACGACGCGCAGCAGCCTTTCCACGACGGCCACGGCGCCCGGCACCATGCGTACGTACTGCTGGGCGAAGTGCTCCGGGCCGCGTGCGGAGGGGGGCACGTGTGCGGCGTCGGGGTCGCGCAGCGGTATGCGGTGCACTGTCACGCGGTCGTGCGGCACAAGCTTTTCGTGCACTTCGGACGGCGCCCGCAGATCGAGGAAATGGACTTTCTCGCGACTGCTTTCCCCGATATCCCGGGCCATGTCCAGAACCAGGCCCGGAAGGGCGTTTTCCAGGGCGGCGGTCCGGAATACCACCCCCGGCGCGGTCACCTCTCCGGGGGCGGTCCGTATTCCGCCGATGTCGCGGGAGTTCAGATGGCGGGAGGCTGGAACGCGGGGCTCTCCCGCGCCCCAGCGCCGGGTCATTCCGCGATGAGCCCGTCATTGAGCGAGGCGGCGTCGAGGTTGCCCTCGCTGCTCAGGCGGGCCTCGTTCGGGAGGGCCTCGCCGTCCCAGTCGGCGGAGACGGTGGCCGCGATCTCGCCGTCCCAGTCGGCGGAGACGTTCGCCGCGATCTCGCCGTCCCAGCCGTCGGACGAACGGTTTGTCATCTCGTTCTCGGACATCAGAAACCTTCCTCGGGAATCAGCAGGGAAGAACACGTGGACCCGGAGTGCGGCCCGCCCCGAACGATTACACCCGGCCCGTGCGGCAACAAGAGAGAGGGCACTTCATCGACCAGCTCTCCAGCGATTCCGGAGAGCAATTCTCGAAGCGCGTCCCCATTCAGCGGCGCTCGAGCGGGATGCGAGGTGCGGCGCATACAACCGAGGGGCCCGGCACGCGTCCGCAAAGGAGTCCTGATGCGTCACTCCCAGGCGATCGAAGAGTTCTTGGCCACGCAGATCGGCGGGCCCTCGGCGGGCGCACTCGCACCGGACCAGGACCTGCTGGCCCACGGCGTCCTGGACAGCATGGGCGTCATGCAGCTGGTCGCCTGGATCTGCGACCGCTACGCCGTCGACCTCGACGGGTGGGTGCCGGACGCGGACGAGCTGCGGTCGGTCCGCGCCATCGACGCGTTCATCACGTCATCCACGGCCCCACACCTCGCGCAGCGCTGAGCCGACCTCGCCGATCGTCGCCCCGGCGGAGAGCGCCTCCTTCATCGGGTGCAGCACGTTGCCCGGTCCGGCCGCGGTCGTGCGCAGCGCCGCGAGAGCGCCGGCGACACGGTCCCCGCAGCGCCAGGCGCGGAGTTTGGCGAGGCGTTCGCTCTGCCGCCGGGTCGCGGCGTCGGACCGGGGCGCGCGGAGGGCCGCGCGCGGCCATACCGGGGCGCCGTCGTCGATCCCCGCGGGTACGGCCGTTCCCCAGCGCGGGAGTTCGGCCCGGCAGTAGGTGAGGACGTCCGCGGTCAGCCGCAGCGCCGGGCGGGGCGGGAGGGGGTGCGACCCGGCCCCGCCGTCGCGGAGGGCGCCGGTCAGCCGGTCGGCGGGCACGCCTTGTTCCTCCGCGACCAGGTGGTAGAGGAGCAGCAGCGGCGCGGCCTGGGCGCCGACGGTCATCGAGGTGGAGACGGTGCCCAGCGGGATGCCGCCGAACAGGACGCGCATGTCGTCGATCGAGTCGACCGCGACGCCGTCCCCGCCGACCTCGCCGGCGGCGGCCGGGGCGTCGCTGTCGTGGCCGAGCCGTGTGGGCAGGTCGAAGGCGACCGACAGCCAGGTCGCCCCGTGCGCGACCAGATGCCGGTAGCGGGCGTTGGCCTCCGCCACGGTTCCGCATCCCGCGCGCACGCTCGGGGCAGTGGTCTCCACGGTCATACGCGTGTCGGCCTCCTGACGATGCTGCTCCGCGACGACGGTCGGGCCGCCGGGCGGATCCACATGCTGCGATACAGGTTCGTCGAACGCTCGAGACGGTACGCACAGCGGGTGGAGCGACGGCTGTACGCGGGTGGAGCCCTCGCTCAGCCGGGTGGGGCGGGCCGGGTGCCGCTCGGCCAGGTGGTCAGCCGCCGTGGCGGAGGTACCAGTCGCGGGCCTCCGTCAGTCGTTGTTCCAGGCCGGGGCCCGGTGTCTGGCCCGTGCGGGTCCACAGTCCGTCCGCGTCGTACCAGTGGTCCTCGGTGAGGAGGGCGTACTGGTGGTCGGAGAGTGCGGGGAGGGCGGTGCGGACGCGTCGGCGGTGTTCGGCGCGGGAGACCGTGGCGGAGGGCGGCGGGGTGCCGAGGACGTGGTGGAGGGCCGTGTGCAGGCGGCTCATCGGCACCGGTCGCGGGTCCGCCGCGTGGAAGATCTCCGGCCCGCGCGCCGCCCAGGGGCCGAGGGCCAGGGCGACCACGCAGCGGGCCAGGTCGCGGACCGCGATCAGCGAGACGAGCGGGTCGCAGCCGGCCGGCCACACGGGGACGGCGCGCAGCAGCCGGTCGACGGCCGGCACCACCCACCGGTCCCCCTCGCCGTGGACGAGGTGCGGGCGCAGGACCACGCCGCCCGCGTCGAGCACCGCCTGCTCGCCCCGCATCCTGGAGGCGCTCGCCGCGGACTCGGGGCGCAGCGGCAACTCCCCCTCGCGCGCCCCGCGATGGGGCCCGCCGCCGTACACCGAGGCGGTGCTGACGTGGACGACGCGGTCGACCCCGGCCCGCCGCGCCTCGTCGAGCAGCGCCAGCGTGCCCGTGTGGTTGACGGCCGCGCAGCGCTCGGCGTCCCGTCCGACGTAGGAGGCGGTGTGCACCAGGGTCGTGACGCCGTCGCACGCACCGCGCAGGCTGTCGCGGCGGGTCAGGTCGGCGCGGACGTGCCGGACCGGGGAGCCGGCGGGGAGGCGGGGCCCGCCCCGGGAGGAGAGCACCCGCACGGCGGTGCCGGTGCGTTCCCGGAGTTCGCGCACGACGGCGCGCCCGATGAAGCCGGTGCCGCCCGCGACGAGCACCGTGCCCGTGGCGGCCGGCGCGAACGCCGTGGCCACCGCGCTCCCGCCCGCCTCAGTCCTCGGCACTGGTGTCCAGCGCGACCCGGCACGAGCCGACCTCGGTGCCGCCCTGGTGGAAGCGGACGGTGAGGTGGCTGCGGCCCGCCGCGTCGGTCTCCGCGGGCCCGGCGGTCACCAGGCACGGCACGTCGAACTCGACGTAGCGCCTGAAGTTCGCCTCGCAGGCGACCAGCAGGGCCGAGGGGGCGCGCAGCGCGAGCACGGCCATCTGGCGCGCGGCCTCCATCAGCACCATGCCGGACACGTGGTCGACGGGGTGGTCGAAGAGCACCGGGTGGTCCGGGTCGATGCGCAGCGGCATCACACCGTCGGCCACGGAGATGCCGAGCACGACGTCGAACTCGTTGTCCCGCCCCACGAGCCGGGGATCCACGGGCCGGACGGCGGGGCTCGACGCCCGGGCCGAGAAGCGGTCGCCGCGCAGCCGCTCGTAGACGGCCGGAGAGACGCACTGGCCCTTCAGGTACCCCGTGCCGATGCGCTCACCGTCGCGGCGGGCGACGACATCGTAGGCGTAGGAACTGACCGCTCCCGCACGGCGTTTGACCTCGGCCAGGCTCATGTCGAGCACGACGTGGGCGGGGCGCCCGGGGCGCGACAGCCGCACGCCGGCCTCGTCCGCCTGGAAGAAGGTGCGCGTGGTGAGGAACTGATACGCCATGGGAACGTCCAGCGCCTCGTGGGCAAGGAGCAGACAGGACTGACGAATCGATTCGGCAAGCAACATCGGATCGTGCCACCGGTTCGCGACGGACCCGTAGTAACTGTGCCCGCGGGACCACTGGGCACCGAGCCGGTACGAGGTGCCCTCGATGCTCCGCCATCCGGTCAGGAGGACCTCGGAGACCGCGGCACGGTGTACGAGGCTGCGCGGCACGGTTTGTTCGAAGAGGTCTGCATCGCAGTCCTGCCGCGTTCCGCGGTACGGACGGTCGGTTTGTATGAGCGGACTCACTTGTCCCCCTGGCTAAGACGTCGACTCGGATTAAAACGCGTCCTGAGCAGAACAAACGAGGGCGCGAAACCCCCATGCGCCACGTGAGCAAGTAGAGAATACCAGTCGACTGGTTTTTTTTGAGGTGGCGGACGGCAAATCGGGTACACGGACGGGTTGAGCTGTTGAGGGTGTGCGCGTTCACGCGTGGTCAGGCCGGCACAGCGCCCCTGCTCACAGCCGGGAGCCGCCGGACGCGTCGATGCACTGCCCGGTGATCCACCGCGACGCGTCGGACGCCAGGAACAGCACGATGTCGGCCACGTCCGTGGGCTGCCCCAGGCGGTTGAAGACCGACCAGGCCGCGAGTTCGTCCGCGGCCTTGGCGTCCAGCCGCTTCCTGGCGTTCATGTCGGTCTCGATGAACCCCGGGCGCACCGCGTTCACCGTGATGTTGCGGCCGCCCATCTCCTTGGCCAGGGCCAGGGTGAAGGTGTCGACGGCGCCCTTGCTCATCGAGTACACGAGGGACTCCGGGTAGGCCAGGCGCGACGCGGCCGACGAGACGTTGATGATCCGGCCGCCGTCGTGGATGCGCTTGACCGCCTGCTGCGACACGAACACCAGCGACCTGGTGTTCACCGCGAAGATGCGGTCGAACAGCTCGGGGGTCACCTCCTCGATGCGGGCCGCGCCGCTGACCCCGGCGTTGTTGACCAGGATGTCCAGGCCCGGGGCCGCGCCCAGCTGGGCCACCTCCGCGTCGAACTGGGCGTACATCATCTCCACGGCGCCGGGGGCGCCGAGGTCGGCCCGGATCGCGAACGCCCTGCCGCCGTCGTCGCGGATCTCGCTCAACGTCTCGTCGGCCGCGGCGTCGTTCCCCCTGAAGTGCACGCCGACCAGGGCCCCTTCACGGGCGAGGCGGCACGCGATACCGCGTCCTATCCCGCGACTCGCTCCGGTGACCAATGCCGTTTTGCCCGCCAAAGCGCCCATGTCTCCCCCTGAGACTCCCCCGCAGGAGCGATCAGCCCCCGGCGTGTGAAGTTTGTAGCACTCATGGGCAATCTACGGGAGATCCGTGAAGGTCATGGTCCGTACCTGGTGCGGGCCGCCGGGCGGCATCAGGAGGGGGAGGAACAGCTCCCACAGCCGCGTCAGCCACCGGTCGCCCTCGTCCGCGGGCACCCCCATCGAGGCGAGGACCTCGACCCCGGAGACCGCGGCGGTGACGAGGGTGCGGGCCGACCCGTCGGCGACGTCGCCGTCCAGTTCGTTCTTGCGCCGGGCCTCGTCGAGCAGGCCCCACAGCCGCCCGAGCCACAGGGGGTAGAAGTCGGACGGGGCCCCGGCCCCGCTCGTGCGCTCCCTGGTGATGCGCACGCCCGCCCGCACGAAGGGGTCCTCCCGCAGCAGCCGGTTCAGCTCGTGCGTGGCGTCGACGAGGACCTGGAGGCTGAACTCCTCCCGCCGGGCGATGGACCTGATGGCGGCCTCGCAGATGTCCTCGCCGCGCGCCTGGACGGCGTCCGCGAGGTCGTCCTTGGTGGCGAAGTGGAAGAAGAGCGCGCCCTTGGTGACGCCGGCCGCCACGCTGACGTCGCCGAGGGTGGCCCGGACGAAGCCGCGGTCCGCGAAGAGCTGCGCCGCCGACGCGATCAGCCGCTCCAGCGTCCGCGCCGACCGCTCCTGCTTCGCCTTCATGGGTGCTTCACCTCGCGTGTCCGTGAACGGGCCGACATCAGCCACCCGCGTACGACTGCGTGAGGCCACGGGCGGAAGGGAGGATCCGCCCGGAGTGCGCATGACTGTAGGAACCGGTCGAATGGCAAGTCAATTTAAACCGCTCGGTAGGTTTTTTGTGCGCAATGGGATCCGTGCATATGCCGACCGGGTACGGCGACGACCAGGGGAGAGAGCGCCGCGAGGGGCGTTCACTTTCAGCTCGTTGCAACGACATCCGACTCACCGTTGCGTTCGCCCAGAGATCGTTGCAAACCCCTCGCCCACTTTCCTCACGTCGCGCCGTAGTTGCGCTGCGCATACTTTCCCACACGGCTGAACGCAACGTAGCGTTTCTATCAGCCGAAACTATCGGCCAGCGCGCTCAAGTGCGGCTCGAGCGGCGCTGCACCGGTGCGCGGGACAGTCGGCCCGTCGCCCGGTCCGGTGCGGCGGCCCGAGCGCGGCCCCGGCACTCCCCCATGACGTTCACCGTCAACCATTGCAACACTTGCCACTCGATTCGTTGCATTCAAGTCGTTCTCATTGCAATGAAATTCCGGCTCTGAGCTGCATACTTGGCGAGTTGAGCGCACAAGTTGTGTTGCCGAAGTCGTGAATGCAACGTAGCGTTTCCATCATCAGAAACGGCGGGCCGCAGGGACCGCGACGCGGATGAAGGAGAGCACGATGCAGAAGTTCGACACCCCGGCCCCGGTCCAGACCGTCCTCGACATCCCGGCGGGGCGCATCCACCTCATCGCGACCGACCAGGCCGTGACCAGCGTGGAGGTGCTGCCCGCCGACGCCGGCAAGAGCCGCGACGTGAAGGCCGCCGAGCAGATCGAGGTCTCCTGCCGCGACGGCGTGCTGCGCGTCGAGGCGCCCGAGGCGAAGCGCGCGGCGCTCGGCAACTCCGGCTCCGTCGAGGTGACCGTCCACCTGCCCGCCGGATCGCACGTCGACGCGAAGGCGGCCGCCGCCGAACTGCGCAGCAAGGGACGGCTCGGCGACGTCACCTTCGAAGGGGCGCAGGCCACCGTCGCCCTGGACGAGACCGCGGGCACCCGGCTCACCGTCGCCGACGGGAACGTCACGGTGGGCCGCCTCACCGGGTCCGCCGAACTCCGCGCCCAGAAGGGCGACCTGACCATCGCCGAGGCCTCCTCCGGCACCCTCACCCTGCACACCGAGTCGGGCCGGATCTCGGTCGGCGCCGCCCCCGGCGTCTCCGCCACGCTCGACGCCCGTACCGCCTACGGCCGGATCACCAACACGCTGCGCAACAGCGACGGTGCCGCCGCCGGTCTGACCATCCACGCGACCACCTCGCACGGCGACATCACCGCCCGCGGCCTCTGACACCCGAAACGGAGCTCCCCCCATGACGAACCTGGCCATCGCGGCACACGGGTTGCGCAAGTCCTACGGAGACAAGACGGTCCTCGACGGGCTCGACATCACCGTCCCCGAGGGCACGATCTTCTCCCTCCTCGGGCCCAACGGTGCGGGCAAGACCACCGCCGTGAAGATCCTCTCCACCCTGATCGCGCCCGACGCGGGCACCGGGCAGATCACGATCGGCGGGCACGACCTCGCCACGCAGGCGCAGGCCGCCCGCGCCGTGATCGGTGTCACCGGGCAGTTCTCCGCCGTCGACGGGCTGATCACCGGCGAGGAGAACATGCTCCTGATGGCCGACCTGCACCACCTGTCCAAGGCGGAGGGCAGGCGCGTCACCGCCGAACTCCTGGCCCGCTTCGACCTGGTGGAGGCGTCCAAGAAGCCGGCGTCCACCTACTCCGGCGGTATGAAGCGCCGCCTGGACATCGCGATGACCCTGGTCGGCAGCCCGCGCATCATCTTCCTCGACGAGCCGACGACCGGCCTCGACCCGCGCTCGCGCCACAACATGTGGAACATCATCCGCGAGCTCGTCACCGACGGCGTCACCGTCTTCCTCACCACCCAGTACCTGGAGGAGGCCGACGAACTCGCCGACCGGATCGCGGTCCTGAACGACGGCAAGATCGCCGCCGAGGGCACCGCCGAGGAGCTCAAGCGGCTGGTCCCCGGCGGCCACGTCCGCCTCCGGTTCACCGACCCCATCGGCTTCCAGTCCGCCGCCCTCGCCCTGTCCGAGGCCGCGCGCGACGACGAGAGCCTCGCCCTGCAGATCCCCAGCGACGGCAGCCAGCGCAATCTGCGCTCGATCCTCGACCGGCTCGACGCCGCGGGCATCGAGGCCGACGAGCTGACCGTGCACACCCCCGACCTGGACGACGTGTTCTTCGCGCTCACCAGCACGAGCGGCGTCCCCACCCAGCCCAAGGAGACCGTCCGATGAGCTCCCTGTCCCTCGCGGTCCGCGACTCGGGCACGATGCTGCGCCGCAATCTGCTGCACGCCCGCCGCTACCCGTCGCTCACGCTGAACCTGCTGCTCACCCCGGTGATGCTGCTCCTGCTCTTCGTCTACATCTTCGGCGACACGATGAGCGGCGGCGCGGGCCGCGACGCCTACATCTCCTTCATCGTCCCCGGCATCCTGCTCATGACGATCGGCTCCACCACCATCGGCACCGCCGTGTCCGTCTCCACGGACATGAGCGAGGGCATCATCGCCCGCTTCCGCACCATGGCCATCCACCGCAGCTCGATCCTCTTCGGCCACGTCGTCGGCAGCGTCGTGCAGACGCTCCTGAGCCTGGTCCTCGTCGGCGCGATCGGTGTCGCCATGGGCTTCCGCTCGGTCGACGCCTCGGTCCTGGAGTGGCTCGCGGCCTTCGGCCTCGTCACCCTCTTCGCGATCGCCTTCACCTGGATCGCGGTCGGCATGGGCCTCGGCAGCCCGAACGCGGAGGCGGCCAGCAACAACGCGATGCCGCTGATCCTGCTGCCGCTGATCTCCAGCGCCTTCGTCCCGCTCGGCTCGATGCCCGGCTGGTTCCAGCCGATCGCCGAGTACCAGCCCTTCACCCCGGCCATCGAGACCCTGCGCGGCCTGCTCCTCGGCAGCGAGATCGGCAACAACTGGTGGATCGCGCTCGTCTGGTGCGTGGGCCTGACGGTCCTCGGCTACCTGTGGTCCAAGGCCCAGTTCAACGCCGACCCCAAGTAGTCCTCCAGCGGTTCACGAGCGGTACTCCCCCGGCTGCGGGGATGCTCGGTCCAGGGAGTCCGCCCTGGGCCACACCGCCCGCACGACCCCCGAGCCCGCCCGCCGGCGCCCCGCCCACCCCCGTGGGGCACCGGCGGGCTTCCGGCGTTCCACGACGCCGCGCGCACCGCCGGAGCCCGTCTCACCGCGTGCAGGCCTTGGTCAGCTCGCCCGCGGCGGCCTTGGCGGGGGCCAGGTCCGGGCTCGTGTCGCCGTCCCTGAGCGCCTCGACGACGCCTGCGACGGCCCGGCCCAGATCCTTGACGGCCTTGTCCACGTCGACGTTGTCGCTCTGGCGGGCGATGTCCTTCAGGTCCTCCTTGATCGGGGAGAAGTAACCGTGGGCCTCGGAGGGGTCCAACGCGGCGTCGCGGGCGGCGCGTTGCAGGTCGTCGACGCTGTTGGCGACGGCGTTGGCGGTGCGGACGCAGTCCAGGGTGCGGTGGGCCGCCTCGCAGCCGGTGAGGGTGAGCGCCCCCGCGGCGAGGGCGGTGGCGGCGGCCAGGACGCGCGGACGTGTCGAACCGTGAGTGCGGGGCATGGGGGTCGGGTCCCTTCCCTGAGACGACCGGTGAGGTCTGCGGAGGTGCCGGACAGGACGCGCGCCCATGGTGTCGCGGCCGGGGAGGGCGGGGAGGGCCGGTCCACCGGTTCTCATGTGCCGCTCGTGCCGGCCTTCAGCGCGGCCGGAGGGCGCCGGGAGCGCGGCTGGCCAGAAAAGGCGCGTGGCGTCGAGAAGCGCTGGAGGACCGCTTCAGAGCGCCCGGAAATTCCGGCGGGCCGATGGCCTTTCCCGTCAACGTGTGGTCATGCGGGACCGGACCGCCCGGGCGTGGACGCCCTGGTGACCGGCGTCCGCGTACGTCCCCACCCCTCACTCGACGGAAGCGCGGTTGCCGTGGCTACCTTCCTTTACCGACTCGGCCGTCTCGCCTTCAGGCGCCGCGGCCTCTTCGCTCTCTTCTGGGTGCTGATCGTCGTCGGCGCCGGTGCCGCGGCGTCGTCCGCGCCCACCCCGCCCACCGAGCAGTTCTCGATGCCGGGCACCGAGTCCCAGAAGGCGTTCGACCTGCTGGAGAAGAAGTTCCCCGACGCGAGCGCCGAGGGCGCCAGCGCCCGTGTGGTGCTGCGCGCACCGGAGAACAAGACGATCTCCGACGAGCGGGCCGTCGTCGAACGCCTCGTCGGCGAACTCGGCAAGGCACCCCAAGTGGCCGCCGTGGCCGACCCGTTCAAGGCCCGCTCGATCAGCGGCGACGGCCGGACCGCGTACGCGGTGGTGACCTACGAGGTCGCGGCGCCCGACGTCACCGACGCCGCGCACGACGCACTCACCAAGGCCACCGACCGGGCCCGCGACGGCGGTCTGACCGTTGAGGCGGGCGGCGACGCCATCATGGTCGAGCAGGAGATGAACGGCACCGGCGAGCAGATCGGCGTGCTCGTCTCCGCCGTCGTCCTCGTGCTGACGTTCGGCGCGCTGCTGGCCGCCGGAATGCCGCTGCTCACCGCCCTGATCGGGGTGGCCATCGGCACGTCCGCCATCACGGCCCTCGGCAGCGCGCTCGACCTCTCGGCCACCACGTCGACGCTGGCGATGATGATCGGCCTCGCGGTCGGCATCGACTACGCCCTGTTCGTCATCTTCCGCTACCGCGCCGAGATCGCCGAGGGGCACTCCCCCGACGAGGCGGCGGGCCGGGCGACCGGCACCGCCGGTTCGGCGGTCGTCTTCGCCGGGCTCACCGTGATCATCGCGCTCGCGGGTCTCGCGGTCGTGAACATCCCGGTCCTCACCAAGATGGGTCTCGCCGCGGCGGGTACGGTCGCCGTCGCCGTACTGGTGGCGGTCACCCTCGTACCGGCGCTCCTCGGTTTCGCGCCGCGGCGCGTGGTGCGGGTCGCCGACCGCCGTCTCGTCCGGACGAGGAAGCCGCTGTCCGCGCGCAAGCTCGCCAGGTCCGAGAAGAAGGCGGCGAAGCTGGCCGCGCGGACGAAGCCGAACCTGTCGACGCGCTGGGCGTCGTTCGTGGTGCGCCGCCCGGTGGGGGTGCTGATCGTCGCGGTCCTCGGGCTCGGGGCGCTGGCCCTGCCCGCCACGAAGCTGGAGCTCGGTCTGCCGGGCGAGGGCACGATGGCGAAGGACACCACGCAGCGCAAGGCGTACGACCTGCTGTCGCAGTCGTTCGGGCCCGGGTTCAACGGTCCGCTGACCGTGACCGTCGAGGGCCGGGACGCGGCGGCCGCCGGTGACAAGGCCGGCGCCGCGCTGAAGAAGGCGGCGGGGGTCGCGTCCGTCTCGCCGGCCACCGCCAACAAGGCGGGCGACACGGCGATCCTCAGCGTCGTACCGAAGACAGGACCGACGGACGACGCGACGAAGGAACTGGTCAAGGACGTCCGTGCCAGGGCCGCGGCGCTCGCGGCGGCCTCGGGCGCGTCCGAGATCCTGGTGACCGGGCAGACCGCCCTGTTCATCGACTTCTCGCAGACCCTCTCCGACGCGCTGGTGCCCTACCTGGCGCTGGTGGTCGGCCTCGCGTTCCTGCTGCTGCTCCTGGTGTTCCGCTCGGTGCTCGTGCCGCTGAAGGCGGCGCTCGGCTTCCTGCTGTCGGTGAGCGCGGCGCTCGGCGCGGTCGTCGCGGTGTTCCAGTGGGGCTGGGCCGCCGATGTGCTCGGGGTCGAGCAGCCGGGCCCGATCATGACCACGATGCCGATGTTCATGATCGGTGTGGTCTTCGGGCTCGCGATGGACTACGAGGTCTTCCTCGTGACCCGGATGCGGGAGGCGTACGTGCACGGTGCCGGGGCGAAGGACGCCGTCGTGACCGGCTTCCGGCACAGCGGACGGGTCGTCACGGCCGCCGCCATCATCATGATCAGCGTCTTCTCGGGCTTCATCTTCGAGGTCAACGACCTGGTGAAGATGATGGGCTTCGGCCTCGCCTCGGCGGTCCTGTTCGACGCGTTCCTCGTCCGCATGACCATCGTGCCCGCCGTGCACGCGCTGCTCGGCGACGCCGCGTGGTGGCTGCCCCGCTGGCTCGGCCGCCTGCTGCCCAACGTCGACGTGGAGGGCGAGAAGCTGCGCGGCCTGCGGCCCGCTCCGGTGCCCGCCGGACCCGGCAGACAGGGCGAACCGGGGGCGTACGAGCGCGATCTCGTGCACTGACGTGTCCTCCGCGGCCCGGTGCGACCCCTTGCGGGTCGCACCGGGCCGTACGTGTGCGCGGCGGCGGCCGGTTCGGCTCTGGCGGGGTTCAGCCGCTCTTCGAGTGCTCCTCGTTCGGGGTCGGTCATCGTGGCGGGCACCCGGGCGGTTCCGTCCGCCTGTGCCGCGCTTCGTGTCCGACGCCCTTCGCGCTGTGGTCCACAACCGTCTGGAGAGTCATGTCCCGTCGCCTGTTCACCTCGGAGTCCGTGACCGAAGGACACCCCGACAAGATCGCCGACCGGATCAGCGACACCGTGCTCGACGCGCTGCTGCGGGAGGACCCCGCCTCCCGCGTCGCGGTCGAGACGCTGATCACCACCGGCCTGGTCCACGTCGCCGGTGAGGTGACGACCACGGCGTACGCGCCGATCGCGCAGCTCGTGCGCGAGGCCGTCCTCGACATCGGCTACGACTCCTCCGCGAAGGGCTTCGACGGCGCGTCCTGCGGGGTCTCGGTGTCGATCGGCGCGCAGTCCCCGGACATCGCGCAGGGCGTCGACACGGCGTACGAGAAGCGCGTCGAGGGCGCCTCCGGCAAGGACGGGGGCGACGAGCTCGACCAGCAGGGCGCGGGCGACCAGGGCCTGATGTTCGGCTACGCGACCGACGAGACGCCGAACCTGATGCCGCTGCCGATCGAGCTGGCCCACCGGCTCTCGCGCCGCCTGACCGCGGTGCGCAAGGACGGCACGGTCCCCTATCTGCGGCCCGACGGCAAGACGCAGGTCACCGTCGAGTACCAGGGCAGCCGCCCGGTCCGGCTCGACACGGTCGTGGTCTCCTCGCAGCACGCCCCCGGCATCGACCTGGACTCCCTGCTCGTCCCCGACCTGCGCGAGCACGTCGTCGAGCACGTGCTCAACCAGCTCGCCGAGGACGGGATCAAGCTGGAGACGGACGACTACCGCCTCCTCGTCAACCCGACGGGGCGGTTCGAGATCGGCGGCCCGATGGGCGACGCGGGCCTGACCGGCCGCAAGATCATCATCGATACGTACGGCGGCATGGCCCGCCACGGCGGCGGCGCGTTCTCCGGCAAGGACCCGTCCAAGGTGGACCGCTCGGCCGCGTACGCGATGCGCTGGGTCGCGAAGAACGTCGTCGCGGCCGGACTCGCGTCCCGCTGCGAGGTGCAGGTCGCGTACGCGATCGGCAAGGCGGAGCCGGTCGGCCTGTTCGTGGAGACCTTCGGCACCGGCAAGGTCGCGCAGGCCACCATCGAGGCGGCGATCGCCGAGGTCTTCGACCTGCGCCCGGCCGCGATCATCCGCGACCTCGACCTGCTCCGCCCGATCTACGCGCAGACCGCCGCCTACGGCCACTTCGGCCGCGAACTGCCCGACTTCACCTGGGAGCGCACCGACCGCGCCCAGCGGCTCAGGGCCGCCGCGGGCATCTGAGCCCGCACCTGTGCGGCGGGCCCGCCGGGTCCGCCGCCCGACGGCCGGGCGCGTGCGCCACCGGCGGTCAGCGACCGAAGCGACCAAGGAGTGTTCTGTGCGCATCGCGGTGACCGGCTCCATAGCCACCGACCATCTGATGGTCTTCCCCGGGCGGTTCGCGGACCACCTGCTCCCCGACCAGCTGGCGCACCTCTCGCTCTCCTTCCTCGTCGACCGGCTCGAGGTGCGCAGGGGCGGCGTCGCCGCCAACATCGCGTTCGGGCTCGGCGGTCTCGGCCTCACCCCGCTCCTCGTCGGGGCGGTCGGCGCGGACTTCGCCGAGTACGAGGTGTGGCTGAAGGAGCACGGCGTGGACACCGGCGGCGTACGCGTCGCGCCCGAGCGGCAGACGGCCCGCTTCATGTGCATCACCGACGAGGACGCCAACCAGATCGCCGCGTTCCACACCGGCGCGATGGCCGAGGCCTCCGACATCGACCTGCGAACCCTGTTCACCGCCGCCGAACGCCCCGGCCTCGTCCTCGTCTCCCCCGACGACCCCGCGGCGATGCTCCGCCACACGGCGGCGTGCCGCGAACTCGGCATCCCCTTCGCCGCCGACCCCTCGCAGCAGCTCGCCCGCCTCGACGGCGAGCAGGTGCGCGCCCTGGTCACCGGCGCGACCTGGCTGTTCACCAACGAGTACGAGGCGGCGCTGCTGCGCGAGCGCACCGGCTGGTCCCGCGAGCAGGTGCTCGACGCCGTCGGCACGTGGGTCACCACCCTGGGCGCCGGCGGCGTCCGCGTCGAGAGCGCCGGACGCGCGCCCCTCACCGTCCCCGCCGTCCCCGTCGCCGAGACGGCCGACCCGACCGGGGTCGGCGACGCGTTCCGCGCCGGGTTCCTCGCCGCCGTCGGCCACGGCGCCGAGGCCCGCTCGGCGGCTCGACTGGGCTGCGCGCTGGCCTCCGTCGTCCTCGCAGCGGTCGGCTCGCAGACGTACGAGGTGGACACGGCGGAGCTGACCCGCACCGTCGAACGCGCCTACGGCCACGGTGCCGTCGGCCCGCTCGCCACGGTCCTGGGCGGACGCTCGTGAGCGCCGTGGACGAGGGCCGCGCCCGCGTCGCCGCCCTGCGCGAAGCCCTCGCGACGCGCGTGGTCGTGGCGGACGGCGCGATGGGCACCATGCTCCAGGACCGTGAGCCGACCCTGGAGGACTTCCAGCAGCTGGAGGGCTGCAACGAGGTCCTCAACATCACCCGCCCCGACATCGTGCGCTCGGTGCACGAGGCGTACTTCGCGGCGGGCGTCGACTGCGTGGAGACCAACACCTTCGGCGCGAACCACGCGGCGCTCGGCGAGTACGAGATCGCCACGCGCGCGTACGAGTTGTCGGAGGCGGGCGCGCGGGTGGCCCGCGAGGTCGCCGACGCGTTCACCGCGCGGACCGGACAGCAGCGCTGGGTCCTCGGCTCGATGGGCCCCGGCACGAAGCTGCCGACCCTCGGCCACGTCGCGTACGGCGTGCTGCGCGACGGGTTCCAGCGCAACGCCGAAGGACTCCTCGCAGGCGGCGCGGACGCGCTCCTCGTCGAGACGACCCAGGACCTGTTGCAGACGAAGGCGGCGCTGATCGGCGCGCGGCGCGCGATGGACGCGCTCGGCGTCGACACCCCCCTGATCTGCTCGCTCGCCTTCGAGACGACCGGGACGATGCTCCTCGGCTCGGAGATCGGCGCGGCGCTCACCGCCCTGGAACCGCTCGGCATCGACCTGATCGGCCTGAACTGCTCGACGGGCCCGGCCGAGATGACCGAGCACCTGCGCCATCTGGCACGGCACTCCTCGACACCGCTGATGTGCATGCCCAACGCGGGCCTGCCGGTACTGAGTTCGGACGGTGCCACCTTCCCGCTCGGCCCTGAGGGCCTGGCCGACGCGCAGGAGACCTTCGTCCGCGAGTACGGGCTCTCGCTGGTCGGCGGCTGCTGCGGGACGACCCCCGAGCATCTGCGCCAGGTCGTGGAGCGGGTGCGCGGCGCGGAGCTGGTGCGGCGCGATCCGCGTCCGGAGCCGGGTGCGGCGTCGCTGTACCAGTCGGTGCCGTTCCGCCAGGACACCGCGTACATGGCGATCGGTGAGCGGACGAACGCGAACGGGTCGAAGAAGTTCCGCGAGGCGATGCTGGAGGCCCGCTGGGACGACTGTGTGGAGATGGCGCGCGAGCAGATCCGCGAGGGCGCGCACATGCTCGACCTGTGCGTGGACTACGTCGGCCGTGACGGCGTCGCCGACATGGAGGAACTGGCCGGCCGCTTCGCCACCGCCTCCACCCTGCCGATCGTGCTCGACTCCACCGAGGTCGACGTCCTGCGGGCGGGGCTGGAGAAGCTCGGCGGGCGTGCGGTGCTGAACTCGGTGAACTACGAGGACGGCGACGGTCCGGACTCCCGCTTCGCCAAGGTCACCCGCCTGGCGCAGGAGCACGGTGCGGCGCTGATCGCGCTGACCATCGACGAGGAGGGCCAGGCCCGCACCGTCGAGCACAAGGTCGCCATCGCCGAGCGGCTGATCGCCGACCTGACGACGAACTGGGGCATCCAGGAGTCGGACATCCTGATCGACTGCCTGACCTTCACGATCTGTACGGGTCAGGAGGAGTCCCGCAAGGACGGTATCGCCACCATCGAGGCGATCCGGGAGCTGAAGAAGCGCCACCCGGACGTGCAGACCACCCTCGGCCTGTCCAACATCTCCTTCGGCCTGAACCCGGCCGCCCGCATCGTGCTGAACTCCGTCTTCCTCGACGAGTGCGTCAAGGCGGGTCTGGATTCGGCGATCGTGCACGCCTCGAAGATCCTCCCCATCGCGCGGTTCGACGAGGAGCAGGTCGCCACCGCCCTGGACCTGATCTACGACCGCCGCGCCGAGGGCTACGACCCCCTCCAGAAGCTGATGGCGCTGTTCGAGGGCGCCACCGCCAAGTCCCTCAAGGCCGGCAAGGCCGAGGAGCTGGCCGCACTCCCGCTGGACGAGCGGCTCCAGCGCCGGATCATCGACGGCGAGAAGAACGGCCTCGATCAAGACCTGGCCGAAGCCCTCCGGTCCACGCCCGCCCTCGACATCGTCAACAACACGCTCCTCGCGGGCATGAAGGTGGTCGGCGAGCTGTTCGGCTCCGGGCAGATGCAGCTCCCGTTCGTGCTGCAGTCGGCCGAGGTGATGAAGAACGCGGTGGCCTATCTGGAGCCGCACATGGAGAAGTCGGACTCCGAGGGCAAGGGCACCATCGTCCTGGCCACGGTGCGCGGCGACGTGCACGACATCGGCAAGAACCTCGTCGACATCATCCTGTCCAACAACGGCTACAACGTCGTCAACCTCGGCATCAAGCAGCCCGTCTCCGCGATCCTGGAAGCCGCCGAGGAGCACAAGGCCGACGTGATCGGCATGTCCGGACTCCTGGTCAAGTCCACCGTGATCATGAAGGAGAACCTCCAGGAGCTGAACCAGCGCAAGATGGCCGCCGACTACCCGGTCATCCTCGGCGGCGCCGCCCTCACCCGCGCCTACGTCGAGCAGGACCTGCACGAGATCTACGAGGGCGAGGTCCGCTACGCCCGTGACGCCTTCGAGGGCCTGCGCCTGATGGACGCCCTGATCGCGGTCAAGCGCGGCGTGCCCGGAGCCACCCTGCCCGAGCTGAAGCAGCGCCGCGTGCCGAAGCGGGACCTCGTCCTGGAGGAGCCGCGGGACACCGGCCGCTCGGACGTCGCCACCGACAACCCCGTACCGCAGACGCCCTTCTGGGGCACCCGCGTGGTCAAGGGCATTCAGCTCAAGGAGTACGCCTCCTGGCTCGACGAAGGCGCCCTCTTCAAGGGCCAGTGGGGCCTCAAGGGTGACACCGTCGAGAGCGAGGGGCGGCCCCGGCTGCGGATGTGGCTGGACCGGCTGCGCACCGAGAACCTCCTGGAGGCCGCCGTCGTCCACGGCTACTTCCCCTGCGTCTCCAAGGGCGACGACCTGATCATCCTCGACGAGAACGGGCACGAGCGGACCCGCTTCACCTTCCCGCGCCAGCCGCGCGGCCGCCGCCTGTGCCTCGCGGACTTCTTCCGCCCCGAGGAGTCCGGTGAGACGGACGTGGTCGGGCTCCAGGTCGTCACCGTCGGATCCAAGGTCGGTGAGGCGACGGCCGAGCTGTTCGCCGCCGACTCCTACCGGGACTACCTCGAACTCCACGGACTTTCCGTGCAGTTGGCCGAGGCGCTCGCCGAGTACTGGCACGCCCGCGTCCGCGCCGAACTCGGGATCGCGGGCAGCGACCCGGCCGCGATGGACGGCATGTTCCGCACCGAGTACCAGGGCTGCCGCTACTCCCTCGGCTACCCGGCCTGCCCGGCCCTGGAGGACCGCGCCAAGATCGCGGACCTGCTGCGGCCCGAGCGGATCGGCGTCCATCTCAGCGAGGAGTTCCAGCTCCACCCGGAGCAGTCCACCGACGCGATCGTCGTCCACCATCCCGGCGCGAGCTACTTCAACGCGGGCCGGGCGGGAGGCGGACGATGAGACCGACGTTCTCCTTCGAGTTCTTCCCGCCGAAGACCGCCAAGGGCGAGCAGACCCTGTGGCAGGCGCTGCGCCGGATCGAACCGCTCGCCCCCGACTTCGTCTCCGTCACCTACGGCGCGGGCGGCTCCTCGCGCGAGCGCACGGTGCAGGTCACCCAGCGCATCGTCGCCGAGACGACCCTGCGCCCGGTGGCGCACCTGACGGCCGTCGACCACTCGGTGGCCGAACTGCGGCACATCATCGGCCAGTACGCGGACGTCGGCGTCCGGGACGTCCTCGTCCTGCGCGGTGACCCGCCCGGCGATCCGAGGGGCCCCTGGCGGCCCCACCCGGACGGCTTCACGTACGCCTACCAGCTCGTCGAACTCGTGCGCTCGCTGGGCGAGTTCAGGATCGGCGTCGCGGCGTTCCCCGAGATGCACCCGCGCTCGCCGGACTGGGACACCGACATCCGCCACTTCGTGGCCAAGTGCCGCGCGGGGGCGGACTACGCGGTCACCCAGATGTTCTTCGACGTGGAGGACTATCTGCGGCTCCGGGACCGGGTGGCCGCCGCGGGCTGCGCCACGCCGATCATCCCGGAGATCATGCCGGCGACGGACGCCCGCCAGATCGGCCGGTTCGCCGAACTGTCCGGCGCCGCGTTCCCCGAGGACCTCGCGCACCGCCTGGAGGCGGCCCGGGACCGCCCGCGGGACGCGTACGAGATCGGCGTCGCCCACGCCACGGCGATGGCCGAGCGCCTGCTCGCGGAGGGGGCTCCCGGCCTGCACTACATCACGCTCAACAAGTCCACGGCGACCCTGGACATCCACCGTGCCGTACTGAACAGCCGTGCCGTACTGAACAGCTCAAGGAGCCTCCATGTCAGCTGAGTTCACCGACTTCAAGGTCGCCGACCTCTCCCTCGCCGCGTTCGGGCGCAAGGAGATCACCCTCGCCGAGCACGAGATGCCCGGCCTCATGTCGATCCGCGCGGAGTACGCCGACGCCCAGCCGCTGGCGGGCGCGCGGATCACCGGCTCCCTGCACATGACGGTCCAGACGGCCGTCCTCATCGAGACCCTGGTCGCGCTCGGCGCCGAGGTCCGCTGGGTCTCCTGCAACATCTACTCGACGCAGGACCACGCCGCCGCCGCGATCGCCGCCGCCGGGATCCCGGTCTTCGCCTGGAAGGGCGAGACCCTGGACGAGTACTGGTGGTGCACCGAGCAGGCGCTGACCTGGCCCGGGCACACCGGCCCGAACATGATCCTGGACGACGGCGGCGACGCGACCTCCCTCGTCCACCTCGGCGTCGAGCGCCAGAAGAGCGGCGCGCTGCCGGAGGCGTCCGGCGAGGAGATGACGGTCGTGCGCGGCCTCCTCGAGCGTTCCACGCTCGACTGGACCGCCATCGCCTCGGAGATCCGCGGCGTGACGGAGGAGACCACGACGGGTGTCCACCGCCTGTACGAGATGCAGCGTGAAGGCACTCTCCTGTTCCCCGCGATCAATGTGAACGACGCGGTGACGAAGTCGAAGTTCGACAACAAGTACGGCTGCCGCCACTCCCTGGTCGACGGCATCAACCGCGCCACCGACGTCCTGATCGGCGGCAAGACCGCGGTCGTCTGCGGCTACGGCGACGTGGGCAAGGGCTCCGCGGAGTCGCTGCGCGGCCAGGGCGCCCGCGTGATCGTCACCGAGATCGACCCGATCTGCGCGCTCCAGGCGGCGATGGACGGCTACCAGGTCACCACGCTCGACGAGGTGATCGACAAGGCCGACATCTTCGTCACCACGACAGGCAACAAGGACATCATCATGGCGAGCGACATGGCCAAGATGAAGCACCAGGCGATCGTCGGCAACATCGGCCACTTCGACAACGAGATCGACATGGCCGGACTCGCGGCGATCGACGGCATCGTCAAGGACGAGGTCAAGCCCCAGGTCCACACGTGGACGTTCCCCGACGGCAAGACCATCATCGTCCTGTCCGAGGGCCGCCTGCTGAACCTGGGCAACGCGACCGGCCACCCGTCCTTCGTGATGTCCAACTCCTTCGCCGACCAGACGCTCGCGCAGATCGAGCTGTTCACCAAGCAGTCCGAGTACCCGGTGGGCGTCTACACGCTGCCGAAGCACCTGGACGAGAAGGTCGCCCGCCTCCACCTGGACTCGCTCGGCGTGAAGCTGACGACGCTCCGCCCGGAGCAGGCCGCGTACATCGGCGTCGGCGTCGACGGTCCGTACAAGCCCGACCACTACCGCTACTGACGGGGCCGGGAGGTCCAGGTGCACGACATCGCAGCGAACCGGTTCGCCGTGCGCACGGCCGGCATGGAAGCCTCGGAGATCCGGGCGCTGTTCGCGGTCGCCAGCAGGCCCGAGGTGGTCTCCCTCGCGGGCGGCATGCCCAACCTGGCCGCCCTGCCGCTGGACGCCCTCTCCGGGCAGGTGGCGCGGCTCGTCGCACAGGACGGTCTGACGGCGCTGCAGTACGCGTCGGCGCACGGCCTTCCGCCGCTGCGGGAGCGGATCTGTGACGTCATGGCGCTGGAGGGGATCGCCGCGCGGCCGGAGGACGTCGTGGTGACGGTCGGCTCGCAGATGGGGATCGACCTGCTGACCCGGCTGCTCTGCGACCCGGGCGACGTGGTACTGGCCGAAGGCCCCTCGTACGTCGGCGCGCTCGGCTCGTTCGCGGCGTACCAGACGCAGGTCGTGCATGTGCCGATGGACGGGCACGGGCTCGTCCCCGACGAGCTGCGGGCGGCGCTGCGGCGGGCCGGGGCCGCCGGGCAGCGGGTGAAGCTGCTCTACACGATCCCGAACTTCCACAACCCGGCGGGCGTGACGCTCGCGGCGGGGCGGCGGGCCGAGATCCTGGAGATCTGCCGCGCCTACGACGTCCTGGTGGTGGAGGACAACCCGTACGGGCTGCTCGGCTTCGACGGCACCGCCCACCCGGCGCTGCGCTCGCTGGACCCGGAGAACGTCGTCTATCTGGGCTCGTTCTCGAAGACGTTCGCCTCCGGTCTCCGGGTCGGCTGGGTGCTCGCGCCGGCCGAGGTGCGGGACAAGCTCGTCCTCGCGATGGAGTCGGCGACGCTGTGCCCGCCCACGCTGAACCAGATGATCGTGGAGCGGTACCTCGCCGCGCACGACTGGCAGGGGCAGATCGAGGTGTTCCGCGACCTCTACCGTGAGCGGCGCGACGCGATGCTGGACGCGCTGGAGCGGCTGCTGCCACCGGGGTGCGCGTGGACCGTGCCGGACGGCGGTTTCTACGTGTGGGTGACCGTGCCCGAGGGCGTCGACACCCGGGCGATGCTGCCGCGCGCGGTCGCGGCCGGGGTGGCGTACGCCTCGGGCAGCGGCTTCTATGCGGACAAGTCCGGGGCGCGGCAGATGCGTCTGTCGTACTGCTATCCGACGCCTGAGCGGATCGTGGAGGGGGTGCGGCGCCTGGCCGACGTGCTGGCGGCGGAGCTGGCGCCCGGACCCTCCATCGGCTCTCCAGCGCCGGCCGAGCGCACCCCCGGAGCATCGGAGGTATGTGCATTCCGCGCGTGAGTTCCGCTCCGTGCGGCCATGAGCCCGGACAACGCCGCGACCCCGCCGGAGAATGCTCCGTCGGGGTCGACGGCCTTTCTCCCACGAAGGGACTTCCGACCGTGAACAGCACGTGGTTCCGACGCTTCACCCCTGTCGGCAGCGGGCCCCGGCTCTTCTGCTTCCCGCACGCGGGCGGCTCCGCGACCTCCTACATGCAGCTCGCGCGCACCCTGCCGTCCTCGTTCGACGTGGTGTCCCTGCAGTACCCCGGGCGCCAGGACCGTTACCGCGAGGAGCCGTTCACCGACCTGACCACGCTGGTCGAGACCGTCGCCGGGGAGCTGGCCGGCGAGGTGGCCGCCGACCCCGGGCGGCCCTACGCCCTGTTCGGCCACAGCATGGGCGCGCTCGTCGCCTTCGAGACGGCCCGGCTCCTTGCCGCCCGCGCCGAACTGCCGCGGCCCGAGCGGCTGTTCCTGTCGGGCCGGGGCGCGCCGGACGGCCGGGACCTCGAGTACGGCAGGTTCGGCGAGGACGACGTGCTGGCCGACGTCCGCCGCCTCGGCGGCACCGAGCAGGCGATGCTGGAGGACCCGGAGATCCTGGAGATCGTGCTGCCCGCGCTGCGCGCCGACTACCGCATCCTCGGCACGGTGCGCTGGCACGGCGGCGAGTCGCTGGACGTCCCGGTGACCGCGCTGACCGGCGACAGCGACCCGATGACGACGGTCGACGACATGTGGACCTGGCGCGCCCACACCACCCGCGACTTCGGCCTGAAGGTCTTCCCCGGCGGCCACTTCTACCTCTTCGACCAACTCCGCCCGGTCGCGGAGGCGGTCACGGAGGGGCTGGCGGCGGCGCGCACGGTCGCCGTGTGAGCGACCCGGTTCAACGTTCGGTGCGCGCTGGGAAGTGCGGGCCACCCGGTCCCCGCTCAGGGGGATGCAGGTCGCGGTGGCGCGGTGGTGATCCTTACTTCCACCCGTCCAGCGATACCTGGGGGCCGTCGGCGAGGTAGCGATGGACGGCGCTCGCGGTGGTGTGCACGAACTCCTCTGGGATGGCATCCGCGTCGACCCAGCGGACCTGGGCGTGTTTGCGGGGTTCGCGGTTTTCGGGTTCGCCGGTCCATTCGTGGGTGGCGAAGACGACGGTGAGGAAGCCGTTGGGGGCTTCGACGCCCCAGGCGCTATGGATGATGTGGGCGACCCTCAAGGTTTCCGGCTTCACAGTCAGGCCGGTTTCCTCATACAGCTCACGGACCGCAGTCTCGGTGATGGGCTCGCCGGGTTCGCTCTTGCCGACCGGCAGGTCCCACTTGCCCTGCGCGAACTTGGCGTTCTCGCTGCGTTGGAGGAGGACGACGCGGTTGGCGGCCTTGTCGTGGACGATGACGGCGGCGACCAGCAAGGTCATGGAGTCGACTGGTCGTCGGTCTGCGGCTGAGCCACGGCAGGGGTCCCCTCGTCGACCGGTTGGTGGGCAGCTTAGGTCAGTGCTTCGCGTGCGCGGCGGTCGAGTTCGACGGCTCCAGGTACTTTGCGGCGCTGGTAGACGGCGAGGGTGGAGCGGAGCGAAGTGATCGCCTTGCGGGTGCGGTCGGAGGTCATGCCTTCCATGAGGGACAGAGCCTGGGACCAGGCGGCAACGGCCTCGTCGGCTCGGGCCTGAACGGCCAGGCTGTCGCCCAGGTCGGCATGGGTGAGGGCATGGACGCGTCGGTACTTCTCCGGGTCCCAGCGGATCAGGGCGTCGCTCAGTACCCACGTGTCCAGGCGGCGTGGCCGTGCGGGTCGGCTTCGCAGGCGAGTTGATAGCCGACCTGGCCTGTCGTCGGGCGGGCTGGGAGGCCGCCCCGCGCGCGTCGGGGGTTCGCAGGCGCGGGGCGGCCGGTCTTGGGGTCAACGCAGTGCTTGGGCGACGCGCTGACGCAGCCTCTCGTCGTGGAGGGCGCTGGCCGTTCGCCAGGCAGCGTCGGAGACTTCTTCGGCTTGGAGTTCGCCGATGTCAGCGGTGGTGCGGAAAAGGAAGCGGAAGTCGAAGTGCTGGTGGGCGAGCTCGCCCTTGGCGGGGTTGGCGTCGATGGGGTGGATGTCGATGTGGAGCGGAGTCTCGCCGTGCGGGGTCACGACTTGGGGTGGGATGCCGGTCTCCTCTGCGAGTTCACGGCCCGCGGCCTGAAGGAGCGTGTCGTCCGAAGGTTCCAGATGACCGCCGGGCAGAAGCCATTTCTGGGTCACGTTGTGGAGAATGTGCAGGATGCGGCCGTCGGGGCCGACGAGGATGGCCCCTGCGGTGACGTGGCCGGGCAGGGTCTTGCGGTTGGTGAGGTCGCCGTCGCCGTCCAGGAGGCCGAGGACGACGCCGAGCTCGCGCCTGTCCTCGGGGTGTTCATCGAGATAGGCGGCGATGGTGGTGCGGATGTGGTGGGCCGTGATGGTCATCGTGATCACCTGTTGAAGTAGGAGAGCCAGGTCGCCGCGATGGCTTCGCGGTCGGGTGCGGGAACCTCATGGATGCCGGGGGCGAGGTCGCCGCGGGTGAGCATCCTGATCCCGGCGAGGATCTCGGCCTGGACCAGGAAGATGAACGGCCCAACGCTGGCGCCGTGAATGAAGTTGACGGCGTTGCCGCCGTTCACCAGATAGAAGTAGTGGCCGGTGGTCTGGTAGCGGGTGACGTGGTCACCGACCTGGGTGCGGGTGTAGACGTCGGGGAGTCCGGCGAGGTCGAGTTCGTCCTCGCTGCTGGTGACGGTGGCGACGTAGGCGCCGTTGCGCAGGTGGGAGAAGTCCTCGCCGCACAGAGAGACGGCGCCGGTCGCGCAGAGCACCAGGCCGGCCCCGGTCAGGGCGGTTTCACCGTTGCTGGCGACGGTGAAGCCCTGGGAGAGCGCCTGGGTGCGGCGGACCGGGTCGATGTCGAAGACGGTGACCTGGACGCCCTTGGCGTGCAGGAGGCGGGCGATCGAGGAGCCGAGTTTGCCGAAGCCGATCACCAGGGCTCGGCGGCCATGGAGGATGTCGCCGCGATCGCGCATGACGGCCTCGGTGGAGAAGACGACGGATTGTCCGACGAGGAAGTCCTCGGGGTCCTTCAGCGGTGAGCGGGCGACGGAGACGACGGGACAGGGCAGTTTGTCGAGGTTTTCGTAGCGGCGGTGCCCGTTCTCGGTGTCCTCGATCACCCCGGCGAGCTGCCCGGTGAAGCGACTTTGCACCTCGGTGAGGCTAGGGGCGAAGTAGCCGCCGACG
The DNA here is from genome assembly GCF_056172735.1 of Streptomyces sp. R818. NCBI lineage: Bacteria > Bacillati > Actinomycetota > Actinomycetes > Kitasatosporales > Streptomycetaceae > Streptomyces > Streptomyces sp. R818. The sequence continues at coordinate 155,939 of NZ_JAOCNE010000016.1, forward strand.
TCCAGCAGGCAGACCGACTCGCCGGCAGCCCGGGACTCGATGTAGTCCAGCGCGTCGTCGGCCTGGGCGAACATCTGACGGGTGAGGACGTCGACCATGTGTGTCCGCTCGACCTCGCGCTTCGCGGCCGGGTGGACGGACTTCGGCTTGGGCAGCACCGCAGTGAGCCGGGTCATCGCGGCGACCGCGCGGACGAACGCGGGACGCTCGGCCAGCAGATGCGTGATGAGGAACGACGCCGTCTGCTCACCCGGGGCGAACTGGGCGGCGATCCGGGCGAAGTAGGCGTCCAGCCTGGCGCGCTCGAAGGTTTCCATGGCAGTGCCCTCTCATCCGTTCGGTCCGGGGGCCATGTGAGGCGATGCGGATTCAGTGGGTGCGGGCGCGTCCAAACAGCAGCCGGTCGGCTGCTGGCGCTGCATCCAGGTAGGCGAAACAGCACCAGACGATCTTCCCTGGCGGAGTGCGGTCCTCAGCTCCCCAGCCGTCGGCGAGCGCGTTCACCAGGATCAGCCCGCGTCCGGAGGTGTCGGTGCCGGCGGCCTGCCGGGTCTCCGGGTGCGGGCGGCGGCTGTCGTGCACTTCCAGGCGTACGACTTCCTCGTCGGCGTCGAGCTTGACCAGGAAGCCGTGTCCGGGGGCGGTGCCGTGGACCAGGGCGTTGGTGGCGAGCTCGGAGACGCAGAGCCGGATGTCCTCGGCACGGTCCAACAGGCCCCAGTCGGCCAGGGCCTCAGAGGCGAAGGACCGTGCCTGGCCGACCGACTCGGGCCGCGAGTCGAAGAACCGCTGGGTCGTTTTGGTCATCACAATGGTCCTCATGACTCGGCGTGCAGGACGCGGGTGCTGCCGAGGTGACGGCGGCGGACGGGGCCGCTGCGGGAGATGGAGTGGTGGGCCGTGCAGGGCTTGCGGACCAGCAGCAGCCGCGAGCCGACCGCCTCGATCCGCCGCCCGCGTTCAGCGGCTATGGCCTTTGGCCCCAGGTGCGACGTGGCCGGGGCGATGACGCCGTAGAGGTCCGGCAGCGCGAGCACGTCCAGTAGCCCGGTGAACGCCGCTGAGGCGGGCCCGGCGGACGCGTCGCGGTCGGTAAAAACACTGGACAACTGCAGTTCGTGGCTGCGGCAGTACTCGGCGAGCGAGGCAATCAACGCGTCCTGCCGCGCTTGGGAGACCCGCACCAGCCGCAGGAAGCCGTAAACGACCGGGCCGTTGACCGGGCGATGCTCCGTGAGGGGTTCCATGCTCAGGACCGTCCAAAAGACTCGACAAGTGGTGACGCTCCGATCGTGGCGTCCGGCCAGCTCGCGGCCAATGACCAGCCGTTCCACTTCCGTTCCACTTCCGTCCCGCCGACTGCACGGATCTGCTTCGATGACCGATGGAAGGGAGTGACGCGTGGCGACCGTGCACCACTGGACCGGCCTGGAGGCCAGGGCCCTGCGGCTCGCCCTGCGACTGAGCGTGCGGGCCTTCGCCCAGCAGCTCGGTCTGGCAGTCGCGACCGTGTCCAAGTGGGAGAGCAAGCTCGCCGACACCGAGCCCAGACCCGACACCCAGGCCATCCTCGACACCGCCCTCGGCCGCGCGGACGCCGCTGTCCACCTGCGGTTCGAAACGCTCCTGTCCGAGATGACCAGCCCGGTGCGGAACGCCGGCCGACGCCGCGTCACCGTCTCCGGTCCCCGGGTCTGGGAGTACGAGTCCTGGGCCGATGATCTCGATCGCGTCGTGGTCGCGTTGTCCCGGCAGGACTTTGTCTTCGCCGACAGCCTCCTGACCCGGTGGCTGAGCCGATTCAAGGCCCCCGAGCTGGACGAGAAGGGCCTGTATCTCCTCGCCCGCTCCACCGCCCTGCTCGGCGACCTCAAGCGCGACCAGGGCGTTGTCCTGGGCCCGCTGTCCGCCCAGCACTCCTATGCCGGCGCCCGCGCGGTCTTCATCCAGCTCGACATCCCCCGCCGCGTCGCGCAGCTCGACCTGTCTCTCGCGGTCGTCACCGAGATGTCCGGGAAGCTGGAGATCGCTGCCCGCAACTACGAGACCCTCACCGTGGATGACCGGCTCTCCCGCCGCGACCGGGCCCGCGCGAGGCTGTGGGTGGGGACCGCGCTGAGCAAGGACGGCCAACACGACTATGCGACCCGCGTCATGCAGGTGGCGGCCCGCGACTTCGAAGACCTCACCGAACCCGATGACTGGTCGGTGGCCCACCAGAAACTCGCCCTCGCCCGCCGCGGCGTCGGCGATCTCACCCAGGCCCTGCGCTTCATCGACATCGCCCGCAGCAGCGGGGCGACGGACTCACCGATGCAACGTGTGCGGCTGGACACCGCTCATGGCCACATCCTGCTCTCCGATGCGGCGACCCGGGATGATGGACTCCTCGTCCTCGACCAGGCCGCCAAGGTGGCCGCGCAGTACGGACTTGCGCACCAACTGCGCAGTATCGAGGGCATCAGGGCTACGAGCGAGGGGCCGGTCGGCCCCCGGCAACGGTGACCAGGGAGAAACGCGTGAGCAATGACCAGCGGGGCATCACCGAGGACCAGTGGCGCCAGGCCGAGCTGATCTGGAACTACCACCAGATGCAGCACGAGCTGCGGCCCGTCGACGTGGCGATCGGTCTGGGCAGCCACGACCTCGGCGTCGCGGCCCACTCCGCCGAGCTGTACCGCTCCGGGCTCTTCCCGACCCTGGTGTTCACCGGCGGCAACAGTCCCACCACCGCCAAGGTCTTCCCGCGCGGGGAGGCCGTCCACTTCCGCGAGTACGCCATCGGCCTCGGCGTCCCCGCCGAAGCGATCCTGCTGGAACCGAACGCGGGCAACACCGGACAGAACATCACCTTCTCGCGTGAGGTCCTCGTCGCCGCAGGCATCAGGCCGACGTCGGTGCTGCTGGTCTCCAAGCCCTATATGGAAAGGCGGTCGTTCGCGACCACCCGCAAGCAGTGGCCCGACGTCGAGATCCTTTGCGCGTCGGAGCCGCTGGAGTTCGACGACTACCTGAAGTCCATCGGCGACGAGAAACTCGTCCTGGACATGCTCGTCGGCGACCTCCAGCGGGTCATCGAGTATCCAAAGCTCGGATTCGCCATCGAGCAGGAGGTCCGGGAGGACGTGCATGCAGCGTACGAGTCCCTCGTCCGCGACGGCTTCACCAGCCGCCTCATCAACCCCTGACCTGCCCGAGCCGGGCGGGTTGTGTGCCATCTACCAACCGAATCTCCTGCCCCGGCCGACCACGCCGGCCAAGTTGTTCGCGGCGGATCCGGTTGCCGATACCTCCAGCCGCGTCCTGCTGGCCTGCTGGGCTGGGAGGGCCTGGCATGACGTATCTCGACCCCGCCCCGTTCATGGTTCAGAACATCGCCGTGGCCTCGTTCCGGCCGCCCGCCACCGGCATCTGGTCGTCCGGCCGCCGCCTCAGTGCCCTGTGGGCCTTGGCCACCCTGGGCCCGGACGCCGTGGCAGCCCGCCAGCGGCAGGTCGCGGCCGTGTCATCGATGTTCCGGGGCAACAGCGAAGGGCCCGGGCGGAGTGCGCCGCCCGGGCCCTTTCGCACGTTCGTCACGGGTACGGGTAGAAGCCCCGGCCCGACTTCTTGCCCAGGAGGCCGCTCTCGACCATGCGGAGCAGGAGGGGGGGCGGGGCGTAGAGGGGCTCCTTGAACTCCTCGTACATGGCTTGGGCGATGGAGACCGTCGTGTCGAGGCCGATGAGGTCGGCCAGGCGCAGGGGGCCCATCGGGTGGGAGCAGCCCTGGGTCATGCCCTGGTCGATGGTCTCGGCCGTGGCGAGGCCCGACTCGACCATGCGGACGGCGGAGAGGAGGTAGGGGAAGAGCAGCGCGTTGACGAGGAAGCCGGCGCGGTCCGGTGAGGTGATCGGGTGCTTGCCGAGGACGTCGCGGACGAAGGTCAGGGCCCGGTCGCGGACCGTCTTGTCCGTGAGGACCGAGGGGATCACCTCGACGAGCGGCAGTGCCGGGACCGGGTTGAAGAAGTGCAGGCCGAGGACGTGCTCCGGGCGGCGGGTCGCGACGGAGAGGCGGGCGACGGGGATCGAGGAGGTGTTGGTCGCGAGGATGGCGTGCGGGTCCTCCACGATCTTGTCGAGGGTGGCGAACAGGTCGAGTTTGAGGGGCTCGTCCTCCTTGATCGCCTCGACGACCAGCTGGCGGTCGGCCAGGTCGGCGAGGTCGCGGGTGTAGGTGACCCGGGCCAGTGCGGCGTCGCGCTCGTCGGCCGTTAGCTTGCCCCGGGCGACGCCCCGGTCGAGGGAGGCGGCCAGGCGGCGCGGGCCGTTGTCCAGGGAGGCGTCGGAGAACACCGCGACGATGACGTCGAGGCCGGACTTGGCGCAGAGTTCGGCGATGCCGGTGCCCATGATGCCGCTGCCCGCGACACCCACCCTCTCGATCGTGTCGCTGCCGGTCGTCGTCGTGGTCATGGGGTCCCCCAGGTCAGTAGTGATGCTCCGATCGACATGCCGCCGCCGAACCCGGCGAGCAGCACGAGGTCGCCAGGTGCGAGGGCGCCGGTGCGGTGGGCCTCGTCGAGTGCGAGGGGCACCGAGGCGCTGCCGACGTTCCCGTACCGGATCAGGGTGCGGTGGGTCTGCGCGGCGGTGAGGCCCGCGCGCTCGACGACGTCCGTCAGCATGACGCCGTTGGCCTGGTGCGGTACGAAGTGGTCGACGGTGGCGATGTCGACACCGGCCCGGTCTGTCAGGGCGCGCAGTGCGGGCGGTACGTGTTCGGCGACGAAGTCCCGTACGCCGCGGCCGTCCATCTTGAAGTAGTGGCCGCCCTCGGCGACGGTCTCGGCCGACGCCGGGTTGCGGCTGCCGCCCGCCTCGACGCGGATCAGGTGGTGCGCGTCGCCCCGGGCGGCGAGGTCGGTGGCGATGATGCCGTACGGCGCGGGGACCGCTCCGACGACCGCGGCCCCGGCGCCGTCGGCGAAGAGGATCGCGGTCCTGTGGTCGGTGAAGTCGAGGATGCGTGAGTACACGTCCGCGCCGATCACCAGGGCGCGGGCGCCGGGGCGGACGTTCACCAGCGCGTGGGCCAGGGAGAGGGCGTAGACGAAGCCGCTGCAGACGACGTTGATGTCGAAGCAGGCGGCGCCGTAGGCGCCCAGGCCGTGCTGGACGAGGTGGGAGGTCGGTGGTTGCGGGAAGTCGCCGGTGGAGGTGGAGAGGATGATGTAGTCGATCTCCCCGGCGGACAGTCGCGCCTGTTCCAGGGCTCGTTCGGCCGCTCGGATCGCCAGGTCCGACGTCGCCTCGTGGTCCGCGGCGTAGCGCCGCGACCGTATCTGGGTCTTGCGCTCGATCCACTCCGCGGTGACGCCGACGCGCTCCGCGACCTCCTCGTTGCTCACCTCGTGCTTGGGCACGTAGGAGCCGGTGGAGAGGATGCCGATGCCGATGCCGGTGCCGATGCCGGTGCCGGTGGTCGTGGCCCCCGTCATGACAGGGCGCCTTGTGCGGTGCGGGGTGTCGCGCCCAGGCCGCGCAGCGGGTTGAGCCGCTCGGCGCCGATCCTCTCCCGCAGCGCGGGGTCGGTGACGCCGAGGCCCTCCTCGGGGGCGAGGCACAGCACGCCGACCTTGCCGATGTGCCGGTTGCGCTGGACGAGGCGGGCCGCCTCCCCGATCTCGTCGAGCGGGAAGACCTCGGAGAGGACGGGGGCGAGGTGGCCGAGGCGGAACAGGCGGTTGCACTCGGCCTGTTCCTGGAGGTTCGCGGCGTGGCTGCCGACGACCTTCTTGAGGTTCATCCACAGGTAGCGGTTGTCGAAGTGGTGGTCGTAGCCGGTGCTGGAACCGCAGGTGACGACCGTGCCGCCCTTGCGGACGACGAACACGGAGATCCCGAACGTGGCGCGTCCGACGTAGTCGAAGACGACGTGCGGGTCCTCGCCGACCTGGCGGCGGATCTCCCGGCCGAGCCGCTTGCCCAGCTCGATGGTGCGTTCCGGGGACGGTGCCTGGTCGTCGCCGAGGCCGATCTCGCTGCGGTCGATGACGATGTCGCAGCCGAGCCGGCGCAGCGCCGCGGCCTTGTGCTCGGAGCCGACGACACCGATGGGGATGCCGCCCGCGTTCTTGACCATCTGCACGGCGTAGGCGCCGAGTCCGCCGGTGGCGCCCCAGACGAGGACGATGTCGCCCTGCTTGATGCGGGCGCCGTTGTCGCTGACGAGCATCCGGTAGGAGGTGGCCGCGGTCAGCAGGACGCTCGCGGACTCCTCCCAGGTCAGGTGCGGCGGCTTGGGCAGCAGCTGGCTGGCGCGGACGATCGCGTAGTGGGCGAGGCCGCCGAAGTTCGTCTCGTAGCCCCAGATGCGCTGGCCTGTGGAGAGCATGGCGTCGTCGTGGGTGGCCGGTTCCTGGTCGTCGACCTGGACGCAGCTCGCCACCACGTGGTCCCCGGGCTTCCAGTGGCGCACGCCGGAACCGGCGCGCACGACGACACCGGCGGCGTCCGAGCCGACCACCTGGTACGGCAGGTCGTGCCGGGTGTCCCAGCCGCCCCTGCGGGCCTGGCGCTTGAGGAACTCGAAGGTCGGCACCGGTTCGAACGTCGCCGACCATACGGTGTTGTAGTTGATGGAGCTCGCCATGACGGCGACGACCACCTCGTCCGGGGCCAACTCCGGCATCGGGACCGGTCCGACGTGCAGCGACTTGCGCACGTCGGGGTCGGCGACCCCGTCGAACATGCCGATGTCGGCGGCCAGCAGATGCGCGGCCCGGTACTCCGTGGGCAGATCGTGTCGCCCGATGTCGTCGGGGCCTGCCCCGGACAGCAGGGCTTCTGTCAAAGAATCCATGATTCCCTTTCTCCTCACCCGCTGATCGGGGGCGTTGGCTGTGGTGGGGGGTGGCTGATCGGGCGTGCTGGCCGAACGGGGGTGTCAGCCGGCTGTACGGGAATGTCAGCCGGCCGAACAGGGGTGTCAGCCGGCTGTACTTGGCGTCAGAGGACCGCGCCGTCCCTGGTGCGGCGGCGCAGGCTGGGCCTGCGGGCCTGTCCCAGGTCCTTCCACATGTCCGAGAGGCCGGTGACGGTGCGGGCCGCGAACAGGCGGCGGATGGAGACTTCCTGCTTGAGTTCGGAGCGGATCAGGCCGACGAGGCGGATCGCCCGGAGCGAGTTGCCGCCCAGGTCGAAGAAGTCGTCGTCGATGCCGACCCGGTCGAGTTCGAGGACCTCGGCGAAGGCCTTGGCCAGGATGCGCTCGGTGTCGGTGCGCGGGGCACGGTAGGTGTCCTCGGCGGCGACCGGCTCGGGCAGCGCCGCGAGGTCCGTCCGCCCTGCCGCTGTCACCGGCAGCGTGTCGAGGACGGTGAAGACGGACGGCACCAGGGCCTCGGGCAGCCGGGCGGCGGCGAACCGGCGCAGGTCGTCGGCGGAGACGGTCCGGCCCGCGGCCGGAACGACGTACGCGACCAGGCGCTGCCTCCCCGACTCGTCGGGCGCGCCGAGGACGACTGAGTGGGCGAGGTCGTCGTGGCCGGACAGGACCTCCTCGATCTCGGCGGGCTCGACGCGGGTGCCGCGCACGTCGGTCCGGGCGCCCGCCCGGCCCACGTGCTCCAGGCGGTCGTCGGCGCCCCAGCGGGCACGGTCGCCGGTGCGGTACATGACGGTGCCCGCCGGTCCGAACGGGTTGGCCACGAAGCGCTCCGCGGTCGCCGCGGGCTGCCCGGCGACGCCGCGCGCGAGGCCGGGCCCGGCCACGTACAGGTCGCCGGTCACGCCGTCGGGCACCGGGGCGAGGCCGGGGCCGAGGACGAGGAGGGAGGTGTTGTCCAGGGGGCGGCCGATGGTGCCGGCGCGGCGCGCCTCCTCCCCGGCGGCCGGGCGGTCGGACGCGGCGAACAGGGTCGACGCGGTCGGGCCGTGGCCGACGACGACGCTCAGGTCCGGGCAGGCCGCGCGGACCCGGCGCAGCGCGGCGGCGGACACCCGGTCGCCGCCGGTGACGACCTCACGCAGCCCGGCCAGCGCCTCGGGGCGGTCGGCGGCGAGCGCGGAGAACCGGCCCGCGGGCAGCCACAGCGTGGTGATGCCGTGGGTGGCGCGGGCGGCGGTGAGTGCGTCGGCGTCGAGGTGCGCGCCGTCGGCCACGACCACGCGTCCGCCGTTCAGCAGCGGCACCCACAGTTCGACGGCGAGCGCGTCGGAGGCGGGCGAGGTGTGCCAGAGCACCGCGCTGTCCTCGGCGCCGCGCCACTGCTGGTCCTGCACGAAGTGCGCGAGGCCCCGGTGGGTGAGGGCGACCGCCCTGTCCGGGCCGGGGGCCGGGGAGTCGGGGAGGAGCGCCAGCAGGTGGTCCGGGTGCGGGGCGGCCCAGGCGGCCGGGGTTTCGGCGTCGGCCTCGGACGAGAACGCCTCACCGCTCGTGGCGGAGGCAGCCGCCCTCCCGGCGGCCGGGGAGTCACCATCAGTCTCGGACGGGAACGCCTCACCGCTCGTGGCGGAGGCGCCCGCCCTCCCGGCGGCCGGGGAGTCACCATCAGTCTCGGACGAGAACGCCTCACCGCTCGTGGCGGAGGCACCCGCCCTCCCGGCGGCCGGGGCGTCGTCGCCACCGGTCTCGGACAAGCGTGCGTCGGCGGCGGCGAGCGCCGTGCCCCCGTGGTCTTCGGCCAGGAGCGCTTCGACGGTGATGACCGGGGCGCCCGCACTCGCGCCCAGGCGGTCGGCCGTCGCCGTGTCGGTCAGCAGGAGGCGGGCCGGCGCGGCGGTGAGCTGTGCGGGGATGTCGTCGGCCGGGGTCGCCGGGTCGAGGGGCAGGTACGCGCCGCCCGCCTTCGCCACGCCCAGGAGGGCCGCCGCCAGGTCCGCCGAGCGCGGCAGCGCCAGCGCGACGACCGTCTCCGGTGCCACGCCCCGGCCGCGCAGGGCGCGGGCCAACTGGTCGGAGCGCGCCGCGAGTTCGGCGTAGGTGACCTCGCCCGCCGCGTCGGCCAGCGCGACCGCGTCGGGGGTGCGCTCGGCCCGGCGGGTGAAGAGGTCGGGGACCGTCAGGTCGGACAGCGGCGCCTGCATGCCCTGCGCCGCCACCCGCAGGCCGTCGCGGTCCTCGCCGCCGAGTACGTCCAGGGTGCCGACCGGCTTGTCGCCCGCGGCGAGGACGGCCCGGATGTGGGCGATCAGGTCCTCGCCGATGAAGCGGAGTTCGGCGCGGTCGTAGAGGCGGGCGGGGGCGTCGAGCCGGAGGTACAGGTCGCTGTCGGGGCTGCCGTCGGTGTAGACGCCGATGGACAGCTCCTCGAAGGTGCCGGTGGTCGCGCCGCAGTAGCGGGCGGGGCTGTCGCCGAAGGAGAGCCGCTCGACGAACTCGACGACGTTGACGACGGCGCCGTAACTGCCCCGGTCGCTCAGGGTCGTCCCGGCGGCGCGCTGGATGTCGGAGTAGTGGCAGGCGGTGTGGTCGAAGATCTCGTACGTGTCGTCGACGAGCGCGTCGGCGATGTCCGCGAAGGACGTCCCCAGGCCGACCTTGGCGTGCACGGGGACGACGTTGACGGCGAGGCCGGGGGTGCGGCTGGCGACGCCGATCCGGTTGCCGACCGCCAGCGAGAGCAGGAACTCGGGGCGCTCGCAGCGATGCCGCAGGTACACGGCCGTGGCGGCGGTGACCAGCTGCGACATCCACAGGCCGAGTTCCTGCGCGGTCTCGGTCCAGGTGTCCGCCTCGGCGCGGGGCACGGTCAGCGTGCGGGAGACCATGCCGATCGTGCCGGCCACCTCGGACCACCGGTCGGCGCTGCTGAGCGGCTCGGACAGGGCGGCGCGCCGCTCGTCGGAAAGGATGGCGCGCGGGATCCGCGCGGGGGCGGGCGCGTCCGCGAGGTAGTCGCGCCAGAAGGCGGAGTCCTCGGTGAACTTCTCGGAGGCGAGGTAGTCGGTGGCCTCGGCCGCGAACGACGCGGTGTCCCACGGGTGTTCGAGCGCGGGCACCGCCTCGCCGCGCACGAGGGCCGTGTAGACCTCGGCGAGGCGGCGGGACAGCAGGCCGCCCGCCCCGAAACCGTCGGAGATGAGGTGGTGGTAGGCGATGACAAGGAGGTGGCGGGTGGCCGACAGGGTGACGACGCCGAGCCGGAACAGCAGGTCCTGGCCGAGGTCGAAGGGCTTGCGGACCAGTTCGGCGAGGGCGTCGCGGGCGGCCTGCTCGGGGTCGGCCTCGGCACTGAGGTCCAGGGTGAAGGGGCGCCAGTCGCCCAGTTCACGGGGGACGAGGCGCAGCCCCTCGCCGTCGTCGCGGAAGGTGACGCGCAGGATCTCGGCCTCGCTCATGACGTGCAGGAACGCGGACTCCATGGCTGCCTCGTCCAGGCCACCGTCCACGTCCCACATGGTCAGCGCGTGGTTCGGCGTGTCGGGAGCCATTTCCTGCGCTCGCCACATGCCCTTGTGCGCAGAGGACGCACCGAATGAACGCACACAGATCAACCCCTAGACAAGCCTCGGAAAATCGGCCCGGAAACCGGATGAATTCGCAGATCACCCCCATGGTCGGGAGGGCGGCCCGGGCGGACAAGACAGTTCGGAAGCGGGCGGGACACCGGGCCGTGACGGCTTGCGGTGTCCCGCCGGCGGGACAGGCGGACGGGGCGCGGGGTGCGCGCCCTACGCGGCCAGCAGGGTCGTGAGGTATCCGGCGATGCGGCGCGGCGAGGGGTGCCGCAGGACCAGGTTGGGCCGCAGTTTCTGCCCGGTGGAGGCGCTCAGCCGCTTGCTGAGCTCCACCGAGAGCAGCGAGTCGAAGCCCAGCTCCTTGAACTCGCGGTCGGCCTCCACCGAGGCGCTGGAGGCGTGCCCGAGCACGACGGCGACCTTCGTGAGGACGTGGTCGAGCACGAGCTCCTCCGCCTCGTCGCCGCCGAGCGCGGCGACCCGTTCCGCGAGGGGGAGTTCGGCGTCGTCGGGCGCGGCCGGCTCGGCGTCCGGCACCTGCGCGACGGCCGCCGTGTGCGCGGAGCTGAGCCAGTAGCGGCGCCGCTGGAACGCGTAGGTCGGCAGGTCCACCCGGCGGCGGGGGCCGAACAGGGCGGCCCAGTCGACGGTGCCGCCGCGCGCGTGGAGCGTGGCCAGTGAGGTGAGCACGGACTCCACCTCGCCTCTGCCGCGCCTCGACGAGGACAGGACCAGCGCGTCGGCCGCGTCGTCGACGCCGTCGAGGATCTCCTGCACCGGCACGGTCAGCACCGGGTGCGGGCTCACCTCGACGAAGACCCGGAACCCGGCCTCGGCCAGCTGCCGCGCGGACGGCTCGAAGAGGACCTTCTCGCGCAGGTTCTCGTACCAGTAGCCGGCGTCGAGGCGCGCGGTGTCGATGACCTCGCCGTACAGCGTCGAGTAGAACGGCACCGACGACGACGTGGGACGTACGCCGGACAGGGCGTCGAGGACCTGGTCGCGGACGCGGGTCACGTAGGGGGAGTGCGAGGCGTAGTCGACCTTGATGCGGCGGGCCTGGACGCCCTCGGCGTTCATCTTCTCCACGAACTCGTCGAGCGCCCCGGGCTCTCCGGAGACGACGACCGAGGAGGGGCCGTTGACGACGGCGACGCTCACCTGGTCGCCCCAGGGCGCCACGTGCCGCTCCACCTCGTCCGCGGACGCGGCGACCGACGCCATCCCGCCGTGCCCGTTGAGGTCCACCAGGGCCTTGCTGCGCAGCGCCACGACCCGGGTGGCGTCGCGCAGGGAGAGCGCGCCGCTCACGTACGCCGCCGCGATCTCGCCCTGGCTGTGGCCGATCACCGCGGACGGTTCCACGCCCCAGGACCGCCACAGGGCCGCCGTGGAGACCATCACCGCGAACAGCGCGGGCTGCACCACGTCGACGCGGTCGTGGCCCGGGGCGCCCTCGACGCCGCGGATGACGTCGAGCAGCGACCAGTCGACCCACTCGGACAGGGCCTCGGCGCAGGCGTCGACGCTCTCCGCGAAGACCGGGAACGCCTCGTACAGCTCGCGCCCCATGCCGACCCACTGGGAGCCCTGGCCGGGGAAGACGAAGGCGACAACGCCGAGCTTGCCCGCGGTGGACTGGACGAGCGCGGGGAACTCGGCGCCCTCGCTCAACGCGCCGAGCCCGGCGAGGAATTCGTCGCGGTCGCGGCCGAGGACCACGGCCCGGTGGGGGAATTGGGACCGGCTCGACACCAGCGACCAGCCCGCTTCGGCGAGGTCCAGGGACGGATCGGCGGCGGCGAACTCCCGCAGCCGCGCCGCCTGTTGGCGCAGGGCCGCCGCGCTCTTGGCGGACAGCGTCCAGGGCACGAGGCCGCCCGGCAGGGCGGGGCCGGGGGTGGCGGCGGGCTCCTCCGAGGGCTCCGCCTCCTCCAGGACGACGTGCGCGTTGGTGCCGCTGACGCCGAACGAGGACACGCCCGCCCGGCGCGGCCCGTCGGCGCGGGCCCACTCGCGGCCCTCGGTGAGCACCTCGACGGCGCCCGATCCCCAGTCGACCTCCGACGTCGGCGCCGACACGTGCAGGGTCTTGGGCAGGTGGCCGTCGCGCAGCGCCATCACGGCCTTGATGACGCCGCCGACCCCGGCCGCGGCCTGCGCGTGCCCCATGTTCGACTTCAGGGAGCCGAGCCACAGCGGCCTGCCCTCGGCGCGCCCCTGCCCGTAGGTGGCGAGCAGGGCGCCCGCCTCGATGGGGTCGCCGAGCCGGGTGCCGGTGCCGTGCGCCTCGACGAGGTCCACGTCGGCGGGGTCGACGCCCGCGTTGGCCAGGGCCGTGCGGATGACCTTCTCCTGGGCGCGGCCGTTGGGGGCGGTCAGGCCGTTGCTGGCGCCGTCCTGGTTGACGGCGCTGCCGCGGACTACGGCGAGGACGGGGTGGCCGTTGCGGCGGGCGTCGGAGAGCCGTTCGAGGAGGAGGACGCCGGCGCCCTCCGCCCAGCCGGTGCCGTCGGCGCCGTCGGCGAACGCCTTGCAGCGGCCGTCGGCGGACAGGGCGCGCTGGCGGGAGAACTCGACGAACATCGCGGGCGTCGCCATCACCAGCGCACCGCCCGCGAGGGCGAGCGAGCACTCGCCGGAGCGCAGCGACTGCACCGCCATGTGCAGCGACACAAGGGACGACGAGCACGCCGTGTCCAGGGAGACCGAGGGCCCGGTGAGGCCCAGTTCGTACGAGACCCGGCCGGAGGCCACGCTCAGGGCGGAGCCGTAGAGCAGGTAGCCCTCCAGGTCCTTCTGGCCGCCCTCCAGGAAGCGCCACCCGTACTCGGAGGAGCTGACGCCGGTGAAGACGCCGACGTCGCTTCCCCGTACGTCGGCGGGGACGATGCCCGCCCGCTCGAACGCCTCCCAGGACGTCTCCAGGAGCAGCCGGTGGTGGGGGTCGACGGCGAGCGCCTCGCGCGGGCTGATGTTGAAGAACTCGGCGTCGAACCCGGCGACGTCGGTGAGGAAGCCGCCCTGGCGGGTGTAGGCCTTGCCGGTGGCGTCGGGGTCCGCGTCGTACACGTCGCGCCAGCCGCGGTCGTCGGGGAAGTCGCCGACGAGGTCGCGGCCCTCGCGGACCGCCTCCCACAGCTCCTCGGGCGAGGCCACGCCGCCCGGGTAGCGGCAGGCCATGGAGACGATCGCGATCGGTTCGCCGCGGCCTGCCTTGAGGTCGTCGTTCTCGCGGCGGAGCCGGTCGCGCTCCTCAAGGAGCGTGCGCAGCGCGCGCTGGACCCGGTCCGCGCCGTCCGCCGTGCGATCGGTCGAGTCGGTCATGCCGTTCACCTTTTCTCGTCCAGGGCCAGGTCGATCAGGGAGTCCAGGTCGAGGCCGGACAGCGCGTCGGCGTCGGCGTCGGCGGGCTCGCCGGCGTCGGGGCCCTCGGAGCCCTCGACCGCTCCGGCCAGGGCGAGGACCGGTTCGAGCAGGCCCGCGGCGCGCAGCCGCTCGATCGGTACGGTGCGCAGGGCCTCGCGGACGCGCGCCTCCTCGGCCTCGTCCGCCTGAGGGGCGGCGCTCTCCTCCTCGCCCCCGGGGCGCAGCAGGCCGTAGAGGTGCTCGCCCAGTTCGCGCGGGGTCGGGTAGCTGAAGACGAGGGTGGACGGCAGGCGCAGGCCGGTCTCGGCCGCCAGCAGGTTGCAGAGCTCGACGGCGGTCAGCGAGTCGAAGCCGAGCTGGGTGAAGGCCTGGTCGGCGTCGACGCCCGCGCCCGAGCTGTGCCCGAGGACGACGGCGGCCTGTTCGCGGATGCGGTCGAGGACGGCCTCGCGCGCCTGCGGCGCGGGCAGGGCGGCCAGCCGGTCGACGAGCCCCGCCGGGGAGCCGGAGGGGGCGGCGGCGGTCGTGGCGCGGCGGGGGCGGGCCTGTTCGACGAGGTCGCGCAGGAGCGGCGGCACCTCGTCGGCGGGCCTGCCGCGCAGCGCGGCGAGGTCGATGCGGGCGGGCACGAGGACGGCCTTGTTCTCGGCGACCGCCGCGTCGAACAGGGCGAGGGCCTCGGCGGTCGGCATCGCGGCGATGCCCGCGCGGCGCAGCCGGGACAGGTCGGCGCGGTGCAGTTCGCCGGTCATGCCGCTGCTCTCCTCCCACCAGCCCCAGCACAGGGAGGTGGCGGGCAGGCCCTCGGCCCTGCGCCGGGTGGCGAGGCCGTCGAGGAAGGTGTTGGCGGCGGCGTAGTTGGCCTGTCCCGCGTTGCCGGTCTGGCCGGCGAAGGCGGAGAACTCGACGAACGCCGACAGGGGCCGCTCGCGGGTCAGTTCGTGCAGGTGGTGGGCGCCGCCCGCCTTGGCGTCGAGGACGTGGTCGACGCTCTTGGCGGTCAGCGACTCCACGGTGCCGTCGGCGAGGGCGCCCGCAGCGTGCACGACGGCGGTCAGCGGGGCGCGGCCCGGCAGGTCCGCGAGGAGCGCGGCGACGGCGTCGCGGTCTGCGACGTCGCAGGCCACGGCCTGTACGTGCGCGCCTTCGGCCTCCAGCTCGGCGATCAGCTCGGGCACACCCTCGGCGGCCGGTCCGCTGCGGCTGGCGAGGACGAGGCTGCGTACGCCGTGTCCGGTGACGAGGTGGCGGGCGACGAGGGAGCCCACTCCCCCGGTGCCGCCGGTGACGAGCACGGTGCCGCCGCCGAAGGCGTCGCCCATCTGAAGGACGAGCTTGCCGATGTGGCGGCCCTGACTCATCTCACGGAACGTGCGGCGGGCGTCGCGGACGTCGGTCAGGGAGATCGGGCCGAGATGGATCCGGCCCGCCGTGAAGAGGTCCATGACGGCCCGGAACATCTCCTGGAGCGCGTCGGGACCGGCCTCCCAGAGGTCGAACGCCTCGTAGTGGACGCCCGGGTGGGCGGCGGCCACCGTCGCGGGCTCGCGGATGTCCGTCTTGCCCATCTCGGCGAAGTGCCCGCCGCGCGGCAGCAGGGTCAGCGAGGCGTCGACGAACTCGTGGGCCAGGGAGTTCAGGACGACGTCCACGCCCTGGCCGTCGGTGGCGCGCAGGAACTTGGCCGCGAACTCCAGGTCGCGGGAGGACGCCAGGTGCTCGTCGTCGATGCCGAGGGCGCGCAGCGCGGGCCACTTGGCCTCGCTGGCGGTGGCGTAGATCTCGGCGCCGACGTGCTTCGCCAGTTGGACGGCGGCCATGCCGACGCCGCCCGCCGCCGCGTGGATGAGGACGCGCTGCCCCTTCTTCAGGCGGCCCACGCGGAGCAGCCCGTGGTAGGCGGTGAGGAACGTGCAGGGGACGGCGGCGGCCTCGGCGAAGCTCCAGCCGTCGGGCACGGGCACGAGCATGCGCCGGTCGGCGACGGCGGTGCGGCCGAAGGCGCCGGTGAAGATGCCGGTGACGCGGTCGCCGGGGGCGAGGTCGGTGACGTCGTCGGCGACGTCCAGGACCGTCCCCGCGCCCTCGCTGCCGAGCCCGGCGTCGATGGCGGTCCTGCCGATGAGGCCGAGGGCGAGGGTGACGTCGCGGAAGTTGAGCCCGGCGGCCTGGACGGCGATGCGGACCTCGCCGCTCGCCAGGGGGGTGTCGACCTCGGGGCAGGGCACCCAGGTCAGGTTCTCGACGGTGCCCTTGGTCGGGATGCCGAGGCGGTGGGGTCCTGCGGGCGGCTCCGGGACGCGGTGCTCGTCGGACGCGGCGGCGGCGAGCCGCGGTACCGCCAACTTGCCCTCGCGCACGGCCAGTTGAGGCTCGTCGACGGTGAGCACGTCCGCGACCGACGCCCAGGAGGCGTCGGCGTCGTCGAGGTCGACGAGGCGGAACCGGCCCGGGTGCTCGCTCTGCGCCGAGCGGACCAGGCCCCACACGGACGCGCCGGGCAGCGACTCGACCGGCTCCCCCGCGCCCGCGCCGACGGCCAGGCGGGTGAGGACCACAAGGGCGGTCCCGGCGAGGCGCTCGTCGGCGAGGAACTGCTGGAGCAGTGCGAGGACGCTCTTGTCGGCGTCGCGGGTGGCGGCGAGCGGGTCGGCCGCCGCGCTCCCGGCGAGGAGGTCGTCCAGGCACAGGGCGATGTGCGCGGGCGGCTCCTCGCCGGCCAGGAGGGCGTCGAGGGAGGCGTGCGCGGTGAGGTCGCCGCCTTGCGCCGCGCGCAGCCGGTCTGCCTGGCCGCCCGGCGTGCCGAGGACGGCGAACGGCACAGGTTCAGCCTGCGGCGCGGTCTCCGTCAGCGGACGCCACCGCACCTCGTACAGCGGCTGCCGTCCGGCGCCGCGCGCGGAGTGCACCTGCTGCGCGCTCGCCGGGCGGAACGCCAGCGCGCCGATCGCGGCGATGTGGCGGCCGTGCTCGTCGGCGACGGTCAGCGCCACCGTCTCCTCGCCCGCCGCCGTGAGGCGGACCCGCACGGTCGCGGCGCCGGGTCCGGCCGTCTCCACGCCGGACCAGGAGAACGGCATCACGCTCCGCTCGCCGCTCACCTCCACCAGGCCACCGGCGATCGCCGCGTGCAGCACGGTGTCGAGGAGGGCGGGGTGCAGCGCGAAGTTCTCGGCGGCGACGCCGTCGGCGGTGTCCGGCAGGGTGGCCAGGGCGAACAGCTCGTCGCCCCGGCGCCACACCTCGCGCAGGCCGCGGAAGCCGGGGCCGTAGTCGAAGCCCGCGTCGGCGAACGTGTCGTAGAGGGCGCCGATCTCGACCGGGCGGGCACCGGCGGGCGGCCAGGAGGCCAAGGCGCGCGCGGTGTCGGTGTGTCCGGGGTCCTGTGCTCCGGCGGGCAGCACCGTGCCCATCGCGTGCCGGGTCCAGCCGTTTTGCTGCTCCTCGTCGGCGAGGCGCGAGTGGATGTCCAGGGTGCGGCGTCCGTCGTCGTCCGCCGCGCCGATGACGACGCGGATCCGCACGTCGCCGGAGTCCGGCAGGATCAGCGGTACTTCCAGGGTGAGCTGTTCCACCGCGCCGCATCCGGCGTGGGCGGCGGCCGACAGCGCGAGGTCGAGATGGGCGGTGGCGGGGACGACGACGGCGCCGAAGGCGGCGTGGTCGGCGAGCCAGCCGTGGGTGCGCAGCGACCACGAGGCGGTGAGGACCGTCTCGCCGCTGCCGGGGAGGTCCACGACGGCGCCGAGCAGCGGGTGCCCCGGCGCGGTCAGTCCGGCGGAGGCGACGTCGGCCGTCCGCGTGGCGGCCAGGAAGTCCAGCCAGTAGCGCTGGTGCTGGAACGCGTACGTCGGCAGGTCGACCAGGCGGCGGGTGCCGAACAGGGCGGCCCAGTCGACGGTGACGCCGTGCACGTGCAGGCCGCCGAGTGCGGCGAGCAGCGCCTGGGGGCCGGGGCGGCCCTTGCGCGACGCCGACAGGACCACGGTGTCGTGCGCGCCCTGCGCGGCGAACGTCTCCTTGGTGATGCTCGCGAGCGTCGCGCCCGGGCCGACCTCGAAGAAGACGCCCGCACCGGCGGCGCGGGCCGCCTCCACGGCCTCATGGAAGCGCACGGGCTCGCGCACGTGGTCCACCCAGTACCGGGCGGAGGTCAGCTCCTGGGCGGTGGCCGCGCGGCCGAGGCGGGTCGAGACGATCGGGACCGTCATCGCGCGGTCCGCGGGCAGTTCCCCGAGGGCGTCGGCGAACGCGGCCAGGATCGGGTCCATGAGCGGCGAGTGGAAGGCATGGTCGACCGGGAGGAGCTTCGCCGAGACGCCGTCGGCGACGAGGAGGTCGCGGAGCGCGTGGACCTGCTCGCGCAGGCCCGACACCACCACGGACTCGGGGCCGTTGACGGCGGCGACGCCGACCCGGTCGTACGCGTCGAGCAGCGCCTCCACCCGCTCCCGCGAGGCGCGTACGGCCAGCATGGCGCCCTGCTCGGTGACCGTCTGCATCGTGCGGCCGCGCGCGGCCACGAGCCGGGCGGCGGTGTCGAGGTCGAGGACCCCGGACACGTGGGCCGCGGCGATCTCGCCGACGGAGTGGCCGATCAGGTGGTCGGGGCGCGGGCCGTACGCGGTGATCAGCCGGTACAGGGCGACCTGGAGGGCGAACAGGGCGGCCTGCGCCATGTCCGTACGCTCGCGCCGGACGTCCTCTCCGACCCAGTCGGCGTCGCCCTCCTCGGCGAGCAGCAGCGCTTTGAGGGGGAACGGCAGGTGGGCGTCGAGGCGTGCGCAGGTCTCGTCGAGGCTCCGGGCGAACACCGGGTAGCTGGCGTACAGCTCCCGGGCCACGCCCGTCCACTGCGTGCCCTGGCCGGGGAACAGGAAGACCGTGGAGCCGGGTTCGCCGACGGTGCCGTGGACCACGGCAGGTGACTCCTCGCCCTCGCTCAGCGCGGTGAGGGCGGTCAGCAGCTCGTCCCGGTCGCGGCCGACGACGACGGCGCGGTGTTCGAACGGGGTCCGGCTCGACACCAGCGACCAGCCCAGGTCGGTGAGGTCCTGGCCGGTGCCGGCGGCGGCGAAGTCGCGCAGCTTGCGGGCCTGCGCCTCCAGGGCGCGGCGCGAGCGCGCCGAGAGCACCCACGGCACCGCGTCACCACCGTGGTACGGGGCTGCCTCCGCGCCGGACGGCTGTGCGTCCTCCTGCGCGGGGGCCTGCTCGAGGATGACGTGGGCGTTGGTGCCGCTGACGCCGAACGCGGAGACGGCGGCGCGGCGCGGCCGGTCCTCGGGGGTGGTCCAGTCGCGGGCCTCGGTCAGCAGCTCGACCGCGCCCGCCTCCCAGTCGACGTGCGAGGAGGGGCGGTCCACGTGCAGCGTCCTCGGCAGCACGCCGTGGCGCATCGCCATGACCATCTTGATGACGCCGCCGACGCCCGCCGCGGCCTGCGTGTGCCCGGTGTTCGACTTCAGCGAGCCGAGCCACAGCGGGTCGCCGCCCTCGCGCTCCTGGCCATAGGTGGCGAGGAGCGCGCCCGCCTCGATGGGGTCGCCGAGCTTGGTGCCGGTGCCGTGCGCCTCCACCGCGTCCACGTCGCCCGCCTGGAGCCGGGCGTCGGCGAGCGCGGCGCGGATGACGCGCTGCTGGGCGGGGCCGCTCGGGGCGGTCAGACCGTTGGAGGCGCCGTCCTGGTTGACGGCGCTGCCCCGGATCACCGCCCACACCTGGTGGCCGTTGCGGCGCGCGTCCGAGAGCCGCTCCAGGACCAGGACGCCGACGCCCTCGGAGAAGCCGGTGCCGTCCGCCGCGTCGGCGAACGCCCGGCACCGGCCGTCCTCCGACAGGCCGCGCAGGGTCGACATCTCCCGGAACACCTGCGGCGTCCCCATGACGGTGACGCCGCCGGCCAGCGCGAGACCGCACTCGCCCTGCCGCAGCGAGCGCACCGCCTGATGCACCGTCACCAGCGAGGAGGAGCACGCGGTGTCCGTCGACACGGACGGGCCCTGCAGGCCCAGCGCGTACGAGACCCGGCCGGACGCCACGCTCAGCAGCGCGCCGGTCTGGGCGTAGCCCGCGATGGCGTCGGGGGTTTCGAAGTGGTTCCCGTATCCGAAGTAGGCGATGCCCGCGAAGACGCCGGTGTCGCTGCCCTGCAAGGACTGCGGGTCGATCTTCGCGCGCTCCAGGGCCTCCCACGAGGTCTCCAGGAGCAGCCGGTGCTGCGGGTCGGCGGAGAGCGCCTCGCGCGGGCTGAGCCCGAAGAACTCGGCGTCGAAGTCGCCCGCGTCGTAGAGGAATCCGCCCGATTGCGTGGCGGAGCCGGCGCGCAGCTCGGCCAGGTCCCAGCCCCGGTCGTCGGGGAAGTCCGAGACGACGTCCGCGCCGTCCCGCACCAGCTCCCACAGGTTTTCGGGGGAGCTGACCCCGCCCGGGTAGCGGCAGGCGACGCCCACGATCGCGATCGGCTCGGCGGCGGCGTCGGTCAGCTCCTGCAGCCGCTTGCGCGTCTCCAGGAGTTCGATGGACGTCCGCTTGAGGTAGTCGAGAACCTCGGCATTGTTGTCGTTTGTCATGGCTCTCCCCTAGCCGAGCTCTTTGTCCAGCAGCGCGAGAAGGTCTCCCGCGGACGCCGCACTGATCTGGTCGGCGACGGTGGTGGGCGCTTGATCGCCCGCCAGCGAACGAACGCGGCCCTGCAACTCGCCGAGCAGCGTGGAAATGGTGGTGCGCTCGTCCTGGGCGAGCCGGGCGAACGCGTCCTCGAGCCGGGCGCCGAGCCCTTCGATCTCCTTGACCAGGTGCTCCGCCGGAACCGGTGCGCCCGCGCCGGTGTCAGCGGCGGCGTCCGGACGCCGGATCAGGCGCTCGGCCAGGAGTTCGGCCACGGCGGCCGGGTTCGGGTGGTCGAAGACGAGCGTGGCGGGCAGTTTCAGGCCGGTCGCCGCGGTCAGCTTCTTGCGCAGTTCGAGCGCGGTGAGCGAGTCGACGCCGAGCTTCCTGAACGGCTCGGTGGCGCTGACGCGCGCGGCCTCCGCGTGGCCGAGGACGAGCGCGGTCTGGGTGCGGACAATCTCCAGGAGCGCCGCGTGGGCCTCCTCCGGCGACAGCGCCGCCAGCTGCTCGGCGAGCGCGGCGCCGGTGGGCTTCGCGTCGGCCGTGGAGCCGGGCGCGGCGGTCGGGGCGGGGGCCAGGGCGCGCAGCAGCGGCGAGGCCAGCTCGTCGAGCGCCGTGAGGTCGAGGCGGACCGGCACCACGACCGGGTCGCCCGCCGTGAGCGCCGCGTCGAAGAGCGCGAGCCCCTCCGCCGAGGCCAGCGGGCGCATGCCCTGGCGCCGCATCCGGGCGATGTCCGCGTCGCCGAGGTCGGCGCTCATCTCGCTGCGCTCGGCCCAGAAGCCCCAGCACATCGAGGTGGCGGACAGCCCTTCGGCGCGGCGGGCCTGGGCGAGTCCGTTGAGGAAGGCGTTGGCCGCCGCGTAGTTGGCCTGGCCCGCGGTGCCGAGCACGCTCGCGATCGAGGAGAACAGGACGAACGCGGTGAGACCGAGGTCCTTCGTCAGCTCGTGCAGGTGCCAGGCGCCGCGCACCTTCGGGGCGAGGACCGCGTCCACGCGCTCCTCGGTCAGCGCCTCGACCACGCCGTCGTCGAGCATGCCCGCGCAGTGCACCACCGCCGTCAGCGGGTGTTCGCGGGGCACGGCGGCGAGGAGTCCGGCCACGGCGTCGCGGTCGGTCATGTCGCAGGCCACGATCTCGACCGTGGCCCCGGCCGCTGTCAGCTCCTCGCGCAGCGCCGCCGCCGCGGGGGCGTCGGGGCCGCGCCTGCTGCCGAGCACGAGGCTGCGGACGCCGTGGCGTGCGACGAGGTGCCGGGCGAGCATGGCGCCGAGGCCGCTGGTGCCGCCGGTGATCAGGACGGAGCCGGCCGCGAGCTCGGGCGCGTGGTCCGCGGGGTGTGCGGCGGCGCGTTCGAGGCGCGGGGCGCTCAGGGCGCCGGAGCCGATCCTGAGCTGGGCCTCCCCGGTGGCGGCGGCGGCCGGGACGAGGGCCCGTGAGGCGTCGCGCCCGTCGGTGTCGATGAGGGTGAACCGGCCCGGGTTCTCGGTCTGGGCGGACCGTACGAAGCCCCAGACCGCGGCGGCGGCGGGGTCGGGGCCGTGGCCGGTGGTGTCGTCGTGGAAGGCGTTCTCGGTGACGAGGGCGAGGCGCGAGCCGGCGAACCGCTCGTCGGTCAGCCAGCGCCGGGTCCAGCGCAGCACGTCGTGGAGCGTGCGCTCGACGGTGCCGGGGACGTCGCCGCCGAGCGGCCCTTCGCCCGCGAGCGCGCTGTCGACGTAGGCGAGGACGACCGGGGGCAGTTCGCCGTCGGCGGCGAGTGCGTCGAGTTCCGGGGAGTCCAGGACCGCGTACCCGCCCTCGGGCCCGCCGTCCGGGGTCGGCACGGCGGCCCAGTCGACGCGGAACAGCGAGTCCTGCCGGTCGAAGCTCAGCTCGGTCAGCCGTGCCACGTCGGCCGGGGCCAGGGTCAGCTCCTCGATGGAGCCGACCGGTGCTCCGTCCTGGTCCGCGAGCGTCACCGACAGGGCGTGTCCGCCCGCCGGGGCGAGGCGTACGCGGAGCGCGGACGCCCGCCCGGGGCCGATGCGCAGTCCGGTGCAGCGCTGCGGCAGCCAGCCGCCGGGGTGGCCGGGCTCGACGAAGCCGCCGAGCCCGAGCGGCAGGAGGGCGGCGTGCAGGAGCGCCGGGTGGAGCCGGAACCGGTTCTGGTCCGCACCGTGCGCCTCGTCCAGTCCGACCTCGGCGTACAGGGTCTCGCCGCGCCGCCACACCTGCTTCAGGCCGCGCAGCAGCGGGCCGTGGGTGGTGCCGAGGGCGGCGAGCCGGGTGTACTCGTCCTCGAAAGGCACGGGGTCCGCGCCCGGCGGCGGCCACGCGGTGAGGCTCTCGGGGGTGGTGGCGGGGGCGTTCAGCACGGTGCCGACGGCGTTGCGGGTCCACGCGCTCTCGCCCTCGGCGCGCGAGTGCACGGTGAGGGTGTGCTCGGCGTCGACGGCGACGCGCAGGTCGCGGTCGGCGGTGCCGGAGAGCACCAGGGGCGTCTCCAGGGTGAGTGCGCCGACGGTGTCGCGGCCGGTGCGGTGCGCGGCCCAGGCGGCCAGTTCCGCGAGGACGCCCGCGGGCAGGACGGCGGCGCCGTGGACGAGCTGTTCACCGAGCCACGGGTGGCGTTCCAGGGAGAGGCGTCCGCTGCCGACGACGCCGCCGGACCCGTCAGGGCCTTCGCCGGGCAGGTCGATCACGGCGTCGAGGAGCGGATGGTCGGAGGTGCGGGCGGCGGTGGTCTCCTCGGGGGTGTCGATCCAGTAGCGCCGCCGCTCGAAGGGGTAGGTGGGCAGGGCGACCGGCTCGGCCTGGCCGCTGCCGCGCGGGGCGAACACCTCCCGCCACGCCACGTCCAGGCCCGCCACGAAGGCCTCGGCGGCGGACTCGTGGAGGCGGGCGAGGCCGCCCGCGTCGCGGCGCAGCGTGCCGACCGCGAGGCCCGTGGCGCCGGGCGTCTCGTCGTACATCTCCTGGATGTTCATGACGAGCAGCGGGTGCGGGCCGACCTCGACGGCGACGCTGTCGCGCTCGCGCTCGACCAGGCGGCCCATGGCGGTGCCGAACTGGACCGGTTCGCGCAAATTGCGGTACCAGTAGCCGGCGTCGAGCGCGGCGGGGTCGATCACGTCACCGGTCACGGTCGAGTAGATCGTCACCGGTGTCGGGTGCGGGGTGATCCGGCCGAGTTCCCGCTGGAGGACGCCGTCGAAGCGGTCCATGAGCGGCGAGTGGCCGGGGACGCTGGACTTGATCGCGCGGGCGCGGACGCCTTCGGCCTGGCAGGCCGCGACCACTTCCGCGACCGCCTCGTTCTCGCCCGAGACCGTCGTCGCGTTCGGCCCGTTGACCGCGGCGATCCCGATCCGGTCCTCCTTGCCGGCGAGCATCTCCCGCACCTTCTGCTGCGGCAGCAGGATCCCGGCCATGGCGCCCTGTCCGGTGACGGTGGCGAGGAGCCGGGAGCGCAGGGCCACGATCTTCGCGGCGTCCTGGAGGGTGAGGGCGCCCGCGATCTGGGCGGCGGCGATCTCGCCCTGGGAGTGGCCGATCACCACGTCCGGGGTCACGCCGAGCGAGCGCCACACCTGGGCGAGGGAGACCATCACGGCGAAGAGGGCGGGCTGGACGACGTCGATGTCGGCGAGGTCGGCCGCGTCGGGCCCGCCGATGACGGTGTCGATCAGCGGCCAGGAGATCCACGGCTCCAACGCGTCGGCGCAGGCGCGCAGTTGACCGGCGAACACCGGTGACGTCTCGTACAGCTCCCGGCCCATCGCGAGCCACTGGCCGCCCTGGCCGGGGAAGACGAAGACCGTCTTGCCGACGGGCCGGGCGACACCGGAGACGGCGGCGGCAGCGGGTTCGTCGCCCGCGGCGACGGCGGCGAGCGCGGCGAGCAGTCCCTCGCGGCCTGCGCCGATGACGACCTGGCGGTGGTCGAAGCGCGAGCGGGTCGTCACCAGGGCGTGGCCCACGGCGGCGGCGGACACGTCCGGGGCCGCGGCGAGGGCGTGGTGCAGCCGTTCCGCCTGCCGGCGCAGCGCCTGTTCGGAGCGGGCGGAAAGGACCCAGGGCACGGACGGGCCGCAGTCGGCGAGGGGCTGCGAGGAGTCGTCGACGGGGGCCTGTTCGAGGATGACGTGGGCGTTGGTGCCGCTGATGCCGAATCCGGAGACGCCCGCGCGGCGCGGCCGGTCCTCGGGGGTGGTCCAGTCGCGGGCCTCGGTCAGCAGCTCGACCGCCCCGGCCTCCCAGTCGACGTGCGAGGAGGGACGGTCCACGTGCAGCGTCCTCGGCAGCACGCCGTGGCGCATCGCCATGATCATCTTGATCAGGCCGCCGACGCCCGCGGCGGCCTGCGTGTGGCCGAGGTTGGACTTCAGGGAGCCGAGCCACAGCGGGTCGCGGCCCTCCCGCTCCTGGCCGTAGGTGGCGAGCAGCGCCTCGGCCTCGATGGGGTCGCCGAGCCGGGTGCCGGTGCCGTGCGCCTCGACGGCGTCCACGTCGCCGACGCCCAGGCCCGCGTCGGCGAGGGCGGCGCGGATGACGCGCTGCTGCGCCAGGCCGTTCGGCGCGCTCAGGCCGTTGGAGGCGCCGTCCTGGTTGACGGCGCTGCCCCGGATCACCGCCCACACCTGGTGGCCGTTGCGGCGCGCGTCCGAGAGCCGCTCCAGGACGAGGACGCCCGCGCCCTCGGAGAAGCCGGTGCCGTCGGCCGCGTCGGCGAACGCCTTGCAGCGGCCGTCCTGCGACAGGCCGCGCTGCCGGGCGAGTTCCACGAACATGCCGGGGGTCGGCAGCACCGAGACGCCGCCCGCGAGCGCCATCGTGCACTCGCCGGAGCGCAGCGACCGTACGGCCTGGTGGACGGCGACGAGCGAGGCCGAGCAGGCGGTGTCCGTCGACACGGCCGGGCCGTGCAGGCCCAGGGTGTAGGCGACCCGGCCGGACGCGGCGCTGAGGTAGGTGCCGGTGAGCCGGAAGCCCTCCACCTCACCGCCCGCGCCGCCGCCGAGCCGCGGACCGTAGTCGACGTCGTACAGGCCGGTGAAGACGCCGGTGTTGCTGGCGCGCAGGGTCTCCGGGTCGATGCCCGCGCGCTCCAGCGCCTCCCACGAGGTCTCCAGCATGAGCCGCTGCTGCGGGTCCATGGCCAGCGCCTCGCGGGGGCTGATGCCGAAGAAGGACGCGTCGAAGTCGGCGAGGTCCGCCAGGAATCCGCCGGAGCGCGTGTACGTCTTCCCCGCCGCCTCGGGGTCCGGGTCGTAGAGCCCCTCCAAGTCCCAGCCGCGGTCGGACGGGAAGTCGCCCATCGCGTCCACGCCGCCGGCGACGAGGTCCCAGAGCGCTTCGGGGGAGGTCGCGCCGCCCGGGAAGCGGCATCCGACGCCGACGACGGCGATGGGCTCGCGCGCGGACTCCTCCAGCTCGCGCACCCGCTCGCGCAGCTCCTGCGCGTCGCCGACCGCACGTCGCAAGTAGGACCGGAGCTTGTCGACTTCCTCCACCAGGGCCTCCCTCAACGGAACAAGTTGCATGTCAAAAGGTGCGGACGCGGGCGCGCCGCTGTGAGCGATGAATGCGCGGCCTAGACGTATCCGCGGTCGATCAGGGCGTAGAGGTCGTCGTCGCTGCGGTCCTCCAGGTCGGGCACCGCCGCCGGCTCCGGGTCGTCGCCGGGCTGCGGTGCGAGGAGGGAGTGCAGGTGCAGGGCGAGTTCCTGGGGGGTGGGGCGGCTGAAGGCGACGGTGGCCGCGAGGCGCAGGCCGGTCGCCGCGTTGAGCCTGTTGCGCAGCTCCACCGCCATGGCGGAGTCGAAGCCCAGCACTTTGAAGGTCTCGGCCGTCCGCGCGTGCAGCTCCGCTCCGGTCAGCGCGGCGCCCTTGGCGCGCAGCAGGGCGGCCGTCTCCTCGCAGACCAGGGCGAGGACGGCGGCGGGCGAGGCGAACTCCGCCGTACGTGCGCCGGGCTGCGCCTCACCGGCCTGTACGGCGCCGGGGGTGGCGTCGGCGGCCGTCAGCCAGTACCGCTCCCGCTGGAACGGGTAGGTCGGCAGGGCGGTCCTGGGCGTCCTGCCGCCCGCGAAGACCGCCTTCCAGTTGACCGGCGCGCCGCGCACGTGCAGTTCGGCGAGGGACGCCACCACCTTGCCCAGGCTGCCGTCGTGCCTGCTCAGGGTGGAGACGACGGGCGGCGGGCTGGGCAGCGCGTCGGCGGCCTCCGCCATGGCGACCTGGAGGATGGGGTGCGGGTTGACCTCGACGAAGACACCGCCGCGGGTCCGCATCAGCTGCTCCAGGGTCTCCCCGAAGCGGACCGGCTCGCGCAGGTTGTCGTACCAGTACGAGGCGTCCAGGCGGCGGGTGTCGAGCGGTCCGGCGGTGACGGTGGAGTGGAACTCGACCGCGGTCTCCAGCGGTGTGATGCCGGCGCCCGCCGCGAGGACCTCGTCGCGGATGCGTTCGACGTGCGGGGAGTGGGAGGCGTACTCGACCTTGATCCGGCGCACGCGTACGCCGTCGTCGTCGGCGAGCACGGTGAACTCCTCCACGGCGGCGGGCTCCCCCGCGATCACCACGGCTTCCGGTCCGTTGACGACCGCCACGGACAGCCGTCCCGGCCACCGGGCGATGCGCTCCTCGACCCAGCTCAGGGGTGCGGCCACGGCGGTCATGGCGCCGTGGCCCGCCAGCGCGGACAGGGCGCGGCTGCGCAGCGCGATGACGCGGGCGGCGTCCTCCAGGCTCAGGGCGCCGGCGGCGCAGGCAGCGGCGATCTCGCCCTGCGAGTGGCCCATGACCACGTCGGGGACCACGCCGAGGGAGCGCCACAGCCGGGCCAGGGAGACCATCATCGCGAAGAGCGCGGGCTGGCGTACGGCGTCCCCGTCGTCGAGCGAGGGGGCCGGTCCCGCGCCCGTCACCATGTTGAGGAGGCTCCAGTCCAGCCAGGGGTCGAGGGCCTTCGCGCAGGCGTCGATCGCCTCGGCGAAGACCGGCGACTCCGCGTAGAGGCGGCGGCCCATGCCGGTCCACTGCGAGCCCTGGCCGGGGAAGACGAAGACGATGGGGCCGGCCGCCCGGGCGGCGGTGCCGCGCACCGCGCGGGCGGAGGTGTCGCCCCGGGCCAGCAGGTCGAGTCCGGCGAGCGCCTCCGCCCGGTCCGTGGCGACGACGGCCGCGCGGTGCGCGAACGTGGTCCGCGTGGTGGCGAGGGCGTGTCCGACGGCGGCCGTCGACGGCCCGGGGTGGGCGGTCACGAAGTCCCGCAGCCGGGCGGCCTGCTGGCGCAGGGCCTCGTCCGTGCGGGCCGAAAGGACCCACGGGACGGCGGCGGGGGCCTGCGCGGGCGTCGTGGGCGCGGGCTCCGGGGCCTGTTCGAGGACGAGGTGGGCGTTGGTGCCGCCCATGCCGATGGAGGAGACACCGGCCCGGCGCGGCCGTCCCGGTGCGCCGGTCCAGGGCCGCGGGGCCGTGAGGACCTCGAAGTCCTCCGCGAAGTCGGCGACGGCGGGGTTCGGGGTGCGGAAGTTGGGGTTGGGGACCAGCAGGCCGCGGTCCAGGCAGAGCACGGTCTTGACGAGTCCGGCCAGGCCCGCGGCGGGCTCCAGGTGGCCGACGTTGGCCTTCACCGAGCCGACGACCAGGGGGCGTCGGCTGCCGTGCTCGGCCCGCACCTCGCGCAGGCCGGCCAGTTCGGCCGGGTCGCCGAGGCGGGTGCCGGTGCCGTGCGCCTCGACGTAGTCGACCGAGTCGAAGGTGACGTCCGCGCTGCGCAGGGCGGACAGGACGGCCGACGCCTGCCCGGCGGGGCTCGGGTCGGGCATCCGGGAGGAGGCGCCGCCGCTGCGGACGCCCCAGCCGCGCACCACGGCGTAGAGGTGGTCGCCGTCGGCGACGGCGAGGTCGAGCCGCTTGAGCAGGACGAACGCGCCGCCCTCGCCGCGCACGAAGCCGCCCGCCCGCTCGTCGAAGGGGAAGCAGTGGCCGTCGGGCGAGAGGGCGCCCAGGTTGGCCAGGGCGGTGCCGGACGCGGGGTCCGTGATCAGGTGGACGCCGCCCGCGAGCGCCAGGTCGACGGCGCCGGAGCGGATGCGGTCGCAGGTCAGCGCGAGGGAGACCAGGGAGGAGGACTGGCCGGAGTCGGCGGCGAGGCTCATGCCGCGCACGTCGAGGAGGTGGGAGATGCGGTTGGCGATGAGGGCGCCGCTGGAGCCGAGGGCGGCGTAGTGGTCGTCCTGGTCGCTGCCGGACCGCTTGCGCAGCTGGTCGTAGCCGGAGGGCGCGGCGCCGACGACGACGTCGATCTCCCGGCCCGCGAGCGCGGGGGCCGCGATCCCGGCGTCCTCGACCGCCTCCCAGGCGAGTTCGAGGCCGAGGCGCTGCACGGGGTCCATGGCGGCGGCCTCCGCGGCGGACACGCCGAAGAACTCCGCGTCGAAGGTGTCGACGGAGTCCAGGAAGGAGCCGGTGGTCAGGGTGGCGGCGTCGGGGTGGCCGGCGAGGTCCACCTGGGCGTCGGCCGCGCGGTGCGCGGGGAACCTGCCGACCGTCGACTCCCCGCCGGCCAGCAGCCGCCAGAACTCGTCCGGCCCGTGCACACCGGGGAACCGGCACGACAGTCCGACGACGGCGATATCGGTGGCTTCGCCACTCATGTTGTGTCCTTCCGAGTCCGCCGTCCGGCGGTCACAGCCAGCGGGTCAGCAGGGTGCGCAGGTCGTCCGGCGCGTCCATGAAGTCGTAGTGGCCGCCCCCGAGCACGCGGAACTCGACGGAGTCCGTGTACCGGCGCCAGCCCTGGAGGTCGTCGAGGTGCACGTCGGCGTCGTCGCGCCAGTGCAGGACGGTGACGGGGCAGTCGAGGCGTGCCACCGTCTCGCGCCGGTAGGCGCGGGCGGCCTCGGTGTCCCGCAGCAGCACCATGACGCCGAGGTCGAGCATGTCCGGGCGCGGTTGGATGCCCCGGCCGCGCAGGAACGCCTCGATCTCGGCGCGCAGTTCGGGCTCGGTCATGGTGAGCATGGGGTCGCGCGAGGCGTCGTGCGGTGCGGGCTGACCGGAGACGAGCAGGGCTTGCGGGGTGGGCAGTCCGGCCTCGGCGAGCCGCAGGGCGGTCTCGTAGGCGGGGACCACGCCCGAGCAGTGCCCGAAGAACGCGAACGGCCGGTCGAGCAGCGGCGTGAGCGGTTCGATCAGGGCGTCGGCGAGGGCCTCGTAGGTGCCGTAGTGCGGGTGGCCGAGCCGGTTCTCGCGGCCGGGGAACTGCACCGGGCAGATCTCGACGCCGTCGAGCGCGGCCGGCCAGGCGCTGAACGCCGACGCCCCGGACCCGGAGAAGGGGAAGCAGAAGAGGCGTGCGGCGTGCTCGGTGGACGGCGGCCGGACGAACCACGGCGAGGGGGCGAGCGTGGAGGTGTCGGTGGTCATGGCGTCTGCCGTTTCTGCGCGACGAGGGGGAAGCGGGTCATTCCGGCGATGAAGTACGAGCGCAGGTGCTCGGGCTCGCCGAGGGGCTCGAAGGACGCGAACCGGCCGAGCAGCTCCTCGAAGAAGATCCGCAGGGTGAGCCGGGCCAGGGGGGCGCCGATGCAGAAGTGCGGCCCGAAG
The DNA here is from genome assembly GCF_056172735.1 of Streptomyces sp. R818. NCBI lineage: Bacteria > Bacillati > Actinomycetota > Actinomycetes > Kitasatosporales > Streptomycetaceae > Streptomyces > Streptomyces sp. R818. Next base: position 185,964 of record NZ_JAOCNE010000016.1, read on the forward strand.
CCGAAGGCGACGTGGCGCTTGGCGTTGGGGCGGGTGAGGTCGAAGGAGTGCGGGTCGGCGAAGAGTTCCGGGTCCCGGTTGGCCGAGCCGATCCAGGCGACGACGGCGGCGCGGGCCGGGATGGTGCCGCCGGGCAGCTCGACGTCGTCGACGGCGTACCGCATGAAGTTGCAGGCGGCCGAGGTCCAGCGCAGCCCCTCCTCGACGAGGTTCGGGATCAGCGTCGGGTCGGCCTGCGCCTTGTCGAACTGCTCGGGCCGCTCGATGAGCGCCTGCACGGTGCCGGAGACGGTGTGCGGCGTCGTCACGTTGGCGCCGAGCAGGATGCTGTAGCCGTCGAGGGCGATCTCCTCGTCGGTCAGCGGCGCGCCGCCCGCGCGCACGCTCATCAGGTGGTGCAGCAGGCTGTCGTCCTCCAGGCCGGTGGCGCGGCGGCCCTTGACCCAGTCGGTGACGTAGGCGACCAGCTCGTGGTGGGCGATGGCCAGCGTGGTGGGCTCGTTGCCGATCTGGAAGTGCGGGTCGGAGGGGGCGGTCACCATCGCGGTCAGCTGGACCAGCTCCTCCCAGTCCGCGGCCGGGATGCCGAGGAGGGGGCCCGTGACCATCGCGGGGAGCAGCAGCGCCCGCTCGGCCAGGTCGAACACCTCGCCGTCCAGCGCGGGTTCGAGGAAGCGGACCACCGTGTCGCGGATGGAGTCCTCCCAGGACTTCACGGCGCGGGCGGTGAGCTTGGTCCCGAGCGGCCTGCGGACCTCGGTGTGCCGGGGCGGGTCGGTGGAGGTGAGCAGCTTGCCCGCGGCCGGGTCGTCGATGCCGACGTGGGTGGGGGTGGTGCCGCGCTCCGAGGTGAACTCGCGGTGGTCGCCGAGCACCCGGCAGACGTCCTCGTACCGGGTCACCGACCAGAACTCCCGCCCGTCGGGCAGGGATTGGCGGTGCACGGGCGCCTTGTCCCGCATGACGTCCCAGACGGGGTGCGGGTCGCCCGAGGTGTAGAGGTCGAGGTCGAAGAGGTCGAGCGCGTCGAGGTCGACGTCGCGCGCGGGTCCCGGCGTCAGCCTCACGCCGCCGCCCTCCCCTGCTCGATCAGTGCGGCGACCCGCGCCGGGGTCTGGGCCAGGTAGAAGTCGCGCACGGAGAGCCGTATGCCGTAGTCCTGCGCCACCTGGTCGATGATCTTGATGCCGGTGAGCGAGTTGCCGCCGAGCGTGAAGAAGTCGTCGTCGACCCCGACCTCGGCGCGATCGAGGTGGTGGGCCCACAGCTTTGCGATGTCCTGTCCGAGCGAATCCATTGCCAGTCTTTCCTTCCTCCACCGACCGGGAGCACCCGCTCGTGTCCTGTTCCGGTTCCGGATGTCGCGGCCCGGCCGCTGTCCCGCCGGCGGGACACGTTTCCCCGGGGGATGGCCGGGCCGGTTCGTGGACCGAGCCTCGTCCCGCCGGCGGGACGGCGACAAGCGCCCCCGCGCCCCGGGCGCCCGGGGCGCGGGGTGTCTTGAACGGGTGGCGCGCCGGGCGTGACCGTGAGGGTCAGGCACCCGTGCCGAGGGCGCTCGGGCGCGCGGCGGGATCACCGGGATTTAAGGGGAACGACGTGGCAGACACCGGCTGGGACACGGACGTGGTGATCGCGGGCGCCGGACCCACGGGCCTGATGCTCGCCTGCGAACTGCGCCTCGCGGGCGTCGAGGTGACGGTGGTCGACCCGCTCGCGAAGCGCTCGGGCGAGTCCCGGGCGGGCGGCATCCACTCCCGCACGCTGGAACTCCTCGACCAGCGCGGCATCGTGGACCGCTTCCTCGACGAGGGCGAACTGCAGCCGGTGGGCCACTTCTCCGGCCTCTACCTGGACTTCGACGAGTCCGAGTCGCGCCACCCCTACCCGCTGATGATCCTGCAGTCCGCCGTCGAACGGCTCCTGGAGGAGCGCGCCGACGAACTGGGCGCGCGGGTGCGCCGCTCGGCGGAGGTCACCGGCCTCGTACAGGACGCGGACGGAGTCACGGTCGAGCTGCGCTCGGGCGGCACCGAGTCCGCGCCGCTGCGCGCCCGCTACCTGGTGGGCTGCGACGGCGGCCGCTCCACGGTGCGCAAAGCGGCGGGGATCGGCTTCCCCGGCACCGACGCGACGATGACCGCGCTCATCGGCGACGTAGAGGTGCCCGACCTCCCCGAGGAGTACGTGTGGGTGCGGCGCACGCCGGCCGGCGACTACTCGGCGATCGCGTTCGAGCCGGGCTGGCACCGGGTCATCACGTCCGAGTTCGACCGGGTGGCGGGGCGCGACGAGGCCGTCACCTTCGAGCAGCTCAAGGAGTCGATGGTGCGCGTCGCGGGCACCGACTTCGGGATGCGCAACCCGCGCTGGGTCTCCCGGTTCAGCGACGCCGCGCGCCAGGCCGACCGCTACCGGGCGGGCCGGGTGCTGCTCGCGGGCGACGCCGCCCACATCCACTTCCCGGCCGGCGGCCAGGGCCTGAACATGGGCGTGCAGGACGCGGTGAACCTGGGCTGGAAGCTCGGCGCCGTGGTCCGCGGCGACGCCCCCGACGGCCTGCTCGACACCTACCACGCCGAACGGCACCCGGTCGCCGAGCGGGTGCTTCAGAACACGCGGGCGCAGTCGGCGCTGGTGCGGCCCGGACCGCAGACGGACGCGCTGCGCGAGGTGTTCGGCGCGCTGATGGTCTTCGACGACGTCAACCGCTACCTGCGCCATCTGCTGACCGCGCTCGACCTGCGCTATCCGGTCGACGACGACCACCCCCTCGCGGGGCGGCGGGTGCCGGACGCCGACCTGAAGACGCCCGAGGGCGTCGTGGGCGCCCACGAGCTGCTGCACGCCGCCCGGCCCGTCCTGCTCGCCCTGGACGGCGGCGCCTGGGCGGCGCGGGCGGCCGACGGCTGGACCGACCGCGTCGACGTGGTCGAGGCGCACAGCGAGGACGACCAGTGGCCCGTGCCCGCCGTCGGTGACGTCCCGGCGCCCGCCGCGCTCCTCATCCGCCCCGACGGCCATGTGGCCTGGGCCGCCGACGCCGACGAGGCGCCGGACACGGCGGCCCTGCGGGCGGCGCTCACCACGTGGGTGGGGCCCGGGCGGTGACCCGGGCCGCCCGGCCTACCGCTCGGATGTCTCCCACGTGACCGGGAGTTCGTGGACCCCGTAGATGTTCATGTCGGTCCGCAGCCGCACCGCCTCGGCGGGGACGGCGAGGCGGAGTGTCGGGAAGCGGCGGAGCAGGCCGTCGAAGCCCGCGCGCATCTCGATGCGGGCCAGTTGCTGGCCGAGGCACTGGTGGACGCCGTGGCCGAAGCCGAGCTGGCCGCGGGCCTTGCGGTGGACGTCGAGGGCGTCGGGATCCTCGAAGCGGCGCGGGTCGCGGTTGGCGGCGAGCAGGGAGACGACGACCGTGGAGCCCTCCGGGATGGTCTCGCCGCCCAGCTCGATGTCCTCGGTGGCGTAGCGGTAGAAGATGTCGGCGACGGAGAGGTAGCGCATGATCTCCTCCACCGCGTCCGGCATGAGGCCCGGGTCCGCGCGGAGTTCGGCGGCCTGCCGGGGGTTCTCCAGGAGCGCGAAGGTGCCGAGCCCGAGCTGGTTGACCGTGGTCTCGTGGCCGGCGATCAGCAGCAGGAAGGCGATGCCGACCAGTTCCTCCACGCTGAGGTCCTCCTGGCGGGCCAGGTCGGACAGGAGGTCGTCGCCGGGCGCCGCGCGCTTGGCGGTGACGAGTTCGGCCAGATAGGTCGTCAGGCCGGTGTAGGCGGCCATCTTCGCGTCGAGCTCGACGTCGCGCTCCATGAACGTGGCCGAGTTCTTCTGGAAGCCGCCCCGGTCCTCGTAGGGGACGCCGAGCATCTCGCAGATCACGAGGAGGGGCAGCGGCAGCGCGAACTCCTTGACCAGGTCGACCGGCGGGGCCAGCCGCTCCATCGCGTCCAGTTGCCGCTCCGCGAGGGCGACGATGTGCTCCTCCAGCGTCTTCATGCGTTTGACGGTGAAGGCGCCGATGAGTTTGCGCCGCAGCCGGCCGTGGTCCGGCGGGTCCATGCTGATGAACATGCCCGGGATCTGCGGGGACGGCTCGGTGACCGGGGGCAGGCCCGGCACCTCGTACGGGACGTGCAGCGGGCCGATGTCGAGGCGGGAGCTGAACCGGGTGTCGGCGAGGAGCTGACGGGCCTCCTCGTACCCGGTGACCAGCCAGCCCTCGTGGCCGTCGGGGAAGAGCAGCGGGCTGACGGGGCGGGCGTCGCGCAGTGCGGTGATCCGCCGGGGCGGGTCGAAGGGCCCTGCGTCACGCTCCATGGGCAGGCCGGTGGGGACCGGGACGGTGCGGCTCACGGGCTGTCCTCTCCTGGGGGGCTGTGACCCCACCATGGCACACTCTTGGCGCCACGGTGGGCCAAAGTGGCACCCAGGACACGCCCGGAGCGTTGCGCAACCCCCTCTTCGGCCATTGATCGACTCGGTTCGCCGCCCCTTGCAGTCGCCCATACCCATGCAAGTCGGACACAGGCGCCACGATGGCGCCACCCGGTTCTACGTGCTGACGGCCACGCCCCGGACGGCGCCCGCGATGATCTCGTTGACCGCCGCGCCGTGCTCGTCGAGGTAGAAGTGACCGCCCTGGAAGACGTGCAGCTCGAAGTCGGCGGTGGTGTGCTCCCGCCAGGCCTCGGCCTCGGCGAGGGTGGTGTGCGGATCGTCGGTGCCGACCAGCATGGTGACCGGGCAGTCGAGCCGGACGCCGGCCGCCCGGGGGTGGGTCTCGATGGCCGTGTAGTCGCCGCGGACGGCGGCGAGGATGGACGCCCGCAGGTGCGCGTTCTCCAGGTAGACGGGGTCGGTGCCGCCGACCAGGAGCAGCTCCTCGACGAGGCCGTCGTCGTCACGGCGGTGGACCGTGCCGCCGCGCAGCAGGGAGGGCGGCGGGTAGCCGGAGGCCACGAGTCGGACGGGCGGGGCACCCGCGTCGTCCTGATAGCGGCGCGCCACCTCGAAGGCGAGGACGGAGCCCATGCTGTGGCCGAAGAAGACGAAGGGCCGGCCGTCCTCGCTGCGCCGCAGCGCCGCGTAGGTGAGGTCGGCAAGCTCGGCGAGGTTCTCCACGCAGCCCTCCGCGCGCCGGTCCTGCCGTCCCGGGTACTGGACGATGAGGGTGTCCAGGACCGGTGAGAGGGCCTCCGACAGGGCGTAGAAGTAGCTCGCCGAGCCGCCCGCGTGCGGGAAGCAGACGAGGCGGAAGTCGCTGTCGTCGTTGGGGTGGAAGCGGTGCGTCCACTGCCCGTCGTATCTCCCTGACCCTGTCATGGCCGGCCTTTCCGTATGTGGCGGTGCGTCGTGGTCATCAGCTGTGGGTGTTGAGGAGTTCCGCGACGAGGGCCGTCTCGACGTTCCCGCCCGAGACGAGGACCCCGATGTCGCGGGCGCGGCCCTCGGCGGCCAGGCGCAGAGCACCGGCCACGGCGGTGGCGGCGGCCGGCTCGATGAGCAGCCGGGCGTGGACCAGCACGAGCCGCAGCGCCTCCGCGATGGCGCTCTCCTCCAGCGTGAAGACACCGGCGACCTTGTCATGGGCCAGGTCGTAGGGGAGTTGGCCGATGCGGTCGGGCCGCAGGCCGTCGGCGATGGTGGGCCGCGCGTCCACGGTGACGGGGCCGCCCGCCCGCAGCGCCGCCGTCAGGGCGGGGACGGCGGCGGGCTCGGCGCCGTAAACGTCGATGCCCTGACCGGCGGTGGCCAGGCAGGCGCCGGCGAGCGCGCTGCCGCCGCCGACGGGCAGCACCACCGCGTCCAGGCGTTCGCCCGCCGCCGCCACCTGGTGCAGCAGGTCCGCCGTCGCGGTGCCCTGGCCGGCCACCACGTCCAGGTTCTGGTAGGGGTCGATCTCGTCGTAGCCGCGGGCGGCCCTGACCTCGTCGAGGACCGCGATCCGCTCGGCCAGCGTGGTCCCGGCCTGCACCACCTCGGCGCCTGCCGCGCGGATGCGCCGCACCTTGGTCGGCGCCGCGTCGACGGGCAGGACGAGGACGGCCGGGAGCCGGTGCTGGGCGGCGGCCATGGCCACGGCGATGGCGTGGTTGCCGGTGGACTGCGCGACCACGCCGAGGCTGCCGGCCGCGACCAGGCGCTCGACGGCGAGGAGCGCGCCGCGCATCTTGAAGGAGCCGCCGCGCTGGAGGTTCTCCGCCTTCAGCCACAGCCGGGCCCCGGCGATGCGCTCCAGTTCGTCGCTGCGGACGACGGGCGTCTGCAGCACGCGCCCGGCGATGCGGTCCCGGGCGTCGTGCACGCCTTCGTAACTGAGCAGCAGCGGCTGCTCGGCGACGGCCACGGGGTGCGCGGCGATCGGCATGATGGGTCTCCGTCCCTCCTCGGGGCGCCGGTCTCAGTGACCGCGCGCCGGCTGGGCCTCGATCGCGTCGAGGATTTCCCGGCCGCTGTCGACCAGGTACATGTGGTCGCCGGGGAACTCCGCGTAGGTGAAGCCGCCCGTGGTGGCGTCCTGCCACTGCCGGGCCTCCTCGGCGGTGACCAGGCCGTCGTGGTCGCCGCGCAGCGAGACGATCGGCACCGACAGCGGTGCGTCGGTGCTCGGCACGTACGCCTCGTGCATCGTGCAGTCGGCGTGCAGCGCGGGGAGGATCAGCTCCCGCATCTCCGGGTGGTCGAGGGCCTCGTGCCGGAAGCCCGCGAACTCCTCGACCCGGGCGAGGAACTCGTCGCCGCTCAGGCCCGCGGCCCGCCGCTCGCGCTGGGTCCACGGCCCCGGAGAGCCGCTGACGACCAGCCGCTCGACGTGCACCCCGCGCGCGGTGAGCAGGTGCGCGATCTCGTAGGCGAGCACCGCGCCGAGGCTGTGCCCGAAGAGCACGGTCCGCGCGTCCGCGCCAAGGTCCGCCTCGATGGCGTCGATCTCGGACTTGGCCGCCTCCACGACGTTCTGGTACGGCTCCTCGAGGAACCGCCGCTCCCTGCCGGGGAGTTCGAGGGAGGTCACCCGCCACCGCCCGGCGGACAGCTCCCGCCAGGGGTGGAAGAACGAGGAACCCGCTCCGGCGAACGGCACGCACAGCAGCGTGGTCCGCTCACCCTGTTGCTCTGATGCGCCGGGCCCTGTCACCCCGACCAACCCCAATCGTCCATGTCGTTGTCCGTCGTTGTCCGTCGTTGTCCGGTCATCGTCCGGTCATCCCGCGAGCTTGCGGTTGAGCACCTCGAAGACCTCGGCCACGGGTCCCGGCATGTGCATCTCGTGGTGCACGGCGCGCACGTCGTGCACCTCGATGTCGCCGAGCACGTACGGCCGCCACAGGTGCGCGTAGGTCTCGTCCTGGAGCGTGGCGCTGAAGAAGACGACGTCGCCGCGGTAGACCGGCGACTCGAAGTCCATCATCAGCGTCGTGTTGTTGGTCAGGACCTTCGCCATGGTGTCCAGGAACCCGCCCTGGTTGCCGGTGCCGATGTACTGGCCGAAGTACTCCTCCAGCTCGCCCCGGTAGTCGGACTCGGTCTTGCCGGCGTGGATCTCGGTGAAGCCGTGGCCGCCGGGCTGCGAGTCGAGGATGGCGACGAAGGAGATCTCGTGCCCGCGCCGGTCGAGGGCCGCGGCGACGGCCTGCACGACGGTGCCGCCGTAGGACCAGCCGATGAGGTGGAAGGGCCCCTCGGGCTGGATCTTCAGCATCTCGGTGACGTAGTCCTCGACCATCTCCTCCACCGAGCCGGCCAGCTTGTCCTTGCCGTCGGAGCCGCGGGCCTGCAGCGCGTACGCCTGCCGGTCCTCGACGTGCAGGACGAAGCTGAAGTAGGCCCAGCCGAGTCCGCCGCCGCCGTGGAAGAACCACACCGGCTCCTTGCCGGTGCCCGGGTCGGCGTTGAGCGGCAGCACGACCGCGAACGGGTCGGCGATCTCCACGGGGATGTCGCCGGTGAGCAGCAGCGCGGCCAGTTCTGCGACCGTGGGGAACTTGATGATGGTCTTGAGCGGGACGTCGACGCCGAACTGGGTGCGGATGCCGACGCTGAGCCGGGTGGCGAGCAGCGAGTGCCCGCCGAGGGCGAAGAAGTCGTCGTCGATGGCGATGTTCTCGCGGTCGAGCAGCTCCGCGAAGAGCGCGCACAGCTTCTCCTCGTGGGAGTTGCGCGGCCCGCGCCCGGCGGCCGGGGCGCCCGTGTCCTCGGCGGGCAGCGCCGCGCGGTCGAGCTTGCCGTTGGGGCTCAGCGGGATCTCCGCGAGGGGGATCAGCGCGGCGGGCACCATGTACTCGGGGAGGCGGCGGCGCAGGTGGTCGGTGACCTCGGCGAGCAGCTCCTCGCCCATGCCGCCCTGCCCCGCGACCTCGGGAGCGGGCACGACGTAGCCCACGATGCGCTTGTCGCCGTCGTGGTTCTCGCGCACCACGACCGCCGCCTGGGCCACCGCGGGGTGCCCGTCGAGGGCGTGCTCGATCTCGCCCAGCTCGATGCGGAAGCCGCGGACCTTGACCTGGAAGTCGGTGCGGGCGATGTACTCCAGCTGCCCGTTCCGGTCCCAGCGCACGAGGTCGCCGGTGCGGTACATGCGGGCGCCCTCGGGGCCGAAGGGGCAGGCCACGAACCGCTCGGCGCTCAGGTCGGGGCGGCTCTGGTAGCCGCGGGCCATGCCGGCCCCCGCGATGTACAGCTCGCCCTCCACGCCGCGCGGGACCGGGCGCAGCCGCGCGTCGAGGACGTACATCTGGAAGTTGCCCATCGGCCGCCCGATCGGGGCGCCCTCCCCCGGCTTCACGAGCGCCTGGGTGCACCAGGTGACGGTCTCGGTCGGGCCGTACATGTTGAAGACCTCGGTGGCCTGTTTCGCCAGGGTCTCGGCCAGGCGTACGGGGACGGCCTCCGCGCCGATGATGATGCGCAGGTCCTTCGCGGCGAGCGGGTCGTGCATGAGGAGCATCTGGAAGAAGGCGGGCGTGGCCTGCACGGCGGTGATGCCGTGGCGGCGGATCAGCGCGAGGACGGCGGCCGGGTCGGCGACGGTGCCCTTGTCGGCGACGACCATGGTCGCGCCGGAGACGAAGGGGAGGTACAGCTCGGTGTTGGCCATGTCGAACGCCACGGTCGTGCTGAACAGCATCCGCTCGCCGGCCGCCAGCGGGAACGTGCGGCCCGCCGTGGCCAGGTAGTTGGCGACCGCGCCACGCGGGATCGCGACGCCCTTGGGCCGGCCCGTGGAGCCCGACGTGTAGATCACGTACTGGGTGTTCTCCGGCCGGACGGTCACCTGCGGGGCCTCGTCGGACAGCGCCGGCCAGTCCACGCCCGCGAGCGCCTCGGCGTCGAGCACGAGGACCGGGTCCGCGTGCTCCAGGATGTAGTCGATGCGCGAGCGCGGGTGGTCCGGGTCGATGGGGACGTAGGCGCCGCCGGACTTGATGACCGCGAGGAGCGCCGCCACCAGGTTCACATCGCGGGGCAGGCGGACGGCGACCCGTGACTCCGTGCGCACGCCCTCGCCGATCAGCCAGTGCGCCAGCCGGTTCGAGCGCGCCTCCAGCTCCGCGTAGGTGAGCGACTCCTCCTCGCCGATGACGGCGACCGCCTCCGGCGTGGCCCGGACCCGCTCGCGGATCGCCGCCACCAGCTCCAGGGTCGGCTCGGCGGTGTCGTTGACCTCGACGAGCAGGTGATGACGCTCCTCGGCGCTCAGGACGTCGACAGCGCCGACGTGCACGCCGGGATCGGCGACGAGCTGGGCGAGGACGCGCGCGAACCGTCCGGCGATCGCCTCGACCGTGTCCCGGTCGAAGAGGTCGGTCGCGTACTGGATGTCGCCGCGCAGCGCTCCCGTGGAGTCCGTGATGACGTTGAAGAACAGGTCGACCTTGGAGGTGGAAGGGGTGGCCTGCTCGACCTCGACCTTGAGCCCGGCGAGTTCGAGGTCGGGGCGCTCGTAGTTCTGCACGCCGAGCATCACCTGGAACAGCGGCTGGTACGCCGCCGAGCGCTCCGGGTTGATCGCCTCGACGAGGGTGTCGAACGGCACGTCCTGGTGCTCGTAGGCGGCCAGCGCCTTGTCCCGCACCTGGCCGAGCAGGTCGGTGAAGGTCGGGTCGCCGGTCAGGTCCACCCGCAGCACCTGCGTGTTGACGAAGAAGCCGATGAGGTCGTTGAGCGCCTCGTCGGTGCGTCCCGCGATGGAGCTGCCGATCGTCACGTCCTTGCCGCCGCCGAGCTGCTGGAGCAGGACGGCGAGCGCGGCCTGGAGGACCATCGACAGGGTCGATCCGCGCCGGTCGGCCAGGTTCTGCAGCCCGGTCGCCACCCCGGGCTCGATGACGAGGTCGACGGTGGCGCCGCGCCCGCTCGCCTCGGCGGGCCGCGGGCGGTCGAGCGGCAGGTTCAGCGGCTGGGGGACGCCCGACAGCTCCTTGCGCCAGTACTCGACCTGGGTGGCGGCGAGGCTCTCGGGGTCCGCGACGTCGCCGAGGACCTCGCGCTGCCACATCGTGTAGTCCTTGTACTGCACGGGCAGCGGCTCCCAGGCCGGCGCGTGCCCGCCGCGCCGGGCGGTGTACGCGGCGGCGAGGTCCCGCACCAGCGGAGCGCCCGAGCTGCCGTCGGTGGCGATGTGGTGGATGACCAGGACGAGGACGTGCTCCTCGGGCCCGCAGCGCAGCAGGCGGGCCTTCAGCGGGAGTTCGGCGGTGAGGTCGAAGCGGTGGGCGATCGCCGCATCGACGGCGCCGGACACCTCGTCCGGCGCCACCTCGGTGAGCGGCAGCTCCGGCGCCGCCTGCGCGACGGGCAGGATGCGCTGGTGCGGCTCGCCCTTGTCGTCGGTCGGATAGACGGTGCGCAGGATCTCGTGCCGCTCGACCACGTCGCGGATCGCCGCGGCGAGGACGTCCCGGTCCAGCGGGCCGGTGAGCCGGAAGGCGGCCGCCATGTTCCAGGAGTCCGAGCCCCCTTCCAGCTGGTGCAGGACCCACATGCGGCGTTGGGCGAATGACAGCGGAATCATTGCTTCACTCCTCTACGAACATCTTGCGCAGTCCGGGACGACGGGGAGCGGCCAGTTCCTCTGTCCACGCGGCGAGCGCGGCCACCGTCGGAAGGTCGAAGATCTTGCGGATGGGTATCTCGACGCCCATCTCGGCGCGGGCCCGGCTGATCAGCCGGGTGGCGAGCAGGGAGTGCCCGCCGAGCTCGAAGAACCCGTCGTCGGCGCCGACCCGGTCCACGCCGAGCACCTCGGCGAAGAGCGCGGCCAGGCCCTTCTCACGGGCGGTGGAGGGCTCCCGGTAGGCGGCGCCGGTGTACTCGGGATCGGGCAGGGCGGCCCGGTCCAGCTTGCCGTTGGGGGCGAGCGGAAGCCGGTCCAGGGTGACGAAGGCGGACGGCACCATGAACTCCGGGAGCCGCTCGGAGGCGAAGGCGTGCAGCTCCCTGGTGTCCGGGGCGGACGATCGGTCGCCGGTGGGCACGACGTAGGCGACGAGCAGCTTGCCCGCGCCGTCTCCGCGTCCGTCGCGGGCGATGACGACGGCCTGCGCGAGGCCGGGGTGCGCGGTGAGCGCCGCCTCGACCTCGGCGGGCTCGATGCGGAAGCCGCGCACCTTCACCTGGGCGTCGCCGCGGCCCGCGTACTCCAGTTGTCCTTCGGCATTGACGCGGACCAGGTCGCCGGTGCGGTACATGCGGGCGCCCGCCGGGCCGAACGGGTCGGCGAGGAAGCGCTCGGCGGTCAGCGCGGTGCGGCCGTGGTAGCCGCGGCCGACGCTGCCGCCGACGTACAGGTCGCCGACGGCGCCGGGCGGCACCGGGGTCAGGCCGGGGCCGAGGACGTAGACCCGCATGTTGCCGAGCGGGGTGCCGACGGGCGCGCTGCCCGCCGCGTCGCCCGGCGCGCCGGTGAGATCGGTGACGGCGCAGGTGGTGGCGTAGAACGACTCGCTCTGCCCGTAGGCGTTGACGATCCGGGCGCCGGGGAGCGCCTTGCGCACCTTCGCCACCAGCGCCGTGGGCAGTGCTTCACCGGCGAAGACGAGCGTCTCCACGTCGGTGCGTCCCGCGATCTCGTCGACCAGCTCCGCGAAGGCGGACGGGACGGTCGAGATGACGCCGCCGCTCCAGCCCTCCTTCCGCTCGCCGAGGACCAGGACGTCCCGGACCAGTTCGACGACGCCGCCGACCGCGAGGGCCGTGAAGATCTCGAACACGGAGACGTCGAAGTTGACCGAGGTGCCCGCGAGGATCCGCTTGCCCGGCGCCATGCCCACACGGTCGGCGAGGCGCAGCACGCCGTTGACCACGTTGGCGTGGGTGATGGCGACGCCCTTCGGCCTGCCCGTGGAGCCGGAGGTGTACATCACGTACGCCAACTGCTGCGAGCTGACCGGGAGTTCGGGAACCGACCCGTCACCTCCGGCCGGGCCGGACAGGTCGAGCGTGTCGAGGAGGAGGTTCGGGGCGTCGTGCTCCGGCAGCGTCCCGGCGGTCGCCGTGTCCGTCAGGACCAGGCGCGGGCGTGCCTCGCCGAGGATCGCCGCCAGGCGGTGTCCGGGGTACTTGGGGTCGACGGGCAGATAGGCGCCGCCCGCCTTCAGGACCGCGAGCAGGGCGACCACCAGGTCCGCGGTGCGCGGCAGGGACACCGCGACCAGCGACTCGGGGCCGACGCCGCGTCCGGCCAGCTCCCGCGCGAGCCGGTCGGCCCTGGCGTTCACCTCGCGGTAGGTGAGCGAGACGCCCTCGGCGATGACGGCGACCTCGTCCGGGGTCCGTGCGACCTGGGCCTCGACGAGGCCGGGGATCGTGGTGTCCGGGGTCGGGGCGTCGGTGGCGTTCAGCTCCACCAAGAGCCGCTCGCGTTCGGCCGGCTCCAGGACGTCGAGCCCGGCGACCTTCCGGTCGGGGGCGTCGGCCAGTTGCTCCAGGATGCGGAGCAGGCGGGCCGCGTACGCCTCCACCGTCTCCTGGTCGAACACGCCGTGCGCGTACTGGAGGATGAACTGGAGGTTCGGCTCGACCGCCGCCATCAGGCCCAGCGGGTAGTGGGTGCCGTTGGAGGGGCGCAGGCCGGTGAAGGCGACGCCGTCGGCGGCCTCGGTCGCGGCGCTGATGCCCTCCTCGTCGACCGGGTAGGACTCGAAGACGACCAGGGTGTCGAAGAGGGACGGCAGCCCGGCGGCCTGCTGGATCTCGGCGAGCCCGTGGTGGTGGTGGTCCATCAGGGCGGCCTGCCGCTCCTGCAGCCGGGTCAGGACCTCGGCGAAGGTGTCGCCGGGGGCGTACTCGACGCGGACGGGCAGGGTGTTGATGAACATCCCGACCATCGTCTCGACGTCCGCCACGGCGGGCGGGCGGCCGGAGACGGTGGCACCGAACAGCAGGTCGCGGCGGCCGGTGAGCTGCCCGAGCAGCAGGCCCCAGGCGCCCTGGACGACGGTGTTGACGGTGACGCCCAGCTCGGCGGCGCGCCGGTCGAGCCGGGCCGACACCTCGGCGGACGGCGCGAACTCGACCTGCCCGAGGCCGTCGTCGGTGTGCTGGGAGCCGGGCGCGAGCAGCGTCGGCTCCTCCACTCCGGCGATCTCGGCGGCCCAGGCGCGGGCCGCCTCCGCCTCGTCCTGCCGGGCCCGCCAGGCCAGGAACTCGCCGTAGCTGCGGGTGGGCCGCAGTCCCGACGGGTCGCCGTGGGCCGCGTAGAGCAGCAGCAGGTCCTGCATCAGCAGGGGGATGGACCAGCCGTCGAAGAGGATGTGGTGGGCGGTGACGACGAGTTCGGCGCGGCCGGGTTCGAGCACGGCGAGGGCGAGCCGCATGAGCGGCGGGGCGGCCATGTCGAAGTGTTCGGCCCGGTCCTGGGTGAGGAACTCCTCGAACGTGTCGGTCGCCTCGGCGTCGGCGACGGCGGTCAGGTCGAGGTGGCGCCAGGGCAGGGTCACCCCGTGCGCGGGCACGACCTGGACGATGTCGCCGTCGGCCTTGGCGACGAAGGCGGCGCGGAGGTTGGTGTAGCGCTCGATGAGCGCCTGCCCGGCCCGGTGCATCCGCTCGGCGTCGACGTCGCCGGAGAGGTGGAAGACGAGCTGCATGTGGTAGGCGTCGAACGACGATCCGGCCATCTGGGTGTGGAAGTGGATGCCGGACTGGGCGGGGGTCGTCGGCCAGATCTCGGCGAGCGCGCCGTAGCGGGTCTCCCAGCCGTCGATGGCCTCCTGGTCGACGTCGACCAGGGGGGCGTCGGAGGGGGTGAGTCCGCCGGCGTCGTCCGTCTCCGCGTACTGGGCGAGCGCGGTCAGGGCCCGCACCCACAGGCCGGCCAGTTCGGTGACCTCGGCGCGGGTCAGGACCCCGGTCGGGAAGCCGAAGTAGGCGGTCAGTTCGTCGCCGTCACCGGTGTCGGTGGCCACCGCGTTGATCTCCAGGGCGGAGAGGACCGGCATGTCGGCGTCCGGCGCGGCGATCAGGTCCTGGTAGGTGCTGTCCGGGGTCCAGCCCGCGCCCTCCTGCCCGGCGGGGGCGGCGGAGGTGCGGCCGAGGTAGTTGAAGCCGATCTGCGGTTCGCGTGCGGCGGCGAGGACGGCGCCGGTCTCCGCGTTGAGGTGGCGCAGCACGCCGTAGCCGATGCCGTTGTCCGGAACCGCCCGGAGCTGTTCCTTGACGGCCTTGAGGGCGCGGCCCGCGGCGGCGCCGCCGGCGAGCGCGTCGGCCACGTCGACGCCTGCCAGGTCCAGGCGCACCGGGAACACCGAGGTGAACCAGCCGACCGTGCCCGACAGGTCGGCGCCGGGCACGACGTGCTCCTCGCGGCCGTGGCCCTCCATACGCACGAGCGCGGAGGAGCCCGACTCGCCGCGGGTGCGGCGCCAGTGGGTGAGGGCGAGGGCGAGTGCGGCGAGCAGTCCGTCGTCGACCCTGCCGCGGAAGACGGCGGGGACGTGGGTGAGCAGGGTCCGGGTGACGCCGGCGGGGAGCTGGACGCGGACGGTGTCCACGGTGGCCGCGACGTCCTGTGCGCGGTCCAGCGCGCGGGCGCCGAGCACGGGCTCGTCGCCGCTGAGGATCTCCTGCCAGACCGGCAGCTGCGCGGCGGCCTTCTCCTCGTCCGCCGCGAGGTCGGCCAGGGCGTGCGCCCAGCGGCGCAGAGAGGTGCCCTGCACGGGCTGCGGCGCGGCGCCGTCACGGACCCGCTGCCAGGCGGCGGCGAGGTCGGGCACGATGATCCGCCACGACACGCCGTCCACGACGAGGTGGTGGAGGACGATCAGGAGCCGGTCGGCGTCGGTGTCGGAGGTGAACCGGACGAACTGGGCCACGATCCCGGCGTCCGGGTCGAGTCGGCCCGCGGCGGCGTCCAGCTCGGCGTGCACGTCGGCGCCGTCGAGAGGGATGTCGCGCAGCAGTCCGGCGGGGTCGACGCTGCCGGGCGGCGCGATCAGCAGTCCGGACTCGTCCCGGTCGAGCCGGGAGCGGAGCACGTCGTGCCGGTCGAGGAGGTCCCGCAGCGTGGCGAGGAGGCCCGCGCGGTCGATGTCGCCCGGCAGGGTCAGCATCCCGGACATGGAGAACCGGCCGAAGCCGCCGCCCAGTTCGAGGACGTGCGCCGCCATGGGGGGCAGCGGGGACCGGCCGACGCCGCCGCCGGGCAGCTCGGCCAGGGTCACGCGGGCGTCGTCGCGGCTCTCGACGAGTTCCGCGAGGCGGGCGACGGTGCGGTGCTCGAAGACCTCGCGGGTGGAGACGGCCATGCCGAGCGCCCTGGCGCGGGCGACGACCTGGATGGAGCGGATGCTGTCGCCGCCGGTGGTGAAGAAGTCGTCGTCGATGCCGACGGTCCGCAGGCCGAGCACCTCGGCGAAGAGCGCGCAGAAGGCTTCCTCGATCCGGTTGCGCGGCGCGCGTCCGGTCGACGCCTGCGCGAAGTCCGGCGGCGGCAGCACACGCCGGTTCAGCTTGCCGCTCGGGGTCAGCGGGATCTCCGAGAGCGGCACGAGCGCGGCGGGCACCATGTAGCCGGGGAGCCGCTCGGTGAGGTAGTCGGGCAGTCCGGCGAGCAGCGGGCCGATCGCCTTGGCGAGGGCCGGGGTGTTGGGCCGGGCGCGCCGACCCGCGTCGGTGGTGACGAACGTGCCGGTGACGGCGGCCTCGGCGGGCAGCGCGGGCAGCAGCAGCGCGTCGTAGCAGCGCGGGTCCTCGCCCGACAGCGTGAGGACCGCCGTCAGACCGTGGGCGCGGGCCCACTCGGTCAGCTCGTGCGGGTCGACCGCTTCGCCGGGCAGCGCCGTCGGGTCCAGGAGCCCTGCGGCGACCGCGACGGCGGCCTCCTCGGACAGCCGGGTGGAGGGGATGCCGGTGACGCGCACCGGTCCGTCCTCCGTACGCGCCGCCAGGTCGGCGGGGGTGGCGAGCTGTCCGCCCCACGGCACCTCCGGCAGCCCGGAGAGGTCGAGCACGTCGGCGGGCGCCTTGTGCAGGACGACCTCGTAGCGGTGCCGGGTCAGTTCGTTGTGCGCCTCCCCCGGCTTGAGGCGGATGTCCACGGCGACGGAGTTCCGGGCCGCCCAGGCGGCGAACCACTCCGGGGGGACCACGAGTTCGCGCTCGGCGAGCAGCTCCTTCTCCACGAACGTCCGCAGTTCGTCGTGCGACGCGTGCGGGTGGGCGGCGCGTTGGACGGCGGTGAGCAGGACGCGCAGCGTCGAGGCGTTGCGCACGTCGCCGACGATCATGCGGCCGCCGGGTTCGAGCAGCTCCATGACCTGGCTCAGGACGTGGTCGAGGTACTCGGCGCTCGGGAAGTACTGGGCGACGGAGTTCAGGACCACCGTGTCGAAGCGGCCCTTGGGCAGGTCGGACAGTTCGTCGGCGGTACGGGCGCTGAGGTGCACCCGGTCGCCGAACCCGAACCGCTCGGCCTGGGCGGTGACGCGCTCCACGACGGGGGCCGAGATGTCGGTGCCCCAGTACTCCTCGACCTCTCCGACGATCTTGGCGAGGAGCAGACCGGAGCCGACGCCGATGTCCAGGACGCGCCGGGGCGCGTACCGCAGCACCTGGGCGACGGCCGCGTCCCGCCACTGCCGCATCTGCTCGACGGGGATCGGCTCGCCGTCGTACGACGACGTCCACATCTGGAAGTCCTCGCCCCACGCCTCGTCCTCGGAGGCCCGGTAGCTGTCATCGTAGAGCTCGCGCCAGTCGTCCTGCTGGTCGTCGGCGTCCTCGACGGCGGCGCCCGGGTCCGGGACGACGTAGCCGACGAGGCGCTTGCCGCCCTCGCGGTCCTCGCGGACCACCACGGTGGCCTGGGCCACGCCGGGGTGGTCCGTGAGGGCCTGCTCGATCTCGGCGAGTTCGATGCGGAAGCCGCGGACCTTGACCTGGAAGTCGGTCCGCCCGATGTACTCCACCTGCCCGTCGTGCGACCAGCGCACCAGGTCACCGGTCCGGTACATCCGCGCGCCCGGCTCACCGAAGGGGCAGGCCACGAACCGGCCCGCCGTCAACGCCGTCTGCCCGAAATAACCGCGGGCCAGGCCCGCACCGGCCAGATACAGCTCACCCGCGACACCCGGTGCGACCGGCTTCAGCGCCGCGTCCAGCACATACACCTGCGTGTTCCACACCGGCGCCCCGATCGGCACCCGGTCCGCACCCGGCACATGCCGGTAGGCGGTCACCTCCACCGACGCCTCGGTCGGACCGTAGAGGTTGTACACACCGCACTGCGGCAACACCTCGGTGACCTTGTTGGCCAGCGCGGGCGGGAACGCCTCCCCCGCGACCTCGATCCACCGCAGGCTCGTGCACTCCTTCGCCCCCGGCTCGGCGACGAACACCTCCAGCAACGAAGGCACGAAGTCCGCCCCCGTCACCCCCTCACGCCGAATCAGCTCCGCCAGATAGGCGGGGTCACGCCGCCCGTCCGGCCGCGCAATCACTATCGCCGCGCCCACCTGCAACGCCGCGAACAACTCCGGCACCGACACATCGAAACTGGCCGTCGTCGACAGCAACACACGATCCTGCGGCCCGACCTCGAAATACCCGAGGCCCCAGGCCAGCCGGTTCATGATCGAACGGTGCGCCACCTGCACACCCTTCGGACCACCCGTCGAACCCGACGTAAAGATCACATACGCGGCGTGGTCCGGAGACAGCTCCCGCACCGGGTTCGACTCCGCATAGCCCGAGACATCCGGCAGCACTTCATCCAGCACCAACAACGGCTGGGCAACGTCCAGCACATGCCGCACCCGGTCCGCCGGCAGCTCCGGGTCCACGGGCACATACGCCGCACCCGACTTCACCACCGCATAGATCGCCACCAGCAGATCCACCGACCGCGGAATCCGCACCGCGACCAACGACTCCGGACCCGCCCCCTGCTCGATCAGCCAATGCGCAAGACGGTTCGCCCGCGCATTGAACTCCGCATACGACAACGACTCCGACTCACCCACCAACGCCACCGCATCCGGCGACCGCACCACCTGCGCCTCAAACGCACCCGGCAACGTCCCCACCGCCACCTCACGCGCCGTGGCGTTCCAGTCGGTGAGGAGCAGCTTGCGCTCGCCCTGGTCGAGGACGTCGACGTCCCCGAGGCGCACGCCGGGGTCGGCGGCCACCTGCTCCAGGATGCGGACGAGACGGTCGACCACGGCGACCGCCGTGGAGTGGTCGAACAAGTCCGCCGCGTACTCGAGGCGCCCGTGGGCGCGGCCCGAGGCGTCGGGGACGATGTTGAAGAAGAGGTCGAACTTCGCGGTGTCGGTGCCGGCCGGGACGGGGGTGACCTCCAGGCCCGGTATCTCGATGTCCGGCCACACGAACTGCCAGGCCAGCATCGTCTGGAACAGCGGCGGGTAGGAGGTCGAACGCTCCAGGTTGAGCAGCTCCACGAGCCGCTCGAAGGGGACGTCCTGGTTGTCGTACGCGGCCAGGGCCTTGTCCCGGACCTGTTCCACCATGTCGCCGAAGGACGGGTTCTTCGACAGGTCGGCGCGCAGCACCCAGGTGTTGACGAAGAAGCCGACCAGGTCGTTCAGCGCCTCGTCGGTGCGTCCGGCGATCGGGCTGCCGATGGTGACGTCCTCGCCCGCGCCGAGCTTGTTCAGCAGGACGGCGAGGGCGGCCTGGGCGACCATCGGGGCGGTGGCGCCGCGGTCGGCGGCCACCTTGCCGAGCCGGGAGACGAGGTCGGAGTCGAGCAGGAACGCGACGTGGCCGCCGCGGTGTCCGACGATCGTGGGCCTCGGCCGGTCCAGCGGGAGCTGCGTCGGCTGCGGCACCTCGTCCAGTTCCTTGCGCCAGTAGGCGATCTGCGGGGCCGCGACGCTCTCGCGGTCGCCGTCCTCGCCGAGGAGCTGCCGCTGCCAGAGTGTGTAGTCCTTGTACTGGACCGGCAGCGGCGCCCACTGCGGGGCGGTCCTGCCGTGGCGGGCCGTGTACGCGGCGACCAGGTCCTTGAGGAACGGGGCCATCGAGGAGCCGTCGGCGGCGATGTGGTGGAACACGAACGCCAGGACGTGCTCCTGCGGCGCGAGGCGGAACACGGTGGTGCGCAGCGGGAGTTCGGTCTCCAGGTCGAAACCGGTGACCAGTTCCTCGTGCAGTACGGCGTCCAGGTCGTCCGGGGCCACGTCGGCCACCCGGAAGGGCAGGACCGCCTCGTCGGAGGGCAGGACCCGCTGCTCGGGCGTGCCGTCCGCGTTCTCGCTGACCAGGGTGCGCAGGCTGTCGTGCCGGTCCGCGACGTCCGTGACCGCGGCGGCCAGGGCCGCGGTGTCGAGCGCCCCGTCCAGACGCAGCACGAACGGGATGTTGTACGTCGCGGACGGCCCTTCCAGGCGGTGCAGGAACCACATCCGCCGCTGGGCGAAGGACAAGGGGATCATCGACGCTTCTCCTAAACGGTCGTCATGCCCAGCTGGGGACGCAGCCGGGGGCGGTTCGACGTGGCCAGTTCCTCTATCTGCACCGCCAGTTGGGCGACGGTCGGATGACGGAAGACCGTCGTGACTTTCACGTCGACGTGAAGCTCATTGCGTATCCGGCCGGTCAGCCGGGTGGCCAGCAGGGAGTGCCCGCCGCGGTCGAAGAAGTCGGCGTCGATGCCGATCTCCGGAAGGCCGAGCAGGTCGGCGAAGAGCCGGCAGAGCACTTCCTCGTTGTGGTTGCGCGGTCCGCGCCCGGTCTCCGCCTCGGTGTGGTCCGGTGCGGGCAGCGCCTTGCGGTCGAGCTTTCCGCTGGTCGTGGTCGGCAGCTCGGCGAGCGGCACGATCGCGGTGGGGACCATGTACTCGGGCAGGTGGGCCCGTACGTGGTCGGTCAGGGCGGTGAGGTCCAGCGCACCCGGTGCTGTGGTGCCTGCCGGTACGACGTAGGCGACGATGCGCTGGTCGTCGTCCCGGTCCTCGCGCACGACGACGACGGCGGTGTCGATGTCCGCGTGACCGGTGAGGGCCTGCTCGATCTCGCCGAGTTCGATGCGGAAGCCGCGGACCTTGACCTGGAAGTCGGTCCGGCCGATGTACTCGACCTGCCCGTCGTGCGACCAGCGCACCAGGTCACCGGTCCGGTACATCCGGGCGCCCGGCTCGCCGAAGGGGCAGGCCACGAACCGGCCCGCCGTGAGGCCCGTCTGCCCGAGGTAACCGCGTGCGAGGCCCGCACCCGCGAGATACAGCTCACCCGCCACACCTGGCGCGACCGGCTTCAGCGCCGCGTCCAGCACATACACCTGCGTGTTCCACACCGGCGCCCCGATCGGCACCCGGTCCGCACCCGGCACATGCCGGTAGGCGGTCACCTCC
The DNA here is from genome assembly GCF_056172735.1 of Streptomyces sp. R818. Lineage (NCBI taxonomy): Bacteria > Bacillati > Actinomycetota > Actinomycetes > Kitasatosporales > Streptomycetaceae > Streptomyces > Streptomyces sp. R818. Next base: position 206,777 of record NZ_JAOCNE010000016.1, read on the forward strand.
ACCGACGCCTCGGTCGGACCGTAGAGGTTGTACACACCGCACTGCGGCAGCACCTCGGTGACCTTGTTGGCCAGCGCGGGCGGGAACGCCTCACCCGCCACCTCGATCCACCGCAGGCTCGTGCACTCCTTCGCCCCCGGCTCAGCGACGAACACCTCCAGCAACGAGGGCACGAAGTCCGCCCCCGTCACCCCCTCACGCCGGATCAACTCCGCCAGATAGGCGGGGTCGCGTCGACCGTCCGGCCGCGCGATGACTATCGCCGCGCCCACCTGCAACGCCGCGAACAACTCCGGCACCGACACATCGAAACTGGCCGTCGTCGACAGCAGCACCCGGTCCTCGGGACCGACCTCGAAATACCCGAGGCCCCAGGCCAGCCGGTTCATGATCGAACGGTGCGCCACCTGCACACCCTTCGGACCCCCCGTCGAACCCGACGTGAAGATCACATACGCGGCATGATCCGGCTGGAGACCCACCACCGGATTGGACTCCGGATACGAAGCCACATCCGGCAGCACCTCATCCAGCACCAACAACGGCTGGGCAACGTCCAGCACATGCCGCACCCGGTCCGCCGGCAGCTCCGGGTCCACCGGCACATACGCCGCACCCGACTTCACCACCGCGTAAATGGCCACCAGCAGATCCACCGACCGCGGAATCCGCACCGCGACCAACGACTCCGGACCCGCCCCCTGCTCGATCAGCCAATGCGCAAGACGGTTCGCCCGCGCATTGAACTCCGCATACGACAACGACTCCGACTCACCCACCAACGCCACCGCATCCGGCGACCGCACCACCTGCGCCTCAAAAGCACCCGGCAACGTCCCCGCCGCCACCTCACGCGCCGTGTCATTGACGCGGTGGAGGAGCTGGTCGCGCTCGTCGTCGCCGAGCACGTCGACCGCTCCGACCAGCATGGTCGGGTCTTCGAGGACCTGTTCCAGGACGCGGACCAGACGCGCGGCCACGGTCTCGGCCGCGTCGCGCCGGTAGATGTTGCGCTGGTAGTCCAGGGAGAGCCGCAGGTAGGGGTCGGAGGAGTTGAGGGTGAGGGGGTAGTGGGAGCCCGCGAAGGGGCGGATGGCGTCGATGGTGAGGCCCGCCGAGTCGTTCGCCTCGATGATGCCTTCGCGGTCGATCGGGTAGTTCTCGAAGACGACGATCGTGTCGAACAGGGCGGGCAGGCCGGTGCCGCGCTGGATGTCGGCGAGGCCGTAGTAGTGGTGGTCGAGCAGGCTGATCTGCCGGTTCTGCAGGCTCGTGATGACGTCGGCGAGGCTCTGCCCGGGCCGGCACTCGGCCCGCGTCGGCAGGGTGTTGATGAAGAGGCCGACCATTTCGTCGGAGCCGGTCAGATCGGCGGGGCGGCCGTTGACGGCGGCGCCGAAGACCACGTCCCGCTGGCCGGTGAGCTTGGAGAGCAGGATCGCCCAGGCGCCCTGGAGGAGGGTGTTGAGCGTGACACCCATCTCGGCGGCGCGGCGCGCCAGTTCGCGGCCCTGGTCGATGCTGAACGGGACCTCGACGCGGCCGAGCGACGTCGCGTCGCCGTCGGCGGAGAGGTCGGCGGCGACGAGCGTCGGCTGGTCGAAGCCGTCGAGCTCCTCCTTCCAGCGGGCGGCGGAGGCGTCGCGGTCCTGCCGGGACAGCCAGGCCAGGTAGTCGCCGTAGGAGCGGACGGGGCCGAGCGCGCCGGCGTCGCCGTACAGCCGGATCAGGTCGGTGATGACCAGCGGCGACGACCAGCCGTCGAAGAGGGTGTGGTGCGCGGTGATGATGAGCTTGGACTGCCGGGGGCCGCAGGTGAGCAGGGCCAGGCGCAGCAGCGGCGGCCGTGCGGGGTCGAGCTGTTCGCCGCGGTCGGCGGCGAGGGCGGCGTCGAGCTGGGCGTCCTGCTCCTCCTCGGTCCTCCCTGTCAGGTCGAGGTGGCGCCAGGGCAGCGTGACGTCCTCGGCGACGACCTGGACCGGCTCGCCCTCGGCGGTGGTGAGGAACGCGGAGCGCAGGTTGGGGTAGCGCTCCAGGAGTGCTTGTCCGGCCGCCCGCATGCGCTCCGGGTCCACGGCGCCGGACAGGTGCAGGACGAACTGCATGTGGTAGACGTCGAAGCTGCCGTCGGCGAGGGCCGCCTGGAACTGGATGCCGGACTGGCCCGGGGCCTGCGGCCACACCTCGGCGAGGCGGCCGTAGCGCTCCTCCCAGGTCTCGATGTCGGCCTGGCCGACCGTGACCAGCGGGGCGTCCGACGGGGTGAGGCCCCCGGCTTCCCCGCTCGCGGCGTGCGCGGCCATGCCGTTCAGGACCTCGACCCACAACTCGGCCAGCTTGCTTGCCTGTTCGCGGGTGAGCACTCCGGTCGGGAACATGAAGGCGGCCTGGAGACGGGCGCCGTCGGGGGTGTCGGTGACGACGGAGTTGACCTCCAGGGCGGAGAGCGCGGGGAGGTCCGGGTCGGGCTCGGCGATCAGTTCGGCGGACCACGCCGAGGGGCCCCAGCCGTCGGTGCGCAGGTGCTCGGGCACGTCGCTGTCGGTGATCCGGCCGAGGTAGTTGAAGCCGATCTGTGGTGCGGCGAGGTCGTCGAGCTGCTCGGCGGTCTCGGCGTTCAGGTGGCGGAGCAGACCGTAGCCGAGGCCCTTGCCGGGGACGGCGCGCAGTTGCTCCTTGACGCGCTTGACGGCCTGGGCGGCGGCGGGGCCGCCCGCGAGCACACCCGCCGTGTCCACGCCGGAGACGTCGACGCGGGCCGGGTACATCGTGGTGAACCATCCGACGGTGCGCGACAGGTCGGCGCCGGGGACGGCCTCCTCCTCGCGGCCGTGTCCTTCGAGGCGGACGAGGGTCGACTCGTCGGTGCCGCGCCAGCGGTTGACCGCGAGAGCGAGGGCGGCGAGGAGGACGTCGGTGCCGGTGGCGCGGAACGCGGCGGGCAGCTCGGTGAGGACGGCCTCGGTGACGTCGGCGGGCAGCTGCACCCGTACGGTCTCGACGGTGGACCAGACGTCGACGGACGGGTCGAAGGCGCGGGCGCCGAGCGGCGGGTTGGGGCCTTCGAGGACCTCGCGCCAGTGGTCGAGCTCGGCCTCCCGCTCCTCGCTGAACGCCTCGTCCTGGAGCGCGGCCGCCCAGCGGCGGGCGGAGGTGCCGACGGCGGGCAGTTCGGGGGTGCGGCCGTCGCGGACGTGCTGCCAGGCCTCGGCGAGGTCGGACATCAGGATGCGCCAGGAGACGCCGTCGACGACGAGGTGGTGCAGGACGACGAGGAGGCGGCCGGGGCCCGACGGCGGGGCGAACCAGACGAAGTCCGCCATCGTCCCGGCCTCGGGGTCGAGCCGGCCGACCGCGTCGTACAGCTCGGCCTTGGCCGCGGCGAGCGCGGAGGGTGCCTCCCAGTCGCCGTCGCAGTCGACGCGCCGCAGCAGTCCGGCCGCCCGTACGGTGCCGGGCGCGGCGGCGACGAGGATGGGTTCGTCGCCCTGGACGAGGCGGGAGCGGAGCAGGTCGTGGGTGTCGAGGACGGCGTCGAGCGTCGCGGCGAGGCCGTCCGCGTCGGCGGTCTCGGGGAGTTCGAGCACCATCGACATGGCGAAACGGTTCGTCCCGCCGCCGTGCGCGAACACCTCCCGGGCCACGGGCTGCAGCGGCAGCGGGCCGACGCCGCCGCCGTCCAGCTCGGCGAGGACCGGGGTGCGGCCCTGCCGGGCGGCGGCCGCCTCGGCGAGCCGCGCGGCCGTGCGGCACTCGAAGATCTCGCGCGTGGACAGTTCGAGTCCGCGGGCGCGGGCGCGGGCCACCACCTGGATGGAGCGCAGGCTGTCGCCGCCGACCGCGAAGAAGTCGTCGTCGATGCCGACCCGGTCGACGCCGAGGACGTCCGCGTAGGCGGCGGTGATGATCTGCTCGGCCTCGGTGCGCGGCTGCCGGTACGTCTCGCCGAGGAACTCCGGCTCGGGCAGCGCCGCGCGGTCGAGCTTGCCGGTCGGGCCGAGCGGCAGGCGGCCCAGGGCCACGAACGCGGAGGGAACCATGTAGTCGGGAAGGCGCGCCGCGACGAAGGTGCGCAGCTCGGCGGCGGACGCCCCGGCGAGCACGTCGACGTCGCCGATGCCGCCCGCGCCGTCGTCGCCGACGCCGCCCTCGCCGGTGTGCACGACGTAGGCGACGAGCCGCTTGCCGCCGGCCGGTACCTCGCGGCTGATGACGACGGCCTCGCTGATGCCGGGGTGCGCGGTGATCGCGGCCTCGACCTCGGCGGTCTCGATGCGGAAGCCGCGCACCTTGACCTGGCCGTCGCCACGGCCGACGCACTCCAGCTGCCCGTCGGCGGTCCAGCGGGCGAGGTCGCCGGTGCGGTACATGCGCTCGCCCGTGGCGCCGTAGGGGTCGGCGACCCAGCGTTCGGCGGTCAGGCCGGGGCGGCCGTGGTAGCCACGGCCCAGGCAGGCACCGGCCACGTACAGCTCGCCGATCACGCCCTGCGGTACGGGGGCGAGGCCGGGGCCGAGGACGTAGGCACGCATCCCGCCCAGCGGGGTGCCGATGGGGGCCACGTCGCCGTCCGACCAGTCGTCGGCGGCGGCGAGGGAGAACGTGGTGGCGTAGAAGCTCTCGCTCTGGCCGTAGGAGTTGACGATCTGGACGCCGGGCAGCGCCTCGCGTATCTGGCCCACCAGGCGTCCGGGCAGCACGTCTCCGGCGAGGACGACCGAGCGGACCTCCGGCGCCTTGTGCAGGTGCGGCACCAGCTCGGCGAGGACCGACGGGACGCCGCTGATGACGTGGCCGTCCCAGCTGTCGCGCTCGGCGAGGGCCAGGGCGTTCGGGACCAGTTCGACGGTGCCGCCGGTGGACAGCGTGGTGAGCAGTTCGAAGACGGAGACGTCGAAGTTGACGGAGGTGCCCGCGAGCATCCGCCACCCGGCGGGCGCGTCGAGCACCCGCACCAGTTCCCGTACGCCGTTGACGATGCCGCGGTGGGTGAGGGTCGCGCCCTTGGGCTTGCCCGTGGAGCCGGAGGTGAACATCACGTACGCCGTGTGGTCCGGATCGAGCGGCCTGGTGCGGGCCGTGTCGTCGGGGGCGCCCCGCGGCGTGTCCCACTGCGCCCGCTCGTCGACGTCGACGGCCGTGATGCCGTCCGCCGACGGCAGTTGCCGCCAGGTCGCGGTGTCGGTGACCGCGAAGCGGGGGGCCGCCTGCGCGAGCACGCTCTCGGCGCGGCCGGCGAGGTACTGCGGGTCCAGCGGCACGTATCCGGCGCCGGACTTGAGGATGCCGAGCAGCCCGGCCACCAGGTCCTCGGTGCGCTCAAGGGCGAGCAGCACCAGGTCCTCGGGGCCCGCGCCGCGCGCGATCAGCTCCCAGGCGACGGCGTTGGCGCGGTCGTCGAGCTGGCGGTAGGTCAGGGTCCGGCCGTCGCACACGAGCGCCGGGGCGTCGGGGGTGAGCGCCGCCTGCCGCTCGAAGAGGCCGGGCACGGTCTCCCGGGCCACCGGGGCGGCCGCGTCGAGCGGGGCGATCAGGCGCGCGCGCTCGGCGTCGTCCAGGACGTCGACGGTGCCGATCGGGCGCCCGGCGTCGGTGACGAGCCGCTCCAGGACGCGGACGAACCGTCCCGCGAGGGCCTCGGCCGTGGACCGGTCGAACAGGGCCGTGGAGTACTCCAGGCGGCACTGGGCGCCGCCGGAGCGGTCCGGCAGCAGGTCGAAGAAGAGGTCGAACTTGGCGGTGGCCGTCTCCAGGCGTTCGGTGCGCACGGCGAGGCCCGGTATCTCCAGGTCCGGCACGGGCGGCTGCCAGGAGAGCATCACCTGGAAGAACGGGTTGTACGCGGTGGAGCGGTCCGGGTTGAGCAGCTCCACGAGCCGCTCGAAGGGCATGTCCTGGTTGTCGTACGCGGCCAGGGACCGCTCGCGGACCTGGTCGAGCAGGGCGCGGAAGGTCGGGTTGCCGCTCACGTCGGCGCGCAGCACCCAGGTGTTGACGAAGAAGCCGATGAGGTCGCGCAGTTCCTCGTCGGTGCGGTCCGTGATGGGGGCGCCGATGGGCAGGTCGTCGCCGCAGCCGAGGTGGTGCAGGAGCACGGCGAGCGCCGTGTGCATCACCATCGACACCGTGGCGTCGGCCTCCATGGCCAGCTTCTCCACGGCGCCGAGCAGCGCGGGGTCGATGGCGAAGGGGACGCGGTCGCCGCCGGGGGTGAGCACCCGGGGGCGGGGGCGGTCCGTCGGCAGCTGGATCGGCTGCGGCAGGTCGGCCAGCGCCTCGCGCCAGTAGGCGAGCTGTCCGGCGGCGACGCTGTCGGGGTCGGACTCGTCGCCGAGCACGTCGAGCTGCCACAGCGTGTAGTCCGCGTACTGGACGGGCAGCGGCTCCCAGGCCGGGGCGGCGCCCTCGCGCCGGGCCGCGTACGCCGTGGTCAGATCGCGGAACAGCGGCCCGAACGACTCGCCGTCCACGGCGATGTGGTGGGCCACGACGACCAGGGTGTGCTCGCCGGGCGCACTGCGCACGAGGCGGGCGCGGATCGGTATGTCGGCGGCGAGGTCGAATATCTCGGTGGCGACCGCGTCGACCGCCGCGGCCCGCTCCTCCTCGCCCGTGACCTCGACGAGCCCCAGCTCGAACGGGCGCTCCCCGGAGGCGAGGACCTGCTGGTGCGGGACACCGTCGCCGCCCTCGACGATCACCGTGCGCAGGGCCTCGTGCCGGTCGACGAGGTCGCACAGCGCCGCCCGCAGCGCCGGTACGTCGAGGTCACCGGTCAGCCGCAGGGCGAAGGCGCCGTTGTAGGTCGGCGAGGGGCCTTCGAAGCGGTCCACGAACCACAGCCGGCGCTGCGCGAACGACAACGGGATCATTGTGTCTCCAAATCGGCGACCGGAAGCGGTCGTCACTCAGCTCTGGTCGAGCAGGGTCAACAGGTCGTCGTTGTAGAAGTCGTCGATGGAGCACGCGCCCGACAGCGTCGAGAAGTACCGGTCGATGTGCTCCTGGTGGCCGACCAGCTTGCGCAGCATGTCGGTGCGTCCCTCGGGCTTGAGCTCGGCCGTGTTGAGGGCGCCCTGGTACTGGCTCAGCGCCTCGCCGCTCAGGTCGAGCTCGTAGCGTTCGAGCGCCGCGTCGAGGGCGGCGTCGTCGTGCAGGTCCGCGCCGATGTGGCCGGTCAGGCCCTGCGCCTGGACGAACGCCTCGGTGATGCCGCGGGCGGTGATGGAGTCCTTGTGGGTGACGGCGTCGCCGACGAGGACCCAGCCCGGCCCGTACGCCTTGCGGAAGAAGTTCTCCTGGTGGCCGGTGCCGTAGAGCTGCTCCACGCGCCGGCCCGCGCGCATCCGCTCGTAAAGATCGGGGGCGGTGGTGCGGAAGGTGTCGAGGTAGAAGGGTTCCACGCCCTTGCGGACGTCCTGGTACTCCTCCTGCGGGAAGTACGTCATGAGCAGCGTGAGGTCGTCGTTGGTCGGGATGACGCCGATCCAGCGGCCGGGGCGCTCGTACAGCTCGAAGTCCGCGGGCACGTCGGCCCAGTAGCTGTAGTAGGTGCAGGTGACGCGCGGGTGCTCGATGACGTGGGGCGCGCCCGCCTTGCGGGCGACCAGCGAGCGCATGCCGTCCGCGCCGACGACCAGGCGGGCCCGCTCCTCCGCGAGGGCGCCGCCGGGCGTCGAGTAGCGGACGCCGACGACGCGGTCGTCCTCCCACACCAGGTCCTTGACCGCGCACCCCTGCCGGAACTCCACGCCCGCCTCGACGGCGCCCTCCGCGAGCAGCGGGTCGAGCACGTACCGGCGCGGCGCGTAGGTGTAGGTGACGCCGTCGAGCGGCAGGGAGAACCCCTCGATACGGACGCCCGGGCCCTCGTAGCTCTGCCGGGTGATCTTCCGGCAGCCCGCGCCGGCGAGCTTGGGGAGCAGGCCCCAGCGGTTGAGCAGGGACATTCCCTGCATGTGGATGTAGTGCGAGGAGAGCGTGTCCTGCGGGAAATTCGCCTTTTCCAGGAGCAGGACACGATAACCCTGCCGCGCAAAGAGCATGGCTGTCGGCGAACCCGCACACCGGGCACCTACGACAATCACGTCGTACATGGCTCTCCTCTCTTACCAGGTGGTTTTACCGGGTGGTTTTTTGCACAACTCGGCAGCAGCCGGAAATCTGATGTCGATGCTAATCACGGTGTCCCGCCGGCGGGACACAACTCAGGATGGGGCAGGCCCTGTTACCGGGAGGCCCCGGCACGCAGCGATTCGATGTATGCGGAGATGGACGCCACCGTCGGGTTGAGGAACATCTGGTCCATCGGGACCTCGACGTCCAGCTCGTCCATGAATGCGCCCTGGATCCGCACCATGATGACGGACTGACCGCCCAGGGCGAAGAAATCGTCGTCGGGCGAAATGGTGTCGCGCTTGAGCTCCCGGCACCAAATGGCGTGCACGCGGTCGGCGATCATCGCTTTCCTTCCGTTCGTGGGAATGGCCTTCGCCGTTTATGCCGCGGTGCCGCTGGTGGTGAGGGCGTGGTGTTTCTCCAGCGACGCGACGAGCGCCGCGCGGTCGACTTTTCCGTGCGGGCTGAGCGGAAGGCGGAGGATGTTCACGAAGCGGGCCGGGACCATGTTCCGCGGCAGCACGCGAAGCAGCCCGAGGCGTACGTCGTCCTCGGTGAGCTCGTGCCGCGTGGGCACGATGAAGGCGGTCAGCTCGGCCTCCCCCGCCGCGCCGGGCGTGACCGCGACGGCGGCCTCCCGGACACCGGGCAGCCGGCCGAGGGCCCGCTCGATGTCGGTGGGGTCGATCCGCATGCCGCGCACCTTGACCTGCGCGTCCATCCGGCCCGCGACGACGAGCTGGCCGGAGGCGTCGACGTGGCCGCGGTCGCCCGTGCGGTACAGCCGGACCGGGGCGCCGTCGATCACGACGGTGGTGAACTTGGCGTTCTCGGGTCCCGAGCCGCCGAGGTATCCCGCGCCGACACCCGCTCCCGCGATGCAGATCTCGCCGGACTCCCCCGGTGCGACACCGCGCAGCTCCTCGTCGAGCAGGTGGATGTCGGTGTTGTACGCGGGCCTGCCGACCGGGGCGATGGCGTGCTCGCCGGGCCGGTAGGCGGCGGAGAGGTCGTAGGAGGTCGCGACGTCCGTGCACTCGGCGACGCCGTACTGGTGCAGCAGCGTGCACCTGTTGCCCTCGCGGCGCGTCCACTGGGTGAGCCGCTCGGGCTTGAGCGCCTCCCCGCCGAAGAGGATGTAGTCGAGGCGGGTGAGCGCGTCGCCGCCGCGTGCGGTCTCCCAGTCCACGAGGACGTACAGGGTGCTGGAGGCGCAGTGCACGACGCGGATGTCGTGCTCCTTGAGGACGCGGTAGGCCATCATGGCGTCGAAGTTCCGGCTCGCCATGAGGTGCTGGGTCGCGCCGCAGAACAGCGGTGTCATCAGGGCGCGTTGGGACAGGTCGAAGCCGAACGCGCTGACGACCAGGTTGTGCGAGCCGCTGTGCAGGCCGTACTCGAGCTGCAGCCAGTTCATGAGGTTGAACCAGCCCTCGTGGTACACGGCGGTCAGCTTCGGCGTGCCGGTCGAGCCCGAGGTGAAGACGGCGTAGCAGATGTCGTCCCCGGTGACCTCCACGCCGGGGCTGCTCGCGGGCAGGCCGTCCAGGGTGTCGGAGAGCCGCTCCAGGTCGACGACGTCGACGGTGGCGGCGGCGACCATCGGGGCGGTCGCCTCAGACGCCACGATCAGCGCGAGACCGGGCACCTGCCCGAGGAGCTGCTCGATGCGGGCCGCCGGGTAGGCCGGGTCGAACGGCACGTAGGCGGCGCCCGCCTTGAGCGTGCCGAGGAGGGCGACGAGCAGCTCGAAGGAGTAGTCCAGGCACAGACCGACCTTCGCGCCGCGCCCGTGGCCGCGTTCGATGAGGTAGTGCGCGAACTGGTTGGCCGCGGCGTCGAGCTGCGCGTACGTCATGTGCTCGCCCGCGCGGACGACGGCGGGGGCGTCGGGCGTGGCCGCCGCGTTCGCCTCGAACCGGTGGTGGACGACGGGCGCCGGGGGCAGGGCGACCCGCTTTCCCTGAAGGATCATCAACTGACTCCGATGTGAGGGGTCCCTCTAGGCGGATCGCCGGTCGGCGGTGTCGAGCACCTGGGTGACCCACTTGTCGACGGGCAGGCCGTGCGCCGCGGCGGCCTTCGAGTAGTACGCGAGCTGGCCGGCGGAGAGCTCGATGGTGAGGGTGGTGACCTGCGCATGGCCGTCGGCGGCGACCATGGTGACCGGGGTGGTGGCGGCCGGAGCGCCTGTGCTTGTGGCGCCGGTGTCCGGGGTGCCGGGGAGCGGGGTGCCGGTGGCCGGGGTGTCTCTGGCCGGGGTGGACGAGGCGCCGTCGGCCGATGTGCCGGTGGCCGATGTACCCATGGCCGGGGTGCCGGTGGCCGACGGGCCGGTGGCAGCGGGGCCGGTGGCAGCGGGGCCGGTGGCAGCGGGGCCGGTGGCTGACGGACCCATAGCAGCGGGGCCGGTGGCTGACGGACCCATGGCAGCGGGGCCGGTGGCCGACGTGCCAGTGGCCGACGTACCCGCGACAGCGGAGCCGCTTGCCGACGTACCCGCGACAGCGGGGCCGCTTGCCGACGTGCCCGCCACAGCGGGGCCCGGGGCCGTGGTGCCGGCGGGCGGGGTGTCGCTCTGCGCCGCCAGTGCGGCGCGGACCGCCTTGCGCAGTTCGTTGCGCGACCATTTCTGCTGTTCGGCCCGGCGCAGCCAGTAGTCCTGCTCGGGCGGCGAGAGCCGGGTCACCTCGGCGTGGTGGGCGAAGCTGAGGGCGTCGTGCCTGCGGTGGTGCTCGAACCGCCGGGCCACCCACGCGTAGTTGCGCAGGGTCTGGTAGTCGAGGCCGGTGCGCTCGATGGCCTCCTTGTACCGGCGCCAGCCGTAGGTGGCCTCCCCGAAGAGCAGCCAGTCGGCGAGCCACCACGCGGAGGAGTTCACCAGCTCGCGCAGGTTGGTGCCGATCTCCTCCCAGGCCCGCTCCGGCAGGTTCTGCGGGAAGGTCATCCCCGACTTCCGCACCTTCGCCGGTGTCCCGACGAAGTTCGGGAGCACGTCGCGCGCGGGCGCACCGCCACCGGCCACCGGCCTCGTCCCGTGTCTGCTCGCGGTTCTCACGGCGCCCGTCGCCACGTTCATCTCCCCCATCCAGTGTTGTGCGGGCTCTGTGTCCTCCGGGCTCGGGGCGGGGTCAGTCCCCCGCCATCGCGTCCTGGAGGCTCTTGGGCCGCAGGTCGGTCCAGTTCTGCTCGACGTACTGCAGGCACTCGGCCCGGGACGCCTCGCCGAAGACGGCGCGCCAGCCCGCGGGGACCTCGGCGAACGCCGGCCAGAGGGAGTGCTGCTCCTCGTCGTTGATCAGAACGTGGAAGCGGCCGTCCTCGTCATCGAAGGGGTTCGTGCTCAACGGGCACCGTCCTTAACCGTCATGGAATGGTCCGGGATTGCGATGCGGCGGGCCGGATGCGCGACGCCACCAGGCACGTTCGCCGTTCGGCGTCATCCGGTCGGCCCTGGACGCGGGGTCCGGCGAACCGGACGTCGGCGTCGGGCCACCCCGGCGCTGCCACGTCACCGTAGGGACCCGGACGAGGCGCCTACAAGAGCCGAAGAGCCGAGTCGTCCCGGGCTCAAGCGGTTCTGGAGCCCACCCGCGCGGCGCCTTCGGGAGCGGGCCGCAGAACGGCTCGACGCGTGGTCGGGGGCGGGCTGAGGGGCCCTGGAGGGCAGGCCCGTACGACGCCCGAACGCACTATCGTCGGCAGGTGCGACGGTGGCCCGGGGGCCTTTCGCCGGGCCGTCGGTGGTCGCGCGGGACATGGGGCGGCGCCCCGTGCGCGGCTTCGCTGTGCGGCCCGGGTGCATGCCGTGCGCGGGCTCGGTGCCCGGCCCGGACGCGTGGACTCGGCGCTCGGCGCGTCGGCGACCGGGACCTTCGAAGGCGCGGCGAAGCCGCTGCCTTCAGGGGCGCGGGGAACGGCGCGACCAGCCACGACGAAAGCGGCACTCGCCCACGAACCGACAGGCAGCGCACGCAGTGCGCACGCCCAGGGGCGCGGGGAACTGCGCGACCTCGGTGCGTGCCCAGGGCGTGCGGCGAGGGCCGGGCCCCATGCCCCTTCGGTATGGGGAAGTGCCGGGCGTCGTCGTGGCCGCGCGAAGATCCAGACGCGAGGCCGAGTCGAGGGGGAGCAACGATGGGGCGTACTCGACCGGAGCTGCGGCTGTTCGTCCTGCATCACGCGGGCGGCTCGCACGTGCCCTTCCGGCACTGGCCGGCCGGGCTGCCGGACACGTGGGACGTGCGGCTCCTCGACGCGCCGGGGCACGGCCACCTCATGGACCTCGCGCCGATCCCGGACGCCGGGCGCCTCGCCGACTTCCTCCTCGGCGCCATCAAGCCCTCGCCCGAGGCCCCCTACGCCCAATGCCGTTGCTTTACGGATTCGCGGGTTGGGGTCGTTGGATGCGGACGGCCTGGACACCGCCGCGGGCGGGCTGGGGGCAGGTCCGGTGTTCGGTCCGTTTGAGCCTGTAGTTGGACATCTTGCGTTTGACTACACGGGGCTGGCTGCGCAGGCGTCTGACCGGCAGGAGCCGCTCCAACAGGTCGTGCTCGAGCAGGACCAGCGCCTGGACCAGGAGGTCAGGGGGAAAAACGGCCCGGCGTGACGGTCACGCTGCGCCGGGCCGAGCGCAGGGTCTCGGTGAAGGAGATCCGGTCCGGATCCAGGCCGCCGGAGGCGGCGGTGCGAAACATCAGCTCACGCAGGGCCCGGTGGACCAGCAGGTGGGCCCAGATCTGCTGCAGCACCCCGTCCGGGGTCTTGCTGCTCAGCACGGTGTGCGCGCCGCGCTGGCGGGTCTTGAGCTCGGCCAGGACCGACTCGACTTCCCAGCGCTCTTGGTAGAGCGCGGCCAGTTGACGCGCCGGGAAGCGGCGGGCATCGAGCAGGCTGGTCACCAGCCGGTAGTCGCCGGCCGCCGGGCCGGCGTGGTCGAGCCGGTAGGCCAGGACCCTCACGGTGACCGGATCCCGCTTCGCGGAGTCGGTGCTGGCGTGGATGCGGGAGATCCAGGAGCCGTCCCGCAGCACCCGCTCGACTGGCAGGACGCGATTGGCGGGCACCCGCCACAACAGATCGGCGCCGCTGTCGGTGAAGGCCCGCCACAACGAAACGCCGAGGAACTCGCGGTCGGCCAGCACCAGCTGGCCCGGCCCGCAGGAGCGGGGCAGGCGCCGGACCAGGGTGACCTCACCGGTGCGGCAGCCGGCCAGCTCCGCGTCCAGCACCAGATGCGTGCCAGTCTCCACCAGGCAGGCCATCCGCACCTGCGGGAAAGAACTCTTCTCCGGGCCGCGGGCGTTGCCCGGGCGGCCGAAGGCGGCCTCATTGGCCACCGTGTCGGCGACGTCCCAGCAGGTGCCGTCCACCGCCAGCAGCCGCAGGCCCCGCCAGAACACCCCCGGCGTGCTCTCGGTGCCCAGCGGTTTCGCCGTCGCGGTGAACAGCACCCGCAGCGGCTCACTCCCCAGCCGCTGCCGGGCCCGAAACAGCGAGGACTTCGCCGGAATGCGCCAGTCACCCAGCAGTCCCAGACCCCGCAGGCCCTCGACCAGGTGCCGCATAACCTCCAGATAGGGAGCGGGCGAGAACAGTGCCAGGCCGAGCACGAAGTACACCACCAGCCGGGCCGGCAGCAGCCGTCTGCGTTGCTCCACCCGCCCGCAGGCAGCCACCACACGATCCACCAGACCCGGCGGATACACCCAGGTCAACAGCCCCAGACCCGATAAATCAGACACACTCACAGACACTGGCACCACCCCCGGGAGCAGTACGCAGCAGCCTACGCCGAACAGTTAAAACAACGGCATTGCCCCTACGCCCTGTTCGGCCACAGCATGGGAGCCCTCCTCGCGTACGAGATCGCCTGCCTGGCCGTCGAACGGGGCCTTCCCCGGCCCGTGTGGGTCGGCATCTCGGCGCGGCCCGCACCCTGCGCGGCCGAGCACCTGACCCGCTACGGCGCGTTGTCCGACTCCGCGCTGCGGGACCGTCTGCGGCGGCTCGGCGGCACGCCCGGCGAGGTCTTCGAGGACCCGGACCTGTGGGCCGTGTTCGCCCCGATCATCCGGGCCGACCTGCGCGTGGTGGAGGGCTGGCGGCCCCGCCCCGGCGCGGGCCCGCTGCCGGTGCCCCTGTCCGCCTTCGCGGGCACCGCGGACGACGCGGCCTCGGCGGCGCGCATGGCCGGCTGGGCGGATCTGACCGAGCACTTCCTGGGCCTACGGGTACTGGACGGCGGCCACTTCTACTTCGCCCCGGACCCGGCCCCGCTGCTGCGCCGGATCCGACAGGACGCGACCACGGCGCTCAAGGCGACAACGGCACCCACCCTCCTCTGAGTCCCGTCCGGCGCCCAACTCCGGCCTGTCGCACCGCACATGGAGCTCTGCGCGCCGGGCAGGGGACGGCTCAGGCCGGAATGCGACCGACCGCTTCCGGCCGTCCGTGCGCCGCCCCACGGCATCCGGGACCGGCCCGAGCAGGGTGCCGGGCACGCACCCAACTGCCGTACGCAGGGGACCTGTTCGCCCCATCGCCCCTGGTCACCCGGGAGCCGGTCCGCGGAAAACCCGTACAAGCTACCGGCCCAGGACACCGCTGACTTACGGTGCCGCCGTCAGAGCGCACAAGTAAGGCATCGGCCAATCACGGCCGAGGACAGGGGAGCTGGCGATGACGACACGACGGATGAGACCGAGGGCCGGCCTGGTGGGCCTGGCGGCCTGCGCGGTCATGGCCACCGCCTTCACGGGCCCCGCGCGGGCCACGACGGCCCCGCACGCCGCGACGCAGGCCGCGATCGACGCGGCCGTCGCCGCCGGGGTCCCCGGCGTCACCGCCGAGGCGCGCGACGCGTCCGGGGTCTGGAAGTCGGCCACCGGCGTGGGCAACCTCCGGACGGGCGCGGCGCGCGGCCAGCGCGACCGGTTCCGCACCGGCGCCATCACCGCCACCTTCGTGGCTACGGTGCTCCTGCAGATGGAGGCGGAGAACAAACTCAGCCTCGACGACAGCGTGGACCGCTGGCTGCCCGGCCTGGTCACCGGCAACGGCAACGACGGCCGCGCGATCACGGTGCGCCAGCTCCTCAACCACACCAGCGGCCTGTTCGACTACTTCTCCGACGCCTCGTACGTCCAGACGTACGTGCTCGGCGACGGCTACCTCCAGCACCGCTACGACACCCTGCCGCACGACCAGCGCGTCAAGGTGGCCCTCTCCCACCCGCCGGCCTACGCGCCCGGCGCCCGGCACTGGTTCTCCAACACCAACGACCTCCTCGCCGCGATGGTCGTCGAGAAGGTCGCCGGCAAGAGGTACGAGGACGAGGTCCGCCGCCGGATCATCGCCCCGCTGAACCTGACGGCGACGTCGAACCCGGGCACGGGCACCAAGCTGCCCCAGCCGAGCAGCCGCGGTTACTCCCGGCTCTTCGCCGACCAGCCGGACCGCGTGGAGGACGTCACCGAGGTGAACGGTTCGCAGGCCTGGGGCAACGGCGACATCATCTCCAGCGCCGCGGACCTGAACCGGTTCTACGCGGCCCTGATGGGCGGAAAGCTGCTGCCCGCGCAGCAGGTGAAGGAGATGAAGGCGACCGTCGTCAACCCCGACGTCCCGGTCTCGTCGTACGGGCTCGGCATCGAGCGGCTGACGCTGGGCTGCGGCGACGTCTGGTACCACGACGGCGGCGCGGTGGGCTGGATCTCGGTGTCCGCCTTCTCCGAGGACGGCAGCCATGTCCTCACGTTCAACTTCAACAGCGACTGGGGCGGCGCGTCGCTCCTGACCGTTCTGGACGCGGAGTTCTGCGGCACACCCACCGGCTGACACCGCGAGCGTCGTGGAGCGGGCCGGTCGCCGGCCCGCTCCTCGGTCCCCGCAGCGCATTGTTCGTCACAACTAATTTGTCATGAACACGCCAGTACCCATTGATGACCGGCCCGCGCCCGCGTTAGAACGACATGTCTGTCAACGGGGAGGACTCATGACCGTGCGAGCAGCCGTGGCGGGAGCCAGTGGATACGCGGGAGGTGAGCTCCTGCGCCTGCTCCTGACCCATCCCGGGGTGGAGATCGGCGTGCTGACGGGGCACTCCAGCGCGGGACAGCGCCTCGGCGCCCTGCAACCGCACCTGTCACCGCTGGCCGACCGCGAGGTCCTGGCCACCTCGGCCGAGGCCCTGCGGGGCCACGACGTCATCTTCCTCGCCCTGCCGCACGGGCAGTCCGCCGCGCTCGCGGCCCAGCTGGGCGAGGAGTCGCTCGTCCTCGACTGCGGCGCCGACTTCCGCCTCGCGGACCCGGCCGCGTGGGAGACGTTCTACGGCACCCCGCACGCGGGCACCTGGCCGTACGGCCTGCCCGAACTGCCGGGCGGACGCGCCAAGTTGGCGGGAGCCAGGCGCATCGCGGTGCCGGGCTGCTACCCGACCGCCGCCCTCCTCGCCCTCTTCCCCGCCTACGCGGCCGGGCTCGCCGAACCGCAGGCGGTCGTCGTCGCGGCCTCCGGAACCTCGGGGGCGGGCAAAACCGCCCGGACGGACCTGATCGGCAGCGAGGTGATGGGCTCGATGCGGCCCTACGGCGTGGGCGGCACGCACCGGCACACACCGGAGATGAGCCAGCACCTGGGCGCCGCGGCGGGCGAGCCGGTCACCGTCTCCTTCACACCCACCCTGGCCCCGATGCCCCGCGGCATCCTCGCCACCTGCTCCGCCGCCGCCCGCCCCGGCGTCGGCGCCGACGACGTGCGGGCCGCGTACGAGAAGGCGCTGGCCGACGAGGACTTCGTCCGGCTGCTGCCCGAGGGGCAGTGGCCCGCGACCGGCGCCGTGATCGGTTCCAACGCCGCGCACGTCCAGGTGGCCCTGGACCCCGTGGCGGGCCGGATCGTCGCGGTCGCCGCCCTCGACAACCTGGTCAAGGGCACGGCGGGCGGGGCCGTGCAGAGCATGAACATCGCCCTCGGCCTGCCGGAAGCGCTGGGCCTTTCCACGATCGGAGTCGCACCGTGAGCGTCACCGCAGCACGAGGCTTCACCGCGGCGGGAGTGGCCGCCGGCATCAAGGAGAACGGAGCACAGGACCTGGCCCTCGTGGTCAACGAGGGGCCGCGGCGCGACGCGGCGGGCGTCTTCACCTCCAACCGTGTGCAGGCCGCCCCCGTCCACTGGACCCGCGAGGCCGTCGCCGACGGCGCGCTGCGCGCGGTCGTCCTCAACTCCGGCGGCGCCAACGCCTGCACGGGACCGCAGGGCGCGCGGGACACCCGGGCCACCGCCGAGCGGGTCGCGGACCGGCTCGGCCTCGCCCCGGCGGACGTCGCCGTCTGCTCCACCGGGCTCATCGGCGTCACCCTGCCCATGGACCGGCTCCTGGCGGGCGTCGACGAGACCGTTCTGCGGCGGTCGAGGAGCGGCGGCGAGGACGCGGCCGTCGCCGTCATGACCACCGACACCGTGCACAAGACGGCCGCGGTGAGCCGCGACGGGTGGACGGTCGGCGGCATGGCCAAGGGCGCCGGAATGCTCGCGCCCGGACTCGCGACCATGCTCGTCGTGCTCACCACGGACGCGGTCGTCGACGGGGCGGACCTGGACCGGGCGCTGCGCGCCGCCACCCGGGTCACCTTCGACCGGGTCGACTCCGACGGCTGCATGTCCACCAACGACACCGTCCTGCTGCTCGCCTCCGGCGCGAGCGGGACCGCCCCGGAGCACGGCGTGTTCGCCGAGGCGGTCCGCGAGGTCTGCGCCGGCCTGGCCCGGCAGCTCATCACGGACGCGGAGGGCGCGAGCAAGGAGATCCGCGTCGAGGTGGCGGGCGCCGCGAGCGAGGACGACGCCGTCGAGGTGGGCCGCTCCATCGCCCGCAACAACCTGCTCAAGTGCGCCCTGCACGGCGAGGACCCCAACTGGGGCCGCGTCCTGTCCGCCATCGGCACCACGAGCGCCGTCTTCGACCCGGACCGGATCGCCGTCGCCATCAACGACGTATGGGTCTGCAAGGACGGATCGGTCGGCGACGACCGCGCGCTGGCCGACCTGTCCGCCCGTGAGGTCCACCTCCGCGTCGAACTCGGCGCGGGCACGGACTCCGCCGTCATCTGGACCAACGACCTCACCGCCGCCTACGTCCACGAGAACAGCGAGTACGCGTCATGAGCGGTGGCAACGAGGCGCTGGCGCTGCGCTGGCAGGACGTCATGATGGACAACTTCGGCACGCCCGCGCTGGCGCTCGCGCGCGGCCGGGGCACGCGGGTCTGGGACGCGGAGGGCGCCGAGTACCTGGACTTCACCGGCGGGATCGCGGTCAACGCGCTGGGGCACGCGCATCCCGCCGTGGTGCGGGCCGTGTCCGAACAGGTGGCCGCCCTCGGACACGTGTCGAACCTGTTCATCGCCGAGCCGGTCGTGCGGCTCGCGGAACGGCTGCTCGGACTCGCGGGGCGCGGCGGCGGGCGGGTCTACTTCTCCAACTCCGGCGCGGAGGCGAACGAAGCGGCCTTCAAGATCGGCCGGCTCACCGGCCGCGCCCACATGGTGGCCGCCGCCGGTGGCTTCCACGGCCGCACCATGGGGGCGCTCGCCCTCACCGGACAGCCCGCGAAACAGCGTCCGTTCGCTCCGCTGCCGGGCGACGTGGACCACGTACCGTACGGCGACACCGAGGCGCTGCGGCGCGCCGTCACCCCGCGCACCGCGCTCGTGGTCCTGGAGCCGGTGCAGGGCGAGAACGGGGTGATCGTCCCGCCGCCCGGTTATCTGCGGGCCGCCCGCGAGATCGCCTCGGCGGCGGGTGCCCTGCTCGTCCTGGACGAGATCCAGACCGGCATCGGGCGCACGGGGCACTGGTTCGCCGCGCAGGCCGACGGGGTCGAGGCGGATGTCGTCACGCTCGCCAAGGGGCTCGGCGGCGGCCTGCCGATCGGCGCCACGCTCGCTTTCGGCGCCGCCGCCGACCTGCTCACGCCCGGCACGCACGGGTCGACCTTCAGCGGCAACCCGGTGGTGTGCGCGGCGGCCCTCGCCGTCCTGGACACCATCGAGCGCGAGGGCCTCCTCGCCCAGGTGGCCCGCATGGGGCAACGCCTGCGACGCGGCCTGGAGGCGCTGGACCACCCCCTGGCCGGCGAGGTCCGCGGCACGGGCCTGCTCCTCGCCCTGGTCCTGCGCGACGCCCTGGCACCCGAGGTCCGCCAGGCACTTCAGAACAGAGGCGTCCTGGTGAACGCGGTATCCCCCACGGTCCTCCGCTTCGCCCCACCCCTGACGGTCACGCCCCAAGAGGTGGACACCTGCCTGACGACCTTGCGAGCAGCATTGCCGGACACGCCCGTCAAAAGGGCCGCCTGACGAGTCCCTCAGGGGCGCGGGGAACTGCGCGCCCAGCCACGACGGCGGCGCACCCGCAGCACACACCAGCCAAGCAGCCCACCAAGCCCCCCGACCGAATCAACTCCCCAGGGGCGCGGGGAACTGCGCGCCCAGCCACGACGGTGGCGCACCCGAAGTACACACATGGGCGGCCTCGGCGCCAGAGGCCCGGCCGCCCCGCGCATACACCCGGGCCCACGGGCAACGCGTCAAACCCTGCGGGCCTCCAGCTCGTTGGCCAGCCGGAGCCAGTGATCGGCGCAGCGGCGGGCCGCCTGGGCGAGCAGATCCGCCCGGTGACCGGGCACGCTGCGGGCGAGGCGGAGCCATTTGGCCTCGTCGCCGATCGAGTGCGCGCTCAGCATCCGCAGCAGGGTGCGTCCGGCCTCGGTGCGCAGCGACGGGTCCTTGCAGACGCTCGGCAGGAGCAGGCTGATGGCGGCCGCGGAGACCCGGGCCGTGGCGCGGGGCGCGCCGGACGGCACCGGCGCGTCGGGCGCCGGCGCACCGGTACGGCCCGGCGTCCGGCCCGCGGGCAGCGGCCCCTCGCCCTGCCGCATCCGGTCCCGTACGTCCTTGGCGGTGGCCGTCGCTATCCCGGCGACCGCGGCGATCTCCCGCAGCGTCGCCGTGGGGTTCGCGGCGATCACCTGGCTCGCCCGGAGCCGCCCCTCGGTCGCGCGCAGCGGGCGCACCCGCCCGTCCCGGCCGATGCGCGCGTTCAACTGTTCGTCCTGAACGGTCGAACGGCGCCGGATGGCGGCGACGGTACCGGCGGAGAGACCGGCGTCGGCGGCGATCCGCCGGTCCGACCAGGAGGGCCGGGCGCGCAGCAGCCGCTCGGCGGCGGCGGCCCGGTCCGCCTGGGTCAGCGGCAGCCCGTGCGCGATGTTCAGTCGGGTCGCGAGGGCGAAGGCGTCGGTGTCGTCGCCGTCGTCGCTGTCGAAGAACTCCGCCTCGATGGTGGCGTCGCCGCGCAGCCGCGCCGCCTTGACCCGGTGCATGCCGTCGATGACGCGCAGCGTCGCGCGGTGCACCAGGATCGGCGGCAACGGCGCGTCCAGCTCGGCCAGTTGCCGCACCCGCGCGTCGTCCTCACCGTCGAGCCTCGGCGAGTCGGCGTCCCGCAGCGTGTGCAGCGCCAGAACGGCCCGCCGCCGGCCGGAGCCGTCCGGAGCCCGAGTGATGTGCGCCGTGACCGTCCGAACCCCCGTCAAGAGACCCTCCTCCGTCGTGGCGCCGGCGGATGCCGGCCCCCGCAGGCCGTCCAGGCGAGAAAAACATACCGGGCCACTGGTTTGCAAAAGATGCCGAGGCCCTCTCCAGCGCGGCTCGGGCGCCCGTGGAGCGGAAGCCGAGCGGCTGGGCTCGGGCGCCCGTGGAGCGGGAGCCGAGCGGCTACGGCAGCCGGCTCATCAGGCCTGCGGTCTCCCGCTTGTACGTGCAGCCGCTCTGGCCGAACGACTCGCGCACCCGCTCGCGCACCTCGCCGGGCTGCTCCTGGCTGAGTTTGAACATGCCCTCGGCGCCGGTCACCGTGAACCGGAACGCGCCCACGGCGGGCACGATCTTGCGGAAGTAGTCCAGCGAGCCGGTCATGTCCCAGCCCGCGCCGAAGTCCCCCTCGAAGGCGCGCACGGTGGACCGCACGACGTCCAGCGTCTCCTCGATCGTGGAGATCTTCTCCACCACGCCGCGTACGTGGACCGAGGTGAAGTTCCAGGTCGGCGCGGCCGGACTCTTCTCGTAGACGGTGGGCGACACGTAGGAGTGGGGGCCCGTGAACGTCAGCAGCAGGACGCCGCCCGTCCGCAGCGCGGCCCAGTGCGGGTTCGCCCGGTTCATGTGCCCGAGCAGGGTGATGCCCGGCAGGTCGCCGGTGACGTCCGAGGACGTCTCCGGGTCGAAGATGACCGGCAGGTGCGTGGCGAACGGGCCGTCCTCCGCGGCGCCGTTGGACACGGCGAGCGCCAGCGGATTCCCGCGTATCAGGTCCACCATCCACGAACTGTCCGGTTCGCGATAAAAGCTGGGAACGAACATCCGGATGCATCCTTTCGGCCGTGCGCTCACGGCACGGCTCTGCCACGGGAAATGACGGATCGCATTCTGTGCGGGCGCCTGTTCCACAGGCCGTGCCACGCGGGGGCCGGAAGGCCCGGGCCGACCATATCGCCGTCGCGCCCGGAAAGCGGTTATTCACCAGGGACTCCAGCGCCGCTCGACCAGCCCTGGATCAACTCTCCGGAATGTGTTGCCACGATCCTGGCAAGGTTTTGCCAAGCCAGTAATTCCACCAACACACATGGGGGAAAATTCCATGGACACACCGGGCAGCCTCAGCCAGGAGATCTACGACGTGGTCGGCATCGGGTTCGGCCCGTCCAACCTGTCGCTCGCGGTCGCCCTGGAGGAGCAGGGGGCGAGCTCCGCGCAGCATCCGGTCACCTCCCACTTCTTCGAGCGGCAGCCCAGGTTCGGCTGGCACCGGAACATGGTGCTGCCGTCGACGACCATGCAGATCTCGTTCCTCAAGGACCTCGCGACCTTCAGGAACCCGCAGTCCCGCTTCAGCTTCATCTCGTTCCTGCACGCCTCGAACAGGCTCGTGCAGTTCGTGAACAACCAGGACTTCTTCCCGACCCGGCAGGAGTTCCACCAGTATCTGGAGTGGGCCGCGGCCGGGCTCGACGACCGTGTCACCTACGGCGCCACGGTCACCGCGGTCCGTCCGGTCACGGAGCCCGGTGCCACCTCGGCCGGCCTCCTGGAGGTCGAGGCGCGCGGCGCCGACGGCACGGTCAGCGTCGTCACCGCCCGCAACGTGGCCATCTCCACCGGCCTCGTCCCGCGCCTGCCCGAGGGCGTCACCTCCGACGCCCACGTCTGGCACAGCTCGGAGTTCCTGAGCAGGTTCAACGCCCGCGACCCGAAGGAACTGCGCAGCGTGGCGGTGGTCGGCGCGGGCCAGAGCGCCGCCGAGATCACCCGCTTCCTGCACGACACGCTGCCGCACGCCCAGGTGAGCGCGATCGTCCCGTCGTACGGCTACACCGTCGCCGACGACACCCCCTTCGCCAACCAGGTGTTCGACCCCGCCGCGGTCGACGACTACTACTACGGCACCCAGACCGCCCAGGACGCCTTCTGGCGCTACCACCGCAACACCAACTACTCGGTGGTCGACTCCGACGTCATCCGCGCCCTCTACCAGCGCTCGTACGACGAGCAGGTCAGCGGCGTCCGTCGGCTGGAGTTCCGCAACCTCACCCGGGTCGCCGAGGTCCGGCGGGCCGGCGACGACACACGGGTGCTGCTGCGCTCGCTCCTGGACGACAGCACCGAGGAACTGGCCGTCGACGCCCTGGTCTTCGCCACCGGGTACGACGGCCTCGACCCCGCCCGCCTGCTGGGCGACTTCGACCGGTACTTCCTGCGCGACGCGGCGGGCCGGCACCGGGTGGAGCGCGACTACCGCCTCGTCAGCACGCCGGAGCTGAGCAGCGGCGTCTACCTCCAGGGCGGCACCGAGCACAGCCACGGCCTGTCCTCGTCCCTGCTGTCGAACATCGCCGTCCGCAGCGGGGAGATAGCCGACTCGATCGTGCTCCGTCGCACCGAGCGCGAACTCGACCGTCCGCTGGCCGGGGACATCACGCAGGACATCACTCAGGACATCACGCCCTCGGTCGTGTGAAAGCGCACGGCTCACCATCCGCTCCCACGCAGCTCGAACTCCGCTCGAACTCCGCTCAAGCCATTCCCTGTTCCTTTCCGAGCGCGTGCCGAGCGAAGGGCGAATTCCGTTCCTGTCGCCGTCCATCGCCGTCTCTCCCCTCCCTTCCCGTCCTTTCACGTACCGCCGGAATTCCCTTCCGCTCGCCCGCGGAAAAGCGCGATGATGCGGCACAGCCGAAGCCCCACACGTCAAAGTCGAACGTTTCGTTCTGAGCGAGGTCCTGATGTCCCTCAGCACACACCCGGCCCTGTTCAAAGCACAGTCCGTCGGCGACGCTTTACCGTGGCTGGCTCAGCACCAGGGGCGCACCGTCGTCGTCAAGCTCGGCGGGCACGCCATGGTCGACGAGGACCTCACGGCCGCCTTCGCCCGCGACATCGCCTTCCTTCGCTACGCCGGGCTGCGCCCCGTGGTGGTGCACGGAGGAGGACCGCAGATCGACGCCGAACTCGCGCGGCGGGGACTCAAGCGCGAGTTCAAGGGCGGCCTGCGGGTCACCACCGAGGCCGCGATGGACGTGGTGCGGATGGTCCTGGCCGGTCAGGTGCAGCGCGAACTGGTGGGCCTGATCAACCGTTCGGGCCCGCTCGCCGTCGGCATGACCGGCGAGGACGCCGACACCGTGCTCGCCGTGCGGCACCGGCCGTGGATCGACGGGGAGCCGGTGGACGTGGGCCGGGTCGGTGACATCACGTCCGTCAACACCGGCGCCCTGGACAGCCTCCTCGCGGACGGGCGGATCCCGGTGGTCTCCCCGCTGGCCCGCAGCGTCGAGGACGGCCGGGTCTACAACGTCAACGCCGACACCGTCGCGGCCGCCCTCGCGACCGCGCTCCGTGCCGAGCGGCTCGTCATGCTGACCGACGTCGCCGGCCTGTACGCGGGCTGGCCCCACAGCGAGGAGGTCATCGCGCGGCTGACCGCAAAGGAGCTGGAGAAGCTGCTGCCCGAGCTGCACGACGGCATGGTCCCCAAGATGACCGGCTGCCTGAACGCCGTGCGCGGCGGGGTGGGCGCGGCCCGGGTGATCGACGGGCGGGTCCCGCACTCCGTACTCCTGGAGATGTTCACGGACGACGGGGTCGGCACCGTGATCCTGCCGGACCCGGACGAGACCCCCGCGGCCGCGGCCGACGAACGCTGGCTGCAGCCTCAGGTCGCCGGCGCGGCATAGGACCTGACGAGGCCGGGCGGTGGCGGTGTGCCGGGTCAGCGCACCGCCGCCGCGGAGCCGGTGAGCGCCTCCGCCCGGAGCACGTCCCGCTGGATGCGGGCGGCCACCTCCGCGAGGCGGTCCTGGAAGTAGAAGTGGCCGCCGTCGAAGAGGTGCCGGCCGAGGAAGTGCTCGCAGACGTCCGCCCAGCCGTCGAGGCGGTGCGGCGGCGCCACCTTGTCGCGGGTGCCGCCGAAGACCGACAGCGGCACCGGCAGCGGCGCGGCGAGCGGCGGGGTGCGCCAGGTCTCACTGATGCGCAGGTCCGCGCGGATGGTCGGGGCGAACAGGTCCCACAGCTCCTGGTGGTCGAGGACCACGGAAGGGGTGCCGCCCATCGCCGCCAGCTCCGCGCGCAGCTCGTCGTCGGAGAGCAGGTGCCTGCGGTGGGCGTCGCCGTCCGGGTGCAGGGTGCCGCGCGCGGACACCCCGAGCCAGACCGGCGGGGTCCGGCCCGCGTCGAGGAGGCGGCGCGTCAGCTCGTAGGCGACCATCCCGCCCATGCTGTGCCCGAAGAACGCGAAACGGCCGGTCAGTTCACCGTCCAGCTCGCGCAGGTGGTGGTCGAGCAGGGCGTCGGTGCTCGACAGCGCGGGGCTCCCGTCGCGCGGCCCGCGGCCCGGCGCGTCGGGGCAGCGCACCTCCCAGCCGGCCGGGAAGTGAGCGGGCCAGTCCCGGTACGCCAGATGCGATCCACCGGAGTGGTGGAACACGAACAGACGCAGCTCCGGCTCTTCCGCCCTGTGCATGGCGACTCCCTGGCTGAGGCACTTCGGTGATGTCCCACGGCCTCGGCCGCGACGTTCGGACGATAGCCGGGCGTACGGGTGCCGGGCGCCCGGCACCAGCGAACCTCGACCGGTTCTCGTCGCGTTCTCTCCGCGGCCTCATCGCTCCTCGTCGCGGTGCGCGGGGCCGGGCGCGCTCAAGGAGGACTGGACGGGGGCGCGATGCCGGTCCCGGATGCTGTGCGGACCCAGTCCGGTCGCCCGGAGCGCTCCGGACGGACTCCTTCTGGCAGTTCCGGTGACGGACGAGAGCGAGGGCCGGACCATGACCGTCGAGTTGGCGAGCGCCGCCCGACGCACGCTCGGCGGCGGGGAGTTCGCCGCCCTGTACGCGCAGGCGCAGGACTTCTACTCGGAGCAGATGCGGATCCTGGACGCGCACGACACCGGGGCCTGGGCCGAGATCTTCACGGACGACGCGCTCCTGGAGCTGCCGTTCCTGCCCGGACCGATGCCGGTCCGCACCGGACTCGCCCTCTGGACGCGCGAGCAGGCGGCGGCGCGACGGTCGGCCGGCGACCGGCTCGCCCATTGGATCGGCATGCTGGACGTGCGCCCCCAGGCCGACGCGACGTTGCGGACGCGCTGTTCGGCACTGGCGTACGCGGTGCCGCCCGGCGCGGACTCCAGAGTCCTGCACGTGTGCGTGCTCGAGGACCTCCTCAGGCGCGAAGGCGACACGTGGCGCATCGCACACCGCCGGGTGACCCGCGACGACCTGGCCTGAGAGCCGGGCCGAGAGACCGAGGAGAACTGTCATGGCACACCCCGCGCCCTCGCCCTCCCCCTCGCCGTCATCCGCGCCGTCATCCGCGCCGTCGCCCGCGCCTTCGTGCGGT
Source organism: Streptomyces sp. R818 (assembly GCF_056172735.1). Lineage (NCBI taxonomy): Bacteria > Bacillati > Actinomycetota > Actinomycetes > Kitasatosporales > Streptomycetaceae > Streptomyces > Streptomyces sp. R818. The sequence goes on from NZ_JAOCNE010000016.1 coordinate 232,864, forward strand.
GAGGCGCCTCTCCCCCTCGGCGCGCTGGTCGCCGCCGCTCTGGAGACACATCGCGCGCTGTCGCGCGGCTTCGGTACGCACGTGCCGCTCACCGCCCTCGAACCGGCCTGCGGCAGCCGGCAGTTCGCCGCGTTCGTGACGGTGTACGCCGCGCAGCCCAGACAGCCCGCAGCGGAAACCGACCGGTCGCGCTGCATTGCGGTCGCGCCTGGTCCCGAGGTCACCCGCGAGTCGGGACCCCGCTCGTCAGCCGGGGCAGCAGCAGCTCCCAGAAACGGTCGATCTTCCGGCGCGTGAGCCAGGCCGGGTCCCGGCAGCCGAGAACCTCGAAGCCCACGGTCACCGCGGTGACGATCGGCGCGATCTGCGCGCAGGACATGCCCTCGGGGAGGCGCCCCTCACGCTCGGCGCGCTGCAGCGTGCGCTCGATCCACCGCTGCCACCGCTGTCGCAGATCCACCTCGCCCCGGGCGCGCGCCGGATCACCGGAGAGCCCGAAGCCGGCGCGCATGACGACATTGTCCGCGATCCCGCCCAGCAGGCCGTGCACCCCCTCGACCAGGGCTCTCAACGGGTCGGCGATCTCGTCGGCCCTGCGGGTCGCCCGGTCCATCGCCGCGGCCGCCTCGTCGAGGACGGCGTCCGCCAGCGCCCGCTTGCTGGGGAAGTGGAAGTGCAGGGCGCCGGTGCTCACCCCGGCGGACCGGCTGATCGTGGTGAGCGAGGCGAGCGCGAACCCGTCCCGCGCGAAGACCTCGGCCGCGGCGCGGACCAGCAATTGCCGCGTCCGGACCGCCCGCTCCTGCTTGACCATCATGCTCCTCCTGGCTGCGGGGCGGTCCCGGCAGGTCGCCTGCCCGGCACCGCCGCGCTCCGCCGCTCGCTGCGCTCTCTCCGAGGCGGGTCGCCGCTTCTCACGTCGCGGCAGGTCGGCGTACGGACCCACGCCTGGAACAATAACAAACCGCGCGTACGGTTTCTAGGCGCCCCGGGCCGTTACGCACCTCCGACCAGCGTCAGGGCGGGACGGACGGGCTGGACGGGCTCGACGGGCTCGACGGGCCGGACGGGCGGGAAGGTCCCGACGGGTTGGACGGGCCGGACGGGCGGGAAGGTCCCGACGGGCGGGAAGGTCCCGACGGGTTGGACGGGACGGACGGGCGCCGCGTCGTGGTGCGTACGGGTGCGCGGGTGCGGCACCTCCTGCGCCAGGATCTCGTGCAGCGCCGCGCCGAAGCGCTCGATGTCCTTCGGTGAGCTGTCCCGGTGGACGGAGGCGCGCACGGCGGTGCTGAACCCGGGGCCGGGCCGGAACAGGGGGGACTCCCCGGCGACCGTCTTGCGCACGTCGACCCCGCGGGCCGCGAGGCGGCGCCGGATGTGCGCCGCGGGCATCCGCTCGTGCCGGAAGGCGAGGATGCCGGACTGCAGGCGCCCCGGGACGATCAGTTCGGTGCCCGGTGCCTCCTCCACGGCGGTGCGCAGCGCGGCCGCCAGCGCCTCGTCCGGCGCCTCGTCCCGGTGTGCGGCGAGGGCCGCGCTCAGCGCGACGACGGCCGCTCCGTGCGGGGGCACCAGCGGCACGATGCCGGGCGGTACGAGCGCCTCGCGCAGTCTGCGGGAGACGTGGGCGAACCCGATGAACCGCGGCCCCCGCAGGAACCGCCAGCCGTCGCCGGTCAGCAGATCGCATCCGGTGCGCCCCACGTCGACCGGCAACTGCCCCACGGCGTAGGAGGCGTCGACGGCGTACAGGCAGCGGTGGGGCGCGAGGATGCGGCCGATCGCCTCGACGGGGTTGACGATGCCGCATCCCGCAGGCACCTGCGTCACCGAGACGAACGCGACGTCGTCGTCGATGTGCGCGGCCATCCACTCCAGGTCGAGGTCGCCGTCGGGGCGCAGCGGAACGACGTCGAGACCGCACCGGGTGCGGTCGCGTGCCGCGTGCAGGGCGGTCAGGTTGGCGACACCCTCGTAGGGGGTCGTCCAGATCCGGTCGTGCGGGCCGAGCGGCAGGCGCGACACCACGGTGGCGAAGGCGTCGGCCGAGCCGGTGAACAGCACGGTGTCGTCGGCCGGTGCCCGCAGGAGGGCGGTCAGGCGCGCGCGGAGCTCGTCGTGCACGACGTCGTCCAGGTACTCCTCCAACTCGTAGGGACCGTAGCGGTCTTCGTGACGTGTCCACTCGATGAGGGCAGCGCGAGCGGCGGTGGGCATGAGGCCCTGTCCGGCCGCGTCCAGGTGGACCCTGGGATCGCCGTGGGCCGTCGCAGTCATGTCCGGGGCCTCCCCCCGTTCCATGAGGCAATTGTTTGCCAGTGAGTTGGCACTACGTTGCCAACTCCCTTTGACTGTTGGCAACATGCTCTCCGGTGACGCTCTAGTGGAACGGTCGAAACGGACAATCCGGCTCGACGTCGCCGGCTCCCCGGTTCGGGCCGGATCCGTTCTCCAGTGGTTGCCCAGCTTTGCCAAGGCGTTTCCGGAGCCGCCGCCGAGTTGTCGCTGTGCTGGCCAGGCGGCCCTCACCAGCGCTTTTGGCCCTGTCTCACCTGTACGTGAAGCATCCCTGGTGCCCAACTCCGGTCATATTTGACCGATTTGCGAGTGATTCCCGAGAACTCCTTGCCAATCTTCTTGGCAGAAGGTTGCCAAACGGGAACCGCAGAGTTGTCACCGAGGAGTCAGCCATGAACCGCATCGCCCGGATCGCCGTCACCGCCGCCGCCGTCGCCGCGACCGCCTTCACCGGCGTCGGAATCAGCGCCACGACAGCGTCGGCGCTCAGCGCCCCCACGACGCTCACGTCGATCCCGGGCGACGACTGGCCGGTGGCCCCGGCGTCGGTCCCGGGGGATGACTGGCCCGTCGCCCCCGCGTCGGTCCCGGGGGATGACTGGCCCGTCGCCCCCGCCTCGGTCCCGGGGGATGACTGGCCCGTCGCCCCGGCCTCGATCCCGGGTGACGACTGGCCGGTGGCCCCCGCCGTTGCCCCCGGCGACGACTGGCCGATCGCTCCCGCCTCGGTCCCGGGGGATGACTGGCCCGTCGCCCCGGCCTCGATCCCGGGCGACGACTGGCCGGTGGCCCCCGCCGTTGCCCCCGGCGACGACTGGCCCATCGCCCCCGCCTCGGTCCCCGGCGACGACTGGCCGATCGCCCCCGCCACCGCCACTGTCTGATCCACCCGCCCGTTCACGACGGGCGCGCGCCATCGAGAACCCCCGCCGGCCGTAGGCCGCCGCGGGGGTTTCGGCTGTTCGCCGGGCGACGACCGCCCCGCAGCGCGGACCGCGCCGCCGAACGCCCCTGTTGAGCGGCAGTCCCCCGTCACCTCGGAACGGCGACCGACCGGTTGCCCCGGCCGCTGGGACGCTGCGTCTCTGGGAGCGCTGGCCCGCTGGGCGTTGGGCGCTGGGGCGTCGGGCTGCTGGACCGCTGCGCCGCCGGGCCGCTGAGGCGCTGGGGCGCTGGGGCGTCGGGCCACTGCCCCGCCGGGTCGCTGGGCCGCTGGGGCACTGGGATGCTAAACCGCCGGGCCGCTGCGCCGCCGGGCCGCCAGGCCGCTGAGGCGCCGGGGCGCCGGGGCGTCGGGCCGCCGGGCCGCTGCCCCGCCGGGCCGCTGCCCCGCCGGGCCGCTGAGGCGCTGGGGCGTCGGGCCGCTGCCCCGCCGGGTCGCTGGGGCACTGGGGCGCTGAACCGCCGGGCCGCCGGGCCGTCGGGTCGTCGGGTCGTCGGGCCGCCGGGCAGTCGCCCGACTTGCCCCCGTCGGCCCCGCCAGGTCGCCCCCGCCCGGCGACAACCCCGTCAGGGCGCCCCGCCCGGCGACAACCCCGTCAGAACGCCCCGCCCGGCGACAACCCCGCCGGCACATCGCCGCCCGGAGCCGCTACGGCGCTCAGCCCCGCCCACCCGGACACCGGCCTCGGCAGCTGGCCCCCGGCATCCGGCCCCGGCCCCCGGCAGCTGGCCCCCGACATCCGGCATCCGGCCCCCGGGCCCCCGGGCCCCCGGCCCCCGGCCCCCGGCCCCTGGCCCCCGGCCCCCGGCCCCTGGCAAGCGCCTAGCCCGTCACCCGTGCCCGCGCCCGGCGACCCCGCCACCCACCTCGCCCCCCCCCCCGGGCAAGCCCCCCGCGCCCGGCCAACCCCCCGCCGCCCCCATGACCAGCCACTCCACCATCGCTCAAGCACTCCGAGACCCGGCCTCCAAGCTGTGTTGCCACCATTCTGGCAAGAAATTGCCAAGCCCAGAGCGCCCGTCGTTAGGAGCCAAGTGATGTCGGTCCTGTCGGTCTCCGACCTCGTCGAGCAGCACGTCCACCTGCGGCCCGACGCGACCGCGGTCACCTACCCGGGTGTCGCCGGCGACGCGTCCCTCACGTACGCCGAACTGAGCCTGGCCGCCAACCGCCTGGCCGCGCACCTGCGGGCCAGGGGCGTGGGCCGCGGGGACCGGGTGGTCACCTCGATCGCCCCGGGCCCCGCCATGGTGACCGCGTTCCTCGCCGTCGTACGGACCGGCGCGGCCTACGTCCCGGTCGACCCGGCCAACCCCGCGGAGCGCCGCCGCCTGATCGTGCGGGACAGCACCGCGCGGGCCGTGCTGACGCAGGGCGCGGCCCCCGAGGAGTACCGGGGCCTGGACACGGTGGTCGTCGACCTCGACGCCGAGGCCGACGCGATCGCCGCCCGCCCCGCCGACCTGCCGGAGCGGGTCGCGGGCCCGGACGACGCCGCCTACGTCTGCTACACCTCGGGAACGACCGGCACCCCCAAGGGCGTCGTCGTCCCGCACCGCGCCGTCGTCGACTTCGTCCGGAGCTACGACTACCTGCGGCTGGACCCGACGGACGTCGTCGCCCAGGCCGCCAACCCCGCCTTCGACGCCGTGACGTTCGAGATCTGGACGACGCTCGCCGCCGGTGCCCGTCTGGTGGGTCTCGCCAAGGAGTCCGTCGTCGACCCGGGCCGCTTCCAGGAGGCGGTCACCGCCCACGGCATCACCACGATCTTCCTGACCACGGCCCTGTTCAACCTCATCGCCCGGGAGCGCCCGGCGGCCTTCGCCCCGCTGCGCACCGTCCTCTTCGGCGGCGAGGCCTGCGACCCGCGCCGGGTGCGCGCGGTGTTCGCGGCGGGCGCGCCCGAGCGGCTGCTGCACGTGTACGGGCCCACCGAGACGACCACGTTCGCCACCTGGCACGAGGTCGAGGAGCCCGCCGAGGACGCGCGGACCATCCCGATCGGCCGGGCCCTCGGCGCCACCGTCGCCGTCGTCGTCTCCCCCGACGGGACCCAGGCCGCGCCCGGTGCCACCGGTGAGCTGCTGCTCGGCGGCCCCGGCCTGGCCACCGGCTACCTCGACCGCCCCGAGCTGACCGCGCAGCGCTTCGTCGAGGACACCTTCACCGGCAGCGGCGCCACGCTCTACCGCACCGGCGACGTGGTGCTGCTGCGCACGGACGGCGCCCTGGAGTTCGTGGGCCGCGTCGACAACCAGATCAAGCTGCGCGGCTTCCGGATCGAACTCGGCGAGATCGAGGCCCAGTTGACCGCCCACCCGGGGGTCTCCGCGGCGGCCGTGTCGCTGCACGAGACGCCGGACGGCGACAAGCGCCTGGTCGCCCATGTGGTGCCCGCCGCACCGGCCGCTGCCGCCGCCGAGCCCGAGGCCCAGGTCACCGAGTGGAAGGAGATCTACGAGACGCTGTACGACGACGCCGGATCCGCCGAGCTCGGCACCGACTTCGCCGGCTGGAACAGCAGCTACGACGCGCGCCCGATCCCCCTGGAGCAGATGCGGGAGTGGCAGGGCGCCACCCTGGAGCGCATCAGGGAGCTGCCCCGCCGCCGCGTCCTGGAGATCGGTGTCGGCACCGGCCTGCTCATGGGCCACCTGGCCAGGGACCCGGAGTGCGAGGAGTACTGGGGCACCGACTTCTCCGAGCGGGTCATCTCGGCGCTCACCGCCCAGACGCAGGCCGACCCCGAGCTGGCCGCGAAAGTCCGGCTCAACCGCCGCGGCGCCGAGGACACCAGCGGCCTGCCCACCGGCCACTTCGACACGGTCGTCATCAACTCGGTGATCCAGTACTTCCCCGGCCTGGACTACCTGCGGACCGTGATCGAGGGCGTCCTGCCGCTGCTCGCACCGGGCGGCGCGCTGCTCCTCGGCGATCTGCGCAACCTCGACCTCGCCCGCACCTTCCAGACCGGTGTGGAGCTGGCCTCCCCCGGCGGCGCCGACAAGACCCGGGACGCCCTGCTTCGCTCCGTCGACGAGCGGGTGGAGCTGGAGACCGAACTCCTCCTCGCCCCGGCCCTGTTCGACGCGCTGGCCCGCGAACTGCCGGCGGTGCGCGCCGTCGACGTACGCGTCAAGCGGGGCGTGCACCACAACGAACTGTCCCGCTACCGCTACGAGGCCGTGCTCTCGACCGCCGCGCCGGTCGCCGACCTCGCGACGGCGCCCGTCCTGCGCTGGGGCCGGGACATCGCCTCGGCGGCGCAGGTCACCGACCGCCTGGAGGCCGGGCGGCCCGCGACGCTGCGCCTCGCCGCCGTGCCCAACCTCCGGGTGCACGAGGAGGCGACGGCGCTCGCGGAGCTGGCGGCGGCGGCGGACCTGCCCGCCGTCGCGCCGGATCCCGAGGAGCTGTGCGCGGCCGGTGAACGCCTGGGCTACCTGGCGCTGCCGACCTGGTCGGGGGAGGACGCCACGCTGCTCGACATCGTCTTCGTCGACCCGGACCGGGTGCCGGCCGGCGCGCTGACCGGTGTGCACACGCCTCCGGTGGTCGCCGCCCAGGACTGCGCGAACACGCCGAACGCCTTCGACCGCACCGTCGGCCTCGACGTCGCCCTCAACGCCCACCTCCAGGAGCGGCTGCCGGACTACATGATCCCGTCGGCCCTGCTGCTCCTCGACGCGCTGCCGCTGAACGCCAACGGCAAGGTCGACCGCAAGGCGCTGCCCGCACCGTCGTTCACCACCGAGCGGACCGGCTCCCTGCCGGGCACCCCGCTCCAGGAGATCGTGCGCGACCTGTTCGCCGAGGTGCTCGGTGTGGAGCGCGGCCAGGTCCACGCCGACTCCGACTTCTTCCGGATCGGCGGGCACTCGCTCGCCGCGGCCCGCCTGCTCTCCAAGGCCCGTACGGTGCTGGGCGCCGACCCGGGCAGCAGGGCGGTGTACGAGGCGCCGACCCCGGCCGCGTTCGCCGCGCTGCTCGGCGACGTCCCCGCCGCGTTCACCGGCCCCGGCGGCGCGGAGGGCGCCGTCACCCTGGCGCTGCGGCTGCACGGGGCGCTGAACGAGCGGGCCCTGGACGCGGCCCTCGCCGACCTGGGCAACCGGCACGAGGCGCTGCGCCACTCGCGGATCGGCGCGGCCGGGACCCGTCTGCACGCCCTGTCCGCCGACGAGCACCTGCTCGAACTGTCCCTGCCCGCCGACGCGGTCGACCTGTGGTCGCACCTGCCCCTCGCGGCCGAACTCGCCCGCGCCTACGGTGCCCGCGCCACCGGCGACACCCCGCACCGCTCCCCCGCCGCCCGCGCGTCGGCGCCCCGCGCGCACCACGGCGACCTCGCGCCCACCGCCCTGCCGGACGCTCCCACGGCCGCGTCGGCGGACCCCGGGCACGCGACGCTGGAGACCGAACTCGACGCGGACCTGCACACCCGGCTCACGGCGTTCGCCGCCGAGCACGGAGCCACCGCGTTCATGGTGGCGCACGCGGCGCTCGTCGCCCTGCTGACCCAGCTCGGCGCGGGCCCGCGCGGCGGGATCACCGTCGCCGCCCCGGTCCCGGCCCGCGACAGCGAGGCCCTGCGCGACGCGGTCGGCCCCTACGGACGCACTCTCGCCCTCACCGTCGACGCGCGGGCGGACACGAGCTTCGCCGAACTGCTGCGCCTGGTGCGCGAGACGGACCTCGCCGCCTACCGCGACGCCGCGAGCCCGCTCGCCCTGCCGGGCGGTGTCGCCCTCGCGGTCCTCCAGGAGACGGATGCGCGCTTCGAGGCGGCCGGCCTCGCCGTGCGCCCCGAGCCGCGGCGCCCGGTGCTGCCCGGCGCCGACCTGGGTCTGACCCTGACCGAGCGGCAGACCGCGGCGGGCGGCAGCGCCGGGATCCGCCTCACCACCGCCTACCTGGCCGCGTCGGTCGACGAGGCCACCGCCGCCGCCCTCACCGACCGCTTCGTCGCCGTCCTCGCGGCCGCGCTCGCCGACCCGGCGCTCGCCCTCGGCAAGCTGCGTCCGGCGCCCGGCCACTCCGACGCGGACGGGGCCTGGGCGGGCGCGGGCACCGCACTGCCCCCGGGCGACGCCGCCGCGCTGATCGCCGCCCAGGTGGCCCACGCCCCCGGGGCGCAGGTCATGGCCGGGCTCACGTACGGCGAACTGGGCGCCCGCGCCGACCTGTTGGCGCACGCGCTGCTCGAACACCGGGCGGGCCCCGGCACCTCGGTCCTCACCGCCCTGTCCTCCCCGGCCGCCTTCGCGGTGGCCGCCCTCGCCGTCGCCAGGACGGGAGCGGCGCTGCTGCCGGTGCACCCCTCGCACCCGGTCCCCGAACTCCCCGCCGGGCTGCGGCCCGTGGTGCTGCTCCTCGACGGGCCCGCCGACCTGCTGCTCGCGGAGGTGCCGGGCGCGGCGCGCCTGGTGCGCGACGAGGCCGCCGAGCCGACGGCGGCCGGGAACTGGCCGTTCACCGACGCCGACCGGCTGCGCCCCGCGACCTCCGACGACCCGCTGCTGCTGGTGCCCACCGACGACGGCACGGTCGTGGTCGGCTCCGCCGCCGTCGCCGCCGCGACCCTCGCCCGCCCGGCGGAGGCCGCCTGGCTGGTGCACGGCTACCCGGACGGGGACGCCGCGCTCGGTCTGCTCGGCGCCCTCGCCTCGGGCGCCCGGGTGCACCTGCCGGAGGCTTCGCTGACCCGGTCGTCCGTGCCGCACGAGGTGCTCGGCTGGCTGCGCGCGACGGGCGCCCGCACCGTCCTCGGCGGCGCCGACGAGACGCTGTGCGCGCTCCTCGCCCTGGCCCGCGCCGAAGGCACCGAACTCGCCGTCAGCGGCGGCTGGGTGGAAGGCCGCCTGGTCGTCGAGCAGACCGGGCACGGACCCGCCCGGCCCGCCCCCGGCTACCGCGCCCACATCCTGGACGCCGCGCTGCGCCCGGTCGGCCCCGGCGAGACGGGCGCCCTCTACATCGCGGGCGCGGGCGTGGCCCAGGGGTACGCCGGGACGCCCACGACGACCGGGGAGCGGTTCCTGCCCGACCCGTTCGCGGCGCCCGGCACGACGGCCCGCATGTGGCGCACCGGCCAGGCCGCCCGCATCGAGGCCGACGGCAGCCTGAGCGTCCTGGACGGGCCCGCCGAGGACGACCCGTACACCGACGAGTTCGCCACCTTCGTCGTCCTCTGCGACCCCCGGGGCCACCACGCCCTGTGGCCGGCCGCGGTCGCCGCCCCCGAGGGCTGGCACGAGACCCACGCCGAGGACCTCTACGAACTCTGCCTCGACCACCTCGGCAGCCGGCCGGGTGAGCCCCGGTGACCGCCGCCCCCGCCCCCGCGTCCGCCACCCCCATCGATCTGCTTCCGGAGAACGCCATGACGATCACTGCCCCGGCCCCCGCCCCGATCGCCGACGACACCATCGCCGCGACGCACCACCACGCGCTGGACCTGACGCCGCGCGAGGCCCGCGCCGCGCACGCCCTGGCGGCGGCCTGCCTGCGGACGTACAAGGCGGCCGACGACCCGCGCTTCCTCGACGAGGCACCGGTCCTCGCCCACGAACTGCCGCTCGCGGTACGCCGCCACCTGAACAGCGCGCGGCGCGACGAGGCCACGCACGCCACCCTCATCCGCGGCAACCTCGTCGACCAGGAGGCGCTCGGCGCGACCCCGCGCCACTGGAGCGAGGCGGACACGGAGGCGAGCCAGGTCTACGGCTGCCTGCTGGTGCTGTACGCGGCGCTCCTCGGCGACGTCACCGGCTGGGCCACCCAGCAGGCGGGCCGCCTCGTCACCGACATCCTGCCGAGCAAGGGGTACGAGAACAGCCTGATCTCCGCGTCCAGCGCCCTGGAACTGGCCTGGCACACCGAGGATGCCTTCTCCCCCTACCGCGCCGACTGGGTGGGCCTGCTCGCGCTGCGCAACACGGCCGGGATCGCCACGACCCTCGCCCACGTCGACCCGTGGCGGCTGCCCGAGCGCGTCCGCCGGGTCCTCTCCGAGCCCCGCTTCATCGCCCTGCCCGACTCCGCGCACGAGTTCGCCGACGGCGCCTTCGTGCCCGTCCCGGTGCCGATCCTCGAAGGCCACGCCGACCTGCCGGTGCTCCGCATCGACCGGGACTTCTTCCGCGCCCAGGACGGCGACGCCGAGGCCGCGGAGGCGCTGGCCCACGTCGTCGCCCACCTCGACGGGAACCTCACCGACGTCGTCGTGGACACCGGCACCGTCTGCTTCGTCGACAACCGCAACGTGGTGCATGGCCGGCGCGCCTTCCGCGCCGGGTTCGACGGCGGGGACCGCTGGCTCAAGCGGGTCAACCTGGTGCGCGATCTGCGCCGCACCCGCCCCGGGCGCCTGGACGGCGCCACCCGCGTCATCGGCTGACCGCCCCGCTCCCGCCCTCGCCCCCGCCCGCACCGGACTCTGGAGTACGACCATGAACGCCACCCTCACCCTCGTCCCCGCTCCCGCCCCCGCCGCTCCCGTCGCCCCGGTCGCGGTGCCCACCGTCCTGTTCGTGGAGAGCCGGCGGGCCACCTTCACCGACCACGTCCTCGGCCGCGACGACGTCGACGTCGTTCTGCTGCGCTTCGACTCCGTGCCGCTGAGCGACGAGTACGTCGAGCGGACCGCGCACGTGCCGACGTTCACCCTGAACACCTCGGCTCCCCTGGAGGACGAGGCAGCCCGCTACCTGCGCTGGGTGAAGGGCACCCCGGGGCTGCCGCGGCCCCGCTTCTTCTGCAACCCCAACGAGGCGCTGCAGGCCGACGCCCAGCGCTTCGCGGAGCTCGTGGACCTGCCGCACCTGAGCCAGGAGCAGGTCGGCTGGGTCCGCGACAAGACGACGATGAAGGACCGCTACGCCGAACTCGGCATCCCGCACGCCCGCTACCGCCCGGTCGCCACCAAGCAGGACGTGGCCGACTTCGGCGAGGCGTCCGGCTGGCCGGTGATCCTCAAGCCCGTCGACGCCGACTCCTGCATCGGCACCTACCGCCTCGACACCCCGGCCGACCTGGACGCCGTACCCGACCTCGACCCGGCCCTGGACTGGATGGCGGAGGAGTACATCAAGGGGCAGGAGTTCCAGCTCTGCGCGGTGATCGCGCGCGGTGTGGTCCTGGACGCGTACCTGTCGAAGAACCCGGTGCCGATCCTGGAGGTCCTCGACGGCAAGATCAACGCCAACATCACGTACGCGCCGAGCGAGGAGATCCCCGTCGACGCGCGGGAGCTGGCGCAGCGGCTCACCGACGGGCTCGCCATCCCGCACGGCTATCTGCACGGCGAGTTCTTCCTCAAGGAGGACGGCTCGTTCGTGATGAGCGAGGTCGCGGCGCGGCTCAGCGGCTGCGAGGTGCCGATGAACCACGGCCTCGCCTACGGCTTCGACTTCCTGCACACCATCCTCGACACCTACCTGGACCGGGTGCCGCACCCGCGCTACACCCGCGACCGGGCCGTCGGCGACCTGCTGCTTCCCACCCGGCCGGGCCGCGTGACGCACATCAGCACCGAGAAGGAGCTGCTGCGGCTGCCGGGCGTCATCGGCGCGCACCTGACGGCCGCCGTCGGCGACGTCCTCGACCCGCCGCGCGCCTCGCACGCCTCCACCGGCTACGTCCACGTGGAGGGCGCCACCGCCGCCGAGGTGGAGAAGCGGATGCACGCGGTGCTGCGCCACTTCGAGCTGACCGTGGCCGACGAGGCGGGCGAGGGGTCCGCGTCATGAGCGTCTTCACCGCGCACACCGCACTCGACGCCTATACCGAGGCCGTGCGGGCGTACGAGCGGGGCGGACCGCTGCCGGTGTGGACCGGGGACCGCGCCGACCTCCTCGACGGCATGGCGCTGGCCGAGCAGGTCTACACCGGCCGCCGCTCCCCCGCCCCGGCCGACACCGGCCTGATCCTGGACCCGGCGCTGCCCGAGGCGCTCCTCGCACTCGCCCGGCCGCTGGCCCGCACCTGGGTACGGGACGCGCGGGAGCTGCCCGGCGAGGGTTCGGTGCTGCTCCTCGGGACGTACGCGCGGCTGCGCGGCGACGAGATCCAGCCCCTGCTCGACGCCGCGCACACCACGGGCCGTGCGGTGTTCCAGCTGACGGGCCGTGACGTGCACAGCCTGAGCTGGGTGGTGGCCAAGCAGTACGCGCAGGTGACGGCGGACGCCGAGGTCGGTGTCGTCTCCGAGCTGGACACGGCCGCCCCCGCGGCGGGCGCGGACGTGTGGCTGGGCGCCGAGGACGTGCGGCGCCTGGACGTGAAGGACCTGGCCCTGAACCGGGTGTGGCGCCGCGTCCTCTTCCACGGCAACGGCAAGGACGACCAGCTGAACCTGGGCCAGTTCACGCTGTGCGGCGCGAGCCCGGTCGCGGCCGCCGCCGGGGCGCCAGGACCCAAGTGCGCCTACGGCCTGGGCTGCACCAAGCCCATGGACAAGCTGATCCCCGCCCGCTCGATCCGGGCCGCCGAGCTGGTGCTCGCCAACTGCTTCAGCGGGGCGACGGCCGGGCACGCCATGTACGACCCCAAGTACCTGATCCTCCTCAACGCCCTGGACGGGCCGGCCCAGACCGTCCTCGCCACCCTCACGGCCTGCGACGGGCAGCGCCCGGAGAATCTGGTGTGGCTGGACGGCGCGCGCGGCGCGGGCAACACGGCGTCGGCCGTCAACGCGGCGCTGCGCGACATCAATCCGTACCCGGCGTTCACCCAGGTCGGCCTGGAGTCCTCGGGCGCGCCCGCCGCACACCCGCCCACCGGGGAGCAGAGCCCCGGCGACGGCCCCGACGTGCACACGCTCGGCGCCCGCCTCACCGGGCTCCTCGACAGCGGACTGCTCGAAGCCGACCATCCGCTGCGGCCCCGGCTGCGCTCCCTCGCGGACACGCTGCTGCACGACGTGGTGCGCACCGTGGCGCTCGCCGCGCCCGAGGCGGCCGAGTCCGCGGCGGCGATCGCCCGGGAGACCACCTCCCTCGACCTGGCGCTCGCCCACCGCTTCGCCAAGCACCACGACGACCCGGTCCTGCGCTTCCCCACCTACTTCGGCGAACGCAGCGTCGCCGGCGCCCCGTACGACCTGGACGCGCCCTGCGCCTGCGGGCGTCCGCTGCGGGCCTACCGCAGGCGCGGCCGGGTGCCCGCGATCACGGACACGGTGCAGGTGGTGTGCGCCCGCTGCGGCGACGTCGCCAACTCCCACGACGGGGCGCACCTGCTGGAGGTGGACACCGCCGACACCGTCGTCGCGGGCGAGGTCCTCGACGTCACCGTGGAGACCGTGGCGCGGCGGGCCGGGACGATCAACCTCGGCGTCGTGCTGCCGGTCTACCTGGACGCGAAGGCGGGCCCGGTGCTGCGCCGGGTCGCGGCGAGCGCGCCCGGCGAGCGGGTACGGACCACGTTCACCCTCGCGGTCTCCCCCGACGCGACCCCGCAGGCCTACTACTTCTGCCCCTACGCGGTCCAGGACCTGGGCATCTCGGTCTCACGGGTGCACTTCGCCGTCGCCCCGGCGGCCGGTGCACAGGCGACGGCCCCGGCGGCCGGAACGGAGCTCGCGCGCACATGAACGGCACCACGGACACCACGGGCTCCTGGGCCCCCCTGCGGCACCGCTCGTTCCGCAACCTGGCGGCGGGCCGCATGCTGGTGTACTTCGCCAACGCGATGGCACCGGTCGCCCTGGCCTTCGCCGTCCTCGACACCACGGGCCGGGCCACCGACCTCGGCATCGTCGTCGGGGCGCGGTCGCTGGCCAACGTGGCGCTGCTGCTCGTCGGCGGAGTGGTGGCGGACCGCGTGCGGCGCACCCTCGTGCTGCAGGGCTCGGCGCTGGGCGCGGCGGGTGTGCAGGCGGCCATCGCGGTGAGCGTGCTGCTCGACGCGACGTCCATCTCCCTGCTCGTGGTGCTCAGCGTCCTGAACGGCGCGCTCGCGGCGCTGTCGCTGCCCGCCTCCGCCTCGCTCACGCCGCAGACCGTGCCGCCCGGAGTGCTCCGCCCGGCCAACGCGGTGATGCGCATGGCCACCAACATCGGCGCGATCGCCGGGTCGTCGCTCGCGGGCATCGTCGCCGCCGTCTTCGGCCCCGGCTGGGGGCTGCTCGGCAACGCGGTGGCGTTCCTCGGGGCCGCGGCCTTCTTCACCGGGGTGAAGGTCGCCGACGAGCGGCCCACCGCGCCCGCCGAGCGGGTCCGGCCACTGCGCGAACTGGCGGAGGGCTGGCGGGAGTTCACCGCGCGCCGCTGGGTGTGGATCGTGGTCGTGCAGTTCATGGTCGTCAACGCGGTGGTCGCGGGCGGCATCCAGGTGCTCGGCCCGGTGGTCGCCGACGACACGTTCGGGCGCGGGGTGTGGGGCGCGGTCCTCGCCGCCCAGATGCTGGGCGCGGTGGCCGGCGGCGTGCTGGCGGCCCGGTCCCGGATACGGCACGCCCTGCTCGTCGGGGTCGCGCTGGTGGCGGTCGAGTCGCTGCCGCTCGTGGTGCTCGCGGAGGCGCCCGGGGCGCTGCTGCTCAGCGTCGCGATGTTCGCGAACGGCGCGGCACTTGAGCAGTTCGGGGTGGCCTGGGACGTGTCGTTGCAGGAGAACATCCCGGCGGACCGGCTGGCGCGCGTCTACTCCTACGACGCGCTCGGCTCGTTCGTCGCGCTGCCGCTCGGCGAGATGGCCGCGGGCCCGGTCGCCTCCCATTTCGGGGTGCGGGCCACGCTCCTCGCGGGCGCCGCCCTGGTGGTGGGCGTGACGGCGGCGGCGCTCTGCAGCCGCCAGGTGCGGACCCTGACGTCGGGCCGCTCCGCCGGCCGGACCGCGGACCAGGAGCCCGTACCGGAACCGGCGGCGCCGTGACCGTCCCTGTCCATGGCGGACCCGGGACGGTCACGGCGCGGCGGCGGTCGGGGGCGGGCTCTCAGCCGCTGTGGGCGAAGTGGGCGTCGACCTCGTCCGCGGTGGCGGCCGGGTCGGCGACCAGGGCGGCCCGCTCGTCGTCGGTGCGGAAACGCGTGGCCACGGCGGGGCAGCGGCGGCAGGCCGCGAGACCCTCCTGGCCCCACCACTTGCAGTCCGCCCGCAGATGGCACCGGGGAAGGCTGTGGACCTCCTGCTCGGGGAACCCCTCGACGACCCGCTCGATCAGGGTGCAGTCGTCGCCGCGCCGGTTGGCGCACGAGGCGACGCAGTGCGAGGCGAACCGGAGGATCCGGCGGGGCTCGATGTCCGGCGGCACCATGCCGAGCGCGGTGGCGGCCGGCACGGGTTCGGCCAGGTAGGCCACCTGTCCGTCCGGTCCCGAGCGCACTCCGAGGAGCACGGACTCCGGCGCGTCGGCGACGCCGCTCGGACACCACGCGGGGCCCGCGCCCACCTCGGTGCCGGTCATCACATCCGGCCGTTGGTCAGGGGCGCCAGCTCACCCGGCTCCGTGGACCGCTCAAGGGCGACGGCCTGCTGAAGGCTCTGCTCCAGCTGCGCCGGGGAGGAGATGCACAGCGGCGCGGCGGTGGCCGTCTCCCCGCCCGCGAGGACGAGGCCGGCGGCGAGCGCGGCGGCCGCGGCGACGCCCGCGGTCGTACGCGCCGTACGGGAGTGCTTCATGGAGGTCCCTCCGTCTACGTGGATGCTGCTCGGCCGTTCAGCGTGGCCGTCGGCGCTGCAGAGGAGGTCGAACCGTGCTGGAGCCCGGAGAGCGTCTTGGCGAGGATGCGCCATATCTCGGCGGCGAGGTCGATCATCGCGTCGGCCTGGGCCTGCTCGGCCAGCGTGCGCAGTCCGTCCACGCCGGTCATGTCGCCCGCTGCCAGGCGGAGTTGGTGACGCAGGACGTCGAGCCTGACCTGGTCGACGTAGGTCATGCGCAGGGGCTTGCCCTCCAGCTCGGTGAGCAGGGCGCGGGCCTCGTCGTACCGTTCGGTGCGGAAGGCGATGTCCGCCTTGAGGGCGGTCAGCTGCTGGCGCAGTCCGTCGGTGCCGACGAAGGCGAGGGCCTGTCCGGCGGCGGCGGCGCAGCGTTCGGCGGCCTCGGGGTCGGCGGGTGTCTTCAGCAGGTACAGCCGTCCCGCGCTGAGCCGCAGCCGCAGCCACAGCACGAGGTCCTCGCCGCTGGGGAACCGGTCGAGGGCCTGTTCCAGGTGGTCCTGTGCGCCCTGGTGGTCGCCCTGGCGGATGCGCACGGAGGCCGCGGTCCAGACGGCCTCCGCCCACAGGGTGTCCGTGCGGCCCTCGACGAGGGCGGTGAGTTCGTCGGCGTGCGCGCGGGCGTCCGGCAGGCGGCCCGCCTCCGCCTCGACCGACACGAGCGCGAGGAGCACCCCGGCCCGGTCCTCCACGCCGAGGGCGTTCTCCCGGGCGAGGCGGTGGGCGGTGCCCGCGGCGTCGAGGGCCGCGGGGATCTCGCCGAGCGTGCGCAGGCAGCGCGCGAGCCGGTTCAGGCCGCGCACGCGCAGGGCGGGGAGGTCGACCTCGTCGCCGAGGCGGACCAGGTCGTCCAGGTACGCCCGCTCCGCGGCGTGGTCGCCCTGGAGCCTGCGGTGCTGGGCGAGTTGCCACAGGGTCTGCCAGCGCAGCACCGGTGATTCGTGCGCCTCGGCGGCGAGGGCGTCGCGGAGGGTGTCCATGGCGTCGTCGGCGCCGGAGGAGGCGGCGAGCGTGAGCGCGTTGGCGAGGGAGCCGCCGGCGGGCTCCTCGAAGTCCTCGGGCTGCACGCCGAGCCGGGCGGCGAGGTGGGCGACGGCCCGTGCGGTGGGCTGGCGGGCGCCCGACTCCAGGCGGGAGAGGTAGCCGGTGGACATGCCGTCGCCGGCCAGGGCGGTCTGGGAGAGTCCCTGCGCTTGGCGCATCTTCCTCAAACGCCGGCCGAACGCGGGCTGTCGGAGCATAAGCGGCTTCCCTCCGGGAACACGGGCACAGCGGCGGGCTGTGACCGCGTCGAGCCTAGAGCGGCGGGCAACACCCGGGCAAACGTTTGCCAATTCCGTGCCCCGGCCCTCGGGCCGCGTTCACGTGTTTCTCCAGCGGAGGTCGAGCGGATGTCCAGCGGATCAGGGCAGGATCTCGAGGACCGTTGGCCGGCGTATGCGTCCGTGCCTCGTCCAGTCTTCCGGGGGTCGCCCATGACGTACTCGATTCCTGTGCACCGCGACGTGCTCCGGGGCGGTGGCACCTCCCGCGGCGCGCGGCGGTACACGGTGTCCGACGACGACTGGCCGTGACACGCCGGGCCATGACACGCCGAACCCCCGGCCGGGACGGGCCGGGGGTTCGGTGGGTTCGCGGCGGGGAGGGGGCGTGCTCAGGCCGCGAACAGGTCGAACGTCGAGCTGTTGCGCGGGCCCGCGAGGACGTCCAGCATCGGGTCGACGGCGAGCATGGCCTGGTGCATGCGCTGCAGTTGCGGGGACGGCTCCACGCCGAGCTCCTCGACCAGGGCGCGCTGCAGTCTGCGGTAGGCGGCGAGGGCGGAGGCCTGCCGTCCCGAGCGGTACAGGGCCAGCATGGACTGCGAGTGCAGCCCCTCGTGGTGCGGGTGACGCACCGTCAGGTCGGTCAGTTCGGCGATCAGCTCCGCGTGCCGTCCCAGACGCAGGTCGGCGTCGATGCGGCGCTCCACGGTGACCAGGCGGCTCTCGCGCAGCCTCCTGACCTCGATGTCCAGGACCGGTCCCGCCTTGACGTCCACGAGGGGGGCGCCGGACCACAGGTCGAGCGCGGAGCGGAAGCGGGCGGCGGCCACCTCGTTGTCCCCGGTGGCGAAGGCGGCCTGGCCCTCCCGCGCCAGCTTCTCGTAACGGTAGGCGTCGACGCTGTCCTCGGGGATCTGCAGCAGGTAGCCGCCGTGGCGGGTGGCGAGGACGTCCCGGACGCCGGCCGGGCCGCCGGGGCCCATCGCCGTGCCGAGCTTGCGGCGCAGCTGCAGGATGTAGGTCTGCAGCGTCGTGAGCGCGCTCGCCGGCAGCGCGGTGTCCCACAGCTCCTCCATGAGCGTGGGCACGGGCATGACGCGGCCCGGGTACAGGGCCATGAGCGACAGGATCTGCCGGGGCTTTCCGGCCGTCGGGACGATCGAGACGCCGTCCACCTCGGCGCTCAACGGACCGAGAATCTTGATCTGCACGGCGTCCTCCACCCTCATCGCGTTCCTGGTCCGAGTTCCTTCCGGCGTCCGAAAACCGCGCCGTCGAGCACGCTAGCGGGGCCGTGTCGCCCGGCGCGTTTTCCTCTAGCCGCCTTCTAGCCGAAGTGCACGCGCCTTGGTGGCCGTTGTCCCCCGGGCGCGGTCAGCGGGCGGGTCCGCCGAGCGGTTCGGGCAGGTCGACGAGGTGCGGGGCGGCACGGGACCAGGGGAAGCCGTGGTGCAGCTGGAGGGCGGCCGGTTCGTCGTCGCCGCCGGTGTCGGCGGGGACGGCGATCGCGACCAGCACGTCGGGGACCGGCTCCAGTTCCAGGAACCGCCAGCGGTCGAACGGGTCGCCGTGCGGCGGGCGGAAGCCGCGCACACCGCTGTCGTCGGCGAGGGTGAAGGCGAACTCGTCGAAGGGCAGCCCGAGTCCGAGGCCCCGCGCCTTGGAGTAGGCCTCCTTGAGGGTCCAGAGGCGCAGCACGCGGCGGTCCCGGTCGCGGCCCGGCGCGGCGCGGGCGACCCACTCCCGCTCCTCGGCCGCGAAGGTGGACGCGACGGTGTCGAGGGCCTGCGCGTCCCGGCCGAGGAGTTCGACGTCCACGCCGACCCGGTGCCTGCGCACGATGCCGAGCAGGTTGTAGCCGTTCGCGTGCGACAGGTTGAAGTCCAGGTGGCCGCCGCCGCGCGGCAGCCCGCCGGGCAGCGGCCGCAGGAACGGGCGCCCGCGCGGGGAGCGCCAGATCACCAGCTCCGCCTCAGCGAGCCCGGCCTCCAGGGCGAGCGCCCGCCGGACCAGGGTGTGGGCGACGAGGTACTGCCGCCGGTCACGCTCGAAGAGGAACTGCCCCGCGGTCCGCTGCTCCTCCTCGTCGAGCCAGTTCTTCGCCAGCACGCTCGCCAGCTCGGGCGCGAGGTCCTCGTTCGGGCACAGCCAGATCTTCACGGGCGCGGTCGCCTGGGCGGCGGGCGCGGGTGAGGCAGTGTGCGGCTGTTCGGCCGCGGTCAGGGTCATCGGGCAGAACCGCCGCTCGTCGCGGGGGCGCCGCTCGTCGCGGGGGCGTCGCACGTCGCGGGGGCGTCGCACGGCAGGCCCGGCAGCAGCGCCGAGCCGGGCAAGGGCACGACGGGGTGGCCGGTGGTGTCCTCGCCGCGCGTCACGTCGACCCCGGCGAGCCAGAGGCGGGCCAGCGCCGCCAGGTGGCCGCCGCGGCGCAGGGCCGCGAGGTAGTCCGCGGTCTCGGGCAGCTCCGCGTCGAGGAGCCCGCCCGATGCGCGGCCGCGCAGGTCGGCGCTGTGCGCACTGTCGGGCCGGGCGGTCAACTCCGTCAGCCGGCTTGCGAGTTCGTCCGGCGTACGGATGATCAGGGCAAGTCGGCAGGGCAGGGCGGCGCGGCCGATGCGCAGCTCCGTCGCCAGGTCGGCGAGGGCGGGAACGGGGTCGTCGGGCGCGTTCAGCCGGTCGGCGAGCCGCTGTGCGGTGGCCGCCAGGTGCCGGGGCGTGGGCGCCGACAGCAGGATCAGCTCGGGCCGCCCGGACGGGGCAGGGGTGTCGCGCGCCCGGAGGCGGGGCTCGGGCGGCTCCTCCAGGATCAGGTGGGCGGCGGTGCCGTGCTCCCCGCGTACGGCGACGGAGGCGCGGCGCGGCAGCGGATGTCCTTGCGGGTCCCGGGGGCGCGGCCAGGAAGCCGCTGCCGTCCGGCCGGGCGCGGGCAGCAGCGTGCCGTGGCCGAGCTGGAGGACGGCACGGGCGAGGGCCGCGAATCCGGTGGCGGCTCCCGCGTCCCCGGCCTCGTCCCGCGTCTCGCACACGGCGATGTCCGCGGTGAAGTCGGCAGTGTCGAGGCCCGCCGCCGCTCTGGCCCGCCGGGCAAGCGTCGCGCCGGTGTCGGCGGGCGTGGCGCGTCCGGCGTGCGCGACGGCGCCGCCGCGCACGACCGCGTGCACCGTGTCCCCCGCCGCCAGCGCCGCGTCGAGCGGCCGTACGAGCACGGCGCCCGCGCAGGCGACGGGGCCCGCGTCGACGGCGGCGACCAGCGCCGCCGCGCAGTCGCCGGTGCGCAGCGCCGCCGTCGCGGAGTGCAGGGCGGTGAGGAAGGACGCCGCGCCGCTGTCGACGCAGTGGCTCGGTCCGCGCAGGTCGAGGAGGGTGGAGAGGCGGCCGGGCAGGGCCCCGCCGCAGTCCGCGCCTGCGGTGTCGCCGAGGGGGCCGTGGGCGAGGAACACGCCGACGGCCCGGGGTTCGCCGTCCGGCGCGGTGAGGGCGGAGAGGCGGGCGCCGAGCTGCCCGGCGCCCTCCAGCGTCTGCCAGACCGTCCGCAGCAACACTCCTTCCTGTGCGCCGAGTTGGTGCGCGGTGTCCGCGTCGATCCCGAAGAAGGCGGCGTCGAACCGGTCGGCGTCCGGCAGGGCGGCGGCCCGCCGCGCGCCGTCGCCGTCCACGGCGGAGCGCCAGTAGGCGTCGAGACCGTCCGCGTGCGGGAACCACCCGTGCACGGCGGTGAGCGCGTACGCGTCCGGCGCCGTGGCCTCGCGGGTGCCGTGCGCGGGGGCGAGGGCAGGGGCGGGGGTGGCGTCCGGTCGCGGCGCCGGGGCCTCGGCGGGTGCGTTCCCGGCCGGGGCGGCGCCGGGCGGCGCGGTCAGCAGGGTCACCGCCTGTTCCCTGGCCAGCGTGCCGCTCTTGAACCGGGTGAGTATCTCCCTGGTGTCCATGGAGGTCCTTGTCCGGGCGGGGGTCAGGCGGGCCGGGACGCCAGCAGGGCGGTGGCCTCGTCGACGGTGAGCATGTCGGCGCGCACCGCGTCGAGCAGCGCGGTCACCTCGTCCGGGGTGAGGGCCGACGGGGAGGGCGGGGCCGCGGCCGAGGGCCCGGGGGCGGCCGGGGCGGCTGCGGCCGGGGCGCCCGCGATGTGGGCGGCCATCGCCGCGAGGTCGCGGTGCTCGTAGAGCGTGGCGGGCCGCTCGGAGAGGCCGAAGGCGGCGTTGACGCGGGCCACGAACTCCCCGGCCAGCAGGGAGTCGAGGCCGAGCTGGGGGAAGGGGACGGCCGGGTCGATGTCGCGCGGGTCGCAGCGCAGGATGTCCGCGAGCTGCGCGCGCAGCGCGGCGCGGACCTCGGGCTCCGTGGCGGCGGGGCGCCGCGCCGGGTCCGGGAGCTGGGCCAGGACGTGGTGGGCCAGGGCGTCGGGGGTCGGGTGGTCGTAGAGCGCGGCGGCCATGACGCAGATGCCGTAGCGGGCGTTGACGGCCGCCACCAGTTCGGCGGTGCGGATGGAGTCCAGGCCGAACGCCTGGAAGCGCCGGTGCGGGTCGATCCGGTCCGCGTCGACGCGCAGGACGGCGGCGAGTTCGCCCACCACTGCGGCGCGTACGCCGGCCGCGGCCCCCTCGGGCGCCTCCTGCCACGGGGTGCGGGGCTCGCTGGTCATGCTGGACGCCTCCTGGATCGGTCTCGTTCTGCTGCGTACGGACGGGGCCGCTCAGCGCCAGCTGTGCGGGGCCCGGTAGTCGTCCATCCGCACCTGCCGGCTGCGGCGGGCGCTGGAGCGCCGCTCGGTCCGCCCAGCCCGCGCGCGCAGGGCCAGCAGGACGACCGTGAGCGCGGCGAGCTCCTCGTCGCTGGCGCGGCCCCGCTCGACGCGGATGCCGGCCCTGTCGTGGTGCGCGTCGCTCATGGCCCCTCCCCTGGCGTTGGGGCCAGCGTCCACCGCGCGGCTCGACGTCCGCTCTCGTACCGCTGGAGCCGGTCGCGCGCGCCGGGTCAGCCGTCGCGCGCGCGGCGCAGGTGCAGGGCGCGGGCGAGCGCGTCCGCGCTGCTCGTGGCGGACCCGACACCCGTCATGACCACGGTCGTGGCGGCGGCGGCCGAGGCCCTGGCGCGGCCGATCGCGTACGCGGCGCACGCGGCGGGTCCGCTGCCGCAGACCACCAGGCGGCCGTGCGGGCCGAGGAGCCGTGTCACGGCCGCGGGCAGCGCGTCGGCCGGGTCCCCCGGGCGCACCGCCACGATGTGCTCCGGTCCGTCGTAGGCGCGCATCAGTGCCTCGTCGGCGCCGGGCGCGACGCCGGGCACCGTGATGAGGCAGATGACGTCCGCCCGGGGTCCGCCGCGGCGCAGCACCCGCGTCTCGGCGCCCGCCGCCACGGGTGCGTGCCGGGCCGCGCGCGGTACCTCGGAGCTGTCGAGGAGGGCGAGGACGTCGCCGACGGTTCCGGCGGGCCGCGCCCGCTCGGACAGGCTGCGCAGCAGGTGCACGCATTGCGACAGGGTCTGCGCGGCGTCGGCGTCGGAGAGTTCGGCGCGGTCGTGCGTCGCTGTGAGGAGCAGGCCGCCAGAGGCGTCGTGCCGGGCGACGAGCGTCACCGGCAGGTCGGTGCCCGCGCCCACTTCGTGGGGGACGTCCACCTCGATGTCGCGGGCGGCGAGTGCGGACAGCAGCGCGGGCGGCAGCTCGGTCCTGCTGTCGAACCGTACGAGGGTGTCGGTCAGCCGGGGATCGTCCGCCCGCCCGCTCCACCGGCGGACGTGGTCGCCGCAGACCCAGGCGTAGGCGCTCAGGTCGAGGGCGGCGTCCCTGACCTGCCACAGCAGTTCCTCCACGGGGGTGGCCGGGTCGACGGTCACGGTCATCGGGAGGGCGCTGCCGAGGAGGCCCGGCACGGCCGCGGCGTCCCGCATGGCGAGGTCGCGGCCGGAGAAGTGCACGTCGAAGGTGACGGGTGCGGGGCTCCGGGTGCCTGCCGCGCGGTACAGCAGCAGCGCCCAGACCACGTGCAGCACGCTGCTCTCCCCCGCGCCCTGGAGTGCGGCCCAGGCGCGCAGCCGTGCCGTGTGGTGGGGCCGCAGCCTGCGCTGGACGCGGCCGGTGCCGCCCTGGCGGGTGGCGCCGCCGGGCCGCCCGGGGCTCACCGCCGTGTGGCGCGGCGGCCCGGCCTTCGTCCAGAACTGCCGTGCGCCGTCGTGGCCCCGGCCCGCGACCCAGGCGGCGTGGTCGCGGATGTCGGGCCGCCGTTCGCCGCCGGGGACCGAGCCGTCCGCGAGGTAGGCGCGGTAGAACTCCCGTACAAGGAGATGGGCGCCGCGTTCGTCGAGCAGGGCGCGGTGGTAGCTCATGAGGACGCGGGTCGTCGCGCGCGCCGAGGGCGGCCCTTCGAGCAGGGAGAGGCGCAGCAGCCCCGGCCGGTGCGGCGCGAACTCCCGCTCCCGGTCCGTGCGCAGCAGTTCGCTCCAGCCGACGGTGGCCGCGGCGTACCGCGCGATCTCCAGGGTCGCGCGCTCGTGGACGACGAGGCGGGGCGCCGCGGTCCAGTCGAAGGAGGCGCGCAGCACGGCCTCCCGGTCGGTGACCGACTGCCAGGCCGCCGTGAACAGCGGCACGTCCAGGGGCCCGGCCCAGGTCCAGCAGAGCTGTTCGACGTGGCGGCCCGCGCCGCCGGGGCCGGTGAGGGCGGCGGTGAGGAGGTCGCGCTGATGGCCCGTCACCGGGATCGACTCGGCGCCCGGCGGCTGCAGCAGGTCCGCCAGGAGCTCCTCGACGGCCGAGGTCCGGGCGGGCCGGGGTGCGGTGGCGTCCGGGGTGAGGCGCAGCAGGTGGCGGCCGGTGCCGTCGTCGTCGAGGGAGACCGTGCAGCCGCGGTGGCGCAGCGCGAGGCGGGCGGCGACGGCTTCGGCGTCCGCCGCGTCGAGCGGTGCGCACAGCTCGAACAGGACCGGCGCCGTGGGTGCCGTGGAGCCGGGTTCGTGGAGCACGACGGGCACCGTGTCCGCGTGCGGCTGGTGGCCGCTCATGCGCGGGCCGGCGGGGCGGGCGGTGCCACCAGTTCGCTGAGGGTGCGCGGCGCGCCGGGCTGTGCCGGCCGGGCGCGGTGGGCCTCGCTCACCAGATAGCGGCCGCCGACCAGATGGGTGGCGAAGGACCAGTCGCGCGCCGTGGCGGGGTCCCCGGCGAGCGCGGCCCGCCCCTCGTCGTCCCAGGTGAACCCGACGGCGCTGAACCGGCGCCGCATCCCCTGTCCGAGCGCCTTCGTGTACGCCTCCTTGAGGGTCCACAGGCGCAGGAAGCGGGCCCGGCGCTCGTCCTCGTCCAGCGCGTCGAGCCGGGCGGCCTCCTGCGGGGTGCACACCTGGTCCCGCAACAGCGCGTAGGAGGCGTGCCGTTCGACGGATTCGGTGTCGACGCCGACGGGTCCGCCCGTGCTGACGGCGACGACGACGAGCTCCTCCGTGTGGGCGAGGCTCAGGTGCAGCTCCTCGCCGTAGCCGCGCAGGCCGGGGCGGCCGCCCGGCTGGTAGGCGAGGTCGAGGTCGGCGGGGGCTGCCTCCAGGACGGCGGCGGCCGTGTACTTGATGACCATGCGGGACACGGCGAAGGTGTACCGGTCGGCGGCGGTGGGGCTCTGCCGGTAGCGCGGCCAGTCATGGCCGAGGAGCCCCCGCAGGTCCGGGTCGAGGAGGGCGGCGTACAGCCACTCGCCCCAGGTGGTGTGCACCACGGCCCGCCCGGTGGCGCGGGCGCGTTCGCGCACGTCCTCCCAGGGGGCGTCGGGGCCCGGCAGGTGCACGGGCGGCGCCACGGACCGGTGCGTGGTCATGTCAGTCTCCCGGTTCACTCGTGTCACCTGTCACCACAGCAGCTTCGTGGCGCGGACGTCGCAGTCGACGCCGCGCCGGGTCCGCCCGGCCAGTTCGGCCCACACCCGGGTGCGCGGCGCCGCCTGGTGTCCGGGCAGGGGCGTGCCCAGGCGGTGCGCGAGGCGTTCCAGCGCGAGCAGGATCCAGTCGGGGCCGCCGAGGAAGGGGTCGCGGGCCCGCGCGGCGGCCCGCGCGACCCCGAGGGCGGCGCCCGCGAGAAGCACGGTGGCACACCGGTCGGCCAGGGCACGGGCCGCCGGGTGGGCCGGTCCCCCCGCCCGGTCCTCCGCACAGGCGCGCAGTACGGCGCGCTGCTCGATGGCGAGGCGCCGCACGGTACGCGCGAGCGCGGCCTCGGCCGGTTCGGGCTCCTCGGTCCGCGCGGCCTCGGCCGAGTCGGGCTCCCCGGTCCGCGCGGCCTCGTCCGGGTCCGGCTTCCCTGTCCGCGCGGGGCGGGCCGGTTCGGGCAGAACCGCCAGGAGGGCCCGGCCCCAGAGGCCGTCCTCCGTCTGTGCCTTGGGCTCCGACGCGTCGGGTTCCGGTGCGGGACGGTCCAGTCGGAACAGTTCCAGGTACGGGTACGGGTACGGGAACGGGTACGGGTACGGAACTTGGTCCGCCGTGCCGACGGTGGCGAGGCCGGGCAGCAGCCCCGCGAGGCGGATCCGGTGGGCCGACGCGGCGTTGGTGTCGACGCCCGCCGTGGCCCGTCCCGCCCGCACCGCCGACAAGGCGAGACGCTCGGTGCTGTCGGGGCCGAACCCCGTCTCGTTGAGGACGAGTTCGAGGTCGGCGAGGAGTTCGCCGACGAACTGGGGGACGAGGGCGCCGACGACCGCGGCGGGCAGGGCGTCCGCCGCGTCGCGAGGGCGAGGCGCGCGCAGGGCGGCCACGGTCAGGCACTCGCAGGCGAGGAGGTCGGCGAAGACGGCGGCGAGGGCCGGCTGCCACTGCCGCACGGCGGGCTCGCGGGGAGCGCGGACGTCCACGTGGCGCGCGGTGCTGTACAGCACGCCGCCCGTCGCCGCGATCAGCGCCGCGGGCCCCAGCAGGGCGCCGACGCCGTCGCCCGGGCGGGACGGGTCGGCGGCGAGGAGCCGGGCCGCCCAGGCGTGGCCGAGCGCCAGGTCGCGGCGGAGCAGGGGGCGCAGGACGCGGACGAGCCGGTCGGCGTCGGCGCGCGGGCCCCCGCTCCAGGACACCGCCCCGGCAAGGACGTCGTCCGGGGCCGAGGGGCCGTGCGCGGAGGCGAGCGCGGCGCGGCCGTAGGGGTTGGCGGGGTCGTCGGGGTCGCCGAGCAGCGCTTCCAGGCGCGGCGCGGGCGGCGCCTCGTCCAGAGGCCGCGGTCCGGCGGTCCGGGGCGACGGCGTGCGGACCATCGTCGGCCTCCCCTCGTCCTCGGTGGTTGTCATCGCAGTCGGCGTACGGGGCTTTCCGCGTGCCACTTGATCAGGTCGAGCGTTTCCCGGTCGGTGGCGGTGAGCCACTCGCGCACGCGCAGGCGGGCCCGCGCGCCGTCGGGCGGCGGGCCGGGCGCCAGGGCCCCGGGCCGCAGCAGCACGTGGTGCGTGCTGGTCACGGTGGACCCGGAGGCGTCCGGCACGAGGGACCACTCACCGCTGTACGCGTCGATCAGGTCGTGCTCGACGTGGTCCGTGTGGACGATGCGGCCGGCGTGGGGGAAGCACAGCCGCACGGAGGTGACGGTGACCGGTCCGCCGGTCGGCGAGGCGCCGAGGCCGAGCGTGACGCGCTGGACCCCGGGCCGGTCCTCCCGCACGGTGACCACGTCGACGTGCGGCAGGAGTTCGGGCCAGTCGCCGATCCGGTGGAGGAGGTCGTAGGCCAGCTCGGGGGAGCCGTCGACGCGGACGCTGTTGGACAGCGAAAGCAGCGACTCGTCGAGCGTGGCCCAGCGTTCGGCCGCGTCCTTGATCTGTCCGAGCCGGCCGCGCACTTCCCGCGCCAGGTACTGCGCCGTCTCGACCGGGTCGGGGTCCGGCCGCTCGTAGCGCAGCGTCAGGAGACAGCGCCCCTCGCCCGCGGAGTTCCCGGCCTCGACGCTCCAGGTGCCGGACGCCCGCAGACCGGGTCCGGACGCGGAGTCGGCGGCGTACTCCTCGAAGTCGACGGCGCGCTCGGCCGGGTGGAGGGTGCGCCGCATCAGCGCGCCGCTCACCTGCTCGTCCGTGCGGGTCCACACGAGGAGTTCGTCCGTGCGGGCGTCCGCGTCCAGGCGTTCGGCGTGGACGCACGAGTCCAGGAACAGCGGCCAGCGCGGCGCGTCGGCGAGCAGCCCGTAGACGACCGACGCGGGAGCGCCGACGGACACGGTGTGCCGGGCGGAGCGCCCGCACCGTCGTGACATGGGGCCCCTCCTCCGATGTGCATGGGTGCGGTCATGCTGGGCGGCTCGCCTGGAGCGTCCGTCGAGTCCCGGCGGAAGCGCGTCCCACGGCGCGGAGCCGCTCAGCCCGCCCGGGTGAGTCCGGCGGCGCTCTGATCGCGCTCGGCGAGGGTCAGCGGCGCGGCGGCGGTGTCCGGGCCCGAGACGAGGATGGCGCGCTGCAGCTTCACGAGCGGCGCCGACGGTTCGAGGCCGAGCGTGCGCACCAGGGTCGTGCGCAGCCGCTGGTAGGCGCTGAGCGCCTCGCCGCGGCGCCCGGAGCGGTGCAGGGCCAGCATGTACTGGCCGCACAGGTTCTCGTGCGTGGGGTAGCGGCTGACGAGCACGGTCAGTTCGGCCAGCAGCCCGCGGTGCCTGCCGAGCCGCAGATCGGCCTCGATGCGCTGGTCGAGCGCGCACAGGCGGCTCTCCTCCAGGCGCTTGATCTGGGGCTCCAGGTGGACGCCTGCCTGGATGTCGGCCAGCGCGGACCCGGTCCACAGGGCGAGGGCCTCGCGCAGGCGCCGGGCGGCGTCCTGGTAGTCCTCGGCGTCCATGGCCCGGTACCCGGCGCCCGCGAGCCGCTCGAACTCCTTGACGTCGCTGGTGCCTTCCTCGCTCCGCAGGAGGTAGCCGCCGGGGACGGTCATCAGGACGTCCTTGGCGCACCGCAGTTCGTCCCCGCCGGACCGGGCGAGGGCCGCGCCGATGAGTTCGCGCAGCTGAAGGACGTAGGTCTGCAGGGTGGGACGCGCGCTGCGCGGGGGCTGCACCCCCCACAGCTCCTCGGTCAGCACGCTGACCGGCACCACCTGATTGACGTTGAGCGCGAGCAGAGCGAGCACCTGACGGGGTTTGGGCGCGCTCGGGGTGACCGAGACGCCATGCTCCCGTACGGCGAGTGTGCCGAGTACGTCGATGTCCACGAGGTCTCCCCGTTCGCCTGCCGCTCCGCGCTGGAGCGCTCCTCTGTGTCGTCGTCAGTAAAAAACAGGCCGGGCGGTTTGTCAACGCGTCAGGCGCGCACTAGGAGGGGTTCAGAGGCGCGACAGGCCCCTTGAAGCGCCGTAAACCCGACATTTTCGCGATCCATGCACCGTAAAATCAAACCAGACGGCCTGGTTTGTTTCCGTCCGCCTCTCCGGGCGCCCGCACGGATGGCGAAAGCGCACGTCATTGCCTTGACGACGAGATCGCGGAGACTTCATCAGCCCCTGCCCTGATGAGGTACCGGGGGAGCCGCTAAGATACGAACTTGACGGTTTTTTTCGACGGTATGCCTCGGCACACGATCTGGAGGTGGTGGATCCCATGGCCAAGCAGGACCGTGCCATCCGCACACGACGGCACATCCTCGCCGCCGCCGCGAGTGTGTTCGAGGAGCGCGGCTACCAGGCCGCGACGATCACCGACATCCTGCGCACGGCGGGCGTGACCAAGGGCGCCCTCTACTTCCACTTCCAGTCGAAGGCGGAACTCGCGTACGGCGTGATGAACGCTCAGGGACGCCGCATGGGTACCGTCCCCGAGCGCGCCTGCAAGATGCAGCAACTCGCCGACACCGTCCTGCTGCAGACCTACCGGCTTCAGCACGACGCGCTGGTGCGGGCAGGTGTCCGGCTCACCATGGACCAGCAGGCGGCCGAGCTCAACCGCGGCGAGTTCTTCTCGGACTGGAGCAAGGGCACCACCGATCTGCTCGAAGTGGCCAAGTCACAGGGCGAGCTGCTGCCGCACGTCGTGCCGAGCGATTCGGCCGAACTCCTGGTGGGCGCCTACGCGGGCGTGCACTCGATGTCGCAGGCCGTCAGCAACTACGCGGACCTCGACCAGCGGACGTCGGTGCTCCTGCGCCACTTCCTGCCCAGCATCGTGCTCTCGTCCGTGCTCGCCACGATCGACCTCTCCGGTGAGCGCGGCGCGGAGGTGTTCGCGGAGGTGGAGGCCTCCATCACCGACGCCTACGACACCCCGAGCCTGACGGCCTGATCCCCGGGCGACTCCGGGCCTGGCCTTCGGCGTGCGCAGCAGTTGCCGACTAGAGGTACGCGGGTAGTTGAGCCGATCGGCCTCCAAGGGCGTTGCCTCGGCCGCGCGGCACTCGCGGCCCCTTGGGCCAGCACCATCAGCGCCCCACCCCGTGACGCGCGCCGTGACGGCGGCGCCCCGAAAGACAACCGACTTCCGGGGCGCCGGTACCGGCTGGCAGTCACACCCCCAGCTCACCGCCGCGCACTTCCAGCAGCCTGCTCGCGAGAAGCCGCTCAAGCCGAGCCAGAACCGGAGCATCCACGACCGTCCGGAGCTGTGCCCCCGCTGCGGTCCTGACCCGCCTCGCCAACGACCCCGGCACCGCTTCCGCAGCCGCCACCGACGGTGACCCGGACTCCGGATTCTGTGCCGCCCGTGCAACCGACGGCCTGACGACGGCCAGTTGCGCGGAGACAACCTTGCCGCCGCACGGGTCAAGGCAGGCGTGCCAGCGCTGGCTGAGCGCGGCGACGACCAGCGGCAGCCCACGCCCGCTCTCGGCGTCGGCCTCCGGCATCCCCGGCTTGGGCAGGACCGTGCTGGTGTCCCAGACCTCAACCAGCACCACCGGCCCCGACACGCGCACCCGCACAGCGACCAGCGGCAGCGTCTCGCGCATCAACGCCGACGGGGCCGGATCCTGCGTTCCCGTCGCCTTCATGGAGTTGGTCAGCAACTCCGAGGCGATCACCTCGGCGTCCTCGCGCAGGTGGCCGAGGCCAAAGTCATCCATGCAGCGGGCCACGAACTGTCGCCCCCGCGTGACCGCCAACGGCTCAGCCGAGTGCCGGAACCAATAAGTCGTCACATCCACGGCGCACTCGCCTCCCGGCAACGCCGACAGGCCGGGTGTCTGCGGCTACCGGTGCCGGGCAGCAGACGATCAAGGACATATTTCACGAGGGTCAAGGGTCAGTCCTCCCAGTCGTTCAGTGCCACGCCCAAGAGCGCGCGGTCCGCGTGCTAAGACAAGCCGCGGCGGAAGCGCTGACCCAGACGGTGCCGCCCCGCCAGCCTCGCCAGTAAGGCGCAACTCACGGTGTCGGTCCCGTCACGTTGGGCTCCACGCTGCGCCCCAGCATGGCCCTGATGGGCAATCGACTGCAAGCCATTCAAATGAAGTCCCTTCATTTGCGAATCGGCTTGGCGATCAGATCCCTCATGAGCGACACTCGGCCGTGACCGCTCATGACAGGGACGAAGGGATGTGAGCGTGCGTGTCCGCAAGGCCGCCGACGGTGCGCCTCCGCCGCCTCGCGTCGGAACTCAAACGGGCACGGAAGGCAGCCGGGCTCAGCCAGGACGACGTGACAGCACAGACGCGGATCAGTCCGGCAACGCTCTATCGCATCGAAAAGCCGGAAGGCCGGCCACAGTTGCGCACGCTGCTGACGCTGCTTGACGTCTACGACGTCAGCGACGACGTACGTACGCGGATCACGGCGCTGCACGAGGGGGCTGACACACAGGGCTGGCTGCGCCCGTACCACGGCGCGTTGCGCGATGAGTACAACGCCTACATCCAGTTCGAAGCCGAGGCACGGGCCATCAGCAACTGGGAGGCCCTTTACATCCCCGGCCTCCTCCAGACCGAGCCGTACGCCCACGCGGTCATCAAGGGACATCTGCCCAACGCCACAGCCGAAGACCTCGAACAGCGCGTCCAGGCGCGCATCGACCGTCAAGAAGTCCTCACCAAGAAGAACCCGCTCGACCTCACAGTGATCATCGACGAGGCTGCGCTGCACCGGCAGGTCGGCGGCCCACACGTCATGGCCGAACAACTGCGGCACCTCGAAGCGACGGCGGACCTCCCGAACGTCCGCCTACACGTCATCCCCTGGGGTGTCGGTGCGCATCCGGGGATGCCCGGCTCGTTCGTCGTGCTGTCCTTCGACGATCCCGACGACGGCCAGATCGTCTACATCGACTCCATGGCCAACGACAGCTTTCTGGAAACACCGGCCGACGTCGACCGCTACACGGGGATCTTCACCGACCTCCAGGGACGCGCCCTGAGCCCCGCCGATTCACTTGCTCTGATCGCCAAGACGAGGCATGAGCGCACTCATCAATGGGAGACAGCATGAACACGCCCGACAGCCTCGCCGACATCCGCTGGATCAAGAGCAGCTACAGCAGCGGCGAAGGCCAATGCGTCGAGGTCGCCACCCTGCCCGGCTCGATCGCGACCCGCGACAGCAAGAACCCCACCGGCCCCGTTCTCGTGTTCGGGCCGGAAGGATGGGCCGGGTTCATACACGGCGTCAACGCCGACGAGTTCCGCCCCTGATCACACAGGCCGAAACCCTCCGCTCCGCCATGACGCCGAGGCCACTACCGGCGTGATCTTCCTCCACAACACAACGGACTGCTCGGATACGCCCGTGCTGGTCACCCCCGCCGCGCCCGAGAGAACCGCGTGAAAGCGTGGCCCTCTCGGGCGCGGCCATGTGCGAAGCACGGCGGCGCGGCGCGGACGCGGCAACTCGCGCGACGTTCTTGCGTCGCGACGGTGCCGCACGCGGAGCCTGCTCAGCCACCGACCGAGTACGGACCGGACTGGCAGCGGACGGATGACGAAGAACAGCTCTCAGCTCTGCAAAACCTGATGTCGGTGGCGGCCGACATTCAGGCTCTGAAAGTTGCGTTTATCCGCAAGTCCGCTTCAGCAAAGTTGCGTTCATCCGCAAGGTGGCGGTGGTCGGTGAGCGCGATGGTCTCCCTGCCGTGCGCGGCTCGGCGTACGAGAGCACCGAGTTCGAAACGCGCCTTGCTGACAGCTACCTCAGTCATGCCCTCAAACTGTCACGCTTCGCATCTGTTGCCTTTAGGCGACCTGGAGGCCGGACGCCTTCCCCTCGGTGGGCGGGGCCACGGAGTAGCGGGGCAGGTTCAGGTTCGGCAAGGTGCCGGCCTTGATGTCGGCCAGGGCTTGCCGGAACTCCCGCTCCAGGTCCTCATGACTTCGGTATTTGGCGGCCAGAGGGTGAAGGCGGTAGCTGTTGCCCTTGCGCTCACCGCTCTCGGGGCGCAGCACAAGGCCCAGTTCGCACAGCGGGGCCATGAGGGCGCTGATGGCCTGCGGGGTCTTGCCGTGGTATTCGCGGGCCATGTCGACCTGCCGCACGGGGAGATGACCGCCGAAGTCGCTACGGGCAATCAGGTACTGCAGGAACTTGACGGCGCTGCCCGACAGGGGCAGGGCCCAGATGCGATCGGCGACGATCGGGGACAGTACCTCGGCCATCAGCGCTCTCCTTCCCGGGCACAGTGCGGTGCCGTCCAGTATCGGTGGCGCGTCACCCGGCCTGCTCCCGTCCTCGCCGCGCGTCGCTGTCCTGGCCGAAATCCATGGCGAGTTGTTCCTGCCCGGTCGGAGGGCCGACGAAGTTGCCGAAGGACTGCGGGGTGTCGCCGTGGTCCTGCTCAATGTCCGCAAGGACGGTCTGCTGGGCGGTGCTGTTCCCGTTGAACCACAGCTTGACGTTCATGCGAAGTCGGCCGTTGGCATAGCGTTCAAGCCAGCCGTACTCACACAGCGCCCCGACCGCTCGGGTGACGGTGGAGCGGCTGATCCGAGGGGCTCCTTCTACCCGGCGGGCCTCGCGGTTGAGTCCGTCGGTGATCTCTCGCTGGGTGTACTGCGTCAGTCCGGTACCCCGCATCTGGCCACCGGCCACGTAGAGGAAAACGCACATCTCGGACTTGGAAACTCGCTTGGCGACCGCGAGTTGGGCCAGGAACTGCACGAACCAGTTGCTGGTGATGCTGTAGCCGGCGTCACCCGCCATGTCGTGCACGGCCCGGGGGTCGGTGTCGTATTCGAAGGAGACGCCCTTGAGCTTGCGGCGGCGGTCCGTCTGCCGCTCTTCGACGGTGTCGCCGAGCTGCTGTCCGAGCACGGACAGTATGTCGTCGAAGTCGAGGTCAGCGGCCTGTGCTGGGACGGCGCACGGACGGTGGTGGTCCGCGTCCGGCGGATCTGGGGTCACGGAGGCTTCCTCTTCTGCTCGGGCGGGCCGACGCTAGCGCAGAAAAACGCAAGCGTGACTTGCGTTTTGGTGTCCCGTCACGCCTACGGGGCGTCGAAATGCCGACGTGCAGCCATCGCGCCGCAAAACTCCAACGTAGCTTGACTTTCTGTTCGAAGATTCGCCAGAACGCAAGCAGTATTTGTGTTTTGGTGTCACAGAGGGCACATTTCGGGCTCAGCCCAGGCCTCTCGCAGTACCCCCAGGGCGTCTGTCGCACCTCTGTGACCTGCGACAACGCGGGCCGGAAGGGCGCCGGAGGAAGTCAAGCAGGGCTTGTCTTTTGGGACCGAATGTGTCCTGGGCGACACATTTCAGGTAGCCAAATGTGTCGCCCAGGACACATTTGCATTCGCATCGCCGCAGGTGAGAGCGTGTTTTCGGGCGTGCGCCTCTTGTAGTTAAGAGCGCCGTTGTCGGGTCGTCGTCCTGCGGTGCTCACCTGCGTCCAAGCTGCGACGCCGCGTCGATACCCAGCGAGTTGACGGCAGCCCACATCTCGCGGCCCCCTACATCAGCCGCCGAAAGCCCGCCACGACGGGCCGGTACCGGACCGATCACCCGCCACGTATGGCGCCGCAACCAGCCACCGGCCCCGGCCACGCCATCCGTTTGTCCACCACAGCCCGCCGCAAGCCGCCGTGAGTCCCCGCGGGGCACCGCCGGAGGCACCGGAGGCCCCCAGGGCCGGAGGTGAAACCGGCCCGGGCGTACAAGAGCGCCCGCGACCGCCGCAGCCCGGCACATACGTGACGTGGGCAGTGTGTGCCATCCGTCGGTCCTTTCGCCGGGGCGGGGCCGCTCGGCAGGCTCGGTGTGTCGTCCACCGTGGGGCAACTCCACGTAGCGCACCGGGAGAGAGCAATGGACATCCGCCAACTTCGCACGTTCCACCGCGTCGCCGTGCTGGGGAGTTTCACGCGCGCCGCCGCCGAGCTGAACTACGCGCAATCCAGCGTGACCGCCCAGATCAAGAACCTGGAGGTGTCGCTGGGCAGTGATCTGTTCGAGCGGGTCGGCGGGAAGGTGAAGCTGACGCCCGCCGGTACGCGGCTGCTGCCCTACGCGGGGCAGATGCTCTCGCTGGCCGACGAGGCGCGCGGAGCGGCATCGCCCGACGCCCAGCCGGAGGGCGTGCTGACGATCGGGACGATGGAGAGCATCACCTCGTACCGGATGCCGGCGGTGCTCGAGTACTTCCACCACCGCTACCCGCGGCTGCAGATCGCGCTGCGGCCGAGCCTGTGCGCCGAGACCCTGCACTCCCTGCGCCAGGGCGTGTTCGACGCCGGCTTCCTCATGGAGGCCGAGACGCAGCACTCCGGGGTGCACAGTGAGGTGCTCGGCGCCGAGGAGATGGTCGTGGTGGCCGCGCCGGGGCACCGCCTCGCCCACGAGGCGAAGGTGGCCACCGACGACCTGCGGCTCGAATCCGTTCTCGCGCCGGAGGCCGGGTGCGCCTACCGGGAGCTCCTGGAGGCGGAGCTGAACGACGGCACCGGGGAGCCCGTGCCGTTCCTGGAGTTCGGCAACATCGAGGCGATCAAGCGCGGCGTCGGCGCCGGGCTCGGGGTCAGTCTCCTGCCCCGTATGACCGTCCTCGACGAGCTGTCCTCGGGCGTGCTCGTACCGCTGGCCTGGGAGGTCCCCTTCGTGCTCTACACGCAGCTGGCGTGGCGCAAGGGCGCGCAACTCTCCCGGGAGCGGCAGGTGTTCGCGGAGAAGGTCATCGACTTCCTCAGCCGGGAGTACCAGGAGAACCAGCACCGGGATTCCTGACCCCGCCCGGTCCCGATCCACCCGTTCCCGATGCATGAGGCTTTTTCATGCTGCGCATGAATGGATTAGCTTCATCGATCGGTTCAGGCGATGAAAGCCATCTGTTTCGCCGAAGCGGAATCCTGGATTTTCTGTCGGGCGCCGCAGAGACTTTTAGAGTCCCAGTTACACACCAGAGGGAATCAACATGTCCCAGGTCATGCTTCCGTCCAAGCGCTTTGTCGTGTCGAGCGTGTCCTCCGACGCCCACATGTGGAATCTCGTTTTCCTGCAGCTGCTGCTCGAGGAACAGGGAGCCCACGTCACGAATCTGGGGGCCTGCGTCCCCGACGATCTCATCATCGAGGAGTGCCTGCGTTCGGCGCCGGATGTGCTGGTCATCAGCACGGTCAACGGGCACGGGCACCTCGACGGGCTGCGGCTGATCCGCCGGATAAGGAACCACCCCGAACTGTCCGGCCTGCGCGTGGTCATCGGAGGAAAACTCGGTGTGCGCGGCGCCGACAACATTGTGTTCGCCGAAGAACTCTCCCTCAGCGGATATGACGCGGTGTTCGAGGCGGACGGCGGTATCGAGGGTTTCCAGGAATTCCTCGACACGCTCGACTCCACCTCTTCCCGCCCCGCTCTCCTTTCCTCGGAGGCGGCGGCATGAGCGAGTTGACGCAGGCGTCCGCGTCCCACTTAGGGGCCGTCGCGGGCCCGCAGGAAAACGGCGGACGCTTTTCCCGCTACGTGCACGCCATGCACGCGCAGGGCCGGCTCGTCGTCCAGCCGCGCATGGGCTTCGCCGATCTGGCCACGATGCGCGAGGGGCTGCTCGGTGTCCGGCGCGCCGACGCCTCGGCCATCGGCACGATCACCCTGGACAGCTACACGCGCGTCAATGATCACGACTCCGCGCGCCAGGCGCTGCGTACGGGCGCCGAGCTCAACGGGTTCCCGCTGGTCGCCCACGGCGCCGACACGACCCGGGCGCTGCTCGACTCCGTCTCCGGGCCTGAGTTCCCCGTTCAGGTCCGCCACGGTTCGGCGCTGCCGTATCCGCTGTTCCAGGCCATGGTCGAGGCGGGTGTGGATGCCACCGAGGGCGGCCCGGTGTCGTACTGCCTGCCCTACAGCCGCGCCCCGATCAGCCGGGCGGTCGAGGCATGGGCCCGGTGCTGCGAGCTGATCGCCGAGCAGGACGAGCCGATGCACCTGGAGAGCTTCGGCGGCTGCATGCTGGGGCAGTTGTGCCCGCCGAGCCTGCTGGTCGCGCTGAGCGTGCTCGAAGCGCTGTTCTTCCGGGAGCACGGGCTCAGTGACATCTCGCTGAGTTACGCCCAGCAGACGCATCCCGGGCAGGACCTGGAGGCCATCGCGGCGCTGCGCCGGTTCGCCGGCGAACGTCTCGGCGCGGCGCCCTGGCACGTCGTGCTCTACACCTTCATGGGCGTCTTCCCCCGGACGCCCACCGGCTCCTACCGGATCCTCGAGGAAAGTGTGCGGCTCGCCGTCCGCAGCGGCAGCGAGCGACTGATCGTCAAGACGCCCGCGGAGGCGCACCGCATCCCGACGATCGCGGAGAACGTCGACGCCCTGGAGTTCGCGGAGTCCATCGCCCGCGACGAGGCGGGGCGTGCGGGGCAGGCCGTCGTGGCGACCGACTCGGGC
Organism: Streptomyces sp. R818; assembly: GCF_056172735.1. Taxonomy (NCBI): domain Bacteria; kingdom Bacillati; phylum Actinomycetota; class Actinomycetes; order Kitasatosporales; family Streptomycetaceae; genus Streptomyces; species Streptomyces sp. R818. Next base: position 269,767 of record NZ_JAOCNE010000016.1, read on the forward strand.
ATCTACGAGGAGGCGCGGCTGCTCATCGACAGCACGCTCGAACTGGCGCCGACGGTGGGCGAGGCGCTGGTCAAGGCGTTCGAGCGGGGCATGCTCGACGTCCCGTACTGCCTGCACCAGGACAACGCCAACAAGTCGCGGGCCTACGTCGACCCGGGCGGCATGCTCCAGTGGGCGGAGCCGGGCCGGATGCCGCTGGACGTGGCGCGCGGCTCCGCGCGGCCGGTCAGCGCCAAGGGGCTGCTGACCATGCTCGGCTTCAACGAGCGGCGCTTCGACGGTGAGCAGCTCACCCACGGCCATCTGCGCAGCGTGCAGTACGCGGCCCGGCCGCACCCCCGGGAGCTGGCATGACGGTGCCCGCCCTGGCCCGGCGCCGGGTCCGGGCGCTGCGGCTGCGGGCCCGCGACCACCTCTTCCCCTCCGTACGTCCCTATCCGAGGAGCCTGTCGTGAGTACACGTACACCCACCCTCGACGCGGTACGCCGTCGCGGCGCGCTGCGTGCGGTGGTCAGCCGTGGCATCCGCGGCCTGTCGCAGCGCGGCGAGGACGGCCGCTGGTCGGGGCTCGACGCCGACGTGGCGCGGGCGGTCGCCGCGGCGGCTGCCGGTGACCCGGACGCCGTCGAATGGGTTGCCTCCGATCCGGCGGACCGGCTCTCCCACCTGGCGGACGGCGACGCCGAGCTGACCGTGGCCAACGTCAGCTGGACCCTGGGCCGTGAAGCGTCGCTGCCGGTGCTCTTCGCCGGGGTGACCTGCTACGACGGCGAGGGGTTCCTGGTCCGCGCCGACAGCGGCATCACCCACCCCGCGGAGCTGAACGGGCGCAAGGTCGCGGTCCAGGCGGGCACGACCAGCGCCGCCAACCTGGCCTCCTGGTACGGCGGCCGGGGCCTCGCGGTGGAGCCGGTCGCCCATCCCACCCCGGCGGCGACGCTGGCCGGCTACGCGAGCGGCGACTGCGCGGCCTACGTCCTGGACCGGGTGGCGCTCGCCGGGGAACGGGCGGCGCTCCCCGACCCGTCGGCGCACCTCATCCTCGACACCGCGATCTCCCGCGAGCCGATGGCCGCCGCGGTCCGCGACGACGACGCGGCCTGGTTCCGGCTGTGCCGCTGGGTGCTCCAGCTCCTCGTCTCCGCCGAGTTCCACGTCGACGAGACAGGCGAGCGCGAGAAGGCCCTCGCGCAGGCGGCCGAGGCGGCGGGCGCGCACGGCCCCGCGATCGGCCTCGACGAGGACTGGGCGGCGCGCGTCCTCGACGCGGTCGGCACCTACGCGGACGTCTACGAGCGCAACCTCGGCGCGGCCTCCGGGCTCGCCGTGCCGCGCGGCCTCAACGAGCTGTACACGCGCGGCGGCCTGCAGTACGCCGTGCCCCTCCACTGACCCCGACCGCCGATTCCCCCCTCTCCCCGATCCCCCGATTCCGTCCTGCGAAAGGCATCCTCATGAGTACCGACACCCGGGCCCCGGGCACGGAGAAGAAGGGAGCGACCGAGCTGACCCTCGCCATGGTGCTCTCGGGCACCCTCGGCGTCTTCGTCATCGAATCGGGCGCGTCCCCCTTCAACGTCGTCTTCTTCCGCTGCCTGTTCGGCACCGCCGCGCTCGGCCTGTACTGCCTGGTGCGCGGCTTCTTCAAGAACCACAACTTCACGCCGAAGAAGCTGGGTCTCGCCGCGCTCGGCGGCGTCTTCATCGTCTTCAACTGGGCGTTCCTCTTCGAGAGTTACGAGGGCACGTCCATCTCGGTGGCGACGGTCGTCTACCACACGCAGCCGTTCTACGTGGTGCTGCTCGGCGCGCTGCTCTTCCGCGACAAGCTCACGGCGACCAAGTTCGGCTGGCTCGGCGTCGCGTTCGTCGGCCTGATCCTGGTCGCGGGCGTCTCCGCCTCCGACCTGACCGGCAGCGGTGACAGCTCCTACCTCGCCGGTCTCGGCTACGCGCTGCTCGCCGCCGTCTTCTACGCCGTCTCCACGGTCATCACCAAGCGGGTCACGGGCGTGCGCCCGCACCTCGTCGCCCTGGTCCAGCTCGTGCTCGGCATCTTCCTGCTGCTGCCCTTCACCTCGCTCGGCGAGACGTCGAGCCTCGGCGCCGACTGGGGCTGGCTGGTCGGCCTCGGCCTCATCCACACCTGCGTGATGTACGTGCTCATGTACTCGGCGTACCAGAAGCTGCCCACGCCGAAGATCGCCGTGCTCGCCTTCGTCTACCCGGCCGTCGCGATGCTCATGGACTGGGCGGTGTACGGGCACAGCGTGAGCCTGCTCCAGGCGCTCGGCATCCCGCTGATCGTCGCCGCGAGCCTGGGCATCAACCTGGGCTGGTCCCTCAAGCGAAAGGCGAAGGCCCCGCTGGCGGAGGCCCCCGCCACCACGTCCACCACCGCCACGACCCCCGACAACCAGGTCACGATCACTTCCGGAGGCACCCGATGACGCTCGTCACCGATTCCAGCGCCCCGCGCATCGCCATCGTCGGAGCCACCGGAGCCGTCGGCAACACGCTCATCGACCTGATCGAGCAGCGCGGTCTTCGCTACCGCTCGGTCCAGCTGGTCGCCTCGGCCCGCTCGGCCGGCACCGAACTCACCGTCGACGGTGTCGCGTACCCGGTGCAGGCGGTGGACGAGTTCGACTTCTCCACCGTCGACCTGGCGTTCTTCTCGGCCGGTACGGAGGCCAGCCAGCAGTGGGTGCCGAAGGCGACCGCGGCCGGCGCCGTCGTCATCGACAACACCATCGCCTACCGCATGGACCCCGACACCCCGCTCGTCGTCCCGCAGGTCAACGCGCACGAGCTGGACCAGCGGCCGAAGTCCGGCGTCATCGCCAACCCGAACTGCTCGACGATCCCCCTCGTCCGGCTCCTGAAGGGCATCGAGCAGCGCTGGGGCGTGCGGCAGGCCGTCGTCAGCACCTACCAGGCCGCGTCGGGCCTCGGCCACCCGGGCGTGGACGAGCTGAAGGACGCGAGCCGCGCCGCGCTCGAACAGCCCGACGAGCCCTACCCCAGCAAGGAGTTCACCCCCTCCCTCGCCTTCAACGTCATCCCGAAGATCGACCGTTTCCTGGACACCGGCTTCACCCTGGAGGAGCAGAAGATGCTCCAGGAGTCCCGGAAGATCCTCGGCATCCCGCACCTGGACGTCACCACCACCTGTGTCCGGGTCCCCGTCGTCACGGGCCACTCGGAGGCCGTCTGGATCGAGGCACAGGGCGTCGTGGACCGCGCCGAGCTGGTCGAGGTCCTCGCGTCGCTGCCCGAGGTCACCGTGCACGACCTCGACGAGGTGCGGCAGTTCCCGACGCCGACGACGATCGACGACCCGAACCGGGTCCACGTCGGCCGGGTCCGGGTCAACCCGAACAACCCGCGCGCCTTCTGGCTCTGGCTGGTCGCCGACAACCTCACCATCGGCGCGGCCCTGAACGCGATCCAGATCGCGGAGGAGCTCATAGCCCGGGGGACGGTGTGACGGCCTCCGCGCCACCGGCGCACGTCAAGCCGCCCGTCGTGGTGAAGTTCGGCGGCTCCAGCTTCCGTACGCTCGCCGCGTACGGGCAGCTCGCCGAGGCGCTGTCGCGCAGGGTGGAGCAGGAGAACACCCGCCTGGTGGTCGTGGTGAGCGGCCAGCCGGGCGAGACCGAGCAGTTCCGCGAGCGGCTCAGCCAGGTCAACGCGCACCCCGAGGACGAGACGGTCGCCGGTCTGCTGACGCTCGCCGACACCGTCGGCGCACAGCTCCTCGCGACCGCGCTGCACCGTACGGGCCGCAGCGCGACCGTGCTCGCGGGCCACCAGCTGGGCCTGACCACCGACTCGGCGTTCATGTGGGCCCGCCTGGAGCACACGGACCCCGAACCGCTGCGCGCCGCGCTGAGCGAGAACGAGGTCGTGGTGGTGCCCGGCGGCCAGGCCGCGGACAAGGAGGGCCGGCCGACCTGGCTCGGCAAGAACAGCTCCGACCTGTCGGCGGTGGCGGTCGCGGCGGCGGTCGGCGCGGCGCGCTGCGAGGTCCACTCCGACGTCGACGGCATCTATAGCAGCGACCCGCACCTGATCACCGGCGCGCAGCTGCTCGGCCAGGTCTCGTACAACACGGCGGCGCTGATGTCCCTGTACGGCGCGAAGGTGCTGCACCGCAGGTCGGTGCGGCTCGCCCAGCGCCACGGCATCGAGATCGTGTGCCGCTACAACCGGGACCCGTTCACCATCGGGACCGTCATCGGCTCCGCCGGTTCCACGGTCGCCGCCGTCGTCCTGAACCAGCGCTCCGCCGCGCTGCGCTACGCCACCGACGAGTTCGCCGACCAGGCGTACGCGGCCTTCCACGGCGCCAACATCGACGTGGTCCGCCTGACGTCGGGCCCGCTCGTGGCGGTCACCGGCGGCTTCGTGGACCTCCCCGAGTTCCAGCGGCGCAACGGCATCACCCCCGGCGAGTACGCGGGTGTGCCGGTCTCCGCGATCCGCGGCAGCGAGGTGGTGACCCAGCTGGCGCGGGACGAGGAGGACGCCCTGCACCTGTCCCAACGACTGCACGACCACGTGAACCGCCCGAGCGCGGACCCCCACGCACCCCTGCTCGAGATGCAAGGAGTCTGACCATGACCGCGACCACCGACCACGGCGTCCCGGCCACCGCCCCGCACGCCGGACCGACCTTCGCCGAGATCGCCCTCCCCGACGCCGTCCGCGACGCCCTCCACGAACAGCTCGCGGCGCTCCCTGATCCGAACATCGACATCGACCGGTCGACGGCCAGGCTGCTGCAGATCTTCGCGACGCTGCCGACCGAACTCCTGCAGCAGGTGATGGACTTCGGGCGGCACGTCGACACCCCGGGCGTCGCCCTCGTCAGCAACCTGCCCGTGGACGCCGTCCTGCCCGGGACGCCCTCGGACGGCGGCCCCAGCACCGAGAAGACCTCGTTCGTCGCCGAGGGCGTGCTGCTCGGCCTGAGCGGTCTGCTCGGCGAGCCCATGGGCGTGCTGACGGAGAAGGCGGGCCAGCTCATCCACGACGTGGTGCCGGTGCCGGGCGGCTCGAAGACCCAGACCAACCAGGGGTCGGAGGTCTTCCTGAACTTCCACAGCGACATCATGCACGACGTGATCGGCCGCTACGACGTCGCCAACCCGGACTTCCTCGTGCTGAGCTGCCTGCGCGCGGACCACGACGGGATCGCCGGCACCTTCTACGCCGACGCCCGCGACATCTCCGCCGCGCTGCCCGCCACGGTCCTGGAGACGCTGCGCTCCCCGCTGTTCCGGCTCAACGCGCCGGGCAGCTACGTGCGGGACGTCGCCGACGGCCAGGAGGTCCTCTCCGACCCGGTGCCGATGATCAGCGGCCACACCTCGTACCCGGAGATCGCGATCTCCGCCAACGGCGTGCACCCGCTCACCAGCGGCGCCCGCGAGGCCCTCGACATCCTCCAGGAGGTGTGCGGGGAGGTCGCGCACAGCGTCCGGCTGCGGCCCGGCCAGGCCCTGCTGATCAACAACCGCAAGGGTGTGCACGCCCGCTCCACGTTCACCGCCCGCTACGACGGCCAGGACCGCTGGCTGCAGCGCACCTACGTACGGCGCAGCCTGTGGAACGTGCGCTACCGCGTCACGGACGACAACCGGCGGGTGCACTACTGATCCCCCGCTGTCCCTCCCCCACGCGGCCGCCCCGTGCCGGGCCCAGGTGAACACCCTGGCCCGGTGCGGGGCCTTCGTGTGTACGAGCTCTCGTGTGTACGGGCCTTCGTGTGTGCGGCCCCGCCGTGGCCTCGACCGGTCACGCCCCTGAGGGCCAGGGCAAAGCCCGTCCGCCGGCCCCTCCGCCGACCCATGATCTACGTACCCGCAGGCACACGGGAGCGACGTGAGGGAGACCATGGGCGAGACATTGGCGCACAAGACGTGGGACGCCCATGTGGTGCGCGGCGGGGGCGGCGGCGACGATCTGCTCTACGTGGATCTGCAGCTGCTCCACGAGGTGAACACCCCGCAGGCGTTCGACCGGCTGCGCGCGGCCGGCCGTACGGTGCGCCGCCCCGACCTGACCGTCGGCACCGAGGACCACAACACGCCGACGCTCGCCCTGGACCGCGTCATCAAGGACCGCGAGGGGCGCCGGCAGGCCGAGCTGATGCGGGCCAACTGCGAGCAGTTCGGGATCCCGCTGCACCGGTTCGGCGACCCGGGCCAGGGCATCGTCCACGTCATCGCGCCCGAACTCGGCCTCGTACGGCCGGGCATGACCATCGTGTGCTGCGACTCGCACACCACGACGCTCGGCGCGTTCGGCGCGCTCGCGTTCGGCATCGGCGCCAGCCAGGTCGAGCACGTCCTGGCCACGCAGACGCTGCCCATGCGGCCGCTGAGAACCATGGCGGTGAATGTGCGCGGCACGCTGCCCGAGGGCGTCGGCGCCAAGGACCTCGTCCTCGCGCTGATCGCGCAGGTCGGGACGGCGGGCGGGCAGGGCCACATCATCGAGTACCGCGGCGAGGGCGTCCGGGCGCTGTCGATGGAGGCCCGCATGACGCTCTGCAACATGTCCGTGGAGGCCGGGTCCCGCGCCGGGATGATCGCCCCGGACGAGACGACGTTCGCATACCTGGCGAACTGCCCCGGTATGCCGCAGGGCGCCGCGTGGGACGCCGAGGTCGCGTACTGGCGCTCCTTGGCCACCGACGCCGACGCCCGCTTCGACAAGGAGGTCTTCCTCGACGCGTCCTCCTTGAGCCCGTACGTGTCCTGGGGCACCAACCCGGCGCAGAGCATCCCCCTGGACGCGTCCGTGCCCGCCGCCGCGGACTTCGCGACGGACGCGGAGCGCGCCGCCGCCGAACGGGCCCTGGACTACATGGACCTGAAGCCGGGCACCGCGATGCGTGACATCACCGTCGACACGGTGTTCCTCGGCTCGTGCACCAACAGCCGCATCGAGGACCTGCGGGCCGCCGCCGACGTGCTGCGCGGCCGGAAGGTCGCCGACGGGCTGCACATGATGATCGTGCCGGGCTCGGCGCAGGTCCGGCTGCGCGCGGTCGAGGAGGGCCTGGACCGGGTGTTCGCCGAGGCGGGCGCCGACTTCCGCGTCGGCGCGGGCTGCTCGATGTGCGCGGCGCTCAACGAGGACCGGCTCCTGCCCGGCCAGCGCGCCGCGTCCACCAACAACCGCAACTTCGAGGGCCGGCAGGGCCGCGGCTCGCGCACCCACATCGTGTCGCCCGCCGTGGCCGCCGCGACGGCGGTCACCGGACGCCTGTCCTCGCCCGCCGATCTGTGAGACATCCGCGAGACATCTGTGAGACGGAGCCCTGACGCCATGGAGAAGTTCATCCGGCACACCGGCCGGGCGGTGCCGCTGCGCCGCACCGACGTCGACACCGACCAGATCATCCCGGTCCGGTTCTGCGCGAGCACCACCCGCGACGGGCACGCCGACGCGCTGTTCGCCGACTGGCGCGCCGCCGACCCGGACTTCGTCCTCAACCGGCCCGAGCGGCAGGGCGCGGACATTCTCATCGCGGGCACCGACTTCGGCACCGGATCCTCGCGCGAGTACGCGGTCTGGGCGCTCCAGGACTACGGGTTCCGGGTGGTGATCGCGCCCCGGTTCGGCGACATCTTCCGGGGCAACTCGCTGATGAACGGGCTGCTCACCGTCGTCGTACCGCTCGCGGTGGTGGAGCGGTTGTGGCGCCTCACGGAGGACGACCCGGCGGTTGAGGTCACCGTCGACCTGGAGGAGCAGCAGGTGCGGTGCGGCTACCTCGTGCAGCCGTTCACCCTCGACGAGGACGTGCGGCGCCGCCTCCTCGGCGGCCTGGACGCCATCGACGACACCCTGCGCTTCGCGGCGGACATCGCCCGCTACGAGGCCGGGAGGCGCCCGGCGCTGCCGGTGACGCGGACGCCGGTGCCGGTGCCGGTGTCAGGGCCCGTGCTGGTGGACCGATGAAGCTGTCCCAGTGCGCCGCGTTCGTCGCCATCGCCGACACCGGCTCCTTCACCAACGCGGCCCGCTCCCTGGAGATCAGCCAGTCCGCGATCAGCCACGCGATCGCCGGTCTGGAGGCCGAGCTGGGCGTCACCCTCATGGAGCGGGACCGGTCCGGGGTCCGGCTCACCGACGCCGGGCAGCGCGCCCTGGAACCGGCGCGCCTGATGGTGGTGCAGGCCGAGCGGGTGCGGCGGGCCGTCCGCGCCGCCGGGGCCGGGCCCGAGGGGCCGCTGCGGATCGGCACCAGCCAGAGCTTCGCGGCCCGCCTGCTGCCCGCGGTCATGTCCGAACTGTCGTTGCGCTGCCCCCGATTGGAGATCGAGCTGCGCGAGGGCAGCGACACCCAGATCACCCAGTGGCTGCGCGGCAACGGCGTCGACGTCGGCATCGTCACCCTGCCCAAGCGGGGCATGACCACGGTCCCGCTGCTCCAGGACGAACTGGTCGCGGTGGTGCCGCCCGGCCACCCAGAGGCGGAGCGGCCCGAACTGCGCATCGACCAGCTCGCGAAGGACCCCTTCCTGATGCCGGTCGGCGCGGTCGAGACGCTGGTGCGGGCCGCGTTCCGCACCGTGGGCCTGGAGCCCGAGGTCGGCCACCATCTGCGGGACATCAACGCGCTGCTCGCCATGGTCGGCGCCGGACTCGGGGTGACGGTCCTGCCGCGCCTCGCCCTGCCGCTGGTCCTGCCCGACGTGCGTCTGGTGCCGCTGTCGCCCGCCGTCGTACGGCACCTGGGGCTCGGGACGCGGCTCGGCTCGCACGGCTCCCCGGCGGTCGAGGCGTTCGTCGACGCGGCCCGGCCGCTGGCGCTCAGCAGTGACCAGGGGAGGCGGCCCGTTGCGGTGCACTGAGACGCCCTGCGCCCGCTCAGGCCACCGGGCGCGTCGGGGCGTGCCGTATGCCGAGCACGGTGCAGCCCGTCTCGGTGCTGACCTGGTGGACGCTGCCGGGCTCCTCGATGACCAGGTCGCCGGGCCGGTAGCGGTCGCCGTTGCTGTTGAGCAGTTCCCCGTCCAGGACGACGATCAGTTCGTGCCCGAGGTGTTCGTGCAGGTCGCCGTGGGCGCCCGGCGCCATCCTGGTGATCATCGCCGCGCCGCTGGCCGCGTCGTCGGTGGTGTAGAGGCGGTGCACGTCGACCCCGGCCCGTCCTGGCTCGGCCCAGCTCTCCCAGGACAGCGCGTCGAGTCCGAGGGGGTCGAAGATGTCGCGGACGACGGTGACGGGCCGGGGCTGGACATCGGCGGCGGCGTCGGGAACGGCCGGGGCGGTGACGAGGGACATGGCGGGGCTCGCTTTCTCGGCGGTCGGGCGGGGCGTGGGCGCTCAGCGGGTGAGGGTGTCGGCCGGGACGGGGGCGGCCTGGCGGGTGAGGGCGTCGGCCGGCACCGGGGCCGGGGCCTGCAACGGCGTGACGAGGTCGGCCGCGATGGCGTCGGCGTTCTGCACGAAGTCCGTCCAGAACCCCGGGCGGCTGCTGCCGCCCTGCATGAACCACCGGGTGTGCTCGGTGGGGATGCCCAGGACGTACAGGCCCTGGTCGGCCCGGCCTTCCCCGTCGAGCGGGTGGAAGGGCGCCTCGGTGACGGCGACGCCGCCGGTGTCGAACCGGTCGCCGTCCGCGCCCCGGTTGACGTACGAGGTCCAGATCCCCTGCGCGACGAGGTTCCGGGTGAGCGGGTGCGGGTCGGTGCGCACGTCGGGCGTGGGGACGCGGGCGTCGAGAACGGTGTCGACGAGCACCTTGGACCCGGCCACGTACGGCGAGTGCACGGCGAACCGGCCGGAGCCGGGATCGGGCAGGAACCGGGTGTCGGGCCCGGCGATCCGCAGCAGACCGCACTTGAGGAGCGCCATGACCTGGCGCAGCCGCACCCGGGGCGGGCCCGCCGCGAGGAAGGAGCTGCGGGGCACGTACCAGCCGAGGAAGTCCTCGCGGTGCGAGGTCGGGGTGAGCCCGGCGAAGTCGACGAGCGAGCGGATGACGGCGCGGGAGTCGCGGATGACGTCGAGGGCGGCCTTGAGCGGGTCGTCGACGTTGCCGGTCTCGGCGTGCGCGAGGTCGTCGGCGAGCGCCCGGGTCAGGGCGGCGGCGAACTCCTCCGGGCCGTCGAAGTGGCGCCCGGCGAACGGGCGGGCCTGCTCGTCGAGGTCGATGCGGGGGACGTCGGCGAGCCCGTACCCGGCGGCGATCGCGACGACGTCGGGCACCCCGTCCTCGGCGGCGGCGACCACCTCGGCCGTGAACGCCGCCGACCTGCCCGGCCCGTGGCGCGCGTCCAACGTCGTCGAGTAGTAGACGAGTTCGACCTCGGCGAGCAGCCACGGCACCGCGTCCTCGGCGAAGGACAGCTCGCCGTGGGCGCGCCGGGCGAGGATCCGCTCGGTGGTGAACAGCATGTGGTCGTAGCGGTGGTCGTGGTGCTTCTGGTTGCGGCCGCGGGCCGGCAGCGGCATGGCGCTGCGCGAACCGGCGACGAGGGCGGGTTCGCTGCCGCTGGGCCGGTAGACGAGACCGCCCCGGCCGTCCTCCTCGTACGTGCCGCCGCGCCCCTCGGTGAGGGCGGCCATGACGTCGTAGAAGGAGAGGCCGAGGCCGAGCACGCCGACGGGACTGCCGGCCGGGATGGCGTCCAGCGGCATGTCGGCGGCCGAGTCACCGGCGATGTAGCGCAGGGCGGGGTGCTCGGCGGCGTACTCGGCGAGGCGGCGCTGGTTGCCCGTGGGCTCGGGGACGGTGTGGCCCGTGGTGAGGACGACGCGGTCCACGGGGAGGTGCGCGCTTTCCCGGAACGTGAGCCGATAACTGCCGTCGACGCGTTCGAGCCGATCGACGGTCGCTTTTACCGGAATCAGCCTGACATTGTCCGGGAGGCTTTCCTCGATTGTTCCGAGGATGAATTGCATGTAGCGTCCGTGCAGGGCGCGCGGCGCGTAACTGTTCGGTCCCGGATATTCCGGGTCGACGGACTCCCACCACTGGGCGAGGGACGGTCCCGCGCCGGGTCTCGCGGGCCCGCCGTCCGGCTGCCCCGAGAAGGCGGACACCTCGTCCGCCACCGTGTTCATCAGGAACCATTTCGGCTGGTCAGTGCGCCATATGCGGCCACTGCCGACCTGGTGCGCGTCGATGAGGTAGATGTCGGTGGCCTCGACGGGAGGCCGCTCCGCGATGCGGGCCGCCATGCGCTCCAGGACCGAGAGTCCCCGCGGGCCGCTACCGACTATGGCCACCTTCATGTCCGACACCTTTCGACAGAAACGGTATGAGCGGGCTGTAGGCAAAAAGATAGGAGCCACTGTACCTACTGTTCAAGACGGCTTTATTGATGCTTCGCATGAGAGTTGTTCATAGATTTCCGCCGCATTGTCGGCGGAGCGGAAGGCGGAGAAATGAGCAGGGCGCTCCTCGTACTCGACCTCATCAACGAGATCGTGCATCCGGACGGCAAGTACGCGGCCGAGGGCTACCACCGGCAGGCGGTCGAGCGGCGCGTCATCGAGCACGCGGCGGACGCGATCGCGCGGGCCCGCGCGGCGGGCATACCGGTGATCTACGTCGTCGTCGGCTTCACGGAGGGCTATCCGGAGTGGCCCGCGGGGTCACCGGTGTTCACGAAGGCCAAGCCCGACGAGCGGCTGCTGCTCGGCAGTTGGGCCACCCAGGTGCACGACGCGCTCGCGCCGCTGCCCGGCGAGCCGGTGATCGCCAAGCACCGCATCAGCCCCTTCCACGGCACGAACCTGGAGGTGCTGCTGCGCACGCAGGGCATCGACACCCTGCTGCTCACGGGCGTCTCCACAGAGCTGGTCGTCCTGACGACCGCGCAGGCGGCGCACGACCGGGACTACCGGGTCGAGGTCCTGGAGGACGCGACGCTCGCCGGTGACGGCGAGGTGCACGAGGCGGCGCTGAAGGTGCTGTCCCACATCTCCACCGTGACGACGGTCGCCGACGCCCTGCCCGCGCCGGCCGCGGCCCTCTGACGGGGGGCGGCGACATGGGCAACAGGGCGGCGGCCCGCTTCGGCGGCGTCGGCAAGTCGGCGACGTACGCGGTGTTCGACCTGGTGGCGCAGTTGCGCGCGCAGGGCGTCGAGGTCCTCGACCTGGGCGGTGGCGAGCCGGACTTCGACACTCCGGCGCACGTCGTCGACGAGGCGGTCGGGGCGCTGCGGGAGGGCTTCACGCACTACACACCCAGCCGCGGACTGCCGGAACTCCTCGACGCGATCGCCGGGAAACTGGCCAAGGACAACGGCATCACGGTCAATGCGTCCACGGACGTCCTCGTCACCCCGTCGGCCAAGCACGCGCTGTTCGCGGCGCTGCTGACGGTGCTCGACCCCGGCGACGAACTCCTCGTACCGACCCCGAGCTGGGTCAGCTACACGGCGATGGCCCGGCTGATCGGGGCGCACCCGGTGCAGGTCGGCCTGGACCCGGCGAACGGCTTCCGGATCACGCGGGAGCTGCTTGAGGCGCATGTGTCACCGCGCACGAAGGCGCTCCTGGTCAACTCGCCGAACAACCCGACGGGCCACTGCCTGACCCACGAGGAGGCGCGCGCGATCAGCCAGTTCGCGACCGAGCACGACGTCCTCCTCATCGCGGACGAGATCTACGAGAAGATCCTCTATGACGGCCGTGAACACGTCAGCCTGGGCGCCCTGCCGTGCTGCGCCGACCGCACCCTCACCGTCAACGGCTTCTCCAAGGGCTACGCGATGACGGGCTGGCGCCTCGGTTACGCGGCCGGGCCGACGGACCTGATGGAGCAGATGCTCAAGGTGGCCCAGCACACCGTGGGCTGCACCGGTTCGTTCGTCCAGCGGGGCGGGATCGCCGCCCTGACGGGGCCGCAGGAACCGGTGCGGGAGATGCGCGAGCAGTACGCGCACCGCCGCGAGCTGACGGTCCGCGGACTCAACGCCCTGCCGGGCGTGGCCTGTCGGGCGCCGGACGGAGCGTTCTACGCGTTCGCCGACATCCGCTCCACGGGCTTCGCCGACGCGGCGTCCTTCGCGCAGTGGGTCCTGGAGCGGGCCGGTGTCGCGCTGATGCCGGGTTCGGCGTTCGGCCCCAGCGGCGAGGGCTTCGTCCGCGTGTCGTTCGCGACGTCACCGGAGGTTTTGGAGGCGGCGTTCGCGCGGATGGGCCGGGCGCTGGCCGAGCGGTAGGTAAGCGAGGGGCCTTGTTCAGGTCGGGCGGCGGCGCCCCCTTGCGCCGTACGCGCCGCCGCCCTTCCTCACCCGCCGGCACCGACCAGGGAGACGGCGGGAACTCGTGGTCGGCGCGTATCAGGCCCGCATGGGCCGCCCGCTCCTCGTCGGCCTGCGGAGATCCACCAGGGTGCACTTGCGCAGACTCCGGAGCAGCTGGCCGCCGACCGTCCACCGGATCCGCGGCGAGTCCAGCTCGACGACCCCGCGGCCCCGCGCCACGATGCGCCCGCGGTCCAGGCCGAAGTGCCGCCCGTGGACCGCGACCGGCTCCGACTCGCGGACCCGTACGGCGACGCACCCGGCGGCGAGGTGCGGGCAGGCGGTCATCGCCTCCCGGGCGTGGCGCAGGCAGACCGGCGGGTGCGTCGTCATCAGGCCGGAGGGCCAGCCCGCCCAGTCGCCGCGGTTGTCCTCCAGGACCCACAGCATCCCGTCGTCGTTCTCGTCGGCCCTCTCCCCGCACACCTGGCAGGCGAGGTCGCGCATCACCGCGAGCTGTCGCCGCGGGTGCACCTCGCCGAAGTGCGGGCGGCCCTTGCCCGGAGCGTCGACGCACCGCTTCCACAGCACACCGTGGGCGCGGTCGTCCGGCTTCTCGTCGACGTAGGCGAGGCCGGGGACCACGACCGAGAACATGAGCGGGGAGGACGGCACCGTCTCTCCGCTCCACGCGGCGATGTACGGCACCGTCGCCGGCCGGGTGAGTGTCATGACGCGCCTCCGAACTTTTCACGGAGGATTCCGGCGAACGGGCAGGGTTGGACGCGCGGCGAGGAATTTATGTGCGGCGAGGCATGTCAGTGCGCGGGCGGTTCGGCGAGCGCGTCAAAGAGGACGGCGGCCGTCACGCGTGCTGCGGGACGCGCAGGCCGAGCAGGCTCAGGGCGCCCCGGGTCGCCGCGTCGAAGGGCTCCGTGCTCTCCGCCGAGCGGGCCATGACATAACCGCCCTGGACGACCGCGGCGAGCATCGCGCCGACGGCCTGCGGGTCGAGGCCCGCGGGGAACTCGCCGCTCTCCTGCCCCTCGGCGACGAGGTCGGCGAGGCGGCCCCGCAGCCAGGCGAAGACCTCGTCCAGCGGGGCCCGCAGGGTCTCGTTGTCGATGACGTCGGCGTCCATCGTCAGGCGGCCGATGGGACAGCCGCGGAGCACGTCACGTTCGCGTTGAAGGTACGAGGCGATGCGGCGGCCCGCCGTGCCGGGCCCCGAGAAGTGGGCCTCGGCCGTCTCCTTGAGGTCGTGCGCGCTGCGCCGCATCGCGGCGAGGGCGAGCCCCGCCTTGCCGTCGAAGTGGTGGTACATGCTGCCGACCCCGACACCGGAGCGCGCCTGGATGGCCTTGGGGCTGGTGCCGGCGTAGCCGCGCTCCCACAGCAGTTCCCGGGTGGCTTCGATCAGACGTTCCGCACTCGACATGACGGCACTGTATCCACGGTGAGCGGGGCACCCGATCAGCATTTTCGATACCGCCCATCAGGCGTTTCGCTGCGCCCGGCGCCGTACCGAGAGGGCGAGGAGGGTGCCGGTGGCGAAGGCGGCGGCGGCGATCCCCGCGGAGAGGCGCAGGCCCGAGGTGAAGGTGTCCGAGGCGGCGGCGAAGGTGCCGAACAGGGCGACGCCGACGGCGCTGCCGACCTGCCGGGAGACGTTGAAGACGGCGGAGGCGATACCGGCGCCTGAGGCGGGCGCGGCCTCGATGATCGCGGCGGTGGCGGCGAGGGCGGTCATGGTCTGGCCGAGTCCGGTGGCGATCAGGGCGAAGAGGAGCACCGGGTAGGCGGTGTGGGGGCCCGCCATGACCCAGCCGACGAAGCCGGTGGTGCCGAGGGCGAGGCCCGCGGCCATCGGGACGTAGGGGCCGGTGCGGGCGGCGATCCGGCTGAAGAGGGGGGCGGCGATCAGGCCCATGCAGACCGACGGGAGCAGGGCGAGCCCGGTGGCGAGGACGCTGTAGCCGCGCTCCTGCTGGAAGTAGAGGGTGGTCAGGAAGAGCATGCCGTAGTAGCCGAGGCTGATCAGCAGGCCGATGGCGGCGGTCGAGGTGAAGGCGCCGGAGCGGAACAGGGACGGCGGAAGCAGCGGGGCGCGCTCGGTGCGGCCGGTCTTCTCACGGGTTTCGAGGGTGCGCTCGACGAGGGCGAACGCGGTCAGCGCGGCGACGCCCAGGGCGAAGGCGGTCAGGACGAGCGGGGAGGTCCAGCCGTGCGAGCCCGCCTCGTTGAGGCCGCCGGCCAGGGCGACGAGGCCGACGATGCCGAGGACCTGGCCCAGCGGGTCCATGCGGCGGGCGTTCGCCTTGCGGGGCGAGGCCGGGACGTGGCGCAGGGTGAGGAACACGGCGAGGGCGCCGACGGGCAGGTTCAGCCAGAACACCGAGCGCCAGTCGAACCCGGAGACGAGGAGTCCGCCGACGGCGGGGCCCGCGCCGAAGGCGATCGAGGCGACCGCGCCCCAGATGGCGATGGCCCGCGCACGCAGGGCCCGGTCCGGGTAGGTGACCTGGAGCAGCGCGAGCGAGGCGGGCACGAGCAGCGCGGCGCCCGCGCCCTGGCCGAGCCGTCCGGCGATCAGCACGCCCGGCGAGGCGGCGAAGCCGCAGGCCAGCGAGGCGGCGGTGAAGACGCCGAGGCCGGTGAGGAACATCCGGCGGTGCCCGAGCCGGTCGGCGAGCCCGCCGCCGAGCAGCAGCAGCCCCGCGAAGACGGTGCTGTAGCCGTCGACGATCCACTGCATCGCGGAGGCGCCGGTGTCGAGCGAGGCGCGGATGTCGGGGATGGCGACGTTGACGACGGTGACGTCGAGCATGACGAGGAAGTAGCCGAGGCTGAGCGCGATCAGCGGGCCGAGGGCGAGGGCGGGCTTGGGAGCGGCCTTCTGCTGCGGGGCCGGGGCCGGCGCCTGCGCCGTAGGGCAGGCGGCGCTCCCGGTGCTCCCGGGGCTGGGGGTGATCTCCGTGGTGGTCATGGATCCAGCTTCAGGGCCCATTGTTTTGATGCGCGACGAAGTGTCGTTGTCCTAGGCTGGGACCATGCCGAACGCGAGCCGTGGACCGGCCCCCTCCCGTGTCGCAGCCCTCTCCCGTGTCGCCACCCCCTCCCCTGCCGCCGACCGGGAGGGCGAACCGCTCAAGCACCAGACCGACATCGCGCGGGCCGCCGCCCTGATCGCCGATCCCTCGCGGGCCCGCATCCTCAAATGCCTGGCCGACGGCCGCGCCCTGCCCGCGGGCGCGCTCGCGGGCGAGGCCGGGATCAGCGCGGCCACGGCCAGTGTGCACCTGGCCAAGCTGGTGCAGGGCGAGTTCGTCACCGTCGAACAGCAGGGCCGCCACCGCTACTACCGGCTGGCGGGGCCTGAGGTGAGCGCCGCCCTGGAGTCCCTCGCCCTGATCGCCCCGCCGCTGCCCATCACCTCCCTCAAGCAGAGCAGCCGCACCAACGCCCTGCACCGCTCGCGCACCTGCTACGACCATCTGGCCGGACAGCTCGGCGTCGCGGTCATGCGGGCGCTGCTCGAACGCGGCGTCCTCGCCGGCCACGACGGCATCCACCGCCCCCAGGAGGCGGTGCGCGACCGCCCCTCGTCCTACGGCCGCGACCTCCAGTACCGCATCACCGACGACGGCCACCGCCAACTCGCCGACCTCGGCGTCGACACGGACCACCTCCCGCCCCGCCGCCCCGCCGTCCTGTACTGCGTCGACTGGAGCGAACAACAGCACCACTTGGCGGGCGGCCTCGGCGCGGCCCTCACGGACCGGCTGTTCACGCTGGGCTGGGTGCGCTGGGGAGCGGCCCCGAGGGTCGTCCATCTGACGGACGAGGGGGCGACGGGGTTGCGCGATGCGCTCGGGCTTGAGCTGGCGGTGTGAGGGCGGGGCGTTCCGGGACGGCGGCGCTCCACCGTGAGGCCCGCATCTCAGGCCGACGTGCTCAGGCCGACGTGCTCATGCCCTGCTGGGAACGGTTGGTCTTGGCTCCCGGGTCCCTGACGGTGATGGTGCGGGGGTCCACGGCCTCGCCAGGGGCACCTTCGGTGTAGACCCCGTCGGGTTCGCTGTCGCGATCGTGCGGCAGGAGGTAGAAGACACGACGCCGGTACAGCCCGCTGTCCGGATCCGCTTCGGCAGTCTCGTCGAGGACGGCGTAGCCGACCATGCGTCCGTCACGGCCGTACGGCGGCTTGTTGCCTCGGCGCTTCGTCTTGTCCAGGGCCTGACGCACGTAGTCGAGCGGGGCCGGGTCTTCCAGCCACACGATGTCGCATTCGTGTGTGAGGTCGCTCCGTGTCAGCAGCGAGCTCATGGCTGCAGCCTCTCCTGTTCGAACCCGGCGGGCGCGGGTTGCGGCGGCACGCGAAGGTGAGCACGTCGGATGCCGTGTGCTGCCATCGTACGGCGACCATGACACCCGGGCGGGATCGGCGGGCCGGGTCCTGGGTCATTCAGTGTGGGCCAGGGCGAGGCCGGGGTAGAACTTGCGGCCGTTCGACTTGATCATGTCGGTAGGTGAGGCGAGGCCGAGCTCCTGGCGGACCCGGTTGGCGAAGACGCGGGCGGTGGCGGGGCGGATGCCCTCGCCGGCGTGGCACCAAGCGCTGTACTCGGTGTGGAGCAAGCCCTGCTCAACACGCAGTTCGCCGCTGTCCGTCGCGGCGCTGCCGCGGGTGCAGCACTCGGACAGGAAGCGGCCGATGTGGTCCTCGGTGGAGGCGTAGGCGCTGGTGGCCAGGCGGACCCGGTCGGGGCCTTCGAGGGGGTCGCGGGTGGTGAGATAGCGGCGGGCGCCTTCGATCAGCCACTGCAGGATGCCGGGACCTTCATCACGGACGAGTTCAAACGCCAGGTTGCCGATCTTGCGGTGCTCGGGGACGACCCGCTCGAAGGGCAGCAGGCGGATCCGGCGCCAGAACGCGAAGCCTCCGGTGGAGACTTCGGGGCGGTGGTTGCCCAGCAGCCACAGGTGATGGGTGGGAGTGAAGGAGAAGTAGTCCTGGCGCATACGGCGGGCCTTGATGCGGTCGCCGCCGGTCAGCAGGCGCACGCGGGCCTCGTCGAACTTGTCGTTGGGCTTGAGTTCACTGCACACCACCAGGCGCCGCCCGTGCAGCTCGGTCAGCTCGGTGGAGTGTTCGGAGAAAGCACCACGGTCCATGAGGAAGCCGGGCGGGGCGGCATCCGCGTAATCGCCGAGAATCTGAATCATGGTGTCGAGGAGAACGGACTTGCCGTTCTTTCCCTCACCGTGCAGGAACGGCAGGACCTGGGCGCCGACATCCCCTGTGATCGAGTAGCCGAGCAGCAGGTGCAGAAAGTCGATCATCTCCCGGCCCTCGGCATCCTCGCCGAAGGTATCCGCCAGAAACCTGTGCCAGCGCGGCGTCGCCATCGCCTCGGGCGCCACACTGGTGGCTCTCGAGTGGACGTCTCGGGCCGGGTCGGGCTTGCGCAGCGTCCCGGTGCGCAGGTTCACCACCCCGCCCGGGGTGCACAGCGCGTACGGGTCGCCGTCCAGCATGTCGGGGTCGATGGAAAGTTCGGGGAAGGCGCGGGCCTGGGTGAGCATCGCCTTCATCCCGGTGGTCGCCAAGGCCCGCCGTTTGTGCAGGACGAGCTCGCGTTCACCGAACAGGCCGCTGGGGTCGGTCACGGCCAGGTCCTCGGCCATGTCCCCGGCCGCATGCAGGGCGATCTTCTCTCCTGCGGTGCGCTTCCAGCGGTAACCGTCCCAGGTGAACCAGCCCAGGCCCTCGGCGTGGCGGAGCTGTTGGCCGTGGAGGCGGACGAACAGCTTGGCGTTGCCGCGGTCGGTGAGGGAAGTCGGCAGCAGCCCCTGAGGCAACGGCAGGGGCGCAGGCGCGAGGCCCTGTGCGGCCTGGATCGGCAGTAGCCCCGCCCCAGGCGCAGAGCCTGCGGCTTCAGCCTGCTGCCGGTGGATCTGCCGGGCGGCTGCCTGGACGTCGAACGGGAGGGACTCGGCACTGCTCACGCCCGCCCTCCACAGCCACGGGGGCCGCACGCCCCTGAGTGCAGTACCGCGAATCGCACGCCGTTCGTCTCCTCAACCCTCGTCCCGCCTGACGGAGCAGCCGGTCTCCTGCAGGAACCGGAGGGACCGAAGGGACTGTGTTTCCGTATCGGGCACGAGCGTAGGGCTGAGGGGAGCCCTCAGAGCGCAACTTCTGCGACGCGTCACCCATTTGTGGATGCCAGTCCCTTGAGTCCCTGCGGCGTACCAGATGGTGAGGTCAAGCCCCGTTCTGTCGCGCTGAGCGGGGTGATCGTGATGGCCGCTTCGGTCCCTTCCACAAGGGAGCGAAGCCGGGAACATGGCGCTGCAGCAGGCCGAGACCGCTCACGGCCCGTACCCGAGCGGACGGAGGGAAGGCCAGGGACTGTCCGCAAGGGACCTGCCGCCCCTTCGGTCCCTGCGTGTCGCGCCAGGTCAGGGCCTTGAGCGCGCCTGAACAGGGACTGAAGGGACTCAACTCCCCAATGATGAGCGGATCCAGCAGTGATGAGTCGGGTATGCGCGTGCGCACACGTCACGACCTCTTAGTTCACTCATCATTGCGAAGTTCGGTCCCTTCAGTCCCTGCGGCGCAAACTGTAAGTCCTTGACCTGCAGTTTCGACACGTGGGCCGCACAGGGACCGTAGGCGCCCGAGCCCCTTGCCGGCCCCTGGCAGGTGCATCAGTCCCTGGCGCCTCCACTTTGGCGGAGATGTGGCTCGCCGATGGCGTAGGGGGACGCGGGCGGCTCCTCCGACAGCCGATGTGCGGGGTGCCGGGCCGCCGTGAGGATCGCCGTATGGAACCCGTCTACGTAC
This sequence comes from Streptomyces sp. R818, assembly GCF_056172735.1. Taxonomy (NCBI): domain Bacteria; kingdom Bacillati; phylum Actinomycetota; class Actinomycetes; order Kitasatosporales; family Streptomycetaceae; genus Streptomyces; species Streptomyces sp. R818. Next base: position 289,844 of record NZ_JAOCNE010000016.1, read on the forward strand.
TCTCCGATCCCGAGCGTGAGCAACTGACCGCCGTGCTCGACTCCGTGGCCAAGAACCCGTACGAGGACTACGAGGACTTCTCCCGGGCCGTCGGCGACGTCATCGCCCGTGGTGAGGTGCCCGCCTTCTTCACCGACCTCTGCGCCCGCATCCACGCGGACCGCGCGAGCGGCGCCCGCGACGCGCACGTGCTGCGCAACTGCCCGCTGGACGCGGAGATCCCGCTGCTCGACCTCGACGACCCGGTCGCGGACAAGCACGCGAAGAAGAAGACGTTCGTCGGCGAGGCGTTCCTCGAACTCTTCGCGCAGCTGGTGAGGACCCCGCTGCTGTCCTACGCGACCCGGTTCAACGGGGACTTCTTCACCGACGTCGTCGCCATCAACCGCTACAGCGGCATGCAGACGGGCTTCAGCGACAGCGAGCTCGTCTACCACAACGACCGCACCGCCCACCCGGTCCGCGCCGACTTCATCTCGCTGCTCGGCATGCACTGCCCCGAGGGCGAGTTCATCTACACCGGGTTCGTGGACGGCCGCGACCTCCTCGCGCACCTCAGCGACGAGGAGCAGGCCGAGCTGCGGACGGCGCAGTTCGTCACGCCGTTCGACGTCTTCTCGCGGGACAACAACAAGGATCTGACGGTCTCCGACGTGCATCCGATCCTCGAGAATCATCACAGCTTCCGCTATCTCGATACCTGCACGACCGCCGCGCCCGACGCCCCCGTCGCGGCGAAGGACGCCCTGCTCGCGCTGAAGAACGCCATCGTCCGCGCGGACAAGACCCGCCACCGCATCCGCACCGGCGACCTCTTCACCTTCGCCAACCAGGACGGCCTGCACAGCCGCGACAAGATGGAGATCAACGACGCGGCCGCCGCCCGGCAGCGCTGGCTGCTCAAGACGTACGCCTTCCGCGACGAGGCGGCGGCCGAACGCCACGCGGACCGCTGGCTCGACGGGGTGCGCGGCCGCGTCGGCGACTGACACCCTTCCCCCGAATCTCCGGCCGGCGGTGCCTCCCCCGACCGCCGCCGGCCGGAACACCCCTCTACAGCCACGGCGGCAGGTCCTCGTCCAGCGCCCGACGCATGAGCAGGACCGCCTCGAGCCGGTTGCGGACGCCGAGTTTGGCCAGCGCGTGCGAGACATGGCTCTTGACCGTGGCCGCGGTGACCTTCAGGCGTTCGGCCGTCTCCTTCGTCGACAGACCCTCGGCGAGGCAGGTCAGGACCGCGCGCTCGCGTTCCGTCAGGTCGCGCAGGCGCAGGCCCGCCGAGCGGTCCGGGCGCGGCGGGCGCGGGGGCCGCTCCGGCGCCCTGTGCGCCCCCGGCCACAGGCCGATGAGCTGCGGCGAGACGACCGTGTGCCCGGCCGCCACCGCGCGGACCGCCGCGGCGAGCCGGCCGACCTCGTGATCCTTGACCAGGGCGCCCGCGCAGCCCGCCGACAACGCGGCCGCCAGCGAAGGACCCGTCCACCGGGTGTCGAGCAGCACGACCCGCGCCCCCTTGTGCAGCAGCTCCGTGACGACGGGCGCCGGACGGGGTGCGGCCAAGCCCGCAAGCACGACGACGTCGGCCTCGCTCAGCGGCCAGCGGTGCAGCGGCCGCGCGCTGTCGGCTGTGCCCGCGACCGTGATCCGGTCGGCGCCCGCGAGGGCCCCGGCCAGGACGTGTCGGGACACCGGGTCGGCGTCCGCCAGCAGGACGGACACCTCGGCCGGTTCCGGCGCGCACAGCAGGAACTGGCCGTCGTCGGCGTTGCGTACGGTCCACTCGGTCCATTCCATAGCCGCTCCATAGCCGCTCTCCTGTTGTTCCTCGCGCATAAGTGCCACGGCGGCGGCCGGGGCCGCATGGGGCCGGTCCCGGCCGCCGGCGTGGTCAGGCCGCCGCGAGCGGCTGGGCCACGAGCTCGCGGGCCAGCCGCTCCCTGAGCACGGAGATGTCCTCGCAGTCGCCGCCGGTACGTTCGGCGATGTGCGCGCGGTACAGCTCGGCCAGCTCCGCCTCGCTGACCTCGACGCGCAGTTCGCCGAGGATGTGGCGGAGCACGGCCCGGCCCGAGTGCCGGCCGATGAGGAGCGAGCGCTCGCGGCCGAAGCGGGCGGGCTCCACGTACTCGTAGGTGGCCGGGTTGCGCAGCATGCCCTGCTGGTGGATGCCGGCGGCGGTGCCGAAGGCGTACGTCCCGAAGATCGCCTTGTTGCGGGGCTCCTCCAGGCCGATGTGGCCGCGCAGCGCGGTGTACGCCTCGTACATGGCGGAGACGTCGATGTCGGTGTGCATGCCGAGGACGACGCCCTTGTACGAGAGGAGCGCGGCCAGCTCCTCCAGGGGCGTGTTGCCCGCGCGTTCGCCGATGCCGCCGAGGGTCGCCTGCACCTCGTCGGCGCCCGCCTGGAGACCGGCGACGGCGTTGGCGAGGGAGAGGCCGAAGTCGTCGTGGCAGTGGGTGGCGATCCGGATCGTGTCCGGCAGCCAGGAGCGGAACGCCGTGATGAGCGCGGCGTACTCCTGGGGCAGGTTGCAGCCGGAGGTGTCGGCGACCGCGAAGCAGGTGGCGCCCGCCTCGACGGCGCCGTCCACGATGGCGTGCAGCAGCTCCTCCTCGCCGCGGCTGGCGTCCTCGATCCCGACGGACACCTCCTCCACGCCGAGGGAGCGGGCGTGGGCGACGGTGTCGGCGACCTCCTCGACCGCCTGCGCGCGGCTGATGCCCCGCTTGTGCTTCAGGTGCATGTCGCTTCCGGTGGCCATGATCTGCACCTGGTGGCGGTCGGTGCCGCCGGCCGCCACGGCGGTGTCCACATCGGCGCGCACCGCCCGGCAGAAGGTGGTGAACCTGGCCGACGTCAGCTTTTTTGATATCAGCTCGGTGGCCTCGAACTCGCTGGGCGACGAGGCCGGAAATCCGGCCTCGATGTAATCCGCGCCGAGGGCTTCCACGCGCAGCGCCATGTCGAGTTTCTGGTGCGGGTTCATCGCGTTCGCGGGGGCTTGTTCGCCGTCCCTGAGCGTGGTGTCGAATATCGAGATCCGACGTGATTCCGCTGTGCCTGACATCGTGTCCCTTTCCTGTACGGGGCCGCTCGCGCAGCTGAACCCAGCCGAATCTAGGCGGCGTTGAGCGGGGGCAGGCGGCGCGGAGGTGGCCGGTAAGGGCCATGGCCCCGTTGGGTCCGACGCGGTCACGGAGACAGTCACGTAAGCGGTCACGGAATCGACCGGGGAATCGACCGTGGTCGCTTTCGGTGGCATGTCGCGGCCACGGCACCGTTGTGTCAGATCAACCCATTGCCCGATGGTGGAGGTGGAATGCGAAAGTTTTCCCGGAGGCGTTCGAGGCGCCGGCGTTCACATCGCCGGCTTCGATGCGCTGGAAGGCGCCGCCTCTCCTTTCCTTTCCCCGTACCGAGAGAAGGATTTCTCCCATGCGTATGTCCCGCCCCCACACCGCAGGCGCCGCCGCGAAGCTGGCCCGTCTCCTCTCCGTGTGCGCCGTCGCCGCCGCGCTGTCGGTGGGCGTGGTCGCCGCCGCGCAGTCCGCCCCGGCCGAGCGGACGCACGCGACGGCGGCGGCGAACGCCCCCGGGGACCTGATCTGGGGCTGAACGCCCCCTGAGCAAAGGGGCGTTCAGCCCTTTCAGCCCGTTCAGCCCCAAAGCGGTGCGGGCGGCGGGGCGAGCGCCCCGTCCGTCGGCCGCACCGGACCGGCACCGTCACCGTCGCCTTCGCGCAGGGTGAGGCCGGGCGTGTAGTTCACGTAGTGCGCGCCCGGCGCCGCCTGGAGCGCGGCGGCCCACGAGCGCGGCGTCGCCGGGGGCGAGCCGAGCAGCACCAGCAGGCCCAGTTGGTCGGCCTGTTCCATGAGACGCAGGGCGGTGGTGAGTCCCCCGACGGCGTCGAGGGTGAGCCGTACCCCGTCGTAGCGGGAGACCAGCGGGCCGACGTCGCGGTCGTCCCCGTACGCCGTCCTCGTGATGATCGGGAAGGGCCGGCGCAACGTGCTGAGCACCCCGGACTCGGTCTCCGGCAGGGGCTGTTCGAGCAGCCGCACCCCGTGGTCGTGCAGGACGGGCAGCATGGTGCGCAGCCGGTCCACGTCCCAGGCCCCGTCGGCGGCGGCCATCAGCCACGCGTCGGGGCGGCGCCTGCGCACCGCGGTGAGCCGGGCGAGGTCGTCCTCGACGGCGCGGGCGCCGAGCTTGACCCGCAGCGCGTCGAAGTCCGCGCTCGCATCCAACTCCGCCTTGAGAGAACTGAGTTCGCCGCGTTCGACGGTGTGGACGAGCGGCACGGACCGGGGCCGCGGCGCACCCACCAGGTCCCACACCGGCTGCCCCGTGCGCTTGGCGAGGAGATCCCACAGGGCGGTGTCGAGCGCGCTGCGCAGCGGGCCCGCCGGGAGCAGCGCGGGCAGTTCGGTGGGGCTGACCATGCGGAGCAGCGCGGGGTGCGCCCGGTCCAGTTGGCTGCGCAGGGCGGCGGGCCGGTGGGCGGCGACCCCGGGGCGCAGGGTCGCCTCGCCGTGGCCCGTGCTGCCCGCGTTGCGCGCGGTGATCCGTACGACGGACCAGGCGCCGGGCCACGACGCGGGGCGCAGCGGCCGGGCGGGCAGGATGTCGCACTCGACGCGCAGCGGTGTCCCGGTGAGGGACCGAAGCAGTGCGGGGTCGAACACGTGGGCTCCTGAGGCTGCCGGAGTGGCGGAGCCTCATCATGGCCAGTGGCCCGGCGCCGTCGCCAGGAGCCGGGCACGGCACCGTGCGGCGTGTCCGGTTGCGGTCAGCGCGGAGCCGACTCGGGCATTGCGCGGTCGACACGGGCAGCGCAGGGTCGATTCGGGCAGGCAGCGGGCAACACGGTCAGCGCGGCCCGTCGGACGTGCCCTGGTCGCCCGGGTCGCCTTGGTCGAGCAGCCCCATCTTCGCCGCGGTGATACCGGCCTGGAACCGGCTCTCCACACCGAGACGCGCCATGAGATCGGCCATGACCCGGCGCAGCGTCCGTACGGACACGCCGAGTTCGCGGGCTATCGCCTCGTCCTTGCGGCCGGTGGACATCAGGCGCAGGACCCACAGCTGCTGGGAGGTGAGCCCGGCCTCGGGGGTGGACTCGGCGGCGCTGAGCGGGGCGGCGGAGGCCCAGCACATCTCGAACACCTTGACCAGCAGGGCGGTGACGGCCTCGCCGCGCAGCACCATCATCGCGTTCCTGGAGTTGGTGTGCAGGGCGGGCACCAGCGCCTGGACGCGGTCGACGAGGATGAACCGGAACGGGACGACGTGGGCGATGCGCACCCGCGCCCCCGCCGCCTGCAACTCCTGCAGATGGTTCATCGAGTGGATGATGCGGGTCATCGGCCGCAGGTGGATGCTGCGCATGGTGACCCCGCGATCGAGGACGCGCCGGTCGCGCCGCAGCCCCTCGGCCAGGGCCTCCGGCGCCATCACTGGCCCGGGGTGCATGCTCAGGATCTCGGAGGTCGCGATGTCGGCGGTGTCGCCGAGGACGCGGGCGATCCGGTCGGGGTCGGTGACGACCTCACTGTCGAGACCGCTGCTGCGCGCCGCGTGCAGCGGCAGGAACGCCTCGCGCATCGCGTCGATCTGCTGACGGGTGGAGCGGATCTCCTCGGTCAGCCGGGCCGCTGCCGTCTCCTGCGAGGTGAGCAGGCGGAGCAGGGCGGCCTCGGGCGCGGTGGCCCGTGCGCTGGGCTCGCCGTCGGCGCTGTCGTCCGCGGCCTCGATGAGCAGGCCGAGGCGGATCAGTTCCTGCCGGGCCGGCTCCAGCTCGGCCGCGGTGGCGTCGAGTTGTTCGCAGGCACTGCGCAGGGACCAGTTGCTGCGTGTCGAGGCGTACTCGAACAGCCGCAGGGCCTGGGGTCCAAGGGTCGGCACGCTCATGGCGTCCGCCGCCTTTCCGCGCCGGGTCCGGGCGCGTCGTCGCCGGGTGTGGGGGATCCGTCCTGGCTCATCGGACGAGGCCTCAGCGAATGAGGCTTCAGCGGATGAGGTCTCTTCGGGCGAGGTCTCTTCGGGCGAGGTCTCATCGGGTGTGGTCCAGGAGGTCCCAGAGCCCGTTGAGCCGCGTGCGGCGGTCGGAGCCCGACCGGTCGCCCGCGAAGACGGTGGTGATGAGCAGGTCGGTGAAGGTACGGGCGGGCAGGGCCGCCGTGAGGTGCCCGTCGTCCTCCGCCTGTTGCGCCAGTACGGCGACGTGGGCGGTGACGGCGGCGAGCAGGTCCCGCTCCCCCGGCTCCGGCCGCCGGTCGGCGGCGAACCGGGCGGCGGCGCGGACGTGCGGGTCGCGTTCCATGCAGCGCACCAGCCGTTCAGCCAGCGCCCGGAGCCGTCCGAGCGGGTCGGGACGGGTCGCGGCCACGTCCGCGCGGAGGGTCTCCCAGCGGTGCAGAGCCTCGTCGCGGACGGCTGCGGCCAGCTCCTGCTTGGACGGGAAGTGCCCGTACAGGGCGCCCTTGGTCATGCCGATCCGGTCGACCACGTCGGCCAGCCGCGCCCCGGAGTAGCCGAGCCTGGCGAACTCCTGGGCCGCGGCGCGCAGGAGCCGGCGACGGGTGCGCTGGGCCCGGAGCTGGCTCATCGCGGGCCTCCCGCCGCCGTGTCCGCTGTGCCGCCCCGGCACGGTGAATGCTGCATGAGAACAAAATACCCTCCCGAAGGTATTTTTTCTGCGGATGGATCTGGCCCACAGCGGCCACGGGGGCCCTGCGGGCCGGAACCGGGTCAAATGGGGCGCCGGAACGGGGAGCTGAGCCGCCCGGAGCGGGGTCGGCACTGGTCGCCGGAACCGGATCGGCGCGGGGTCGCAGCCGACGCCGGTCCCAGGTCCGAGCCGGGTTGGATCCGGGCTGGAACCAGGCACCGGGCCTCGCCGGATCCGGGCGCCGGAGCCGGGTCGGAGCTGGTTCGGAGCCGGTTCGGGGACACCAGAACAGGATCCGAGCCGAGACGCCATCGCGTGCCGGACCCGATCCGAGCCGAGCCGGAACCCGGTCGGAGCCGGACGCCGGACCGGATCAGAGCTGGCCGGAGCCGGGTCAGAGCCGGGTGCCCGGACCGGATCGGAGTCGGGCCGGAACCGGGCCTGGCCGGAACCGGATTGGCACCGGATCAGAGCCGGGCCGGGACCTGTCCTGGCCCGGTCAGCCGACCGGTACTGCCTCGGCGGCCCCCCATCGCGAACCCGGAGCCTGTTCCAGGAACCGCCAGCCGTGCGCCAGCCCGTGATCGGTGAGCACCGGGTCATCGCCGACCACAACCGCGTGGCCGACCAGGCTCAGCATCGACAGGTCGGTGCTGTGGTCCCCGTAGGCGTGACAGTCCTCGGCCCGGGCCCCGAGGCGCCGCAGCAGCGCGGTCACCGCCTCCTTCTTGGCGTCGCCGATCATGGACCGGGTCACGTCGCCGGTGAGCCGGCCGTCCGCGTCGGTCACCTGCTCGGTGGCCAGGACGTGGTGGGCCCCGAGGTCGTCGGCGACGGGCTGGACGAGCAGCCGGCCCGCGCCGGTGACCAGGGCGATCTCATCACCGTACGCACGATGCTCGTGCAGGCGGCGCAGCGTGCCCGGCAGATAGGCGCGGGGGCCGCGCCGGTAGCGGGCGTACCAGCGACGGGCGGACTCCTCGAACACGGCGCGGTGGACGCCCGCGAAGTGCGCGAAGTAGGCGCGGTTCAGCGCCGCCCGGTCGGCCCCGCTGGTGCGCAGGTCGCCCGGTACCCGCCCCTCCCGGGCGAGCTGGTCGCTCCAGTGGTGCCAGAAACTGACCATGCTCTTCTCGGCGAGGAGTGTCTCGTCCACGTCGAAGAACGCCACGCGGCGCGTCATCGGACTCCCTCGGTGTCCGCCGCGTGCGCGGCGAGCCGGGCCTGGGCGTAGGCGGCGGCGGCCTTCTCGGGGTCGAGCGTGCCGTGGGCGCGCGCGGTGGTGATGTCCCGCCAGGCCCGCTGCAACGGGTTGGTGTCGTCGAGGGCCCGCGCGCCGGCCGCGTGCAGCATCTCGTCGGCGGCGGTGCCGCACAGCTCGACCGCCGCGGCGACGTCGCGCTGGTTCTCGGCGACGAGGAGCGGCGTGATCGGCGCGGCGTCGGCGCGCTGCGCGGCCCGCTCCAGGAGCAGCCGGGCCGACTGGATCCGCGCCGACGCCGTGGCGAGAACCCGTTGCTGCGCGGGCTGTTGGGCGGCGGTACTGCCGTCGGGCCGGGGCCGCAGGCACTGCTGGTTCCACCAGTGGCGCAGGGTCCCCTCGGCAGCGCCGAGCACGGGCGCGGCGAAGATCAACCCGGCGACCAGCGGGAACGGCACCGTGTGGCAGCGCGCCGCGTGCGGCTTGGCGCGGGCGAGGTCGCGGACGGTGAAGGAGAGGTGCGCGGGGACGAACACCTCGGCCTCGACCGTGTTGCTGCCGGTGCCGCGCATGCCGATGGGGTGCCAGGTGTCACGCACCTTGACGTCCGGGCGCGGGACGGCGAAAACACGGTTCTCCCGCGCCGGACCGGCCGAGCCCACCGGACCCACCGGACCCGCCGGACCCACCGAGCCCGACGGACCCACCGGACCCACCGGACCTGCCGAGCCCGCCGGACCTGCCGAGCCCGCCGGACCCGCCGCGCGCCCCGCGCCCCGCGTCCCCACCACAGGCTCGGCCAGCGAGGCCAGCAGCACCCAGTCCGCCTGGTCGACGCCGCTGGCCATGGTCCACTCGCCGGTGATCCGCCAGCCGCCGTCGACCCGCTCGGCCTTGCCCTGCGGCGGTACGACGGAGGCGGCCACGCACACGTCGGGGCTGCGGCCCCACAGGGCGCGCTGCCCCTCCTCGGGCAGGTAGGAGGCGAGGCGGCCGTGCGCGGCGTACAGGGCGCCGCACCACGCGGTGGACGCGCAGGTCTCCGCCACGCTGGAGACCGCGTCGAGCAGCGCGGTGAACGTCCCCGCGCAGCCGCCTAAGTGCTCGGGCACGAAGTGGCGGGCGAAGCCGTCGGCGACCAGGGCGTCGGCGACCCGGTCGGTCAGCCGGCGCCCCTCGTCGAGCAGGGCCCGGTCCTCGCGGGCGGCGGTCAGCGTACGGTGCAGGTCGCTCAGCATGCGGCGGCTCCCGCCAGGACGGGTGCCGGGCCGGTCTCGTCGGCACATGCGGCGGCTCCCGCCAGGACGGGCGCCAGGACGGGCGCCGGGCCGGTTCCGTCGGCGCATCCGGCCACGCGGGCCGAGGCCAGCGGCCCGGTCCCCTGACGGGCGACGAGCTGGAACGCGTCGTCCCCGACGGGCTCGGCGACGATCTCGACCGCGAGGCCGAGCTGGCCGAACGCGTGGAAGGAGACGTCCAGCTGACGGATGGTCCGGTCGGCGTGGACGTTGGTGTCGGCGTAGGCGTCAGCGTTGGTGTCGGCGTAGGCGTCAGCGTTGGCGTCGGCGTATGCGTCGGTGTCGGCGTAGGCGTCGACGGAGCGCTCGGACGTCAGGGCGAGAACGGCCTGCCGGAACGCCTCGACGATGACCATGCCGGGGGTGTGGTCGCTGGCGTGGTCGAACAGGGCGGGGTGCCCGGTGTCCATGCGCAGCCACCAGCGGCCCGGCGCGGCGGGGGCCTCGGCGAGCAGCACGGCGTCGGCCCGGTCCCGGCCGACGAGCGCGGCGGGCAGGGCGCGCAGCGCGGCCGGGGCCGGCACGGCGGAGGGGTCGTACTCCGGGGAGCCGCCCCTGCTGCGGATGACGGCGTACTGGCGGGGCGCGAACGCGTCCCACTTCATGGTCGCCCGCCCGACGCGGCGGCCGCCGATCACCAGCCACGCCGCGGACTCCATCCGGAACCGTCGGGTGTTGCCCGGCTCGCGCATGACCTGGATGTCGAGCACGGCGTCGTCGCCCGCCCCGCTGTCGCGCACCGGCTCGGTCAGCCGGAAGTCGAAGCGGTGCAGGACGAACGCGTAGTCGGCGGGGACGTCGTGGTAGCGGTGTGAGAGGTAGATGCCCGCCTGGCGCATCGTTTCTGCGACGATCAGGGAGTCCCTGCCGCCGTCGGCGCGGCGGTGGTGGAGCAGGTGCTCTTCGGGCCAGCGCAGCCGTACGGCGAACCGGTCCGCGGTGATCCGGGCGGCGGACCTCAGCAGCACTTCGTCGTCCGCGGTCTTGTGGACCATCATCCGTGGGACGTGAACCTCGGTGGAACCATTGGGGTGCGGAACGGAACCGAGTCGGATGGCAAGGTCTTGCACGTCTTTCCCCTCCCTGGAAGAAGCGGGTGACCTGGAACTCCCCCCGGTCACCGACCACTTGGCGGGTCGAAAATATACCTACGGGAAGGTATATTGCAATGGCGGATCGGAGCCGGGCAGCACTGACCCGCCCCGTCCGCGAGAGCTGCGAGGAGGCTCAACAGTGAATGCAGCAGGCAATGCAGCAGGCGACAACCAGCGCAGGAGCAGCCGGGCGGTGTTCCCGGAACCCGAACGCTCCAAGGGGCAGACCGCACGGGCCGGACGCAGCCCCGAACTGCACCAGGAGCGGGCCGTCCAGACCCGTCTGCAGGTCCTGGAGGCGGCGGCGCTCCTGTTCGACCAGCGCGGTTACGCGGGCACGTCCATCAAGGACGTCGCGGACGAAGTGGGCATGACCAAGGGCGCGGTCTACTTCCACTACCCCACCAAGGAAGCGCTGACCATCGCGGTCGTGGAGGCGCACTACGCCCGCTGGCCGCTTCTGCTCCAGGCCGCGCAGAGCAAGGGGCTCGGCCCGCTGGACACCCTGGTCGAACTGCTCGACCAGACGGCGGCCACCTTCCAGGACGACCCGATCGTCCGGGGCGGCGCACGGCTCCAGATGGAACAGCCGCTGCCCGAGGGCACGCTTCCCACGCCCTACGTCGGCTGGATCGAACTGCTGCGGCAGCTCCTCGCGGAGGCCCAGGAGGCCGGGGAACTGCGCGAGGGCGTCACACCGGACGCCGCGGCACACACCCTGATCGCCACTTTCTTCGGCACCCAGCACATCGCCTCCCGCCTGGACCGCAGGGCGGAACTGGTCCGGCGCTGGGCCGACACCCGCGATCTTCTCTTCTACGCGCTACGGGCCTGACGGCGACCGGGTCGCGGGCCGTCAGGCCGAACGCGCCGGACGGAGGATCAGACCGCCCGCGCCGCCCCCGCCGCCCCCACCGCCCGCGGCCGCTCCGCCAGCGGGATCCGGCAGGACTCCGAGTAGCCCTGCGACGTGATGCCGTGGGCGATGTTGACGCGGGCGGCGAGGTTGGCGAAGCCGATGAACACGGTCAGCTCGACCAGACCGGCCGGGCCGAGCTGCTCGAGGAGGCTCGCCGACAGCTCGTCGGTGACGCTCGGCGGCGTGGCGGACATGGCCTCGGCGTATTCAAGAACCTCGCGCTCCAGCGGGGTGAAGGCACCGGAGTTCCGCCAGTCGGGCACCTGGCTGGCCTTCTCCACGTCGAGGTTCTGGTTCAGCGCGGCGAAGTAGTTGACGTCCAGGCACCAACTGCAGCCGATCTGCGCCGCCACCGCCATGTGCGCGAACGTCTTGAGCCCCTCGTCGACCGCGTCCCACGCCGCCGCCTTCGCCGAGAACTCCAGGTTGGCCGTGGCCACGGCCGGATTGTTGAACACCACCTCGACCGGCTCGGGCACCGACCCGAACTGCTTGAGCAGCGCCTCCTTCATCTCAGCGGGAAGCTCGGCCTTGGGGATACGCGGCGCCATGATGTCCTCCTGTGTCGTCGTGTCGTCGTGTCGTCCAAGGCTCCTTGCGGCCTGGACGACATGAGGACGCCGACCGGACCCCACCTGTGACAACCGCCCGTGCGCACGGAGCGGAGACACTGAGCGGACAAGACAAAGACCGCCGAGCGCGCATGGCGCGTCAGTCGTTCGGCCAAGGCCGCAGCTTCTCCGGGTTGCGTACCGCCCAGATGTGCCTGATCCGGTCGTCCACGACGTCGAAGGCGAAGACCGTCGACAGGTGGCCCTCCTGGTGGGCGATCAGGCCGGGCAGGCCGTTCACCGTGCACTCGGTGAAGGTGGTGCGCGCGCCGGAGACGCGGGCGATCTCGGCGTAGGCGTGCGCGATCCGTTCGCCGCCGACGATCGGATCGAGGTGGGTGACGGCCAGGCCGCCGCCGTCCGCCGTCGCGACGGCGTCGGGGTCGAGCAGGCCGATCAGGGCCTCGATGTCCTTGGCCTGCCACGCCGTCCGGAACCGCCGGACGATGGCGGCCTGTCCGGCGCCGGGGCCCGTCGGGGGCCGCGCCGTACGGACGCGGCGGCGGGCGGAGGAGGCCAGTTGGCGGCAGGCCGCCGGGGTGCGGCCGACGATGTCGGCGACCTCGCCGAACGGGTAGCGGAAGACGTCGTGCAGGACGAACGCGACGCGCTCGGCCGGGGTCATCGCGTCCAGGACGACGAGGAACGCCATCGTCACCGACTCGTCCAGGGTGACCCGGTCGGCCGGGTCGCTGCCGCCCGCGCCCGGGCGGCCGGTGATCCATTCCCCGGGCTCGGGCAGCGGTTCCGGTATCCACTCCCCCACGTACGTCTCGCGCCGGACCCGCGCCGAGCCGAGCAGGTTCAGGCAGATGCGCCCGGCGACCTTCATCAGCCAGGCGCCGGGCACCTCGATGGCCCGCTGCTCCGCCACGGACATGGCGTACCAGCGGGCGTAGGTCTCCTGCACGACGTCCTCGGCGTCGGTGAGCGAGCCCAGGAGCCGGTAGGCGAGGTTGGTCAGCCGTCGGCGCTCGCTCATGATCGCGCCGAGAGCCGGCTCGTCGTACCGGTCGTCGTGCCGGCCGTCGTGCCGGTCGTCCTCCGGGTCGTCGTGCCGTCCGTCGTCGCCGTGCTCGGTCCCGGTGGTCATGACCGGCCGCCCCCTCGTCATCTGCCTCGTCGTCCGCACTGCGGTGTCCGTACGAGTACGACAACGCGGCGCCCGGGAATGTCAGGCCGACGGGGCCGCCGCGCCCCCTGACCACCATCACCTCACATTGCACGGGGCCGCGTTGTCGTACCGGGTGAGGACGACAACCCGATGGACGACATCCCGATGGAGGACAACCCGATGGACGACAGCTCGGTGGAGGAGACCCTCATGAAGGACTTCCGGGCCGTCGCGGACCGCGTCGAGATCGAGGCGCTGCGCGGCGAGTTCACCGACGCGGCGATGATGCGCGACCGGCCCCGCCTCGCGTCGCTGTTCACCGCGGACGGGGTGTTGCGCATGCCGAACATCCCCGTCGAGCAGGTCGGCCGCGAGGAGATCCTGGCCGGGGGCGAGCGGCTGCAGAAGCAGTGGGACTTCTTCGTGCAGAACACGCACCCCGGCACGATCGTGCTCGACGGCGACGAGGCGAGCGGCCGCGCCCACATCCAGGAGATCGCCCGGACGCTGGACGGGCGGCAAGGCCTCAACTACGCGGTCTACCACGACCGTTACCGACGTACAGACGAGGGCTGGAGGTTCGCCGAGCGGGTGTACGAGGTCCGCTACCTCGACACGTCGCCGCTCACGGGCTCGGCGCCCCGGCCCGCGGCACACCCTGCGCCGTCCTTCACCGAGGCGGCGACCGACGCCCGCCTCGACCGGGTGGCCGACGCGCTGCGGGCGAACGGCTTCGCCGCCGAGGTCCTGGAGGACGCCGCCGAGGCCCGGGTCCGGGTCAAGGACCTGATCCCCGAAGGCGCCAGTGTGCTCACCGGGGCCAGTGAGACGCTGCGCCTGTCCGGCATCGACGACGACCTCAACGCCAGTGGGCGCTACGACGCCGTCCGCCCGCGCCTCCTCGGCATCGACCGGGCCACCGGCGCCGACGAGATCCGGCGCCTCGCCGCCACCCCCGACTTCGTCGTCAACAGCGTCGCCGCGGTGACGGAGACGGGCTCCCTCGTCCTCGCCTCGGGCAGCGGCAGCCAGCTCCCCGCCAACGCGGGCGGCGCCGGTCACGCCGTCTGGATCGTCGGTGCGCAGAAGGTGGTGCCCGACCTGGCCGCCGCCCTGCGCCGCGTCGAGGAGCACGCCCTCCCCCTGGAGAACGAGCGCGCCCAGGCGGTGTACGGGATGCCCAGCGCCGTCAACCGCCTGCTCGTCCTGAACGCGGACCCGCGCCCGGGACGCGGCACCGTACTGCTGCTGCGCGAGGCCATCGGGTTCTGACCGACCTCAGGCCGCGCCCCGACGGCGCCGCGCCAGCGCCCCGCACACGCCAGGGCGCCCGCCGCCAGCGTGGCCAGCAGGACCACCAGCGTCCCGATGCCGGGGAGCGCGGCCGGGGCGGAGTCCCGTACCGCTTCGACGGCCGATGCGGTCAGGCGGGTGGCCGCGAGCGAGACGGCTGCCGCCAGCGCGTACGGAGCCGTGGTCAACGCCAGTCGGCCCAACGGCTGGTGGGCGGTGAGGCCGGTGCGCACGCGCAGGGCGTGGGCGGCTATGTCCCACTCCTCGCGGCGCCGGGCGCGCGCATGCGCGCCGTCGGTGGCGTCCCGGAAGAGCTGGGTGATCTCCTCGCCGTGCGCGGCGCGGTAGCGGCGCGGGTAGAGGGCGAGGGCACGGGGGCCGGGCTGCGGATGCGGCTGCGGGTTCGTCATGCTCATATCCGTCACGTTCAACTGGTTCAGTGGGGCGGGGGGATTGCGCGGGTTGGGCGGGTTGGGCGGGTTCGTCACGCGGACGCTCCCGCCGGACCGCCCGCCGCGGCCCTCTTCAGGCGGCGGGTCGCTTCGCGCGCGGTGGCGGCGAGGCGGCGCGCCTCGTCGGCCAGGGGTCCGGCGGCCCTGCGCGGTGAGCGCGTAGGTGCGGCGCAGCCGGCCCTCAACGCGTTCCTCGGCGAAGACCTCGACGAGCCCTTCGTGCTGCAGGCGTTCCAGCGCGCCGTACAGCGTGCCGGTGCGCAGTCTCACCCGGCCCTCGGAGATCTCCGCGACCTCCTGGCCGAGGGCGTAGCCGTGGCGGGGGGCGTCGGCCAAGGCGGCGAGGAGGAGCAGGGTCGGTTCCTGCAGGGGTTTCTTGCGATCAGCTGTAACCATGATCGGAACCATGACCGGAACCACAGTCCGTTGAACGGACTATGCGAAGCGGCTTGATCAGCGGTTGAGCGCGCCGGTCGGGTGGTCGCACGCGGCAGGGGCGCATAGTTACGGGTCGAAGGCGAGAAGGCGTCCGCGCCGGGTAGCCGTGGGGGGAAGAACCGGCAGGAGTGGTGGCCGGCCGCGCCACGGGGCCGCGCCACAGGACGGAGAACGCATGACGACGACGTACCCGTTCGCGCGGGAAGCGGGCCACCGGCTGAAGGTGCCCCTGTCGACCGAGCCGGACAAGGCGGCGGCCCAGCTCAAGGAGCGCCTCGAGGAGTTGGAGCTGACGCACGACCACTTCCAGGTCAGCGTCGAAGGGGCCACGATCGTCGTCGTAGGGGACTCCGCCATGCAGGACCAGAAGGAGAAGATCCTGCTGGCCCTTGGCAACGTGGACGGGGTGACCGAGGTCGAGGACCGGGTCGCGGCGGGGCAGGAGGACATCGCCTCGCGCTTCCTCACGGTCCGGGACGGCGAGACGCTCGAGGAGGTCGCCGCCCGCGCCTACGACACCCCCGACGCCGTCCGGCGCCTGCTGACCGCCAATCACCCCGTACTGATCGGCCCTGCCGACCTCCACGCGGGCTTCGTCCTGCGGGCTCCGGCGGCCTGACACCGCGATCCGCCCGCCGCGTCGGCGCGCACATGTGACGTTCACTCGCCCTCATTGCAATGCAACGCACGCGGCACGTTGCGTTGCCCAGTAACTCATTGCAATGAAATGTGGGCTTCTACCTGGCATTACCTCCTCTCGATGCAATAAATGCGTTGCCAATACTCTGAACGCAACGTAGCGTTTCCAGCATCAGAAACAAGGAACGCGCAACCGAGCAGGAGCCCACCATGCAGACCTTCGCCACCCCCGCCCCCGTCCTCACCGTCCTCGACATCCCCGCCGCCCGCGTCGAGTTCGTCGCCGCGGACCGCGCGGACACCGCCGTGCGGGTCCTCCCCGCCGACGCCGCCAAGAGCCGCGACACCCAGGCGGCGCAGGACATCACCGTCCAGTACGCCGACGGAGTCCTGCGCATCGAGGCGCCCGAGGCGAAGAAGCGCCTCCTCGGGCCGAGCGGGACCGTCACGGTCACCGTCCAGGTGCCGACCGGGTCGCGGGTGCGGGCGAAGGGCGCCGACCTCGAACTGCGCGGCGCGGGACGCCTCGGTGACGTCGACTTCGAGGGCGCGCGGGCCACGGTCCGGCTCGACGAAGTGGCGGGCGCCCGCCTGAGCCTGATGGAGGGTGACATCACCGTCGGCCGACTGGGCGGATCCGCGGAGCTCAGCACGCAGAGCGGGGACATCACCGTCGCCGAGGCCGTGGAAGGCACGGTCGGCCTGCGCACCGAGTCCGGTGCGATCTCCGTCGGCGCCGCCCACGGAGTCTCCGCCGCACTCGACGCCCGTACCTCCTACGGCCGGGTGCACAACGCGCTCAAGAACGCCGACGGCACCCCCGGACTGACCGTCAGCGCCACCACCTCGTACGGCGACATCACCGCCCGCAGCCTCTGAACCCCCGCACCACCCCCGCTCCCCCGCACCGCCTCCACTGCCCCACTCCGCCATCCCAGCCGCTCCCCGTTCCCGGAAGGACACCGCCATGAAGTCGTCGACAGCGCAGGCGCCCGCACGCGCGGCCGTGTCCGACGGGCCCGGGGCGTTCGCCTCCTTCGTCCGGTTCGTGGGGCTGGGGGGCGGGGTCGGGGTCCTGGCCAGCCTGTCCGTGCCGGTGGTGGCCGAGGTCGCGGCGCTGCCGTGGGCCGTCGCCAACGCCGCCGTCACCGTCGCCTCGACCCTGCTCTGCACCGAGCTGCACGCCCGTTTCACCTTCGGCAAGGGGCGCCGCGCCAGTCTGCGGGAGCACTGGCAGTCCGCCGGGTCGGCGGGCGCGGCCTATCTGGCCACCAGCCTCGCCGTCCTCCTCCTGCACCTAGCGCACCCCTCCCCCGGCGCACTGGCCGAGCAGGCCGTCTATCTCGGCGCCTCCGGTCTCGCCGGTGCCGGGCGGTTCCTCGCGCTGCGGCTCTACGTCTTCGCGAGCCGGGCCCGTACCCGTACTGCCGCCCCTATCCGTACTGCCGCCCCTACCCGTACTCCGGTCCCCACCCGTACTCCCTCTCGAATGTGGAGAAGCGGTTCGCCAGAAAACGCGCAACGTGGTGGCTCGAAAGGGTTCTTGCGGGGGCCCGAGGGCGCCCGGGAGTGCGTGGGCGTTGCCTGACGGGCGGGCGGCAGTTAGTCAGGAGCCTTTGCAGCGCCGAGTAGGGAGCAGCAGTTGCTGGAGACGACCGCCGACCATGTCATCGACCTGCTGGTGCGGATGTTCCGGCTCGCGCCGGGCGACGTACGTCCTGACGTACCGCTGTACCGGCTGCACATCGATTCGCTCGAACTGGAGGAGCTCCGGCTCATCCTGGAGGATGAGCTGAGCTGCGACCTGGAGGACGTGCATCTGACGTCCCGCAGCACCGTGCAGCAACTCCTCGACGTCGTCCGCGAGAAGGCGGCGGTGGCGTGAGGCCCGGGACGCGGGGACCGTCCGCCGTCGCGGTCACGGGCATCGGCCTCGTCACCGCCGCCGGCCGCAATGCCAAGGAGACCTGGACCGAGGTCACCACCGCGCGCGTGCCCGCGGGCGTGCGCAGGCCGGAGTCGCTGCGGGACCTGCCGTGCGACTTCATGTACGAGGTCCAGGGCCTGGAGCCGGAGACGGAGCTGGGGCGCGAGATCCGGCTGATGGACCGTTTCGCCCAACTGGCCGTGCTCGCCGCGCGCGAGGCCGTCGCGGACGCCGGGCTCACCCCGGAGACCTGGGACGGCGCCCGCGTCGGCGTGGTCATCGGCTCGGCCCACGGCGGTCTGCGGTTCTACGACGAGCAGCAGGCCGTGCTCGACGGGCGCGGGCCCCGCCGGGTCTCCCCCAAGGTCGCCCCGGTGACCGTCCCCAACAACGCGGCGGGCAGCGTGTGCCGGGACCTCGGCGCCCGCGGCCCGAGCCTCGCGGTCTGCACGGCCTGCGCCTCGGGCAGCGACGCGATCGGCACCGCCCTGGACTGGCTG
Source organism: Streptomyces sp. R818 (assembly GCF_056172735.1). Taxonomy (NCBI): domain Bacteria; kingdom Bacillati; phylum Actinomycetota; class Actinomycetes; order Kitasatosporales; family Streptomycetaceae; genus Streptomyces; species Streptomyces sp. R818. Next base: position 308,003 of record NZ_JAOCNE010000016.1, read on the forward strand.
CGCGCGGGGCGCTGCGACATCGCCGTGGCCGGCGGGGCCGAATCGCTCGCGTCGCGCCTGGTGTTCGCCGGTACGTGCCGGATGAAGGCCCTCTCCACGCGCGTGGACGACCCGGCCGCCGCGTGCCGCCCGTTCGACGTCGACCGGGACGGCTTCGTGGTCGGCGAGGGGGCCGGGCTCCTCGTCCTGGAGGACCCCGAGCACGCGCGGGCCCGCGGCGCGACCGTCCGGGCGCGGCTCGCCGGGTACGGGGCCTCCAACGACGCCTGCTCGGCCGTCGCCCCGGACGAGGACGGGCGGGGCATCGAGCGGGCGCTGCGGGACGCGCTCGCGGACGCCGGGGTCGCCGCCTCCGACGTCGGCCACGTCAACGCGCACGGCACCTCGACCGTCATGAACGACCTCATCGAGAGCGCCGCCCTGCACCGCGTCCTCGGCGACGGCCCGCTCGTCACGTCCACCAAGGCCATGACCGGGCACGCCCTGGGCGCCTCCGGCGGCATCGAGGCCGCCCTGACCGCGCTCGCCCTGGAGGCACAGCTCGTGCCGCCGACGGTCAACCTCGAGACGCAGGACCCGGCCGTGCCCGTAGAGGTGGTGGCCAAGAACGCCCGCCCCGCGCGCCTGGAGTGCGCGGTGTCCACATCGCTCGGTTTCGGGGGCCACAACGCCGCCCTCGTGCTCGCCCGTGCCTGAAGTACCCGTACCTGAGTTACTCGTGCCTGAATTACTTGTGCCTGAAGTACCCGTGCCTGAAGTACCCGTGCCTGAAGTGAAGGAACGCATGCTCTCGGAATCCGTCCGCTCCCTGACCGTGGACGGGCTGTCCTACGCCTACCGCACCGTGCGGACGAGCGCCGCGAGGACCGAGCCCCTGATCGCGCTCGGCGGCGCGTTCCAGGGCATGTACGACTGGGCGCAGATGGAGGACGCCCTGACCGGCGTCACGGACCTGGTCACCACCGACCTGCCCGGCGCGGGCGACTCCGACCCGCTGCGGTCCGAGCACGGCATCGAGTTCCTGGACGCGGCGCTCGAAGCCGTCATCGACGACCTGGGCGTCCCCCGCATCAACCTGTACGGCTACTCCTACGGTTCGGTCCTCGCCTACCGCTACGCGCAGCGGCACCCCGGGCGCTGCGCCCGGCTCATGCTCGGCGGCGTCCCCGCGCAGGTCACCGACGCGGCGATCGCCCGGGGCAGGGACGCGGGGCGGCTCGTCACCGCCGGGGACCTGGAGCGGTTCGCGGACGGGATCGCGGCGGAGATGTTCTGCCTGGACGAGGAGCGCTACGTGCACCGCCGCGACCTGGCCCTGCGCTTCTTCCGGCGCTCCCTGCTGCGCGTCGCCCGCCGTCCGCACGGCGAGCGCCGCCTCGGCCACGCCCTGGGGATGCACAGCAACCCCGTCGGCGGGCTCACGGGTGTGCCCGCGCTGGTCTTCGGCGGTGAGCACGACACCATCACCACCCTCGATCAGCAGCGCGTCTTCGCCTCGGCGATCGAGGGCAGTCACTTCCTGACGGTCCCCGACTGCGACCACATGATGATGCTGGAACGCCCGGACGCCGCCATCGCCCTGGTCACCTCCTTCATCACCGACACCCCGGCCCCCGCACACGCGCTGAGCCGCGTGCCCCGCTGGGCCCAGCGCGACCGCCGGGCCCGGCGCGACCGCCAGCCCACCGCGCACTGACCGGCCCGTAACCGGCCCTCGCGGCGCCTTCGGCGCCCTGAACGCGAAAATGCTCAACGTCGCACACGGGGGGATGCGACGTTGAGCGAGGTCCACGCTAGCCGGGATCGGCGGCCTCACCGACCCGACTTCCGCACAGACGGCGGGAAATGATCCACGGGAAGCCGTGTACGCGGGCAGTCTCGGCGGTGGCGTTCACCGCATATGGCCGAAATCGGGGGTTCAGGAGCCCGCGGGCACTATGTCCGCGGTGCCCTGCGAGCGGGCCGTCTTCTCGCCGACCTTGCCGGGCTCGATCGTGCTCGGGTCGACCGCCTCCAGGGGCGCGCCGACGATGTACGGGCAATCGGGGTCCTCGGGGCAGTTCGGCCGGTCGTGCGGCAGCAGGTAGAACGTGCGCCGGGCGAAGAGGCCGCTGTCGGAGCTGCGCGGGGCGCGCGGGGTGAGGTTGGTGTAGCCGATGAGGCGGCCGTCGCGCTCGTAGCGCGGCTTGCCCTTGCGGGTCCTGACCTTGTCGAGGGCCTGGCGTACGTAGTCGAGATCTTCCGGGTCCTCGAGCCAGACGACCTCGGCCTCCTGGGCGAGATCGCCTTCCTGCGGCATCGCGCTCATCGGGCCTCCTGTGTCCGGGCGGCCGTGCGGCGGCCTGTCCTTGTGGTGTGCGAGCGGCTCTGACCTGCGCGGGCGGGGCGCGCCCGGTCACGGCGGCACTCTCCATCGTACGGTCGGCCGGTGGGCGCTCCCAGTGCGCCTGAAGTGCTCACGGTGCCTTTCCTGCCTGAATGTCGCTTTCGTCGGGAAGCTCGGGAAGCAGGGCGAGACCGGGGTAGAGCTTGGACGCGTTGCTCTTGATCATCTCGGCGGGTGAGGCGAGACCCAGCTCCTGGCGGATGCGGCTGGCGAAGGCGCGCGGTGTGGAGGCCCGGATGGACTCCTCGAAGCACCAGCGGCCGTAGGTCTCGTAGAGCAGCTTCTGCTCCACGCGCAGGTCGGCGTCGGCGCCCTTCACGCAGCGTTCGCTGATGAAGCGGCCGATGTGGTCCTCGGTCGTCTCGTAGGCGGCGGTGGCGATCCGTACGGAAGCGGGCCCGGTGAGCGGGTCGCGGGTGGCGAGGTACTGCTTGGCGCCCTCGATGAGCCACTGCAGGATGCCGGGCCCCTCGTCGGCGACGAGCTCGGCGGCGAGGTTGTCGATCTTACGTTCGTTGGGTACGCGGCGCTCGAACGGGATGATCCGCATACGGCGCCAGAAGGCGTGCCCGCCGGTGCCGACCTCGGGGCGGTGGTTGCCCAGCAGCCAGAGCTTGTGGGTCGGGGTGAAGGTGAAGAAGTTCTGCCGCATCCGGCGGGCGGTGATGGTGTCGCCGCCGGTGAGGAGCTTGACCCGGGCCTCGTTGAACTTGTCGTTGGGCTTCAGCTCGCTGCACACGACGATGCGGCGGCCGTGCAGCTCGGTCAGCTCGGTGGAGTGCTCGGTGAACTTGCCCTTCTCCATGAGGAAGCCGAGCGGGGCGGCGTTGGCGTAGTCGCCGAGGATCTGCATGGCCACTTCGAGCAGCACGGACTTGCCGTTGGCGCCGGAGCCGTAGAGGAACGGCATGACCTGGGCGCCCACGTCACCGGTGATCGAGTAGCCGAGCAGCAGGTGCAGGAAGCGGATGACTTCCTGGCCCTTGTCGTCCTCGCCGAACGTGTCGGTCAGGAACCGGGTGAAGCGCGGGATCGGCATCTTCTGCGGGGCGACGGCGGTGGCCCGGGAGTGCATGTCGGTGAGCGGGTCGGGCTTGCGCAGGGTGCCGGTGCGCAGGTCGACGACGCCGGCCGGGGTGCACAGGGCGTAGATGTCGCCGTCGAGGACGTCGGGGTCCAGGCGGAGGCCGGGGGCGGCCTGGGCCTGGAACAGCAGCGCCTTGAGGCCGGTGGTCGACTCGGAGTGGCGGCGGTGGGCGGCCAGTTTGCCGGCCGTGAAGCGGCCGCTCGGGTCGTGCTCGGCCAGCTGCTCGGCCATGTCCCCGGCGGCCCACACGGCGGCCTCGTCGCCGCCGGTGAGCTTCCAGCGGTAGGTGTCCCAGGAGTGCCAGCCCATGCCGATGACATAGCGGAACTGGTCGCGGTAGAGGCGGGCGAAGAGCTTGGCGTTGCCCCGGTCGGAGAGGGAGTCGGGGAGGAGGCCGTCGGGTGCGGGGGCGGGCGCCTGAGCCACTTCGAGAGTGGCGGTGGCGGTCCCGGCGGCGGGGCGGGCCTCCGTCTGCTGCGCGGGCAGGCTCGGGCCGCCGGCGGGCTCGGACGTGCCCGGCGTGTCGAAGTCGAACGCCTGCTGGCGGATCTGTTCGGCGGCCGTTGCGGCGTCGAAGCGGATGTGCTGCTCGGCGCTCATGAGCGTCCTCTGGGGTGGAACGGGCGCTGGGCGCCTGCGGACAGAGCGGACTCGGTGCCGGATGCGGTGCGGGTCGCATCCGTGGACGCGCGCTCGCCTCGCTCGGGGGCGCCTTGCCCGGAGCGGATGCGCGTAGGGGTGGGCCCGCCGGAGAGAGGGTCCGGGACCGTTGCCGGTGTCGCGGACTCGCGGGCCAATGGATCGTCCTTGTCAGGCTGTTCGGGGCGTACGGGAAGGCCTCGTCCCGGCGAGGAAGTCCTGGTCGGGGCGGGTGCCTGCGGGATCAACGGGGCTGAAGGGGCTCAGGTTTCAAGTTGACGGCCCGAGCGTAGCCCACGGTGACGGGGTCCGGAGGGAGGGGGCTTTGCGTGTCGGAACCTTCAGCCCCTTCAGCCCCACACCCGCGCACGGGCTCACGGGGCTGAAGCACGTCCAGACCCGCGAACGGGGCTCAGTCCCTTCAGCCCCGCCTCGAAAAATAGCAGGTCAGACGGGGTTTCCCAAGGGGCTGCGGGGCTGAAGGGACTGGAGGTCGTAGTTATCAGCCCGCTAGAACAAGGAGGTCATACAAGCATTCGTATGCGCGCGCGCATACGCAGAATCTCTGAGCGGCTGATAACTACAGGTCCCAGCCCCGTCAGCCCCGCAGCGCGCGGGAAAACCGCTCTGACCTGCGCTTTTACGACGGGGCTGAAGCGGGGCCGAACCCCACGGCGCGGTTCGGCCCCGCTTCAGCCCCGCGACAGGCGTGGGCGCGCCGCCGGGTTACCACGTACGCATGACATCGGCGCGGGCGCGCATACGCCCGGGGCGCACGGCTGTACGGGGCTCACCTCAATGTGAAAGTTCAGCCCCGTCAGCCCCGTAACCTCGGGTTTCGTATCGCCTGACCTGCGTTTCTGGCCGCGGGCCGGGATCGTGGGCGTACATCTCGAACGCTTGACCTGCCGCGCCGGCCCGGCCGGGGTCCGTTCCGTACGGGGTTCTCGCCGCCCGCGGGGCAGCCGGAGCGGCGACCGGTGTCCCCGATGATGAGGACCGCCCGCGCAACTGATCATTCAACGCTCGGAGTACGTACATGGCGATGGACGCCACTACGCAGCAAGACCGCGACCGCGGCGACGACGACCGCGGCCGCGATCAGGAACGTGAGCACGACCGTGCCACCGGGCGGGTGTGGGTGCTCCGCCTGGACCCCGACGGCCGCCCCTCCGCCGGGACGGTGAAGCTCTCCTGCTCGCGTCCGGCCTGCCCCGACCGGCGGCTGCCCAACGCCGCGGCGGGCCGCAAGGCCGCGGTCGACCACGTCAACCAGCACCTGGCGCACATCCGCAGCGGCGGCGGCCCGCGCGGCGACGCCCAGTGCGGCTGCCGCGCCGCCGACTGCGCCTGGCACACCCCCGACCCGGGCCCGCTTCCCGGCCGCCGGGGTGAAGCGCGGCCCGCCCCGCAGACGATGCGGTGCGGCGGCGCCATGGTCCTCTCGGTCCACGCGGACCGGGCCGGGCGGCTGTGGCGGATCGCGGAGACGTGCGCCCGCTGCGCCGCCGCCACGGGCGCCCGGGTCCTGGACACGGCCACTCCGGCCCGTACAGCCCGGAGCACGGCAAGGCCCGGCCGTGAGGGCGTCGGGAGCCCTGAGACGGCGCGTGAGGGCGTCGCGGCGGTCTTCTCGGACCACCGGCCCCTCTCCCCCGCTCCGCCGGCGTCCGCCGCCCCGCTGTTCAGCTCACCGGCCCCGGAAGCCGTCGCCGCCGACGTGCCCCGGGCGCGAGGCACCACCCCCGCCGGAATGCCCCGACGCGCGCGACGCGGCGGGAAGATCGCCCAGCGCACCGTGCCGCACGACCTCCAGCCCGACGTCCTGCGCGTGGAGCTCATCGAACTCGGCGACGCCTTCCGCGCCTACCAGAAGTGCGCCGAGCCCGATCTCGCCCGCCTGGCACTTCTGCACGAGCGCAAGGCCCGCGCGTTCGCCTCCTGGGCCGACGTCACCGGCGACCGATCGCTGCGCGCCGAGGCCGAGCGCGCCAGGAGCGCCGCGCAGACCACGCGCGAGATGTACGAGAACCGGGTCGGCCGCCCCTTCGACGGCGCGGGCGACAAGGACGAGCCCGGCGTGGAGCGGCTGCTGACCCGGGGCCAGGCCGTCCAGGCGCGGGCCGTCATCACCTACGTACGGGACAACGCGCCGCACCCCGACGCCGAGGCGCGCCTCGCGGTGCTGCTGCTCACCTTGCGCGCCGCGCGCGCGGGGACCGGGAACGTCACCGGGCAGGACATCACCGGCTGGCTCCAGGACGAGGCCGAGCAGGTGTGCGAGCGGCTGGTGGAGGCGGGCTGGCTGCGGCTGCCCGGGAGCGTCGCGGAGCTGCTCGAGTCGCGGCCGGAGGATCCCACGGCCTTTACCGTTCCTGCTCTGCTGCCGACGGAGCCGCGCCCGTTCACCTTCGGCAAGTCGACCCGTTCACGCCTCTCGGGCTGGGCGCAGCGGACCGTGGGCGACCGCAAGATCCGCAAAAAGAAGCTGGGCGCCACGTCCCGCCTGCTCGCCCTCTACACGGCCGCCCACAGCGCCTTCGACGGCACTCTCCGCCCCGACGGGGACAGCGACAACGACGCCGGGGCGGGCGGCCTGGCCCTGGACCAGGCCGCCATGTTCTGCGCCCTCGCCGCCGACCAGGTCGCCGACCACGCCGAACTCCTTGTCACCGCCGACTGGCTCGCCGAGGCCGAGGTCGATGCGGCGGCGGGGCGGCTGCGCGGCAGGCTCTCCAAGAGGGTGCTGCCGCTGGGGGCTCTGGTGTAGCACTGGCCCGGGGCGACGGGGTCACGCGTCCCGGCGGCCCGGCAGGTACTGGTCGAGGACGACCGCGAGGAACTTGGTGTGGTCCGGCAGCCCGGACTCGGCGACCAGCTGGTCGATGATCCCCTTCTGCGCCCTGGTCGGCTTGTACTGGAGCTGCACCGGGCCGAGACCGCGCAGGTCGGAGTCGTCGGGCTTGACCGTCACGGCGAACAGCTTCGACTGGAACTTGGGCTCCCGGCGCGCGTCCTGCACGACCTGCGCGATGCCCTTCTCGGCGGCCGCCTCGACGGCGAGCAGCACGATCTGGGTGTGCGTGATGTCGTTCTGCTTGCGGTACTTGCGGAAGCGCGCGGCGACGTTCTGCGAGACGTAGAAGCCGACCGGCTTGGCCGTGTCCGCGTCGCTCAGCGGCTCGGGCGCGGGCTCCGGGGCGCTCTGCCGTGCGGGCTGCGGGATGACGGTGGCGGGCGCGGCGACGGCCTGCGGAACGGGCGCGGCAACCGGCGCGGGCGCGGCGGCGGGTGCCGGGGTGGCCCAGCCGGCCAGGGCCGAGGACGGGGCCCCTCCCCCGCTGAACAGGTTGCCGACGCCTTCGTCGGACATGCTCTGCTCGTCGTCCTCATCGGTGCGCTTCTTGCCCTTGGGCGGGGTCATGCGGCAGCTTCCTTCCTCAGCTCGAGAGCCCGAGCGAACATCTCTTCGGTGAATCCTTCATAGTCGGCCGTCAGGCCCTCGACGGTCTCCGGCACGGACCGGTCCCCGCCCCTGCGCCGGTCGGCCAGCTCCTGCACGAGCAGCCCCCGCTTGCGGACGAGCCGGGCCACCGACTCCGTGTGTCCGATGAGGTGCTTGAACATGTGCGCGTCCTCGCCGAGCACCTTGCGCACCTGCTGCCGTACGTCGGCGTGGATACCGGTGTACGTCCGCCCCGTGTCGAACAGCAGCACGCCGAGCAGCTCCAGATGCGGGTTGAGCTGGCTGACGAACCGTACGTAGGAGAACTCCAGGCCGATCTGGGCCAGACCGTCCTCCGCGCCGCCGTCGCTCTTGACCGGGATGACCAGCCAGCGCGCGGTCGACAGGGCGAGCCGCTGCAGCGACGGGTTCTCGGGCGGGGTGTCGAGAATGATGATCTGGTACTGGTGCGCGATCGGCAGCAGGCAGTGCAGCAGCCGCAGATAGGCGTGCGGGCCTTCCTTCGCGAGCAGCGTGTGGAAGAAGATGCCGAACTCGTCGCCCAGGGCCGGGCCGCCCATGACGACGTCCAGGTTCTCCCGCACGTTCTCCCGGGGCTTGAGCGGCGTCCCGGTCCTGAGCGACTCGAGCAGGCCCGCGCCGCCGTCGTTCCAGTCGGCCCGCTTGTAGCCGAGCTCGCGGGCGATGTTGCCCTGCGCGTTGCAGTCGATGATGAGCGTGCGCAGACCGCTGCGCGCCGCCTTGCCCGCCGCGTTGGCCGAGACCGACGACTTCCCGACGCCGCCCTTGCCGTTGCCGAACATGAAGATGTGCGACAACGACGCCCAGGGGATCGGGGGCAGCTGCGTGTGGCTGCCAGGTGCTGCGAAGGGACTGGACATGGGTCCTCTCAGTCTGTTCAGGCCCGAACACGAGTGAAGACACGGGTAACTCGGGTAACGCGGGTAAAGGTATGTCGCTTTTGAGGTTGTTCGTACGGCGAAAACTTCTCTCAGAACGATCCTGCGCTCAAAAACGCTCCGACACGGTGCCGAGTACCCCCTGGAACCCCTCCGTGGGGCTCCCCGAACGCCTCCATGCCACCGAAACAGCAGGCCAAAGGGGGTTCGGTCGATAACGGCCAAGCACGCTCGCCCATCCCGTCCTCCACCTGCACCCTAGCCGGTCCACCTACCTGGCTCCATGCGTATGCCCTAGTGACCTGTCCTGCTTGGTTCACATCTGACGCCCCTGCAGAACTGGCCACGCGCAGCAGAGTTGTGGCGCATGGAGATCGTCAGACTACCAGGGCCACTCCCTCCCCCACGCGAAGACACACGAACCTCTTCCCTTGTGAACAAAGGGTGGGGTGGGATGCTGTGCTCAGGGGCGGGCCTGGTGGGGGGTCAGCGCGCTTGCTGGTGGCCGGTCTTGCGGCTGGGCAGGTGTGGGGGCGGGCAGCCGTGCCGGGTCACTTGGTGATGGGTGGGCCGGGTGGCGGGTGCGTGAGCGGAGAGGCGGCGTAGCCGACTTGTAGTTGGGTGCGCAGGGCGGTGGGGCGGGGCACTCGCTCGTGTGTGGGCGGTGCTGTTTGCGGGGTGAGTGGTGGTGGGGTGTGCGTACAGGCTTGTGGACCGGCTGGGCTGGGGGTCGGTGCGCTTGTTCCCTGACGGGTAGACAGGCGGGCAAGTGACTAGACGCGGCGCCTCGTGGGCGCGTCCGTTGGTGCGCGGGCTTGCGGGTGGGCCAGTGAGCTCGTCGGCGGGTGGGCTACCGGGCAGGTGGTACGTCCCGGCTCCACACTCGTTGGCGCGTGTGCCCGTCCGCTTGTGGGCAGATGGGCTGGTCGTCAGGTGTGTGGATTGGCCTGCGATGGAGTAGGCCCACTGGTGGCTTCGGCAACTCCCGCGCTTGTCTGTCGACCGATTGCAGGACGGACCGGCAAGTGCGTGCGGGGACGTATCTACGGGTACGTCTGCTGGCCGGTGGACAGTTCGACTCACGAGTCGATCCACATGTACGCGAGCGGCTTTGTGGTGGGACCTGCAGACCATCGCATCGTTAAGCCTGGTGGAACCTGCATGAGCAACGCCGTTATGACGCCAGCTTGCCATTGGGTGTGTGCGCAAACCCATCTGCTCATCGCTACTCGGACATTCACGCAGACCGGCAAGCCGACCCGCAAACCCATGGACGACTTGGCTTGGAGTGTGGCCTAGTCGCTCGTCATGCTCGTCGCATGCGCAGGGACTTGATACTAGGCCCACATCTCTGCCCGAACACCACTTGTGATCCAAGGGGGTAGCAGCATTGCGTGCGAGGCGTTAGTCACCGCCTGCTCCAAGGTTTGCACGCAAGCTTGCTCCGATGTTTGCAGCGATGTTTGTTTTGCCTGTTCAGAGGCGGTTTTTGGGCTCTAGATCGATTGCCATCCTACGGGCATACAGTGCGCGGGCCAATGGCAGCACGGCGACCTTCCGGGATCTCCAGGTTGGATCTCATCGGTGTGGCGATCGGTCGTTCCCCTGTCCAGGAACCGCGCACGGCAAGCTCTGGTACGCGCCTGGCGTGTATCCGTCCGGGCCTCGCTGCGGATCACCGGGCCGGTGGCTGCGTCACAGCACAGAGGTGAGCATGCCACCTGCGGGGCGCCTTGCCCGGTGGGGGGTGCCTAGGTGGTAACCCCTTTGCGTGCTTGAGGGTTGGCGAGCCAGCTGCTGTTGCGGGCTTGTACTTACGTTCAGCCATCCCTCACGTGCAGTGCCGACCGCGCGGAGTTTGTGCGGCGGCTCGCACGCGGCAGGTGGTCTGGTCTGATCGCCAGCCGCCTGTCCTCCGGAGCAGACCTCGGACTATCTGCCTAGCAGCCACAAGGCAGATGTTCGTGGGGTGCCTTCCACTCTCGCGAAGCGGGCGCCTTCCGTGCCCCGATGGGCTACGAGGTGCGCTCTGCCGGGGTGTGGTCCTAGCCGCCGACAGTCCCAGGAACGCGAACCATGAGACCTCGTCAGCGAACCTGTCAGGCGGCTTCCACGATGCGCGGCGCGGGGGACTGGTTGCGGGCGGCCCGCTCCCAGTCAGCCGGTCGGTGAGCCGATCTCGTAGCGCTGCGAGCGAACGGCAAAGTGGCCCGGATCGGTCCCGGACGAAGCGTGCCATCGCTCTCGGCAGGCGGCGCCTACCTGGGTGAAGACCAGCTGTCGTCCGGACTTCAGTTGCGTCCCGTGCGCCATCAGTCCTGTGCAAGCCGCGCCAGGAAGAACCCATCCGGTGATCGCGCGACAGCCGTACTCGTCGCAGCGCTCCGGCCGGTGACCCGCCTAGGTGCATGCAGGCGAACGAGCCCTCGTCTACCCACCCGCGCTGGCGGCCGCCGTTCCCGCCCCCGCGCTCGCCGGGCAACAGGGGCCCACTGCTGCACGAGCCACGACCCAGCCACGTTCGCAGCGACCGGATACGCGTCCGCACCTTCAGAAGGCAATGCGCCACGCGGCATCCGAGCACCCGCTGCATCGATCAGAACCGATCTTCATCTCTCCCTGTCCGACGACCTCCCTCAGCAACGGATGGGCGGGGGAGAGGCCCAACGCCCGCGTCCCAGCCCTCGCCCCCGCGTCACCTCCGACGCCCTGGCCCGGCACACCGACAGCTCGCCGGTGCGGCCCCCGCGATCGTCACCGGCCGGCGCGGCACCGGCGTGCCGACCCCGCCGCTCCGTCGAGGCCTCCGACGTCCAGAAGCGCTTCAGGGACCCAGGGCAGCGGAACTGTTCGAACCGACGCACTCGCCGCAGAAGCGTGCCGGGGGTGAGCCCGCCCAGACGCCCCGTCAAGAGCCGGAAACAGCGCAGCCGTCGACGGCAGGCTCGCGTAGGGGAGTGGCGCCCCTGTTCTCGATCGAGAGTTCGGAGCCCCGCAGAAGGCGTTCCGAGGGCGTCCTCCGCGTTTCCGGTCGGAGCTCTCAGAGGCTCTCAGAGAAATCATTGAGAGTTCAAGTAAAGCGGGCAGGGTGAGGGGAAGGGAAGCCGACTCTCCGGTCGCCACTCCCCGCTGTAGTCCCTCGGTGACCCTCAGCGGCCCTCCGTGCCCGTCTGAGGGCCTCTCGCACCCTCGCGCGCCTCCTTGGGCCTCAGGGGGTCCGCAGAGCGCTCAGGGCGGCTCAGGGGGCTTCTGGGGCTGGCGTGGACTTTCCCGCCCCGGGGCGGGGGAGGGGCTGCGTCCATCGGGCCGGGCGGGCGGCGGCGCCCCTTGAGGAACAAAACGACCCAAAACAAGTCGGCGGGGCCAGCGCCGCCGTTCAGTCCCGCTTCAGTCCCGCTTCAGTCCCGTTCAAGAAACCCCAGGTCACAGGCGTGCACGGGCTTCTCTCGGGCTTTTTACGGGACTGACGGGACTGAACCCCCTTGTTCCTAATCATGTGTGTGTGCGGGTATGCGCGCGTACGTAAGGAACACATAAAGACACGTACGTAGCTTATAAGGGGAGGGTTCAGTCCCGTCAGTCCCGTGATTTTTTGGGTGAACCCCCCTGACCTGCGCTTATGTCCACGGGACTGAAACGGGACTGAAGCCCGTGCGGGACTGAACGGGATCGGGGAAGTGCTTCAGTCCCGTGAGAGCGCGCCCGGGATGGGGCGTCTAGTCAGGATTGCGCGGTATGCCCGTACGCGGGACTGACGGGACTGTAGTTTCGACGACGCGCGGGGGCATACTGAGCGGGTCCTGGGGTGCGCTAGTCTCGGCAGCGCATTGTCGGAAACTCAGTCCCTTCAGTCCCGTTGGCCGTCGGGAAACCCCCGCTGGCCACAGGTTTTTGTCAGGAACTGGGCGGCGACGAGTCAACCTTTGACCAAGGACTTCCGAGGACAAGTAGTGCCGCGTCAGCCTGCGTCCAGCTCGCCGGCCCCGGAAAGGGCCGCGGAGCAGCCCCACGCTGTCGCCCGCTGGTGCGCACGGGCGGGGTGGCCCGTGCATCCGCTGGCGCCCCGGCAGAAGACGCCCGCCGCCAACTGCGAGGCCTGCAGGGAGAACCGGCACCCTCCCGCGGAATGTCCGTGCATCCGGGCCGGGCGCTGGTGCCACGGCTTCCACGCCGCCACGACGTCCCTGGAGCGGATCGACGCCTGGTGGGGCGCGCAGCCGAGGTTCGGGGTCGGGGTCTCCTGCGGGCCCGCCGACCTCGTCGTCATCGACGTGGACGCGCACGCCGCGCACGTACCGGACCGCTCCCGCCTGTTGCCTGGTATTCCGATCGGGCCGAAAGTGGATCTAGCCGGTCTGGCCACAGGTTTTGACACGCTGGCACTGCTGGCCGCGCTGCGGGGGACGCCCTCTCCTGCCGAGGACGAGGGCACGCTGCGCATTCGAACACCATCCGGGGGGCTGCACATCTGGTACCGAAATCCTCGTCCGGGGACCCGCTACAGGTCGTCCACCGGATCGAGCCCGAGAACAGCCCTCGCCTGGCAGGTCGACATCCGTTCGGACAACGGCTACATCGTCGCGCCCGCGACCCGTACGGCCGCGGGGCGCTACACGCGCGTGGGGGAGGCCCGTACGCCCGCCTCGCTGCCGCAGTGGCTCGCCGACGAGCTCGCCCGCACCGGGCACGTCCGCGGGGCGCAGGAGCCGCCTCAGGCCCGTTCCGGTGCCTCTGCCGTCTCTGGAGGCTCTGTCGCCACTGGTGTCCCTGTCGCCGCTCGCGTATCGGGGCGGCGTGCCCCCGCCGCGGCGAACCGGATCCTGGAGCCGCTGCTCGCGGAGGTCACGGCCTGTGCGGCGACCCCGGAGGGGGCCGGCTTCACGGAGAAGCTGAACCGGGCCGCGTACGCCGCGGGCGGTCTGGTGCACGGCGGTCATCTCGCGGAGGCGGAGGTGCGCGGCCTGCTCGAGGCGGCGGCGCGGCAGGCCCGGCCGCACCAGGAGCGGCGCAACCTCGCCGTCATCGAGTCCGCTCTGTCCGCAGGCGCCCAGCGCCCGTTCCACCCCCGAGGACGCTCATGAGCAGTGAGGAGCAGCCACCCCGCTTCGACGCCGTCGCCGCCGCCGAACAGATCCAGCGGGAGATCCGGCAGGAGAGCCTCGACCTGGATCTGGATCTGGACCTGGACACGCGTGCGGATTCCGGCCCGGACGGCTCCGGGCGCGGCCGGTCCCGCGTTCCGGCGCAGCAGGACCGGTCCCGCGCCGCGGGCTCCGGTGAGGTCCCCGTGGAGCACGCCGCCGTCGTCGACGAGGGCGCGCCCGGCGGCCTGTTCCCCGACGAGCTGACCGACCGCGGCAACGCCAAGCTGTTCGCGCGCCTCTTCAGCGACCGTTTCCGGCACGTGGAGGGCCTGGGCTGGTACTGCTGGGAGCAGTACCGGTGGAAGCGCACGGGCGGCGAGAAGGCGGCGCTGTGGGCGGCCGGTGACATGGCCGAACAGATCCCGGCGAGCGACCCGCGCGGCCTGTTCAGCAACCGCGACCTGCTCATGCACCGCAGGCGTACGCAGTCCACCGCCGGCATGAAGGCGCTCCTGCACCAGGCGCAGGCCGCGCCCAGTCTGAGCCTCGACCCCGACGTCCTCGACGGTGACATCTACGCCCTGTGCACCCCGGCAGGCGTCGTCGACCTGAAGACCGGCGCCCTGCGCAAGCCCGACGCGCTCACCGACATGCACTCGCGCGCCACGACGGTCGCCCCGCAGAAGATGCCGATTCCGCGCTGGGACCGGTTCCTGCGCGACACCTTCGGCGACGACGAGAAGGGCCTGGAGACGACGCGCTTCCTGCACGTGCTCCTGGGCTACTCGATCACCGGTGACGTCGGCGGCCAGGTGCTGCCGTTCCTCTACGGCTCCGGCGCCAACGGCAAGTCGGTGCTGCTCGACGTCATGACGCAGGTCCTCGGCGACTACGCCAACGCCGCGCCGCCCGGGTTCCTCATGGAGAAGGGCAAGTTCGCCGAACACTCCACCGAACTCACCGAGTTGCACGGGCGCCGGATAGTGGTCTGCAGCGAGCTGAAGCCGAACGACAAGTTCAACGAGGCCCGCGTCAAGCTCCTCACGGGCGGCGACAAGATCACCGCCCGCCGGATGCGGCAGGACTTCTTCTCGTTCACGCCGACCCACAAACTGTGGCTCCTGGGCAACCACCGCCCCGAGGTCGGCACCGGCGGCCATGCCTTCTGGCGCCGTATGCGGCTGATTCCGTTCGAACGTGTCGTGCCCAACGAGCGAAAGATCGACAACCTTGCTGTGGAGCTCGTGCGCGACGAGGGCCCCGGCATCCTGCACTGGCTGATCGAGGGGGCCAAGCGCTACCTCGACACCCGCGACCCGCTGCACGGCCCCGTCTCGGTGCGCCTGGCCACGGCCGCGTACGAGACGACCGAGGACCACATCGGGCGCTTCATCGGCGAGTGCTGCACCAAGGGCGAGGACGGCCGCCCCAACCCCGACCTGCGGGTCGAACAGAAACTGCTCTACGAGACGTACTGCCGCTGGTGCGCCGATGAGTCCATCAGGCCCTCCTCCAGCCGCGCCTTCGCCAGCCGCATCCGCCAGGACCTCGGCCTCGCCTCCCCGGCCGAAATGATCAAGAACAACGACCGCAAGCTCTACCCGGGCCTCGCCCTTCTGCCCGACGGCGCGCAAGGTGCGCACGGTTCGCACGCCGAGTCGAACACGCAGAGTGGGGGAGGGGGCCGGTGAGGCGGGTGAGGCCTGACATCGCCCTGGGCGGGTACGGGTGCTGCCCGTACCATGGCGTTGGCGACCTTAACGCGAGCCAACCCAGGGGGAAGAGAACACATGGCGTGACCGCCACACGCGCGGACCGGTGCCCGGTCCAGGAAAATCAGGAGGGTCTGCGGTCATGAGCTCGATGCTGCAGGACAGCCAGCTCGCCGACGAAGAAGCCGTGGTCTGGCTCGAGAGCACCGAGAACCTCGACTACGTACGCCAGGCCCTCGACAAGTCGACCCGGCGCCGTGGCAAGCCCCGTTACGAGCGCGACGGCCGCATCATCGGCTACGCCAACCTGCTGCCGGGCGCCGACAAGGACCCCGACAGCGGACTGTTCGAGCGCCGCACCTTCTTCCTCCTCCCGCACGACCGCCCCAACGCGCCGACAGGCCCCTACGAGGTCGGCGCCCCGGGCGAGGCCGTCGACCCGCGCACGATCGAGCCCGGCCGGGTCGGCATGAAGACGCCCCGATCGCAGCGGGGGCAGCTCACCGCCGCATCGTCCTAGGCACGGGGCGGGACGTTTCACCCCACCTCTGTTTCAGCACACCGCCGTTCGTACGTCCTGGCGGACGAGCCGTGGCGGACGACAGGTACGAACCGGGGGACGGGCAGCGCTCAGGAGGGCGTCGAGGTGACCGGCGTCGGCTCCCAGGCGAAACCGTCCGGGTCGGTGAAGGGCGCGGCCGTGGTCCCGCCGAGGGTGATGCGGTGCGAGCCGCTGCCGTCGGCGTCCACACCCACGTCCTTGGCGAGGCCGCGGCGCTTGTAGAGCGCGAGCTTCACGGCGCCCTCCTCGGAGGCGAACTCGACGTACTTGCTGCCGAAGCTCTTGCCGACGCTCAGGCCCTGCTCGACGTAGAACTGCTTGCTCGCCTTGACGTCCTCGACGCCGAGGAGCAGCACGATCTGTTCGAACTCCTTCCTGGCCGGTCCGGAGTCCTTCTTGGCCGTGGTCGCGGCCTTCCAGATCGTGCCGTCAGGAGCCTGGACGACACCGCCGTAGCCCCACAGGGACTTGGCGGCGGGCTTGAGGGCCTTCGCGCCGTACTTGAGGGCCGCGCCGAGGTAGGCGTCGACGTCGGCGGGCTGGGCGACGGTCAGCGAGAGGCTGAAGCCGCGGAAGCCGGTCGTGGGCGCCTCGGAGGCGCGCAGCCGCAGCCGCGGGCCGAGCCCGAAGGCGGCGGAGTAGAAGCGTTCGGCGGCTGCGGGGTCGGCCACTTCGAGGGTCACGGAGGTGAGTGAATGCGTCATGCCGATCACGCTAGTTGTGGCTCGGTGGCGGTGGCTTCTTCATTCCTGCTCGATACCGTCGCCCGTCCCGCCACCCGCCAGGGCAGCCCGTCCGGGGCGGTCGCGGCGCGCAGCAGATACGTCTCCGGGTCCATGCCGACCAGCTCGGTGAACCGCTCGCCGAAGGCGCCCGGCGCCGCACCGCAGCCGACCGCCCGGCGGACCGCCGGGACGTCGAGGTCGCCACGGCGCAGCAGCGCCATCGCCCGCTCCACACGCCGCGTCATCACGTACGCGTACGGGGACGCGGTGTAGGCGAGCCGGAACTGCCTGCTGAGCTGCCCCGGGGGCAGGCCCGCGGCGCGGGCCAGCTCCTCGACGTCCAGCGGACGCGCGTACTCGCGGTCGATCCGGTCGCGCACCCGGCGCAGCCGGGCGAGGTCGCGCAGGTGCTGGGCGGCGATCAGCGCGCGCCGTAACGCGGGGTGGCACATCACTTGGCGTCCCCGGCCCGCCGGTCTTCCCGGTCTTCCCGGTCTTCCCGGACTTTTTCGACCTCCTGGATGCGGACCAGGTTTCCGGCCGGGTCGCGGAACGCGCAGTCCCGGACCCCGTACGGCTGGAGCGTCGGTTCCTGGACCACCTCGGCCGTACTGGACTGCAGCTTCTCGAAGGTGGCGTCGAGGTCGCCGGTGGCCAGGAGGATCCAGCCGTAGGTGCCCTTGGCCATCATCTCGGCGATGGTGCGGCGCTCGTCCTCGCTGATCCCGTGGTCGACGGCGGGCGGTGCGAGGAGCAGGGAGATGTCGGGCTGGCCCGCGGGGCCGACGGTGATCCAGCGCATCTTGCCCTGGCCGACGTCGCCGCGGACCTCGAAGCCGAGGACGTCGCGGTAGAAGGCCATGGAGGCGTCCGGGTCGTCGTGCGGGAGGACGGTGGTGTGAATGCGGAGATCCATGACGCCACGCTAGCCGCGGGGGTGGGGGTCGGGCTTCTCCGATCCTGATCGGTCCCTTCCCGTGTCGGTCCCTTCTCGTGTCGGTCCCTTCTCGTGTCGGTTCCTTCGGCGTGACGGGCCTTTCCCGGTTTTCGTGGACTGTCCGAGAATTCGTACAGTCCACGAATTGACCTGCGTCGTGGAATTGCCGACACTGCGTGGGTGACGGTGAAGAGGACGGACCGGGACGGCGCGAGCGGCGCCGACGAGCGTGAACTCGCCGACGCGGTGGCCGATCTGCGCGCGGCCGAGGCCCGCGTCGCCGCGGCGCTGCGTACGTATCTGTCCCGGGACCCGGTGACCGGCCGCCCCGCCCACGGGCGCATCGGCCGCGCCGCCCAGCTCACCGGCTGGGGCGAGCAGCGGGTGAAGGAGACGGTCACCCCGGCCCTCGCGGAACGCCGCCGGGCCAGGCGGAAGGCGGACGGCACGTGAGCGACTTCGACGCCATCGACTCCCTCCTCGCCTCGGTCGCGCCCGAGGTCCCGCTCCCCGCCCCCGAGGTCCGCCGCGCCCTGCGCGAACAGGCCCGGCTGCCGAAGGTCCAGGTGGCGCGGGCGCTCGGTGTGAGCCCGTCGACGCTCAGCGCCTGGGAGTCGGACCGGGACCCGTCGGGTGAGGTCCGTACGAAGTACGCGTACCTCTTGGAGGGGCTGAGCGCGAAGCTCGCCGAGCAGGAGGGTCCGGGGGAGCCGGAGCCGGAGCCGGGGCCGGAGTCCGGCCCCGGGCCAACCGTCCCCGTCGGCGCTGACGATGATGACGTGGAGACCCTGGCTGCGCCCGAACCCTGCGTGCTGTGCGGCGAGTTGGCGGGCCAGAGGGTCGCCGGGTTCGCCCAGCACCTGGACCCGGCGGACTGCGGCGGGGGTACGCGGCCAACCGCACCGGCGCCACTATCGGCACCCGCACCTACGCCTGCACCTATGCCCGCATCCGCATCCGCACCCGCACCCGCACCGGCATCCACACCCGCACCGGCACCGGCACCCGCACCGGCACCGGCACCGAAGAGGTCGGCCCCCGCCTCCACCCCCGTACGCGGGAAGCCGGCGTCGGCATCCCAGGCGCGCTCGAAAACCCGTCCGTCCTCGCAGACCCGCACCACCCCCTCCCCGGCCCGCCGCGCCTTCCAGCCGGCGCCCACCGAACCCTCCGGCCTCATCGCGAAGCGGGTCCGCGCCACCCTCGCCGACCACGGCGGCGACGTCGAAGCGGCCACGGCGGAGCTGCTGAAGAAGGCGATCCCGGACGCCATGGCGCTGCTCGACGAGACGCGCAAAGGCGGCCGGTACGAGGTCATCGCGCACCCCTGGATGCCGGACGTCCTGAAGAAGCAGACGTCGCGCGGCGCCGACCAGATCTGGGAGGCGCGCCCCAAGTGGACGCGGTCGGAGCTGCCCCCGGGCGCCCACGAGGTCACCGCCCTCGACATCAACGGCGCCTACCTCTCCGCCCTGAAGACCCACCTCCCCCTCGGCCAGCTGGAGCACTCCACCGGCTTCGACCACGACCGCCGCCGCGCGGGCGTCCACCTGATCACGCCGCCGCACTGGGACCACGAGGCGGCGCTCCCGAACCCGATCGGCCAGCGCGACGAACCGGGCCCCCTCTGGGTGACGGAACCGACCCTCCGCCTCCTCCTGCGCCTCTCGGGCCCGAAGTACGGCCTGTGCGACCCGCCGGAGATCCACGAGTCGTACACGTCCGGTGCGACCGAGGGCCTCCTGGAGAAGTTCCGGGTGGCGCTGAAGGAGGCCCGCGACACGGCGATCGACCAGAATGACGACGTGACGCTCGAGTACGTCAAGGCCATGTACTCCAAGTTCGTCTCCACGATGGGGGAGTCGAACTACAACCGGGAGCTGTACCGCCCGGACTGGATGCACCTGATCCGCTCGCAGGCGTTCGCCAACCTCTGGATGAAGGCGCTCAAGGCCCACGAGGAGGGCCTGACGGTCGTACGCGCCATGGGTACCGACGAACTCCACGTCATCGGCGACTGGCGCCGTGTCTTTCCCGAGGGACGGGCGGTCACGGAGGTAAAGGTGAAGGACGTGTACACGGCGGGGACCGCGTACGACGACGATCAGGACGACGACGACCAGGACAACGACGATCAGGACGAGGCGGAGGCGTAGCCCGGGATGCCCCAACGCAACCTGGAATTCGGCAAGTTCGGCGCGCAGGGCCTGAAGGGCTACGAGGCCGCGGCCCGGCAGCTCGACACGCTCGCCGGGTTCATCGCCAGCCCGGTCACCACCCGCCGGGGCATGCTGGCCCGCCTCAACTACCTGACCCGCACCCCGCACGCCCGCGCCCAGGCCCGCGAGGCGGGTCTGACGGTGACGGACCGGACGCTGAAGCGCTGGTCGGAGGGGAAGGCGAGCCCTTCCCGCAAGAGCCTCGCGCAACTGGACGCGGCGTACCGCCGTGTGCGCCGCCGCAACGTCGCCCGCCATCTCCTCCAGCGCCTCAACCGCCAGGGCCGCGGCACCCGCGTCGAGTTCCACCCCGTCAACCAGTCCCAGGTCTCCCGCCCCCTCCAGCGCGACGTCTCCTTCCGGACCCTGAACGTCCGCCGCTGGGACCGCATGGTCGAGGCCTGGGCGGCCGACGACGAGGAGGCGATGGACTCGGTCTGGTTCGACGACATCACGGCGGACCTGGGCTCGGAGTACGGCGCGTACGAGTACGTCATGAACATCGGCTTCGCGGCGTAGCGGTTCCACGAGCGATTCTCGCGAGCACGCGAGCACGCGAGCACGCGAGCACGCGGTCAGCACGATCAGCGGGACGCTCAGGAAGGCTGGACCTGGTCGAAGAGGCTGAGGGCCGCGGCCGGGTCCGGGCTGACGAGGCGTTCCAGGCCGGCCGTCGTGATCTCCGCCCACCGGGCGGCCCGGGCCCACATCCGTTCCTCGAAGGCGCGGACCGCCTCGTCCAGCTCCTGCGGGCCGGTGGCGGTGGTGACGGCCTCGGCGAGTTCGGCGCCGTCCAGCATCGCGAGGTTGGCGCCCGCGCCCAGCGGGGGCATCAGGTGGGCGGCGTCGCCCAGGAGCGTCACCCCCGGGACGTGGGTCCAGGTGTGGGCCACGGGCAGGACGTGCAGGGGGCGGTGCACGAACGCGGTGCCGTGGCGGAGGAGGTCGAGGACGGGAGGGGCCCAGCCGTCGAACAGCGCAAGGAGCCTCGCTCGTACGGCCTCGGGGTCGGGGTCGGGGTCGGCCGGGCCCAGGGCGGTGTGCCGGTCCGGCTCCGCGCGGAACTGGGCGTACACCTTGACGTGCCCGCCGCTGTTGCGTTGCGCGACGAGCCCCCGGTTCACGCCGTACACCGCCATGGAGCCGTCGCCGACCAGCCGGGCGAGGGCGGGGTGGCGGGCGTCCACGTCGTCCAGGGAGGTCTCGACGTAGGTGACGCCGGTGTAGCGCGGCGTCGCGGAGGAGACCGCCGGGCGGACCCGGGACCAGGCGCCGTCCGCGCCGACCACGAGGTCGTACGCCTCCTGCCGGCCATCGGTGAAGCGGACCAGGACGCCGCCCCGGGCGCCCGGCACCACCCGCGTCACGCCCTGCCCCCACCGGATGTCGAGCGGGCCGCGCAGCAGGTCGCGGAGGTGACCGCGGTCGATCTCGGGATTGGCCCGCTCGTCGGGGCGGGGGCGCCAGTCGCGCAGGACGGTCCCGTCCGTGTCCAGGATGCGCATGGCCTGCCCCTCGGGCCGGGACAGCGCCTCGAATTCCGCGAGCAACCCGGCTTTGTCCAGCGCCAGTTGGCCCAGCCCTTCGTGCAGGTCCAGCGTGCCGCCCTGGGGGCGCGCGTCGGGCGCGGGATCGCGTTCGAGGATGTCGACGGCGTGGTCGTGACGGTGCAGGACGCGGGCAAAGGCGAGGCCGCCGGGACCGCTCCCCACCACCGCGATACGCGGTCTGCAAGATCTGAGAGGTCGTCTGAGAGGTCGTCTGAGAGGTCTTCTGAGAGTTCTACGGGGTCTCATGGCGATACACTGTATTGACTGGATACGACGTATCGCAACAGTACGATGTGGCCATGACTGTGTGGGACCGGCCCGAGCCGCCGACTCGCCCCGTGCCGCTCGACCGGGAGCGGATCGTCGCCGCCGCCGTCGCGCTGGCCGACGAGGGCGGACTCGACGCGGTGTCGCTGCGCAAGGTCGCCGCCCGGCTGAACGCCGGGCCGATGCGGCTGTACGGATTCATCTCCACCAAGGAAGAACTGTTCGACCTCATGGTGGACGAGGTCCAGGCGGAGATCCTCCCCGAGGGCCGGCCCGCCGACTGGCGGGAGGCGTTGAGCAACCTCGCCCATGGCACCAGGCGGACCGCTCTGCGCCACGAGTGGCTGGCCGATCTGCTCGGCCTGCGCCCGGCTCTCGGGCCGAACGGCCTCGCCGTGGCCGAGGCCACCCTGTCCGCCCTCGACGGCCTCGCCGACATCGACACGGTCATGCGGGCGGTCGAGACGGTCAGCTCCTACTTCACCGGAGCGATCAGGCGGGAGATCACCAACCTCCGGGCCGAGCGGGCCACGGGCCTGTCCCGGCACGCATGGCAGCGCGCTTCCGGACCGTATCTGACGAAGATGCTGGCCACGGGGGACTTCCCGGCGCTGTCGAAGGCCGTGTACGACGGCACGGACACGGACCCCGAGACCTCCTTCGCGACCGGCCTGGAGTGGGTCCTCGACGCCGTGGCCGCCCGGCTCGAACGGCCCTGAACGAGCACGAGGATCGAGCGCGGAACGAGATCGGCCCTGCCCCGGACGTCCGGGGCAGGGCCGATCTCACTCTCGTACGCGGGGACGCAGACCCTACTTCGGGTCCCTGTCGAACTGGGCCCGGGACCAGCGGTACCCCAGGGCGGTGAGCCCCACGCACCACGCCAGCGCGATCCACCAGTTGTCGCCGATCTCCGTGCCGAGGAGCAGGCCGCGCAGGGTCTCGATCGCGGGGGTGAAGGGCTGGTACTCGGCGATCGGCTGGAACCAGCCGGGCATCGAGTGCAGCGGGACGAAGGCGCTGGAGATGAGGGGGAGGAGGATCAGCGGCATCGCGTTGTTGCTGGCCGCCTCGGCGTTCGGGCTGCCGAGGCCCATGCCGACGGCGATCCAGGTGAAGGCCACGGTGACGAGGGCGAGCAGGCCGAACGCCGCGAGCCATTCCAGGGCGGTGGCGTCCGTGGAGCGGAAGCCCATCGCCACGCCGACCGCGCCGACGAGGACGACGCTGATCAGGGTCTGCAGGACGCTGCCCACGACGTGCCCGAAGAGGATCGAGCCGCGGTGGATGGCCATGGTGCGGAAGCGGGCGATGATGCCCTCGCTCATGTCGGTGGAGACCGAGACCGCCGTGCCGATGACGGTGGAGCCGATCGTCATCAGGAGGATGCCGGGGACGATGTACGCGATGTAGGCGTCGCGGCCCGCCCCGCCGCTCATCGTGTCGCCGAAGACGTAGACGAAGAGCAGGAGCAGCATCACCGGGGTGAGCAGCAGGTTCAGGGTGAGCGACGGGTAGCGGCGGGCGTGCAGGAGGTTGCGGCGCAGCATCGTGTTCGAGTCGCGGACCGCGAGGGACAGGGAGCTCATCGGACGGTCTCCTTCGACTGGGCGGGAACGGCGGTGGAGGAGGCTTCGGGGCCGGTCAGGGCGAAGAAGACGTCGTCCAGGTCCGGGGTGTGCACGGTCAGTTCGTCGGCCTCGACGCCGGCCGCGTCCAGGCGGTCGAGGATGGTGCGCAGTTCGCGCTGGCTGCCGTCGCTGGGGATGGAGAGCGACAGGGTGTCGTCGTCGCGGACGGTGCCGTCCAGCGCCTCGACGGCGTGTCGGTAGCCGGCCGGGTCCGAGAACCGCAGGCGGACGTGGCCGCCCGGGACGATGCGCTTGAGCTGCTCCGCGGTGCCTTCGGCGGCGATCTTGCCGTTGTTCAGGACGGAGATGCGGTCGGCGAGTTCGTCGGCCTCCTCCAGGTACTGGGTGGTGAGGAAGACGGTGACGCCGCTGTCGTTGACCAGGTCGCGGATGATGCCCCACATGGTGTGGCGCGAGCGCGGGTCGAGGCCGGTCGTCGGCTCGTCGAGGAAGATGATGCGCGGGCTGCCGACGAGCGTCATCGCGATGTCCAGGCGGCGCTTCATGCCCCCGGAGTAGGTGGAGGCGGGCTTCTTCGCCGCGTCCACGAGGTCGAAGCGGGCCAGGAGTTCGGCGGTGACGCGCCTGCCCTCCGCCTTGGACAGGTGGTGCAGGTCCGCCATGAGGAGCATGTTCTCCTCGCCGGTGATCAGTCCGTCGACGGCGGAGAACTGGCCGGTGACACCGATCGCCGCGCGGGCCGCCTGCGCTGAGGTGGCCAGATCGTGGCCCGCGACGTGGATGCCGCCGGAGCTCTCGTCGGGCGTGATCAGTGTCGAGAGGATCTTGACGGCGGTGGTCTTGCCCGCGCCGTTCGGGCCGAGCAGGGAGAAGACCGTGCCTTCCGGGACGCTCAGGTCGATGCCGTCGAGCACGACCTTCTCGCCGTAGGACTTGCGCAGTCCGTTCGCCACGATGGCCAAGCCGCTCATGAGGAGTGCTCCTTCAAGACGTTGGGGGAGAGGTGCGGGGGTGGCGCGTGGCGGTCAGAGGCTGGTGGCCGTGATGTCGCCCATGGCGACCGTCGCCTTGATGGTCAGGTCGGGCGCACCGCCGTCGTTGCGCAGCGAGTTGCTGACCCGGCCGTACGCGGTGCCCGCGTCGAGCGAGGCGGAGACGCCGCGCCCCGCGGTCACCGTGATGTCGCCCTGCTGTGTGCCGAGGGTGAGTACGCCGCCGGTGGCTTCGGCGATGTGCACGCTGCCCTGCTGCGTGCTGATGTCGGCGGGGCCGGTGAGCCGGCCGATGGTGATGTCGGCGTCGAGACCGCGCAGGCGGGCGCCGGTGGTCTCGTCGATCTTGACCGAGCGGTGGCCGCCGTCGAAGTCGACCTCCCCGAGCCGGCCGACGCCGCGGAACTCGGCGGCCGCGGCCTTCGCCTCGACGCGGGAGCCGGTCGGCACCTGCACGGTGACCTCGACCGAACCGGGGGCGCCGAGGAGCCGGTTCTTGGCCGGGGCGGCCGCGACCCGCAGGACCCCGTCCTCGTACGCGACGCTGACCTGCTCGGCCGCCTTCGTGTCACGGCTCTTGGTGGGGTTCGCCGGCCGGACCTCGACCGTGGCGTCGGCGCGGTCGGCGGCGATGATCTGGATACGGCCCGCGGGGATGTCGAGGACGGCGGAGACGGGGGCGGTGGTGGCGAACTTCTGCGTGGCGCTCATGACGCTCTCCTTCGACTGCTTCGCGCTCCGCCGTGCGGGTCGCTGTTTCCGATGATGGAAAAGCTACGTTGCGTTCATAGTTTTGGCAACACACTCATTGCGTGTCGATGGAGTAAGTGCACGTCAGAGCCCCAAAAATGTTGCAATGGGGACGCGTGTAACGCAACGTACAGCGGGGCAGCTGTTGCAATGAGGTGCGGGGAAAGCTATGCTCCATCCATACGACCCGCACCCCCGAAGGAGAGACCGCGATGCCCGGAGGCAGGCTCAGCCAGCAGGAACGCCAGCAGATCGCGCTGGGCCTCGCCGACGGGCTCGCGTACGCGGAGATCGCCCGCCGCCTCGACCGACCGACCTCGACCATCACCCGCGAGGTCATGCGCAACGGCGGCCCCACCTCCTACCGCGCCGACCTCGCGCACCGCGCCACCGAGCACCGCGCGCACCGCCGCAAGCGGGCGGCCGCACCCCGGGGCGCGCAAGCGGCGCCGCAGCCGTATGGCCGCGACGCCGAGGCGGTACGCGAGTACGAGGAGGTGTTCACCACCGTCATGATGGCGTCGGGCGCGCCGAAGATGATGTCGCGCGTGCTCGCCTGCCTCTTCGTCACGGACGAGGGCAGTCTCACCGCCGCCGAACTCGTCCAGCGCCTGGAGGTCAGTCCGGCGACGGTGTCGAAGGCGATCGCGTTCCTGGAGACCCAGGGCCTGGTGCGCAGGGAGCGCGACGAGCGGCGCCGCGAGCGCTACATCGTCGACAACGACGTCATGTACCAGTCGATGGTGGCGAGCGCCCAGTCCACTGCCCAACTCGCCGTCACCGCGCGGGAGGGCGTCGGCCCGCTCGGCGCCGGGACCCCCGCCGCCGTCCGCCTGGAGAACATGGCGCGCTTCCTCGACTTCGTCTCCGAGAGTCTGCTGCGCGCCGCCGACCAGGCCCGCGACATCCTCCACTCGCAGCCGGCGACGCCTTCCGACGCCTCTATGCAGCCGACCCCGTGAACATGGCGAGCAGCCCTCGCGGGGCGTCCTCGCCGAACATGAACGCGAACAGCTCCTCCCCGTCGGCCGCCGCCCGCGCGCTGCGGGCGAACATCGCCTGCTCGTAGGCGGCGAGCGCCGCCTCGATGCCGGTACGGCCCTCGACGCTCGCGGCGATCGCCCTGCCCAGCTCCGCCCCGTCGTACATGGCGAGGTTCGCGCCCTCGCCGTTCGGCGCCGACAGGTGGGCGGCGTCGCCGAGCAGGGTCACGCCCGGGACCCGGTCCCAACGGTGGTCGGCGGGCAGGGCGTTGAGGGTGCGCAGGACCGGCGCGGTCTCGCCGTCGGTGATGAGCGCGGTCAGCTCGGGCGCCCAGCCGTCGAACTCCCCGGCGATGCGCGCGGTGGCCGCGGCCGGGTCGGTGAAGTCGACGGCGGCGAACCACTCCCGCTCCTCGGTCAGCGCCACGTACGTGTGCAGGGTCCCGCCGCTCTCCCGGTGCGCCTGGATCCCCTTGCCGGGCGCGAGCGCGAACATGGCGCCGCCGCCGACCGCCTTCGCGGCCGCCGGGTGCCGGACGTCGGCGTCGTACAGGTACGTCTCGACGAACGACTTCCCGATGTACGCGGGTGTCGCCTCGCTCAGCAGCGGCTGTACGCGGGACCAGGCGCCGTCCGCGCCGACGAGCAGACCGGCCTCGACGCTGCCGCCGCCGGCGAACGTCACCTCGTGGCGCCCCGCGCCCAGGGCCCGTACGCCGCTGACCTGGTGGCCCCACCGCACCGTGCCCGCAGGGAGCGAGTCGAGCAGGATGCGGCGCAGTTCGCCGCGCTGCACCTCGGGGCGGCCCCCTTCGCTGTCGTCGTCGAGGAGGACGGTGCCGTCCGGGGCGAGGACGCGGGTCGCCTCGCGGCCCTCCAGGATCAGGGAGCGGAACGCGTCGGTCAGGCCGGCCGCTTCGAGCGCGGGCTGGCCGGTGTCGTCGTGGATGTCGAGCATGCCGCCCTGGGAGCGGGCGGTGGCGGAGGCCTCACCCTCGTAGACCGTGCACGGGACGCCGTTCAGGTGCAGGACGCGGGCGAGGACGAGGCCGCCCAGTCCGGCGCCGATGATCGTGACGTGGTGGTCGTGGGCCTGGGGTGTCGTGTGCGGGTTCATGATCCGTCTCCTTCGCTCTGGCTTTGGTACGCCGTTCCAATCTTCGTCTCCAGTGTTGGAACGCCGCTCCATGAATGTCAAGTTGGAACGGCGCTCCAGACATGCCAGACTGGTCGTATGCCACCGCAGAAGCGCAGGTCACCGCGACGTACGGACGCCCTCTCCCGTGAGCGGATCATCGAGGCCGCCGTCGGGCTGCTCGACGGTGCGGGGGAGAGCGGGCTGACGTTCCGGGCGCTGACCGAGCGGTTCGCGACGGGGCCGGGCGCGATCTACTGGCACGTGGCGAACAAGGGCGAGCTGCTGGCCGCCGCGACGGAGGCCGTGGTCACCGACGCGCTGGCCCTCGACCCGGAAGCCCCGGTCGAAGACCCGGAGGACGCGGTCCGCGCGATCGCCCTCGGCCTCTTCGACGCCATCGAGGCCCACCCCTGGCTCACCACCCAGCTCACCGGCCAGTTCGCCCGCAACCCCCGGAACTCCGTCACGCCCCGCATCTACGAGGCCGTCGGCCGCCAGGTGCGGGCGCTCGGCGTGCCGGAGGCGGGCTGGTTCACGGCGGCCTCGGCGCTGGTGCACCACATCCTCGGCGCCGCCGGGCAGAACGCCGCCAACGCGGAGGCGGGGCGCGCCCTGGGCCCCGGCACCGACCGCGACGCATACCTCGACACCGTGTCGCGATCATGGCTGGAACTCGACCCCGAGGAGTACCCGTTCGCGCGGGCCATCGCCGCCCAGCTGCCCGGTCACGACGACCGGGAGCAGTTCCTCGCGGGCGTCGACCTCGTCCTCACCGGCATCAGGGCCTCGCTCGCCGCACCGTCCGTCCGGTCCGCTGTGCCGCCCCTTTGAAGATCACCCGCGACACGCGACACGGCGCCACGCCGGGGAGTTGTACGACTTCCCGGAGTGAGACCGGGAGGTCATCCACGGCGCGTCGCGAGAGCGCGGAGGACGGCTCGGAACAGCACCTGAAACGGCCGCCTCCCCGGGGTTAGGGTGCTGCCTCCAGCCCGGCTCGCAGCCGGGCCCCCGCCGCCCGCACGCGACCCCTCGGAGGTGCCCTCCCGGTGCCGGATTCCTTCGTTCACCTGCACAATCACACCGAATATTCGATGCTCGACGGTGCGCAGAAACTCAAGCCGATGTTCGCGGAAGTGGACCGGCAAGCCATGCCCGCCGTCGCGATGAGCGACCACGGCAACATGTTCGGGGCGTACGAGTTCCACACGGTGAGCAAGGGGTTCGACGGCGTCAAGCCGATCATCGGGATCGAGGCGTACGTCGCCCCGTCCTCGCGCCGCAACCGCAAGCAGGAGTTCTGGGGCCCCGGCGGGCAGCGGGCCATGTCGGACGACGGCGAAGGCTCGAAAGACGTCTCCGGTGGCGGCCGCTTCACGCACATGACGATGTGGGCGGAGAACGTCGAAGGGCTCAAGAACCTCTTCTACCTGTCCACAGAAGCGAGCTATTCCGGCCAGTTCCCGGCGGGCAAGCCGCGTATGGACATGGAGCTGATCAGCGAGCACGCCGAGGGCATCATCGCGACGACCGGCTGCCCGTCGGGCGCGGTCCAGACCCGCCTCCGCCTCAACCAGTACGACGAGGCGCGCGAGGTCGCCGCCGCCTACCAGGACATCTTCGGCAAGGACTCCTACTTCCTGGAGCTGATGGACCACGGTCTGTCCATCGAGCGCGACGTCCGCGAGGGCCTGCTCCGCCTCGCGAAGGACCTGGACATCCCCCTCCTCGCCACCAACGACGCGCACTACGTCCACCAGGACCAGTCCGACGCGCACGACAACCTGCTCTGCATCGGCGTCGGCAAGAACAAGGCGGACGAGAAACGCTTCCGCTTCAACGGCGACGGCTACTATCTCAAGACCGCCGCCGAGATGCGCGAGCTGTTCTCCGAACTCCCCGAGGCCTGCGACAACACACTCCTCATCGCCGAACGCATCCAGTCCTACGACAGCGTCTTCGAAAACGTCGACGAGATGCCGCAGTACCCGGACGTGCCCGAGGGCGAGACGCAGGAGTCCTGGCTGCGCAAGGAGTGCCTGGAGGGCCTGGCCATGCGCTACGGCTCGCCGCTCCCCGCCGAGGTCGTCGAGCGCTTCGAGACCGAGATGACGGTCATCGGCCCGATGGGCTTCTCCTCGTACTTCCTCGTCGTCGCCGACATCTGCCGCCACGCCCGCGACAGCGGCATCCCCGTCGGCCCGGGCCGTGGCTCGGCGACCGGCTCGATCGTCGCGTACGCGACCCGCATCACGGAGCTGTGCCCCCTCGAACACGGCCTGCTCTTCGAGCGGTTCCTCAACCCCGAGCGCATCAACCCGCCCGACGTCGACCTCGACTTCGACGACCGCCAGCGCGACGCCATGGTCCGCTACGTCACCGAGAAGTACGGCGACGAGTACACCGCGATGGTCAACACGTTCGGCAAGATCAAGGCCAAGAACGCGATCAAGGACTCGTCCCGCATCCTCGGCTACCCCTTCCAGCACGGCGAGCGCATCACCAAGGCGCTGCCGCCGGACATCATGGGCAAGTCGATCCCGCTCGACGGCATCTTCGACTCCGCGCACCCCCGCTACGGCGAGGCCGGCGAGATCCGGCAGATGTACGAGAACGAGCCGGACGTCAGGAAGGTCATCGACACCGCGAAGGGCGTGGAGGGCCTGACGCGCGGCACGGGCGTCCACGCGGCAGCGGTGATCCTCTCCAAGACGAAGCTGACCGACCGCATCCCGCTGCACATGCGCGCCAAGGACGGCGTCAAGATCACCGGCTTCGACTACCCCAGTTGCGAGAACATGGGGCTGGTCAAGATGGACTTCCTGGGCCTGCGGAACCTGGGCGTCATCGACCACGCGCTGAAGAACATCCGCGAGAACAGGGGCGTACGCCTGGCGACGGTCGACCCGGGCAACGGCGACGACAGCGTCACGGTCATCCCGTTGGACGACCGCAAGACCTTCGAACTCCTCGGCCGGGGCGACACGTTCGGCGTCTTCCAGCTGGACGGCGGCGGCATGAGGGCGCTCCTGAAGCTCATGGAACCGTCCCGCTTCGAGGACATCGCGGCGGCCCTGGCGCTGTACCGCCCCGGCCCGATGGCCGCCAACGCGCACACGAACTACGCGCTGCGCCAGAACGGGAAGCAGAACCCGGACCCGATCCACCCGGAGCTGAAGGAAGTCCTGGACCCGATCCTCGGCTCCACCCACCACCTGCTCATCTTCCAGGAACAGATCATGGCGATCGCCCGTACCCTCGCGGGCTACACCCTCGGCGGCGCCGACATGCTGCGCCGCGCGATGGGCAAGAAGAAGCCCGAAGTCCTTGCCGCCGAGTGGGAGAAGTTCCACGACGGCATGGTGGGCAACGGCTACTCCGAGGAGGCCATCAAGGCCATCTGGGACGTCATGCTCCCGTTCTCCGGCTACGCCTTCAACAAGTCCCACACGGCGGGCTACGGCCTCGTCTCGTACTGGACGGCCTACCTGAAGGCCAACTACCCGGCCGAGTACATGGCGGCGCTGCTCACCTCGGTCGGCGACGACAAGGACAAGGCGGGCATCTACCTCGCCGACGCCCGCAAGCTGGGCGTCACGGTCCTTCCCCCCGACGTGAACGAATCCCTCGCGGAGTTCGCGGCCGTCGGC
The DNA here is from genome assembly GCF_056172735.1 of Streptomyces sp. R818. Classification (NCBI taxonomy): domain Bacteria; kingdom Bacillati; phylum Actinomycetota; class Actinomycetes; order Kitasatosporales; family Streptomycetaceae; genus Streptomyces; species Streptomyces sp. R818. The sequence goes on from NZ_JAOCNE010000016.1 coordinate 338,641, forward strand.
GACGACGTCCGCTTCGGCCTGCTGTCGGTGCGCAACGTGGGCGACAACGTCATCGAGTCGATCATCACGGCGCGCAAATCGGCGGGCAAGTACACGTCCTTCACCGACTTCCTCGACAAGGTGGACCTGCCGGCGCTCAACAAACGGGCGGTCGAGTCGCTGATCAAATCCGGCGCGTTCGACTCGCTCGGCCACACCCGCAAGGGCCTCTCGGCCGCCCACGAGAGCGCCATCGACGCGGTGGTCCCCTTGAAGAAGGCGGCGGCGTACGGCCAGGACGACCTCTTCGCGGGCATGGGCGGCGACGGTGACGGTGCCTCCGGCGGCTTCACCCTGGAGGTCCCGATCACCGACGACGAATGGCCGCGCAAGCAACTCCTGGCCACCGAACGCGAGATGCTGGGCATGTACGTCTCGGCGCACCCCCTGGACGGCACGGAGCACATCCTCTCCGCGAACCGCGACACCACGATCGTCGACCTGCTCTCCTCGGGCCGCACCGAAGGCGTGGTCCGCCTCTCGGGCCTGATCACCAGCGTCCAGCCCAAAATGACCAAGCAGGGCAATGCCTGGGCCATCGTCAACCTCGCCGACCGCGACGGCACCACCGAGGTCCTCTTCTTCCCCGCCACCTACCAGCTCGTCGCCGCCGCCCTCGTCGAGGACAGCGTCATCTCCGTCCAGGGCCGCATCAACGACCGCGACGGCGCCATCAGCATCTTCGGCCAGGAGCTCCAGGTCCTCGACGTCACCTCCGCGGAGCGCGAGGGCGCGGCCCCGGTCCGCCTCCACGTGCCCTACCACCGCATCAACGACCACTTCATCGGCGAACTCCGCCGCATCATGGGCGACCACCCGGGCCAGAACCCGGTCCACGTGGCGGTCCGTGGCCCCCGCAAGACGACCGTCTACGAACTCCCCGCGATGGTGAACGCGGCAACGATCGCGTCGGACATCAAGGGGACGTTCGGGGCGGAGGCCTGGGTGGGGGTGGCGTAGGCGGCTCCGTGACCGGCGGATTGTGCACCGGGTGTCCTCCCGGTCCGCACCCTGGCGAGGGCCGTTCGCTACGGCGTCCTGGCTCTCTTCCCAGGGACGACGACGGCCTGGGATGATCTGGAGTGGAACTGAGCACACCACGAGTCACGGCGAGAGGCAGCTGAGTTGACCGGGACGGTGTTTCACCACGTTGAGCTGACGCTTTCAGACCCTGGCGAACTGCGGTCACTGCGTGAACACCTGGACCGGGTCCCCGGCGTGGAGATCACTCAGATACCGGGAAAGCCCGCGGACGAGGAACTCGGAGCCTGGGACGTACTCCAGGTAGCCGCTGTCGGGAGCGGCGCGCTCGCGGTGGCGGTCAAGACACTGCCGGCGTTCATTCGCTCCCGCCGCTCCAGCGTATCGGTCACGGTGAAGACCGCCGACCGCACGGTGACGATCACCGCCGACAACGTGGACGAGGTGATCCCCATCGTGGAGAGGGCCCTGGATGCCTGATGCCCTGGACGGTGATTTCTCCCGGTCCAGAGCCGTACTGATGGGGACCTGGGACTACCGTCACCTCACAGCGGTGCCTGCCGCCAGGCACAGTCTCCACAGAATGCGAACGCTGCTGACCAGCCCCCTGTGCGGCAGCTGGCCACAGGAACGGATTCTCCGCGCCGAAAACCGGAGCAAGCCCGGCGAGCTGCACCACGAGCTGGTGCTGTGGTTACGCGAGGCCATGGACGTCGCCTTCTTCTACTACGTCGGCCACGGCCAGTACGACAGCGACGACAGGCTCTGTCTCGCCGTGGGCGACTCCAGCCCCGATCCCGTTCTGCGCACGACGACCAGCCTCACCTTCGACGCGGTCCGCCAGGCATTTCGGGCCAGCAAGGCAGCCACGAAGATCGCGATCCTCGACTGCTGCTTCGCGGGCCTGGCTGCCGACCGGCACGGCCGGCTGGGTGGTACGCACGACATACCGCGCTCGCCGGGCTTCTACCTGATGATGGCCAGCGGCGAGTTCACCACCGCCTGGTTCGAAACCTCAGCCGAGAATCCCCGGCCGCAGACCTACTTCACCAAGTACCTGGTCGATGTCATTGAAAAAGGCATCCCGAACCACCTGAGGGGCTCACTCTCGGGCCCATTTTCGAAAAGGCCGCCGACGCTCTGGCGCGCGACGGTAAACCCGTACCAGGCTGCCGCGTCAGCGATCAAGCGGCGTCGTTCATCTTCGCGCGCAATCGCGCGGAAGTGCACGCAGATACACCCGGTGAACCTCCTGTCCTCGCAAGTGCGGCGGCACCCCTCCGTTCCGGCATGAGTGCCGATGAAATGTTCGAAGCGGCATATGCTCTCGAATCAGACTGGGACGGAGCGGGCCTGGAGAACTTCGAGAAGATGGAGAAGCTGTACAGAGCCGCCGCCGAATTGGGGCAGACTGATGCGATGGGCAGACTGGGACTCATACTGGAAGGCAGCACGAGAGCCCGGCTCGAAGCCAGCACGCAGCCTCCTGTACCCAGCGATATCGACGGAGCGGAGTACTGGTACAGGCGAGCCGCGGAAAAGGGAAACATTTACGGCGCCTATTGGCTCGGCCTGCTTTGTGAAGACCATCTCGGGGACACCGTCGAAGCGCTCAAGTGGTACGAGACGGCGGCACGCGGCGGACACGGGGGGGCCGAAAAAGCACGGGACGGACTGAAGGAACGACTTTCGCGCGGGCTGGGACCGCTGGCTCACGCCCGAACATTCCAGACAGAACCCGTGCAGGATCACGTACCGCGAACCAGACGGCAGGGGGAGACCATGGCAAGCAAACGAGCAGACGCACAGGGCGACATCATCTCCAAGATCTCGAAACGCACGGCAACGCAGAGTGACGTGGAGCGCCTTTTCGCCAACCGCGAGCGCTGGATCAAACAGGAATGGCGGAGCGAGATTCTCGCCAACGCCGCACTGATCGACGAGGTGGCCCGAGCCTGCGGAGACTCCCGCGGCGAGTGGGGAACTCTCGCGGAACAGGAGAGGGCCGCCCTGTCCTACTACTTCGGTCTCGCGTTCCTGCCCACAGAGGACAGCATCGAACACGACGCCGCCGAGTTCCGGGAACTGATCCGTAGCGCAGGCGCGTCCCCGCGTACTTTCGCGCAGAGTTGCATCCGCTTCCTCGGATGGTCGTAGCCAACCTTGAAAGGGCCCGAGCGCGGCGCGTTCGAGGCATACGCAGTGTCCACCATCTCCGGCGCGGGCGTGCGGGCGGCCTGCGCCCCAGTCACGGTTGCGGGTAGCGCTTGAGGACGGACGTGTCGAGCGTGAAATCGCGGCCGAGGTCGACGTGGTCCCCGTAGGAGTGCTCCGTGTGGTTGGCGTAGACGGCGCCGGCGCCGTGGCCCTTGATGTTCCAGTGGTGGTGCACGGTTCCGTCGCGGGGATCGACGATCAGGTAGCTCTCGATGCCCATGGCGGGGTAGTCGCGGAGCTTGCCGACATAGCCGTTGTCCGGGTGGGCGGAGTATGCGCAGCGACCTGCGGGTCGAGCTGCTGGCGGATCCGGGTCGCGATCAGTCCGTGCATTCCGGGCGGGCGCTTCATGCTGACCACCTGGCCGCGGGAGATCTCGGCCGCGCTGAAGCCGGCGTCGCGCCTGTTGATCAGGTCGGCGTGGTCGCTGAGCTGCTGGAAGATCGTCGACTCGGCCATGCCCGCAACGATATGCGGCGTCGTCCTGTCGGCCGCGACGCTGCGCCTAAGTCCGAGAACGCGCTGACCGCACGCCCAGCAGGGGGCATGCGGTCAGTGGAGCGTGAAGTGGGGCGCTGTTCAGGCGGCGCTGTCCGTCGCCTCGACATAGGCGCGGGCCGCGACCATCACGTCACGCGCGCGGTCGTCGGCGATACACATGGCCGGGGCCATGTCCTCCAGTTGCGGGTTCATGCCGATCATCCAGGCGCGGGCGGTGTAGACGGACTCCGCGGCCTGGATCAGGTGGAAGATCTGGATGGCGTCGATCAGGCGGGCCTCGGCCTCCGGGCGCGGCCTGCTGGTGCCGGCGGCCCAGCGGCCCACCTGCTTGGCGTCGCTGATCCCGGCCATCCGCGCGGTCAGGCGCTGGCCGAGATTGTCCTGGAGGAATCGCGCTATGTCGGCGATCGGGGTGCTCACGGCGGCGCTGTGCGCCTGAAGGGCCGCGGAAGCGCTCCGGGGCGGCTTGGCCTTGGTCGCGGACATAGGGGTCTCCCTCGTACGGAGTAGGAAGGACTGGGTGGGCACGGTGGCCGCCCCCTGTGATCGCGGCGACGTCCGCCGCACGGCCTGCTTCATGGTGCCCTTGCCCTCCCTCTCGAAGTCTCTGGGGCTCTCCAATAGAACCGATTTCCAAAAGGGTACCCACGCAGGTAGGTCAACTCCACCTGTCGACGTCCACTTTGAGGAAATGTCATATGCCCTGACGCGCGCCGGAAGTCGTCGTTCCAACGGCTCTCACCTGCGCATTCTTCGCGGTGGTGACTGTTTCCGGCCATGGTCGACAGCGCGGACTTTGGCTGCTTTCCGTCGGATGGCAGACCCCTTTGCGGGTGGGGTTCAGGTGTGTTCGAGGTGGGGTTGGAGGGTGGGTAAGCCGGGGATCCCGGGGTTCAGAACATCTGCAGGCCGTACTCCCGCGCCACCATGGCGAGGGGCACCGACTCCGGGAACACGTACGTCGACTCCAGGCGCTCGACGGTCGTGTTGTCGAAGATGGCCCAGCACTGGCGCATCCCGAACCGCGACTTGTACGCGATCCCGTGGATGCTCGGCGTGCCCTGCGGGGTGCGCTGGGCGTGGGCCCAGCGGGCGATCGCGCGGGTCAGGCGGCGATGGAAGCCGTGCGTGTGCTCGCGGGTGAGTTCGGGGCGGGTGACTCCCAGTTCCTGGAGCCGCGGGGCGAGGAGCTCGGTGAGCGCCTTGAGGGTGGTGTCGTCGTCGACGTCAAGGAAGCGGCTGTCCTTGGCGGGTTCTAATCGCAGCAGGGTGTGCTTGGCGCTCCAGTCGCGCACCATCTTCCCCGGACCGACGAAGTACGGCTCGTGCCAGTCGTGGTCGACGAGTTCGCGCATGTCGGGGTGGACGCGGAACGGGGCGAGCGCCTCGGCGAAGCAGCCGTCCTGCTGGGAGGCGCAGTAGAGGGTGCCGTAGGTGCTGGAGCTCCAGGCGTTGCCCGCCGTGCTGGTCTCGTCCGCGGGGGCGAGGGTGTCGTAGCTGAGCGGGTCAGGGGTTTTGCCCAGTCGCCATACGCCGTCGGCGGGGGCCGGTATCAGTCTGACGTCGGCTGTGGGACTGGGGATCATGGTTCTCGGCTCCGGTCGTCGTCCGTCCAGGCCGTCTGAACGGGGCGGCCCGCCGGCGCCGGCCGGCTGGCTCGGGTGGTTCGCTGGACCGCCTGCCCCGACCAAAGACCCGACCAAAGACCCCGGCCAGAGAAACTGACCAGAGAAACTGACCAGAGACCCCTGACCAGAGACCCCTGACCAGAGACCCCTGACCAGAGACCCTGACCGGGAGGTCAGAGACAGGGCGGCAGCCAATTGATCAATTGTGCTCGGCCGGACGGCCGGGGCGCGAGTCACTTGCGAGACATCCCGGGGGCGCACGAGGCATTCCGGGGGGCGCATAGGCCGAAAGCATGTGTCGCCCCCGGCCGCGAGCCTCTCAGCGGGCCAGCGCCGGATGCGAGAGGTCCAGGCTCGTCAGCGCCGCCCCCGCCGGTCCCGCCATCGCCAGGTCCGCCGTGGCCGTCCCTGGATGCGGCGTGGCGTCCAGCCAGGTCAACGGGGTCGCGGTCGCCACGGTCAGCAGGCGGCGGCACGTCGCCGCGTCCCACAGCAGGACGATGCCGTCGCGGGAGGCGCTGACCACGTACGTACGGTGCTCGGCGGTGAAGGTCGCCACGGCGTGGACCGGCGCGTGATGGCCCGTCAGGCGCGGCCCGAGCGGCTGCGTCGTGGCCAGGTCCCACAGCCGTACGTCGGCCTGGTCGCCCGCGGTGACCAGGAACGGCGGGAGGCCGTCGGCCGGGGCGGTGTTGATGGCGAGCGCGTGGAGGATGCCCTGGTCGCAGCGGATCAGGTCGGCGCTGTCGTCGGCCAGTTCCGGGTCCCACAGGCGGACGACGCCCTCGGTGCCCGCGCTGGCGAGCCACGGCGCGCCCTCCTCCGTGCAGGCGGCGGCGAGCGCCTTGACGCTCATCGCGTGCCCCTCCCAGGTGCGCAGAAGGCTCGCGGTGTGCAGGTCCCACAGGCGGATGCGGTAGTCGTCGGAGGCGGTCAGGAGCAGGGCGAGGGCGCCGTCCGGGCTCGCGCAGGCGGCCAGGTGGCGGGTGGGCGCGCCGTCGCAGTCGAGGGGGGCGAGGGGGCAGCGGTCCGGGGCCGCCGGGTCCCAGGCCGTGACCGTGCCGGTGGTGTCGGCGGACAGCAGCAACCGCTGCGCGCCGCCGCGCCGCGCCCACGTCACGCCGAGCACGGGCGCGGGGCCGGTCAGCGCCGTCGTCGTCTCGCCGCTGCGCGTGGCGGTCAGGCGTACGGAGGTGTCGTGGGCCGTGGCGATGAGGGGGCCCGCGTCGCTGTGCCAGAGGGCGGTGCCCGCCGTGGGGCGGGGCGCGGGGGCACCAAGGGGGCTGTCCTCGCCGAGTACGCGGTCGATGTCGGCCGCCGTCCACAGACGCAGCGTCGCGTCGGCGGCGCCCGACAGGAGCGCGCCCGGGCGGTCCGGGCTCTCGGGCAGGGCGGCGAGCGCGGTGACGGTGTCGGTGTGGCCGCGCAGGTCGGCGACGCTGCCGGTGGCGGGCTCCCACAGGGTGACGGAGTGGCCGCGGGCGGCGGCGAGGACGACGTACTCCTCGTCGTCGTCCAGGGCGAGCAGGCACAGATCCTTCACCGGCTCACCGTGGCCGGGCGCGGTGCCAGGCAGCCGCCCTTCCGTGACGGACCAGGAGGTCATGCTGCCGTCCGCGTGCCCGCAGTGGAACAGGCCGGGCCCGGCACCCGGCGTGACCGTACGCGCGGGCGACGGCAGGCAGTGGGTGGCGCGGACGGTGCCGTCGAGGTGGTGCACGGTCAGGTGGTGCGCGGCGTGGACGAGGACGCGTTCGCCGTCGGTGTCGACGAGGGTGGTCAGCGCGCCGCGCAGCACCGGGGGAGCGGTGACGACCGTACGGGAGGACTCGGGCGGAGCCCAACTGGCCAGCTCGCTGCGCCCGTTGACGGTCCACACCACATGCTCGCCCTGGTCGTCGAAGCAGGACACGGCGTCGTCGAACCAGGTGGAGTCGGTGTGGTGGCCGAGCGCCGCGTGCCGGTGCGCGTCCCACAGCCGTACGGTGCCGTCGGTGCTGGCGGTCACGAGGTACTGGCGCCCGCCGGGGCCCGGCGGGCTGACGTGCAGGGCGCGGATCTCGCCGGTGTGCGCGGCGAGCGGGGCCCCTGCCGGGTGGGCGGTCGCGGCGTCGAGGAACTCCAGGGTGCCGGTCGCGGTGGCGACGGCGATCTGGAGCCCGCGGCGCGGATGGACCAGGGTGAGCAGCCGCGTCGGGGTGGCGGGGAGCGTGGCCCAGATGTTCGCGGACAGGCGCCAGTCGGCGTAGTGGGCGGTCAGCGGGGAGTCGGCGGGCGGTGCGGCCTCCGGCGGCATCCGGGTGCGCGGCGTGTCCGGGAAGGTCAGCGCGGTGTGGGCGAGGTGCAGGCTCGCCATGCGCGACGGCAGCGGCTGCTCACGCAGGTAGGGCTCTATCGCCGACCAGGCCGTCAGCCAGTGCCGTGGCCCGCCCGCCGGGGTGTGGTGCAGCAGCGCGCGGATCCCGCCCCCGGTGTCCCAGGCGAGCGCCTGCGGCGGCACCCGCGCGTCGTCGAGGACGTGGCCGAGCGCGGCGTGCCGGGTCAGGTGACGTCGTACGTATGGGGGTGGGGGCTGATCCGTGTCGCCGCCGAGGCGAGCCAGTTGCTCGGCGATGCGCGCGTGTACGGCGGCTTCGCCGTCGGCGGCGTCACCGGGCTGGTCGATCACAAGGGGCCTTTCGCGTATCAGGTCGTGCCTCGGGGTGTGTGTCGGGGCGTGTGTCAGGGTGGGTGTCAGATCGTGTGCCGGGCCGTGTCGTGGGCCAGCGGCGCAGGATCTGGGCCAGTTGTTCGTGGGCGGGGCGGTAGACCACGCGGTCGTCCTCGTGGTCAGTGGTGAGATACCCGGCGAGGCGGCTCTTCAGCAGCTGGCGGATCTTCTCGTCGGGGTCGTCGAGGGGCGCTCGAAGCACGGCGGCGGTCAGCGCGGGCCACACGTCCCCCCACGCGACCCCGCGCCCCAGCGCGAACGCGCTGGCGCGCAGCAGCCCGACGGCCTCCTCGGCGGTGAGCCCGCTGCCCGCGGCGACGGCGAGTTCGATGTCGGTGCGGAGCAGGCCCGTGATGCCCTCGCCGACGCGGTCCAGCCAGTCGCGGTCGGTGAGCAGCGCGGGGCCCTCGGCCCGCAGTTGTTCCACGGCGAGCCGGGCGTGCAGGAAGGAGCCGGCGGCGCGGGCGCCCACGACCCGGGCGGCCCGTGTGACGGCCGCCGCGCCCCACTGCTCCTGGTCGCGCAGCAGCACCCGTACGTAGGCGTCGATGTCCTCGTCCGGGTCGGTGTCGCAGCGCACGGTGCGGGCGTGCGGGAAGCGGTCGGCGAGTTCGCGGAGGAGGTCGTCGGCGGCTGGTGACCGGGGCGCGCCGTCGCCCGCCTTCGCGGGGGTCGGCCGGGCGCTGCGGACGCCGAGCAGCAGCCGCACCTTGCGGCGCCGCGTGGCGGGGCCCCGTCCGGCGGGCGCGGGCACGCCCGCCCCGCGCCGCGCGGGCCGGGTCGCGGTGACGAACGGGGCGAGCGCCGTGGTGATGAAGTGCGTCGGGTCGTACGCCTCGTCGAGACCGTCCACGACGACGGTGACGGGCGGGCCGGGACGGGAGAGGAACTCCTCCAACGCGCCCTGCCAGTCGCCCAGTTCGACGCTCCCTTCGCCGGGCGCGCAGCCCAGCGCCTCGCCGAGCTGGCGCAGGGCGCTCAGCGCGGTGTGGTTGCGGGCGGAGATCGCCGCGCTGACCGCGCCGGGCGGCGGGATCGTCTCGGGCGGCCCGTCGAGCGCGGTCTTGTAGCGCTCCTCGCCGCGGAACAGCGGGTCGCTGAGCGTCACCATCCGGCCGAGCAGCGCCGACTTGCCCGTTCCCGCGCCCCCGGTGACGATCATCGCGCCGCGCGGGCTCTGCACGAAGTCGACGAGGAGCCGGTTGAGGCGGGTGCGCCCGGAGAAGTACCAGCCGCCGTCGGCCTTGTCGAGCCTGCCGCTCGCCTTCTCCAGCCAGTGCTCCAGCTCGTCGAAGGTCGCCGCGACATCGCTGACCGCGTCCTCGGCGACCCGTGGCGAGGGCTCGTAGCCGGGATTGGGCAGCGCCCGCGAGCGCTCGTGCTGCCACTGGGTGAGCAGCGGCTGGGGGATGTTGACGCGGGCGTGGGCGCGCCGCGCGTTGCGCCGTACAGGCCGCTCGTCCTCCAACAGCTTCGCCGCGCGGTTGAGGAGCTGCGTGAACTCGCTCATCGTCAGATGCGGGTGCGCGATCTGCTCGCTGGTGGTGGCCAGGAGGTGGGCGCGGGAGAGGACGCGGGCCAGTTCGAGGCCGAGGACCGTGCGGCCGCGTTCGGTGGTGGCGAGGACGTTGAGCCGGGCCTCCTCCTTGCGGGAGGGCGCCAGGTCGTCCTGGAGCGAGACGAGTTCGCTCTGCACGGCCGCCGACTCGCACATGTTGAGGATGACCAGGACGTCGTGGGCGCGGGAGTCGAGGGCCGCGTAGGCGAGCGCGGACGTGGGCACGGCGGTGGCGAGGAGGCGTTCGTCGGAGGTGTCGGGCAGGCGCAGGTAGTGGCGGCTGGACTTGGCGGACAGGCCGTGCGCGCTGACGAAGAGGATCAGCGGGGTCGCGGCGTCGGTGTCGCGCAGGCCGCTCGCGCTCAGGTAGGCCTCGACCTCGTGGCGCGTCGACAGCGGCGTACCGTGCGGCGTCTCGGACAGCCGCCAGTCGAACGCCTCCTCGTGGCGCGGCCACCACAACTCCAATGCCGCGAGTTGCTGCTCCACCGCCTCGTCGAAGGAGGGGTCGCCGTCCGGGACGACCAGGCCGACGAGCAGTCCGCGCGGCCCTGTCTCCAGCGGCCCGTGCGGCCACTGCGGTACATCCGGTACGTCCGGCTCGGCAGCAACAGCCATGACCGGCCCCCGTTGCTCGCTCATCTTGCCTATTGTTCCCGTCCATGAGCTTCCAGCGACAGGTCGGCGAGGTCCGACCCGCCTCGGCACAGGCAGAGTTACCTCATCATGTGACGCAGGACGCGGTCGTCATCGTTCCCGGGATCATGGGCAGCGAGTTGCGCCTGGCCGAGACCGGCGAGGTCCTGTGGGGCCTGTCGGGCGCACGCTGGCTGCTGCGCGCATGGACCCGGCGCGACGGCCTGGCCGGCCTCCACCTCACCGAGGACGAACTCACCGGCAAGACGGGCCGCGTCCAGGCGACCCAGCTCCTGCGCCACGGCACGTGGACCCCGTACCTGCGCGGCCAGGAGCCGTACACCGACCTGATCGACACGGTCCGGGACTACGTGGCCGACCCCGCCGCGATCATGACGTTCCCGTACGACTGGCGCCTGCCCGTCGCGACGAACGGCAAGCTGCTCGCCGCGCGGGCCCGCGCACACCTCACGGCCTGGCGCACGCACCCCGCGCACCTGGCGGCCCTCCGCCACCGCGCCGACGGACGCCCGGCCCGCCTCGTCTTCCTCGCGCACTCCATGGGCGGCCTGGTCACGCGCAGCGCCCTGGACGGCAGCCACTTCGACGACCTGGCCGCGGACACCCGCACGGTCGTCACCCTGGGCACGCCCTTCTACGGCTCGGTGAAGGCGACGGTCATCCTCAACAGCGGGCGCGGTGCCCCGGTCCCGCTCCCGCACGCGCGACTCCGTGACCTCTGCGCCACGATGCCGGGCCTGCACGACCTGCTGCCGCTCTACCGCTGCCTGCGCACGACCGACGACGTACGCCGCCTCGACGTGTCCGACGTGACGGCGCTCGGCGGCCACCCGGACCTGGCCCGCGACGCGTTGGCCTTCCACGCAAGCCAGCAAGCAGTCCCCCTCCCCGACCACCGTGCGGTCGTAGGCACCCGCCAGCCCACCTACCAGAGCCTGTCCCTGACGTCCGGCCAGGTGACGGCGTACGAGGCTGGGGCCCGCCAGCACTCCGACGGCACGCTCATCCGCGACGCCGCGGGCCAGATCCTGCACTTCTCGGCACACGGCGACGGCACGGTCTACCGCGACGCGGCGTCCCTGTCCCGGCACGTCTCTCTGCTCCCCGTCCAGCACGGCGACCTGGCCCGCGCCGACAGCGTCCTCGACACGGTCGCCGACATCCTCCTGGAGGACATCCCCCAGGGCCCGCCCCTCCCCGGCGACGGCGGCCCCGGCGCGGCCCTCTCCGTCCCCGACTTGGCCGAGGCGGGCGTGCCCTGGGAGGCGACGGCCCCGGACGTCGACACGATGCAGGGCCTGACCTTCACCCTGACCGACACGGAGACGGGCACGGAGCGCCCGCTCCGGGCCCAGATGCGGGACGGATGCCCGACGGCGACGGTCACGGTGGACGCGCCGGGTTTGTACAGGGTGGCGCTGCACACCCGCGACCGGTACACGGTCAGTCAGTTGGTGCTGGTGGGGGAGGCGGGTGCGGCTGCCATGGAGACGGAGGACTGACTCCTGGTCGCTGTATCGGTGAGCCGCGAGGAGCACCTCGCGGGTGAGAGAGCCGCAATCGGTGCACCGGATGCCACGGACGTGCAAGGTGGGATCACCGGCTCAGCCGCGCGCGCCCTCTCGGCGGAGCCGACTCGCACGCTGTTGACCTCAAGTCCGGTTGAGTTTCTACGGTCGATCTCGTCGAACCGATTCGGACAACGGCAGGGAGCCCGGCCATGGAGTACTCGCACGGCGACACCGACCTGATCAAACAGCCCATCGGCTACTGGAGCTGGGCGGCCTACAAGGCCGTCGTCGACCGGACCCGGGCCGCACTCGCCGGGATCGGCACCACCCAACCGCAGTGGTGGGTCCTCGCGCAGGTGGCACGCGCGGACACCGTCAAAACCCGTGACGAAGTGTCCCGCCTTCTCCGGAACTACCTCGACGTCGGCCGGGAGACCCTGGAATCGGAGCTGGACGCGACCATCGGCCAGGGGTGGATCACTGAGGACGCCGAGGGCCGCCTGGGCATCACGGCCGAAGGGAGGGCGTTCTACGAGAAGGCCGCGCTCCTCCAGGACGAGCTCTGGGCGGAACGGCACGCGGGCGTCTCCGACGAGGAGTACTTGACCACCCTCAAGGTGTTGCAGCGGTTCATCCGCAATACGGGCGGGCGAGCTTGGCACCACTAGTGTTTCGGCCCCGGTGGTGTCGGGGTGCGTGCGTGGTGACCGAGCAAGGGCGGCGGCACAGGTTCTGCGGCGAACCGGGCCAGCAACGTGAGCAGGGCCGCCGCTTCGGCAGCCCCCGCGCCTCGAACGTGTCCAGGGTCAGCTGCCAGGTGTGAGGGCGAGCGGCAGCCGCCACTGAGGGCCCCCTGTTCCGCCGTAAGTAATCACTTGCTCCTCAGGGATGACAGTGAGGCTGAAGTCCTCCCGTTCGCACTGCTGCGGCAGGGCAGAGGCCACCTGTTCCACGGTGTCCCACACACGCCGCGCCCCTGTCTGCCGCACCTCCCCCGACGCGTGGACGAGCGCGGTCGATCCGTCCGGTGTCCAGATCCCCACAGCTTCGAGCCGTCCCCCGTTCCCCCGCCAAGTGCAGGTGGTGTGTCCGGGCAGGGCGAGAGACAACGCGAACTGAAGGCGGCCACAGACCTCTTCGGGGGCCACCCCGGTCCTGGGGGGTTGCGCCAGGCTGACTGCCTCGAAGTCCGGATGCGAAGACGGTCCGCGCACGGTCATGAACCGCGCGGGCAGGGGCAGGAAGCGGCCCTCGGCGCAACCGTCGCCGGTCAGCGTGAGCCGGATGATGCCGTGACCGAGCGGCGCGACGATGATCGTGCCGCTCATGCCTTGCGCCAGGAGGGCGTGCGGGATGTGGGACAGGCCCACGGTCGCGATGATGCGGTCGTACGGGGCCCCGGGCGGATGGCCGAGCGTGCCGTCCCCGGCGACCACTGTGGGCCGGTACCCGGCCTGCTCCAGATGCCGGACAGCGGCCTGGACGATCGCCGTGTCCGGCTCGATGCTCACCACATTCTCGTCGCCGAGCCGGTCGGCGAGCAGCGCGAGGTTGTAGCCGGTGCCGGTGCCCAGTTCCAGCACGCGCTGTCCGGGCAGGGCGCCGAGGGCGTCGAGCATGCTCAGCATCAGCGAAGGCCGGCTGGAGGAACTGGTGGGGATGGATTGGCCGTCGAGCTGGGTGGTGAGCGCCGTATCCGAGTAGACGGCCTCCAGGTAGCCGTCGTCCTCCCGCTCGACCGGCTGCCAGGACATATCCGGGAGCTGCCGGTAGAAGCGGGGCACGAACACGTGCCGGGGCACTCGTGCGAACGCCGTGCGCCAGGGGGATGCGGAGTCGGGCGCGAGGTCGGCGGCGAATTTCTCGCGCCGAGCCCGGGCGATGGTGGCGTCGGCGTCGGGCCGGTTCATCGGGCGGCTCCAAGAAGATGGTCGGCGTGCGCGGCGGCGATCGGAAGGCCGGTGCGATTCTCGACCCAGCCCCAGGTTCCGGCCGGGTTGTTCTCGAAGAACACCCACGCGTCGTCCGGGGTGACGGCGAAGTCGAAACTGCCGAACGCGATGCCGTACGCGGCAAGGAAGCGGCGCACCCCCTGTGCGATGTCCTCGGGGACGGAGACCGTGCCGTAGTCGATGTGGTGGTAGTCGGTGCGCCAGTCGGTACCGGCCTTCTCGGAGCTGGTGTGCAGCGTCCCGCCGAACAGCCGGTCGCCGACGGCGACCAGGCGCACCTCGTACGCCTTGGGGACACGCTCTTGCAGGTAGTGCGCCGTGGTGGCGAGCGTGGCGTCGATCGCGGCCGGATCGACTTCGTGGGTGGCGACCATCAACTGCCGGTCCCGGCCGACGTCAAGGCGTCCGCCCAGGATCGGTTTGCAGATCACCGGTCCTTCGATCCGCTCGGCGAACGCGCGTGCCACCTCCGGATCGTTGGTGATGATGCTGCGTGGCACGGTGAGTCCCGCGCGGGCCGCGGTGACGAGCTGCTGCGGCTTGTGTGCGGCGATCCGGTCGATGTGCGGGTTGTTGAGCCACGGCACCGGCAGTGCGGCGAGCAGGTTGAGCATGGCGGCGTCCGCCTGGTTCCGGGCCCAGGAGCGGTAGGGATCGGGGACGGTGTCGGCGATGTGGGGGCGCCCGGGCCGCCTCCAGTAGACGGCCCGGACCTCCTCCAGCCGCGCCGTCCGGCGCCCGTCGTCCAACGTCCCCGTCCAGCCCGGCGCGCCGCCCCGATGCGTGGCGGTGAGGGTGAGCTGTTGCGGAAAGTCGGCGACATCGAAGCGCAGGACCGGCACGTCGCGCTGGTTGAGCTGGTCGACGACCATGTCGGCCGACGCGTCGAGCCGCTCGGCGACGACGAGCACGGGGCGGGCGGCGGCGCTCACGACGCGGAGGCGTAGTACGGGTCCTGGACGTCGTCGCCCTGCCCGTCGAGGTTGGTGTCGGTCGTCGAGGCGGCCTGCGGCAGCGTGTGCCAGGGCGTGCCGTCACTCCGCTCGTTGAGCTGGCGCTCCGCGTTCCAGGTGATGCCGTCGACCGTCGTGGTCACCAGGCAGGGCAGTTCGGCCGCCTGGGCGGCGAACGGGATGGTCACGATTGACATGGAACTCCTTTTGAGGGGTGCGGATGGTGCTACGGGGTCGTAGTCGGCGGGGTCACGCGGGGCACCGCCCTTCCTGGCGCGGGGCGGTCATCCGACAGGACAGGTGAAGGACGCTGCCTCCGGGGGGATCACCTTCAAGACGCTCCTCCGGGCATTTCGACCCGGACGGTCTTGCCGACGTGCTCACGAAGGAACCACGACACCTCACCGCCGACGGCGCGAACCAGACGCAGTCCGCGACCGCACTCGTCGAGACGGTCGACCGCAGCATGCACGCCGAAGCCGGGGAACGCGGGCACCGGGTCCGACACGTCGATGACGAGTCCGCCGTTCTCGAGCACTGCCAACCGCAGGAGCATCGTGTGCCCGACGATGCGCGCGTGGTTGATCGCGTTGGTGGTCAACTCCGAGGTGACCAAGGTCGCTTCCTCCTGGTCACCGGGCCACCCCCACATCACGAGCCTTCGGCGGACGTGGAGACGGGCCAGAGGCACGCTCTTGTGGACCATCGTGTAATCCGTCGCCCATTCCCTGGCGACGGCCGCACATCCGTTTTCTTCCAAAGAGGTCACCCCGAACTCAACTCCCCATGCAGCGTGCAGTCGAGGCTCACCGGCCCCATGTCTTCGGGTGTGATCCAGGTAACCGCTACCAGTAGGTGATCTCCACGCCGCATTCGTCGGGCGTATCCGAGTATGCGCAGCACGCATATGAGCGCCCGGGACGACGTGCCATGCTGGTTACCGTGGGGACACAGAGCATCGACTGGGCCTCGTTCGGAGACCTCAAGGACGCGGCATATACGGGGGACTACGGCTACGTGATCCGCCGCGCGAGAAAGATCGCGGGGCTCGCACAAGGCCAACTCGCCACGGCATGCGGTCTCTCTCAAGCCGCCATCTCGCGGCTCGAGAACCGCGGCTTCGGCACCTACAACATGGAAACCCTGGCGCGCGCCGCCACAGCGATCGGATTCCCATTCGAGCTGGTCGGCCTCGCCAATCAGCAGACGAATGGGACCTCGCCAGTGGAACGGCGCGCATTCCTGAACCTGTCGGCGGCTTTCGTCGCCGCCCCCAAGACAAGCAACACAGCCCCCGATGCGTCCGCGACCTGGGAGGACAGCTCGCACGCGGCGACCCTGCGCATTGCCACCAGCTCGTTCCGGAGGCTGGACGCCACTGTGGCGTCCAGAGACCTGGCCGAGTCGATGAAGACCCACCTGCAGCTCATCCAGACCATCGCGAGCGAAGCACCTGACAACGCGCACCGCGCGCGCATGGCATCCGTGGGATCCGAAGCCGCCTCGTTCGCCGCATGGCTGTTCTGGGACATGGCTGATCATGGCTCCACGCGTCGTTGGTACGGGGCGTCGATCAAGGCAGCACGCAGTGCGGGTGACACCCTCCTGGCCGCCTACCAGACTGGCAGCCTCGCTTCGTTCGAGGCCGAGACCGGCAACCCGCACGAGGCGCTCCGCCTGATCACACAGGCACGGCATGACCTCGGACGTGATCCGTCACCGCTGGCTTCTGCCTGGCTCTTCGCCATCGAAGCCGTCGCGCACGCGTCGAATGGGCAGAGCCGATCATGCGAACGGGCGCTGCACGCCTGCGAGAACAGCGCCGCGCAGATCCCCGACGCCGAGCCTGTCTCGTGGCCGTGGATCTTCGCCTTCGACGAGCAGAAGATCGCGGCATGCCGCATCGCCTGCACGGCCCGGCTCGGCCAGCCGCTCCATATCCGGACCGGAGAACGGGAGGTCGCGGCTGCCCTGAGCGGCGGTCATGACAAGCAACGGGCTCTCCTTACGCTCGACGTGGCGACCGCTCACCTCGCTACGAAGGAGATCGATGCCGCGTTCACGCTGGCTTCCCGATCCCTTGCCGAGGGCGTCCGTCTGCGTTCCGGCAGAATCGTCGAACGAGCCCGCACACTCCGCCGGGCCTACCCCACCCACCGGCCACCGACTGTCGTGCGTGACTTCGACGACCAGCTCCACGCCGCTCATCTGTAGGGGAGTGCCTTTTATGCGTGTCGGGATCACAGGACACCGTGGCCTGCCGCAGCCCGTCGAGGGCCAGGTTCGCGCCCTGCTCCTGGAGCACGCCCGGACGTACGTGGCCCGCGATCTCGTCGCCATCAGCTGCATCGCCGATGGCCCCGACACCTGGTGGGCCCAGACCGTGCTCGCTGCGGGCGGCCAGGTCGAGGTGGTCACGCCCGCAGCCGAGTACAGAGATGGTCTGCCCGGGTGGCACCACTTCGACTACGACGCGCTGATGAGGCGTGCCAAGGACGTACACCACACTGGGCTCAAGGAATCGACCTCCGAAGCGCACCAGGCCGGAAGCGAAATCCTGGTGGGTCTTTCCGACCGGCTCATCGCCGTCTGGGACGGCCTGCCGGCGCGTGGCTACGGTGGCACGGCCGACGTCGTGACATACGCGGAACGTGCAGGCGTGCCCGTCACTGTCATCTGGCCGACCGGGGCAACCCGGTAGCCGGAACGGCCATGGGCCGGCTCGGAGATCGTCAGTCGCTGTGTGAGGTGTGCTGCTTCAGCAGGGAGAGGAGAGCGGAGAAGGCGGCCGGAGTGGCGGTGAGTATGGATGCGCTGGAGTCGGCGGATTCAGTTATGTGGAGGCGGTCGGTGTCGACGGCGGCATGGAGGCATGCTTCGCCTTCGCCGCAGTAGGACGACTTCTGCCAGCTATAAGTGGGCACTTCGTTCCTTCACAGGTTGTCGTCGATGGAGAGAGTCGGGCCTCGAGAAGCGCTGGGCGACAGCGCCGCGCCTTTCCCTCGGGTGTAGAGGCGGTCGGGGTCCTCCAAGCTGTTTTCGTCCAGGGCGTCCGATGGCGCCCACGTCCCTGCGCGGCACACGCCGACGCGTCATCGCCCCGAGCAGTACGTGTCCAGGAGCTGCCGGCCCGCGACCGTGAAGGGGTGCTCGGGGCCCAAGCCGGTCTCCCGCCGGGCGACGACGTCGGTCATCAGCTCGACGGCCTCCTCCACATGACCGAGCGCGGCGCGGGTCCGGGAGAACAACTGCCGGGCCGCGAGCACGATCGGGTACTCCGGCCCGAACCGCCGCTCGTAGGCGTCGGCGACCAGCCGGATCTCACGGTCGGCCTCCTCGAACCGGCCCAGGAGGAACAGCGCCCACGCGTGGTTGTGCCGGGCGCCCAGGGTGACCGTGTGGTCGGAACCGAGGAGCCGGTCGCACTGCGCGGGCAGGGAGAGGAGCGCACCGTCCTGCACGGTGGCCACCTCACTCGCGGGCAGCATCTCCAGCAGGCTGGCACGGGCGCGCAGGGTCAGCGGATGCGCGGGGCCCAGCGCCGAGAGCCGACCGGCGACGGTGGCATTGAGCAGCGCGACCGACTCCTCTCGCTTCCCGAGGTTGGCCAGCACGAGCTGAAGGCCGTAGGAAGTGTCCAATGTGTCGGGGTCATCGGCCCCGAACAGGCGCTCCTGAGTGGTACGGACACCGCGCAGCAACGCCTCGGCCTCGGCGAACCGGCCCAGCCGGAACAGCGCCCGTCCGGCTCTGGAACGGGCGGCCAGCACCGTACGGTCGTCCGCGCCGAGCAGCCGCTGCCCGAGGTCGGCGGCGGTCCGGGACGTTTCCCAGGCGGAGAGGTAGTCACCGGTCCGGTGCAGTGCGACCGAAAGGCGTGTCGCCACGGCCAGGGCCTCGGCGGCGAGCGGCACCATGCCGATGCGCCGCAGCAGGGCCAGCGCGTGCGGGACCAGCAGACGCAGCCGCGGCTCATGCGGTCCGGCATCGGGGACGGCAGGCACGGCGGCGTCGAGCAGGCGGACGGCCACTGCGTCGAGCGTGGGCCTCAGCTCGACGGGTGTCGCCGCGTGGACGCTGTCGAGCAGGACGCCATGGCTCTGCACACAGCGCGCGCCGACGACGTCGACGAGCTCGGACAGCGACTGGTCGAGCAGGGCCCGCAGGGCTGTCTCGGTACGGGCCCGGGGAAGGACATCGGCGATGTCCTCCTGGTTGAGCAGGGCCAGCGGCAGAGGTTCTGCGGCGAACCGGGCAAGCAGCCTGAGCAGGGCCGCCGCCTCGGGCAGCCCGCGCGCCTCGAAGGTGTCCAGGGTCAGCTGCCAGGTCAGGCCGACCAGATGCCGCGGGTCCGCCTCGGACAGCGCGTCGGCACCGCGGTCGATCAACTGAACCCGTTCGTCCTCGTCGAGATGGTGTCCGTAGGCGTCCATCGTCCAGGGGTCGAGCACTTGGTGGGAGAGGAAGCCTCCGGCCAGGGTGAGAGCGAGCGGCAGCCGCCCGAGCCGGTCCGCGATGCGCGCCGCCTGCTCCGTCGTGCCACTGTGCGGGGCGAGGTCGCGCAGCACGAGCGCGGCGTCCTCCCGTGGCAGTACGCCGATGTGCTGGAGTTCCGCCCCGGGCCACCAGCGGGCCGCCGCCCGACGGGTGGTTACCACGACGATGCCGCGCGGGCTGGTGCGCAGCCAGCTGCCGTCCCGCAGGATCTCCGGCTCGTCCGCGTTGTCCAGGACAAGGAGCCAGGGTTCGGCGGAGCGGTCGAGATGGTGCCAGACGAGATCGGCGGCGGGACGGAGCCCATTGCGAGCGGCCAGCAGTTCACCGTCGCCCGCTCCGCGGTCGGCGGCCACGGCCAGCATGCCGCCGCGCAGGCTCGCGCGGTCGGCGACGTTGACCCACAGGGCCACCCGGGCCTGTTCGCCGGTGGCTTCCTGAGCGACCTCTTGGAAGAGTGCGCAGGCAACTGCCGTCTTGCCCGCGCCGCCCATCCCGTACAGCACGTAGACCTCGCCGCCACGCCCCGCCGCGACACTCGCCCGCAGGCGCTCCATCACTTCGCTGCGGTCCCGCAGTACGACTGGGGGCCGCCCTACGGCCGGTCGGCGCACCGAGTCCGGCCCACTGGGCTCAGGGCCGTCAGCGCCGTAGTGGTGGTGCTCGTTGATGTGCTGGTCGCCGGATGACTGGAAGACCCGTCCACGGTCCTCGGCACGCCCGTCCATCCCACCCGTCATCGCTCTGCGATGTGCTGGTCTCGTCCCGCTTGGTAGACCCGGGCCTGGCCCGAAGCGGTGGCGTGCTGCGTGACCTGGCGAGCCGCCGAACCGTCGGGGTCGAGTTCGTCGAGGAGACGGCGCAGCTCGGCGGCGGCGTCGGGGCGGGCGACGATCAGACGCCGTAAGAACCCCTGCCATTGCGCGCGCAGTTCGGCCAACGTCTCCTGGTCGTGCGCCGCCACGGCCGCCAGCACGTCCTCGCGGCCCGCCTCCAGTTCGGCGGCCACGGTCTCGGCCCGATCGGGATGCATCCGACGCCAGAGCTGCGTGAACCCGTCACGCGTGCGCTGCCAGGCATCTGCTGCCATCAATGTGACCAAGGTGGTTCCCGCGCTCTGTGCGAGCGAGGTCACTTCCGGGTCCACACTCGTCCCTCCGTTCACCCGATTTTCCGACACCGCGGCAGGAAAAACGTGCCTGCCAGGCATTGGCATGATTCTATTTCCGACCAGCATGATTCCACCCCCGAAGGGCATGAAACAAGGTGGAGTCAATCCTCGCCATTACCGTTGCGGTCTCGCTTGACACATCGTCAGGCGGGGCCGTTGCACGCTACAGTGGCGCCATCCGTCCAACCGAGGGGGAGAAGAACATGGCCAGGCCTTGGGAAGCAGACCCGGACACGCATTTCAAAAGGCGCTTGGGGAAATCACCCCAAGAACTGGGTAATACGACTGGCACTCCCGACTGCCCCGACATCTGGGAACTGGCCAACGGCGACATCGCCGTCATCGGGCGCGACCTCACGGAATCACTGGCCAAGAGCCTGCCCGACGGGGTCTCCATCGGCTCGGACGAACGCCTCGTGGTGATCCCCAGGAACATGCTCGTCGCGGCGAAGCCGGATATCCCCAGTGTTTGACTCCTTCCCCACCGGCGCCCCGCAGCGCATGGATCGCCCCACGTACCACACGGATCTCGGCCGGTTCTACACCAGCGGCATCGACTTCCTGAACAAGCTCGAACGCGGCCAGCACTTCGCGGAGCGCGGCTTCGCCAGCTGGGAGGCTTTCGCCGCGGGTGACTGGAACGGGGCCCTGTCCCTGGCCGACGAGAGCCGCGAGGAGTACGCGGAGGAACTGCGTCGGGCCGGGCAGTTGGGAGTCCGGCATCGCCGCCTCCGCGTGGTGGAGTTCCCGATCACGCCGTATGTGCAATGGGAATTGTTCGTTTTACGCGTACGTGTGGAGGTCGGCGACGACATCAGGGTTCTGGACGCCCGTAGCATTTCGGACATCGAGCGGAGGCGTCCGGTTCCCGAAGTGGTGGTTCTCGGTAATGCGGTGGTGTACGAAGTTGTCTATGACGCCGACGGAAACCCGGATGGAGCCAACCGCTACACCGACCGGGATCTGATCCAGGAAGTCAACTCAGGTTTTGATGCGCTCTATGCGCGCGGTGAGGATTTCCACGCATTCTTCGAGCGGGAGATCGAACCGCTTCCCCCGCCGGATGTGGCCAGAAGCGGAAGCGGGGCGCCTTGCTCGCCGTCATAGTCGGTCGTGCCGCCCAGCACCTCACACTGAGTAAGACGAACCCCGCGCAGGCCCTCGGCGACGTGCACGCGCCGAGGGCCCCGTACGCCTCAGAGCGCCGCGAAGTCGACGAAGGCGGACCATCTAACACGGTCCGCGCGTACGGTCGGCCTGCAAGAGCCCTGGCACAGTCTCAGTGGCGTACACATGCAGAACAGCCGCCTCGGCCTCTCACTTGGCCGCATCACCTCACACGTTGAGCAGATGCCCGTGGTCGTGCAGCAACTCCCGGACCTCCGGGACGCCTTCGAATTCCTGGAGCCGTAGCAGCACGACTCTCGCCCGTCCGGCCGTCCGGTCGCTGGCCAGGTCGGCGGCCACGGACGCCACGCGTCGGGCCTCGTCCGCCGCCTGCTCAGGTTCGTTGGCGTCGGCCAAGGCCACGGCCAGCCATGACCGGTACAGGGCCACTTCGCGCGCATGCGTGGCGTCGTAGCGCGCGAGTACGTCCCTGAGCAACGGCACCGCCCGCAGCGGCCGTCGTAGCTCCGTGAACACCCGGGCGTCCATCATCTTGAGCTCCGCGCGGCTCACCCAGTATGACCACTGCGGCGCCGCCTCCCGCTCCTCCTCGGTCAACGCGTCGTGAGCCCGACCGAGCGCTTGCATGGCCGCCTGCGCCTCTCCCGCGCGGGTGTACGCCCACGCCACCCGGTCGTGGAACAGGGCGCGGGTCTTGGGCGGTGCCTCCGGTCCCGCCTCCTCCAGGGCGGCGCGGGCGAGCTCCAGTCCCGCCCGCTCCTGGCCGGTGTTGCTCATCTGGTAGGCGAGACTCCCCGCGAGGTTCGCCACCAGCGGGGCATCCCCAGCCTGCCGCGCCGCCTCGATCCCGATGCGGTACGCGCGCTCCGCCTGCGCGTGCTGCCCCGCGTCGCTCGCGATCCATCCGGAGATCTGCGCCAGCTCCCCGACCTGTACGAGCAGCGCCCGCCCCACGTCTTCCGGGTGGCTGGTCCCGCGGTACAGGCGCATCGCGGAGTTCAACTCCCGGAAGACCGGGGCCAGCAGATCGCCGCCCGCCAACACATCGTCGGCAAGCCGGTACCCGTGTACCCGGGCAGCCAGGACCGCCACGTCGTCCCTGCCGATGCGCCGTCCCGTGCGCGTGCCGAGCGGGGCCAGTGGATCACCGGGCGGGATCAACTCGGCGAGCACCACCGCGCCGCCGAACGGTGCCCGGTCCACGTCGCTCCGGGCGTACGCCGCAGCGTGGTCCAGCTCGTCGTCGGGGACCTCGAGCACGCTCGCGATGAAGGGCAGCCAGGAGTCCGGTACGCGTTCTCCGCGCTCCCACCTGGAGACCTCGTTCCGCGTCACGGACCGCGTGCCCGAGGCGGCGCACAGCCTCTCGGCCAACTGCCGCTGACTTATCCGAGCGTCGCGCCTCATGCGCGTCAAATAAGCGCCGAATCGCCGCCGTCGTTCATCACTGCTCACAGGCCGGCCCCCTATCCCCTCCAGTCTGGCCCCTCCCTGGCCCCCTGTCCGGCTCCTCCGCCAGCCCCCACCCGAACGGTTCGATGGAGCTTCTGTCACCCACGACAGACCCCCGCGACCGTGCGACCGGTCCGGGGACATGGCCAACCTGAAAGAGCAGGTCGACATGGGCCACGGCATCGCCCGCCTCTTCGCTTCGTCGGTGGGGCTTGTACTACCCGCACGGGGCCGCCATCGATCGCTCCCGCAGCGACCGGACACTCACCCCTCACCCGTACTCACCCGACGCCCGCCGCTCGCTCCCGCGCTGAGTGGTGAGGACATCGGCATCGTCCGGCCCTACCTCGTCGCCTTCGAACGGCGCCAGGAAGCCGAACGCCAGAAGTCCTGGCGTCGCGCGATGTGGGTCGCCGTACATGGCATCGACGTCGGCCCCCGCCTCGTCAACGGCATTCAGGGGGCCGCATGACGACCACACCTCGCCAGGGCCCGCGCCAGCTGCCTTGGACGACACCCGAGGGCAAGCCCTGCTGGCTCAGTACAGACGGCGGAGCGGCCAGCTATGTGTCCCGACTCGCCGACAACCTTGAGGACACCCAGCTCAGCATGGGTGCGGGGGTACTCGCTGCCGCTCGCACCGTGCTGGACGACCCCGCCTCTCCTCTCCGTATGCCGTGATCCGTTACGCGGGGCTGCGCCTGGCCGAGTGCCTCGACGACGCGCTGCGCGTCGCGAAGAGCCGTGGCGCACGTGTCCCGCTACCAGCCGAAGATACGGAGACCACCCCGGACGACGACGGTCCGTCTCTCCCGGCGGAGGCTTTCGGATGATCACCGAAGCTGACATCGGCGCACGCGTGCGCGAATGCGCGGGCAACGTTGGCATCCTCGCCGCCCTGGTCTCGGAATACGTGGACCCCGAAGTTGTGGCCCGGGGCCGCCACCCCCGCGGAGCGGCGTTCCTGCGTCCCGAGCACGGCGGCGGGCGGGAGTGGCTGGTCTCCCCCAGAGATGTCAGCCGCACATGAGACACCCGCCCCGACCGGAGCGGAGCTCTTGACCAGGCCGACCGGTCCGGACGGGCTGTGCACAACGGCGCGGGGGCCGTCTCCCCGTAGCGCGAGAAAAGGAACGCACCATGACCGTACGACCCGACTTCGAGTTCGTGAGCGCGGCGGCCTGCCGTGACAAGAAGGTGGGCAATTGCATGGAAGTCGCCGTCAACGCCCCTGGCGTCGTGGCGCTGCGCGAGAGCAACAACCCGGACGTCGTGATCGAGACGACCCCGGAGAAGTGGATGTCCTTCGTCGAGGCCGTGCGCGGGGGAGAATACGACCTGCGCGTGTGACCTGAGGAGGCCGACCGTGGAGCCCTGCCCGCACTGCGGTGCCCCCGGCACGACAGACCCGGAGAACGGGCTCCGGTGGTGTTTCGCCTGTCGCTGCTTCTACCCGGCCGATCCGGGCACGGGCTCGTGCGCGGGTGGCAGTCGGCTGGAACGCTTCACGAACACCCGGACTCCGTACTCGGTGCGCGAGCACTGAGACACAGGCTCGGACGCTTCAACGCCTCTGTCGTGCTCCTCACTTGATGCTCGGCAGGGGCATTCTCTCGTCGGCAAGCTCGGTAGCTCTGCGCATAAGAGTGAAGAAGGCGTTGCGGGTGTCTGGGAGGACAGATCATATGGCGACAGGCCAGGCGGGAGTTGGAGTCCCTGCATTACGGTCTCACCCTGCACACGTGAGCACCCTTGGAGAGGTACCGGATGACCGACGCCGACAGCCACCCCGACACAGGCACCGCCGGACTCATCATCGAGATGGGCATGCTGAAGCGCGCCAAGAGGAGCGGCTGGTGGATCGCCGGGATCAAGGACCCCGAGACCATCGCCGAGCACTCCTTCCGGACTGCGCTGATCGGCTCCGTCCTCGCCATGATGGAGGGAGCCGACCCGGGCAAGGTGGCGCTCCTGTGCACCTGGCACGACACCCAGGAGACGCGCGTCGGTGACATTCCCTGGATCGGCCGCCGCTACCTGGACGCGGCATCCAACGAGAAGGTCACCGCCGACCAGGTCGCCGACGCCCATCCCGCGGTCGCCTCCGGCGTGCGGGCCATCGTGGACGAGTACGAGAACGGCGACAGCCTCGAAGTCCTCGTAGCGCACGACGCGGACAAGCTGGAGTGCGCGATCCAGGGCATCGAGTACTTGCAGCAGGGCTATCCGGCCGCGCAGGAGTGGGTGGACTCCACGCGCGCCAAGCTCAAGACCCCCAGCGCCCAGCGGCTCGCGGAGGCCGCCCTCACCATGCCGATCGCGGAGTGGCAGCGCACCTACCTGCGCTGATCGCCTCCAGCGCGGCGTGCCGCATTCCTACGCGCCCGGCATCAGCAAGCTGACGCCTGCTGCACGTGCGTCGGCTCCGTCGGCCCTCGGCAACGTGCTCGGCCGCGGATCGTCAGTCGCTGTGGGAGGCGTTCGCCCTCACCACTGAGAGGAGCGCGGAGAACGCGGCGGGGGTGGCGGTGAGTATCGCTTCGCTGGGGTCTGCGGATTCGGTCATGTGGACGCGGACGGCGGTGCCGGCGACGTGCAGGCACGACTCGCCCTCGCCGCAGTAGGTCGACTTCTGCCACGTGTTGAGCTCGATCATGGGTGCCTCTCAGGTGGTTTGGAGGATGCGGTGGATCAGGGCGCGTGAGTCGATGTCGGGCAGGCTGAGGGCCAAGAGCCGTTCGAGTACGGTTCGGTACTTGCCCAGTTGAGTCTCGGCGTCGAGTAGGACGATGCCGTGGGACTGGTCGAGTTGAACGGTGTCCAACTCGGGAACGGGGCCGTGGACGTAGTAGATGGGCTGTCCGGCTCCGGGGTAGCCGCCCGCGTCGAACGGGATGACGCGGATCGAGATGTTGGTGTGTTCGCCGAGCCTGAGCAGGTGCCCGAGTTGATGGTGGGCACAGTCCCGGCCACCGAAGCGCATGTGAAGGGCGGCCTCGTGGATGATTGCCTGGTACGGGACTTGAGGAGGCTTGCCGAAAAGTACTGCCTGGCGCTTGATCCGGAACGAGGCGCGGTGTTCCACCTCAGCCGGTGACAGTTCGGGCACGACTTGGCGGAAGACCTCGCGGGCGTGGTCCATGGTCTGGAGCAGGCCTGGGATGCCGGAGGTGTGAGCGGTTCGCAGCGCCGTTCCATGGTGCTCCAGTTCCGCCAGGTCGAGCAGGCCCGGTGGGAGGAGTTCGCGATACTCCTCCCACCAGCCGCGCTTGCGCTCCCCGGTCATTCCGGCGAGGGCTTCGACCAGGTTCTTGTCCGGGCATTCGTACTGGCAGGCCAGAGTGCGCACGCGCTCGGCACTCACGCCCAGACGGCCCGTTTCCATGTTGCTGACCTGAGCCTGTTTCATGCCGAGGAGTCCGGCGGCCTCGGTCGATGTCAGTCCTGCCCGTTCGCGCAGTCTGCGGAGTTCGGCGCCGAAGCGAAGTTGGCGGGCCGTCGGGGTGGACCTTACGGGCATGCCGTCATTCCTCCGTGCTGTCGCGTCACCCACACGGGTGGGCCGCAGTAATTATTGAGCGGAGTGGGATGAAGAATATATCCCGTATCACTACCGTCAGTTTCGGCGCCGCACCCAGAAGCACCCCGCTCGACGGAGCGACCTGGTCGCTGGGCAATCTCCAACTCCCCCTCCGAACAAGGGAACCGCCGTGAACAAGGTAACCCCAACCTGGGCCTACACCCTCCAACTACCCCGCGACCCCCGCGCGCCTGGCATCGCCCGCGGGCTGCTCCGTTTGGTGCTCAAAGCGCACGGCGAAGGCAAGCTCATCGAAAGCGCCGAGCTGTTGAGCTCCGAGCTGCTGACAAACGCGCAGTTGCACACCACAGGCCCGTACGCCCTGCGGCTCGGTCCCAGCGCCGTCGAACCCGGCCGGGTCCGCGTGGCGGTCTGGGACGGTGACCCGAAGATCCCACCGGGCTTCGAGCGGGGCGGGACGCGGGCCGACATGGACGCGGAGAGCGGGCGCGGGCTGTTCCTCGTCCGGGCCTACGCGGATGACTGGGGCGGGTACTCCTTCCCGGCCGGGCAGGGCGGAAAGCTGCTCTGGGCCGAATGCGGGGGCGCCGACTGACGGTTGGCCGGAAGTCGCCGGGCGCATGGACCCGGCGCCCCAGGGCAGAACAAAACAAGATCGAGTTCGTGGCCGAACCCCACCCGTAACTCCCCGTTCAACCCCTGGTGATGGGGTGCTTGACCTCGGGTGGGTGGCGTACTGTCACCCGCCAACTGCAACGAGAGACCAGAGATGATCAAGGGGCGGGACGTGACTGACAGCCTGGACACCTGGTGGGAACGAGCGGCGTGCCGTACGGCGGACCCCGAGGAGCTGTTCGTCGAGGGTGCCGCGCAGACCGGCGCCAAGCGGATCTGCGGCGCCTGCGAGGTCCGCACGGAGTGCCTGTCGCACGCGCTCGACCAGCGCATCGAGCACGGCGTCTGGGGCGGCATGACCGAGCGCGAGCGCCGCGCCCTGCTCCGGCGGCGTCCGACCGTCACCTCCTGGCGGCGCCTCCTGGAGACGGCGCGGGCCGAGCACGACCGCCGTCCCGACGGCCGCCGCGAGGAGGACGCGGCGGCCTCCTGACCAGCGGGCCCCGCCGGTCGTTTGCCGCGGTCGCCGTCCGTGCGAGCCTTGCACCATGCACGGCAGCACACGCGACGCGACTGGAGATGTTCCCTGATGGACTGGCGCGACTTTGCCGTACACATGGCGTCCATGGCCCGCGGGTTCCTCGCCGACGACTCGGTGGAGACCACCCTCGACAAGATCTCGCGCGCCGCGGTCGAGCGCGTCGAGGGATGTGACGCGGCCGGTGTCCTGGTGCTGCGCAAAGGCCGGGCGGAGACGCTCGCGGCCACCGAGAAGCTCGTCGACGACAGCGACAAGTTGCAGGAGGAGTTGAGGGAGGGGCCGTGTTTCGACGCAGCCCGCACCGGCCACCCCGTCTTCCGCATCCACGACGTGAGCACCGAGACGGTCCGCTGGCGCAGCTACGCGCCCCGCGCCCACGCGCTCGGCATCGGCAGCATGATGGGCTTCCTGCTCTACACCGACGACAAGCAGGACCTGGGCGCGCTCAACCTGTACTCGCGCAAGCCCGGCGCCTTCACCGAGGACAGCGAGACCGCGGGCTGGCTGCTCGCCTCGCACGCGGCGGTCGCCTTCTCCGGCGCCCGCGAGCACGACTCGCTGGCCCACGCCCTGGAGACGCGGCACGTCATCGGTGAGGCCATGGGCATCCTCATGGCCCAGTACCGGCTCGACGAGACGGACGCCTTCGACGTGCTGCGCCGCCACTCCCAGGAGCACAACGTCAAGCTGCGCGAGGTGGCGCGGCAGGTGTGCGAGCGTGGCTCCCTCAAGGACACTCCCTGAGATACGCCCCAGAACGCCTCAGAACACCCCAGATACGCCTCAGAACGCCTCAGATACGCCTGAGCCGCGCCCGCGTCACGCACGCAAAAACGCCAGGACCGCCAGCACCCTGCGATGCCCCTCCGTGTCCACCGGCAGGTCCAGCTTGGCGAAGATGTTGCCGATGTGCTTGTGCACGGCCGCCTCGCTGAGGAACAGATGCGCGGCGATGTTGCCGTTGGAACGGCCCTCCGCGAGCAGCCCGAGCACCTCGCGCTCGCGCGGGCTCAGCCGTTCGAGAGGGTCCCTCTGCAGACGTACGAGTTGCGTGATCACCTCGGGGTCGACCACGGTGCCGCCGGCCGCGACCCGGTCGATCGCCGCCGTGAAGTCCGCGACCTTGCCGACCCGCTCCTTGAGCAGGTAGCCGACCCCGGCTCCGCCGCCCGAGTCGAGCAGGCGCAGCGCGTAGGACCGTTCCACGTACTGGCTCAGGACCAGGACCGACAGGCCGGGGAACTCCTCGCGCAGGAGCACCGCCGCGCGCAGCCCGTCGTCGCCGAGCGAGGGCGGCATCCGTACGTCGGTGACGATCAGATCGGGCCGCTCGGCGCGGACCGCGGCCACGAGCGCGTCGGCGTCGCCGACCGACGCGACGACCTCGTGGCCGAACCGCCGCAGCAGTCCTACGAGGCCCTCGCGCAGCAGCACGGCGTCCTCGGCCACCATCAGGCGAAGCGACACGGCACCTCCACGTGCAGCAGGGTGGGGCCCCCGACCGGGCTGGAGACGCGCATCCGCCCGTCGAGCGCCGTGACGCGGTCCGCGAGGCCCGTCATGCCGCTGCCCGCCGGATCGACCCCGCCGCGGCCGTCGTCCGTGATGTCGAGGAACAACAGGTCGGCATGGTAACGCCCGTGCACGCGCGCGCTGGTGGCGCCGCTGTGCTTCGCGATGTTCGTCATGGCCTCGTTGATCAGGTAGTACATCGTCGTCTCCAGCTTCCTGGGCAGCCGCTCGGGCAGCCGCAGGTCCACCGTGACGGGGATGGGGAACCGTCCCGCGTAGTCCTCGACGGCTGCCACGAGGCCGTGGTCGGCCAGGACGGGTGGGTTCAGACCACGGACCAGGGAGCGCAAGTCCCGGTGCGCTGCGCCCAGTTGGTCCTCCGCCCGCGTCAGCAGCTCCGACTGCGGGGAGTCCTCCGGGAGGTCGAGCCGCAGCATCGCCAGCGTCATGCCGAGCGAGACGAGGTGTTGTTGCGCCCCGTCGTGCAGATCGCGTTCGATCCGTACGCGCTCCGCGTCGAAGGAGTCGAGGAGGCGGGACTGCGAGGCCCGCACCTCGCGCAGCTCCTCGCCGAGTTCCCTGTCGCGCGGCGCGAGGAACGTACGGGCCATGGCGGCCCGCGCACCCGCCCAGGAGGTCACCGTGTACGGGGAGGCGAGCAGCACGATCGCGCCGAACACCGTCCACGGCCAGGTGTCCCCGGCGGTGGCGGCGAAGAACGCGGCCGGGAGGCCGAAGGAGAAGCCGAGCACCAGCAGATCCAGCCACCACAGCGCCGCCGCCGAGAGCAGCGTGAACATCAGCTCCCGCCAGGTCACCTGCTCCTTCAGCCGGGTCGCCGCCCACGCGCGCAGACCGGGGGCGTCCGGCGCCCGGTGCGGGTCGGGCAGCGGGTCCTTGTCCACGAGGCGCAGGCGGCGCCGCTCGACCCGCGCCACGAGCGTCGCGGCGAACACCGTGCCGATCAGCGGCGCGATCCCGATCAGTACGACGAGCAGCGCGATCCCCGCCGCCAGGCCCAGGGCGAGGACCAGGACGGCGGCGGCACCGACCACGACGCCGCCGCTCAGGTAGGCGAGCGAGCGCCAGGGCCAGCTGGAGGTCAGGAAGCTCAGCGGGCGCCGAGCCATGGCCTGCCAGGCCGTTGTGGGTTGCATCCGATCAACGTAACCGCCGGGGGGCGCCGAGGAAGTAGAGCCGGCTCTACCTTCGAAGTAGAGGGCGGGTCAGTGCCCCGGACACCCCCGCCGACGTGGAATGCGGGGCATGACGACAACGACAAGGACTTCCGTCCAGGACGACGCGGTCGAACTCCACGGTGTGCGCAAGGTGCACGGCACCGGCGGGCGGCGCGTGACCGCCCTGGACGGTGTCTCCCTCGGCTTCCCGCGCGCCACCTTCACCGCGATCATGGGCCCGTCCGGCTCGGGGAAGTCGACGCTGCTGCAGTGCGCGGCGGGTCTGGAGCAGCCGACCGGCGGCCGGATCGTCCTCGCGGGCGTCGACATCGGGCAGCTCCGCGAGAAGGAGCGCACGGAGCTGCGCCGGAACCGCATCGGCTTCGTCTTCCAGGCGTTCAACCTGGTCGAGTCGCTGACGGCCGCGCAGAACGTGCAACTGCCGTCCCGGTTCGCCAGCCGCAAGGTCAGCCGCGTACAGGTCGCGGACGCGCTCGACGCCGTCGGCCTCGCGGACCGCGCCGGGCACCGCCCGAGCGAGCTCTCCGGCGGCCAGCAGCAGCGCGTCGCCCTCGCCCGCGCCCTGGTCACCCGCCCCGACGTGCTCTTCGCCGACGAGCCGACCGGCGCCCTGGACACCGTCACCTCGCGCGAGGTGCTGGCGATGATGCGGATGTTCGTCGACCGGGAGGGTCAGACGACGCTCATGGTGACGCACGATCCGGTGGCGGCGGCCCACGCCGACGTCGTCGTCCTCCTCAAGGACGGCCGGATCGCCGACCGCGTCTCCGGTGGCTGCGACGCCGCCGCGATCGCCGCCCGCATGGCCCGGCTGGAGGCGTGATGCTGATTCTCGCCAACGTACGGGAACGCTGGTCGTCCTTCCTCGGCGCCTTCATCGCCGTCCTGGTCGGCGTCGCCCTGATCACGACGACCCTCGTCATCTACGACTCCGCCCGCGCGAAGACCCTGCCCCGCTACGCGGGCGCCGCCGCCCTGGTCCTGCCCCGGCAGGCCGTCGATGTCGACGGCAGCCCCGAGGACCGGATGCCGTGGAGCAAGGCCGAGGCCGCGCCGCTGGTCGCCGGGCTCGGTGACGTTCCCGGCGTCGCGCACGTCGTCGTGGACCGCTCCTTCTACGCCCAGGCCGTCATCGACGGCGAGCCTGTCGCCGATGAAGGCGCCCTGGAGTCCGGGCACGGGTTCGACAGCACCCTGATGGGCCCGTACGTGCTGGTCGCGGGGCGTGCCCCGCGCACGGACCGCGAGGTCGTCGTGGGCCGCGACCTCCGCGTCGCCGTCGGCAGCGAGCTGACCGTCAACATCAGCGCGGGGCGGCGGCAGTTCACCGTCGTCGGCATGGTCGACGGACCCGGTTACTACTTCAGCGAGCCGTTCGCCGCCCGGCAGCAGCCCGGCGTGCGCGCCATCGGTCTCGTCGCAGCGAAGGGGGCCGGTACGGGGGCGCTGGTGAGCGCCGCCGAGAAGGTCCTCGGTGACAAGGGCGGCGACGTCGTCTCCGGTGACGGCCGCGCCGAACTCCAGCCCCGGTACCTCGCGCACAAGCGGTTCCTGGGCGTCCAGCTCATCAGCGCCATGGCCCTGCTCGCCCTCTTCACGACGGTCTTCGTCGTCGCCTCCATGCTGGTCCTCGCGACCGGGATGCGCCGCCGAGAGATCGGCCTCCTGCGCACCATCGGCGCCGCCCCGCGGCAGATCAGACGCATGATCCTCGGCGAGGCCGCCGCCGTCGGCCTGCTCGGCTCGGTCGCGGGCTGCGGGGCGGGTGTCGCCGCCGCACCCCTGCTGCGGGACATCCTCGACGGCCTGGACGTGACCCCGCCGGACCTGCGGGTCACCGTCGCCGCGTGGCCGCTGCTCACCGGCTGCGCGGTCGGTGTCGGCGTCAGCGTCGTCGGCGCCTGGGCAGCAGGCCGCAGGGCAGCACGCGTCGCACCCGTCGAGGCGCTCCTCGACAGCCGTACGGGCAACAAGGCGATGGGTCGCGGTCGGTGGGCCGCCGGGCTCGCCGTCCTCGGCGCCGGTGTCCTGCTCGCCGTCGGGACCGCGGCCTCCCGCGCCGACGACCGGGTCACCATGGCGATCCTCGCCACGATGGCGCTGATCGTCGCCGCAGCGCTGCTCACCCCCGCGTTCATCGGGCCCGTGGGCCGGTTCCTCACCGCGCCGTTCCAGCGCGGCGGCGGGGCCGCCCCGGTCCTGATCCGCGCCGCACTCCTCGCCGACCCGCGCCGCGCCGCCTCCCTGGCCGCCCCCGTCGTCGCCGCCGTCGGCTTCGCCGTCCTGCTCAGCGGCGCGGTGGAGACGATGCGGGTCGCCTATCCGGCGGGGGAGGCATTGAAGGTCGCGGGGCAGACGATCGTCACGCCCGACGGCACGCCCGGCAACACCGACGAGGTGGTCGCCGCCAACCCGGTCGGCAAGGCGGCGCTCCCGACCCGCGCCTTCGTCTCCTTCGCCACCGAGGACGCCGTCGTCCTCGACGTCCTCGGCAGCCGTGACCGGCGATGGAGCAGGCGCGGCGAAGCCGTTCTCGGCGAGCGCACCGCCCGTGAGCTGAAAGTGCGGCAGGGGGACGCCATACCCGTCCGGTTCGCCGACGGCGCCACCGTCACCCTGCGCGTCGCCCCGGTCCTGCCCGACGATCCGGCCCGCGGCGACTTCGTCGTGGCCCGCGACCTGGTCCGCGCCCACGACCCGGCCGCGCTCACCGACGACATCTTCGTCCCCCGCGACGCCGAGGCGTCCGGCGCCGTGCCCGGCACCGCCCTGCACGACGCCGCCGCCTACGCCCTCGCCGACTACGAGACCGACGCGAGGCTCACCGACAGCCTCGCCATGATGCTGATCGTGATCGCGGTGGGCTACAGCGTCATCGCCGTCGCCAACGCCATGGCGCTGTCCGCCCACGTCCGGCGCCGCGACTACGGCGTCATGCGGTCCGCGGGCGGCACCGACCGCCAGCTGCTGCTCACCGCGATCGGCGAGACGGTCCTGGTCGTGGCCGTGGGCGCCGCCCTCGGCGTCCTCGTCACGCTGGCCCCGCTGGCGGGCATGGCCTCCGGGCTCGCGCAGGCCGGTTCCGCCGACGTCGGCCTGCACCTGAGCACCGGCACCCTCGCCACCGCCGTCCTCGGCACCCTCGTGGCCGCCGTCCTCGCGGGGGCCGGGGTCACCGCCAGGACGTTGCGCCCATCGCGGCCCGCCGCACCGTCGCGCCGACGAGACGCCCGTACGGGACCCTGGGGGAGCGCCGGGCCGGTGCGGAGGCGGCGAGGAAGCGGGAGGTGACCCCCAGCAGACCGCCGAAGACGGTCAGCAGGAGCAGGGCCACCCACATCTGCCGGCTGCCCGGATGCGTCCACGCGGTCCACGCGGCGGAGGCCGCCCACAAGGCGGTGCCCGCCGCGTAGAAGACGCGCACACGGCGCAGGCCGTGCTCGGGGCGCTCCGCCCGTTCGGTCCGCTCCGCCCGTTCCACACGCTCCGCCCGCTCCACCGAGGAACGTGCGGGGATATCGGTGTCGACTGTTGTCATGCGCGCCCGTGTACCCCGGAATCGATCACTCAGCACTCAGTGCTGCGATTGCCGGACAAGATTGTCAGCAGGTGTGCGCGGCCGAACATGGTCGCCGCCTCGCGGGCGGTCGGGGTGCCCGCGTCCAGGTCCGCGCCGGCCTCGACCAGGACGGCGACCACCTCGTCCTCGCCCTTGAACAGGGCACCGGCGAGGGCGACTTGGCCGCGGTCGTTGGGCAGGTCCGGGTCGGCGCCGGCCCGGAGCAGGGCCCGTACGGTGTCGGCGTGGCCGTGGTAGGCGGCGAGCATCAGGAGCGTGTTGGACTGCGCATCGGTGATGTTCACCGGCAGTCCGTGCTCGACGAACTCCGTCAGCTGGGCGGTGTCCCCGGCGCGGGCGAGGTCCATGGCGATGGCGACGACGCGCTCGGTCTGGTCGGGGGTGAGCTGGCTCATGAGGTGCTTCTCCGGAGCCCCGGACGAGGGGCGAGGGGTGTGTGACGGGGGGTGGGTGACGCGGAGTGTGTGACGTGGGGTGTGTGACGTGGGGTGGGTGCGGAACGGGGACGCCCCGCACACCCGAGACAGGTGTGCGGGGCGTCGCCGACAAGGTGTGAGCCGTGTGTCTTAGAGGGTGCCGGCGGCCAGCGCCTCGATCGCCTTGCGGACACCCTCGCCGTAGGCCGGGTCGGCCTGCGTGCAGTTGTGGATGTGCCGCTCGACGGTCTGCTCGGAGGCGCCGTTGATCGCGCGGGCGGTGTTCTCGAAGAGCACCTGCTGCTGCTCCGGGCTCATCAGCCGGAACAGGTTGCCGGGCTGCTCGAAGTAGTTGGCGTCGTCCTCGCGGAAGTTGAAGCGGTCCGCGACGGAACCCACGGCCTGGCTCGGCTCGCGGTAGGCGGGCTGCTCCTGCCAGCGGCCGTAGGAGTTCGGCTCGATGCCGGGGGTGGCGCCCTGGTTGCCGTCGACGCGCATGGCGCCGTCGCGGTGGTAGGAGTTCACCGGGTTCTTCGGGGCGTTGACCGGGATCTGGTGGTGGTTGACGCCGAGGCGGTAGCGCTGCGCGTCACCGTAGGAGAAGAGGCGGCCCTGGAGCATCTTGTCGGGGGAGTAGCCGATGCCCGGCACCACGTTGGCCGGGGTGAACGCGGCCTGCTCCACGTCGGCGAAGTAGTTGTCGGGGTTGCGGTTCAGCTCCCACTCGCCGACCTCGATCAGCGGGTAGTCCTTCTTCGACCACACCTTGGTCAGGTCGAAGGGGTGGAAGCGGTAGTTGTCCGCCTCGGCCTCCGGCATGACCTGGATGAACAGCTTCCACTTCGGGAAGTCGCCGTTCTCGATCGCGTCGAAGAGGTCGCGCTGGTGCGACTCGCGGTCCTTGCCGACCAGGGCCTCGGCCTCGGCGTCGGTGAGGTTCTTGATGCCCTGCTGGGTGCGGTGGTGGAACTTCACCCAGAACCGCTCGCCCTCGGCGTTGACCAGGCTGTAGGTGTGCGAGCCGAAACCGTGCATGTGCCGGTACGAGGCCGGGATGCCGCGCTCCGACATGACGATGGTCACCTGGTGCAGGGCCTCGGGCAGGTTGGTCCAGAAGTCCCAGTTGTTCTCGGGGCTGCGCATGTTGGTGCGCGGGTCGCGCTTGACCGCGTGGTTCAGGTCGGGGAACTTCAGCGGGTCACGGAAGAAGAAGACCGGGGTGTTGTTGCCGACCAGATCCCAGTTGCCCTCCTCGGTGTAGAACTTGAGGGCGAAACCGCGGATGTCGCGCTCGGCGTCGGCCGCGCCGCGCTCACCGGCGACCGTGGAGAACCGGGCGAACATGTCGGTCTTCTTGCCGACCTCGGAGAAGATCTTCGCGCTGGTGTAGCGGGTGATGTCGTGCGTCACCGTGAACGTGCCGAACGCGCCCGAGCCCTTGGCGTGCATCCGGCGCTCGGGGATCACCTCACGGTCGAAGTGGGCGAGCTTCTCCAGAAACCACACGTCCTGCAGGAGCATCGGCCCCCGCGCACCGGCGGTCAGCGAGTTCTGGTTGTCGGCGACCGGGGCGCCGGCCGCTGAGGTCAGGGGCTTCTGGTTGTTCTCGGGCAGCAAGGCGTGCTCCTCGTTCGGCATGTCGGCATGTCTCGTATGGAAGCCATCCTATGTTGGACTGGTTCTAAGTCAAGGCGACGCCTATTTTCCGGCCATTCACCGGTCGGAGGGGTTACGGGAACGGTGTAGGTGTTGACGCAAGCGTTGGCGTGCGCGGCGGCTCTCCGGTTGACGCGCGCGCTGACGCACATGCATGTGTGCGTGTATGTGTACGAAGACCGGGCCGGGGCCGGGGCTCGTCAGCCGGTCTTCTCCGTCAGGGTGTACATCACCGACCGCTGCTGCTTGTGGCGCCGGATCCGCCCCTTGGCGACCAGCGACTCCAGGGTGTTGCGCACGACCTGCGGGGTGGGCGTCCGGTCCGGGTGCTCGCGCATCAGCTCGTCGCGCAACTCCTTGGCCAGGCGCGGCTCTTCGTGGGCCGAGAGCAGGTCCATGAGCAGGGTGCCGAGCAGCGGCCGGCGCGCCTCACCGCGCGCGGCGGCGGGCCTGGCGGTGGCGGCGGCCGGCCCGCCCTGTGCCTGCTGGGGCAGCGGGGCGCGCTCGGCGAGGCCGATGATGTCGACGAGGAGCGCCTCCTCCTGCTCCAGCATCCGGACCTTTTCGGCGAGTTCCTGCTGACGGCGACGGTTCTCTTCCAGGTCCGACGCGGCTTGCGCCACGTACCGCGACCGGAGCGTGTCGGCTGATTGGCTGGTCACCATCGGTCACTCCCTCGTCATGGTGGATGCGGGGCATCGTACTCACGCGGGGGCGTCGCCGGAGTGTGTACGTCACACACACAGTCGTACATGTGTTCATACGTACCGCGTCGGAAGTGGCCCTCGCCTCATGGGCCTCATGGGCTCAGGCGGCGGCCAGGGCGTAGAACCGCATCGGCGAGTTCGGCACGAACCCGATCCGCGGGTACACCGGCGCGCCCGCGGCCGTCGCGTGCAGCGTCGCCCGGGTCAGCCCCGTGGCCCGTGCCCCCTCGTACAGCGCCTTGCGCGTGACCGCCTCGCCGTAGCCCCGCCGCTCGAAGGCCGGATCGGTGGCGACGAGCGCGACGAACAGACGCCCCTCCGCCTCGAGGGAGGCCGCACACGTCACCGGCGTCCCCTCGCGCAGTCCGAGATACGCGTGCACACCCTCCCGCCAGAGCGTGGAGCCGGCGAGGCCGTCGCGTCCGTCCTCCGGGGCGAACCCGTAGGCGCGCGAGTTGAGGTCGGCGTAGGCAAGCAGGTGTGCGTCGGTCGACACACGTACGAAGGTCAGGTCGGGGTGTGACGGCTCGGGGAGCGGCAGGAAGTCGCCCGCCATGCCCGTGCCGGGGAAGGCGTACGTGAGCCCCGCGCGCTGCGCCGCCTCGTCGAGGGCCGCGCGGGCGTCGTCCTGGAAGAGGTCGTCGAAGACCCAGAGGAAGCCGGGCCGCTTCTTCGCGCGCATGATCTCCGCCGCCTCGCCGAGGCGCCGCCGCATGAGCGCGGGGTCCACGCCCGACTCGGTCAGCGTGAGGCAGTTCCAGAACGGGAACCGGCAGTCCGCCCACCGGACGGCGATACCCGGCAGATCGCGTACGTCCGCGTCCGGGTCCCGGTCGAGCACCATGGCCCGCCAGACCACGGCGAGCTGTTCCATCGATTCGACCGAGTCCGCAAGATCGTGCGCCACAGCAACACCACTCCTCAGGTAGACACGTCGTCCCCAACCTTATTCAGCGGTGTATGCCGCTGATAGTCCGTTATGTCGCGTTGGACATGTGAACGAACTGTGGATTTGAATAGCCCGGCACATGTGTATGGCATGTAAAGCGGCTGACGCGCAGAGGGAAAACAAAAGTGAAGATCGCGTTTCTCATCAACAACGCGTACGGCATCGGCGGAACCATCCGCGCCACCGCGAACCTTTCCCGCGCCTTCGCCGCCCGCCACGAGGTGGAGGTCGTCAGCGTCCACCGGGTGAAGGACGAACCGGCGATCCCGCTCGACGAGCGGGTCGCCCTCTCCTCGCTGATCGACATGCGTGAGGACGCCCCCACCTACGAGGGCGGCCACCCGCTCACGCAACAGCCGTGCACGATGTTCCCCGACACCGGCGCCGCCGCGAACTCCGCCCGCCTGCCCTACTCCGCGCTCCAGGACGAGCGGATCGGCGCGTGGCTGCGCGACACCGACGCCGATGTCGTCATCGCCACCCGCCCCGACCTCAACGGGTACCTCGCCCGCGACGGGCAGCCCCGCTACCTGCGCGTCGGCCAGGAACACCTCAGCCTCGACGCCCACAACCCGACGCTGCGCGGCCACCAGAACCGGGCCGTCGCCGGCCTCGACGCCTTCGTGACCGTCTCCGAGGCCGACGCCGCGCAGTACCGCGCCGCGCTCCCGGACGTCGGCGCCCGCATCCTGTGCGTCCCCAACAGCGTTCCGGTGCCCGACGTCGAACCCTCCGACCGCACCTCGAACGTCATCGTGGCCGCGGGCCGGCTCGTCTCCGTCAAGCGCTACGACCGGCTCATCGACGCCTTCGCCAAGGTCGCGGACGCCCACCCCGAGTGGACCCTGCGCATCTACGGACGCGGCCCCGACAAGCCCGCCCTGCGCGCCCGCATCAACAAACTCGGCCTGTATCAGCGGGTGTTGCTGATGGGCCCGGTCTCCCCCATCGAGACCGAATGGGCCAAGGGCGCGATCGCCGCCGTCTCCTCCGACATGGAGTCCTTCGGCATGACCATCGTGGAGGCCATGCACTGCGGCGTCCCGGTCATCGCCACCGACTGCCCGCACGGCCCCGCCGAGATCATCGACCACGACGTGAACAGCGTCCTCGTCCCGCTGGACGCCGGTGTCGACGGCTACGCCACCGCCCTGGACCGCCTGATGGGCGACGCGAGCCTGCGCTCCAAGCTGGGGGAGGGGGCCCGCGAACGCGCGGCGACGTTCGCGCCCGACGCGATCGCGCGCCGCTACGAGACCCTCTTCGAGGAGCTGTCCGCCGCCAAGCGCCCCGCCAAGGGCTCCCTGTGGAAGCGGCTGCGCAACGCACTGCCCACCCCCTCGGCCCCGTCGCGCACGGCTGCCCCCGCCGAGCCGGCCGAGCCCGAGCCGCCGCGGCCCGCCGCGCACGCCCGCGCCACCGCCGACGGCGCCGTGACCGTCACCCTCGACGCGGCGACCCTCCCGGAGGGCAAGCTCGACTTCCTCGCGCGCCTGCGCCGCGACAGCGAGGGCCGCGAGCTGCGCCTCCCGGTCGAGGAGGTCGCCACCGCCACCGGCCGCGTGTTCCAGGTGACCGTGGACCCGGCCCGGCACCAGCTCGCCGAGGGCCGCTGGGACTGCTACGTCGTACGGCGCGGCACGAAGGACAAGCGAATACGGCTCGCCGTCACCCTCGCCGAACAGGCCCGCCGCGTCGGCCGCCCGCCGCTGACCGCACACGGCCACGTCGTCTCCTGGCTCCCCTACGCCACCACCGACGGCTTCCTCGCCCTGCGCACCTGGCAGCGCCCCGCGCACGCCGAGATCACCGCTCTCGTCCAGGACGAGGACGCGGCCACCGTCACCGCGCGCCTGCTCACCGGGGACGCGACGGGCGCCGCGCTGACCGACGCGGCCCGTGTCGTCGTCGTCTCCCGCCACGACACGACCCACGACTTCACGGTCCCCGTCACCAGGCGGACAGGTGACGGTGACGGCACGTACTTCACCTTCACCCTCCCCTACGCGCAGGCCCTCGCCCTGCGCGTGGACGAGCACGACCTGTGGGACCTGCGCCTGCACCCGGGCGGCCCCACCGAAGGGCCGGTGCCCGTCGGACGGATCGGCGGCGACATCGTCGACCGCAAGAAGGCCGACACGGTGCCCGCCGTCCACCTCACCCACCCGGAGCGGGGCCGCACCCGTACGAAGCCGTTCTTCACGGTCAACAACGACCTGGCGCTCAGCCTGCGCGACGACGACAGGGACAAGGACAAGGCCGACGAGGAGTAGGGCTGCCCGTCAGAGCGCCGCGTCGAGCGGCTCCGGTCGTCCGAGGTCATCGGGCCGCTCGAAACCCTCGCGGAGCACCCGCTCGGCACCCCAGACGCCGAGCGGGCCGAGCGCCTGGTTGAGCGTGTGCCCGTGCTCGGTCAGCGAGTACTCCACCCTCGGTGGCACCTCGGCGTACACCTCGCGGTGCACGAGGCCGTCCTCCTCCATCTCGCGCAGATGCTGCGTCAGCATCTTCTCGCTGACCCCCGGCGTCCCGCGCCGCAGCTCCGCGAAGCGGCGTACGCCGTGCGCGTGCAGCTCCCAGAGGATCAGCCCCTTCCACTTGCCGCTGACGACGTCGAGCGCGGCGTCGATGCCGCAGATGTAGGGCCCGCGTCTGGCTGCTCTCGCCACGAGTTCCTCCCCCTTACTAAAAGGTAAGTACCGCAGGAAATAGTAGGTACTTCCCGAAGGCGGCGTCCCTGTCCAGCATGGAGAGGTGAACAAGATCGAGCACGCGCAGCCCTCCGTCACCGTCATCGGCCTCGGCCCCATGGGCCGGGCGATGGCCCGCACCCTCCTCGCCGCGGGCCACCCCGTCACCGTCTGGAACCGCACCGCGAGCCGCGCCGACGACCTGGTCGCCGAGGGCGCGACGCGCGCGGAGACACCCGCCGAAGCGGTCGGGGCGAGCGGCCTCGTCCTCCTCAGCCTCACCGACTACCAGGCGATGTACGACATTCTCGGCACTGCCACGGCCACCGGCTCCCTCAGCGGCCGGACGCTCGTCAACCTGAGCTCCGACACCCCCGACCGCTCGCGCGAGGCGGCGCGCTGGGCGGCGGAGCACGGCGCCGCCTTCCTCACCGGAGGCGTCATGGTCCCGGCGCCGATGGTCGGCACGGAGGCGGCCCACGTCTACTACAGCGGCCGCCCCCAGGACCTGGCGGACCACGAGGCGGCGCTCGCCCTCCTCGGGGCGCCGAGGTACCTGGGCGAGGACCCGGGCCTCGCCCAGATGATGTACCAGGCCCAACTCGCAGTCTTCCTCACCACGTTGTCCGCCCTGATGCACGCCACCGCGATACTCGGCACCGCCGGGATGAAGGCCGAGGAGGCGCTCCCGCAGCTGCTCGCCTTCACCGACTCGATCGGCGCCATCCTGCGGGCGGGGGAGGAGCACCCGGGCGCGGCGCTCGACGCGGGTGAACACCCCGGCGACCTCAGCACCGTCACGATGATGGGCGCGACCACCGACCACATCGTCGAGACGAGCACGACGCTCGGCCTCGATCCGGCACTGCCCCGGGCGGTCCAGTCCCACTACCACCGCGCCCTGGCAGCCGGCCACGGCGGCGACAACTGGACCCGCATCATCGACAGCATCCGGACCGCCGCGCACTGACTCCGGGCGCGGGTCCCTGGCGCCCCGCGCGCATCAGAAGATCACCGCTTTGCCACAATCGCAGGCACCCGGTCTCCATCGACGGGTGCAAGAAGGAGCCGCCGCCCGGAAGGTACCGCCATGAACACA
This sequence comes from Streptomyces sp. R818, assembly GCF_056172735.1. Lineage (NCBI taxonomy): Bacteria > Bacillati > Actinomycetota > Actinomycetes > Kitasatosporales > Streptomycetaceae > Streptomyces > Streptomyces sp. R818. The sequence continues at coordinate 380,098 of NZ_JAOCNE010000016.1, forward strand.
GCCGCCACGACCGTCCAGGACACGCGGGACGCACTCGCCTCGCTCCACGACGAACTCGTCCGCCGCAACCCCGCGCAGCCCGAGTTCCACCAGGCGGCGCACGAGGTCCTGGAGACCCTGGCGCCGGTCCTCGCGGCCCGCCCCGAGCTGGCGGAGGCCGCGCTCGTCGAGCGGCTCTGCGAGCCCGAGCGGCAGATCGTGTTCCGGGTGCCGTGGCAGGACGACAAGGGCCGCACGCACGTCAACCGCGGCTACCGGGTGGAGTTCAACAGCGCGCTCGGCCCGTACAAGGGCGGCCTGCGCTTCCACCCCTCGGTCAACCTGAGCGTCGTGAAGTTCCTCGGCTTCGAGCAGATATTCAAAAACGCGCTGACCGGCCTCGGCATCGGCGGCGGCAAGGGCGGCAGCGACTTCGACCCGCACGGGAAGTCGGACGCCGAGGTCATGCGGTTCTGCCAGTCGTTCATGACCGAGCTGCACCGGCACATCGGCGAGAACACGGACGTGCCCGCCGGTGACATCGGTGTCGGCGGCCGGGAGATCGGCTACCTGTTCGGCCAGTACCGGCGCGTCACCAACCGCTGGGAGGCCGGCGTGCTGACCGGCAAGGGCATCGGCTGGGGCGGCTCGTCCGTCCGCACCGAGGCCACCGGCTACGGCAACGTCCTCTTCCTCGCCGAGATGCTGCGCAAGCGCGGCGAGGACCTGGCCGGACGCCAGGCGCTGGTCTCCGGCTCGGGCAACGTGGCCATCTACACCGTCGAGAAGCTGCAACAGCTCGGCGCCGTCGCCCTGACCGTCTCCGACTCGCGCGGCTACGTCGTCGACGAGAAGGGCATCGACCTCGACCTGCTCAAGCAGATCAAGGAGGTCGAGCGCGGCCGCGTCAGCGACTACGCGGAGCGCCGCGGCGCCTCGGCGACCTACGTCCCCGGCGGCTCGGTGTGGGAGGTCCCGGCCGACGTCGCCCTGCCCTCGGCGACCCAGAACGAACTGAACGCCGCCGACGCCGAGACGCTCGTACGGGGTGGGGTGCGGGCGGTGTCGGAGGGCGCCAACATGCCCGTCACCCCGGAGGCGGTCCGCGTCCTGAAGGAGGCGGGGGTCGCGTACGGGCCCGGCAAGGCGGCCAACGCGGGCGGCGTCGCCGTCAGCGCGCTGGAGATGCGCCAGAACAGCGGCCGCGACACCTGGTCGCGCGAGCGCGTCGAGGACGAACTCGCCACCGTCATGCGCGACATCCACGACGTGTGCTGGGAGACCGCCGAGCGCTACGGCACGCCGGGTGACTACGTGAGCGGCGCCAACATCGCCGGGTTCGAGCGGGTGGCGGAGGCGATGCGGGCGCAGGGCCTGATCTGACCCGGTCCGAACTGCGGCCCCCGCCTGAGCAGGCCGGGGCCACGGTGCCGGGCAGGGGTGGCCCCGGGCAGGGGCGGGGGCGGGACGCCTGCGGAGATCACTGAATCCCCTCGTCCTGACCCCGATCGACGCGGGCGTCCAGGGGCACTGGGACGACCTCGTCAAGGAACTGCGGGAACTGGGCCGCCCCGTCGAGGACATACGCGGCGTCGTGCTGACCCACGGCGACACCGACCACCTCGGTGTCGCCGAACGGCTGCGCCGCGACCACGGCGTGCCGGTGCACGTGCACGCACTCGACGCGGCGCGGGCCCGCCGCGAGCCGAAGCAGCCGAACGGCAAGCCCGGCAGGATCGGCGTCGGCGCGCCGGCGCAGTTCCTCTGGCACGGGATGCGCAACGGCGCGTTCCGCGTGCCGGGCGTCAAGGAGGTGACCACGTTCACCGGCGACGACGCGACCCTCGACCTGCCCGGCGCACCGCGCGTCATCCGGATCCCCGGGCACACCCCGGGCAGCGTCGTCGTGCACGTCCCCGGCATCGACGCGGTGTGCGTCGGCGACGCGATGACCACCCGCAATGTCCTCACCGGCGTCAGGGGCCCGGTCCCCGCCCCGTTCACCCTGCACCCCGACGAGGCCGTCGCCTCCCTGGACCGTCTTGACCGCATCGAGGCCACCTGGGTGCTGCCGGGCCACGGCGCCCCCTGGGACAAGGGCCTGCCCGAGGCGCTCGACCGGGTGCGCGCGGCGGCGAAGTAGACGGCCGGGGTGACGGCCGGGGTGACGGAGGCTGTCACCGGGCTCTCACTCGAGGAGCTTCAGCACCGCCTCCTCGATCGGCCCCTGCGTCGCGGGGTGCCCGAACGCGGCGCCGTCGCCCAGCTCGTCGAGGTCGTCGGCGATCGTGCGGCCCTGCTCGAAGAGTTCGATGACCCGAGGGTTGATGTAGGAGGCCCGGCAGACCGCGGGCGTGTTGCCCAGATAGGCGCTGACCTCGCGCACGGCCCGGACGACCGCGCCCTTGCGCGCGGTACGGGACTCCTTCGCCATCCGCTCGGACACGGCGAGGGCGACCGCCGCGAGGACGGTGGCGTGCCAGGTGCGGAAGTCCTTCGCGCTGATGTCCCGGCCCGCGCTCTCGCGCAGATAGGCGTTGAGCTCGGCGGCGTCCAGCTCGTGCCAGGTGTTGCCCTTGCGGTAGGCGAAGAGGCGGTCGCTGTCGCCGTCCCGCCGCAGCAGGGAGCGCAGCACCTTGCAGGCGGGCGGGTCGACGAGCGCGCGGCTCTGCGTCTTGGAGAACTTCGCCGGGTACGTCAGACAGACCTCGCCCGAGCTGCAGGTGGCGTGCTCCTTCAGCAGGGTGGTCAGGCCGTACGTGCCGTTGTCCCGCCGGTAGGACTCGTTGCCGATGCGGAAGAAGCCGAGGTCGAGCAGGCGTACGGCGCAGGCGAGGACGCGCTCGCGGCACAGGCCGCGCCGGTCGAGATCCTCCGTCACCCGCGCCCGTACGTCGGGCAGCGAACGGGCCACCTCCAGGACGTGGCCGTGCTTGGCCAGCTCCTGCTGCTCACGGAAACGCGGGTGGTAGAGGTACTGGCGCCGGCCCGCGGCATCCGTGCCGACGGCCTGCAAATGCCCGTTGGGCCACGGGCAGATCCACACGTCGCGCCAGGCCGGCGGGATGACGAGCTTCTGCAGGCGCTCCTTCTCCGCGGGATCGGTGATCGGGTGCCCCGAGGCATCCTTGTAACGGAACCCGCGCCCCGAACGGATCCGGGTGATGCCCGGCCTGTCGAGATGGCTCGTCCGCAGCCGCCGCTTCTCGTGCATATCCCAGGACTGCCCCGGGACCGCGGCGTCAGACCTCGGTCCGACACGTTCGGCGCAGCGGTACGGGCGCCCGTACGGTCAGGAATGCGGATGCGCGGCGTCCACGAGCCGCCAGCCGTGGCCGCGGCAGCCCGGTGGCGGGGGCGGGAAGCGGTGGCCGCGCACGTCGGTGCTGAAGCCGTGGTGCTCCGGGCAGTCGCACGCGTAGATCCCGGAATCGGGGACGATCTCGCCGGGGTGGAACACCTGGGGCCGGCCGTCGTTGCTCTGGCTTTCGCTCATGGGCCCGGTCTACGGCCGGGCCCGCCCCGTGCGCGACTCGGGTGAGCTGGACGGAGCAGCAGGTGTCGCGTCGCCGAGGGACTCCTGATAGACGTCCGCGTAGGTGCGCGAGTCCTTGATGAGGTCGTCGCAGAACGCGGCGACATCGGCGCCGATGAGCTCGATGACGCCCTTGCCCGAGGCGGCGCCCTCCTCGAAGAAGTCGACGATCCCGGGGAGCAGCGGCCCGTCGGGCAGATCGACCGGGCCCACCTTGAACAGGTACTTCTGCATCTCCCCGTAGACGATCCGGTAGTCAGGGGGGAGCGCCTTCACCCGGGCCACGTGCGCCCGCCACTGCTTCTTGCCCTCGATGATGTCCTGGATGCCCACGTCAGCCTCCGAGCCGGTTCAGTTTGCGTGCGACGTTCCTGTTCAACTGCTCGCGCCACCGGTCGCGGTAGGTGCGGGCCCCTTCTCCGCCGGCCAGCGCCGTGCAGAACCCCGCGATGTCGTCACCGAGGACCTCGTGCGCGCTCTGCCCCTCCGCCGCCGTCTCCTCCAGGAGCCCGAGGGCGGCGTCGAGGATCGGCATGAGGTTGCGTCCGGTGAAGTCGCCGTGCGGCATGAGGCGGATCTTGATCTGCTCCCACGCCGCCCGGTGGTCGTCCGGCAGGGCGGCGGCCCTGGCCTCGAACGCCTTCCAGTCCCGGGTCAGATCGCTGCCCGTGATGGTCTCCCAGAAGTTCATCTGCCGCCCCCCTTGAGCGTGTCTTCCTTGAGTCGGTCGATACGTGTCGACACGTACTGCCACTTGGTCCAGAACTTCGCGAGCTCCTCGCGCCCGGCGTCGTTCAGCGCGTAGAACTTGCGCGGGGGGCCGACCCCGGACGGCCGCTTCGTCACCTGCACGAGCTTGTTCCGCTCCAGCCGCAGCAGGATGGTGTACACCGTCCCCTCGACGACCTCGGTGAAGCCGAGCTCGTTCAACTGCCGCGTGATGGCGTAGCCGTAGGTCTCCTCACTGCCGATGATCTCCAGCACGCACCCTTCGAGCGTGCCCTTCAACATCTCGGTCAGACCCTCCAACGAGAACCCTCCTCGGCATCGGTGCGTCGGCGCTGCGCTCGGCATTGCGTTCGGCGCCGCGCCCGGTACTACGTAGTACCGAGTACGGCTACAAAGTAGCACCGAGTACCGACGGCCGCCAGGGCCGCCGCCGGGCAGACCGCCATCCGCCCGCGCTACGTTCGAGGTATGCAGCCGCCACCGGAGAAGGCCCAGGCCTCCGCACTCCTCGACGGCCCGCCCGTCGACGTCTCCGACACCGGACAACTGCTCCTCGGCTACCTGCGGTGGTACCGGGCCGCCCTGATGCGCAAGCTCGCCGGGCTGTCCGACGATCAACTCCGCACTGTCGTCGCGCCTTTGGGCTGGTCCCCGCTCGGCCTCGTTCGGCACCTCGGGTGGGTCGAGCGCCGGTGGATGCGCTGGGGGTTCGCCGCCGAGGACGTCCTCCCGTATCCGCCCGGAGCGGACGAGGAGGAGTGGATCATCGCCGACGGCGTCTCCACCGCGCAGGTCATGGCCGCGTACGAGGCGGAAGTGGCCCTGACGGACGCGCTCGTCGCGCAGGCCGACCTGAGTGACCGAGCCCGGCCCGGGGGCCGCTTCGCCACGCCTGAGCAGGCGCCTTCGCTCGGGCGGATCCTCTTCCACCTGCTCCAGGAGTACGCCCGCCATGTCGGCCACCTCGACATCGCACGCGAACTCCTCGACGGGGCGACCGGGGAGTAGGGGCTCCTCGTCGCCGGGCGCGAGCACCCGTCACCCGTCCACGCGCGCCGCGGCGATGACCGACAACCGACCGACGGCGATCGCACCCCCTTGACGTGTCCCTGCCCCCTCTGCCTATATGGGAGCGCTCCCACACGCATCACGCTCCACGCCAGTCGCACCACACCCCCGCACCCTCACCCTCACCCTCACCTTTCCGGAGCCGCAGTGAGAAGAAGAAGTGCGACCCTGACCAGTCCGGCCAAGGCGATCATTGTCGCCCTCGCCACCCTCCTCGGCCTGCTCGCGCTGACGGCCCCCGCCGCGCACGCCGCCCCCGCCCCCGAGGCCGCCGCCGCGACGGGGCTGCACATCAGCAACGGCCGTCTCCTCGAACGCAACGGCAACGACTTCGTCATGCGCGGCGTCAACCACGCCCACACCTGGTACCCGGGCGAGACGCAGTCGCTGGCCGACATCAAGGCGCTCGGCGCCAACACCGTGCGCGTCGTCCTCTCCGACGGCTACCGCTGGAGCCGCAACAGCCCCGAGGACGTGGCCGCCGTCGTCGCCGACTGCAAGAAGAACCGCCTGATCTGCGTCCTGGAGGTGCACGACACCACCGGTTACGGCGAGGACGCCGCCGCGGGCACGCTCGACCACGCCGCCGACTACTGGATCAGCCTCAAGGACGTCCTGGCCGGCCAGGAGGACTACGTCGTCGTCAACATCGGCAACGAGCCCTGGGGCAACACCGATCCGGCGGGCTGGACCGCCCCGACGACCGCCGCGATCAAGAAGCTGCGCGCGGCCGGGTTCGCGCACACGATCATGGTGGACGCGCCCAACTGGGGCCAGGACTGGCAGCAGGTCATGAAGGCCAACGCCAAGGAGGTCTACGCCGCCGACCCGACCGGCAACCTGATCTTCTCGATCCACATGTACAGCGTGTACGACACCGCGCAGGAGATCGCCGACTACCTCAACGCCTTCGTGAGCGCCAAACTGCCGCTGGTGATAGGGGAGTTCGGCGGTCCGGCCGACCAGTGGGGCGACCCCGACGAGGACACCATGATGGCCACCGCCGAGCAGCTCGACCTCGGCTACCTCGCCTGGTCCTGGAGCGGCAACACCGACCCCGTCCTCGACCTCGCTATCGACTTCGACCCCGCGCGCCTCAGCTCCTGGGGCGAGCGGATCTTCCACGGCGCGAACGGCATCGCCCGGACCGCCCGTGAGGCCACGGTCTTCGGCGGCTCCACCCCGGACACCCAGGCCCCCACGGCTCCCGGCACCCCGGTCGCGTCCGCCGTCTCGTCCACGTCGGCGACGCTGACCTGGCCCGCGGCCACCGACAACAAGGGCGTGACCGGCTACGACGTCGTCCGCGTCACCGGCACCACGGAGACCGCGGCGGCCTCCACGACGACGACGAAGGCCACCCTCGACTCCCTCACCCCGGCCACGTCCTACACCTTCGCCGTGTACGCGAAGGACGCGGCGGGCAACCGCTCGCCCCGCTCGGCGACGGTCACCGTGACGACGGACAAGGACACCGGCACCCCGGGCGGGACCTGCGCGGTCACCTACCGCACCACGAACACCTGGCCCGGCGGCTTCCAGGCCGACATCGTGATCCGCAACACCGGCACCGCCGCCGTCAACGGCTGGACCCTCGGCTTCGCCTTCCCCGGCGGCCAGACCATCAGCAACATGTGGGGCGGCACCCCGACCCAGACCGGCGCGCAGGTGAAGGTGGCCGCGGCGGCCTGGACCGCGACGATCCCGGCCGGGGCGTCCACGTCCGTGGGCTTCACCGGCACGACGGCATCCGGCACCAACCCCGCCCCCACCGCGTTCACCCTCAACGGCGCCACCTGCACCTCCGCCTGACCTGACGGGCCGACGGCACCCGGCACCCGGCACCCGGCACCGCTCCCGCTCACACGAAGAGCGGTGCCGGGTTCACGTCTCGCCCCGGGGCCGCCCCCGCAGGACCGCCCCCGCCGCGAGCAGCGTCGTGGTCAGGGTCAGGGCCACGGCACCGGCGAGGACCGTGACGAGGATCCAGGGGGAGCCGCCGGGCAGGGCGGTGCCGAGGACGCTGATGCTCAGGGGCACCAGCGTCGCCCCCGCGACCAGCAGGCCGAGGACGATCCCGGCCAGCGCCACCAGGAACGCCTCGACCGTCATCATCTGCAGGACCTGCCGGCGCGTCGCCCCGATCAGCCGCTGCAGCATGAACTCCTTGCGCCGCTCGGTCGTCGCGAGGACCTGCGTGTTGACCAGGGCGAGTGTCGCGTAGCCCACGACGACGCCCAGGACCAGATACGCCATCCACTCCTGCGTGTCGTCCGCGTCGGCCTGCGCCGCCTCCAGGACCTCCTTGCCGGAGACCTGCAGACCGGGCTGGTCCTCCGCCAACTTGCCCAGTGTGGAGCGCAGTTGGGCCGGGTCGGTGCCGTCGGAGGCCCGCACCGAGATCTGCGGCACCAGACCGCCGTCGGTGTGGCCGACCAGCGTCGACGCGGGGACGAGGGCGGTCTCGTAACCGCGCCGCCCCTCGACCGTGGCGACGAGCTTCAGCTCGACCCGGGTGCCGTCGCCGAGCCGCATCGGGACCAGGTCGCCCAGCTCGTGGTCCTTCGCGTACGCGGCGGGCAGGGCGACGGAGTCGCCGCGCAGCGCGGCCAGGGAGCCGCTCGCCGCCTGGAACGCCGTCGTGCGGTCCAGGCCCTGCGGGGTGACCCCCTGCATCGCCATCTCGGTCGGCTGCGGCCCGGTGTCCTCGCCCTCGCTCGGCCGCATCGGCTCGTCCGGCTCCAGGTATCCGGTCGTCGGGATCTGCGCGGACGCCGCCGCCACCCCGGGCTGTTCCCGGATCGTGTCGACGAGGCCGAGCGGCAGGCCGCCCGAGGCCGACGTCACCACGAGGTCCGCCCGCAGGTTCTCGTCGAACGCCCGCTTGGCGCCGTCGGACTGCGTCGTCTGCAGGTAGATGAGGCCGACCGCCAGGCCGCTCGCCAGCATCACCGGCATCACGGCAGAGGCGAGGCGCGCCGTGCGGGCCCGCGCGTTGTGCGCGGCCAGCTCACCGGCGAGCCCGGACACCTTGCCGACGGGGCGGCGCAGGACGGCGACCAGGGCGCGCACGACCACGGGCCCGAGCAGGCCGAACGCCGCCGCCCACACCATCGCGGCCGGGGTGGCGACACCCGCCGCGTCCGGGCCCGCCGAGCCCGCGGTGCCCCAGGCGAGGGCCGCGCCCCCGGCCAGGCACAGCACCCCGACGATCAGCCGGAACGCGCTGAACCAGCGGCGCTGCAGCGTCGCTTCGGCCAGCGCCTCGGTCGGCCGGGTGCGCGCCGCGGCCTGCGCCGCGATGGAGGCGGAGCCGACGGCGGTGAGCAGCGCCGTGCCCACGCCGACGATCACCGGTACGGAACCGGCCCGGTAGGCGATGGAGTCCGGCACGGCCCCCGCGTCGGCGAACGCGCTCAGCAGCCAGCGCCCGAACCGGGGCCCGGGGACGGTGGCGAGGCCGGTGGCGACGACCGCGAGGAAGAGCGTCTCGCCGAGGACGAGCCGGCGCAGCTGCCCCGGTGTCGTGCCGATGGTGCGCAGGAGCGCCATCTCGCGCTGCCGCTGCTGGATGGAGAGGCCGAGCGTGCCGGCCACGACGAACACGGTGACCATGGCGGAGAGACCGCCGAACGCGGCGGCGAGCGGGATCAGGTCGCTGCCGTCGGCCACCACGCCGGGGTCCTCGGCGCGGCCGCGCTCGTCACCGGTGAGCACCGCGATCGGCGCGCCGTCGACGACCTCGCGCACCGCGGAGGCGACCTCCTGGGTGTCCGCGCCCGGGGCGGGGAAGACGCCGATGCTGTCGGTCCTGCCGACGAGTCCGGCGACCTGGGCGGCCACCGCGTCGGCGAGGAAGACGTCGTCGCCGTCGTCGGGTCCCGTGGCGATGCCCGCGACCCGGTAACTGTGCTGCGCTCCGTGGACGAGGAGCTGCACCCGCTGGCCCGTGCGCACCCCCGTACGGTCCGCGAGCGCCTTGCCGAGGACGATCTGGCCGTCCGCGGCGGGCGCGGCGCCGTCCGTGAGCTCGTACGGGGAGAGCTTGGCGGAGGACCAGCCGTGGCCGGTGACCTTGCCGCCCTCGGCGAGGGCGGCCGGGAACGACAGGTCCTCGACCGCCGATCCGACCCCCGGCACCTTCTCGATCTTGTCGGCCAACGCGGCGTCCATGCGCAGGCGTTCGGGGAAGACGAGCTCCTGCTGGGTGTACTTGTAGCTCTGGTCGCCGGTGACGACGACGGGGGCGGCGGCGAGCCGGTGCGGCGGCGCCGCGTTGTGGATGCCCGTCTCGAGCAGGCCGCCGGAGCCGATGACGATGACGGCACCGAGGAACAGGGCCACGAAGGAGGCGACGAAGCCGCCCGTGTGGTGGCGCAGGGTGCGCAGCGCGATCCTGATCATCGGCGCACCTCGTGCCCGGTGGAGCGCATCGCGAACGGGTCGCCCCACGTGCCCAGCTTCTGCATCTGCTCCGTGACCTGCTCGACGCTCGGCCGCTCCAGGGCGCCGATCAGCCTGCCGTCGGCGAGGAAGACCACCCGGTCCGCGTAGGCGGCGGCGACCGGGTCGTGGGTGACCATGACGATGGTCTGGCCGACCGCGTCCACCGACTGCCGCAGCAGCGTGAGGACCTCGGCGGCGGTACGGGTGTCCAGGGCGCCGGTCGGCTCGTCGCCGAAGATCACCGCGGGCCGGGTGACGAGCGCCCGCGCGATGGCGACCCGCTGCTGCTGGCCGCCGGAGAGCTCGCCAGGGCGGCTGCGCCGCTTGTCCGCCAGACCGACCTGCGCGAGGACCTCGTCGACCACGGCCCGCTTGGGGCGGGTGCCCGCCAGGCGCAGCGGCAGTGTCACGTTGTCCACCACGTTCAGCGCCGGGAGCAGGTTGAACGCCTGGAAGACGAAACCGATGCGCTCGCGGCGGAACTTGGTGAGGGACTTCTCGCGCAGGGAGGCCAGATCCACCCCGTCCAGGTGCACGGAGCCCGACGTCGGCCGGTCGAGGCCCGCCGCGCAGTGCAGGAAGGTGGACTTTCCCGATCCGGAGGGGCCCATGACGGCGGTGAAGCTGCCCCTCTCCAGGCTGATGCTGACGTTGTCGAGTGCCGTCACACGGTTCTTCGAGCCGCCGTAGAGCCGGCTGACGGTGTCGAGCCGGACGACCGGCTGGGCATGCGGGTCCTGTGTCCCGTTCATGGGTGTCCTCACGGGCTCGGAGAAGGGTGCCCGACGATCGTCGGGGCCCGCGCTGGCGCCCTGCTGAGGGCCTACTGAGGTTCCGCTGAGGGGATCCGGAGGGGGTCCACCACCTGGTGGACCCCGAGTTCAACCGGTCGCCGCTGTCGGCACCACGCCCCGCGCGACGACGATCGACGGCATGAAGAATCTCCCTGTACGCATGGCCCGTTGGAGCGCCGCCCGCCCCTGGCGCGGCATCGTCGGATGGCTCGTCTTCGTCGTCCTGTGCCTCGGCATCGGCATCACGGTCGGCACCAACCCGGCGACCACCGAGGACTTCCGGATCGGCGAGGCAGGACGCGGCGAGGAGATCGCCGCCGAGGGCGGACTGCAGCAGCGGCCCGTCGAGCACGTCCTCATCACCGCGAAGCCCGGCGGCTCCTTCGACGTCTCCGCCGCCGACGCGGCCGCCGCCGATGTCGCCGCCCGGATGAAGAAGCTGCCCGAGGTGCGCACCGTCGCCGACCCGGTGCGCGACGGGGCAGGGACCGCCGTCCGCGTCACCGTCACCATGAAGGGCGCCGAACTCGACGGCAAGAAGCACGTCGACCCGCTCCTCGCGCAGACCGCCGCCGTGCAGAAGGCCAATCCCGAGCTGCGCGTCGAGGAGACCGGATCGCCCTCCATCAGCAAGGGCGTCGACGGGCTGCGCAGCGACGACCTCTCCCGCACCGAGGTCATCGCCCTGCCGGTCACCCTCGTCACGCTGCTGCTCGTCTTCAGCTCCGTGGCGATGGCCCTCGTACCGCTGCTGCTCGCGCTCTCCTCGATCGCCTCGGCAATCGGCCTGTCGATGGTCGCCTCGCACGTCTTCCCCGACGCGGGCGTCGGCACCAACGTCATCCTGCTCATCGGCCTCGCCGTCGGCGTCGACTACACGCTCTTCTACCTCAAGCGCGAACGCGAGGAACGGGCCCGCGCGGGCGGCAGGCTGAGCCCCCAGGCCGTCGTCGAACTCGCCGCCGCCACCTCAGGGCGCGCCGTCGTCCTGTCCGGACTCGCGGTCGCGATCTCCAGTGCCACCCTCTACCTCGCCGACGACGTCATCTTCTCCTCCATCGCCACCGGCGCGATCCTCGTCTCCCTCGTCGCCGTCGTCTCCTCCCTGACCGTGCTGCCCGCCCTCCTCGCCTCCATGGGCAAGCGCGCCGAGCGCCGTGCCGAGCGCCGCGCGGCCCGCGGGCTCGCGCCGAAGAAGCAGAAGACGCACAAGAACGGACCCGGCCGGCTGACCGCCGCCGTGCTGCGCCCCGTCGCCAAGCACCCCGCCGCCACCCTGCTGGCCACCGTCGTCGGGCTGCTCGCCCTCGCCGCCCCCGTCCTCAACCTCAAGCTCACCGACATGGGCCGCGAGACGCACTCCCGCTCCATCGTCGCCATGCAGGTCTACGACCGTCTCAACGCGGCCTATCCGGACCTGAAGTCCATGCACCAGATCACCGTCCGCGCCGACGCCGGCCGCGCGCCCGAGGTGAGCGCCGCCCTGCGCGCACTCGCCGCCGACGTGAAGGACGACCCGCGCCTGAGCGGCACCTCCACCCTGCGCACCTCGCCGGACCAGCGCATCAGCATGCTGCAGCTCCAGGTCCCGCACTACGTCAGCAGCGACGAGGCGCAGTCCTCCCTCAAGGACATCCGCGACAGGTTCGTGCCCGGGACCGTCGGCAAGGTGCCCGGCGCCGAGACCGCCGTCACCGGCGACGTCGCCCGCTACACCGACTACCCCACCCACCAGGAACAGAAGCTGCCGCTGATCATCGGCGCCCTCCTCCTGGTCACCTTCGCCATGACCGTCTGGGCGTTCCGCTCCGTCGTCCTCGGCCTCGTCGGCATCGTCCTCAACCTGCTGTCCGCCGCCGCCTCCCTCGGCATTCTCGTCCTGGTCTTCCAGGACACCTGGGCCGAAGGGCTCGTCGACTTCACCTCGACCGGCTCCATCGGCTCCCGCGTCCCGCTGTTCCTCTTCGTGATCCTGTTCGGCCTGTCGATGGACTACCAGGTCTTCGTGATCAGCCGGATCCGTGAGGCGGCGCTGAGCGGAGTCCCCACCCGCAAGGCCGTCATCGAGGGCATCGGCTCCTCCGCCGGGGTCGTCACCAGCGCCGCCGTCGTCATGGTCACCGTCTTCGCCAGCTTCGCCGCCCTGCACCTGATCGAGATGAAGCAGATCGGCTTCAGCCTCGCCGTCGCCGTCCTCCTGGACGCGTTCATCATCCGGATGCTCGTCCTGCCGTCCCTGATGCTCCTGCTCGGCGAGGCCAACTGGTGGCCCTCGCACTCCGTACGCCGCGCCCGCGCCCGCGTGGACGAGCGACCGACGTCGCGCCCTCTGGAGCCGGTGAGCTGATGGCATCGGAACGAATCCCTACGTGATCCACATCCCCCTCGCTTAAGCTCCCGCACGGGTGTACGGAGCCCGGGGGAGTCGGGGGAGAAGGGGGAAGCGACCATGGTGCGCCGACAGCGAGCCCTGAAGGCGACCGAAGCGGGCGGGGACCCCGGGCCACCGGCCGAACCGCTCGTCAGGAGCGGCGACTTCCCCGCCCCCAGGCTGGGCCGCCTGGTCCTGATCGCGGCCCTGCTGTGCTACTTCAGCATCACCCTGCTCAACATCCTCAGCTCGCACAGTTCCATCGCCGAGGTGAGCGCCGCCGTCCTGTGTCTGCTCGCCATCCTCGGACTGCAATGGCTGCACTCCCGGCCCGGCGCCCACCTCGCCTCCGTACGCCGCAAGACCCTCACCCTGTCCGCCCAGGCGCTTCTCACCTATCTCCCCCTGCTCGTCTTCCGCACCCAGTGGGGCTCGATGGCGGGTTTCCTCGCGGGCTCGCTGCTCCTGCTCCTGCCACCGGCCCGGGCCTGGCTCATGTACGGGGCCGTGGGCGCGTCGATGCTGGTGCCGCCGCTGGTCGGTGATCTCGGCGTCGTCGAGACGTTCTACTACGTCCAGTCCACCCTGCTGACCGGCCTCGTCGTCTTCGGCCTGACCCGGCTCGCCGACCTGATCCGCGTCCTGGACGAGACCCGCACCGAGCTCACCCGCGCGGCCGTCACCAAGGAGCGCCTGCGCTTCGCCCGCGACCTGCACGACCTCCTCGGCTACAGCCTCTCCGCGATCACGCTCAAAGGAGAGCTGATCCACCGGCTGCTCCCTGCGCACCCCGACAGCGCCAAGGCCGAGGTGGAGGACGTGCTCACGATCTCCCGCCAGTCGCTCGCCGACGTGCGCAGCGTCGCCAGCGGCTACCGCGACATGTCGCTCAAGGACGAGATCGACTCCGCCCGGACCGTGCTCGGCGCCGCCGACGTGCGGGTCGACGCCCACATCCGCATCGGCGGGCCGGGACCGGAACTGGAGCAGGAACTGGACACCGTGCTCGCCACCGTCCTGCGCGAGGCGGTCACCAACGTCCTGCGCCACAGCCGCGCCACGTACTGCGCCGTCACCGCCGAACGGAGCGCCGGACAGGTGCGACTGAGCGTCGTCAACGACGGGGTGACGACGGGTCACCGCGACCCGTCCCCGCACAGCGGCAGCGGTCTGGGCAACCTCTGGACGCGGCTGAGCGCCGTGGGCGGCGCCCTCACCGTCGACCAGGACGACCACACCTTCCGTCTCGCGGCGCGGGTGCCCGACCGGATACGGTGACGCGGAAGATCGCTGTGCCGTCGGGGGAGGTGCGTCGCGGTGATTCGCATACTGCTCGCCGAAGACATGAACATGATCCGGGGAGCGCTCGTGGCGCTGCTCGCCCTGGAGAGCGACCTCGAAGTCGTCAGCGAACTGGAGCGCGGGGACGAGATCCTCGCCGCCGCGCTCGACGTGCGGCCCGACATCGCGGTGATCGACATCGACCTGCCGGGCCTGGACGGACTCAGCGCCGCCGCCCAGCTCCGGGAACGCCTGCCCGGGTGCAAGACGCTGATGCTCACCAGCCTCGGCCGTCCAGGCACCCTGCGCCGCGCCCTGACCGCGCAGGTCGACGGCTACCTCCTCAAGGACGAGTCGCCCGCCGAACTGGCCCGCGCCATCCGGCGCGTCGTCGCCGGCCACCGGGTCATCGACCCCGAACTCGCCCTCGCCTCCTGGAGCGGCGCCCAGTCCCCGCTGACCGAGCGCGAGACCGAGGTGCTGCGCCTGGCCGCGGAGGGCTCGGAGGCCAGGGAGATCGCCTCCGCCCTGCATCTGTCGACCGGAACCGTGCGCAACTACCTGACGACCGTGGTCACCAAACTGAACGCCCGCAACAGGGTCGACGCGATCCGCATCGCCCGCGACGCGGACTGGCTGGTCTGACCCGCTCCGCGCGGCATGTCGACTACAGCGTGGCCAGCGTACGGTCCGGGGCGTCCAGCAGCGGCTCCCCGGCCAGCACCCAGCGGTGCAGCTCCTGAAGGCGCCGCGACGGCTCGATGCCCAGCTCGCGCACCGAGGTCTCACGCAGCCGCCGGAACGACTCCAGCGCCTGCGAGGGACGGCCGCTGCGGTACAGCGCCACCATGAGCTGCGCGTGCAGGCTCTCCTGCAACGGGTGCAGTGAGGTCAGCGCGATCAGCTCACTGACCAGATGGACGTGGCGCCCGAGCCGCAACTCCGCCTCGATGCGCGACTCCACCGCCGCCAGCCGCACCTCGTCCAGACGCAGCGCCTCCGCCCGCAGCGTCCCCGACGTCCGTACGTCGCCCAGGGCGGGCCCGCGCCACAGGGCGAGCCCGTCGGACAGCAGCCGCACCCCGCGCTCGTCGTCCCCGTCCGCGAGCGCCTGATGCCCCTGGCGCACCGACAGCTCGAACTCCCGCGCGTCCGTGCGCACTTCGGGCATGCAGAGCCGGTACCCGCTGTGCCCCCGGACCAGGATCTCCTTGGCGTCGAGGCACGGGCTCAGCCGCGCCACGGCCGCCGCGATCCGCTGCCGCAACTGCTTCACGTACGTCTGCACGGCGGCCGAAGGACCGGCCGGCGGGCACCCCTGCCACAGCTCCTCCGCGATGGCGGCCATCCCCACCTCACGCCCGCCGCCGACCGCGAGCAGCGCCAGCAGTCTGCGCTGCTTGCTCGCGCTCGGGACGATGGACACATCTCCCACGGAGGCCGCGAACGGCCCCAGCAGCCCGATCCCCAGATACGCCATGGCGCTCCCTCTCTTTCTGGATGGCGCGAGCCTGGCACGCGGCGTCGCCGCGCCGACAGTGAGCCACCCAGGAGAAGGGGGTGAAGGTCGGCAGCCCACGGACATGAGTTCTTCATACGGGCCAGGTCAGGGGCCAGGCCAGGCGCCAGGTCAGGGGCCAGGTCAGGGCGGGAGAGCAGGCGGCGCCGAGCTCTGCCCGAGCCCGGCGCCGCCCTCGCCCTCCGTCAGAGGGTCACTCCCTGACCCCGGCCAACTCCACGGCCCGGCGCCGCATCGCCAGCGAGGCCGGGGCGACGGAGAACACCCCGGCGAGCACCGCGCAGGCCCCGACGGCCGCCCCGATCTCCGTCCACGGCAACTGAACCGGGCTCCACACCGACCGCAGGCCGAGCGCGCCCCACATCCCGGCCAGATTGACCCCGGCGACCACCAGCCCCAGTACCCCGCCGACCGCGACGACCATCAGCGCCTCCGCGCCGACCAGCCGCAGCACCTGCCATCGGGTGGCCCCGGCCAGGCGCAGCACGGCCAGATCGCGGACCCGGTCGGACGTCGCCATCACCATCGTGTTGGCCAGTGAGATCCCGGTGTACAGCAGGGCGATGCCGAGGACCAGCAGGAAGCCGTACCGGGTGGTGCGGTTCGTCTCGGGGTAGGTCGCCGCCACCCACTGGTCCTTGGTGAACACCTCACCGCCCGCGGGCCCCACCGCCGTGCGCAGCGCGGCGGCCACCGCGGCGGTGTCGCCGCCGCCGGCGAGCGAGACGTCGACGCGGTCCACGGGCGCGCGGGGCGCGTTGGCCGGGGTGACGTAGACGCCGTTGTCGCCGGTGCCGGTGGTCATGACCGCGGCGATCCGCAGCGACTTCCTCGTGCCGTCCCCGAGCCACACGGTGACGTGCCGGCCCACGGTGTGCTCGGCCCACTCCTCGTTGACGATGATCGAGCCGTCGTCGAGGTCGGTGACGTCGCCCGAGGCCAGCGGCAGTCGCGCCGTCCGCGCGAGCGGCCCCGCCCGCACCGCACGCGCATCCGACCTGATCAGGGCGGTCCCGTCCTCCAGGACGTACACGGCACTGGCCGCCGACGGCGCCACCGTCGCCCCTTCGAACGCCCCCTCGACGTCCTTGAGCCGCCGCACCGTCGCCGGATCGAACCCGGCGTCCCCGGCCGAGAGGACGACGAAGTCGGCCGCGGTCCGCTCGCGCACCTCGGTGGCCTTGGCCTCGTTCAGGGTGGCCGTCGCGCCCAGCAGCGAACCGGCGAGGGCGACCGTGACCAGGACCGGCGCCGCGACCGCCGCGGTG
The DNA here is from genome assembly GCF_056172735.1 of Streptomyces sp. R818. Lineage (NCBI taxonomy): Bacteria > Bacillati > Actinomycetota > Actinomycetes > Kitasatosporales > Streptomycetaceae > Streptomyces > Streptomyces sp. R818. The sequence continues at coordinate 397,088 of NZ_JAOCNE010000016.1, forward strand.
CGCCGCACACCCGCCGCCGCGTTCTCCCGCACCAGCATGCCCGCCGCGCCCGGCAGCTTCGCGGGCAGCCAGGCGAGGAGCCGGGTCAGCGGACGCACCAGGACCGGGGCGAGCAGGGCCACCGCGGTGATCAGCAGCATCGGACGGCTGACGTAGGTCTTGCGGTGCAGCAGCTCGCCCGGGTCACCGGCCAGCGCGAGCCCCAGCGTCACCACCGCCGTCAGCAACAGGCTCGCGCCGAACAGCCAGCGCCCCCACGTCATCGCCTTGCTGTCCACCGCCGCCTCGCGCAGCGCCTGCGTGGGGCCGGTACGGCCGGCCCGCCAGGACGCGGCGACCACCCCGAGCAGGGCGACCAGCAGCCCCGTCCAGAACGCCATGTGGAAGGGCCAGGTGTAATCGCCGATGGCGAACCAGCGCGGCGCGAGCCCGCCGTCCACCACCCACGCGGCCAGGTGCGGGGCGCCGTACGCGCCGAGCACACAGCCGGCCGCCGACGCGAGGACCCCGAGCACCGACGCCTCCGCGATCACCATCCGGCGGATCTGTCCCGGCGTGGCCCCCGCCGTGCGCAGCAGCCCGAACTCCCGCCGCCGCTGGGCGACCGCGAAAGCGAACGTCGAGGCCACCACGAACACCGACACGAAGGCGGTGACCCCGCCCGCCGTGCCGAACATGGCGTTCATCGCGGTGAGCGCCTCACTGTCGCGGTCCGGGTCGGCGTCGGCGCGACGGCGGTCGGCTCCGGTGAGCACGCCGACCCCGTCGCTGCCCGCGACCGCCGCGCGCACCGCGCCCGCGTCCGCGTCCACCACGAGCTGGGTGCTGACCGGTGACAGCTGCGCGGCGCGCGCGTCCGTGTAGAAGACGGCGTCCTCGAATCCGAGCCCGGAGACCGTACCGGCGACCGTCACAACGCCCCGGTCGGTACGCACCCGCCGGCCCGGCTCCGCCCAGTCCCCGCTGGTGACGACCTCGTCGCCGGTGCGCGGCGCGTGCCCCGCGGACAGCTCGTACGGAGCGAACGCGGCCGTCGACCACGGGTGCCCCACCAGATTTTCGGGCCCGCCCTCGGCCCGTACGGGGAAGGAACGGTCGGCGACGACCCGGCCGAGCTCCGCCAGCTTCGCGGTGACGGCGCCGGGCACCGGCCGTGGCTGCTCCAGCTTCTGCGTACGGTCACCGATCGACGTCGGCACCCGCAGGACGTCCTGGCCCTGGACGACGACCGGTGCCGCGGCGAACCGCTCCGGCTGCCGCTCGGGCGCGTCAAGGGACGAGGCGAGCGCCAGGCCCATCACGGCGAGCAGCGCGACGCCCAGCGAGAGCGCGACGAAACTGCCCACGAAGGTGACCCAGCGGGTGCGCAGGGTGCGCAGCGCGACACTCAGCACGGCACGGTCTCCAGCTTCGTCATGCGGGAGGCGATGTCGTCGGCGCTCGCCCCGATCAGCTCGCCGTTGACCCGGCCGTCGACGAGGAAGACGACGCGGTCGGCGTAGGAGGCGGCCACCGGATCGTGGCTGACCATGATGATCGTCTGGCCCTCGCGGTCGACCATGGAGCGCAGCAGCGCGAGCACCTCCCGGCTGGTCCGCGAGTCCAGGGCGCCGGTCGGCTCGTCGCCGAACAGCACCTCGGGGCGGGTCACCAGCGCGCGGGCCAGGGCGACCCGCTGCTGTTGGCCGCCCGACATCTCGCTGGGCCGGTGACCGGCGCGCCCGCCGAGCCCGACCTGCTCCAGAACCTGCCGGACCTGCGACTTGGGGACCCGCCTGCCGGCCAGCTTCAGCGGCAGGGCGACGTTCTGCTCGGCGGTCAGCGACGGCATCAGGTTGAACGCCTGGAAGACGAACCCGATGCGCTCACGGCGCAGCAGGGTCAGCTTCGTCTCACTGAGCCGGGTCAGCTCGGTGTCACCCACCATGACCGATCCCGACGTCGGCCGGTCGAGCCCGGCGGCACACTGCAACAGGGTCGACTTGCCGGACCCGGAGGGGCCCATGACCGCGGTGAACGTGGCCCGGGGAAAGGAGAGCGACACCTCGTCCAGTGCCGTCACGGCACTGCCGCCGGCCCCGTATCGCCTGCTGACGGAGCGCAATCGGATCGCGTCGTTGTTCATTGAGTCCCCACTAGTTGACCACCGCACCGAGGATGCGAGGGCACCGTGCGCCAGCACATGTCCTGCGAGCCGACCTGTCATCGGGACGCCGCCACCCTTCGTTTTCGCTGTGGGCCCACGAAACCGCGCGACGGCCCGCCCACGCAGTGCGGCTGGACCGAGACTTGAGGTAGGGCCAGGCATACCCCCGACCCGATATCTGTCCCCCTGGCCCCGCCCGCCATCGGACTCCTACGGTGCCGCCATGCACCCTCGCAACGTGTGGCAGGCCATGTCCCGCCCCGGCTACCTGCGCACCGCCTGGCCCTGGCGCAGCGCCGCCTACCTCGTCACCGGCGCGGTCGCCGGAGCCGTCGTCCTGGTCGGGATCGTCGTCACCGCGGCGCTGGGCGGCGTGCTCGCCGTCGTACTCGTCGGACTGCCGCTCCTCGTGCTGACCGCGCTCGCCGGACTGCCGGTCGCCTGGGCCGAGCGCCGCCGCCTCGGCCTCGTCGACCTGGACCCCGCCCCCGCCCAGCACCGCGCACCCGACACCCGGGGGTTGTGGGCGTGGCTCACCACACGCCTGCGTGAACCGGTGACCTGGCGCGAACTCGGCTACGCCCTGCTCTTCGCCGGCCTGCTGTGGCCGGTGGACGCCCTCGCCGTCACCGTCGCCCTGCTCTTCCCCCTCTCGATGATCGCCACCCCCGCGATGATGGCGACGGCCGGCGGCGGCGACGAGGCGAAGGTCCTCAAACAGTGGACGGTCACCACCTATCCCGCCGCCTTCGGCATCACCGTCCTCGGACTCGTCCTGCTGGCCCTGTGCGCCTACCTCCTCGGCATCGCCGCCGGCGCCCGCGCCGAACTGACCCGGCTGCTCATCGCCCCGCGCGACGCCGACCTCGGCCACCGGGTCGTCGAGCTGACGCGCTCCCGCGTCCGGCTCGTCGACGCCTTCGAGGCCGAGCGCCGCCGCATCGAACGCGACCTGCACGACGGCGCCCAGCAACGCCTCGTCGCCCTCACCATGACCCTCGGCCTGGCCCGCCTCGACGCCCCCGAAGGACCCCTCGCCGACCAGCTCGCCCGCGCCCACGACGAGGCCGGCAAAGCCCTCGCCGAGCTGCGCGAACTCATCCACGGCATCCACCCCAAGGTGCTCGGCGACTACGGCGTCGAAGCCGCCGTCAGCGACGCCGCCGACCGCTCCCCGGTCCCCGTCGACATCGATCTCGAGCTGCCCGGACGCTTCTCCCCCTCGGTGGAGGCAGCCGCCTACTTCGTCGTGTGCGAAGCCCTCGCCAACGTCGCCAGACACAGCGGAGCGGACCGCGCGCACGTCAGCGGCGGCTGGCTCGACGGACGCATGACCCTGCGCATCCGCGACAACGGCCAAGGCGGCGCCGACGCCCGCGGCGGCAGCGGACTGACCGGACTCGCCGACCGCGTCTCGGTCCTCGATGGCAGACTCTCCCTGTCCAGCCCGCCCGGCGGACCGACCGAGCTGAGTGTGGAGTTTCCTTGCGAGCTGACCGACCCGGCCGATCGCTGCGCGTAGTCCTGGCCGAGGACAGCGTCCTGCTGCGCGAGGGCCTCATCGGCCTGCTCGACCGCCTCGGCCACGACGTCGTCGCCGCCGTGGGCGACGCCCCCGCGCTGATCGCCGCCGTCGAGCGGCACTCACCCGACATCGTCGTCACCGACGTCCGCATGCCCCCCGGGTTCCAGGACGAGGGCCTGCACGCGGCGGTCCAGCTCCGCAGGCAGCACCCCGCGCTCCCCGTCCTCGTCCTCAGCCAGTACGTGCAGCGCACCTACGCCGCCGAACTCCTCGACTCCGGCGACGGATCCGGCGTCGGCTACCTCCTCAAGGACCGCGTCGGCCAGGTCGAGGAGTTCGTGGACGCCCTGTGCGACGTCGCCGACGGCGGCACCGTCGTCGACCCCGAGGTCGTCCGCCAGCTCCTGCGCCGCCGCCGCGACCCCCTCGAACGGCTCACCCCGCGCGAACGCGAGGTCCTCGCCCTCATCGCGGAAGGCAGGTCCAACGGCGCGATCGCCCGCCAACTCGTCGTCTCCGAAGCGGCCGTCGGCAAACACATCAGCAGCATCCTCACCAAACTCGACCTCCCCCAGGCCGACGAGACCCACCGCCGCGTCCTGGCGGTCCTCACCTACCTACGATCCTGAGCACGAGCCTGAGCACGAGCCTGAGCACGAGACTGACCACGAGCGTGACCACAACCTGACCGCAGGGTGATCCGCACCCGCGCGCTACCTTTGGCCGGATGCAGCCACAACAGCCCCACACCGCCCCTGCTCAAGCGCCGTCACCGACGGCCCCGCGCCCGCGCAACCGCACAGCAACCGTGATCGTCTCCCTCGCCGCCGGGCTCGTCATCGGCGCCGGGGCAGTGACAGCCGCCTGGCTGCTGAACGACGACGACAGCAGCGCCACCGCCGGGGCAGGTGCGGCCGGTGACGCGCGCGCCGCCTGCCAGGCACTCGACGGCTTCGACGAGTCCGCGTACACGCAGAAGGGCCCGGCGGGCGAGATAGCCCTCAACCGCTACGCCGCGGCAGGCGCGCTCTCCGCTTCGGCGGCGGCCGACGACGCCACGTACAAGCCGCTCGCCGAGGCCATCCGCCGCTCCCAGGTGCGGCATGCGCGGGTCTTCGAGTTCGACGCGACGGTGAAACGGGACCTGGAGAAGGCACGCAGCATCTGCCGGGACCTCTGAACGGTCACTCCTCCGCGCACCTCTTCTACGGTCGCCCTTACCGCACCTCTACGGTCACTCCTCACCCACGACGACCACTTGGTCCCCTGCGGCCCAGCGGCGGCGCTCCCCCTTCGCCGGGTTGATCCGCACCCCGTACCCGGGACCGGTCGAGGACTCGGCGCGGACGCGATAGCCGATGGCGCACTGCCCGCGACGACGCGCCGCGGCCACGACGGTGGCGAAGGACGTCTCTCTGCCCGGCCGCACGTAGTCGGTCGCGGGCCGCAGGACGATGCCGGTGCCGTCCGCCGAGAACAGTTCGTCGAAGACGGCCGCGAGGAGCCGGTTCTGGGAGATCTGGGCCAGGAGCAGCCCGATGAGCTTGCCGCTGATGATCACGTCCGCCCCAGGTCCGACGGGGGCGAGCGCCCGGCTGCGGTCGTCGACCAGTTCGGTCACCACCGGCAGTTCGCGCCCCGTGCTCTCCTCGAGCTGCCGCAGCAGCAGGAGGGTGACGAGCGTACGAGTGTCGGGGTCGCAGGCCCGCTCATCATCCGGGACGGGGTCCGGGCCGAGGACGATGACACCGTCGTACGAGGCCACGTCCAGGGCGTGCAAGGTCTCGGGACGGGTGAAGTCCCCGTGATGCACAGTGACTTGGAGGCCGGCACCGCGACCGCCGTCCAGGTCATACGTGTCGTTCAAGCCATCTTCCAGCAATGCGTCACCGTGACCGGCCACCACGTCCACACTCGACCCGGGCCGGGCACGGCGGCGTAACTGGTCGACCATGAGCGGCACCCGGCGATTGCACCCCAGCAGAAGAATGCGCTTCGGCCCGGCGGACGCGGCGGGTCCGTCCGTCATCGCCTCCCCCTCCACCAACTCCTCGCAGCCCTCCAGCAGGGCCGTGTCGTCGTCCTCGGAGATGAGGACGATGAGGTCGCCCGGGGCGATGACCGTCTCCGGCGGGGGATTGAGCAGCGGCACGCCCCCTCGCACCACCCCCACCGGGCTCGACGCCGCGTAGGCCAGCAGTACGTCCCCGAACGGACGGCCGACGAGGGCGGGCTCCTCGACCAGATAGAACTCGTCGCCCGCGAAGTCCAGCAGCTCTTGATGGACGAGGGAGAGCCCCGGGCAGTACACCGCCTGGACGATCAGCCGGGCGGTGACGGCGTCGCTCTCCAGGACGGCACCGCCCGGTCCGGCGGCGAGACCGGCGGCCAGCCGGAACCGGCCGTCCCGCACAGCGGCGACAACGGGCGGCTGACCCGTCCCCCCGGCGTCCGTCTCCGCGGCGAGCACCGCCCTGAGCGCCAGCAGCGTCTTGACCACTTCCGCATCGGCGTCGGGCTCGTCGCACGGCAGCACCAGCACCACACCGGCGGTGGCCGGACTGGTCAGGGCGAGCACGGACGGATCAGTGGGAGGACCGCTGCGACAGATCAGCCGCATACGACCGAGGGAGCCCTGACCGAGGGAGCCCCGTCCGAGGGAGGCCAGTTCCGCCGCCAGGGCCTCCTCCATGAAGGTCTTGTCCCGGTCGGCGAGGACCGCCACCGTCGCCCGAGGACGATTGCGGTTGGCGGCCACCAACTCTCCCACCACCGTGTAGACCTGCTCCGACCAGCCCAGAACAACGGCGTGCCCCTCTTCGAGGACGGTGGACCGGCCCCGGCGCAACGCGGTGAGCCGGTCCGTGAGCGCGGTCGTGATCAGCCCGACGAGCGTCGACACGTACAACAACGCGACCAGGGCGAGCAGCAACGTCAGCGACACCCGCAGCGGCGGCCCCGTCCCGGCACCCAGCCGCAACGTCTGCCCGGTCAGCCGCCACACCTCCGCCAGCCGGCCCGTCACCGACACGGGTGCGTGCGGGTCGGTCCACACCAGCACCGCGTTGGCCGGGACGACGACGGCCAGGCACAGCACCGCCATCCACCCCACGAGAGCGGCGGCCCCGCGCGCCAACGTACGGTCGAACCAGTAACGCGCCCGGTCACCCAGCCGAGAACGGCGCTGCGCCACCCTTCTCCCCTCCCGCGTCGAACTCCCCGTGAACAGTGACAAACACGGGTGTGCACACATGTCTCGCAGTGTGAGTGGTGGGTCGCCACGGCGGACGGTGTTCGATCGGCGTTCATTCCTTCGGGTCCGCCCCTTTCCCTGCGGCGCCGCCGCGACCGACCGGACGAGGGGAGTGACACCGGCACTTGGCCGGGCTCACCCGCCATCCGCGACAAGGGGCGTGAGCGCGCGCAGCCCCGCCACGACCTCGCTCGCCCCCGGCGCTTGCTCCGGATCGGTGAGCCACTGGGTCATCAGGCCGGTGAAGAGGGCCAGTTGCGTCGCGCCGAGGGTACGGGCGGTGACGTCGTCGACCTCGTCCTCGGCCGTGCCACGCAACAGCGCGGCGAGTCCGCGCCGCCCCTCGACCTGCCCGCCGGACAGATACCGGCGCAGGTCATCGGAGTGCTCCGCCTGCACCAGGGCCTCGAGCGTCGCGAGCCAGAGCGTGCGGTCGGCGACGAAGGACTCGATCACGGCCGCCCACAACGCCTCGTAGTGCTCGGCCGTGGTCGCGCCCTGAGTGCCGTACGAGGACAGGGTGCGGCCCAGCCGCGTACCCCACTCGTCGATCGCCTCGATGAGCGCGGCCGTCAACAGGGCCTCGCGGGAGCCGAAGTGGTAGCCGATGGCCGCCATGCTCACCCCCGACTCGGCGGCGATGTCGCGCACGGTGATGCGCGCCCAGCCCTTGTCCTCAAGACAGCGTCGCGCTCCGGCGAGCAGATCCGCACGGTTTCCCATGGCGGCACAGGCTACCCGCGCGCTGGCGCACACGCCTCAGACGCTCGATCTATACAAGTGTATTGTGCGTATGCCCAAAACCCGGCTACGGTCATGCCATCGACGCCGACCGCACCGCCGAACCGCGCTCGGCTGACCCCAACCCGCGTACGTAGAAGAGGACTTGCCGTGACCCGTACACCCGCCCCCCACACCGCCGTACCCCGCCGTCGACTCCTCCGGTTCGCAGCGGCAGGCGTCACCGCAGGCACGCTCCTGCCGGTCACCGCCGGCCCCGCAGCCGCGACCCCGCCGACCACCGCAGTCGACGCCCTGAGACAACACGCCGTACCCCTGACAGGACGGGCCGGACAGGCCGGACGGGCAGGATTAGATGCCGTGGCCCGGATGACCGGCTCGGCGCGCGTCGTCGCACTCGGCGAAGCCGCCCACAGCGGCCACGAGTTCTTCACCCTCAAGGCGCGCCTGTTCAAGAAACTGGCGGCGGACCGCGGCTTCACCACCTTCGTCCTGGAGGCGAGCTGGAGCACCGGCCTGCGCCTGGACGCCTACGTGGCAAGCGGCACCGGCGACCCGGCCCGGATCATGCGGGAGGAGTTCCAGGGCCAGTACGTCTTCTGGAACACCGAGGAGTACCTCGACCTGATCCACTGGATGCGCCACTACAACCTCACCCACCCCGACCGCCCCCGACTCCGCTTCGCCGGCAACGACCTCGGCTACCCCGGAGCCAACGCCCACGACCTCATCCACGCCTGGAGCGCCACGCACCACCCCGACCTCACCGCCCGCCTGGACGCCCTCTACGCCCCGCTCAGACCCGCCCCGAGCACCGAGGCCGGCGCCTGGATGGCCCGCCAACTGGCCAAGGACCCCGCCACCCGCCGGGCCGAGGCCGACCGGGCGGACCGGGGCCTCGCGCTGATCCGCTCCTGCCACCGCCCCCACGGACCGGCGGGCCGGGCACACGACCTGGCCCTGCGCACCGCCACGGCCCTCACCCAGACCTTCACCGCGTACGCCTTCCCCGACGACCGGTTCGCCGACCGCATGCGCTACCGCGACCAGGTCATGGCCGACAACACCGCATGGTGGCTCGACCACACTCGCGGCAAGCTCCTCCTCGCCTCCAACAACGGCCACGTCGCCTACACCAGCGACAACCCCGCCGAGTTTCCCGAGCCCACCGGAGCGTTCCTGCGCCGCAGGCTGGGCGCGGACTACGTCAACATCGGCCTGACGTTCGGCACGGGCCGCATCAACGCCCTTCCCGACTTCACCGCCACCGAGCCCCGCACCTACACCGTCCGAACCGCCCCCGCCGACCACAACGAACACACCCTCGACCAACTCCACCACCAGGACTACGCCCTGGACCTCCGCACCGCACCCCCCGCGGCCCGCACCTGGTCGACCACGCCCCGCCCCACCCGCTCCTACGGCCTGTACTGGTCCGACACACACCCACGAACGTCCCTCGCCCACGCCTACGACATAGTGATCCACCTACACCGGGTGACCCCGGGCCACCTCCGCCGAACGCCGTGAGGAGGGGGCCTGCCTGTACGGGCCACGAGTGCGCGTTCCCGTAGCCCGCGAAAGGTGTGGGAGTGGTCAGGCGCCGAGATCGACTTCCCGTGCGTGAGCCGCACGGGCCTACCCAGCGACCGGGCGTAGGCGATCTCGGTCGGCATGCAAGCGCAATTCTCAAAGACGGATTACCGAAGCGTCAGCTTTGCGGTGCGATGCGAAAAATGGGTCGACTGGGGGCGATGCGGCGAAGATCGTCGTCGGTCGCCTTCGGCCCCACGTCGGGGAAGAACACGCGGACCTCCGCCTTCCAGCGCTTCATATAGGCGCGCAGCACCGCGGGCTTGTCGTCGTCGGCGATCTCGGTGGCGGCGAACGGCACGGTCTTCTTGCCCAAGCGCAGCTCTCCGCGGCCCGCGGCCCGCAGATTGTGGGTCCATTGGACGTGACCGCGCGGAGCGAGGAGGTAGGTCTGTCCCTCGGTGGTCAGCACGTGGACGGGCGTGTGGCGCGAAACTCCGCTCTTCCGGCCACGGACGACCAGGATGCGGATACCCCAGAGGCTGATTCCCCGGCGGCACAGCCAGATGACGATGGGATTCGTGACGTGCACAAAGAACCAGCCGGGCTTCTGCAGGTGTGTGTGCGCGGACATCAGGGGGCTCCCTGAAGGAGTGAGATTCCGAGAGCGCTGCTCTCGCTTAGGGGCAGTGTGTGCGTGCCCGACACCCCGCATCAAGCCTCAGCCGCGAAGGTTCTCGTCGCCTTCCACGAGCATGCCGAGGACACCGTCCGGAAGGTCGTGGACACCGAGCCGACCCTCGAACCAACGACCCCAGATGCTCCCACGGTTACGTCCTGGGCCCCCACCTCGCGGCTGGACAGGCTCTGACTCGCATACGGTCCCGGTCAGCTCCCAAGATGAACTCCCAGGTCACGACACTTCAGTCTTCTGTGGCAGGGACTGAAGGGACTGAACTTCGCAGTTAGGAGCGGCGCGTGGGCGGGGACTTGAGCCTTCAGTCGCTGCGGACCGTGTCCGCCGTGCCTCCCGGCCGGTGCGCGCCCTGGTGCCAGGCGTAGACGCGGACGGGATCGAGGTGAAGTTCGTTGGGGCCCAGGCAATCAGCCGCCCAGGTCGCCAGGCGCGTTCCGCAGACGCAAGCGAGATTGGGGCCGTGCGCGCCGGTGGGGCCGCAGCATCCGAGCCAGTTGTCCCCGCGCGTGAAGGATCGCAGGCGGGGCAGAACGTCGTCCGGGTGGACGACGATGGTGCCACGCGGACCGGCGGAGACGGTGACCCCGCTCCGCAGCAGCTCGCGGCCAGTATGCCGGGCAGGCCGACACGGTGTGGCGGCTGTGACGAACGGGGCACCCCACGGGTGCGGGTCGATGGCGTAATGCCCGAGCGGGACGGTGGAGCGCGCCCGGCCGGTTTCCTTGTCCCGGCCGCGATCCGGGTCGTCGACGTCCGGGACGACCGGCAGGGCTGTCAGGTCTGCGGTGAGCGCGGCCCCGCATTTGGAGCAGAAGAAGACGGACACGCGTCGGGTTCTACCGTGCAGCGGGCCGGGAGGTCACGCGATTTCATCTGGCCCACGCGCGGCCGCGCGGCATGCACCCGCGCATCTGACTCCAGCCAGCACCCTGGCTCCTGCCGCCCCGGACGTGGACCAGGCGTAGCGGCACCCCACCCGGACAACTCGTAGAAGTCGAGGTCAAAGCACACTGGTGCGCGGACTGGTGCGCAAAGTGGTGCGCGGACTGGTGCAGGTTTCCAGGGCGTACCAGTCGGCCCCGACGCCCCCGCTCGATCGTCACACGGCATCCGAACAACACACCCGCCCGCACAGGCTGACGGCCCCTGACCCAAACACCGGTCAGGGGCCGTCGCGTCATGTCAGGGCGTCGTGTCAGGGCTCAGCACGTGATTCCCGTGATCAGCCGAGGGCCTTGACCGCCTGGTAGTACGTCCAGGCCAGCGAGTTGCACGCGGTCTTCTGCACCGAGCCGAGAGGGGCGCAGACCCGCTTCAGGTCCTCGTAGAAGGCGCTGTCGAGGCGGGACTTGTTGGCGTCGAAGGTGCCTATCGCCTTGTAGTTGCGGTAGCCGAAGTCGTGTCGTGCGCAGGAGAGATCGAACTTGAAGCCCAGCGGGTTGTCGGGCGAGCTCGAGCAGTAGTCGGTGCTCCAGTTGAAGCCGTAGGCCGCCCAGGCGCCCTGATTGTTGCGTGCGGCGATGAACGCGTTGTAGCTGGAGGCGCTGGTCTGCGTCCAGGACGAGAGCACCTGGGGCTTGTCGGCGGGGGCAGCGGTGGCGGGGGAGCTGAACACCGTGGCGGCGAGCAGGGCGGTGGCCGATACGCCGATGCCTCTGGCGACCTGACGGTTCACGGGTACCTCCGGGGTGAAGTGTGTCCTGATGGAGCCTCAGGAATCACACCAGTCTCGGAGTTGCCTGCATAGCGCGCACGGAGCACGACTTGAGTCGCGCCTCCTGACCGGGCTGTGCGACACAGTGCGCTGGCGCCTGAAGCGGGCCCATTGCCCGAACGTGCGGAACGGCCGTACTCGATCGCGCCCGCCACCGAAAGGCACAGCAGCGCACGCCGGCGCCCCTGCACAACATCCGTCACACCATCGGTACCGCAATCTGTTCCACCATCGGTTACACCATCTGTACCAACATCCCGCAGTACCTCCCGCTCTCCCGGAGGTTTATTCCCGCAGGTCAGGTCCCCTTTTTCGGGCCGTCGCGGACTCTGACAACCCCGTACACGCACCCCCGACCGTCCTCAGCAGAAGTAAGAGAGGAAGAAAGCAGGCAGCAGGACGGACGGCGGCGCGCGCCCAGCGGAACGGGCGCGCTGCCCGTTGACTGCAGGCCCGTGCGACCTCGTCGATCGCCACCTGCGTCTGCCAAGGGCCCGCCAGGTCCGCGGCGGCGGACTGGTGCGCGTCGGTGCGGTCGGGATGGGCACGTATCCGGATCGACCGAAACCGATCACCGCCGGCCGACGGGTGAGCGGGACCCCGAGGGTCCCGCAAGGCCGGGGACGGAATCCCCTGGTCCCGGAATCGACCTGCTCGAGCCGTGCTTGAGGCCAGGTTCTTTGTACCCGGCACGGGGTAACCGGTGACCACGGCACGGTTCGTCTTCAAGGGGATGCAAGGGGATGCCCGACGGCTGACAGGGCGGACCGGGCACAGTTCGCGAACAGTGGGGGTATGGCGTGCGGGGATTCTGGGAGCGTCGAGGAGCGCAGCGCGCACAGCGCGTGCATGTCGCCCATCGTGCCGCGCAGCTTCGGACCGCAGCGGACATCGCGATCTCACGGGCCCGGCGCCGCACCGGCACCACGACAGCACCGCCGCAGCCGGACATACCGGTACAGGTCGCCGAGGTCGTCCGGGTGGCCCAGGAGCACTTCGGTATCCGGGCGAGCACAGACGAGGCAGCCACAGCACTGCGCCAGCGTCTGCTGCTGCGCGCCACGGCACGGCCCAGAACGGGTGAGGGCGAGAACGAAGCCGCCAACGGCTGATCCGGCGCCCGCCCGCCCGAAGCAGAGATCCGCGTCGGCGCCGGCGGGGGACCGAAGCAGGCTCCACGCCACCCGTGACAGCCCGATGAGCCGCGCCGGACACAGCCCGCCCGCAGCATCCCGCCCGCCTGGTGCACGGCCTCGTCCCACGGCTTCACACGCGCCCACCGTCATCTGCGACAATCACAGACATGAACGCAGCATCCACCGCCCTGGAACCCATCCTGTCGATCCAGGCCCGCGAGGAATACCGCGCCCTCAACGATGACCAGGCCAGCATCGTCGACCGCGCCATCGGGATGCTGGCGCGCAACCCCGAAGCCCGCGGCACCGTGGACGAGGGACACGGAGCCCGCCGCGCCTTCGTCTCCCAGGATCTCCAGATCCGCTACGGCACCCACGAGAACTTCCTCGTGATCGCCGAGATCATCGTCACCGGCGGCGGCTTCCTGCTGGGCGGCGGCGCATGACGATGACGCCGGAGGAACTACGCCGGCTGGAACGCGCCGAACAGCGCGCCGACTCCGCCCTCGAACAGTGCAGAACCCTCGCTCAGCAGCTGTCGGACCTGCACAAGCGCCTCGCACGCCTCGAACGCGACTGACACAACACCCTGCCCGCTCAGCGGCGTCTGCCTCACACCGGTCGCCCTTGAGCAGTAGCGGCACCCAGGTGCAGAGTCGCTCCGCAGGGGGCGGTCACCACGTCCGGTGCACGCCTGCCTTGCTGCCGGTCACCAGGCTTGCGGGTGGAACGTCGTCGGCCACGACGGCGCCGGCGGCGACCACGGCGTCACGGCGTCACAGCCAATACTGACGCCGGGCAGGATCGTGGCACCGGCGCCGATCCACACGTTCTCCGCGACGTCGATGTCGATGGGTGCGCCGGGGAGGTACAGCCGCCGCTCCTCGGGATCGACCGGGTGGCCGCTGGTGATGCGAGGCCGCCCTGGGGTGCCGTCCTGTCGGCGCCGGAGCGCCCCTGCCCGATGGTGAAGAAGTGGCCGGTGCCCGGTGTGGCCTTGTCGCTGACCTTGATGCGCATTCGGGCGTCCGCGTACTCACCCGGCTCAGGGGTTGTCACCGTGGCGAACTCACTGTTGCCCGGGACGTCGGCGCCCTCACCCTCGATCGCCCCCACACCCCGGCCAGCCGGACTCGGCGACAAATTGCTCGGAAGCCCCTGGAGCGATGCCTTGCCGCGCTCCTCGTCCGGGATACCGGAGCAGAACGTCGGACAGGTGTATGACGGCGTCGGCATCGGTATCAGTGTTGGTTCGGCCAGTGACTTCGCAGCCCCGGGGTCGGCGACGGCCGCGACAGCCGCCACCGCCAGAACCGTGCCCTGCCGCAGCCCGCCCGACCCATAAGCGAAAGCGCGGTGGTGGTTGGCTGCGGCTGCGGCCACAGCTGCGGTCACCCGAGCTTCGGAGCCGTCGCCCCCGACCTTTGCAGCCCCCGCACCCACAAACGAACCTGCAGATCACCACCTATAAACCCTGTGTATACGCCTTGTGTATAGTTTCCCGCATGACTTCCGCCTACCTGTTGCCGATGAAGACAGCCGCAGCGCTCTTCCCGCTCCTCGCGCTGATGCTGTTCCTCCCGACGGCGGTCGTCCTGTACCGCCGCCACGGCACCATGCCGCAGTGGCGCGTCCTGTCGCTCCTCGGGTTCCTCTACTACGCGATCACGGCGCTCTGCATGACGCTCGTCCCGCTGCCGACGCGGACGGCGGACATGTGCAAGAGGTTCGCGGCGGTCGCCCACCCGCAGTGGACCCCGGGCAACACCGTCAGCGACATCTGGAAAGAGGCGCACCACAAGGTCACGCTGAACGCCCTGGTGCTCCACAACCCCGCGGTCAGCGGTGCGGTCCTGAATCTGGCCCTGCTGCTCCCGCTGGGCGTCTTCGTCCGCTACCACCTGCGGCGCGGTGTCACCGCCGCGGTCCTCGCGGGCTTCGGCACCTCACTGTTCTTCGAGGTCACGCAGGGCACCGCGCTATGGGGCGCCTACCCGTGCCCGTACCGGCTGTTCGACGTCGATGACCTGCTGCTCAACACCGCGGGAGCGCTCCTCGGCTGGTACCTGGCCGGGCCGCCGGCCCGGCTGCTGCCGACGGGGCAGACGCCGGACGCCGCGACCGTGGCCCGCCGGCCCATCACCCCCGGACGGCGCTTGGCGGCGCTGCTGGTCGACCTGATCGGGGTCGCCGCCGTCACCGTCCTTGGAGCTCTGGCCACGGCAGAAGACGTCTACAGCGCATTTCGTTCCGTACCCCAGGTCATGGTCGCGGTCTTCGCCGCGTGGTTCGTCGTACTGCCCTGGCTGACCAGGACCACCCCGGGCAAGCGACTGCTCCTGCTGAAGCTGGCGCCTGTCGAGGGCGACGGGCGGCTCGTGCTGTGGCGGATCGGTATCCGCGCGGCGCTGCTCGGTGTGGTGACCCTCCCGCTGATGGCAACCCTCGTCACCGCGTCGATGATCCTGCTGAACGGCCCCTCATGGGTGGTGCGCCGGGTCCGGGACGCGACGGCGGCGGACCCATACATGATCCAGTGGCAACTGATCGACCACTTCCCGCAGTTGCTGCTGATCGTCCTCATCGCGGTCCTGCTCGGCGGATATGTACTGACGACCCGGCGGCGAAAGACGAACCTCTGGGCCCACGAACGGGCATCCGGGCTGCGCACCGTGGCCCTGACGCACCCCCGCGCCGCCACCGACCCCCACATCGGCCCCCAAGTCGATCTCCACGACAGGCACGACCATGCCTGGCAGACCCACGCACCGTACCCGCCCCAGCCCAACGGCGGCCGCCCCCACACTGCTGCGAAAGACCCCGTCGGCGCAGCGCCCCGAACACGGGCGGCACACCGCCGATGAACCGCCCAAGGCCCGGACATCAACTACGGGCGGGTTCACCGGCTTCCGGACATCCCCCTGCGTCCTGACCGCCTGCCCGCCTGACCGCCTGCCCGCCTGACCGCCTGACCGGCTGCCCGCCCGACCGCCTGACCGCTACGACGACCGCCGGATGGCGGCAGGCCGCGCCCCACGCACGTCGTTCCCATGGCTGTTGACGCGGGACAGCGCCCGGGCGTTGTCGAAGTGCAGCATGCAGCGCCGCGGATGTGCGGTCGAGGAAGTCGTCGCGGGGAAGTGACAGTAGGTTTTCCGCCATCCTTTCGCCGCTTGTATACGTGCAGCACACAGCTTTTCAGCGCGCCGCGCCCGTCTGCATCCGGAACATGACGGTTTGGTTGCCAGTAGCGGAGGGGCTTGTTCCGGCCCGTATGAAGAACGACTTCGGGGGCAGCCCGCGCTGTTCTGTGTGGTTTCTGTGTGAACGTGTGTGCTCCTCGTGACCGCTGGGGTCTACGAGAGGTGTCTTCCTGTGGGGGGAAGTCTTGATGCAACGCACCACAGGTGCGCGGTTTTCGCGTGCCCGCAACAGATCCCGGACGGCCGCGCTCGCCGTCCTGGCCTCCGCCGCGCTGACCGTGTCGCTGCTGCCCGCGGCGACCGGCGCCGCCGCCGCGGACGACCCGTCCTCGGCGTGGGGCAAGGACGCCCCGTCGTTCTCGATGCCGAAGGTGCAGGTCGGCCCGAACCGGCCGGTCGCTTCGGAGGCCGAGCGCACTCCGTCGGCGGATGTCGCGGCCTGGCGCGCGGCGCAGAAGAAGCGCGCCGAGGGCGGCACTTCGCCCGCCGCCCGCAGCACCACCGCACCCTCGCTGCTGACGTATGTGCCCGAGGGGCAGGGCGCGGTGCCCTGGCACCGGATCAGTGACTTCGCGATCACGGACGCGCTGACCGCCCGGATCGACTTCTCGACCGGCAACCTGATGCTGGCCGCCACCGACTTCTCCATCGCGGGCGTCGGCCAGGACCTGACCCTGGCCCGCACCTACAACAGCCTCGACGCCCCCTGGGGCAAGGTCTCCCAGCGCTGGTGGCAGCAGTACGAGCGCTACCTGTACACCTCGTTCACCAACGAGGTGATCCTGTACGACGCCTCCGGCGACACGGTGCGCTTCACCAAGAACAGCGACGGCACGTTCAAGACCCCGGCCGGTTACTCCAAGGACCTGAAGAAGAACGCGGACGGCACGTACACCGTCACGAACTGGAAGTCGGGCGCGAAGGACACCTACGACGCGAACGGCACCCTGACCAAGGTCACCGACCGGAACAAGGGCACCATCACCGTCACCCAGCACGACGAGGGCAGCGAGCACAAGGGCTTCAAGCTCACCGAGACCCGCTCCAAGCGCTGGATCGACCTGGTCAAGACGGACGCCTCGCAATGGCAGGCCAAGGACAACTCCGGCCGCACCGCCGTCTTCGACCTCGACGCGGACGGCAACCTGGCACGCACCACCGACGCCGAGGGCAAGACCACCACCTTCGGCCACGACTCCTCCGGCCGCATCACCAAGATCACCACAGCCGAGGGCCGCGTCACCGTCTTCACCTACGACGACGCCAACCGCGTCACCTCCATGCTGCGCGGAACCGGCTTCAACAGCGACGGTCACACCGGCCCGACCTGGACCTATACCTACGACTCCGAGTGGCCCACGGACGCGGGCACGACAAAGGCCACCGACCCCGAGAACCACTCCACGTCGTACAAGCACGACGGGGACGGACAGGTCACCGAGGTCACCGACGCGCTGGAGCGCAAGCGCTCGACGAAGTACGACGCGAACCGCAACATCGAGACCGCCACCGACGCCATGGGCAGCGGCTCCACCGCCGGAAACGTCACCACCTACCACTTCAACACCCGCAACAACCCCGAGACCGCCACCAAGCCGACCGGCGGGATCACGCGCAACAGCTGGCAGACCATCGCGGGCGGTGACGTCCCCAAGGACTCCACCAACGCCGACGGCGAGAAGACGGAGTTCACCTACGACACCGCGGGCAACACCAAGTCGGTCGCGCAGACCGGCACCGGCGGCGGCTCGGTCTCGTACACCTACAACCCGTCCACCCCCACCTGCGGCGGCTTCGAGGGCCAGCGCTGCGCGCAGGAGACGAAGATGACGTCGTCGAAGACGGTGAAGACCTCCTTCACCTACGACGACCACGGCAACCTCACCAAGGCGACCCCGCCGTCCCCGCTGGGCGCGACGACGTACACCTACGACAGCCTGGGCCGCACCGAGACGATCACCGACGGCCGCGGCATCAAGAAGGTGTTCGTCTACGACAACCTGGACCGCGTCAAGACCGTCTCGACCACCAACGACACGGTCCGCTACTGGTACGACGGCGACGGCAACCTGCGCCAGCGCGACGACTCCACCGGCACGGTGAAGTACGAGTTCGACCCGCTGCAGCGCGAGACGGTCCGCACGCTCCAGGACGGTTCGCAGACCCTGCTCGCCTACACGCCCGCCGGAAACGTGGACTTTTACCAGGACCCGGCCGGCAAGACCGACTACACCTGGAACGAGGTCAACACCCTCTCCTCCCTCAAGGACCCCCAGGGGCGGGTGACGTCGTTCGAGTACAACCGCAATGACAAGCGGACGGTGACCAAGTACCCGGGCGGCACCACGCAGACGTTCACGCTGGACAACTCGATGCGCCCGAAGACGATCAAGACCACCAGCTCCAAGGGCACCCTGGTCGACCTCGCCTACACCTACGGCTACGGCACCAACGCGGGGACCGACGGCAACAAGATCCGCACCAAGACCGACAACGCCGCCGGTACGAAGACGACCTACACCTACGACGGAGCCGGCCGCTTTTATTACGCGGCGGAGAACAAGGGCTCGACGCTGAACGAGGCGTGGCAGTACTGCTACGACCTCGCCGGCAACCTCACCAGCCAGGGCGTCACCTCCGGCTGCCCGCGCGGCACCACCTACACGGTCAACGACGCCCAGCAGATCACCGCGAAGGACGGGTCGAGCACCAACTGGTCCTACGACAAGACGGGCAACGAGACCGCGGGCGCCTCCACCCCGGAGACCACCCGCACCGGAGAGACCTGGACGGACCACAGCCAGCTCACGGCGGTGACGGTCGGCGGCAAGAAGTACACCGGCCAGTACGGCTCCACCGACCAGAGCGAACGCGTCCGCCTGGGCGACACCTACTTCCACAACGGCCCCATCGGCCTGGCCGGAGCCTCGACGGCGGGCGTGGACACGGGATTCGTCCGTGAGCCCGGGGGCACGTTGAACTCCATGACCCGCAGCGGCAAGGCGTACTACTACCTCACCGACGCCATCGGCTCCGTCATCGGCGTGGCCGACGAGTCCGGCGAGAAGGTGAACACGTACTCCTACAGCCCCCGCGGAGTCACCCGCACCGCCCCCACCAGCGAAAAGATAGCCCAGCCCTACCAGTTCGCCGGCGGCTACCACGACACCACCGGCCTCTACCACTACTCGGCCCGCTACTACGACCCCCACATCGGCCGCTTCACCCAGCCCGACCCCTCCGGCCAGGAACAGAACCCCTACCTCTACGCCGAAGGTGACCCCGTCAACCGCATCGATCCTTCCGGACTGCTCACCGGGTCCATCAGCGGCGAAGTGTGTTTCGGAGTGTGTATTGGAATCGGGGGTAAAACGGATGGTGAAACGGCTAAGCCCACCGTTTCCTTTGGGGTCGGAAGCCCCGGCGCGAGCGGCGAGATCGCTGCCGACACCGGCGACATGGACAGTGGTCTGAGTGGAGAGGTGAGTTGTGGTCTGGGTCCCGGGAACGTCAAAGTTTCCGGCGACGCAAGCGGTGCAGACGTCGGCTATGGAACCGGTGCCAGTACCGGGAAGTGTTCCCTCAGTGGCGAGTACACCTTCTAGTAAGAACCAGGAGAGCGAGGAAATCCGGTGAATATTGCCGTCGGTCTCTTCCTAGTGGTCTTCGGATTGGCTTTTGCCTTCTTTGCTCCTCGGTTCGAGCGGGCGGGGGCTGCGAGCTCGAAGGAAATCTTCGGAGCGACCGGCGGCAAGCCCATGAGGAGATGGAATCGCACGGTCTTCGTGGTGGTTGGACTCGTCCTCGCAATCTTCGGAGCCGCATACGCCTTCGGTGTGGTCGGCTGAAGTACGCCACCTTCGATCTAAGGGAGTCTGCGCATGGTGTACCAGGCAGTAACGCTGGCTGAGCGATGGGATGGTCCTCCCTGGTTCAAGTGGGCGTGGTTGGCTGTCGCGGCGTTGGTCGGAGTCTTCATCGTCACCAAGCTTGCCCGTCGAGGGAAGCGCAAGTAGCGGCAGCGCAAAGGAACGAAGCGGGCCAACTTGGGCGCTTAGGCTCGGGCATGACAAACTTGATCGTGTCCGAGCCTTTGGGCGAATTCTCTGCGGATAAGCTCCATTGCACCGTCGAGGACGGATGGCGCCTACACAGAGCCGCCGAACGCTTTCAGGTCGCACCGGCAACGGCCCAGTGGTGGGCCCGCCGCTACTGCGAACTTGGTGGGGCGGGCATGAGCGACCGGTCTGCGTGCCTGTTCACGAGTCCGCATCGCACTCCGCCCTGGACTGAACGCCGGATCGTCAAGGCCCGCGTCCCGCGCCGGTGGGCGCGGCCCGGATCGCCCACCTTCTGGGGCTGAGTCCGGCCACCGTGCACCGTATCCCGACCGGTTCGGGCCTGGCCTGCCTGCCCTGTCCGGGCCGGGCCACGGGCCGCTTGATCCGCTGTTACGAGCGCGATCGGCCCGGCAAGCTGGTGCACGTCGAGATCAGCGAGCTCGGCAACATCCCCGGCGACGACCACCAGGCCCTGGGGTGCCAGGTCGGCCTCCAGACCCGCTGTCGCGCTGACTGCAGCTATTTCCACAACGTCGTTGATGGCCGGGATCACCGTCGAGTTCCCGTCGGTGTCTCCTGGCGCCCGGTCCTCCTCTTGTTGCCATTTCCGGTTTCCCGTCAGGTCTTGCGGCGTTGTAGAGGCCGAAGAGGCAGCAGGGCCTCAGTGGGGGAGGGCGGGCATATGCCGCACAGGAACAGGGAGTTCGGTAAGTTCGGTGCTCAGGGGATCAGGGGCTCTGAGGCGGTGGCCCGCCAGCTGGACCGTCTGGCCGATTTCATCGCCACACCGGTCACGCAACGCCGCGGCCTGATGGCGCGTCTGCGCTACCTGACCCGTACGGACCACGCGGCGGCAGCAGCCCGCCGGGCAGGTCTGACGGTCACGGACCGCACTCTGCGAGCCTGGCTGGAGGGCAAACGCTCACCGTCGAAGGCGAACCTGGAACGCATCGACGCCGCGTACCGCACGGTGCGCCGCGCTAACGTGGCCCGCTACCTACTGGCGCGCCTCAACCGCCAGGGCCGCGGCACCAGAGTGGAGTTCCATCCCCTCAACCAGTCCCAGGTGCCGCGCCCGCGCCAGCGCGTCATCGACTACCGCTCGCTGAACGTCCGCAACTGGGACCGCATCGTGCGCGCCTGGGCCGCTGGGGACATGAGCGCGTTGGACGAGACGTGGACCAACGACGTGCTGGTCGATCTGGGGTCGCAGTGGGGAGAGTACGAGTACGTATCGAACATCGGCTTCGCGGCGTGAAGCACCTGGCCGTGCGGAGGTGAGCCAGGGCAGTACGTTCCCACCGACGAACGGGCCGTACTGCAATCGCTCGACCCTGTACGTGTGATGCGGTGAGGCCTCGGTGTTACGCACCTCGGCCCATACACATTTGCCGAAGACGAGGAGGTCGGTGCCCCATTTCTGGGCGAGCGCATCGACCAGCATCAAGCCGCGACCGCCTGGGTCCCGCTTGGTCGGCGCGGACGGGGCACACGGCGGCACTTGTCGGTGACAGCGATCCTCAGCAGACCGGGTCGGGGCTGCTCGACGTGGACCCGGATGGCGTGACGCGGCCGTGACGCACCGCGTTGGTGACGAGCTCCGACAACAGGAGCGCGCTCGTATCAGCCGCGTCGTCCCTCGATCGAGGGTGGAACAGTTCCGTCCGCTCGTCCTGGGGAGAACCGGGTACGAGACTTGGCCGCACGCCGGAGCGTTGACGAGTGTGTGAAGTGCTACTCGGGAGAACGTCATGTATTGCCAAGTGCCTCACCCGGCCACAGTCATGGCCACCCCGCTCAATGATGAGGGCATATCGGGCACTGTCGGCGCGCTCCTCGTCGTCGACTGGGCCAGTCCCCATGAACCTTGGGACGACCAACTCGCCTTCGTCTTCGATGGCGGCACACACACCACAGAACAGATCGCCGAATTCACCCTCACCGACGGCGAACTCACTGAGGCCGGATTCGTCACCCCGGCTGTCGCCGGGAGCCGGCTCAGCGACCGGCTGGCTCCCCGCCTGACTGCGGCGCTGTCGGCAACAACGGATAGACGTCCTCGGTACCTGCGCAACGGATCCGCCCTGGCACAGAAGCCTCCGTGACGGGGAGTCAGTTGGTGGCGGTGAGGTTGGCTGTTTGTGCGGCGAAGCGAGCTCGTCGTTGTTCGGTGAAGCGGCTGGGTTCCGCAGCCCTGATCTCTGGGACCATCATGACGGGCGAAGAGACAGCCCCGCCGGTCAGCAGCGGGTGGAGCTGGTAGAGGCCGTTCTCAAGGCTCCAGGCGAGTCCGCACTCGCGGAGTTCCTTGAAGCCGCGGTTCACGGTCGGCTTGCTGGCGCCCAGTTCGGCACACATCTCGTTCTGGCTGATAGCGGCGGTGCCGGTCTTTGGATCGCTGAGGTAGAGCAGCTGGTCCAGGACGCGGCGGCCTGCGGTGGAGATGTCGACCAGGGCCAGGAGGCGCAGGACGTTACGAGCGATGGTGAGGGGTGCGTCTGTGGGCGGGCTGGGGACGTAAGAGTTGCTCACGGAGGCTCACCGCTTCCGCTTAGGTGGACGTTGCATCACTGAGGATATGCCGCACGGGGTTATGCGCTTGTCTGGTGTACGGGGCGAGGCTGCTGGAGTGTGACGACTTTCATCCTACGGCGGGCCGATTCGGCGGCTTTCTTCTCCGCGATGCGGGCCTGGCGCCACTCTGCGGGGTAGTCGGCGTGCGGGATGATGCAAGCCGGGCCCTTGGCCCTGTTCCACACCACCTGCCACTTTCCTTGCTCGTCGGAAGTGCCGGCCACCGTCAGCCACGGGTTCAGCTGGAAAATGCCGCGCTTGGCGGTGCGCATCCAGCCAATGTGCGCGAAGAACTGCGATGCCTCGTTCACGGAAGACGCTGAGAGGTTGCACCGGGCCTGGAGGTCGCGCTGGCTGCTTTTCACGAAGCCGCGGGCTGCGGCGCGGACTTGGTCGTCGGCGCGGTTGGCGTTCTGTAGCGCCACGAGCTTGCACCAGACCTGGAACCAGGAGCCGGGCATTCTGAGGCTGTGAGGTTCGGGGAGGGGGTCACTGAGGTGTTCGGGGTTTCTCGCCATTAATGCGAGTTCGTTGTTGTGCTGGTGGGTGGGTATTTCGGATGGTTGATCTTGGTGGTGGTATCTCGGATTCGGTGGTGGCGTGATCCCGGATCGGTCGGTGCTGTGGTTGTCGAATCTCCTTTGTGGCGTGCTCTATAGCGCATGAGGGTGTGGGGTGGAGGTGGAGTGGGGCTGTGTCACCCGCTCGGGTGGTCTGCGGGGCTGGGGCCGGGGGTGCCGGCTTTAGCGTCTCTTCTGTCGTGCCTGCCGCGGGTGCGATGTGAACTGCCCTGTGTGGGGCGGTAGTTGACGGCCGGAGGCTGGTGCTGTGATCACTGATTGGTTACCGGTTCGCTCCTGGTGCGATGGTCGGCTCTGGTGATAGCGGGCGGTGGTGCCCCTGGGGCCGTGGATGGCGGTTTGGGGCGGCATCGGGATGAGCTCAGGCCCGCTGCGGTGGCCCAGTTGCTGCGGCTGCGCGCGTCCGGGGAGTTGACGACGGCGCATGTGCGGCTGGTCGCTGACGCGGTGGGCGTGCCACAAGAGGACGGTGTGGAGCTGGCTGGCCCGTGCGGAGGAGACCGGCAGCCCGGAGAAGCCGGAACGCTGCCGGTTCCGGATCACCGATGAGGTCGTCGAGGTCCTTGCTGACTATCAGGGCAACGTGAAGCGTGCTCACGAGCGTCTGGTCGAGGTAGCGGTGGCGGCAGAGGAGAAGCCGCCGGGGCTGACGACGCTGCATGATGCGATCGCGCGGGATCTCGATCCGGGTTTCATGGCGGGCCT
This sequence comes from Streptomyces sp. R818, assembly GCF_056172735.1. Taxonomy (NCBI): domain Bacteria; kingdom Bacillati; phylum Actinomycetota; class Actinomycetes; order Kitasatosporales; family Streptomycetaceae; genus Streptomyces; species Streptomyces sp. R818. Next base: position 420,957 of record NZ_JAOCNE010000016.1, read on the forward strand.
GCGTGAGGGGATCCCGGCGGCCCGCGGCTTCGACCCGTGCTTTCAGCGGCCGCAGGTGGCGCGGAACGCGGTGTGGGAGGGCGACCACAAGCAGGCCGAGACCGTGGTGATGATGCCGGACGGTAAGCCGTCGAGGGTGTGGGTGACGTGGTTCGAGGACCGTGGCACGGGCTATGTGATGGGCTGGGCGGTCACCGCCGGCTCCGCGCACCGGGGCTCGGTCCTGGCCGCAGTGCGCATGTCGGTGCTGCGCGAGGATCCTTACGGCCCGGCCGGGGGGCTGCCGCACTTGGTGCGTGTGGATGGCGGCGCCGACTTCCTGTCCACAACCGTCCGACGGGCCTTCGGGCTCCTCGGTGTCCCGGTGCACCGGGTGCGCAGTGCCCGGCACAAGGGCGGCATCGAGCGCCTGAACCGTACGAGCATGACCCGGTTCTTCGCTGACCTGCCCCGCTACACGAAGGCGCCCCGGCTCGATCACCGCCGTCGCCTCGGTGATGGGGATCCGCCGCTGACGTTCGAGGCGTTCGTCGCTCTGCTGGGGGAGTGGGTGGCCAAGCACAACACCGAGCACGTCATCGAGCGCACCAAGATGACGCCGTTTGAAGCCTGGCAGAGAGATCCCACCGAGATCCGGCCCGAACCGAACGCGTGCGAGCTGCGCGCCTTCATGTTGGAGAGCGACCACAAGGTCCACAAGATCACCAGTCACGGGGTGGAGTTCGCGGGCCGCGCCTACATGCCGAAGAACGGGGTGGGCCGGATCGGGCTGGAGGTGCGGGTGCGGTGGATGCCGCACCACACCCACGAGATCGACTTGTACGCCTTCCGCGGCAACCGCTACCTCGGCCGGGCCTTCCTCAGCAACGAGGCCAGCGAGGACCTGCGCGCCAAGGTGCTCCTCGAACGCGACGAACACAGCAAGGCGCTGCGAGCGGCCCTGAAGC